>NZ_JBEPPC010000018.1:0-1751 GCF_040547115.1 Hymenobacter sp. UYCo722 | reverse complement strand
GTGGACTGCGGCACCAAAACCAACATCATCCGCTGCTTCCTGGAGCGCGACGTGGAGCTGATTCGCGTGCCTTGGGACTACGATTTCACGACCCTCGACTACGACGGCCTGTTCCTGAGCAACGGCCCCGGCGACCCCAAAATGTGCGCGGCCACCATCCGGCACCTGCAAAAGGCCCTGGTCCAGGACAAGCCCATTTTCGGCATCTGCCTGGGCAGCCAGCTCATGGGCCTGGCGGCGGGCGGCGACACCTTCAAGCTGAAATACGGCCACCGCAGCCACAACCAGCCCGTGAAGCTCACCGGCACCCAGCGCTGCTACATCACCAGCCAGAACCACGGCTTCGCGGTGGACACCGAAACGCTCCCCGCCGAGTGGCAGATGCTGTTCGAGAACCTGAACGACGGGACTTGCGAAGGCATTAAGCACACGTCCAAGCCGTTTTTCTCCACCCAGTTTCACCCCGAAGCTGCTGGCGGGCCGGAGGATACGGAGTTTCTGTTTGATGACTTTTTGAAAGCAGTGGTGGCGTATAAGAACTGCAAGTAGAACGAGGCAGAAGGCAATAAAAAGAACGTCATGCTGAGCGGAGCGAAGCGAAGTCGAAGCATCTCTACCGCTTCGTCGCATACGCTAGTCACTCTATCAATTAAACAGCCCATGAAAAAGAACAGAATAAAAGCTACTGTTTCCTTTATCATTGACTGTTTGGCTGCTAGAAAATATGGACTGTTACATGAGCTTGATTACAGTCAGGAATTGCCATCAGACTACATTGAGAAAGCTGTCGCAGAACATGGTGGTGTGGTGACGTCAGCCCCAAACAATAGGGCTTACAGAATTGGTGTAGTTAGACATTCAGACATCGCAGATAAGATTTTTGTAGACGTCTTACTGTGGTTTGATGGCCAAGAAAGCGACCTAACGATACAAAGCACTTTTCATACTGACATGATACAGCATGGCCTTTATCGGTTCTCTATTACCGACTTGGACACACTATAGAGGCTTTAATAAATTCAGCCTGACGTTCTAAAATCACTCAGCATGTACGTATACATCCTGACTAATCAAACCCAAACCGTTTTGTATATCGGTGTCACCAACGACCTCTCGCGACGGCTCTACCAGCACAGCGAAAACCGGGGTAATGCCGCAAAATTCACCGGACGGTATCAGGCTGATTTGCTGGTGTACTTTGAAATAGCGACCGATGCAACGCAGGCCATTGCGCGGGAAAAGCAGTTGAAAGGCTGGACGCGCCGGAAGAAAGATGCACTGATTAGCACGTTTAATCCGGCTTGGCAGACCATTGATTTAGAGACTTGGGAAGGCTAATCCTAAAAAAATACAACGAAGCGGTAGAGATGCTTCGACTTCGCTTCGCTGCGCTCTGCATGACGTTCTTTTTGAACACATACAACCTAATGAACAAACCCAACAAAGTACTCATCCTCGGTTCCGGCGCGCTGAAAATCGGCGAGGCCGGGGAGTTCGATTATTCCGGCTCGCAGGCCCTCAAGGCGCTGAAGGAGGAAGGCATCCGCACCATCCTCATCAACCCCAACATCGCCACCGTGCAGACCTCCGACGGCATGGCCGACGACGTGTACTTCCTGCCCGTGACGCCCTACTTCGTGGAAGAAGTCATCAAGAAAGAGCGGCCCGATGGCATTCTGGTGGCCTTTGGCGGCCAAACAGCCCTGAACTGCGCCGTGGCCCTGTACCGCGCCGGCGTGTTCGAGCAGTAC
>NZ_JBEPPC010000017.1:0-1888 GCF_040547115.1 Hymenobacter sp. UYCo722 | reverse complement strand
ATGTGCCCCTCCCCCAGCCTTATCGCAGCTTATCGCGTCCTTCGTCGCCTCTGAGACCCTAGGCATCCCCCGTGTGCTCTTTCTTACTTCTCTTTTCGTAACGCTCTCCTTGTAAACAAGAAGTGCTTTGTCCCTTGCGGAACCAAGCGCGCTACGCTTCGTTTTTGTTACCCCTTACGTCAAAGAACGTCTGTCATCCTGGTATCTGATGACTTCGTGAAAACCAGCCAATCGCTGCTTTTCGGTATTTACAACAACTTGGTTAAGCCGTTAGAGTGGGCCTGCGTGGACTCGAACCACGGACCTCTACATTATCAGTGTAGCGCTCTAACCACCTGAGCTACAAGCCCGTATTCGGATTCAAGTATTATTTGAATGATGGAAAAGACAACAATAAGTTGCTATTGTAAGCGTACCACGCCACGAACTCACGAGTCGAACTGCTCCAGAAAGGAGGTGATCCAGCCGCACCTTCCGGTACGGCTACCTTGTTACGACTTAGCCCTAGTTACCTGTTCTACCCTAACTGGCTTCGTTGCGGAGCACCAGCTTCAGGTCTACCAAACTTCCATGGCTTGACGGGCGGTGTGTACAAGGCCCGGGAACGTATTCACCGCGTCATTGCTGATACGCGATTACTAGTGATTCCAGCTTCACGGAGTCGAGTTGCAGACTCCGATCCGAACTGAGAACGGCTTTTCGGGATTGGCGCACCATCGCTGGTTGGCAACCCGCTGTACCGTCCATTGTAGCACGTGTGTAGCCCTAGGCGTAAGGGCCATGATGACCTGACGTCGTCCCCGCCTTCCTCACTGCTTGCGCAGGCAGTCTGTCTAGAGTCCCCATCATTACATGCTGGCAACTAAACATAGGGGTTGCGCTCGTTGCGGGACTTAACCCAACACCTCACGGCACGAGCTGACGACGGCCATGCAGCACCTTGCTTTGTGTCCCGAAGGAAAGGCTCATCTCTGAGCCGGTCACGCGCATTCTAGCCTAGGTAAGGTTCCTCGCGTATCATCGAATTAAACCACATGCTCCACCACTTGTGCGGGCCCCCGTCAATTCTTTTGAGTTTCACTCTTGCGAGCGTACTCCCCAGGTGGGATACTTAACGCTTTCGCTAAGCCAGTGACCATCTATCGCCACCAGCGAGTATCCATCGTTTACGGCGTGGACTACCAGGGTATCTAATCCTGTTCGCTCCCCACGCTTTCGTGCCTCAGCGTCAGTTACAGTCTAGGCAGCTGCCTTCGCAATCGGTGTTCTGGATACTATCTATGCATTTCACCGCTACAGTATCCATTCCGCCACCCTCGTCTGTACTCAAGTCTTCCAGTTTCCAGGGCAGTTCCACTGTTGAGCAGTGGGCTTTCACCCCGGACTTAAAAAACCGCCTACGCACCCTTTAAACCCAATAAATCCGGACAACGCTTGCACCCTCCGTATTACCGCGGCTGCTGGCACGGAGTTAGCCGGTGCTTATTCATCAGGTACCGTCAGTAAAGCACGCATGCCCTTTTTTCTTCCCTGATAAAAGCAGTTTACGACTCAGAAAGCCTTCATCCTGCACGCGGCATGGCTGGGTCAGACTCTCGTCCATTGCCCAATATTCCCTACTGCTGCCTCCCGTAGGAGTCGGGCCCGTATCTCAGTGCCCGTGTGGGGGACCAGCCTCTCAGCTCCCCTAGCCATCGTCGCCTTGGTGAGCCGTTACCTCCCCAACTAGCTAATGGCACGCAACCCCATCTGAATCCAATAAATCTTTAACCATGAAACGATGCCGTTCTGTGGTTTTATGCGGTATTAATCCGCCTTTCGGCGGGCTATCCCCCAGATTCAGGTAGGTTGGTTACGCGTTACGCACCCGTGCGCCACTATTCCTATT
>NZ_JBEPPC010000016.1:0-2106 GCF_040547115.1 Hymenobacter sp. UYCo722 | reverse complement strand
CTGCCTTCACCGGTGGGAGAGTCGGTCGCCGCCAACCTTACAACAGGAAACCCTCTTGGATGCTTTCACCAGCAGCCAAGAGGGTTTTTGCTTGTGATAAGGCCCCAAAAGCCCTGACTCTCGTTCTTTAGTCGTTGGTGTGCGATGTTTTCTGGGATAATTGGTGCTAGTTGTGCGAAAGCGGAAGTGTTGATTGAAGCTTAAGTATACTAACATTTTATAGCCGCATCAACCGTCTGTATCAATACCGACGGCTGATGTGGGTTTTGCTACGAATAATGGTTTGTGAGGTATTTCCCGCGCACTCGAGAACGGATTTGGTTTATACATTACCGCTGTTTTAAACCAAGTAAAAAGACAATTTTGCCGCTTGCGCCTTGGTCGAAGTTGCCACATATATTTCACGGGCTGAAGTACATTTAGCCGGGTCGACGGCTTGGCAACTTCCAGTAGGAGAATTGAGGCGGTCTAGGAATGACGGACAGAAGAAGGACGTATATTTCTTCTGTTATGGCAAGCAAAGCAAGCGGGGCGTCGCCCGACAAACGACGTAAATACGATGAGGCGTTCAAGGCCGAGGCCCTGCGCCTAGCCAGTGAAAGCCGCAGCACGCAGGCCGCGGCGCGGCAGCTGGGAATCAGCCCCAAACTGCTTTACCGTTGGCAACAAGCTCAGTTGGTGGCCGAAGTGGGCAGCTTGGAAGTGGCCCGCGACCCGGAAGTGCGCGCCCTGCGTGCGGCCAATAAACGGCTCGCACAGGAGCTCGATATTTTAAAAAAAGCCTTGGTCATCTTCGGCCAGCCGACCCCGTGAGCACGTACCGCTACATCGCGCAGCGGGCCACTCAGGTACCCGTGCGCCAGCTCTGCCACGTGCTGCGCGTGGCCCCGGCCGCGTACTACGGCTGGCAGCGCCGCCAGCAGGTGCCGGCGGTCGAACCAGCCTGGCAAGTGGCCGTGCGCGAGGCGTTTGCGGACCACAGCCAGCGTTATGGCACGCGCCGGCACGCGCCGGCTGCGCGCCGAAGTGCAGGCCCAGGGCCATGCGGTGGGCCGCTGGCGCATCCGCCGCGTGCTCCGCGAGCATGGCCTGCGCGCCCAGCAGCCCCGTTTGTTCGTGCCCCGCACCACCGACTCGGACCCGGCCGTGCGCGCCGCCCCCAACCGCTTGCGGGGCCAGCCGGCCCCCACGGCCCCCAACCGGGTCTGGGTGGGCGACATCACGTATTTGCCCCGCCAGGGCGGCGGCTGGCTCTACCTGGCCGTGTGGCTGGACCGCTGTTCGCGCAAGGTCGTCGGCTGGGAAGTGCGCGACACCATGCCCGAAGACCTCGTCAGCGAAGCCCTGCGCCGGGCCTTGGCCGTGCGCCGCCCACCCGCTGGGCTCATTATTCATTCCGACCAGGGCAGCCAGTACACGGCCACCCGATTCAAAGACTTGGTCGCTAAACACGGCGCCCAGCAAAGCATGAGCCGGCGCGGCAACTGCTACGACAACGCCCACGCCGAATCGTTTTGGAGTCGCTTCAAAGCCGAACTACTCGACGGCGGCCGCTTCCCCGGGCTGGAAGAAGCTCGGCTCGAAATCAGCCACCACATTGCCTATTACAACGCCGAACGCCGACATTCTGCCCTCGGCTATCAATCACCCAATCACTTCGAAACCCATCTTCAAACAACGTCCCAGGTGTGTCCGGCTTAGCTAGACCACCTCAAATCTATGGTTGGCACCGGTGGCATAAGTGCGGGTAGGGCGAATTAATGGTGCGACTGTTTGACTAGGTAATATGGGTCGCGTCCAAGCTGGTAACTACAGCATAGAAAGCCGGAGCAAGTAGCTAAAACGTAACCTGTAAATTTTTCTGCGCTGTAGTGAAGGTTAGCAATTTGTATTATAGCAAGCTGCCACCTGATTCTTGATTTTTACTTCTTAAAGCGCTAAACACAGAATGCCCCGTAGCTAGTACCACGGGGCATTCTGTATGTTTTCGGGAAATGCTGTTATATTAACGTAGGGGCTTAGGAAGCAAAAATCAGGAATAGGGGCGTAACTTCTTGTTATGCAACCCACTAACCGCTACTATAAGTGCAGCAAACTTTCGGAGGT
>NZ_JBEPPC010000015.1:0-2572 GCF_040547115.1 Hymenobacter sp. UYCo722 | reverse complement strand
GTTGGCGGCGACCGACTCTCCCACCGGTGAAGGCAGTACCATAGGCGCACCGGGGCTTAACGACTCTGTTCGGAATGGGAAGAGGTGAACACCCGGGCTAAAGCCACCATTGCTGGCGGGGGTTGCGGTGTTCTGATGGCTCCCTCGCGGAAGCACGCAACCCTCAATAACTCGACATAAGGGGACAAAAACGAAGCGTGTGTTGCGCGCTCGACGCCAGCCGCACTTGCATGCGGCTATAAAAGAAGCCCTCGGCCACTTAGTACGGCTCAGCTATTCTGTTTCCAGTTGTTCACCTGCCGCCTATCAACGTCGTCATCTCCGACGGGCCTTCCATTGGGAAATCTCATCTCCAGGTGAGTTTCGCACTTAGATGCTTTCAGCGCTTATCTCGTCCCAGCGTAGCTACCCGGCGCTGCACCTGGCGGTACAACCGGCGCACCAGCGGCTGGTCCATCCCGGTCCTCTCGTACTAAGGACAGGTCCTGTCAAATTTCCAACGCCCACCACAGATAGGGACCGAACTGTCTCACGACGTTCTGAACCCAGCTCGCGTGCCACTTTAATCGGCGAACAGCCGAACCCTTGGGACCTTCTCCAGCCCCAGGACGTGACGAGCCGACATCGAGGTGCCAAACCTCCCCGTCGATATGAGCTCTTGGGGGAGATCAGCCTGTTATCCCCGGCGTACCTTTTATCCTTTGAGCGATGGCCCTTCCATGCGGAACCACCGGATCACTATATCCGTCTTTCGACCCTGCTCGGCTAGTCGGCCTCACAGTCAAGCCCACTTCTGCTATTGCGCTCTGCGTACGGTTACCAAGCGTACTGAGTGGACCTTTGAAAGCCTCCGATACTCTTTTGGAGGCGACCACCCCAGTCAAACTACCCAGCAGCCACTGTCTCCCGCTATTGCGGGATTAGGCATCAGGCACGGCAAGGGCGGTATTTCAACGTTGGCTCCCCGAGAACTAGCGTCCCCGGCTCAGCGCCTCCCGCCTATGCTACACATGCCGAACCCAACACCAATGGCAACCTATAGTAAAGGTGCACGGGGTCTTTCCGTCCCGTGGCGGGTACTCGGCATCTTCACCGAGACTACAATTTCACCGAGCTCACGGCTGAGACAGCGCCCAGATCGTTACACCATTCGTGCAGGTCGGAACTTACCCGACAAGGAATTTCGCTACCTTAGGACCGTTATAGTTACGGCCGCCGTTTACCGGGGCTTCGATTCAAACCTTCGCCTTGCGACTAAGTTCCCCTCTTAACCTTCCGGCACCGGGCAGGTGTCAGACCTTATACGTCCGCTTGCGCGTTAGCAAAGTCATGTGTTTTTGTTAAACAGTCGCCTGGGCCTTTTCACTGCGGCTTCTCGTCTTGCAACGAGGAAGCGACCCTTCTCCCGAAGTTACAGGTCCATTTTGCCGAGTTCCTTGGCCGTGATTCACTCGAGCGCCTCAGGATACTCTCCTTGACTACCTGTGTCGGTTTGCGGTACGGGTAATAATAGCTTTAAAACGCTTAGCAGGTTTTCTTGGCAGTCGGATTAGGCACACTATCCGCGTGTTCCGAAGAACGTACGGTACTATCAGCTTTCGGCTAGGTCCGCGTACTTAACTACGGTCCCAATACCTACGGCCTTCAACGGGCACTTCCGTCCGCCCGCGGTGCTTTCACTTCTGCGTCACTGCATCACTTGCTACCATTAGTACAGGAATATTAACCTGCTGTCCATCGAGTGCACCTTTCGGCTTCCCCTTAGGTCCCGACTAACCCAATTCCGATTAGCGTTGAATTGGAAACCTTAGTCTATCGGCGTGCGGGTTTCTCACCCGCATTATCGTTACTCATGCCTACATATGCTTTTCTCCACGCTCCAACATGCCTGACGACACGCCTTCACCGCAAGGAGAATGCTCCCCTACCACGTAGCAGTCTTGCATGCTACATCCAAAGCTTCGGTACTAGATTTGATGCCCGCGTATTATCGACGCCCGCTCGCTCGACCAGTGAGCTGTTACGCACTCTTTAAAGGAATGGCTGCTTCCAAGCCAACCTCCTGGCTGTCAAAGCAAGTGGACCTCCTTTGTTCAACTTAATCTAGATTTAGGGACCTTAGCTGTTGGTCTGGGTTCTTTCCCTCTCGGCCGGGGACCTTAGCACCCCAGGCCTCACTGCCGGCTATAGCCAGTGGCATTCGGAGTTCATCAGGATTCGGTAGGCTCTGACACCCCCTAGTCCTATTGGTAGCTCTACCTCCACTGACCTCAACGCCGACGCTGTACCTCAATACATTTCGGGGAGTACGAGCTATTTCTCAGTTTGATTGGCCTTTCACCCCTACCCTCAAGTCATCCAAATCCTTTTCAACGGAAACTGGTTCGGTCCTCCAGTGCATGTTACTGCACCTTCAACCTGCTCAAGGGTAGCTCACAAAGTTTCGCGTCTACCCCCCCCGACTGCACGCCCTGTTCAGACTCGCTTTCGCTGCGGCTCCGCGCCTTAAAGCGCTTAACCTTGCCGGGGAGGAGTAACTCGTAGGCTCATTATGCAAAAGGCACGCTATCAG
>NZ_JBEPPC010000014.1:0-13160 GCF_040547115.1 Hymenobacter sp. UYCo722 | reverse complement strand
GGGGATGGCGCTGGGTGGTGCCCCCTTCTGCGCCCCCCCCGCCCCCCCCGGCCCCCCCCCCCCGCCCCCCCCCCCCCCCCCCCCCCCCACCTCCGCGAGAAAGTTGACTATACCTCCAGCGGCTGCGCGTGCTCCAGCTCGGGCTCGCCCACTTCTTCGCCCTCCGTGGGCAGCGCGGCCGTGTTGCCAATGGCATCAAAAGCGGCCTGCAAGTCGGCCCTGATGTCGTCAAAATGCTCTATACCCACTGACAAGCGCAGCGAGGTCGGCGTGACGCCGGCGGCCAGCTGCTCGGCTTCGCTCATCTGCTGGTGGGTGGTGGCCGAGGGCTGAATGATGAGCGTCTTGGCATCGCCCACGTTGGCCAGGTGGCTGATGAGCTTCAGGTTATCAATGAATTGCGTGGCCGTCTCCTTGGTGCCCTTCACCCGGAACGAGAGCACGCCGCCGTAGCCGCGCTTCAGGTATTTGCTGGCAATGGCGTGGTAGGGGCTGCTGGCCAGGCCGGGGTAGTTCACGCTTTCCACCTGCGGGTGCTGCTCCAGCCAGTTGGCTACTTTCAGGGCGTTTTCCACGGTGCGGTCCACGCGCAGGCTCAGGGTTTCGAGGCCGATGAGCAGCTGCCAGGAGTTGAACGGGCTGATGGCCGGGCCAAAGTCGCGCAGCCCTTCCACCCGCGCCCGGATGATGAAGGCGATGTTGCCAAACGTACTGCCCTTGCCGAACACGTCGTTGAAAACCAGGCCGTGGTAGCCGTCGCTCGGCTCCGTAAACTGCGGAAACTTGCCGTTGCCGAAGTCGTAGGTGCCGCCATCCACAATCACGCCGCCCACGCTGGTACCGTGCCCGCCAATCCATTTCGTGGCCGACTCCACCACGATGTTCGCGCCGTGCTCCAGGGGACGGAACAGGTAGCCGCCCGCGCCGAAGGTATTGTCCACAATCAGCGGCAGGTCGTGCTTTTTGGCAATGGCCGCGATGGCCTCAAAATCGGGAATACTGAAGCTCGGGTTGCCGATGGTTTCGAGGTAAATTGCCTTGGTCTTCTCGTCGATGTACTGCTCGAACGAAGCCGGGTTGTCGCCATCGGCAAAGCGCGCCTCAATGCCCAGGCGCTTAAAGGCCACTTTGAACTGGTTGTAGGTGCCGCCATACAGGTAGGCCGTGCTCACGAAGTTGTCGCCGGCCTGCAGAATGTTGTTCAGGGCAATGAACTGGGCCGCCTGGCCCGAGCCGGTGGCCAGCGCCGCCACGCCGCCTTCCAGGGCCGCCACGCGCTGCTCGAACACGTCGGTAGTCGGGTTCATCAGGCGGGTGTAGATGTTACCAAACTCTTTCAGGGCAAACAAGTTGGCCCCGTGTTCGGCGCTCTTAAATACGTAGCTGGTGGTTTGGAACAGCGGCACGGCGCGGGCCCCGGTGGTGGGGTCGGGCTGCTGGCCGGCGTGGAGTTGGAGGGTTTCGAAGTGCTGGGGCTGAACGGACATGAGGTTGCGGTTTTAAGCGTGAAGCGGTTTTTTTTGGATATGAATCTGGACTAAAGCTTGGCCAATGCCTCGAGCAACACGGCCGGGTCGGGGCGCTGCTTGAAGTTGGCTTCGGTGGCGGCCCAGGCAATGGTGCCGTCCTGCGCGATAACGAACGTGCCCGTGAGCGGCAGCTCGCCGCTGTCGTCGCCGTTGAAGGTGGCCAGGTCGATGCCCACGCCGTGCAGCGTGTGGTACACGGCGTCGCCCACTTGGTAGGCCAGCCCGAACTGCTTGGCCACCGTGTTGCCCAGGTCGCTGAGCACCGGAAACTGCAGTTCCTTTTCTTCGGCCGTGAGATTGGTCAGGTCCGGCGTTTGGGGCGAAACCGCTACCAGAGTAGCATTAAAGCCCTTAAACTGGGCCAGCGCCTGATTGTAGGCCCGCAGCTGCACGTTGCAGTAGGGGCACCAGTTGCCGCGATAAAACACCAGCACCACCGGTCCGGCCGCCAACAGCGCCGCCAGTGCAACCGGCTGGCCCAAAGCATCGGGCAACGTAAAATCGGGGACTTTGTGGCCGGCCCGAAGGCTGTGCTGGGCCAGGCCGGTGGCATGCACGGCGGCAATACCGGCATCAATGGTGTGGCTGGCCGTGGCGGGCAGCACGCTAGCTAAGTGTTGGGCCGTAGCGGCCAGTTCGTGCTGAATGGAAGCGGGAGCAGTGTACTTGGACATACGAAGTCAGGAAGAATATCTGGTTGAGGGAGAGATACTTCTTCGGGAGCAAGGGCCCGCTTGGGGCGACAGTCCGGCGCGGCGCTTAGCCGGCGCATGGCCGTGCTCAGCGCATTCGAGGTACCCGCGTGGCCACAACGGGCACCAGGCGCAACGGCATTCCCACGAAGAAGAAAGAGGAGGTTGTTAAGCCGAAATCAGGCTAGCAACAACACGGGCGACAACAGCACATTCGCATTCGCGCCGGGCGCGGTGCCACATTCCGGCCGCCATCGGCCGAAACGAAGAAACCCGAACCTTCGGCGCGCAAGGCGGCCGAAGCAGTCGGGGGAAAAAAAGCAGCATTCGAAGAATTTTCCATGGCACTCGAATCATCTGTCCCAGCGCGGCCGAAGCTGCGGGTGGGTAGGAATTGGCACCTTTCGTTGGTCGAAGGTTGCCAGTGGGTCACGGAGCCTATTCTCTCGCCACTTCTGTATAAAACTTGAAAACTGCCCACCGTTAGCGGGGAGTACCTGTCTGGTAACGGCAAAGGTAGAACAGGATATTTGGAATGGGCAAGCGTTGGAGCAAAAATATTTTTAGCTGGGTCAAAAGGAAGTTCCCAGCACGTCATGCTGAGCTTGCCGAAGCATCTCTACCGCTTCGTTTTTTAGCTATTATCATTGATTACTAATACAGTAGAGATGCTTCGGCTGCGCTCAGCATGACGTTCTTTCTATTGCTACCCATTTATCACCGACCCCGCCAAACGCAAAAAAGCCACCCTGAAACAGAGTGGCTTTTCTCACCTTTTTTCTGCAAAAAAGTACCTAGAGACTAGGTAGGGTCAACACCTGGCCGACTTCAATCAAGTCAGGGTTGGTTCCGATGACCGCCTTATTGGCGTCGTATATCTGGTGCCACTTAGCGGCGTCGCCGTAGTGGTGCTTGGCTATTTTCGAGAGGGAATCTCCACTGACAACAGTGTACGTATCCCCAGAAGTTTCCGGTTTTGCGTTGCCGAAAAAATCGGTGCCGCCGGCCGCCGGCTTAGCAGCGGGCTCTACGGGTTTTTGGTCGCCTTTGTCGCTGATGAAATCGAAGAGTCCCATGGGGTTTATTAAATTAAGTGGTGCGAATGATTTCACCGGGAACCTCACGGTTGGGCCGGCCGGGTTGCTATACGCACTTGGTGCGGCGGGGTTTCGCGGCCAACTCTTTTGCCCCGGTATCGTAAGCCGACGAGTTCGCCGTGCGCGGGCTACCACTTCATTCTTTCACCATTACTCGTTGTGCTCATGAAACTCCAGTCCCTTTTTTCGCTTCGTTATTTTGCCAGCCTACTGGTGCTCGTGTCGCTATTTGCTGCTTCGTGCAGCAACGACAAAGGCAAAGTAGAAGGCGTGAACATGCTGTACGGCACCGACAGCAAGGTGTGGAAAACCGCTAAAGAAACCGATACTTCCGGCGACAAAGTGAAGCAAACTGATGCCCAGAAACAGGAGGAGCTGCGCATTTTTGCCAACGGCACCTACAACATGACCGGTGCTTCGGGAGCTGTGAACGGCAAATACACGTTCGACCAGGCCGGCAAAACCATCACGATGACGCCTGATGGCTCGACTACCAGCAACACCTTCGCCGTGGAAACCCTCACCGACGATAAGCTGACGCTGAAGTCGGCCGACGGCGCGGCCCTGATGCTGGAAAAAGAGTAAGCTTCCAAACCCAACTGCCCGGAAGGCCCCGAACCACGCTGGTTCGGGGCCTTTTTTCTTTTTCAGCAGTCGCGGCCATCCTATTTCGCTTGTCCATCAGCGAGCTAACTTGCTGCCCATTCCGGCCGCGCCGCGCGGTTCTTCCACTTTTCTCTGCTGAATGTTTTCTGATTTGAAAACGGCCTTCGCCCTACTCGCGGCGGCCCTACTCGCTCCGGCGGCCTACGCCCAAGCCCCCACTCCCCTGCCCGTTCACGTCGTGCGCAGCATCAATCCAGTCGATACTGACTTTCGGGACCTGGAATTTCTGAAAACCGAAATTGGCCCGGCCCGGGTGGTGATGCTGGGCGAGCCCAGCCACGGCGAAGGCAATGTATTCGAGGCCAAAATCCGGCTCCTGCGCTACCTGCACGAGCGGCTGGGCTTTACGACGGTGGCGTTTGAGAGCGGGTTCTACGATTTGCACAAGGCCCAGCAGGCACTGGAAGCCGGGCGGCCAGCGCAGGAAGCTATTGGTAACAGCGTATTCCCGGTCTGGACCAGCACGCAGGAATTTCAGGCCGTGCTACCGCTTATCGGCAAAGGCGGGCTGCGTGTAGCCGGCTTCGACCCGCAGCTGATGAGTGAAGGCTACAGCGGTGATATGGTGGACGACCTAGAAGCGTTTCTGGCCCCGCAGAAAGCGGCGGGCCTGCTCAATTATGAATACCTCGAAGAAGTCATTGGCTTTATGGGCGAGCAATTTGCTTTTCTGCCCACCACCAAGCTGACCGATTTTGAGAAGGAAATGGCCAAAACAACTCACCTGGTGGACAAAGCCGCCGCCAGCCCCGACGCCAGGCGGCGCACCGAGGCCGCTTTCTGGCAGCAAAACCTGCGCAGCCTACTGGCCCAGGCCCGCGACTACGCCGCCCACGACGCCAATGCCAAGCTGGAAGAGCAGTTCATCGCCACCGACAGCAACCCGCGCGATGCCCAGATGGCCGACAACTTGCTGTGGTACGTGCGGGCTCATCCGCAGGAGAAAGTGGTGTGCTGGGCGGCCCTGCCCCACCTGGCCAACCGCACCGACCACTTCGAAAATGCCGAAATTCAGGCCTATCGCCCCATGGGCCGCGCCGTGAAGAACGGCCTCGGGCCGGACCAAGTGTACATTCTGGGCACGCTGAGCGGCAGCGGTACCCACGGTTTCCCGGCTATGGGGTATAAGCCGGTGCCCGCGCCAGTGGCCGGCTCGCTCGAGGCCGCGTTGCTGGCCCAACCGGGGGACTACGCCTTTGTGAGTCTGAAGCATGACGCGCCCGGCCAGCGCCTGACTACCTATGCTTTCGACTATCAGCCCTTGGCCGGCCCGTGGAGCGAGGCGGTGGATGGATTCCTGTTTCTGCGCAGCGTGAACCCGTCGCACGGTGCAACGGCCGTGGTGGCGGCCTTGCCAATGACCCCGCCCGATAGTGCGGCGGCCCGCTCCGGACCCACCGCCCTGAATCCGGCCGGCCGGCCGCGCCAGGTGCGGGCGGCTACTGGCACCGCGACCTTACGCGGGGTGGTGCTGGACCAGAAAACGGGCCAGCCGGTGCCATACGCTTCGGTTTCGGTGCCCGCTCAGGGCGTGGGCACGGTGGCCGATGGGCGGGGCCGCTTTGCCTTGCGGGCAGCGGGTGGCGAAGTCCAGGTGAGCAGCGTGGGCTACGCGACGGCTAGCGTAGCCGCCACCGCCGCACCCCTGACGGTGCGGCTGGCCCCGGCCGCCTACGAGCTAGCGGGCGTGCAGGTGCGCGGCGAAAGCCTGGACCCGCGCAAAATAATGAAGAAAGTGTTGGCTGCCCTGCCCAAAAACTACGAGCAAGCCGACTACGTGGCTGAAGTGTACACCCACCGCCGCCTCAGCAATTTCGACACGCTGCGCTACGAGGCGGAGTACGTGAGTCAGGTAGTGGAGCCAGCCGGCTACCGCAATTTCACCGGGGGCTTCCTGGGCCTGGGGCCGCGCGAAAAACACCGGATACGGGAAGTACGGGTGTTGACCAAGCCCAAAACCCCGCTCGGCTGGTTTGACCTGAGCGCCGGCGGGCAGGGCTTTTATACGGCCGCGGCCGACCCGGTGCGCACGATGCCGCTATTCAAAGCCAGCACCTGGCGCAAATTCACGCTACACTTGGACAGCGTGCAGCAGCAGGGCGACGAAACCGTGTACGTGCTGAGCTTCGTGGCCCGGCGCGCCAATCACCGTAGTACGGGCACTTACCTCACGGGCCGGCTGTCGGGACGCTTCTACGTGCAGCAGCGCGACTATGCCGTGCGGCGCTACCAGGCCCTGTGGGAGCACGATACGCTGACGATGAATGCCATAGCCCGGCAGCACGCCGGCCGCCACGACCGCATTGCACCGCATTACAACACCATTTATGCCGACGACCGTACCGACCATTTTGTGGAGTACGAGCGCGGCACCAACGGGCGCTACTACGTGGCGCACAGCGTGGCCCAGGCCGTGAGCGCCGGACGGGTGCTGGGCAAAGCGCCGCATCATCACCAGATATTGTGCGAGGAATACTTCACGCCCCAGCCCGCCACCACGCCACCCCTGCCGCCCGACCCCAAACTGGACCCGCGCCTGGCCGACGGCGAAATCTACCAACTCTACAAAGCCATCCCGCACCCCGAATTCTGGCAAACCTACCAGCGCCCCACGGCGGGAAAATGAGGCAGGAAGGGGGTTAAAAGCAAGGAGTTAAAATCTAACTGGTTTTCAACTTCTCACTCTTAACTCCCTTCGCGAACACCCGCGCCACCCAGCGCGGCAGGAAAACAGTGCCCAGCACCAGGTACAGGTAGTACGTGACTACCCGATACAGCAGCACCATGAAGCTGGTGAGCGTGGCCGTGCCGATGAACTTGCCGAAGAACGTGGGGAACGCGCCTTCCACGATGCCCGCGCCGCCCGGCGTGATGGCCAGCAGCAGCAGCACTTTGTAGGTGAGGTTGCGGGCGAAGATGAACAGGAAGGTATCCGTATCCATTGGCACGAAGGCCGCGATAAGGCAGCCGATGACGAGGTAGCGGGCCGTCCAGACGAAGAAGGTGCTGGCCGCCGCCCGCCACCAGTAAATAGCTGGGTTACCGCGCAGCTGCTCCGAAGCCCGGGCCATTTCCTGGCCGTGGAGGTAGGCTTTGCGCCGCCAACGCTTCAGCACCAGCATCGAAAACAGGCGCACCAGCACCCGCCGCACCGAGCGCGGATTAATGAAAATAGCGTACAGCATGAGCCCCGCATAGGCCGTAACGGCCACGTAGCTCACCAGAAACATGATGCGCAGCGTGGTGATAAAGCCGCTGTGCAGGGCTTCGTGCGGATATAATCCCGCTCCGGCAATAAGCACCACCAGCGGCACCATGATGACGTAGTACAGGTTATCCATCAGGGCCGTTACCATCACGTAGGCCATCGATTTGCCCAACGTGATGCCTTCCTTGTGCAGAATGAACGAGGCTACCGCGGTGCCGCCCACCGCCGAAGGCAGCACGCAGGAGGCAAACTCCCAAATCATAATCACATCGAGGCTTTGGCGGTAGTTGAGCTCGCGCTCGGCAATGTGCCGGATGCGGTAGATGTAGCCGAAATCGCGGGCCAGCAGCACCCCCAGCGTAACGAGCAGCCACGCGTACCGGGCGTGGGCCAACGGGGCCAAATCGCCGGGCTTGTAGCTGCGCCAGAACATGAACCCCACCACGCCTAGCCCAATAACGATGGGCAGAATAAGCCGCGAAGGCTGCAGGCGCTGCAAAAAATGCGCGTCATCGTCGTCGGGCAGGGAAATGAGGGGCTTATCGGTCATCGAAGCAAATGAAGCGGCCGGGCAAAAGTAGGGCATCGCCGGGCGGGGCTTAGTTAAAAAAGCGTGAAGACGACAAAAGCAAACGTCATGCTACGACGGGCGCAGCATGACGTTTCCACTTGCAATTAGTAACCGGACTAGCTAGGGCCGGCCGCCGGGGCTGCCGGCGGGCACGGTGCCGTTGGGCGTGCTGGTGCCCGGCGACGGCGCGCTGGCCGGCGCATTGATGAGGCTCGGCATGGGCGCTACCGGCGGGCGGCGCGTGGTATCGGCGGGCTGGGCCGTGGCGGGGCGCAGGCCGGGATAGCCGCCGGGGCGTTGGCCGGGCTGGGGCCGCGCGGTGCTGTCGGTGGCCGGTTGGCCGCCAGGGTTGCTAGGGGCCGTAGCCGGGCGCTGCTGGCCGGGGTAGCCGCCGGAGGGGGCACCGGCCGGCGCACCAGTAGCACCCGCTGGCCGGGCACCGCCCTGGCCAGCGGGGCGGCCACCGCCGCCACCAGACGGGGCCCCGCCGCCGCCGCCGCTCGCATCAACTCCGCCGCCGCCTTCGCCTTCACTTTTCAGGTCGTCGTTGTTCACGCTCTTGCCGCGACGCGAAGGGCCGGCCGTTAGCTTGCCGACCCGGTAGCTGAAGCTGACGCGGAAGCCCAGCGAGTGCAGCTCGTTGCGGCTGGCCTGGTCGATGAGCGGCGACACTACGTTGTTGCGAATGGTAATGCTGGGCGTAAAGAAATTATCCAACCCAAAGCCCAGGCTGCCGCGCTTCTCGGCAAAGTCGCGCTTGATGCCCATCGTATAGAAGTAGAAGGCGCTCTGGTTGCCCTGCAGCTGCACCTGGTTGCCCCGGAAGTAGGCGAAGGCCTGAACGCCCCACACCGGGGTAAAGTTGTAGGAGCCCCCGAGGCGGCCGCTGAACACAAAGCCCTGGTTGGAAGCATTAAAATTGCGGTCGGGCACGTTGTTGGTGAGCGTGGCGTAGTAAAAGTCGGTGCCCGCGTTCAGGTTCAGCTTGGCACCGTTGAGGTTGGCGTTGATGCTGCCGCCATAGGCGTTCTGCTGGCCGATGTTGGCGTAGCTGGTCGACACTGTGTCGGCACCGCGCACCGAGCGCAGGGCCTCAATCGAACCCGTCGTGTTGCGGATAAACGTGCTGAGGCCCAGGTTTACGCGCTTCACCAGCATGTTGTAGCCCAGTTCGTAGTTGTTGGTGTATTCGGGCGATAGGTAGGGGTTGCCCTGGCTCACATTCTTGGGGTTCTGCGCGTTCACGTTGGGGTTCAGGAACTGCAGCGAGGGGCGCTGAATGCGGCGGTTGTAGGCCAGCTTGACCAGGTTACCGTTCGATAGCTTACGCGAGAAGTTCACGCTGGGCACCAGCACGCCGTAGTTCGGGATGTTGGCTGCTTCCGATTTGGCAAAGTTGGCGTCGATGGTGGTATACTCGTAGCGCAGGCCGGGCTTCAGGGTAAAGCCTTTGGGCAGGCCCAGGGTGTAGGCGGCGTAGGCAGCCGTCACGTTCTGGCGGTAGGTAAACACGTTGCTGGCCGAGAGCAGGCCCACGGCCGGCAGCACTTCGCCGTTGGTGCCATACGAAACGGTCGCGTAGTCCGAATTGACCAGACGCAGAATATTCTTGGCCCCGACTTCCAGAATCTGGGTTTTGCTGATGGGGTTTTGATAGTCCAGCTGCACCGTGTATTCTTCGTTGTAGCTGGGGTTGTCGTTGACGATGCGCGCCGGGCTGCGCGGGTCACTCGACTGATAAATGGTGTTGGTGAAGCTGTTGGTGCGGTCGTTGCGGCTGAACAAGGTCAGCAGGCTGATTTCGTGCTGTGGCTTCTCGAAGCTGTGCGTGTAGTTCAGGCTGGCATCCAAGGTGCCCGATAGGTCTTTGGAATAGGTGTCGCGCAGGTCGGTGCTGTAAGGCGAGCCCGTGGCCGTAGTGCCGGCGTAGCTGGTGCGCAGCAACCCGTTCTGGTAGTTGTTGCCACTGCGCGTGCCGTATGACACCGAAGCCTGCAAGGAATTAAACTTATTGATGTCGTAGTCCCAGCCCAGCGAGTAGCGCCCAAAAATACCCTGTTGGCGCGAGTCGGCGCGTTGCAGGGTGGTAGTAGCCGCGCCGGTACCCAAGCTACGGGTCACCTGCGTATTGGTGAACTCGCCCGGCGTATTGTACTGCCCCCGCCCGAAACCGCTCAGCGAAAAGCCCATCTTGCCGGTGCGCAGGCCGCCCTGCAGGCCCAGGTTGCTACTGCGCAGGCCCGCGCTGATGTTCACACCCAGCGTGGCACCACGCAGGGTATTGGTTTTGGTGATGATGTTGATAATACCGCCCGAGCCTTCGGCATCGTACTTGGCCGAGGGCGAGGTAATCACCTCCACGGTCTTAATCTGGTCGGCCGGAATCTGCTTCAGCGCGTCGGCAATGCTGCCGGCTGCAATGGTCGAAGGCTTGTTGTTGATGAGCACCTTGATGCTGGAGCTGCCGCGCAGGCTCACGTTGCCGTCCAAGTCCACGCTCAGCATGGGAACGCGCTTGAGCACGTCGGTCGCATCACCGCCCCGGGTGGTCTGGTCATTTTCGGCGTTGTACACCGTGCGGTCCACCCGCTCCTCAATGATGGCCTTTTGGCCCGTCACCACTACTTCGCCCAGCTTCTGGGCCGAAGAAGCCATGCCAATAGTCCCCAACGCCGTCGTCTCACCGGCCACAACGGTCACACCCGGGCGGCTGACGTTTGTGTAGCCCAAAAAGCTGACCTGCACCGTATAGGTACCAGCCGGGATGCCGGCCAGCACGAACTTCCCGTCGTCGTCGGCCACGCCCCCATTCACGGGGTTGTTAGCCGCATCGAGCACGGCCACTGAGGCGTACGATACAGGCTTATTAGTAGCTGCATCCGTGATGGTACCGGCAATGCGGCCAGCCACCGCGCGCGGGGCAGTGGTGAGCGTTGGCCGGGCCCCGGCGGGTGCGCCCTGCTGGGCGTAGGCACCGGGTGTGTTACCCAACAAAACAGTTAGCACAACGGCCGATACTGGTAATAAGTGTTTCATATAATGGCAATACTTAGCGGCCAAAGTGCCGCAGAACGTACCGGAGACTGCATCCGGTGTCTTAATGAGATGCAAAAATTCTTAACCAAATCCCTAACAGCCAACAAGCCGAATCGGCTTGCCGATACGTAAAGGTCCGGGCGGCGGCAGTTGGGTTGGGCAGAAACTAGATTATCCGAGCCGAAACCCCGACCAAAACCCCAATTCCATCGTGTTCAACGACCGCACTTCGCGCTACTTCGTACCTTTATGCCCGCCCGCTAATCTTTTAGCGGGCCAGGCGGTTACCCTTCCGTCACTCATCCCACTACGCCTGCCCTGATGATAGTTGAACCCGGCCCGCTCCTGGCGGCGATTGACTCGCCCGACGACCTTAAGAAACTCGCTCCCGAGCAATTAGTCCAGCTTAGCACCGAGCTACGCAACTTTATCATCGACTCGGTGAGCATTTACGGCGGGCATTTCGGTGCCTCGTTGGGCGTGGTCGAATTGACCGTGGCCTTGCATTACGTCTTCAACACCCCTCACGACCAGCTTATCTGGGATGTAGGTCACCAAGCCTACGGCCATAAAATCCTCACCGGCCGGCGCGAGCAATTCCCTACCAACCGACGCTACCACGGCATGTCGGGCTTCCCAAAGCGCAGCGAAAGCCCTTACGATGCCTTCGGCGTGGGCCACAGCAGCACCAGCATCGGCGCGGCGTTGGGCATGGCCGTCGCTTCCGACTACAAAGGTGAATTCGACCGCCAGCACATCGCCGTAATTGGCGACGGGGCCATGACGGCGGGCATGAGCTTCGAGGCCATGAACCAGGCTGGCGTACTCAACAACAACATGATTGTCGTGCTCAACGACAACTGCATGAGCATCGACCCCAACGTCGGCGCGCTCAAGGAATACCTGACCGACATCACCACCTCCCGCACCTACAACAAGGTCCGCGACGAGCTCTGGAACGTACTAGGTAAGCTCTCGAAATTCGGCCCCAACCCCCAGCAGATTGCCCGCAAAGTAGAAGCCGCCATGAAAGCGACTTTGATGAAGCAGAGCAACCTGTTCGAGGCCCTCAAATTCCGCTATTTCGGCCCCGTCGATGGGCACGACGTGCAGCACCTCGTCACCATTCTCAATGACTTGAAATCCATTCCTGGTCCCAAGCTGCTGCACTGCGTAACCGTAAAAGGCAAAGGCTATGCCCTGGCCGAGCAGGACCAGACGCTGTGGCACGCGCCGGGCTTATTCGACAAAATCACGGGCGAGATTTACAAGAAGACGCCTGAGAAGCCTCAGCCGCCCAAGTATCAGGACGTTTTCGGCCACACGCTGGTGGAACTGGCCGAGGCCAACGACAAAATCATGGGCGTGACGCCAGCCATGCCCTCGGGCTCGTCGCTGAATATCATGATGGCGGCCATGCCTACCCGTGCTTTCGACGTAGGCATTGCCGAGCAGCACGCCGTTACGTTCTCGGCGGGCTTGGCTACGCAGGGGCTAATTCCGTTCTGCAACATCTACTCCTCGTTTATGCAGCGCGGCTACGACCAAGTAGTGCACGACGTAGCCCTGCAAAACCTGCACGTGGTGTTCTGCCTCGACCGCGCCGGCTTTGCCGGGGCCGATGGCCCCACCCACCACGGCTGCTACGATCTAGCCTTCATGCGCTGCATTCCCAACATCGTGGTGTCGGCCCCAATGAATGAACAGGAGATGCGCAACCTGATGTACACCGCTACGCTGCCCGAAAACGCTGGTCCCTTCAGCATCCGTTACCCACGTGGTGAGGGCGTGATGCCCGCTTGGCGCACCCCACTTCAGCGCGTGGCCATCGGCACGGGCCGCGTGGTGCGAGAGGGCAAAGAGGGCGGCGTAGCAATTCTCAGCATCGGCCACATCGGCAACTATGCTGTAAAAGCCACCGAAACACTGGCTGCCGAAGGACTCGACACTGGCCATTACGACATGCGCTTCTGCAAGCCATTGGATGAAGAAATGCTGCGCGACGTAGCCCGGCGCTACCGTGCTATCGTAACGGTGGAGGATGGCTGCCTACCCGGCGGCTTCGGTTCGGCCGTACTCGAATTCCTCACCGACCATGGCTTTCATCTGCCGGTCATCCGCCTCGGAATTCCCGACCGCGTAGTGGAGCACGGTACTCAGGACGAGCTATATAAAGAGTGCGGCTTTGATGCTATCGGCATCGCCAAAGCCGTTCGCGAGATGAGTACCAAAGTAGCAAACGACGCAATCACGACCATACTACGTTAGGGGCTTAGGAAGCAAACCGGTTTACAGGGGCTGTTGACGAAGTAATCTAAGGAGCAATTTATAGAGGTCCTCGTAGCGATGATTGAAGCGAAA
>NZ_JBEPPC010000013.1:0-54691 GCF_040547115.1 Hymenobacter sp. UYCo722 | reverse complement strand
AGCCTGCAAAACTGGTTGGCCCTGCACTGGCTCGCTTTTACCGTGCTGCTACTGCGTAAAATTACGTCGCCGACTACTTCCTAAACAGCTTCATATGCAGCTTAAAATCATCTTTTGGATGTTGCTTAATTCATTTTCAATTTCTGCATCTGGTTCGTTAAAATAGACCCTACAAGGTGAAATCAACAGTTCATTATCAACCCATATTGTTAAGGAAAATGGGTGAATCAGATTATCAACCTTATGAATTTGCCCATCTGTCAGTTCCACATTATTAACATCAAACGGCAAAATATTTAATACCGCTTCAACGTCACTTTTCAGTACACTAGGAAAAGCGTTGAGAAGCCTTTGCCTATACTCCGAATAGCCTTCTTTTCTAAACCAATTTATCATCACCGAAGTCTGTTTTAACAACGAATTTAGCTGTTAATCAACGTATTTACTTTGGACAATGCTAGCGAAAGCGGCGGTTTTCAACTCCCCGCCCCCACCAGCAGCTCCCCCGCCGCGTACGTCACGGCGTAGCCTCCAATATCCACCCGGCCGCCATCGCGCAAACGGCACCAGAGGTCGCCGCCACGGGGCGAAATCTGGCGGGCGCGCAGCTCGGCGCGGCCCAGCTCCTGGGCCCAGAACGGGATGAGCGTGCTGTGGGCTGAGCCCGTGACGGGGTCTTCCGGCACGCCCACGCGGGGGGCGAAAAAGCGCGACACAAAATCAATTTCGCCCGCGCCGGGCGCGGTGGCGATGATGCCCACGTAATCGAAGGTAGCGATGGCGGTCATATCAGGTTTCAGAGCGGCTACTTCGGCTTCGGAAGCGAACACGGCCACGAGGTCGCGGGCGGCCAGCACGGCGTGCGGCGTGCCACCGAGGGCCGCCGCCAGGCCGGCCGGCACCTCGGGCAACAGCTGCGGCGGGCGCGAGGGGAAGTCGAGCACGAGGCGGCCACTGGCTTCGCGGGCTACCCGCAGCGGCCCGCTTTGGCTGTGGAAGGTGACCTGCTCGCCGGCAAAGCCCAGGTGCTGAAACAGCACGTGCGCCGCCGCCAGCGTGGCGTGCCCGCAGAGGTCGATTTCGACGGCCGGCGTGAACCAGCGCAGGTCGAACTCGGCCGTCGTGCCGGCGCGGGGCACGAAGAAAGCGGTTTCGGCTAGGCTGTTCTCGGCCGCGATTTGCTGCATGAGCGCGGGCGGCAGGGCGGTTTCGAGGGGGCATACGCCGGCGGGATTGCCGGCGAAGGGCGTTTGGGCAAAGGCATCGACGTGGAAGTAGCGGAGCACGGCTGCGGAAGATTTAGATGGATGGCACGGATTGATTTGGCTGGCAAGATTACGACGCGGAACAACGAACTGCAGCCGGAAACCGGAGCCGCTATTGCAAGCTTGATTTCAAAATACTTTTGGGGCCGCGCAACCCACCCGATGCCTCGCCGGTCAGGGGTGCACGAGGCGGGTTGGTACCGTTCGCCTTTCTTTTCCTTTCCTACTGCATGCCGCCTCCCGTGACCACGGTTGATGACGCCTTGCTGGCCGCGTGCCGGCGGGGCGAGTCGGCCGCGCAGCACCAGCTTTACCGCCTGCTGGCCTACCGGCTGATGGGGGTGTGCCTCCGCTATTGCCCCAATCGAACCGAAGCCGAAGACGCCCTGCAAAACACCTTCGTTAAAATTTTTACCCGCCTCGACCAGTACCGCGGCCAGGGCCCATTCGAAGCCTGGGCCCGCCGCATTGCCGTCACCACCTCGCTGCACGCCCTGGAGCAGCACCGCCTGCGCCACCCCGGCCCGACCGGCGACACCCTTGCCGACCTGGCCGCCGACCTGCCCACCACCGAGCCCTCGGCCCTCGACCACCTAGCCACCGCCGACCTGCTGGCCCTGCTGGCCACGCTGCCGCCCGGCTACCGCACGGTGCTCAACCTCTACGCCGTGGAAGGCTACTCGCACCAGGAAATCGGCGAGCTGCTGGGCATCGCCGAAGGCACTTCGAAATCGCAGCTGGCCCGGGCCCGGCGGCTGCTCGAAACCCGCCTGGCGACCCACCATTCGCCCCAATTACCATGACCGACCACCAACCCGACGACTTATACGACGCCTTGCGCGACCGCCTGGCCGACTACGGCCAGGAGCCGCCCGCGCCGCTGTGGGCCAACATTCGGGCGCAGCTGCCGCCGCCGGTTGCGGCCCCGCAGCTACGCCCGCGAACCCGGCGGCGCAGGCTGGCGGCATTGGCCTTGCTGCTGCTGCTGGTGATAGTGAGCGTGGGTACCTGGCAGTGGTGGCAGCCGGGTAGGCAGTCCGTTGGCCGGATAGCCACGCGGATTACCAGCAAGCAGGCAGCTCCGGCGGCCAGTCCACCAGCCGGATTAACGGCAGCAGCGGGGCATTCTGCTACAGCCGCGGCACCCGATAATACGATTCGGCAAGCTTCGGCTGATGCGCTGGCGCGTGCCTCCGGGGCAGCAAGCGGAGCTGCCAACGACGGCTTATTACACGAAGCGGCAGCAGCAAAGTCGGGGGTAGTCGCTGCCTCGTCGCGCCGCTCGCCGGCCGCAGCAATTTTCAACACTACGCCGCGACCTCGGACATTGGCTGCTGCCCGGGCAACCGGGCCTGGGAGCGGAGTAGCCGTGCGCGCGGCCAGCCAGGCGGGAATCGACAAGCTGACTTCCGAGCTCGCTACTCCGTCGGCCCTGGCGGTGGCGCGACCCGTTATTACTGCTCGCAACCATCCCTTGCGGGCCCCGCAGCTTCCGGCCAGCGGCCGGGAAAGCGCGGCCCGCACTGCTTCCCAACTGGCGATTTCGGCCACTGGCAAGCAGCAGCCAGCCGAGATTTGGTTAGAATCATTGGCCCAAACCACTCAGAAACCACTGCTGCCGGCCGCTGTGTCCGCCCGGGCGGCCTGGCAATTGGGAGTGCCACGGGTAGCCGAATTGGTACTACCTCCTTTCCCGGTTCCGGCGCAGTTGGCGCGGGCTGGCACCCTGCCGCCCCTGTCGGTGGCGAAAGTCCGACGCTGGGCGGTGCAGGTGGTGGCCGGGCCAGCCCTCACCGGGCGAGCACTGGGCGCGGGGC
Source organism: Hymenobacter sp. UYCo722 (assembly GCF_040547115.1). Taxonomy (NCBI): domain Bacteria; kingdom Pseudomonadati; phylum Bacteroidota; class Cytophagia; order Cytophagales; family Hymenobacteraceae; genus Hymenobacter; species Hymenobacter sp. UYCo722. The sequence continues at coordinate 51,609 of NZ_JBEPPC010000013.1, read as the reverse complement.
AGCTTAGCTACGCCTCCGGGCCAACGCCCCCCTACCTACCCAGCAATGGCCTGATGCGCAACCTATTTACCACCAGCTCAGTGGAGCATGAGCGAGCCGCCACCGGCTTTGGCGCGGAGGCACAGCTGCAACGCCAGCTGAACGGGCGCTGGAGCCTGGGCACTGGCCTGGGCTACCAGGCATTCGCGACCAACCAAGCGGTGCGCGTGCGCGTGTTGCCTGGTGCGCCCACTGCCAGTAACCCCTCCCCCGATTCGGTAGCAACGATAACCGTGCGCAACACCTACCATTTTCTGACCTTGCCACTGCGCGTGAGCTATCAGCTGGGGGCCGGGCACCCACGCCTGCGCTACGGCCTGCGGGCAGGGGCCGACCTCGCCTTTTACCTGGGCGGCCACAGCACCGAAGGCACTAGCTACAGAGGCAGCAGCTCCAGCTGGGGTGCCAGCGGTAGCCCTTACCGCCCGCTCAGCCTAGCGCTGAGCCTGGGTGCCGAAGTCCGTTTCCAGCTCGCCCCCCGCTGGGAGCTGCTGGCCCAGCCCACGCTCACGCACTTTATTACGTCGGTGGCGCGGCCATCCTTGGGCTATGTGCCTCGTTATCCGTTGGCCGCCACCGCGCTGGTAGGCGTGGCGTATTGGCTGCGATAGGGCGGCATGGGCTTATTGCAGTCTGACCCAATCATTCCCACGCGCACCGGGTTTTTGCCCGGCCAATGCGCGATTTCGGCTCCGCTGCCCAGGTCCGGCCCCGGTGGTATCGGTGCGCTTGGCGGGCTCCAGAATACCGCAGTTTGCGGCGCGGCCGGCTGAATCAGGAGGAAAATGGGGCATGGACGAGCTGGAAAGGACCGGCCGCCAAAGTGCGGCCACGGCCGCCGGCTTTGCGTATCTACCGGCACCAGCAGCTTTTCCGCAATGCCCGACAACGCCCCCGCTCCCCTCATCCTCACCCTGAGGCTCGACCCGGCCTCCCAGGCCTATTTCGATGCCCTGCGGCAGCGGCACTTTCCGCCCGCCATCAATTACCTGGCCGCCCACCTCACGCTGTTTCATCACCTGCCGGGAGCTGAGCTAGCTGCCGTGCGGGCCCATTTGCAAACCCTGGCTCGCGCTACCGGGCCCCTGCCGCTGCGCGTGGCGGGGCTGCGCTCGCTGGGCCGGGGCGTGGCGTTCAATCTTGAAAACGACGAGCTGCGTGCCCTTCACCGCCAACTGCAAACGCACTTCGCCCCCTACCTCACTTCGCAGGACCAGCAGAAGCTCCAGCCGCACGTCACCATCCAAAACAAAGTGGACCCCGCCGCCGCCCGCCAGCTGCTGGCCGAAATGCAGGCCGATTTTGTACCGTTCGAAGCCGTGGGCACCGGGCTGCGCCTGTGGGCCTACCGCGGCGGGCCGTGGGCCAGCTTGGCCGAATTGCCATTTGGGGGCTGAATGGATGGCGAGCGCTGCGGGGGGTGAGCCGCGCGGTCGCCAGGCTGGCCGAGTACGTGCGAACAATGCAATTCCACGAATTCCAGCAGTAAATCGGCAATCACTTCCGGTTCGTCGTAGCCCTGCGGCGGCAATACGCGGCGGTGCGACTGGTCGAGGCAGGCCGTGAGACGGACTAGCGCGTCGGGCGCGACTTCGGCAAAGCCCAGGCTGGCGTACGGAAACAGCGGCCCGCGCACGGCAGCCGCTTCGAGGGCACGCACGGCGTGGTGGCGCGGGTCGGCAGCAATGCGCGCATACAAAGTTGCCACGGCCGGCTCCGGGCCCTCGAGCACTCCCAGAAACTGCGGGCCGGCCCGCAACAGCAGCCCCCCAATGCCCTCACTGTAGTTGTAGATGCGGGCCTGCATGAGCAGCCGTTCGAACTCGGCCGACCCGAATGAACGCGCGGCCGTGCTAGCATAGGTAATGCGGTAGGTTTCCATAGGCAGAGAGGTAGAAGCGTATTTCTTTGGTTGGGAAGGCTACCTGGCGCTGGCCCGGAGGCCGTACCGAATCAGACCAAAAGCCGCTTCCCTGCTTGCTTACACAAAAACCACGGAGGCAGGCGGCGCGGGCAAACAACCCCGCCTTGGCACCAGATTGACCATCGGGCCAATTCAATACATAATATATATTGAATACTTTGCAAATAAAAGAAACCGGGCTTATCGAGCCTTATTTTCCCACTGAGCCAGTTCGGCACGCCACTCCTCGTTCACCCGCGCTAGGAGGGCAGGCCCGGGCCCCCGGCCCAGGATGATGCGGGTACCGCGTTCGCGGGCGTAAGGGTCGGCTACGGCCCCGAGCTCGCGGTAGCTGGCGAAGTACCCGGCCAGCTCGGGGTGCAGCTCATCGTCGATGATGAGCACGGCCTGCCAGTCCTGCCGCACCGGGAACCAATACAGGAAGCTGCCATTGAAGCTCTGGGCCGGCGTCAGGGGCCGGTGCCGGTTGTAGTAGTTGATGGCGCTGGCCTGGCCATAGTTGGCGCATTTGATGAGGGTGTGGGCGCGAACCGCAGCGGGCAGGCTTTGGTAGGCGGCCCAGGTTTTATCGGCCAGCTCGCGCCAGCCGCGCATATCGGCATAGTCCTGGGGCAGGGCGTGGATGCGGCCATCCTCCCAGGTGTACAGGCCCAGCGGCGCGAAGCGGGCGCGCAGGGCAGCCATGGCCGCCGGCGGCCGCATCGGGTAGATGAACGGCAGCAGCGGGGCCAGCAACGCCAGCGGCAGCAGCACCAGTATTGGCCGCAGCCCCGCCGCCAGCCGCGGCCACGCCAGGCCCGCCAGCCGCGCCTCCCACCACCACGCCCCGAAGCTGAACAGCCCCGGATAGTAGCCCAGCGTGTAGTAGGCCTTGCCGTGCAGTGCCACCTGAATGCCCACGCCCAGCACCGCCACCCACCCTACCACGCAGTAGGGCCGCAGCCGGGGGCTAAGCAGCAGCGCCAGCAGCCCCGGCACCCACACCCACACGGCCCCCAAGCACATCAGCAGCTGCAGCTTCCAGAACTCGGTAGGGTCGACGTGCACCAGCTGGGTGTCGTGCAGCAGCTGCATGTGGTGCCGAAACGGGATGCCGTGACGGAGTTGCCAGGCCAGGTTGGGTGCCCACACCAGCAGTGCCAGTGCCGCCGCGCCCCAGAAATGCCGGTTCAGCAGTACGCGGCGGGTAGGCGTGAGCAGCAGCGCGCCGCCCAGCGCCGCGATAAAAAACAGCGTGGTGTACTTGTTCAGCAGGCCCAGCCCGAGGCCCAGGCCCAGCAGGTAGAGGAAGCGGGGCCGCTCCGTTTGCACGTAGCGCACCAGCCAGTAGAGGCCGAATACAAAGCCAAACACCTCGAACGAGTTGGGCTGAAACAGCAGATTGAGCCGGGCGAAGGCCGTGCCCAGGTAGCAGGTGCCCGCCAGCGCCGTGGCGAACCAGCCGCCGCCCAGCCGCTGCGCCAGCCGCATGACGAGGTACAGCGTGGCCGCGCCCCACAAAAATGGCCAGAACCGCACCCAGCCTTCGCCGCCGCCCAGCGCCAGGCTCAGCCAGCCCTGCGCGGCACTCAGGGGCGGCACTTCGAGGTAGCCCCAGGCCAGGTGCCGGCCGTGGTTGAGGTAGAGGTATTCATCGCGGTGCAGGTCGTACTGCGAGCTGATGAGAAAGTAGCCCGAAACGAACTTGAGCAGGGCAAAGGCGAGCGGCAGGCGGCGGTTCATGCGGGGCAAGGTAGCGGAGCCGATGTAAAAGCAAGATATTACAATGTTATAGAACCAAGCATTTTTGCTAGCCGGCGGTATTTCAATTTGCAAATCATGCATAACAATGGCCAGCTTACCGACGTGGACCGGCTGGTCGAGTAGCCCCGGCCGGCACTATTTAGGCCACAGCCCCGCCCAGCGCAGAAAGTCCTCCCCCACCTGGTCCCAGTAGAAGTCGTCGTAGTCCAGCTGCCCGTTTTTCACGCCGAAGAAATTATGCTCGCGCCCGGGGTACTCGCGGAAGGTGAAGTTGGGGCGGTGCTGCCGGATGGTTTCCAGGCGCAGGTAGTCGTCGCCGGCCACGCCCCGGTCGAGCGTGCCGAAGCCCACGAACACCGGCACCCGCGTACGCAGCAGCTCGGGCATTTCTGAAGCCGCGAAGCCGTAGGAATTGCGCGGGTCGTCGCCTTGGCAGTCGGTACGGGTAGGGTCGGCCACCACTTCCTGCCAGCGCCGGAAAGTGCCGGCTACCTCGGCCGTATCGGCGGCTTGTCGGCCCATGGCCAGCATCGACATCTGCCGGCCCAGGGGGTTGCCGCTCAGATACACCGCCCGGCTCACCAAACCCGGCACGGCGGCCAAGTGGGCCACTACGGAGGTGCCCTGCGAGTGCCCGCCGATGACGACGTGCGCCGCATCCACCCACGACTGCTTTTTGAGGTAGCGCAGCACGGCCTCGTCGCGCCGCACATAGTAGCCGAGGTAATTGCGGGCGCAGTAGTAGGGCGGCGGCTGGCGCTTGCCCACGGCGTTGGGATTTTGCCCGGTCACGTCGGCCGTAAGCGGCAGGCCAGGCTTGCTGATGATGGCCAGATGGCAGCTTTCGAGCACCTTATTGGGGTGAAACGGGAAGGCCGGGTAGGCCCCCTGCTCGTCGTAAAGCACAAGCGGCATAGGCAGCGAGCCCTGCTCCCAAAGCAGCAGCGGCTTCTTGAGCTGCTCCTCGCCGGGCTTCGAAAGCAGTAGTACCTGCACGCTGTCGCGCCCGAACATCACCGTCAGGCGGCGGTAGCCAAAGGCTTCTGGCGGGCGCGGGGCGGCGGGGGCAGTTTGGGCGAGAGCCGGGCTACCGAGGCAGGCCACCAGCAATAGCAGCAGTAGTAATTGGAGCATGCAGCCCCTTTTGACCCTACGGCAAAGTTGCCGGGGCGGCGCAAGGACCTTACAGCCCCACGGGCAGTTGCACCCGGGCCAGGTACTCGCCCAGCCCGGCGGGCTTCTGAAAAACGTGGATGAAGAGGATGTGCTCCTCGCCCCGGCTGCGCCAGGTTTCGGCATAAAAGCCCTCCACGGCATAGAGCGTGAGCTCGAAGCTGTCTTCCTGGCGCTCGGCCAAGCGGGTGCCGTGCCGGGCGAGGTGCTCGGTCTGGTGGCGCTGGTGCAGGGCTTTGAAGACGGTGATGGTCATGGTGGTAGGGCAGTACATAACGCAAAAGAACGTCATGCTGAGCGTAGCTGAAGCATCTCTACCGCAGGAGTAAACTCAATCGAAAGGGTTAGTTGCGCGGTAAAGATGCTTCGGCTACGCTCAGCATGACGGCCTTGTGACGCTCGCCTGACGTTCTTTTGTTCCCGATTCCTCATCCTTTGCAATGAACAAATTCCGTTTTCCGCACCCACTGGTGCTCATCGTGGGCTTTATTTTCCTAGCCGCTGCGCTCAGCTACGTGCTGCCGGCCGGCGAATTCACGCGCCACCTCGATGCCCTGACCGGGCGGCAGGTGGTAATAGCCGGCTCCTACCACGCCGTGCCGGCCACGCCCGTCGGCCCGCTCGACGTGCTGGTGGACATCCCCAAGGGCCTGGCCGATGCCGCCGCCGTGGTATTCCTGATTTTCCTGGCCGGCGGTGCCTTCACCGTGGTCGACCAGACCGGAGCCCTGCGCTTCGGCGTGGACTGGCTTCTGCGCCGCGCCCACGGCCGCGAGGTGCTCGTAATTCCGCTGGTGGGCACGCTCTTCGCCACCATGGGCGCGCTGGAAAACATGGGCGAGGAGATAATTCCGCTGGTGCCGGTGCTGCTCGTGCTCATGCGCCGGTTGGGCTACCCGGTGCTCACGGCCGTGGCGGCCAGCGTGGGGGCGGCCTTTGTGGGGGCCTCATTCAGCCCGATAAACCCGTTCCAGGTGGGCATTGCCCAAAAGCTGGCGCAGCTGCCGCTGCTCTCGGGCGGGGCCTTTCGCATGGGCTTCCTGCTGGTGGCGGTGGGGCTGTGGCTGTGGGCCACCACGCGCCACGCCGTGCGCCACCGCCAGGCTCCGGATTTAAGCCTCGATGCCAATGAAGCCGCCACCGGTCCGGCCGCGGATGGTGGCCGCCCCGGCCTGGTGCTGCTGCTGATGCTGGCTGCGTTTGCCGCGTTTGCCTACGGCGTGGTGCAGCTGCACTGGGAGTTCGAGCAGATGTCGGCGCTGTTTCTGGGGCTGGGCATTGTGGCCGGGCTGGTGGGGGGCCGCGGCCTCACGGGCACGGCCGAGGGCTTCATTGCCGGCTTCCGCGACATTGCCTTTTCGGCCCTGCTGATTGGGTTTGCCCGCGCCATTTTCGTAGTGCTGGAGCAGGGCCATATCGTCGATACCATCGTGCACGGCCTGGCCACGCCACTCGGGCACCTGCCCGTGGCGCTGGCCGCCCTAGGCATGATGGGCGTGCAAACCCTGTTGCACGTGCCCGTGCCCAGCGGCAGCGGGCAGGCCACACTCACGATGCCGCTGCTGGTGCCGCTGTCCGATATTCTGGGTCTCTCGCGGCAGGTGACAGTACTGGCGTTTCAGTACGGGGCGGGGCTGTGCGAGCTCATCACGCCCACCAACGGCACGCTCATGGCCATGCTGGCCGCCACCGGCGTACGCTTCGAGCAATGGATAAAATTTGCCGCGCCGCTGTGGGCCGCGCTGTTCGTGCTGGGTGCCGTGGCGGTGGTGGTAGGCATCGCGGTGGGCGTGTAGATTATTCTACTGGCCGTCTTCATACCTCAGCATGGGTCCCTCCTGTCCATCAAGGAATAGAGCCGAGGAAACAGCACCAGCAGTTGGGTAATGAATCTCCTCACCCCAGCGGCAACCGCCGCATAATCCGGGTCGTCAGGTAAGCGACGCGACAGCAGCTACAACCGCCGCGCCGATGGCCTGGTCCTGCTCAAAATTGCCCCCGGCGATGCCCACTCCGCCAACTACCCCGTCTTTCCCAGCCAGCGGAAATCCGCCCGGCAGGCTGGAAATGGCCAGATTGGTCGCAAAAGATGCCTGCAGGGCTGGAAATTTCTGACCAAGCTCGCCCACCACGTGGCTGGGGATGCGCAGCTGCGAGGCCGTTATGGCCTTGAGCCGGCTACTTTCCAGCGCGAAGTAGCTGCATCCTTCCTGGCGCACCAGGGCCCGCACGTGCCCCCCGGTGTCGACTACGGTTACGGTAACGGGGATGCACTGGCGTTGCGCTTCCTGCTGCGCGGCCAATAAAACGGCCGCTACGAATGCTTGGGTCATGATGCCGGAAATTAACGGGTACCTGGGGAAAACTTTTCGTCCTCGATGACAAACGTGTCGGTGGTGCGGGCGTAGCGGGAGCCAGCCATGCGGCCAATGGCGCGCAGTTGCCTAAAATCTACCCGGAAATGGTCATCGATGAGGGCATCATCCACGTGCAGATATACCACTTCCCCGATAACCAAGCGCGACCGGCCGACCTCAACGACGTGCAACGTTCGGCACTCGAATGATACCGACGCCTCACCGATGCGCGGGGGCCGCACCATGGCGCTGGCCGCCGGCGTCAGGCCCGTGAAGTCGAACTCCGACACATCGGCTGCCAACGGCGTGGCCGTGCGGGCCATTTGCTCGGCGTAGTATTCTGTGGCAATGTTGACGACAAACTCGCCGGTTCCGCCCTCGGTGGTTAGCTGGGCATTGCGCAATGTGTCTTTCCAGGTACCATCGGGCTTGGGGCCGGCCACGGCAAACGACAAGGCCATGGGCGCGTGGCCGACAATGCTGAAGTAGGAGAACGGGGCCACATTCAATATCCCATTGGGCGAGATGGTCGAAATTACGGCCACCGGACGCGGTACGATGGTGCCGGTTAGCAACTTGTAACGGGCCTCAATGGGCAATTCGTGAGCGGGCAGGTGCATAGCAGGGGATTATTCGGTGCAATAGTAAGCACTACTGACCAAATAGTAACCCCAGCTGACTACTTTTGTTTATGACTGCTCACGAAGAGACAACTCGACAGATTACCGAAAAGAACCTCGCGGGCCACGTGCACTACTTTTCGCGGCTGTTAGCGCAGCTCAGCGAGCACCGCTGGGCGGCCGATGGCTACCCCGAACTGCGCAGCGGCCACGTGCAGCTGTTGCGCAATCTCGACCCGGCCGGTACGCGCGCCACGGTGTTGGCGCACCGCGCCCAGGTCACTAAGCAAACAATGGGACGCTTGGTCAAGGAACTGGTTGGCGCGGGCTACCTGGCCCTGATGCCCGACGCAGCCGACAGCCGCGCCCAACTCGTGCAGCTGACGCACCGGGGAGAAACGTTTTTGGCGTACCTGGCCACTACGCTGGTAGACCTGGAGCAAGCCTTTGGGCGAGTGCTCGGAATATCCCGGTTGGCCGCCTTCAACGCCGCCCTGCGCGAACTGACTGCCTTTGCCGAAATCCGGCGGCAGCAACTGCCCTAAAGTTATTTCCCGGCCATCGTATTTGACAAGGCCGTTTTCAACAATTAATCCGCCCGCAGCTCATTCGCCTGAAACACCGTTGGCAGCTTGCGCTTGCGCTCCACAATCTGGTAGGTGGCGGTGTCGGTGGCCTCGTCCCAGAACACGTCGGAGACGAGGCCGAAGTGGCGGTACTGGCCCGGCGCGGGCGTTACCTCCTCCACCGAATCGCCGAAGCTGAAGGCGGGCTTGTGATAGATTTCCTTGAACAGCTCGGGGCGCACGAGGAACTGCTGCTCGTCGTAGCGAATGGTAATCCACTCACCTTCGTCGTCTTCGGCGATTTTCTCGAAGAGCTTACCCACGGGCTCCAGCAGCTCAAAAGCGCGGCGGTTGGCGGGGTGAATGTAGCGGAAGCCGTAGTCGGGCGACCAGCCGTAAAGGCCAAAAATGACGGGTTTGGGGCGAGTTTTCAAGCGCAAAAATTCAGAATCGAAAAACAAACTAACAACGCGGGCCGGCAAAAAGCTTCCGGTGGATGGCTATGCCGGCGCGGTAAACCAGGTTAGCCAAAAAGCCGGGCCAACCGTATAACCGGGCTCCCCTGCCCAGTACCGGCCGCATTTTCGGCTGCCCGGGCGGCGGGCAGCTTTTTTTCGATGCCGAACGCTTCCGCTTCCAAACCCGCTCCGCAGGCCACCACGGCCGCCAAAGCTCCTGCTGCTAAAGCTCCCCAACCAACCACTTCTTCCCAGCCGGGCCCCGCGCCGCAACCCGGCATGGGTGCCGTGCCCCACGCGGCCGGGACCACCTTCCGGGTGTGGGCTCCCCACGCCGATACAGTGGCGGTCATCGGCACCTTTAATGACTGGGCGGGTGATAAAAACCCACTTCAGCACGAAGCCGATGGGTATTGGGCCGTGGATGTGCCCAACGCCCAGCCCGGCGACGAGTACAAGTTTCACCTCACCAACGGCGACCAGACCTTCGACCGCAACGACCCTTACGCCCGGCAGGTAACGAACTCGGCCGGCTCGTCGGTGGTCCACGACCCGAGCTTCGATTGGGGCGACGACAACTTTCAGATGCCCGCCTGGAACGAGCTGGTGATTTACGAGCTGCACGTGGGCACCTTCAACGCGCCGGATGCGGAGAATGTGGGCACGTTTATGAGCGTGGCCGAAAAGCTGCCTTATCTGCGCGATTTGGGTATCAACTGCATCGAGTTGCTGCCGGCTACGGAGTTCCCGGGCAGCCGCTCGTGGGGCTACAACCCAGCCTGCCCGTTTGCACTCGAAAGCGACTACGGCGGGCCAGTGGCCTTCAAGGAACTGGTGAAAGCGGCCCACCAGCACGGCATCGCCGTGGTGCTCGACGTGGTGTACAACCACTTCGGCCCCGGCGACCTAGACCTCTGGCAGTTCGACGGCTGGAGCGAGAACGATGGCGGCGGCATCTACTTTTACAACGACTGGCGCGCCAAAACGCCCTGGGGCGACAACCGCCCCGACTACGGCCGCCCCGAGGTGCGCCAGTACATCCGCGACAACGCCCTGATGTGGCTGAACGAGTACCGCTGCGATGGCTTGCGGGCCGATGCCATTTCCTTCATCCGCAACGTGAACGGCGAGGAAAACCCCGACGAGGACCTGCCCGACGGCTGGAGCCTGATGCGCTGGATTAACGAGGAAATCGACCAGACGATGCCCTGGAAAATCACCATCGCCGAGGACCTGCGCGGCAACCCCGCCATCACCGAAACCACGGCCAGCGGCGGCCAGGGCTTCGACTCGCAGTGGGATGGCTCGTTCGTGTATCCCATTCGCGATGCCCTGACGGCGGCGAATGATACCGACCGCGACATGCAGGCCGTGGCCCAGGCCCTGACGCAGCTTTACAACGACAACGCCTTCCGCCGCGTCATCTACACCGAAAGCCACGACGAAGTGGCCAACGGCAAGAGCCGCGTGGCCGAGGAAATTATGCCCGGCGCGGCCGACCACTGGTTTGCCAAAAAACGCACTACCCTGGGCGCGGCCCTGGTGCTCACGGCCCCCGGCATCCCGATGATTTTCCAGGGCCAGGAAATGCTGGCCGATGGCGCATTCGTCGACACCGAGCCCGTGCAATGGCAGCATCTGGAGGCCCGTGGCGGCCTCGTGCACCTCTACCGCGACCTCATCAGCCTGCGCCGCAACTACCACGGCACCACGCGCGGCCTGAGTGGCCAGCACACCCAGGTTTTCCACGTGAACGACGACGAAAAGCTGGTGGCCTTTGCCCGTCAGGCCGGCGAAGGCGGCCCCGGCGACACCACCGTGGTGCTGGCCAACTTCGCCAACACGGCCCACGAGGCCTACACTATCGGCCTGCCCGGCCCCGGCCACTGGCAGGTGCGCTTCAACAGCGACTGGCAGGGCTACGACGGCGAGTTCAGCGACATGGAAAGCTTCGGCATTGCAGCTGAAGCCGGCGAATACGACGGGTTTGAATGGCACGGCAGCATTGCCCTGGCCCCGTATGCGGTGCTGATTTTGTCGCAGGAGGCATAGGCTGGCTGTTTTAATAAACGAAAAAGCACGTCATGCCGAGCGTAGCCGACGCATCTCGCGGGCAGCAGCAAACCAATCGTTGCAACGGCGCGAGCGAGATGCCTCGGCTACGCTCGGCATGATGCACTAAACAGCTTCTCGCTCTCTACTTGTCGCAAACCCGCCCCACCGCCCCAACATTCCACACCCCGGCCGGCACTATCATCGGCTGGGCCGATGGACCGGTAGTGCGCGCCACGGGCATTCGCTACGCCCGGGCGGCGCGGTTTCGGCCCCCGGTGCCCGAGCCGCCCGCTTCCGAGCCCATCCGGGCCACGGCCCCCGCGCCGGCTTGCCCGCAGCTTGCCGACCCTCGGGTCGACCAGGTGATGGGCGACTTATTTGCGGCGCTCAGCTTTGATGAGGACTGCCTGCGCCTGTCCGTTACGCGGCCGGCCGATTGCCGGCCCGGCGAGCAGCTGCCCGTAATTGTGTGGGTGCACGGCGGCTCGTACGTATCTGGGGCGGGAGATTTGGCGATTTACGACCCCGCCACCTGGGTCGCTGAGCAGCGGGTGGTGTTTGTGGCGGTTACCTACCGGCTGGGGCTGTTCGGATTTCTGGGCACCACTAGCACGCCGCCCAACCTCGGGCTGCTCGATTTGCAGGAAGCCCTGCGCTGGGTGCGGCACAACATTGCCGCGTTCGGTGGCGACCCGGCCCTGGTAACCTTATTCGGTCATTCGTCGGGGGCCGACGCCATTGCCCAGCTCATGCTGGTGGACGGGGCCGCCGGGCTGTTTCGCCGCGCCATGCTGCACAGCGCACCGCTGGGCCTCACCCGCAACCGCCAACGCATGCTGCGGGCCATGAGCCGGGCCGTGGGCACCCTACCCCCCACCGCTACCGCCGCCGAAGTACTGGCCCGGGAAAGCGCCGTCACGAAAGCCGCCCGCTGGCAGGGCTTGAAAAGCGGCATGCCCTTCGGCCCGCAGTACGGGGCCGCGCCACTGCCGCCCGAAGCCGAAATTGACGCTACCTGGGCCGCCGTGGCCCCGCACATCGATGTGCTCATTGGTGCCACCGCCGAAGAAACCCGATTTTTCGCCGTCATCGACCCCACTTTCAACTGGTTGCAGCGCCTGCCGCTGGCGGGCAGCCGACTGGTGGGTTTGCTCACCCGCGTAACGTCGCGCCGCATCTACCTGAACCCCGCGCGGGCTTTTGCCGAACACCAGGCGCGGGCCGGCGGCCGGGCCTGGCGGTTCCTGCTCACCTACCAACCGCCCGGCAGTCCGTTTGGGGCCGCGCACGTGGTCGACTTGCCGCTGCTGTTGGGCAACCGGGCCAGCTGGGCCGCTACCCCGCTGCTGGGCACCGTCAATTGGGAAGAATTTGACGCGGCCGGCCGGCAGGTGCGGCAACTCTGGGCCGATTTTGCCCGCACCGGCGCACTACCCCAGCAGGTAATTATCCCCGGCGTGTTGGAGGTGCGTCAGGTGCACCATGGGAAGGAATAGCTTTGCCCTAATAACGCGTGCTACAATGGCGCGTGCTACAATGGCGCGCAAAAGAAACGTCATGCTGAGCTTGTCGAAGCATCTCTCCCGCAAAGAGTAATTATTTACTACTGCGGTAGAGATGCTTCGACAAGCTCAGCATGACGTACTTAATGACTGTATCTTTCTCAACCAACCCTTACACCGGGGCCTGGTCGTATCGCTCGCCGGCAAGCGTGGGCCAGGCTCCTTCAAACAGGAATTCGGCCAGGGGCTTGCGGGTGCGGGGCGCGGTTTCTTTTTCGCTCAGCCCGGCGGGCAGGTCGGAGGCCGGGCCAGGGTAGCCCAGCGTGAACACCACCACCGGCTCGAAGCCTTCGGGAATGCTGAAGGCAGTGCGCAGGGCATCGGGCGAGAAACCCGCCATCTGGTGGATTTGCAGGCCTAGTTCGGCGGCCTCCACGGCCAGGGTGGCGGTGGCCTGGCCCACGTCGTATTTGGCCCAGCCGTTGGCGTTGCCGTCGTGCGAGAAATTCAGCTTGGCCACGCCTACGGCCAGTACGTGGGCTTTTTTGGCCCATGCCTGGTTAAATTCCATGAGGCCGCCCAGAATTTTTTCGAATGCGTCGGGGCTGCTCGTCTGGCTGCCCATGATGTAGCGCCAGGGTTGCTCGCCGTAGCAGGACGCGGCCGACGAAGCGGCCGTGAAAATCTGCGCCACCACTTCGGCCGCTACGGCTTTGTCGGAGTAGGCGCGGGGGCTACGGCGCTGGGTCAGCACCGGCATGATTTCGTGTTCGAGGGTAAGAACGTTGGTGGTGTCGGCCATGAGTCGGGGAGTATGATGAAACTATCGGCGGCTTAACAGTGGCCAGGACCCGAAGTTTTGCCCGGACCAAGGGCAATGATAGGGTGTTGCTGCCGAAAAATGCTTTCCGGAGTTGGCGGGTGAGGCCCAAACCGGCTTACCTTTCGCCACGTTCTTTCGCCCGCTTTGCCCTTCCGCTATCCCTATGCAGCCGACGCCCCACGCCCCCGATACTTTGTTTCCCGATTCGTTACTGGTTGAAGTGGCCTGGGAGGTGTGCAACCAAGTGGGTGGTATCTACACCGTTATCCGCAGCAAGGTACCAGCTACCATGCCCGCCTGGGGCGACCGGTATTGCCTGCTGGGTCCCTACTTCCCGCACATGGCCCAGGGCGAGTTTGAAAGCTTCGACGACCTGACGGTACACACTGCTTCCGACCCGTTTGGGGCCGCCGTGCGCACCATGCGCGCCCAGGGCTACGACGTGTGCTACGGCACCTGGCTCGTGACGGGCCGGCCCCGCGTGGTGCTCATCAACCCGTTTCAGACCTACGACCAGCTGGGCCAGCTCAAAACCGACCTGTGGGCCCGCCACGGCATTCCGGCCCCCGACCACGACGATTTGCTGCACCAGGTCATCGCCTTCGGCCACCTCACCACCATTTTTTTCCAGCACCTGGCCGTTCAGCTCCAGGCGGAGCAGCGCCTGCTGGGCCATTTCCACGAGTGGATGACCGGCGTGGCCATTCCCGAGCTGCGCCGCCTGCAGGTGCCGGTGCACCTGCTCTTCACTACCCACGCCACGCTGCTGGGCCGCTACCTGGCCATGAACGACGCGGCTTTCTACGACCACCTGATGTGGGTGAGCTGGGAAGCCGAAGCCAAAAAATTCAACATCGAGCCCGCCGTGCGCATGGAGCGCGCCGCCGCCCACGGCAGCCACGTGTTCACCACCGTGAGCGAGCTAACGGTGCGCGAATGCATCTACCTGCTCGACCGGATTCCGGACGCGGTGCTGCCCAACGGCCTCAACATCGAGCGGTTCGTGGCCCTGCACGAATTCCAGAACCTGCACCAGCAGTACAAGGCCAAAATTCACGAATTTGTCATGGCCCACTTCTTCCAGTCGTACGCCTTCGACCTGGATAAGACGCTGTATTTCTTTACCTCGGGCCGCTATGAGTACCACAACAAGGGTTTCGACCTCACCCTCGAAGCCCTGGCCCGCCTCAACTACCGCCTCCAGCAAAGCGGCATTGAAACCCAGGTGGTGATGTTTTTCATCACCAAGCGGCCCTTCACCAGCATCAACCCGCAGGTGCTCGAGCGCCGCGCCATGCTGAACGAGGTGCAGGAAACCTGCCGTGCCATCGAGCGCCAGGTGGGCGAGCGCCTGTTCTACGCCGCCGCCGCCAGCCAGGACCACAAGTTGCCCGAGCTCAGCACGATGGTGGACGACTACTGGCGCCTGCGCTACCGCCGCCAGCTGCAAAGCTGGAAAACCAACGCCCTGCCCCCAGTCATCACCCACAACCTGGTGAACGACGCCGACGACGACATTCTGAACTACCTGCGCCGCTCCGAGCTGCTCAACCACCAGCACGACCGGGTAAAAATGGTGTACCACCCCGATTTCGTGTCGCCCGCCTCGCCCCTGCTGGGCATGGAGTACGGCCAGTTCGTGCGCGGCTGCCACATGGGCATCTTCCCGAGCTACTACGAGCCCTGGGGCTACACCCCGCTCGAATGCGTGGCCCGCGGCGTGCCCGCCATCACCTCCGACCTCTCCGGCTTCGGCGACTACGCCCTGCAAAACGTGCCCGACCCCGAAAGCAAAGGCATTTTCGTGGTGCACCGCCAGGAAAAATCCTTCGACGAATCGGCCGAGGAGCTCTGCGACATGCTCTGGCAGTTCGTGCAGCTCAGCCGCAAGGAGCGCATCACGCAGCGCAACGCCGTGGAAAGCTCGGCCGAGATTTTCGACTGGAAAAACCTGCGCGTGTACTACGACCGGGCCTACGCCTTGGCGCTGGAGCGTAAATAAGCTACTACGCCTGCTGCTTAACCTTCGACATTCCAAATGAGCCGCAGATTACTGATTAGTGCTTTACTGGCCTGTGCCGCCAGCGCCGCCCTCGCCCACGAGGTCTGGCTCGAAGCCCCGCGCTTCCGCCTGCAACCCGGCGACACGGTGCACGTGCGCGCCTTCGTCGGGGCCAATTTCGTCGGCGACCGGTGGTCAAACAAAGCCGCCAAGGTTTACCGCCTCATCCGCTTCGGCCCCGCCCCGGCCGACACCGCCAACCTCACGCCCAAAAATTTCACCGAAACCGATACCTTCCGCACCGCCTTCACCTTCGCGCAGCCCGGCACCCACCTGGTGCTGCTGCAAAGCACCAGCTCCTTCATCGAATTGCCCGCGGATAAATTCACCGCCTACCTGCGCGAAGAAGGCCTCGACTACGCCCTGAAGCTGCGCCAGGAAAACGAAGAAACCGCCAAGCCCGGCCGCGAAACCTACAGCCGCTGCGTCAAAACCCTTCTCCAGGTGGGCGACCCGGCCCTGGTGCCGCTGGCCGCCGACAGCGCCTGCCGCCACGCCTACGGCCTGCCCCTGGAACTGGTGCCCGAGCAAAACCCCTACCGCCTGGCCGCCGACAAGGCCCTGACGGTGCGCGTGCTGCGCGGTGGCCGGCCCGCGTTTGGCGCGGCGGTGCAGGTGTGGCAGCGCCAGCCCGGCGGCCTGCCCACCACGCATTTCATCGCTCGCGCCAACCAAAATGGCCGCATTTTGTTACGCTTGTCCGGGCCCGGGCCCTACCTGCTGGCAACGGTAGATATGCGTCCGGTCCCGCCCCGCCTGCGCGCGCGCGCCGACTGGCAATCCGTCTGGGCCTCGCTCACGTTTGCGGGTCCGCCGGCCGCAATCCGGCCAGCTACAAAACATTAGCCAGCTTCACCAAAAATTTTGGTTTTTCTCTTTACCTTCGTCGTTCTCTTACCCCTCTTGCCCTACGCTGTATGAAGTACACGATTGATAAAAAAGATAGCTACACCATCATTACGATTGAGGAGAAGAAGCTCGACACCACCGTTGCGCCAGACCTTAAGTCGGAGTTCGTGAAGCTGAACGCCGAAGGCATTAACAACCTGATTCTCGACCTCACCAACGTGAAGTACACCGATTCGTCGGGCCTCAGCTCTATTCTTATTGCCAACCGCCTGTGCAACTCCACCGGCGGCCTGCTGGTGCTCACCGGCCTGCAAGACCACGTGCTGAAGCTCATCACTATCAGCAAGCTTGAGTCGGTACTGCACATTCTGCCCACCGTGGAGGAAGGCATTGACCGCGTGTTTCTGCACGCCATTGAGCGCGACCTAACGGATAAGGAGTAGCTTTTTTTGAGCTATTAGCAGCTTCCTTGATGCGAAACTTGGCTGTTAGCTGTTAGCCTTCTTCTCAGGAGTGCTACAGCTGGCAGCCAATTTTATTTTGCCGCTTTGCCGTGTTCAACCTTTCCATTTTTCACCATAAAAAGCTAACAGCCAGCAGCTAATAGCTAACAGCCAACCATTGACTTTTGAGCTGAAGATTCTTGGGTCGGCCTCGGCTACGCCCACCGTGGGGCGCCACCCCACCGCGCAGGTACTCACGGTGGGTACCCAGCACTACCTGATTGACTGCGGCGAGGGCACCCAGTGGCAGATGCTGGAGTATCGGGTGCGTCCGCATCACCTGCGGGCCATTTTTATTTCGCACCTGCACGGCGACCATTACTTCGGGCTGTTTGGCCTGCTGGGCACCATGCACCTGCAGGGCCGCACCCAGCCGCTGGCCATCGTGGGCCCGCCCGGCCTCGATGAGGTGCTCGTGACGCAAAGCCGCGTATCGGGGGTGCAGCTGGGCTTCCAGATTACGTTTACGGTGGTTGATACCGAGGCCCACGCCCTGGTGTATGAAGATGCCGGCCTGCGCGTGCATTCGCTGCCCATGCGCCACCGCGTGCCCTGCGCCGGCTACCTGTTCGAAGAGCAGCCCCGCCGTCCCAACCTACTGAAAGACAAGCTACCCACCGGCCTCACGCCCGTTCAGCTGGCCCGCCTGGCCCAGGGCGACGACCTGCCGCCCGACGAGTACCAACCCGGCCTGCGCCATGCCGACGTGGCCGGCCCCGCCCCCACCCCACGCCGCTACGCCTTTTTCTCCGACACGCTCTACACGCCGGCCCTAGCCCCGCTCATCGCCGGGGCCGACCTACTCTACCACGAGGCCACCTTCCTGGACGAGCTGCGCGAGCGCGCCGCCCAAACCCACCACAGCACCGCCCGCCAGGCCGCCCTGCTGGCCCAGGCCGCCGGCGTAAAACAGCTGCTGCTGGGCCACTTCTCCAGCCGCTACAAGGCCCTGGAGCCGCTGCTCTACGAGGCGCGGCCCGTGTTCCCGCGCACCGAACTGGCCACCGAGGGCCTGGTAGTGAGGCTGTAGCCCGCGGTAGTCACCCAGGGTAGAAATGGCCTACTTGCGCCTGGTTATGGAACGTCACGGGCCTAATCCTATCTACTGGTAGACGCAAATAGGCGTCTCCACATCGTTCTATTTGCACAGGCTCCGGCACCGTTACCACACATGAATACCTACACCCACAAAAAGCAGCAGCTGTACCTCGTACTCAGCGGGATTTTCCTGGTGAATGCCCTGCTGGCCGAAATCATCGGTGTCAAGATTTTCTCGGCTGATAAGCTGATGGGGCTGCCCGGCAACCTCACGGCGGGCGTACTCATCTGGCCGGTGGTGTTCGTGACGACGGACATCATCAACGAGTATTTCGGCAAGGCCGGCGTACTGCGCATCAGCTACCTCACGGTGGCGCTCATCCTGTTTGCGTTTGGCGTCATCTACCTCACCACCAAGCTTCCCCCGGCCGATTTCTGGCTCGATGTGAATAAAACCGATAACGCGGGCCGACCTTTCAACATTGACTTCGCTTACCAAAGCATTTTCCGGCAGGGCCTGGGCATCATCACCGGCTCGATTGTGGCGTTTGGGGTGGGACAGGTACTCGATGCGACCATTTTCGAGGCCATTCGCCGGGCCACGGGCGGGCGCTACATCTGGCTGCGCGCCACGGGCTCAACGCTGATTTCGCAGCTGGTCGATTCGTTCGTAGTGCTCTACGTGGCCTTTTACGTGTTCGGCAATTGGAGTATGGACCAGGTCCTGAGCGTGGCCAACACCAACTACTGGTACAAGTTCGCGGCGGCTATTCTGCTCACGCCGGTGCTCTATCTGGCGCATTTTCTGATTGACCGCTATCTGGGACCAGCAGAGACCGCCGAGCTGCAAGTTGAAGCGGCCGAAAATGTGAGCGTGTAACTTTTTTTCGCCCGCTACCCTTTCTCCGCCATGCGACTATTCAATTTGGTATTGGCGGCCGGCGCGTTGCTGCTACCGGCCGTGGCCCACGCGCAGTTCAGCTTCGCCCCCGGCACCTACCAGCTCGCCAACGGCTCGCAGGGCAATGCTTCACTGAAGCTGGCCCTGGCCGAAAACGGCAACCCAACCATGATGGTAGGCGTGAAAAACGGCAAAGAGCGGCGGTTTCGCGCCGCCGAGGTAACCGCCTTCACCGTCGAAAACCACCGGTTTGTGCGGGCGAATGACTTCCGCTTTCGCATCGGCACCGATGCTGATTTCAAGGAGCCCGCGCTGCTGGAAGTCACGGAATCCGGGCCCGTGGAGCTGTTTTACTACCACTACCAAGTCGAAATGAGGCCGGGTTTAATGGGCCATGTGAAGCTGCCGGTGCTGCGCAAAGCCGGCACGAGTACGTTCTTTGCGTACAGTCCCGGCCGTTCGCCGGGGTTCGACCAGAAATTGGCTCCCGGCCCCTTCGTGGCGGCGCTGTTTCCGGCCGACCCCGTGCTACAGCGGCAGTTTGCCATCAATGCCGTCAGCCGGGCTCAGCTCGCTGCCGTCGTGCACGCCTACAACCAGGGCGTGCGCTTAACTCCTTAATATTCCGCATGTCCCGCATTCTTACCGGCATCCAGAGCACCGGCCGGCCGCACCTCGGCAACTTGCTCGGGGCCATCCTGCCCGCCATTGCGCTGTCGAAAAACCCGGCCAACGACTCGCTGTATTTCATTGCCGACCTGCACTCGCTCACCACCGTGCGCGACCCCGAAGTGCTACGCGCCAACACCTACGCCGTGGCCGCCGCCTGGCTGGCCTGCGGTTTCGATACCGAGAAAAACCTGTTTTACCGGCAGTCCGACGTGCCGCAGGTAACCGAGTTGACCTGGTACCTGAGCTGCTTCACGCCCTACCCGATGCTGGCCAACGCGCACAGCTTCAAGGATAAGAGCGACAAGCTGTCGGACGTGAACGCCGGCCTCTTCACCTACCCGGTGCTGATGGCGGCCGACATCCTGCTCTACGATGCCGAAATCGTGCCCGTGGGCAAGGACCAGATTCAGCACCTCGAAATTGCCCGCGACATTGCCAAAGCCTTCAATAGTCGCTACGGCGAAACGCTGGTGGAGCCCCAGGCCCGCGTCGACGAGCAGCTGATGACTATTCCGGGCACCGACGGCGCGAAGATGAGCAAGAGCTACGGCAACATCATCGACATTTTCGCGCCGGAAAAAGAGCTGCTGAAAGCCATTAAAACCATTATTTCGGATAGCACCCCGCTCGAAGAACCCAAGAATCCGGACACCGACGTTACCTTCAAGCTCTACTCGCTGCTGGCCACGCCGGCCGAGCGGGAAACGATGCGCGCCAACTACCTGGCTGGCGGCTATGGCTACGGCCACGCCAAAAAAGAGCTGTACGAGGTGATTCTGCGTCGCTTCGCCGTAGAGCGCGAGCGGTTCGATTTTTACATGAACAACCTGCCCGAGCTGGACGCCGCGCTGGCCATCGGGGCCAGCCGAGCGCAGGAATACGGCGCGGGCGTGCTGGCCAAAGTGCGGCAGAAAGTGGGCTACGGGAAGTAATGAATAATGGTTAGTGGCTAATGATGGGGTTTCCTTAATCATTGACCACTAACCATTAATCATTTAAAACATCTGCTGCGCCGAAAAGCTGAAGCCGACTTTGCTGCCCCGGCTCACCTGCTGGTTTTCCAGCTTCTGCTTCACGCTGATTTTCTGAATTTCGGGTAAGGGCGGCGCAATGAGGTCGTTGTTGACAGCGGCAATCATGGCGCTTTCCACGAACAGCTTCATCATTTCGGGGGTGATGGCGTTGTCACTCATGTCGTTGTCGGGCAACTCCAACTGCTGCACGCCTTCGAGGAAATAGTGGTTATTGATGTTGATGAGCAGACGGCCGACGAGGTAGCCAGGGTCGTTCAGACGCTGGTACTTGATGCTGTCGGCCATGAAGTTGTAGGCCATGATGTGGCCGAAGAAGCGACGGCGAAAGTCGGCTTCGACGTACTTGCTGGGCATGGGGCCGTAGTCGTCGGGAAAGGTAACGATGTTGGAATGCAGTACAAAGACCAGCAAATCGCCCGAAAACCGAATGTGAAATTCCATTTCATTGATGGAGCGGTACTCGATGACGACGCTTGAATCGAGGGGCGTGAGCTTGCGGCTGAGCTCCACCACCAGTTCCTGCGATACCAGCCGCAAGCAGTCGAACGCGGCCAGCGTGTTGCGGTAAATGGCCTGCTTGGCGGTAGATTTCTGTTTGAGCCCCTCAAAAATCTGGTTGAGGCGGTCGGCCGGGGCCTCGGTGGGCGAGCCGGCCTCGGCGGTAGGACGGTTGTTGGTGGCAGTAGCACCCGAATGGGCCAGCGAATCGGCCAGGGAATTGGCTTTGGCAGCTTTGGCCGGGCCCGCTTTGCGGGACTGGGCGGCCTTGGTTCGCGACGGCTGCCCGGGGCGGGCTGGGCGCTTGCGCGGCGGCACGGACGGCGGCAGCTCGGTGGGCACCGGTGGCACGTTGACGGGGCTGAACAACTCGGGGTCGACGGATTTTTTGGTGGTTTTCTTGGCCATGTGAGAAGGGATTTGCGCGCCCATTGCGGGGGCGGAACCTAAGTATGGGCAGCCCCGCAAGCAAAGCGTACTGCCCGGCTGCTGCCGAATTGGGCCGGCAGCGGCCCCGCGCCCTTAACCGGGCACCAAGGTAGGTACGTCGGCCACCCCACCCGCAGTTTCAGCCGGACCCGCCAACACTGCCCCGAAACCGGTGGCCGCCGCTGTGCCCAAAGCCGGCGGCGCGCTCAAGTCAGCCACCACCGGCCATTGCGAACTGCGGAAAGCTACCGTGCGCAGTCCGGCTGGCCCCGCCCCAACTGCCGGCAGCAGCATCGCAGTCGCCGAAGGCTGCCGCAGGGCCTCACCTACCGAGCGCACGGCTCCGGCGGGCACGGCGCGGCGCTCCAGGTCGGCCAGCAGCGCGTCGCCATCCAGGGCGGCAATGGTTTCGGTGAGCATACTATCCAACTCCGCACGACGGGTTACGCGGGCGGTATTGGTAGCAAAACGGGCATCGGTAGCCCAATCAGGCCGGGCCAGCGCGGCGCACAGCTGCCGGAACTGGCCATCGGAGCCCACGGCGAGCACCAGCTGGCGGCCGTCGAGGGCGCGGTACACGGTGCCGTAGGGTACGATGCTGGGGTGGCCCGAGCCCAGCGGCTGCGGGTCGTGGCCGGTTACCAGATACGTGGCGGCTTGGTTGGCCAAAGCAGAAAGCGCACTATCGAGCAAGCTGACTTCCACCAGCGCCCCGCGCCCACTGTGCTCACGCTGAAAAAGTGCGGTGAGCAGTCCTTCTTTCAACTGGTGCGCGGCTAGCAAATCGACCATGGCCACGGGCATTTTCTGGGGCGGCTGGCCGGGGCCGGCGGCGTTGAGATACATGAAACCAGCTTCGGCCTGCAGCACGGCATCGTAGCCGGCGCGGGCATTTTCGGGGCCGTAGCCGGTGAGGTGCCCGTAAACAAGTCGTGGGTTTTCGGCAGCCAGGGTGATGTAGTCGGCGCGGAGCTTTTCGGCATCGCCGGGCTTGTAGCTGGTGAGAACGATGTCGGCCGAGGCCGCCAGATGGTGCAGCTCGGTTTGGCCGTCGGCGGTGGTGAGGTCGAGCACCAGCGACTTTTTGCCCCAGTTGGAAGCCGAGAAATAGGCGGAAACCGAAGCGTCGGCAGCCTCGGGAGCCACCGTTTCGGCGCTGGTTTTCCAGGTGCGGGTGACGTCGCCGGCGGGGCTTTCTACTTTGAGGACTTCGGCCCCCAGTTCGGCAAAAAACTGCCCTACCTGCGGGCCGGCCAGCACCGAAGCCAGCTCGAGCACGCGGAGGTGAGCGAAGGGAAGTTGCAACGACATAGCAAATTGGCTGGAAAGCCGGCAAGCTACACGCTCCGCCTACAATCTCAACTCGCCAGATACCCATAATCCCGCAGCTGCTCGCGCACGTCGCCCGTCAATTCCAGCAAGCGGCCCTGGTGCAGCAGATACACCACGTCGCAGATGGGCAGCACCTCGGCGTAGCGGTGGTCGGTGATGAGCAGGCCTTTGCGCTGTTTCGTTAGCTGCATTTCCTCGGCCAGGGTTTCGACGTGCACTGGCATCACACCCGAAAACGGCTCATCGAACAGCGAAAAAGCGGTGTCGGCGTGCAGCAGCAACAGCGCCTGCACCAGCCGCGCCGACCCGCCCGACAATTCCCCCAGCCGCCGGCCAAACTGCGCGCGCAGCTCCGGAAACCGGGCCGTGGCCAGCTCGATATCCACGCCCAGCAGCCGGGCCGCCCGGGCCAGCGACAACAAGGGCGGCAACAGCGGCTCCTGCGGCAAATAATTCAGCAGGCCGGGCTGGCGGAAGGCGGGCACCACCCGCCGGCCGTTCACGCGCACCGAGGCGTCGGCCACGGCGCGGGCCCCGAAAATGGTTTGCAGTAGCACCGACTTTCCGCTGCCGTTACGGCCCAGCAGGCCCACAATTTGGCCGGTTTGCACCCGCAGGTAGATGTTGCCAAGGACCTGCCGCCCGTTGAACTCGATGCGAATGCCATCAGCCTCCAGCACCTGCGAGCCGACGGCATTACGAGATACTGAACTCACGACAGGACGGCCCGCACGAGCAAAGCGCTTCCCAGAAACAGCCCGGCGTCCAACGCCACCACGCCGGTCCAGAGCTGGCGGCGCGAGATGTTCAGGTTAAAATAAAGCCAGTACTGGCCCGGTCGCAGCTGTTCGGCCAAGTACCACACCACCGGCGCGGTAGCCAGCTTGGCCAGCAACAGCCGGAAAATCAGGTCGTGGGTAAAGCCTTCGAGCAGCGCGGGCACCAGCACCGCCAGGAGCAACAGGCCCGAAATACCCGCCATAAAGGGCGCGACGCTACGGTAGAACAGCAGCGTGGCCCGGAGTCGCGTCAGCAGCAAAGTCATAGCAGAAAACAAGGAGGAATATCCGGTCAACGCTGGGCGTTGCTGTTTATTCTACCCGCCCGGCCCGGGCAAATATGGGAAAAGTGGCGGGGCGCGCCTGCGGCCCCCATAGCCGCGTCAGCTCGTCGGCCACCAGGGCCACCAAGTCGGCTCCAGCGTGCTGCCGGGCGTAGTTGGCCGTGGCCGACCAGGTGCGCAGGTAATTCAGCATGTCCGAGGCAGTCCACTGCTTTTCCACGGTGAAGCGCGCCCGCCGCACGTCGGCAAACGGAAAGGGCAGGTCGGCGTACTCGGTTTCGATGTGGCGGCGGTTAGCGTCCCAGTACGGGGCCGACGTTACGTCGTGAAAATCATCGAGCACCTGGTTCAGCTCGGGCGTTTCGAGGCGGCACAGCTGGTAGCCCCACTCGGCCAGCACCGCCCCGGGCCGGGCCACGCGGCGCACCTCCCGGTGGTAGGCTTCGTTATCGAACCAATGCACGGCCTGCGCCACCGTGATAAGGTCGAAGCGCTGATTGGGGAAGGGGGTGTGCTCGGCGGTGGCCCGCTGGTAGTGGATGTTGGGGCGCGGCGGGGCCTGCGCTAACTGGTTTTCGCTGAGGTCGGTGGCATCGACCCGGATGAAGGATTCGGCCAGCACTGCCGCCACCTGGCCGTTGCCGGTGGCGCAGTCCCAGGCGCGCTCGCGGCTTTCTACCTGGGGCAATAGCCAGTCGTAGAGCTCGTCGGGATAGGCGATGCGGTAGCGGGCATAATCGGCAGCTTGGGCAGAGAAACGGTCGAGGACAGGCATGGTTTGAGTGGGCTTTAGGAGATGCAACAGTCAAAGGACGTCATGCCGAGCGCAGCCGAGGCATCTCGGTCGGGGGAGCAATCATAATCGGTAAACGATTGAGTCATCACTGCCCGCGAGCTGCCTAGGCTGCGTTCGGTATGAAGTTCTTTTATCACCCCTAATGCCCATTTCCACCTCCCCGCCGCCTGCCGTATCTTTACCTCAAATCAAGCGGTTTGCTGGCCAAAGCATCAAGGTCAGCCTTTTACCATTCTCAATAAGCTGAACCTTGACGTTTCACGAATTCAACCTCCACGACGACCTGCTCGCTGGCATCGATGCCATGAACTACCAGCAGGCCACCCCCATTCAGGAGCAGGCCATTCCTAAAATCATCGATGGTAAAGACCTGATTGCCTGCGCCCAAACCGGCACCGGCAAAACGGCCGCCTACCTCCTGCCGCTGCTCGACAAGATTTCGCACGCCAAGCACGGCCACACCACCACCCTCATTCTGGTGCCCACCCGCGAGTTGGCTACTCAGATTGACGAGCAGGTGATGGGCTTCGGCTACTACGTGGAGGCCAGCAGCATCGCCATCTACGGCGGCGGCAAATCCGAAAACTGGGAACAGCAGAAGCGCGCCCTCACCTCGGGGGCCGATATCATTATCGCCACGCCTGGCCGCCTTATTGCCCACCTCCAAATGGGCTACGTGAAGTTCGACCAGATTAAGTATTTGGTGCTGGATGAAGCCGATAAGATGATGGACATGGGCTTCAGCGATGACATCTTCAACATCGTGCGCCAGCTGCCCAAGGAGCGCCAGACGCTGCTGTTCTCGGCCACCATGCCCAGCAAAATCCGCGACTTCTCGCAGCAGATTCTCAACAACCCTGAGGAAATTCGCCTGGCCGTTTCGAAGCCCGCCGCCGGCATCGACCAGCAGCTGTACATGGCCTTCGACCGCCAGAAAATCTACGTCCTCGAGCACATCATCAAAACGCAGGAGGTGCAGAGCATGGTGCTCTTCACCAGCCAGAAAGCGGCCGTGGCCGGCATCGTGAAGGCCGTAAACAAGCTCGGCATCGAGGCCCGCGGCATCAGCTCCGACCGCACCCAGGAAGAGCGCGAGGAAATCATGCGCGCCTTCAAAAACAAGCAGTTCCCCATCCTCGTCGCCACCGACGTGCTCAGCCGCGGCATCGACATCGACTCGCTGAGCCATGTCGTGAACTACGACATCCCCCGCGCCGCCGAGGACTACGTGCACCGCATTGGCCGCACGGCCCGCGCCGCCACCAAAGGCACTGCCATCACCTTCATCTCGGACCAGGACCAGGACCGGGTGCTGAAAATCGAAAAGCTCATCGAGCGCGAACTCGAAAAGCGGAACATTACCGAGGAATTGGGCTTAGGCCCGGCCCCGGAATTCGACCCCAAGCGCTTCGCCGGTCTGGGTGGCAAAATCGGCGGCCGCCCGGTGCGTGGTGGCCACAGCGGCGGTAGCGGTGGCGGCAGCCGCGACCGTGGCCCCCGCCCCGAAGGCGACCGGGGCCCGCGCCGCGAAGGCGGTGCCGGCGGCCGCGACGGTGGCCGCGATGGCGGCAAGCCCCGCCGCGACACCCCCGACCCCAAAGACCCCAAGCACCTGGAGCGCCTCGCCAACGCTAAAAACGCCCTCGCCGCCCTCGATGCCGGCATTGCGCCCGCCGTGCCCTACCAGCGCCCGCCCCGCCCCGAAGGCGAGGAGCGCCGCGACCGTGGCCCCCGTCCCGAGCGCACCCCACGCCCCGAGGGTGAAGCCCGCCCACCCCGCGAGCCCCGGCCGGAAGGCGAACCGAAGGACGGCGTTAGCCAAGCCCGCCCCCCGCGTGAACCGCGGGCCGAAGGCGAAAGCCGCCCGCCCCGCGAACCCCGGCCCGAAGGCGAAACCCGAGAAATCCGCGAACCACGCGCCGATGGCGAGCGTCGCAGCCGCGGTGGCCGCAACCGTAATCGTGGCCCCAAGCCCGAGGGCGGTGCGGCGCAGGCTCCCGGCGAATCGCCCGCAACACCGGCAGCCCCAGCCGTTGCTGAGTAAGTCCAACTATAAATCCATAAAAAAAGCGACCCTTGAGGTCGCTTTTTTTATGGGCCATCCGGTTGAAAATCCAAGGCAGCTACACGCCGAAATTCTGCTGAATCATAGCCGCGAAATCGGCCTCACTCATCTGGGCTTTCGCGCCGAGAATGCGCTGGGCATCCTCGCCGGCGATATAGCGGAGCTGCGACGTGCCATCGGTAGCGGCGGTGTAGATAACCTCGGCAATCTGCTCGGGAGTGGAAGCCGCGCCGCCGCGCTCGCCGAAGGCAGCCAATACACTGCGCACCTGTGGCGCGTAAGGGTCGGCGTCGTTGGCCGGGTCGATGGTCATTTTGAGGGAGCGGGTGGCAAAGTCGGTCGCCACGCCGCCGGGGGCCACCACTTTCACCTGGATACCGAACGGAGCCAGCTCGTACCACAACGACTCGGAGAAGCCGTCGAGACCAAACTTGGTGGCGTGGTAAAGCGAATTCATCGGAAAGGCCGTACGCCCGCCCACCGAGGTGATGTTGATGATAACGCCGGACTTCTGTTCGCGGAAAATTGGCAGCGCTGCCCGCGTCACGGCAAATACGCCGAACACATTAGTGGAAAATTGTTGCTGAATCTGCTCGTCAGTGGCCATTTCGAAGGGGCCTACGAGGCCGTAGCCGGCATTATTGATGAGCACGTCGAGGCCGCCAAAATCGGCGTGGGCCTGCTCGATGGCGCGCGGCGCGGCATCGGCATCGGTCACGTCGAGGGCGTAGACGCGCACGTTGGGCAGGTCGTCGAATTTAGCATCGGCGGGGTTGCGCATGGTGGCGGCTACCTGCCAGCCGTGCTGGGCAAAGAGGCGCACAGTAGCGGCCCCGATACCGGTGGAAGTGCCGGTGATGAAAACAGTTTTGGGCATGGAAAAAGTATTTATGCAGTTAAAACGCCAAAACCATGAACGTATCAATCCCGCAAATACTTTAGCTCGACTACTATTTGCGATATTCGTCGGCTACGACTGCAAGCTTGTCAGCCCACTACCTGTCCTACCCCGAATAGCACCGTGAACACCAACGTGCTCAGCGCCATCTGCTTCAACAGCGGGTCTATCTGCATCGATTCCTGCCGCTGCCATATCTGAGCGGCGTTGAAGGCGAACAGTGGCGCGGCCAGCGCAAACAGCCACTGCCACGGCGAATGGTAGGTAAGGGCCACAAACACCGTGGCGCAGCCCAGCCCCAGTACCAGCAGCAGCCAGTGGTAGCGCCGCGCATAAATAGGCCCCAAGCGCACCGGGATGGTAATTTTTCCGGCCAGCACATCGGAATTGATATCGCGAATGTTGTTCACGTTCAGCACCGCCGTAGCGAAGCAGCCGAGGGCGGCGGCAGGCAGCAGTACTGACAGCGGCAGCGTGCGGGATTGCAGGAAATAGGTGCCGCAAACGCCCACAATGCCGAAAAACAGGAACACCGAAATATCGCCCAGGCCCGCGTAGCCGTAGGGATTTTTACCCGCCGTGTAGTTCACCGCCGCCCAAATGGCGGCCAGCCCCAGCGCCACAAATGCCAGGAACAGCCCCAGCCCGGCCGCGCCCAGCGCCACCCACAGCAGCGTGAGGCCGCTGCCCAGCGCCAACAGGCCACAAATCCACATGCCGCGCTTCATCTGGGCCGGGGTGATGGCCCCGCTCTGCACGGCGCGTTGCGGGCCCTGGCGGTGCACGCTGTCGGCGCCGTTCTGGGAGTCGCCGTAGTCGTTGGCCAGGTTGCTGAGGACTTGGAGCAGGATGGTGGTGAGGGCCGCCAGCGCCACTATCGGGCCATTAAAATTGCCGGCCGCCTTGGCCAGGAAGCCGCCGGTAAGGATGCTGGCCAGGGCCAAAGGCAGCGTGCGCGGACGGAAAGCAGAAATCCAGGGAGACATGGGCAAAGGAGAAATCAAACAGCAAAAAGAACGTCATGCTGAGCTTGTCGAAGCATCTCTACCACTTCGTTGCAACCACTAAATTAGTTGCGCGGGAGAGATGCTTCGACAAGCTCAGCATGACGTTCTGAATAGTCAGGGACGGCAAGTAATTACTTCATGATATCGGCCAGTAGCTCAGGGCTCAGGGGCGTCACTTTCGAGGGATAGAACTTCAGTACGTGGCCTTTTTCATCGACCAGGTATTTGCAGAAGTTCCAAGTGGGCACGTCGCTCACGGCCCCGTTCTTGGTTTTATCAGCCAGGAATTTGAACAGCGGCGCCGTATCGATTCCTTTCACCGACACCTTGCTGAAGAGCGGGAATGTCACGCCGTAGTTCTTCTCGCAGAAGGTGGCAATCTGGGCTTCGGTGCCGGGCTCCTGGCCGCCGAAGTTATTGGCCGGGAAGCCGAGCACGGTCACTTTGTCGCCGTGCTGCTTGTAAAGCGCCTCCAGCTCTTTGTACTGAGGGGTGTAGCCGCACTCCGAAGCGGTGTTCACAATCAGCAGCTTCTTGCCCTTGTACTGGCTCAGCTTCACGTCTTTACCATCGATGGATTTCACGGTGAAATCGTAGACGGAGGCGGGAGCGGCGGTGGTTGCAGTGGTTTCTTCAGTCATGGTGGTGAGAGTGGCTGGTTTGGCGGCGATGAAAACCACGGCCGTAGCGGCAGTGGCCAGCGTGAGGAGAAGTGACTTGTTCATGAGTTGGAGGTAGGGATTTGCGCGGATGCGTGCGTAACCGTACGAAGGCCAGCAGGGTTTTGGACGTAGCGCGGGCGTACCCGGCAGGCACTTTTAGTCCGCGCTACATCAGGTCGTCTTCGACGTTAGCCACTTCTCCAGCTGCACTGGCTGGTACGCCGCCATCTGCGCCAGCAGCTCTTCCGGACTAGACGATTGCAGGAGTTGGGCGCGGTTTTCGGCGCGCAGCAGCTCATCGTCGCGCATGCGGTCGAGGGATTGCAGGAGCAGGTCGTAGTAGCCGTCCACGTTCAGCAGGGCCACGGGCTTCTGGTGCAGGCCAAGCTGGCCCCAGGTCAGGACTTCGAACAGCTCTTCGAGGGTGCCGTAGCCGCCGGGCATGGCGATGAAGCCATCGGCACGGTCGGCCATCATCAGCTTGCGCTCGTGCATCGATTTCACGACGTGCAATTCGGTGCAGCCTTTGTGGGCCAACTCTTTGGCATCCAGAAAATCGGGAATCACGCCGATAACCTGACCGCCGAGGGCCAGCACGGCATCGGCGATGGTGCCCATGAGGCCCACGCGGCCGCCGCCGTACACCAGCGTAAGGTTTTGGGCCACCATGGCGGCGGCAAGGGCCTGGGCCTGGGTGATGTAGTTCGGGTTGGTTCCGGCGCTGGAACCGCAGTAAACGGCAATGCTTTTCATAGTTTGTTGGTCGTCGACAGAGAAAAATGCCCGTCATGTCGAACGCAGCCGAGACATCTCGCGTGTGGCAGTAACATAACCGTGCGAACGGATTTGAATTCCTTCAGCACGCGAGATGTCTCGGCTGCGCTCGAAATGACATTTTGGGTAGCGTTAATCCACTTATTACATGCGCTCGGGCACCTGGATGCCCAGCAGGCCAAAAGCCACTTTCAGCTGCTCGCCGGTGCGGGCCGAAAGGGCCAGGCGCAGGTTGCGCTTGGCCAGGTCGGTTTCAGCGAAGATGGGCACTTTGGCGTAGAAGCGGTTGTAGTTGCGGGCCAGGTCGTAGGCGTATTGGGCCACCACGGCAGGCGACAGGTTCTTGGCCGCCTCCGCTACCACGGCCGAGTAGCGCGCCAGCTCCTGAATCAGCTCGCTGTCGGCAGAGTGCAGCTCGGTTACGCTGGCCCAATCGGCGGTTTCATCAACCCCAAGCTCCACTGCCTTGCGCCGAACGGCGGCCGTGCGCGAGTGCGAATACTGAATAAACGGCCCCGTGTCGCCCTCCAGGTTCACCGACTCTTCGGGATTAAAAAGCATACGTTTTTTAGGGTCCACTTTCAGCAGGTAGTATTTCAGCGCGCCGAGGCCCAGCATGTGGTAGAGCTCCTCCAATTCGGCATCGCTTAGGCCTTCGGTTTTGCCCTTTTCGAGGGTGGCGGCTTTGGCGGCGGCCACAACGTCGCGCACCAGCTCGTCGGCATCGACTACGGTGCCTTCGCGGGTTTTCATCTTGCCGGTGGGTAGGTCCACCATGCCGTAGCTGAGGTGGTTGATGGAATCGGCGTAGGGCTTGCCCAGCTTTTTGAGCGTGGCCTGCAGCACCTGCATGTGGTAGTTCTGCTCGTCGGCGATGACGTAGATGCTGCTGTCGTAGCCAAAATCCTGGTACTTCAGCTCGGCTGTGCCCAGGTCCTGGGTGATGTAGACGCTGGTGCCGTCGCCGCGCAGCAGCAGCTTTTCATCAAGGCCTTCAGCCTGCAAATCAACCCACACCGAGCCATTCTCCTTGTTAAAGAATACCCCCTTGGTCATGCCTTCCTCTACCCGCTCCTTGCCCAGCAGGTAGGTCCCCGACTCGTAGTAGAACTTGTCGAAATCGACCCCGATGGCCGCATAGGTCGCGTTGTGGCCCCCGTACACCCAGCCGTTCATCTGCCGCCACAGGGCCACCACTTCCGCGTCGCCGGCCTCCCACTGCTGAAGCATCTGCTGGGCATCCAGCATGAGGGGGGCTTTGCGCTTGGCTATATCGGGGGCTACGCCTTCGGCTTCGAGCTGGCGCACTTCCTCGCGGTAGTGCTTTTCGAACAGCACGTAGTATTTACCCACAAGGTGGTCGCCTTTAATATCAGCACTCTGGGGCGTTTCGGCGTGGCCGAAACGCTGGTAGCCCAGCATCGACTTGCAGATATGGATGCCCCGGTCGTTCACCAGGTTCACCTTGGACACCGTGGCGCCGGTGGCTTTCAGAATCTCGGCCACCGAGTAGCCCAGGAAGTTGTTGCGTAGGTGGCCCAGGTGCAGGGGCTTGTTGGTGTTAGGCGAGGAGTACTCCACCACCACGTTCTGCGGGCCGTCGGTGGCCACGGGCGTGGTGGCGGGCTGGGCGCGCAGCTGCTCAAACACAGCCAGCCATTCGGCATCGGCAATTTCGAGGTTCAGGAAGCCTTTTACGACGTTGAAGCCGCTCACGCGGGGCTCGTAGGCTTTGAGCCACTCGCCCAGGGCCTGGCCAATTTGCTCGGGGCCTTTACCCAACGCTTTGGTGAGCGCAAACGTGACGAGGGTGAAGCTGCCGGCAAACTCCTTGCGCGTAGGCTGGAGCGTGAGGCTGGCGGCGGGGATTTCGACGCCGAAAACAGCCTGAGCGGCGGTTTGCAGGGCGGTTTTGAGGGAGTTTTCTAACTGTTGCACGGGGCAAAGGTACGGGCGGGGGTTAACCCTCACATCAGAACGTCACGCTGAGCGCAGTCGAAGCATCTCTACCGCTTCGCCCTCACGTCAAACCTCACCCCCTACCCCTCTCTCGCATAGATGGGAGCCAGGCGAAGCATTAGAACTGCTTCGGCAAGCGGACGCCAGATAAGCATGACCGTCAAACGAATTTCCCTAAACGCTCATTAGCCTCCCCCCTCCCAAAACTTGCAGCAACAAAGTGCCTCAGTAGTGGCTGACGGGGCACTTTGCTTTAATTATGCTACTTATTGTATGTAAAGCGTCCCGTTGCGTACCTTCGAGGTATGGATTTATTTGGTGAAGGAAATGGCGCAAAGCCGTTCTTGAAATGGGCTGGTGGCAAGCGCCAGTTAATTCCCACTATTCAGGCGACACTACCGGCTACACTCGCTCAAGAAACCGACCTCACTTATGTTGAACCATTCATTGGAGGCGGGGCTGTACTTTTTTGGATGTTGCAACGGTATTCCAACATTCGAAACGCCATTATTAATGATATTAATCCAGACCTGACCACAGCTTATCAAGTGGTCCAACAGTATCCGGAAGAACTCATCAAGGCGCTGAATACAGTTCAGGAATTCTACGATAAGCTGGGTACGGAAGAAGCCCGTCGCTCTTATTTTGATGAGATGCGGGCCGAGTTCAACCAACGGCCGCTAGCACCACTACGGAATACGGTGGTACTTATTTTTCTGAATCGCACCTGTTTCAATGGCTTGTACCGGGTTAATAGCAAGGGTGGCTTTAACGTCCCTTTTGGCCGGTACGACCGTCCCAGCATCTGCAATCCGGCTACCATTCGTGCAGATAGTGCCTTGTTGGCCCGCGTGACTATTCTCAACGGCGACTTTGCCGAAGTCCTCCCCCATATTCCCTCCAACGGCTTTTTCTATTTTGACCCCCCGTACAAGCCCCTGAGCAAAACCGCTTTGTTCAATGCTTACGCGACGGAGACGTTTGACGATGATTCTCAGTCCCGGTTAGCTGCCTTTTGTCGCACCCTGGATGCCCAAGGGCACCGATGGCTACTCAGTAATTCAGACATGCAGAACACCGACTCCGCAGATGCTTACTTCGACGATTTATATACCGGCTTTGCATTGCAACGAATTCAAGCCAAGCGCACTATTAACTCCAAAGCCGGGGGCCGAGGCCATATCAGCGAATTGCTCATCAACAATTATGCGCTGGCCGATATGCCACAGTTAGCCTAATACAGCGCCTACAAGCCCAACTTGTCGAGCGGAATTTCGAGAAAGAAATAGTCGCACCCTACTTCCTCAATATATTGGAGCACATCCCGATAAGAAGCGGCTTTGAACCAGTCGCTGAGCAAGTAGTGAAATTCCACCCGGATGCCTAACGGTGCCAGCAGTTTTGTGTACTGCCGCAATTTAAAATGGCAGGTCTGCAGCTTTTCATCCACGGAGCCAGCTCCGGCCTGGTATTTCTTTTCAATGATGTGTAGAATTCCTCCTACCAATAAGGCATCATCGGGCAGTAGCTTCTTGCTCAGGAGTTGCTTATAGTCGACACCCTGTGCTTCCAACAGGTTTTTGTAAAGCTTATTCTTTTCGAACAACGTCCCTACTTTCTGGTCAGTAGCTCGGTCAATCACATTATCGCCATGCAATTTGTAACGGGGATGGTCGATGAAAGCATCGCGCAGGTCGGCCCCACGCTCGAAAGCTAAACCATTGCGGGTAGTATTGGCTCCGCCACCCACGGTATTAGGCGAACGTCCCAAGTGCTGCTTCGTAACGGATGAAAAATTCTGGTAGCGACACACCCAGATGGCGACACAGCGTCAGCACATTAATTAACGAAGGGTTACGCTCACCCCGCTCTATCTGGCCTATGTAGGTGCGGTGAAATCCGCACTGGTCAGCTAGCACTTCTTGAGAAAGGCGACGCTCAGCACGCCAATGGCGCACCTCTTGGCCGAAAGCTTTCAGTGTCGGTTCTCTCATCCACAAAAATCGCTACTTGTTGTCTGCACAACAACCGACAATAAGTATCATCGCAGTAAGCAAAAAGCCTCGCCAGCTACTGGCGGGGCACTTTGCTTACTATTGCGAGTTGGGCGGTGAAATTGAGGCCGCGTCACCTTTAGGGTCGCTCTTAACGAGGCCATAACCGACCATAATGCTGAGGCTCGCAGCATCCTGTCACGCTGCTGCGATTCGTTTAGCGGCGAGTCGATGCCGCGTACCTCAGCATAAAAGATGGCAGGCAAGACTCAATTAATGCAATTCATAACCTACCGGCTCACCACCTCCTCCAACTTCAGCCGCCGCTCAATCGCATCCGTCGCCTTTTCCAGAATATTAAAGGCATTCTTTGCCATCGTATTCCCGTTGTCCAGCGTGGGGTTGATTTCGACCATCTCAAAGCACACCACCCGCTCGTTTTCCAGTAGGTCCTGGCAGAGGTTTTCGGCTTCGGAGAGGTAGAGGCCGTCCTCCACGGGCGTGCCCGTGCCGATGCTAAAGCTCGAATCGAGGCTGTCGACATCGAAGGAAATGTACACCATGTCGCAGAAGCGCAGGTGCTGGTAAATCTCGCGGGTGAGCTGGCGCGAGCCCTTGGCCTTAATTTCGGGCAGCTTTATCCACTTGATGCCCAACTCGGCAATCAGGGCGTCTTCCTGTTCCTCGGTGTCGCGCACCACCACGTACACCAGGTGCTCGGGCAGCAGCTTGGGGCCGGGTTCGCCCAGGTTCTGCAGCCGCCGCCAGAAGAATTCGGTTTCCGCGTCGGGCACGTTACGCTGCTGCTTCAGGTTGTCCACACCCAGGGCGGCGGCCAGGGGCATGCCGTGCACGTTGCCGCTGGGCGTGGTGTAGGGCGAGTGCAGGTCGGCGTGGGCATCAATCCAGATGACGCCCAGCGTTTTGGCCGGGTACGCGGCCTTGATGCCGGCAATGGTGGCATTGGCGCTGCTGTGGTCGCCGGCCAGCACCAGCGGAAACTCGCCGAAGCGCAGCGTCTGCTCCACGGCCGCCGCAATGCCCTTTTGCACGGTATAAATCGCGTCGATGTGCTTGGCAAACGGGAACGGCGTTTTCTCGAACAGCACGTGGTTCAAATCGGGCACCACCACGGCGTTGAACCGCCGGAAATAGTCGGAACCCTTGTTGAGGCAGGCCACGCGCAGGGCGTCAATGCCCATGCCGGCCCCGCGGGTACCCGCCCCCAGCTCGGAGCGGACTTCCAGTAATTTGATGCGTTTCATCGGAAAGTGGGAATTTAGGATAAGCAGGATGGCGGCACCGTTCCAAATCAGTTATCAGTGAGCAGTTAGCCGTTATCAGTGGACGTTTGATTGCTCACTGATAATTGATAACTGCTCACTGATAACTGACTTCGAGCGCTGCCTTGCGGCCGAAGAATCTGCCGTAGCCAAGTCGCTTACTATTCCATCGTCACGATGCAGGGCGGAATAACGTGAGAACAACAAGCGGTTCCCGGCCGTTATCCTGACCCCGGCGGTACTTTTGTACGGCCCGCCGCAAAGGTCGGGCTTTTTTGCCGTTTTCAAAACCCGAATGGATACGTACCACGACCTCATTTCCCAAACCTTCGATTTTCCCACGGCCGACTTCACCGTTCAGGACCACGAGCTGCGCTTCCACGACATCGACCTGATGGCTCTCGTGGAAAAATACGGCACCCCGATGCGCCTCACCTACCTGCCCAAAATCAGCTCCCAGATTCAGCGGGCCAAGAAATGGTTTGCCGATGGCATCGCCGAAACCGGCTACACCGGCACCTATTCCTACGCCTACTGCACCAAGTCGTCGCACTTCCGCTTCGTGCTGGAGGAGGCCCTGAAAAACGACGTCGACCTCGAAACCTCGTCGTGGTTCGACATCAGCATCATCCGCAACCTGCACGCCCAGGGCAAGGTCGACAAGCAGAAGCACATTATCTGCAACGGCTTCAAGCCCGAAGCTTACAAAAAGGAAATCGCCGACCTCATCAACGACG
Organism: Hymenobacter sp. UYCo722; assembly: GCF_040547115.1. Lineage (NCBI taxonomy): Bacteria > Pseudomonadati > Bacteroidota > Cytophagia > Cytophagales > Hymenobacteraceae > Hymenobacter > Hymenobacter sp. UYCo722. The sequence goes on along the minus strand of NZ_JBEPPC010000013.1, from coordinate 15,793 downwards.
GGTTCGTGAACTGCATGCCCATCATCGATTCGCCCAACGAAATCGAATACTACCACGACCACGTGCGCGAAAACGTGAATATGGGCATGCGCCTGGCTTCGGATGAGGAGCCGCGCTTCCAGTTTTACACCTCGCGCCTGGGCGTGCGCTACGCCGACGCCATCCCCATCTACGAGCAGCGCATCAAGGACGACCCGCGCTTCACGCTCACCATGCTGCACTACTTCATCAGCACGGGCATCAAGGACACGTCCTATTACTGGTCCGAGCTGAGCCGCTTCGTGCACAAGTACTGCGAGCTGCGCAAGGTGTGCCCCACGCTCAATTCCATCGACATCGGCGGCGGCCTGCCCATCCAAACCAGCATCCAGCCCGAGTACGACTACCCCTACATGGTGGCCGAAATCCTGCGCACCATCCAGCGCATCTGCGCCGAGGAAGGCGTGCCCGAGCCGAATATTTTCACTGAGTTCGGCATCTTCACAGTGGGCGAAAGCGGGGCCACCATCTACAGCATTCTCGACGAAAAGCTGCAGAACGACAAGGAGCTCTGGTACATGATTGACGGCTCGTTCATCACCAACCTGCCCGACACCTGGGCCCTAAACCAGCGCTTCATCATGCTGGCCCTCAACGGCTGGCAGAAATCGTACAAGAAAATTCAGCTCGGCGGCCTCACCTGCGACTCGCAGGACTACTACAACTCCGAGAAACACATCTACCAGACCTTCCTGCCCGAGCGCAAGCCCGCCGATGCGCAGCCGCTCTACGTCGGCTTCTTCCACACCGGTGCCTACCAGGAGAGCCTGAGCGGCTACGGCGGCATCAAGCACTGCCTCATCCCCGCCCCCCAGCACATCATCCTCGACCGCGCCGAAGATGGCACGCTCATTGATTCGGTGTTTGCGCCCCAGCAGGAAGCCGCCAGCATGATGCGCATCCTCGGATACGAATAATTCAATTTCGACGTTATAATTTTTAGCAGAATATAGGGCTGACTGCTTATCTTTGAAGCCCAGCCAGTCATCCCTCAACCCGTTTTAATATAAATTATGAAAAAGTTCGTATTGCTCGCCGCCGCCGGTGCCGCCCTGACCCTCGGTGCCTGCAACCGCCAGAAGTGCCCCGCCTACAGCAGCACCAAGGAGGCCAACCGCATTTCCTCGCCCATCACGGCCAGTGCGGCTACCCCGGCTGCGCGTCAGTAGTGCTTTCGGATTCGAAGTAAAAAGGCCGGCTTCCCGCGTGGGAGGCCGGCCTTTTTTTATGGCCGTTGCTTAGCAAGGATGGCTTTTTTGTCGCTTGTCATCCTGAGCTTGCGAAGGACCTTATTAAATTCGCATCGTCTGGATTACCAGCAAAACGTTCTGTTGTAATAAGGTCCTTCGCAAGCTCAGGATGACAGACTTTTTGATTATCTAAACAGCTTCTATGGTCTCTTAATTTGGTAGCGCCTGATTAGCCCCGTTTTATCGGCCGCACTCGGACTGAAAACCGACACCTCTATGTAAGCCGGAAACCGACGGTATAAGGTGATGTGCTCGCTGCCCGCCGCCTTCACCACCGAATCGCCGACCTGAATATATTGCTGCCCAGCGGCGGTCAGAGCCAGCGCCGGGGTTTCGCCGGTGGCCAGCTTTATCTTTTGAATACCTCGGGAATTGGACAGGATTTTCTCCACGCGGCCAGCTAGCAGCAGGGCTTTGTAGCGTTCAATTTCGCGCTTGCTGTTGGCCGTAGTGTTAAAATAAAAAATCAGCTGCCCGATGATGACGCACACCATCAAAAACACAGTATTGCGGTTTCTGGCTATCCAACCCGGCTTTTCGTCCTTGCTCATTGGCTCAAGATAAGCGCCGTGGCCGCCCGCAAGTCCGCAACGTGGGGCGCGAAACCTTCCGTATTTCCCTCCTCCCCCACCAGAATACCGCGCACGCCAATGTTGGCCCCGGCTTGCATATCCCGCAGCCGGTCGCCCACTATCCAGCACTGCGCTATATCCAGCCCAAACCGCGCCACGGCTTTTTCCAGCATGCCGGAACTGGGCTTGCGCAGAATGGATTCGCTCACGCTCGGGTGCGCGTCGGCGAAATACAGTGCGTCGATGATGCCGCCGCAGGTACTTTGCAGCTTGGCGTGACAGGCGCGCACCTCAGCGGCAGTGTAAAGCTTTTTGGCGATGCCAGCCTGGTTGGTAACCACGATGAGGTAGTAGCCGGCCGCTTTGAGGCGAGCCAGGCTTTCGGGCACGCCCTCGCAGATGATAAATTTATCGGGCTCCCACACGTAGGCACCAATTTCTTCATTGAGCACGCCGTCGCGGTCGAGAAAAATGGCTTTGTTGTTTGTTGACATAGCGGCAAAGCTACGGGCGAACCCGCCCGGTGCGGCCGCTACCTTTACAGCCCTCTCTTTGCGCTTCCAGACTATGAAAATTGCGATTATCGGCGGCGGCATCAGCGGCCTTACCCTGGCCTGGTACCTACAAAAAAGCGGCGTGGCTTACGACCTGTTTGAGGCTGACACCCGCGCCGGCGGCAATCTGCGCACCTGGGCCACGCCGGAAGGCTACCTGCTCGAAACCGGTCCCAACTCCCTCCAACTCAGCCCTGAGTTGGAGGAGCTGCTCGCCGACCTCGGCCTGAGCGACCAGATTGAAGACGCCGCCGCCGTGAGCCAGCTCCGCTACGTGCTGCGCGATGGCCGCTACCAAGCCCTGCCCGGCTCGCCCCCCGCCCTGCTCACCAGCAGCTTCTTCAGCCTGAAAGCCAAGTGGCAGCTACTGAAAGAATTCCGCCAGCCTGCCGTCCTCATCGACGAGTATGAAACCGTGGCGCACTTTTTCCGTCGCCGCTTCGGCCCCGAAATCGTGGACTACGCCGTCAATCCCTTCATGGCCGGCATCTACGCAGGCGACCCGGAGCAGCTCTTAATCAATAAGACCTTTAAGCAGCTGCCGGCCCTGGAGCAGGCGCACGGCTCGGTGCTGCGCGGCCTGATGAAAGCCGGCAAGGGCGCGGGCCGCCGCCGCATCATCACCCTCAAAAGCGGGGTGCAGACTATCGCCGAAACGCTGGCCGCCAAACTCACCAACTACCAGCCGGGCACCGCCGTTTCAGCCATTTCGCGGGCCGCCGATGGCAGCTACCAGCTGGAGCTTAGCAGCGCGCGCGGCCTCGAAGCGGCCCCCGGTTACTCGCACCTGGCCCTGGCCCTGCCCACCTACGCCGCCGCGCCGCTGCTGGAGCCACTGTTTCCGGCCGCAGCCGCGGCACTAGCCGCCGTGCATTACCCGCCCATGAGCGCCGTGTACTCGGCCTACGACCGCAGTGCCGTCACACACCCGCTCAACGGGTTCGGGGCGTTGCATCCGAAGGCGGAAAACGCTTACGCGGCCGGCTCGGTCTGGACCAGCTCCATCTACCCGCAGCGCGTGCCTGCGGGCCAGGTGCTGTTCACCACCTTCGTGGGTGGCACGCAGTACGAAGCTGCCGCCCGGCAGCCCGAGGCCGCGCAACTGGCCGCCGTGCACGCCGAGCTGAGCAAATTCTACGGCATCAGTGGTGCACCGCGCTGGCAGGGGCGCTACTACTGGCCGCGCAGCATTCCGCAATTCGACCAAGCCATTGTGGGCGCGCACGCGGCCGCCGACACCCTGGCCGCCGCGCACGTGCTGGCCGTGGCCAACTGGCGCGCTGGCGTGAGCGTGCCTGACTGCATCCGCTACGCCCGAAACACGGCCGAAATGCTACGCGCAATGAAGCGTTAGCAGTGCAGGGAAGCGGGGCTATTACTACCGATTATTCATTGTCCCCTGCTCACTGCTCATTAAGCGCAGCGTTGTGTGCAGCTTCGGGAGGGTAAAGCCTATCTTTGGGGCCAATTTAGAAGCTATGAGTGAAGGCCTCGTCCTAATCCCCACGTACAACGAGCGCGAAAATGCGGAACTAATTATCCGCAAGGTGATGTCGCTGCCGCGGGCCTTCGACGTACTGATTATCGACGACGGCTCGCCCGACGGCACCGCTACCATTGTGCGAGGCTTGCAGGCAATATTTCCGGGCCGGCTGTTTCTGGAGGAGCGCACGGGCAAGCAGGGCTTGGGCACGGCCTACATCCACGGCTTCCGCTGGGCGCTGGCTCACGACTACGAGTACGTGTTTGAGATGGATGCCGACTTCTCGCACAACCCCGACGACCTGCTGCGCCTACACGATGCCTGCGCCGTGGAGGGCTACGACCTGGCCATCGGCTCGCGCTACATTCAGGGCGTGAACGTGGTGAACTGGCCCATGTCGCGGGTCCTGATGTCGTACTTCGCCTCCTGGTACGTGCGCCTGATTACGGGCATGCCCATCCGCGACGCCACGGCGGGCTTCAAGTGCTACACGGCCCGCGTGCTGCGCGCCCTCGACCTGAACAACATCCGCTTCGTGGGCTACGCGTTTCAGATTGAGATGAAGTGGCTGGCCTACCAGTTGGGCTTTCGCATCCAGGAGGTACCCATCATTTTCACCGACCGCACCCGGGGCACCTCTAAAATGAGCAAGGGCATCGTGGAAGAGGCCTTCTTCGGCGTGCTGCAAATGAAGCTCAGCAGCTGGTTTAGCCCGCTGAAGCGGGCGGTGTAGGCAGCTGAGTTGCGATTCTAAGGAACGCCATGCTCATCTGGCGTCCGCGCAGCCGAAGCATCTTTACCGCCATAGTGAATGGAGTATTAATGCGGTAAAAGGCTTCGCTTTGTACAACCGTTCTTACTTCGGGGGCTTGGCGGGAGCTGGCTCCGAGGTTCCCGAATTCACCCCGGCATCCGGAGTAGCGCCGGTGTTCAGCAGGTCAATCAGGTTCAGGGGTTCAAAGTCGCTCGAATCGGCCTGCTGCACGGCACGCGTAGTATCGGGGCGGGGAGCGAAGGCCATGTACTGTCGCGCCGGCCCGGTGAGGTGCAGGGCGTACGGCAGGTTTTCGCGGTCGTTGTTGCTGATGAGGCCGCGCGTGAGCATGATATCAGAAATCAGGCGGAAGAAGTAGCGCGTGCTGCGGCGCAGGTCGCCGTAGGCATCGAACGAATAGCGCGCGAATTTGGGCTTGGGGATGATGCTGGCCAGGTACAGGCTCTCGGGTAGGTTCAGCTCGTTGGGCCGCTTGCCGTAGTAGAACAGGGCGGCGTCCTTCACGCCGTACACCCCGCGCTTGCCGCTGGGCCAGCGGTATTTGCTCGGCCCCCATTCGATGATGTTCAGGTACACCTCAAACATGCGCTGCTTGCTGGCCAGGCCGGTATTTTCGATGAGCCACACCATCAGGGCCTCTTCCACTTTGCGGGCCACGGTTTTCTGACGGGTCAGGAACACGTTTTTCACCAACTGCATCGAAATGGTACTGCCACCCCGGGCAAAGCGCCGCTCCTTGATGTTCTGGATGGCCGACTTCACGAAAGCCTGCTCCATGAAGCCGTGGTGCGAGAAAAAGCGCGGGTCTTCGGCCGTGGTGATGGCGTGGATGAGGTAGGGCGACACGTCGTTGTAAGCTACAAAATCGGGGTTGATGGGCCCCACGGCGAAGGTGCGCACCGAGTCACCCTTGTCGTTATACACCGTTTGCAGGAAGGGCGTGTTCAGCTTGTTCAAATCCTCCTCACCGAAACGGGTAAGGTGGAAATTCCGGCCGCGCAGGCTCGAATCGAAGCGCAGGCTGTCGACGTTGGCCATATCGAGGTTGGCGCTGAGGCGATAGCGCAGCGTGCCGGTGCCCTGGGTACCGCGTATCTCATCAAAGATTCCGGTGGGCAACGAGTTGAAGAAGTCGTTGGCCGGGGTTTCGTCGGAGGTCACGCTCAGGTTGATGGCTTGGCTGGGCTTGGTCCAGATGGCGATTTCAGGGTTGAGCACAATTTTATTCACCACCAGTCGGCTGCCCTTTTCCAGTGCCACCGTGCCCCGGCCCAGCGTGGCGATAAAGTCGAGCGAGCCGCGCTTCACTTCAATTTCGTTGGCGGCCAGCTTGGGGTGATAGAGGCTGAAGCCCCGCGCCGCCAGCGAGCCCCGCACCGTGAGGCGGCCACCGGTGTCATCGTCCTCGAAATCCTTGCCGTCGAGCCGCACCAGCACCGTATCGAAACTCACCAGCGCCCCAAAGCGGCGCGGCACGTAGGGCAGCTGCACCGAACCGCCCACCCCAAACACCCGTGCCGTGAGGGAATAATCGCCCGGCTCAATGTGTCCGCTGATGCCCAGCTTATTAGCCAACGAATCGACGGTGGCCGTCATGCGGCCCGAAATGTCACCGTCCTGAATTTTCAGCTCGGGCAGCCGCAGCACGGCCGAGTGGCGCGGGCTCTCGTAGCTCACAAAAAAATTCTGGAAGCTGGCCTCGCCGGGCACGTTCCCAAAGGCCGTTTCCAGGGCCTGGTTCAGCAGCAGGCCGTAGTTGGTGCCTTTGGAATTATCGCGCGGCGCGGCGCTGGCTTTCTTCTTGATGAGGAAGCCGTAATTGTCGGATGTGGCCGTTTTACGGGCCGTGAGGCGGGCCGTGATAATCTGCAAATCGCTGAACACCGGCCGACCGGCAAACAGCGAGCGTACGCTTAGGCCGGCCTGCAAGCGGCGGGCAGCGAGCAGCGTATCCGTGGGCGCGGCACGGGGCACCAGGCTCATCCCCTGAATCTCGACGGTTTTAAAGCCGACAAACCGGGCCGGGCCCAGGGTGAGGATAACGGGATACTTGCGCTCAATTTTCTCTTTCACGAGGGCCAGGGCCGAGGTCAGCAGCTGCTGGCGCTTCCACTGAAACACGGCCAGAGCCAGGAGCACCACGGCCACGAGGCCGCTCAGAATGCCGATGAGAAGACGCTTGGTCGAAGGAGATATGCGCACGGAAATCAGTCAGGTATTTTGGCTTAGCCAACGCCAAAGGTAAGAAGAGGGTAGCGGGGTTTCGCTCGGAGTAACGCAAAAGTCCAAAAGGGAGTGCCATCGGCAGCCATACCGCGTGCATTGGGCCAGCCGAATTCCTGTATAGCGAAAAGCCTGTGAAAGGTTGCCGGCCACCCGAAAGGCGTGGCAGTTGGTACTTTTGCCCCATGCCCAGCCCCCTCCTCGCCCTCTCGCCCCTCGACGGGCGCTACGCCCGCGCCACCGCACCCTTGGCCGCCCGTTTCTCCGAAATGGCCCTCATCCGCTACCGCGTACTTGTCGAAGTCGAATACTTCATCGCTCTGGCCGAGTTGCCGCTGCCCCAGCTCGCGGGGGTATCAGCCGAACGTTTTCCGGCGCTAAGAAGCCTATATGAGAATTTCACCGAAACCGATGCTGAGGCCATCAAGGCCCACGAGGCCATCACCAACCACGATGTGAAGGCCGTGGAATACTGGCTGCGCGATGAGTTCACGAAGCTGGACCTGGGGGCCTTTATCGAATTCATTCATTTCGGCCTGACCTCGCAGGATGTGAACAACACCGCCATTCCGCTCAGCTTTCGGGATGCGCTGATGGGAGTGCTGCTGCCGGCCTATGCCCAGGTGCGCAACGTGCTGGCTGCCCGCGCTCAGGAGTGGCAGGCCGTACCCATGCTGGCCCGCACCCACGGCCAGCCGGCCTCGCCTACCCGCCTGGGCAAGGAAATTGAGGTGTTCGTGGCCCGGCTCGATGCGCAGGTGGCGCTGCTGGCTCAGATACCGTTCGGAGCCAAGTTTGGTGGGGCTACCGGCAACTTCAACGCCCACTTCGCTGCCTACCCTGGCACCGACTGGCACACCTTCGCCGCCACCTTCGTGAACGACCGGCTGGGCCTGCACCGCTCCTTCCCCACCACCCAGATTGAGCACTACGACCACCTCGCGGCCCATTGCGATGCCCTGAAGCGCCTCAACACCATTCTGCTCGACCTGGCCCGCGACGTGTGGCAATATATCTCGCTGGGCTACTTCAAGCAAACCATCAAGGCCGGGGAGGTGGGCTCGTCGGCCATGCCGCACAAGGTCAACCCCATCGATTTTGAGAATGCTGAGGGTAACTTGGGCGTGGCCAACGCTCTGCTGGAGCACTTTGCCGCCAAGCTGCCCATCTCCCGCCTCCAGCGCGACCTCACTGACTCCACCGTGCTCCGCAACCTGGGCGTACCGCTCGGCCACATCCTGATTGCGTTGGGGGCTTTGCAGCGCGGGCTGGGCAAGCTGGCGCTGGATGAGTCGACGCTGAAACGCGACCTCGAAGCCAACTGGGCCGTGGTGGCCGAAGGCATCCAAACCATCCTCCGCCGCGAGGCCTACCCCGACCCCTACAACGCCCTCAAAGCCCTTACCCGCACCGGCGAGGCCATTTCGGCGGCCAGCATCGGGGCCTTTATTGATGGGCTGGACGTAAGCGAGCCCGTGAAAACCGAGCTACGCGGCATCACGCCGCATAGCTACGTGGGGCGCTGAGCAGCTTTTCACCCATTTTTCCTTTCCTTCTATTATCCATGAACCTGACTACCATCCGCCCCTTTGGCCTCGCTACCGGCGCGCTGGCCCTCACGGTGCTCGCCGCCTGCTCCTCCAACATAAAAGACGACCCCAAGCCCCCGACAACCGGCATGAGCTGGACGGTGGATGGGGCAGCTGTGAGCACCACCAACCTGCAATCGCAGAAAAGCAGCACCACGGTTTCGGTCGCGGGCACGATTACCAACGGCTCGGCGGTTACTTACATGGGCCTGGAAGTTCCGAATGTCGTGGGTACGCACACGTTCGGGACTTCGTCGGCCGCGGCGGCCACTTACAGCACCAATACCGGCAGCACGGCGGCCGTGTACTTCGCCGGGGCTTCGGGTGGCGGCACCGTCACGGGCGCGGGCACCATCGTGGTCACGGCCCTCACTACTAACACCATTACGGGCTCGTTCACCTTCACGGGCATCAACCCAAATACCGGGGCATCCAAGTCAATTACCAGCGGCACCTTCAACGTAGGGCTGTAAAGAGCATCGAAGACTTACCAGACCGTCGGCGTTCTCTGGAGCGGCGACGGCTTTTTTGGGGCCGATGCTGCCTGTTACTTTTACCCTTTCAACTGCTCCCGCCCCGTGCCCCAGCTCGCCGATACCGTTGCTCACCCCGACTGCCGCCACTTTCGCGGCGACCTCCCCTGCCACCCTAACAAAACCCACGGCTACGTGTGCGACGGCTGCCCGGTGTATGTGCCCGTTACGAGCCGCATTCTCATCATAAAGCTCGGGGCCATTGGCGACGTCATTCGGACCACGCCCCTGCTGCGCCGCCTGCGTCAGGAGCACCCCGGCTGCTACATTACCTGGCTCACGCTCACACCCGCCATCCTGCCCCAGCGCGAGATTGAGGAAATTCTGAAGTTCGATTTCGCCAGCGCCCTGCAATTGCAGGGCCGCGAGTTCGACGTCGTCATCAATCTCGACAAGGAAAAAGAGGCTTGCGTGCTCCTGAACAACATCACGGCCAAGGAGAAATTTGGCTACGCCCTGCGCCCCTACGACGGCGTGGCCTGGCCCGTGAACCAGTTGGCCGAGCACAAATTCCTCACCGGCGTGTTCGACCAAATCAGCCAGGCGAACACCAAGCCCTACGTGCAGGAAATCTTCGAGCTCTGCGGCTTCGATTTTCGGGGCGAAGAATACGTCTTCGATACCCACGACGACAAAGGCTACGACTGGGCCGCCCTGCCCGCCGCCACTGGCCCCCGCATCGGCCTCAACACCGGCTGCGGCGACCGCTGGACCACCCGCCTCTGGAGTACCGAGAAGTGGATTGAGCTCATCACCGGCCTACAAGCCGCGGGCTACACGCCCGTGCTGCTAGGCGGCGAAGCCGAAGATGCCCGCAACCGTGAGCTGCACGCCACCACCGGCGCGGCCTACCTCGGCACCTTCCCCCTCCCCCAGTTCATCAACCTGATGAACCAAATGGACGGCATCGTAACGCAGGTAACCATGGGCATGCACATCAGTATCGCCCTGCGCAAGCCTACTATTTTGATGAATAACATCTTCAACTCTCACGAATTCGACCTCTACGGTCGGGGTCAAATCGTGCAGCCAAATAAGAACTGCGTCTGCTTCTACCGGGGTAGCTGCCAGTTGGGTACAAGTTGCATGGAAGATTTGCCGGCGGCCAAGGTGCTGCAAGCTGTGCGCGAAAGCGTACCATTGTTGTAGCTGTTGGCCCCGGCTTTTTTCGCGAAATGGGCCGCAGCTAACGGCTTCGTGTAGCCACCTCTTTCAGCGCCGCCACCATTACGGGCCACGAGAACTGCTTTTTCTGCTCGCGCACCCCCGCCGCAAAAGCTTGTTCGCGCTGCTGCTCATAGAAATCGACTACCGCGTCGGCAATGGCGGCCGGCGTAGGCGGCACCACGTAGCCCACCACCCCGGCCGGAATCAGCTCGGCCAGGCCACCCACATTCGTCACCAGCATGGGCCGCTCGAAATGATAAGCTATTTGCGATACGCCACTTTGCGTAGCGTTTTTATAAGGCTGCAGAATTAAATCGGCCGCGCAGAAATAGTCTACTACTTTTTCATTCGGAATAAAATCTGTGGCCCGCACAATCCGACTTTCCAGCTGGTAGCGCCGAATTAATTCCTCATACGGCGCGGCATCTTCGTAAAACTCCCCGGCAATAATCAGCTTAATGGGCAGCACCGCCACGCGCGCATCGGCCCAGGCTTCAAGCAGTATATCGAGCCCCTTATACGCCCGGATAAACCCAAAAAACAGTACGTAGCCCGCCGTATCGGACAGGCTCAAAGCGGCCAGTGCCTCGGCTTTCGGCTTCATCGGCCCGAAATTATCGTAGAGCGGGTGTGGCCGATACAGCGCCGGCTTATGCCCAAAGCCCAGCCCGCGCAGGTCCTCCAGCACGCTGCGGCTCATGGTCACAAACCCGTCGCAGGCGCTCAGAAAGTAGCGCGTTAGCGGCCCATCGCCCGGCCGCTTCTCGTGCGGAACCACGTTGTCGGTGATGGCCACCACGCGGGTATGGCCGTTGCGGCTAGCCAGCCGCGCCACCGTGCCCAGCGCCGGTCCCATAAATGGCAGCCAGAATCGAAAAACCACCAAATCGGGCCGCTCGCGCCGCAACTTGCGCCCCACCGCCAGCCACGAGAACGGGTTTACCGAGTTCAGGCGCACTTCTATATCAAGGTCGGCCGGGCCGGCCTCGGTGCTGAATTGCGTCTGGCCCGGGAATAGGAAGTTGGGGTATTGCAACGAAAACGTCACAATCCGGACCTCGTCACCGGCCTCGCGAAAGGCGCGGGCCAACCGCTCGTTGTAGGTCGCCAGCCCGCCGCGCAACGGGTAGGCCGGGCCGATAATTACAACCTTCATAAATAAGCTAATTCAACCTTTCTCTAATTAAATAATCATCACGCTTCGGACCGTTTAACTGAATCATTTCGCCCAGAAATCCCGCTACAAATAGTAGAACACCCACAATTACCGCCGTCAAAGCCAGAAAAAACAACGGCTGTTCCGTTACTTGCCGCGCCTTCATATTATGCAGCGAGAGCCATACTTTTTCGCCCGTCAGCCACAGCGTAATCAGTAAGCCCAACAAAAATGACAGGGTGCCCAGCGTGCCAAAAAAATGCATTGGCGCACGCCGGAACCGGCCCACAAACGTGATGCTCAGCAAATCGAGAAACCCAAAAATGAACCGCTCCAGTCCAAACTTGGTCACGCCATATTTGCGTTCTTGATGCTGCACCACCTTCTCACCAATTTTGCGGAAGCCATTCCACTTCGCAATCACCGGAATGTAGCGGTGCATCTCACCGTACACCTCAATGCTTTTCACCACGCGCGAGTCGTACGCTTTCAGCCCGCAATTGAAATCGTGCAGTTGAATTCCCGACATTGCCCGCGTAGCCCCATTGAACAGCTTGGTCGGAATGGTCTTCGAAAGTGGGTCGTAGCGTTTCTGCTTCCAGCCGCTCACCAAGTCATACTCGTCCTCCACAATCATGCGGTACAGCTCGGGCAGTTCCTCGGGCGAGTCCTGCAGGTCGGCATCCATGGTGCACACCACCCGGCCCCGTGCCGCTTCAAAGCCCACGTTCAGCGCCGCCGACTTGCCGTAGTTGCGGTTGAAGCGGATGCCGCGCAGCGTGTCATCGGTGGCCGCCAGGGCCTCCATCACCGCCCACGAGTCGTCGGTCGAGCCATCATCAATCAGAATCACCTCGTACGTCAGCCCATGCGCTTCGAGCACCCGCGCAATCCAGCGCGTGAGTTCAGGCAAGGATTCGGCTTCGTTGAGTAGCGGAATAACAATGGAAATTTCCACCGGAAAAGCAGCGACGGACTTATTCAAATTCGGGTTGGGCATTTTTGATGAACGCCGAGATAACCATCGCCAGAACAACGCCCACCAGCACCGTACCCAGCACGGCAGCTATCAGCGTGAAAGGACCATTCATAAATTTTGCCGACATGGCCATCGCCTGGTCAATCTGTTCGTCCGTCATGCCACCCCGGGCCTCCATATCAGCCCGGATTTTTTCCGTCATCCGGCCCACCACTTCGGGGTCGATGAAGCTCATATATACATAGGAAAAAATTCCTGTCAGCACCCCAACAACCGCCGATAGCACCGCGCCAATACCCACTCCTTGGCCAAAGCTCATAAAACCCTGATTATTTTGCTTGAAGTATTTCATCGCCAGCACCATTCCAGCAATAAGCACCGCAAACGTCGCGTAACGTAACGGACTAGTTTCCTGGTGCGCCACAAATAAGCCAAACGAAATAATAATGCTGACCAAGCCGGTGAGCAAGCCATAGCGCAGGCCTACCGAAGTAGTCGAAACAGACGTAGTATTACTTTCCATTGTAGTTGCAGAAATTGGTTTAGGTAAAGATGAGCCGCAAAGTAACCCGAATTATTCGCGCAGAAATATCCCGGCCGGCACGGCCAGGACCAATCCCAGCACCAGTACCTGCAAAAAATTGCTCGTCGCCATGTCGCCCATTGTCATGCGTTGCACCTGCGCTACTTGCTGCTGCTGCACGGCGGGCGATGCCACCGCCTTGGGGTTTTCGCGCTGTTGCGCCCGCACAATTTCAAGCACTTCGGCCCGGTGCCGCGCCAATGCCGGCTCACCCGCGCCATACGCCAGCCCCACTACCCCAATAGCAGAAATGGTTGCGGCCAGCAGCGCCGTGAGGATACCTACTCCCAGCGACGCTCCCAATCCGGGTTTGTTTGGTTGCGAAGCCTTGCGCAGCAGCCATTGGCTCGCCACCGCTGCCAACGGCACCAGCAGCTGAGCCAATAGCTGCTTCGGCCCAAAACCGTTGCTTCCAGTCAGCTGCAAGCCAACCATCCACACCACGCAAGCTGCTCCAGCACCTATTCCGAAGCGCAGCGCCAGCTGTTTCACCGCTCCCGTGGGCACTTGCACTTCGCGGGTATCGGGTTCTCGGATGGAGGCAGCCATAAAATTGTATCACCAATTAAAGCGGCAAGTTACGCCCTAGAAGTCGTGGCCAGCCCTGTTCGTGCGTGTTTGCGCGTTACGCCGCCACTGCTGCCCGCCCCATTTTGGCCGGGCGGCCGCCAAACCGCAGTACTAGCCCTTCGGCCAGCAACGCCAGCAGCGTCAGCGCCAAAAAGTAGCGCCACAGCGGTTGCCCTATCTGTTCTGCCTGGAACTGGGCCAGGCCAGCGCCATTCGCCCCACCTTCCACCACCTTAACATTGGGATGGCTTGCCCCAATCAATTGCCGCAACTCATCGGCTGAATACGCTGCCAGTTCCGACTCACGCTTGTCTTGGTTGAACGCCAGCGTCGTCAGTACCTTGCCTCCGCGCTGCACTTGGTAAAAGCCCGCCGCATCCATACCAGTTGGCAAATCCAGGCGCAATTCATTAGTTACCACTCGCTGCGCCGGAATCAGCACCAGACTATCCTTCACCAGTCGAATGCTGGCTTCATCGGCCCGGCCAGCCGCACTACTTGCTGTTTCTGCCGCTGGCAGCTTCAGCGTTACCAAGCTTTGCGTCAATCGGTAGGCGGGTAATTGGTCGTTTTGGTAACTCAGCATTGCCATCCGGTACATGACCGGCACAAACAATGCATGCGAAACAAAATCGGAATATTGTTGGGAAAAAGGGGCTGAAAATACATATACCTGTCCTGCTCCACTCGCAAAATTGGCAAGGTAGCTTTCCCCATCCCGCAACCGCAAGATGTCTGTTCCCGTGCGCGGCCACCGCAACACTGGGGCTACCCGAGGCATGCTAGTTCCACGTTGCTGCGCCCCAAACACATCCCGAAAAAACGGTTCTCGAGCACTCGGCATAGCTATTTCACGCAGCTCCGGCACCGTTGCAGTGGCCTCCCACTGCACCGTTCCCAAGCCGAGGGCTTTGAACAATAGTTGGTATGAATCGTGACTGTCATTTGTGCTTGGTGGTATCACTACCACACTTCCACCGCGCTTCACCACACTGCGCAAGCCATCCCGTAACCCGGCGTCAACCTGCTTCAGTTCACGCACCACCACCAGGTTAGCTCGTTGCAAGACGCCATAGTCCACATTCTGCGGCTTCGCATGAGCATAAATAAACAACGGCTCATTACCATACAATTGCTGCGCCACGGGCTCAGCACCAATTTCCAGCACCCGAATAGCCGCCGCCGGTTGTAGGGTAAAATAATAAGTGTTGTCGAATGCGACTGGCACGTCTTCCGTCATCACCCGCCCCATTGCCAGCGCGTTGTCCGTTACCTGTACCTGCACCACCGAAGTAGCCGCTTGCCCCGGTTCCACCGTCGCCCGGTATGCAGCCACCTGCCGCGCCCCCAAAAACACCTTCACCGGTGAGTCAGTCAGTTTGACATTACCCCCATTACGCACGCGAATGTGCAGTCCCACATTCGTACGGGCGCGCACAAAGGCATCATCTAACCATACGCTATCAACATATAAATTCCCCCCTCCCTTATTTCTTAAGGGAACCAGAACCACTTCACTATTTTTCATTTCTGTTAATGTCTTTACATCAACAGCTTTTTTTTGGAAGTCCGAAATGACATACAATGTATTACTATCATCAGACTGTGCAATAGCTTCCTTTTTAAGCATTGAAATCGGATTCCGGGAAGTCATTTTCAATTCGTCAAGCGCCGTTTGATAAGCAGATGACGATAGCGAAACAATTCCATTATTTATCAGCCGGAAATGTCCTCCTATCGAACTCGACTGACCGATACGATGAGCTTGCCCTACCGCTTCTGCGAACAAAGACGTCTTACCAGTCCCCCCTGCTTGCATACTGAAGGAATTATCCACTAAAACAGTCATTCCAGTCGAAGCCCTAACATCCTTCCGCGCCGGGACAAACGGTTGGCAAAACACCAATACCAAAGCCATCATCCCAAGTACACGCGTCGCCAAAAGTAGCCACCGCTGCACATTGCGGTGCCGAACCGTCACTAAATTCACCTGCTGTATAAAGGCCGTATTCGTAAACAGCAATCGCTTAGGGCGCCGCAGCTGCAACAAATGAATAATAACCGGAATGGCAATCGCCAACAACCCAACCAAAAACCACGGATATCTTAATTGCATAAGTAAATCAACGACTAAAGAACGAGAGTCAGGGCTTTTGGGGCCTTATCACAAGCAAAAACCCTCTTAGCTGCTGATGAAAGCATCCAAGAGGGTTTCCTGTTGTAAAGTTGGCGGCGACCGACTCTCCCACCGGTGAAGGCAGTACCATAGGCGCACCGGGGCTTAACGACTCTGTTCGGAATGGGAAGAGGTGAACACCCG
>NZ_JBEPPC010000012.1:0-101235 GCF_040547115.1 Hymenobacter sp. UYCo722 | reverse complement strand
TTATGGGCAGTGGCCTCGTGGGGATTCGCGCCCTACCGTGCAGGAAGTACATTTTCCGGTGCTCGAAGCTGCGGTATTGTGCCTGTTGATGGCCCAGTTCGTGACCGTGCCCCTGTGCCTGGCCTTGTTGCCAGCGGTTCGGGTCCAAAGCTGCCTAATTTTCCTGTATACGTTGGCGGCGTTAGGGGCCGCGTTTGTGACGACCTACAGCAGCTTCATGAACTGGCACTTCGACTAGGTCAGCTGCCCTTGCGCCTAATATCAAGTTTAGCAAAACGGTCCGAAGGTAAACATGCGCTGTTTGAAGAAAGCAGCGTATTATCAGGCCTCGATATGAAAAACGAAACCGTCCGCCAACAACTCCGGGAGAAATGGGGCATTGACCCGAGAAAGATGTGGCTCCCCTTAATCGGCCGCCTTTCTGCTGATACCATCTATTTTGAATACAATGTGTTTGAGCAGCAGTTTGGGGTCGCCCAATTACAGAACCTGCTACCAGAGTTGGGCGAAAAGTCTTGGTGGGCGATTAGCGAAGTCGGCGAGGACAAGTCCGGCGTAAGTGCTGAGGTGAAAAGCTTCGCTCATCAAAGCCAGATAGAAATGTACTACTGCAATGCCACTCCCGATTGGGTCGTGTATATCTCCCATGAGAACACCATCGCCCTAGCCGGTAAGGCCCTGCTGGACCACCTGAAAAGGGCTTGGCCGGACTTCGTCTCCTACTGCAATCCATGGGAGTAGTGAGTCTATAATCCGCGATAGCTACGTTTAGCAAAACGGTCTTAATCGTTAAAGCAAGAATGATAGTGGTTGACGACGTAATCGCCCACGATTGGACTTCCGAATGGCTATTTTTGCTCGTTGCGTAGACGTTCCTGCTCGTCCCGCACCAACTGTTGCAGTGCCGCTTCCGACGGCAGGTTCGTCTGGTATTTGGCCACAAACAGTTGCTCGGCCATTCCCGTGGTCGCATAGCGCACGAGCGTATCGTTCTTCTGCGCACACAGAATGAGTCCCACCGGCGGATTGTCGCCTTCGGTCATCTCCTGCTCCCGGTAATAGTTCAGGTACACGTTCATCTGCCCCGCATCGGCGTGGCTGAACGCCCCAATCTTCAGGTCCACCAGCACGTGGCACTTCAGAATGCGGTGGTAAAAGACCAGGTCGATGAAGTAGTGCTCGTTGTCGAACGTGATGCGCTTTTGCCGGGCTTCAAAACAGAAGCCCCGGCCCAGCTCCACCAGAAACGTCTGCAAGTGCGCAATAATGGCCGTTTCTAAATCGCTCTCGCTGTAGCTGGCCCGCTCCTCGAGGCCCAGAAATTCCAACACGTAGGGATTTTTCACCACATCGGCCACCGCCAGCGGCTGCGTGCCGGCGTGGCCGGCCAGTACCGCTGCCTTGTTGGTTGAGAGCCCCGTCCGTTCGTAGAGCGCGGAATCAATGGCCCGCTTCAACTCCCGTACGGACCAACTGTTCTTCACCGCGTGCACCTCGTAAAACGCCCGCTGCACCGGCCGGTCCAGGGCCAGTAATTCCAGAAAATGCGAGAAGCTCAACCGGTTCAGCAGCAACTCCGGGGCAAGGCCCGGCAGGGCGTGCGGGTCGCTTGCCAGGGCCGGTGCGGTCCGCGGGAAAGGCTTCAACGCATCCACTAAACCCGCTCGGTGCAATTCTGCAGACACGGTCTGCAAAATCAGGGGGTAGGCCCGGTAAAACTCGCGGCACTGGTACAGCCGCCGTTCCGCGAGCCCTTTGATGCCGTGCAGTTGCCGCGCCAGTTCCGGTAGCAGTCGTTCGCCGTACTCGGCCCGGTCGCTGCCGCCTTGCTCGTATTCGGCAATATGCCAGCCGATGAGCCAATTGCGCACCGTCAGCCAATAATTTACCTGCTGGGCGGCTGCCTGTTGCGTTTGGGCATGTAGCTGCCCAATCTGTTCTGCTAGCAGCGAAAGGGTAGATTCTTCCATTGGGGCCAAGTTACGCTGGCCCAGCGCGTCTGCAACTAGGTCGTAACCACAAAAAAGCAGGTTATTTACCGGAAAATTGGCCTTGGGTATTGTTCAGTGAAGCGGTGAAACAGAGAATACGGCCTGTTTACCAAAAGGAGGGTCAATTTATCACCAGATGGCCCGTCCTTATCTTGCTGCCTAGTATTCGCCGGTGCCTGGCAACCCCGCTGATTTCATCTTACTCGTCTAACCGTTCTCTTCCACCTGCTGATGCGCTACGGCTTCCGTCTTTTAAGCTTCCTGTTTGGCGTACTCGTCTGCGTTGCCTGTAAAAAAGAAGAAGTTTTCTGCGTCCCCGACGTCCCCGCAACGCCACGGGATACCTATGTATTCCCGGTGCGGCCCGGTACCCCCGCGTGGGCCGCGCTCACTACGTCGGCGCAGATGGTGGCCGTCTGCCAGGTACCGGCCACGACCCTGACGGGCATCTCGACCGAGGGGCTGGTGGCGACCTGTTTGGCTTACCCCTTGCTCCCGGACATTCTCCTTGCCAACTCGTTGCAGCAAGGCACCCGGGCGACCCTCGCCAACTTCAATGGCTTTGAGGAATTACGCCAGCGGCCGACCGCGGCAGCGGTGCTGGTGGAGCGGTACCGGCGGTTGCACCCGGGGTGTTTGCCGGAACCGGGCCAGCGGGGTGCCTATTCTTTCACTTTCTCCTATCTGGAGATGATTATCGCCCAGGAGGAATACCTGGCGCAATTAACGGCCCCGCAACGGCTCGCCCTGTTGCGCGAAGCCGTTGCCAAATACAATGAGAAGCTGCCCTACGAAGTGGACGTGTACGGCCTTTTCGGGTTGAAGACCGCGCTCTTCGTCACGGCCCGCATCATGCTGCGGGAGCAGTACCCGCCGTTCGTCGCCGCCGTGGCGGCCAACCCGAAGCTAGCGGATTTTGTGACCGACGTCCAGCTGCATGACGACCCGCAAACGCTTTCCCTCGTGCTGGAGCACGCCAAACAATTCAACTAACGGTCCGGGGACCCGACCAGGGGAAACTGCGTTTTGATGGCTCGTCTTTTCTTCCTGTGCCTAAAGCCACCACCCGACCCAGCAGGGAAGGCCACGGCGAGGGATGTCCTGAGGCAGCAAGCACCACATGATTCCCTGGCGATGCCATCCAAGTTTAATAAAATGGTGATTTCTTTAACCCTATCGAATGACCGCGTCTGCGCCTGGGCTCCGGAAATTCCAGTGCTTGACTTATGCAGGGCCCAGCTGCCCACAGGCAGCCAGTTGACCCGGTTACAACGGCGCCTGAAAATAAGGCCACGTGAAATAGAGCACCGCCCCTTGCAGCAGCGTCAGCACCAGGGTAACGCCCCAGAAAGCGGCCTTGCGGTTCTTATGGCGCAGCAGCCAAATAGCCGCCCACGCGCCGGGGGCCGCGCCGGGCAGCGTCGCCAGATGCAGCGTTTTTTCGGCAATGCGCCGCTGGTCCCGTTGGGCTTTCTGCTTATCCCAGGCGAACAGCAGGAAACACAACAGATTGGTAAACAACAGGCA
The DNA here is from genome assembly GCF_040547115.1 of Hymenobacter sp. UYCo722. Lineage (NCBI taxonomy): Bacteria > Pseudomonadati > Bacteroidota > Cytophagia > Cytophagales > Hymenobacteraceae > Hymenobacter > Hymenobacter sp. UYCo722. Next base: position 97,717 of record NZ_JBEPPC010000012.1, on the reverse strand, counting down.
ACTCAGGAATACTTGCATTATACGGGAAGCGGGCCTTGCTTATTAGGCTGTTTCGGGTTTCGGCCCGGGTGGTCGCTGCACTGGAATGTGCTGGTTTAAAAATGCGCGAGCAGGACGGAATACCAGTGCGAGTTGGCCAACGAAGATTGCCCAAGCGGGGCCGCAAGTCATAGCGCTGCATTCGAGGAAAGGGGGCTTCATTGATGTGGCTAGGCCATGAGTGAACGAACGCGTTACACGGTCCTGGCTGCCTCATCCCGCACCACCTCACCACCTACTCGCTGCCGCCCAGCTTGAAGCGCAGTACCCCGAACGCCGCCGATGCGTACGGCGCATCTTCGCTGAACAAGCCCACCACGTCGCGGGTGCTGATGCCGGCCTCCCATACCGAGGTAACCAGCGTGAGGCCCAGCGGCAGGCTCTTGCCGTAGCCCGCGCCGCTGCTGAAGCCGCTGCTCAGCTTCAGCCAGCTCAGGGGGCGCACATCTACGCCCAGGCCCACGAAGGGCGCGGTGAGGTTGCCGGCCACTTTGTTCAGGGGCAGGGTCACGTCGAGGCCGGTTTCGAAGAACTTGCTCACGCGCACGCCGCCGCCCAGGCGCAGCTTGGCGGGTAGGGCGGCGGTGCGCTCCTTCGCCGTTTCGTAGGTGAACAGGTTGCGGTTATCCGCGTCGAACTGCCGGGCAATTTCGGCCAGCACATCGTAGGTCTGCACGCCGGTCGAGGCCACTTGTTGAAGTTTCTGGTCGGAAGCCGATAGCACGTTGCCGGTCCAGGTCATCGAGCCTAAATCCGTGACCGAAGCCCCCAGGCGAATGACTTTGCCCACCTCGGCGGCCAGGCCGAAGTCGAAGCCGTTGCCGTGGCCTACGGGCTTCAGGCCGGTGCCCTGCTCCAGGTTGAAATTGTTGCCGCTGGCCAGCGCGCCGTAGTCCACGTTGAAAATCGGTGAGAGCGAGGTGTAGGCCGTGAGGGTGCCGCCGCTGGCCCGGATATCGGCAATGCCGATGCCCTGAATGTAGCGGTAGCCCGCCCCAACGGACAGATGAAACCCGGTGTTCTGAATGACCTCCACCCCATAAGCCACGTTGAACTCGTTGGTGACGGCCGCCTGAATGCTGGTGCCGTCGAGCACCGTCGAGATAAAGGGGGCGTTGGGGTTGGTGGGCGTGGGGTTGCCGCTGGTGTTGGGCACGGGGTAGTACTGCCGGATGACGTCGGCATTCTGGCCGTTCACGATGATGTCGGCGGCGTTGCGATTCAGAGCCAGGTGGCTGGCTACCCGCTGCCGGCTGCTGAAGGCAATGCCCCCCAGGCCGCTGGGCAGCGTCACGGCCAGGCCCAGCAGGTTGGTATCGATGTTCAGATTGAGCACGTTGTCGCCGGTGAGCTGGGTAACCAGGGTGGCCTTTTCGGCGGGGCCGATGCTCTGGCCGCCGTCGTTGAGCAGGTGCTTGAACGTGGTGCGGGTAAGCGACTGCGAGCCGATGCCCGCCCCCACCTCGCCCACCGTGAAGGCCACCCGGAAATTGGGCACGCGCCCCAGGTTGGCGGGGTTGATGCCAATCACCTGATAATCGGAAGCGAAAGTGTTGACGACCCCGCCCCGGCCGGTGGCCGAGAAGTTGCTCAGCTCGTTCTGGGCGCGGGCGGCAAGGGGCAGGGCCAGCCCAGCGGCCAGCAGCAAAACGGAAACAGCAGAAGCTTTCATGGAAAAAACGTGCGGTAAGCTTTAGCTTGCCGTCGATTTCAGGAATCTACGCCGGCAATTGCTCATTGCACCGGCAAGCTAAAGCTTACCGCACACATTTGCCTTCCTCCCGCCTTTCTCCCGCCGAGTACGCCGCCGGCATCCGGGCCGGCTCCCGCACCGTGCTGGGCCGCGCCATCACGCTGGTCGAAAGCACCCTGCCCACCGACCAGGCCCTGGCCCAGCAGGTGCTCCAGGAAATTCTGCCCGATACCGGCGGCAGCCTGCGCGTGGGCATCACCGGCGTGCCGGGCGTGGGCAAAAGCACCTTTATCGAGGCCCTGGGCCGACATCTGGTCGAAACCAAGGGCTTGAAGCTGGCCGTGCTGGCCGTGGACCCCAGCAGCCAGCGTGGCGGCGGCAGCATTCTGGGCGATAAGACGCGCATGCCCTGGCTGGCGGCTCAGCCGGGGGCATTCATTCGGCCTTCGCCGGCCGGGCGCAGCCTAGGCGGCGTAGCCCGCGCCACCCGCGAGGCGTTATTGTTATGTGAAGCGGCGGGCCACGATGTCATCATCGTCGAAACCGTGGGCGTGGGCCAGTCCGAAACCACTGTGCACGGCCTCGTCGATTTCTTCCTGCTGCTGATGCTGGCCGGGGCCGGCGACGAGCTGCAAGGGGTGAAGCGCGGCATCATGGAAATGGCCGATGCGCTGTGCATCACCAAGGCCGACCACGGCAACGAGCAGGCTGCCCGCCGCGCCCGCCTCGACTACCAAAGCGCGCTGCACCTGTTTCCGGCCCCGCCCTCGGGCCAGACCGTGCCCGTGCTGCTCACCTCCGCCGTAGCCGGCACCGGCATCGCCGAGGTTTGGCAGACCATCGAAGCTTACGCCGCCGCCACCCGGGCCAGCGGCTACTTCGCGCAGCGGCGGCAGCAGCAGCAGCTGCAGTGGCTGCACCAAAGCGTGGCCCAGGCCCTGGAAGCGCGGTTTTACGCCAACACCACCGTGCGTGAGCGCCTGCCCGCCGTGCAGGCCGCCGTGGCAGCGGGGCAGCTCACGCCGTGGGCGGCCGCCGAGGAGCTGCTGGGGCTGTAGGGGGCGGCATCGCGTTAGCAGAACGTCCTGCTGAGCTTGCCGAAACACCTCGACCACGAAGGGCAATTTATTTGCTGCAATGAGAGATGCCAGCTACATCTCGCGCTAGAGCCGCGATTAATGAGCTTTTCGGTTGTTGATGAATAGCTTCCCTGTTGACTTATTAACGATTGTTACGCAGTGGAGCTGGCGCGTTACTGCAGTTGTTTGTCGCCTTGAGGCTACCACGCCCCCGGCACTTTGCTCCTCCTTTCATGCGTTCCCACCGCCCCTACTGCCGCCTGGCCCTGCTCGGCCTGCTCTCCTTCGCTTCCCGCGCCGCCCTTTCGCGCACGGGCGGCATCGTGAACCTGCATGAGGCCGTGAAGCTGGCCCAGCAGCTGACGGCAGCGAAGTAGGCGGATGTTAGGCACCCGCGCGCCGCTCTATTGCGTAGAGGAGCCAACGCGACCTTCGGCTGGTGGTGCAGATGTGCTGATGGTGAGGGAATGGGCACAAACGGGCACCCGGCCCATCAAGGCCTGCTGATTACCATCTGATAGTCGAATATGCTAACTGCCCGGAGTAAGTCCGGTGCTGCTATCTTCGGACTTTCCATTTTTATATGCCTGATTTCACGGCTCCGTCCCTGCCTACCGATGCACCGGCCGCCGACGGCTTGCTGCGCGCCGTGCTCGATGTTTCGCTCACGGCCATCAACCTGGTACACCCAGTCTACGCGGCTGAAGGTGGTGAGCTGGTGGACTTTGCCCTCGATTACCTCAACCCCGCTGCCCAGCGCATGACGGGCCTGCCCGAAAGCCCCGGCGGCACCATACGGTCCCACTTTCCTGATACGTTCACCAACGGAATTTTCGATTTTTACCGGCGCGTGTGTGAAACGGGCGAGGCGGGGCAATACGACTTCAATTACCAGACCGACGGCTTCGACAATTATTTCCACGTTGCCGCCCGGCGGCACGGCGAGCAGTTGGTTATCAGCTTTCTGGATACCGCCGTTTACTCGCGTACGGTGGCAGAAAACGTCCTGCGCGAGAGCCAGGCCCGCGAGCAGGCGGCCCGCGCCGAGGCCGAGCGCCAGCGCGGCGAGCTGGAGCGCGTATTCGAGCAGGCTCCCATTGCCATTGCCATTGCCGTGTACCGGGGGCCGAATTACACCATCGAGCTGGCCAACCCCACCGTATGCCGCCTGTGGGGGCGCACGCAAAAGCAAATCGTCGGCAAGGGGTTGTTTGAAGCGCTGCCCGAGGTGGCCGGCATGGGCTTCGAAGAGCTGCTGGATGAGGTGATGACCACCGGCGTGCCCTACGTGGCTTACGCGATGGAAGCGCAGCACGACCGCAACGGCCACCGCGAAACCGTGTACTGGGACTTCGTGTACGAGCCCATGCGCGGGGCCGACGGCCGCATCACGGGGGTCATGGTGGTGGCCAACGAAGTAACCGCGCAGGTGCTGGCCCGCCAGCAAATGCAGCAGTTGAACGACGAGCTGGAAATGCGCGTCACGGCCCGCTCGGCCGAGGTTCGGGCTGCCCTGCACGAAGCTGAGCAGCAGCGCGAGCAGGCCCGCGTGCAGCAATCCCTGCTGGGCCAGATTCTGGGCCAGGTGCCGGCCGCCATTGCCACGCTTAGCGGCCCCGAGCACCGCTATTCCTTCTTCAACGCGCCCTACCAGGCCCTGGCGGCGGGCCGCAGCGTGCTGGGGCACACCGTGGCCGAGCTCCTGCCCGAGGTGGTGGAGCAGGGATTCGTGGGCCTGCTCGACCGGGTGTATCACACCGGCCAGCCGTTTATCGGCACCGAAACGCTGATAATGCTGCACGACCAGGGCACCCACCAGCCCGAGCAGCGCTACATCGACTTCATCTACCAGCCCCTGCTGGATGGGCAGCAGCAGCCCCAGGGTATCCTGGCCTTTATTCTGGACGTGACCGACCGGGTGCGGGCCCGCAAACAGGCCGCCACCCTGCAAGCGGCCATGATGGGCGTGCTCAAGCGCCAGGTGCAGGCCCGGCAGGACCTGTTCCAGATATTCGAGCAAACGCCGGCGGCCATCGTGCTGCTGCGCGAGCCCGACCACCGCATCGACTACTTCAACCCGGCGTTTGCCGAGCTGTTTCCGCCCGAGGAATGGGCCGGGACGCTTCAGGGCCACACCATTGCCGAGGTGTACCCGCGCGTGAAAATGGTGGGCCTGGTGAAGCTTCTGGACCGGGTTTTCCGGACCGGCGTGAGCGAGATAGTGACCGAAATGCCGCTGGCCGAGCTGCAGCCCGGCAGCCCGCGCTACGTCACGTTCACCTACCAGGCCTACCGCGAGCAGGGCAGCATCGTGGGCGTGGCGGCCCTGGTGTACGACGTGACGGAGCAGGTGCTGGTGCGCCGCCAGACCGAAGCGCTCCAGGCTGAGCTGCTGGCCAGCGCCCGCCAGCAGCTGCAGGAGCGGGAATCCTTCTACGCTATTTTCGACCAGGCCCCCGCCCTGATTCAGCTCCTGCGGGCTCCGCACCACCGCATCGAGTACGTCAACGCCGCCTACCAGCACCTTTTCGGGGACCGGCAGTTGGTGGGCCTCGACCTGAACGACGCCCTGCCCGAGCTCCGGGAGCAAGGCTTTCTAGCCCTGATGAACCGGGTGTATGAAACCGGCGAAACGTATTTTGGCGTGGAGCACCCCTTCACCGTGCCCGCCGTGGCCGACCAGCCCGCCCGCGTCGCTTATTTCACGTTCGTATACGAGGCCTACCGCCAAAACGGGCAGATTGCCGGCATCTCCGTGTTCGCCTTTGAAGTAACCGAGCAGGTGCTGGCCCGCCAGCAGCGCGAAGCCCAGCAAGCCGAGCTGCAACGAGTGTTTGAACAAGCCCCGGTGGCCATTTGCGTGTTCCGGGGCCCGGCCAACGTTTTCGAAGTGGTGAACCCGCTGATGGCCGACATCCTAGGCCGTCGCGCCGGGGAGCTGATGGGCCGGCCCTTTTTCGAGGTCATGCCGGAGCTGGCGGCGCAGGGCCTACTGGAGCTGCTCGACGGCGTGCGGCAAACCGGCGTTTCCTTCGTGGCCCAGGAACAGGCGCTGCGCCTGGGCCACCCGGCCGGCGGCATGCGGTATTTCAATTACGTTTACCAGCCCCTGCTCGACGCCGAAGGACCCATTACGGGCGTGGTGTGCGTGGCCACGGAGGTGACCGACGAGGTGCGGGCCCGCCAGCAGGTGCAGGCCTTTGGCGAAGAGATGCAGGCCACCAACGCCGAGCTGCACGACACCAACAACCGCCTCTTACGCACCAATTCCGACCTGGACACCTTCGTGTACACGGCCTCGCACGACCTGAAAGCGCCTATTTCCAACATCGAGGGCCTGCTGCTGGCCCTGCGCCACGACCTGCCCGCCGCCGTGTTGCAGCAGGGCATGATAACCCGCCTGCTCGACCTGATACAGGATTCAGTCGAACGCTTCCAGCAAACCATTGGCCACCTCACCGACATTTCCCAACTGCAACAGCCCGAAGCCATCGAAACCGTGAACCTGCGGGCCCTCATCCAGGGCGTGCAGCTGGACCTGGGCCCGCTCATCGAAAGCGCCCAGGCCCGCCTGACGGTCGCCGTCGACGGCTGCGAGGCCGTGCGCGTGGCTCCCAAAACCCTGCGCTCGGTGGTGTACAACCTGCTGAGCAACGCCGTGAAGTACCGGCACGCCGACCGCGCCCCGCTGGTGCAGCTGCGCGCCCGGTGCACACCCAGCCAGCTGGCGCTGGAAGTGCAGGACAATGGCCTGGGCCTGAGCGAAGCGCAACAGGGCCAGCTCTTCGGCATGTTCCGCCGGCTGCACACCCACGTCGAGGGCTCGGGCGTGGGCCTGTTTATGGTGAAGCGCCTGATTGAGAATGCCGGCGGCACCATCGCGGTGCACAGCCAGGTGGGCGAGGGCACCACTTTTACCGTTACGCTGCCCGCTTAGGCAGGCTTTTATTACTGATACTCCATGGAAAAGATTTCGAGCGTGCTGCTGGTTGACGACGACACAACCAATAATTTTTTGAACGAGCTCCTGTTTCAGCAGCTCGGCGTAACCGACCACCTGTTCACGGCCGAGGATGGGACCCGGGCGCTCGATATCATCGAAAACGCGGCCGGCCCCGACGAGCCCGCCCTCATCCTGCTCGACGTGAACATGCCCGGCATGGGCGGCATCGAGTTTCTGGAAGCCTACCGCCGGCTGCCCCGGGCCCAACACCGGGCTACGGTCATCATCATGCTCACCACCACCATGGACGCCCGCGACCTGAGCCGCCTCGAAGAGCTCAACATCGCCGGCCTGGTGAGCAAGCCCCTCACCAAGGAGAAAATCGACAACATTCTACAGCTGCACTTCCAGCGGCAGCTGCCCGCGGGGGCGTAGGCGTAGGCGTAGGCGGGGGCGTAAAAAACGTCATGCCGAGCGTAGCCGAGGCATGACGGCACGTTTCACTATTGCCCCGCTCCTACCCCCTGCGCGGCCGCAGGGCCAGGTAGTCGAGGTAATAGAGCAGCTTGATGGACACGTTGTTGTTGTGCGGCGTGTTGATGGTGTTGCTCAGGTTATCGAAGTAGAGGGGGGTGGCCTGGTTGGCCTGGAAGAACGAAGCGCTGGCGTTTTTCCAGACCACGCTGATTTGCGAGCCCGGCGCGAACCACCACGAGTACACGCCGTCGATGTTGAAGGCGTTGAACGTATTGTCGCGGTTGCGCTGGTAGGCGGGCTCGGGGGTTTCCAGGCCGTCGGGGTGCAGTTGCGCGTAGTCGCGGTAGTGCACGTTGCTCACGTAGTGCCGCAGGCGGATGTTGAACGACATGCGGTTGGTGAAGGTGTAGGTAGCGGTGGCCGTGTTGGTGATGGTGGCCACGTCGCGGCGGCCCACCAGCGGGTCCACGGTGCGGCCGTCGGCTAGGAAGCCACCAAAGTGCCGGGCCGTGGGCGCGTCGAGCGAGTCGGTGCGGCCCAGTTCGCCGGCAAAGCCAATCTGCTTGATTATGTGATTGAATCCCAGCGAATACACGAAGCTCAGCTTGTCGTTCACGCGGTATCGCGGGCCCAGGTTGATGGTGTAGGTATAGCGGCCGGTGCGCTCGCCGTCGGCCGCGAAGAACCGGGCTCCGTAGCCAAAATCCCAGGCAAATTTCTTGCGGTAGTCCGACGAAAAGTAGCCGTTTAACCCAAAATTACCCGGCTTGCGCACGTAGTAGCGGCCCAGCGGCGCGCGGCGCGGGTCGAAGTAGTCGTGGGTAACCGGCGAGGCATCAACGTTGAATCGCAGCGAGAGAAAACTCTTGGAAAAAGTGGTGTTTAGCCCGGCGTAAAAGCCGGCATCCTGGTACAGCCGGGGCTGCTCCAGCAGCGAGTAGTTGATGCCGGCGTAGGAGTTCAGGCGGTTGAGCTTCCAGAAAGGCTGGTAGATGCTGTAGCCCACGTTGGCCGACTGCGAGATGCTGTTGTTGGCGAAGAGCAGGCCCAAGTCGTTGGGGTTGTAGGTGTGCGACTCGATGCCGTGGTCGACGCTCCAGGTGAATTTACCCGAGATTTTGCCGAAGTTCAGGTAGTATTTGTAGCCGTCCTGGTCGTTGATTTGGTCGGTTGTGCCGAAGGCCTGGCCCCGGCGGCGCGAGTACACCAAGCGGCCATCCACGGCGTAGCTGTTGGCCTTGTTGGCGAAGCGAAACAGGCCGCCGGTCACGTTGGCGTCGTAGGTGCTGCCGGCCCGGGTCACGTTGGTGTTCACCAGGCTCACGTAGGAATTATTTTTCAGGCTCTGGTCGAGCACCACGATGTTGTAGTTCGTGAACGGCTGGGTCAGCACGTCGCGCCGGGTGCCGCTGGTACTGTCCTGCACCGTGGCGTACACGTTGTTGCTCACGGCATTAAAAATACCCACGCCCAACCCCGAAGCCGTGCGGCCCGACACCTTGGTGGCGTTCAGCAGGCGGGTGATGCCGGGGTTCTGCACCACGAACTCCACCGGGTGCTGGTTGCCGGCGCGGTCTTTCGCGCTCTGACGCAGCTGATTATTCACGTCGTAAAAGCCGATGGGCTGCGCCCCCACCCGGCGCGAGTAAAACAAGCCGCCCTTGTTGAACAGCTCGGTACCTTCCGTAAAAAAGCCCCGGTTCTCGTTGTACTGCACTTCAAACGGCGACAAGTTGAGCACCTGGTTGTCGCTCTGCACCTGCCCAAAATCGGGCACCAGCGTGGCATCCAGCGTAAAGCTCTCGTTGATGCCCCACTTCACGTCGGCCCCGCCGTTGAAGCTGGTGCTGGCGTTGCGCTGGCCGGCCACGTTATAGGGGTAGTGGTTCAGGTAGGTGCTCACGTAGGGCGTGAGCGAAAGGCGCAGCGGCGGCTTGAGGTTGCGCAGGCCCGTGAGCTCGCCCCACTGGTTCACGAAGCCGTCGACCTGGGGCCGGATTTCATTCCAGAAAAACTGCTGCCGCGAGCTGCGCCGCTGGCGGGCAAAGTTGATGCCCCACACCTGCTCGGCCGCTGAGCTGAAGCGGATGGCCGAAAACGGGATGCGCAGCTCGGCCACCCAGTCGGTGCCGCTTATCACGGTGCGCGACTCCCACACGGCGTTCCAGGCCCCGTCCTCGCCGTTGGTGGGCGAAATGCGCGCGTCGCGCTGCACCCCGCCCGAGCTCACCAAAAAATCGTAGCCGTTGAGGTGGTCGTTGTAGGTGTCGATGAACACGCCAAAAAAGTCGGTGTTGCCAAAATCGTCGCGCTCGCTGAGCTGGTGCAGAATCGAGTCCGCCGACACGTCGTGCATCACGGCGCCGATGTAGAGCGCCGCGTCATCATACAGCACGCGCACTTCGGTTTTATGCTTTTCGATGGGGCCCGGCGTGGGCTCCAGCTCGTAAAAATCGGTGGCCACAGGGGCCGTTTGCCACACGGCTTCGTCGAGTACACCGTCCATCTTGGGCGCGGTGCTGATGCGGATGGCCTGGAGCTGACGCTTGGGCGCGGGCTTGGCCAGGTTGAGCTGCGTAGCGGGGGGAGTGGCGGCCGGCGTCTGAGCGTGAGCCAGGCCCGCCAGGCATATCAACCAACAAATAAGTAAAGAACGATACATGTAATTCGAGCGAAAGGACCTTCGAAGGTGCCAAGAGATGCAGGCCAACGGCCAATAGTTGCTTGCGGCGGACCAGAATTCACAGTTTGTTTACTGTCGGGGTGGCGGCCTTGGCCGCCCGGGCGAGGCGTTGGATAAGGGTACCGGTCGCGCGGCGTTCCGTTACAGCCCGGTACTATTTTTTCGTGGGCCGGCAGCACAAGTCCGCAAAAAGGCCGGCTTCTCTCGCAGAAAACCGGCCTGGCGTTGCGGCTTTTCCCGGGCTAGTCTTCCTGGGTCGAAATCGTTACGTTGAAGCTTTTGTCGTCGGTGTGGCCAGTCATTTTGCGGTACTTGGCCGCCAGCTCATCGGACTGCTTCTTGCCGTTCACCGTCAGCCCCGAAGCGTTAAGCTGGAACTGCAGGTTCTTGTCATCGGCCCCCAGCGCGCCGTCCTTGCGCAGCTCGCGGCGCAGCTCGTCGGCGTTGAGGCGCGGCGGGCGGGGTGGCGCGGGCAGGTCCAGCATGGGTGGAACCGGCGGAGCCGGGGCAAAGAGCGGGGTAAGCGGGCCGCGCGGGGCACGCGGCGGGCGGGGCGGCGTGGGGCCATTGCCGTTGATGATGGTACTGCTGTCGCTGTTGCGGGTTATCACCATCGCATTGTTGCCTTGCAGCTGCCGGCCGGTGGTGCGTTCATACAGCTTCAGGTACTTCTGAAACACCTTCGACGGCTGCTCCTTGCCATTAATCATCAGATTACGAGCCGTGAGCTTGATTTGGTAGTTGTTGAGGTCTTTCAGCAGGCCGTCTTTCTGCATCTGGTCCACCAGCGCTTCGGTGCGGTCGCGGTCGCGGTCGGCCTGGTCCTGGTCATGGTCGGCTCGGTCCTGGTCACGCAGCTCCTGCTCCGACTCGCGCATATGCTCTTGAAACTCCCGTTGGCGGGCCTGCATTTCACGCTGGTACTCGCGCAGCTGCTGCCCTTGCTCGCGCAGGTTTTTTTCTTGTTCGCGCAGGTCACTATTCATGTTCATACCGCCGCTTAGCCGCTGTTGCGGGCCCGTTACAGGTATGCTTTCGATTTTTTTTATTTGAGCGCGCACTTTCTCCAACTCCTTATTGATTTCCCTGCGCTGCTCGGTGCCGAGGCCCTTTGCAGTAGCAGCGGTGCGCAAGCCGCGCTCCGCACCGCGCAAGGCATCAAGGGTCGCGCGGCGACTTTCAGGGTCCGAGCCGCCGTTATCAAGGTTTCTCAGGCCGTACGCTCGGCTGAGCGCCCCACCCGGTACTTTTCTAAACGACTTATCAAGCTGCTCGCCAAAATCGGGAAAGTTGAACTGAAAATCGCGGTTGCGCACGATGTCGCGGTTAATATCGCGCTGCACGTTACGCTCAATATTGCGCTGAATACCGTTTTCCAGCTCGCGGCGCACCAGTGGGTCCAGCTCACGATTATCGAAGCGGTAGGAGAAGTTACGTGCATCGGCCCCACCAAAAGGCGCAACCTGCACCACTTCGACCTGCTGGCCCTTGCCTTTTTTACCTTTGCCGCCCGCCGTTTCTACACGCTGGCCATTCACCACGAGGTCGGTGAGGCGGCCCTTTTTATCCTTCGTAATCACCACCGTACCGGGATTGCCCTGGAAAGGCGGCGGAGCCATTTCGCGGCCATTGATGATGATGCGGCGCGGGCCGGGGCGGCCATCGCCAGGGCCATATTTAGTACCGTACTCCCCCGATGCACGGTGTTCTATCACCACCTCACGGCTTACCTCGGCTGGCGGGGCCGGGGCGGCAGCGGCTTCGGGTGCCACGGGGGCAACGGGTGCCACAGGGGCAACGGGTGCCACAGGGGCCACAGGGGCAACGGGTGCCACGCGGGCGGCCCGCTTATTGGTATCGGCGGTGCCAGCCGCTTTTGCCGGCGGCGGGCCGGTTTGCCAGTCGAACGCGGCCAGCACAGCCGTGTGGTTATTATTGGCCAGCGGGCCGGCCAGCACCACGCTGCTGCCCAGCAGGCCCAGCCCGCCCAGCACCAGCGCGCCGGCCAGCAGGCTTTCGGCCAGCGTGGGGGCGGCGGGGCGCCGCTGCACCAGGCGGCGCACCCGCAGCAGCAGGGCCCCGGGCCGGTTGAAGGCGGCCAGAGCCAGGCGCGGGGCCGGGGCCACCACGGCACTCTGGCTCCACTCGGCCAGGGCGGTGAGGGCGCGGGCCAGCCGGAGCGGGTCGCCGCCCACGAGGGCCGTGGCAGTATCGTCGCAGCAGTTTTCGCGTTCGGTGCGCACGCAGCCAGCCACAAACCATACGGCCGGGTGGTAGAAGAACAGCACTTCGGCCACGGTTTGCAGCAGGTTCACGAGGTAGTCGCGGCGCAGCACGTGGGCCAGCTCATGCGCCAGAACCGCTTCCAGATAAGCCGGCGACAAGCCCGCCACCGTGCCCAGCGGCAGCAGAATCACGGGGCGCAAATGGCCCACTACCAGGGGCACTTGCACCAGCGCCGACTCCAGCAGCTGCACCGGCCGCCGCACGCCGCTGCGGGCGGCCAGCGCGGCCAGCCGCGCCTGCCACACGGCGCTCAGTGGGCGCACCCGGTAGCGCCGCAGCCGCTGCACGTACAGCAGGCCGCCCAACATGCGCAGGCTCATGGCCAGCAGGCCCAGCAACCAGGCCACCACCAGCAGCGGCAGGTAATTATCGAAATACCGCAGGCCGGTAACCAGCCAGTTAGGTGTGGCCACCGCCACCGGTGGGCTGGCGATAATGACCGACACCTGGTGCACGGGCGCGGAATTACCGGCTGCTCTCCCCGCTTTTCCCGACGCTTTGAAAGCGGCCAAACCACCCGACACCAGTGTCGTGGGTTGCTTCACCGGCACCATCCGTTGGGTTTTAACCGGGCCGGGGCTCAGCAGTACGCTTCGCGCCGGGCTCGAATTGAAATAGAGCCCGAATGTGATGCCGGCCAGCGCCACTACCACGCCCAGCGCCCCGGCCGAGGCCGCGTAGCGCACCTCGGCCCGCTGCCGGCGCAGCAGCAGCAGCACCCCGGCCAGTACGGCCGCCACTAGCGCACCCTGCCACAGCGAGTGCAGCAGCGTCCAGCCCAGCGCCCGCGTCAGGGCGGGCGAAACGAATTGCTCAAGCGTGGTCATCGTCGTCGGAATTAGGAGTGGAATTCTGAATTTCAATGTCGTTCAGGAGGCGGCGAATTTGCGCCAGCTCGTCGGCCGAGGTTGGCCGGCTGCCCAAAGCCTGCATCACCAGCTTCATAGCCGAGCCGCCGAAGGTGGCGTCCACGAACTTATCGAGGAGCAGGCCCTGGGTTTCCTGCTCGCGCACGGCGGCCCGGTAAACGTGGCTGCGGTCGGCATCGTCGCGCCGCACCAGCGCCTTCTCCAGCATCAGCTGCAAAATCTTGAGCGTGGTGGTGTAGCCCACCTCCGCCTGCCGACGCTGGCTGAGGTGGTCGTTGATGGCCCGCACGGTAGCGGGGCCGTGCTGCCAGAGCACGTGCAGGATTTCCAGCTCGGAATCCGTAGGTTTGGGGGGCGGTGCCTTACTCATAACGAAAGATACGAGGTTACTACGAATTGTTTCGTAGAATAAGACAAAGATTATACGAATGCCTTCGTAGTTGCAAGGAATAGCTACGAAATATTTCGTATAAGCTCCAGAAAAAATTTAATAACCTGTATTACAGGATATTAAATTTTTCAATCTGTATCGCTCAGAACAAGCTCCTGAGGGTTGCGGCTCTACAGCGTCCACCCGCTACTGCTGCTCGCGGCGCTTCACCAGCGTCACGCGGGCGCGGTGGCAGATGCCGCCCAGCGGCGGATTGAATTTGCTGACGCTGATTCTCACCTTCCGCACGTGCGGCAACTCGGCCGTGATGCGGTCGAGCACCCGGTGGGCCACGTGCTCGAGCAGTCGGGCGGGGGCGCGCATTTCCTCAGCCACGAGGCGGTACAGCACTTCGTAGTTCACGGTTTGCTGGAGCTTATCGGACTCGCCGGCGGCCAGCAAATCGGTTTTAATGAAGAGGTCGACGCCGTATTTATTGCCGATTTTCTGCTCTTCGTCATAGTAGCCGTGGAAGGCGAAAAACTCCAGCCCTTCGAGTGCGATTTGGCCCATGTGGTGAGTGGATGAATTGGTGAATGATGGGTTTGTGAGTGCCGTTCAGGTCGCAGCAAGGCCCTGAAACCCTGGCCGTGCCAACGAAGCGGCCCTGCAAAGGTGACCCCATAAACAAAGAAAGCCCACCCCAGGGGCAGGCTTTCCAATCTTGTGTCGACTACCGAATTTGACAAATCCGATAAATCCGATAAATCCGCGGTCTAGATTTCATCGAAGAACGACTTCTCCGCTACGGCGGCTTCGGTCGGAGCCGGGGCAGTAGCGGTGGTCATGCCCGGCTGGCCGGGGTGCGTCACGGGCGAGGGCTGATTGATTTCGGGGTGGCTGGGGCCCACGGGCTGAATGTCGGGCGCAGTGGGCTGCACGTAGGGCGGGTTGGGCTCGGGCACCTGCGAGGGCGCGGGCGGGTCGATGTGCGGGGCGGGCGAAATGCCGGGGTTTTCGGCGGGCGCGTAGGGTCGCTCAATATCGGGGCGCGGGGCCTCGGCGGGTGCCCCGGGGTCGGGCTGCTGGCCGGGCTTGGGGTTGTAGCCGGTGGTCTGGGCGGCGCGCTCCAGGGATTCTTCGGCGCGGCCAAACGACGTGGGCGCAAACGAAGTGGGCGTGGCGGCGGCCACGGCGGCGGCCGATGAAACAGCGGAGGAGGTAGTTACCTGCATGGCAGAAGGAGTTTCGGGCGTGGGTTCGGCGGCCAGTTCTTTGGGCCGTACTACCTGTACGCGGGCAGCGCGCGAAAGGATGGCCGCCGTACCGCCCTTGGGCCGGTTGCGGGCTTTTTCCACCTTATCCAGCGCATCCGATGCCAGGTGGTGCAGGTCGCGCACGAGGCCGTCGAGCTGTTGCTCCAGGCGCTGGCACTCCTGGCCCAGGCCGCCGACTTCGCGCTGCATGTCGGCCACGGTTTTTTCGGCCTGCTGATACGCGCCATCCACCACTTCGCGGGCGCGCTGGCGGGCTTCATTCAGAATGTTCTCGGCTTGCAGCTGGGCTTCGCGAACGCGCAAGTCGGCTTCGCGCTGCGCTTGCTCCGTAATGTTGTTGCCAGTGTCTTCGGCGGTCTTCAGGGTGCGGTAGAGGCTGCTTTCCACTTCGCGCATCTTCTGCACGTCCTGCTGGGCGTGTTCGAGCTTGAGGCGCAGCTCCCGGTTTTCGTCGCCCATGCGTTCCCACTGCTGCGAAACGGTAGTTAAAAACGCCTGCACTTCGTCTTTATCAATCCCCCGAAAGGATTTTTCAAACGTTTTCTGGCGGATATCGAGGGCAGTAAGTTTCATTTTTTCAGTGAGCAGTTATCAGTGAACAATTAACGGATTGGGCGATAACGTGCGTGCATCAAGCAGATTTTCTGCTAACTGTTCACTGTTAATTGCTAACTGTTAATTGCCAAACGGCCAGGCTACGGTCGTCGCTACACGAAACTAGCCGGTTTTCGGTGCCCGGCCAAACCAGCCGGTTCACCGACGTGCCGTGGCCGGCGGCGCGGGCCCGGTCGAGCACGCGCAGCAGCGTGAGCGTGGCCGCGTCCCAGAGCTTGATGCTTTTGTCGAGGCTGCACGAGGCCAGGTAGCGGCCATCGGGGCTAAAGGCCAGGTGATTGATGGTGTACATGTGGGCCGGCACGGTATCGGCCAGCTGGTAGCCGGCGGCCACGTCCCAGCGCCGAATCTGGGCATCGCGGCCGGCCGTGAGCAGGTGCGCGCCATCGGGCGAAAAGGCCACCGAGAACACCGAATTGGTGCTTTCGGCGAGCGTAAATTTGGTTTCGAGCGAGTCCAGGTCCAGCACGCGGGTCAGGTGGTCGGAGCTGCCGATGACTAGCTCGCCGCGGCCCTCGTGCAGCACCAGCGTGCGCAGGCTTTTGTCGGTGATGCGCAGCAGCTTTTCCAGCCGAAAATCGGGCACGCTCAGCACGGCCAGCGTGCCATCGGCCAGGCCCGCGTAGAGCCGCTGCCGGCTGGCCGAAAACACGATTTCAAAAATGGCCACTGGCGGCAGGGCCGTGGCGTGGGCCAGCGTTTTATGCTGTAAATCGATGGCCTGAATACCCTGGAAATTATGCCCCAGCACCAGCAAATCCAGCGCCGGCAGGTGGCGCAGGGCGTATACCGAGTTTTGCACGCGGGCCAGCAGCTCACCATCGCGGGTGGGCTCGGCGGCATCCCAGCCCACCACCATGCCGTCGGCACTACCGGAGAAAACGCGGCTGCCGGGGCCGCCCGTGAGGGCGTACACGGCGTCGCGGTGGCCGGCAAGGGTGGCGATTCGGGTAATGGCAGGGCGGAAGATTTCGGACATAACGGGGGCCGCAAAGGTAGCCGCCCCGGGGTTGCCGGTTAAAAAAAGAACGTCATGCTGAACGCAGTGAAGCATCTCTACCGCAGTAACTAATCAAATTACTTGTTGCGGTAGCGATGCTTCACTGCGTTCAGCATGACGTTCTTTACTATTTCCGCTTCCACCTCCCGCCATGCCCCTGCACTCCCTCCAGCGCCTCTCCCCTACCGCCGTGCTGGGCCTCTGGCACCTCACCGAAACGCCCGAAGCTCTGTGGGCCGAGCTGCCCAACTCAGCAGAATACCAAGCGCTGTTGCCCGCCACCCCCGATACAAAACGGCAGGCGCAATGGCTGGCCGGCCGCCGATTAGCCCACGCCCTGTTTGGCGAATTCCCCACGCTGCTTCCTACCCAAACCGTCGTGCGCAACGATGCCACCGGCCGCCCCTGGCTGGCCGGCGCGCCCGCCGATACGGTGTTATCGCTGTCGCATTCGGGCGAGTGGGCGGCGGCCGTGCTCGCCCGGGACGGCCGGGCGGGGGTCGACATCGAATTCATCCGGGACAAAGCCCAGCGGCTGGCCGGAAAATTTCTGGCCGACGACGAGTGGCACCACGCCCGCACCGCTACCGTCCATACGGATGCCGATGCCCACTATACCCTGCTCTGGAGTGCCAAAGAGGCCCTCTACAAGCTGGCGGCCCGGCGTGGCATTATCTTCCGCCAACAGCTGCTGCTGCACGAATTCCGGCCGCAGACATCCGGCGAAATCCCCGCTACGTTAGTGCTGGACGGGGGCCAGACCCGGCACCGCATTTGCTATACCCAACCCGCCCCGGGTTACGTGCTCACCTACTGCCACGAACCCGCCGGGTAGCTGCGCCCCCGTTGGGCCGCGCCGTTTTGCTTTACTTTACCACCATGTCTTTTCGTCGAATTTCTATTCTCACCGCCGTGGCCCTGCTGGCCGTAACCCTCGCCGTGGGCGTGGCCCGCGCCCAGGGCGGCGGCACCGTTTCTGATTTCACCCTAAAAACCGCCGCCAACGCCGACGTGGCCTTGAAAAGCTACGCCAAGGATAAGGCGGTGGTGGTGGTGTTTCTGAACCCCGCCTGCGCCTTTTCGCGCCTCTACCAAGAGCGGCTGGCCTCGCTCAGCAGTGCCTACCGGGGCCGGGGCGTGCAGTTTCTGTTCATCAACGTACCCATCAACCTCGACGCGCCCGGCACCGCCGCCCCCGGCGAAGTGGAGCTGCCCACCCTCACCGATGCCAGCCAGCAGGTTGCTGGCCTGCTTGGCGTGACAAAAACCGCTGAGGCCGTGGTACTCGAGCCCGCCGGCAACGGCTTCGCTGTCCGCTACCGCGGGGCCATCGACGATAATCCGCAGGTGGCCGGCAGCGTGCAGCAGGCCTACCTGAAGCAGGTGCTGGACAACGTGCTGGCCGGCCGGCCAGCCGGCGTGGCCGACAAGCGCGCCGCCGGCTGTTTGATTAAGCGGTAAATTACCGGCTGTCCTTCGGGTGCCGTGCTCCTCTTCGTTCCGCTCGCAATGACACAAGGCTCCCTCCTCTCGACTGACGCTCACTGCGCCGAAAACCGAAAGGCCGCCGGCGTGAGCCCCGTTTTGCTTTTGAAGAGGCGCGTGAAATACTGCGGATACTCGAACCCCAGCTGAAAAGCGGTTTCGTTGATGGTGAGCGAAGTGTTGAGCAGCAGGCGCTTGGCTTTTTCGATGAGGGCGTGGTGGAGGTGCTGCTGGGTGGTTTGGCCGGTGAGGGTGCGCAACATGTCGCTGAGGTAGGCGGGCGACACGTGCAGGGCATCGGCGAAGTGCTGCACCGTGGGCAGGGGCTGCTCGTTGTCGATGGCGAAGTAGCTGGTCAGCTGCGCTTCGAAACGGCTGAGCAGGTCGTGCTCGGGGCTGCGGCGGGTGAGGAACTGGCGGTGGTAAAAGCGGTTGGCGTAGTTGAGCAGCACGTCGAGCTGCGACACCAGCACGTCCTGGCTGAAGGCGTCGATGGGCCGCCCGTACTCGGCCCGAATAGTATCCAGCAGACCATCCAGGGCACTTTCTTCCTGCGCCGAGAGGTGCAGGGCCTCGTGCACGGCGTAGGAAAAGAAGCCATAGCCGGCGATTTTCTGGCCCAGCGGGTACTTGCGCAGCAAGTCGGGATGGAAAAGCACCATCCAGCCGCTGATTTGAGAAATATCCAGCGTGGCATCGATGGCAAAAACCTGTCCGGGGGCCTGGAAGCCCATTACACCCTCCCCAAAATCGTAGGACTGATGGCCGTAGTGCACCTTGCCCTTCAGGTTTTTCTTGACCCAAACGGTGTAGAACTGCTGCACCAGGGGCGTCAGCTTTTCAGGCAGCACGTTGCCGCGGGTCTGCTCCAGGTCGATGACGGTGAGCAGTGGGTGGGCCGGCGCGGGCAGCCCGCAGAAGCGGGTATAATCCGTCACGGTTTCGAGTACGCGGATTTCGGCGGCTGGCTGTTTCATAAGTTTATTTTTTCCTGCTGTCATCCTGAGCCTGCGAAGGACCTTACCACGGTAAGACAGCTTGCAGTATTTCTAACGGCATAGGCGTGAGAAGGTCCTTGGCAGGCTCAGGATGACAGGTTACCTGCTGCTACCTAGCGGCGGCAAGCGGCAATTGCTGCAACAGAAACTGCCGAACCTCCGCCTGCAATTCCTCCTGAAACTGCATACGGTCGAACCCCGGCGGGTCCTGCGAGGGCGGAAACGCCGGGCTCGTCCGCGCCGCCGAAAACGGACTCAAAAAGGAATAGTGGCCGGCATTTTCGACGATGCGGTGGGTGATAAGTCGCCGGTCGGCCACCCCGTTTAGCACAATTTGGGCGTGGAAATCGGGTGTCCATTCGTCCTTTTCACCCATCAGCAGCAGAATGGGCACCCGCACGTTGCGCAACGCTTCTGCCGCCCGGTACCAGACGGTGGCCGGGGCCAGCAGCACCAGAGCCCGCACCCGCGCATCGAGCGTGGTGGGGATGGGTTGCGGCGTCCCGTCCGAGTGCTCGTGCGGGAGCGAGCCGGGCTGCCCGCCGGCCAGCGCCAGGGCCGAGTAGCCGCCCAGCGAGTGCCCAACCAGCGCCACCCAATCGGGCCGCAGCACCGCCCCGAATTCCGCCAGCAGCGCGTCAATAGCCAGCGTGAGGTGGCGCGGCCGGGCCACGAGGTTGGCGGGCGTGTTGTGCCAGGAATTATCGTCGCGGTGATTGGCGTGGTGCCGGGGCAGGCCCACCACAAAGCCGCTGCGGGCCAGAAAATGCGCCAGCAAACGGTGCGTGAGCGGCGAGCCGCCGGTGCCGTGCGAAATCAGCACCATTGGCAACGGGCCGGGCTCGATGGGCGCATCGAGGGCGACATCGAGCGTGTAGGGGCCAATGGATTCGGGTTGGTCGGGCGCGCTGGTCGGGTACAACACGAGCAGCGGAAAGGTCAGGCCCAGGGCGGCATCCACTATTTCCAGGGTGCGGCAGCCTACGAAGTCGGGCATGGGTCGAAGGGGTTGGTGGGTGAGCCGTTGGTACCTGGCAAACTTAGCGGCTATTTCGCCGCAGCAGTCAGATAAGCATGACGTTCTCATTCAATCGTTCTGCGGGCCTGCCGCCTAAAACCCCGCCGGGTACGCCGCGCCCACCGAGCTGCCCACCGGCATAATGGCTTCCAAATCGGCCAGCTCCGTCGGGCTCAGCGGAATGCTGGCGGCGGCCACGTTCTGCTCCAGATACTGGCGGCGCTTGGTGCCGGGGATGGCCACTACGCCCTGCGCCAGCACCCAGGCCAGGGCCAGCTGCGCGGCCGTTACGCCTTTGGTCTCGGCCAGGGCTTGCAGCTTCTCCACCAGGGCCAGGTTTTGATAGAAGTTTTCGCCTTGGTAGCGCGGGAAAAAGCGGCGCGAGTCGTTGGGCTCGAAGTCGTCGGGGGTTTTAATGTCGCCCGATAAAAAGCCCCGACCCAATGGCGAATAGCCCACAAAGCCAATGCCCAGCTCGCGGGCCGCTTGCAGGGCCCCGGTTTCCTCTACGCCCCTATCGAAGAGCGAATACTCGGTTTGCAGGGCCGTGATGGGGTGCACGGCGTGCGCCCGGCGCAGGATTTCGGGCGACACCTCGCTCAAACCCAGGTAGCGCACTTTGCCTTCTTCCACGAAGCGGCTCATCATGCCCACGCTGTCCTCGATGGGGGTTTCAGGGTCGAGACGGTGCAGGTAGTAGAGGTCGACGTAATCGGTGCCCAGGTTGCGCAGCGAGCGTTCGATGGACTTGCGGGCATATTCGGGCCGGCCGTTGAGCCGGCCGGTGAACTTCTCGTCGTCGTTCACCTCGAAGCCGAATTTGGTGGCCAGAATAATGTCGGCCCGGCGGCCGGGCAGCACCTTGGCCACCAGCCGCTCGTTCAGCATGGGGCCGTAGAGGTCGGCGGTGTCGAGTAGGTTGATGCCCAGCTCCAGGGCGCGGTGCAGGGTGGCCCGGCTCTCGGTTTCGTCGGCCTCCCCGTACACGCTCATGCCGTCGATGCCGGCCGTCATGCCCATGCAGCCCAGGCCCTCCACGGGAACTTCCAGGCCCTGGCTACCGAGGGCTACGCGTTTGATTTCATTCGTCATGATGCTGCTGATTTTAATGGGGTTTTGATACCTCAAAGGTCCGACGAACCCGCCCCGACGAGACTACACAAAACCCCGTTTCTACAACACAAAACGCGGCTATTACCAGCCCTGCACGCTGCCGCCGCCAAACACGGCGCGCTTCAGCATGGGCCACACCCGGTCCTGAAACGGGTCCAGGACGCTGGCATCATCCAGCGTTTGCAGCTGCGCGGGGCTGAGTCGGATTTCGAGCGCCGCTAGGCTGTCGTGCAGCTGCGCCACCTGGCTGGCCCCCACAATCAGCGAGCTGATGCCGGGCTGGGCCGCCGCCCACGCCAGGGCCACCTGCGCCAGCGGGCGTTTCAGCTCGGCCGCCACCGGCCGGAGGGCGTCGAGCACGCGCCAGTTGTGGTCGGTGAATTTCATGTTGCTGAACGGGTTCGGGCCAGTCAGGCGGCCTTCGCCACTGGCCCCGCTGCCCTCCCGCTCGTACTTGCCGGCCAGGAAACCGGCCGCCAGCGGGCTCCACGGCGTAATGCCCAGTCCCATTTCCAAGGCGGCCGGCACGTGCTCGCGCTCGATGGAGCGGGCCACCAGCGAGTATTCCATTTGCAGGGCCACGGGGCCGGGCACGCCGTGGGCGGCGGCCAGCGTGGCAGCCTTGGTGGCGTACCAGGCCGGCACGTTGCTGAAGCCGAAGTAGCGGATGCGGCCGGCCCGCACGAGGTCGCCGAGGGTTTGCAGCACTTCTTCCACGGGCGTCACGCCGTCGTAGGCATGCAGCCAGTACAGGTCGACATAGTCGGTTTGGAGGCGGCGCAGCGAGCCTTCCAGGGCGCGATGGATGTTTTTGCGGCCGTTGCCGCCCACGTTAGGGTTGCCGGCCTGCCCGCCGAAGCTGAACTTGGTGGCCAGCACCATTTGGTCGCGCAATTGGCGGCCGGCAATGTAGCCGCCCAGCATTTCCTCGCTCCGGCCGCCCGAGTACACGTCGGCAGCATCCACGAAATTGCCGCCGGCATCAACATAAGCATTAAAAACGGCCTCGGATACGTCGTCGCCCGAACCCCAGCGTGGGGTGCCAAACGTCATGGTGCCCAGCGCCAGCGGGCTAACGACCAGGCCGGAGCGGCCCAAGGTGCGGAAATCGGTGAGAGCCATCGGGAAAAGGATTGGTGCCGAAACGGAGATGCTTCGGCTACTGAACTCGCAGTATCTCACAAAGGTCTGGTTTGCCCAAGCGGCTGGCGCTACACAAACCGCTGTTTCTGCAACACAAAACGCGGCACAGGTCGTCAGTCAGCCGGAAACGTCATGCTCAGCTGGCGTCCGCGCAGCCGAGGCATGACCGTTTTAGACGCGAACCATTCCCTACTCCAAAATACTCAGCAGCAACGCTACCTCCGCCGCTTTCAACGGTTCCTGCAGGCGCTCGAAGCTCATTTGCAGGTTGCGCATGGCGCGCCGCACGATGTCGAGATGCGCGCAGGGCTCAAAAAAAATAGGGTTGGAATTGATGTTGAGTTGCGCCACGTAGTGCTCGATGTCGGTGCGCGAAAGCACCAGGCCGCGGTTGTAGCAGTTGATGTAGAACGGCTCGGCCCCCGGCAGCGCGGGCCGAAAGGTGAGCACGAATAAGTTGGGCAGGTTCACCCCAAAAACCGGCAAATCCAGCCGCTGGGCCACTAGCAGGTAAATGACGCAGAGCGTGAGCGGGTTGCCACGCTTGGTTTCAATCACGCGCTGCAGCATGGAATTGGCCGGCGAGTGAAAATGCTGGGTGTTGGCCGCAAACTTGTGCGTTTTGAACATCACGTAGTTCAGGGTCTGGACCTGGTCGGCGGGGTGCATCTCGGGGCGCAGGGCCGTCCAGGTCTCAAAGCGGAGCTGCTCGATGGCCCGGTTCAGGGCCTGGTAGTCGGCGTCGGGGTATTGGTAGGTATTCAGCAGCCACATGCCTTCGAGCAGGTCGGTGGCTCCGGCTTCGCGCCATACTTTAAGCCGCTGCTGCAGGCCCTCAAACTGCAGGTGGTGAATCAAATCCTCCAGCCGGTGCTGCTGCTGGCCGTCGAGGGTTTCCTCCCACGACTCCTCCAGAAAGGGAATGATGCTCTCGCCCAGGTTCTGGATTTTATCCTGGATTTGCGGCGCGATTTCCGGGTCGTCGAGCAGCGAGATAAGGGCTTTGATTTCTTTGTTGGTCATGGATGCGAAACGGCCGCCGCTAGGGTTGCGGGTCCGAATTTAACACGCAGAAGGGCCGCTTGGGTTTCGTTGGGGCACAATTATCCGTCAGGCTGCGCGCCGCGCCGCTTCTGGCCGAGCAAATCCCTATCGCGAAACGAACCCCGCTTTCCGGTACCGCCGCCACGCCACCAGCAGCCCCACCGCGCCCACCAGCACGCAAATCCCCAGCCACAGCAGCAGGTTGTACCTGTCCGTGAGCGCCCGGTAT
Organism: Hymenobacter sp. UYCo722; assembly: GCF_040547115.1. Classification (NCBI taxonomy): domain Bacteria; kingdom Pseudomonadati; phylum Bacteroidota; class Cytophagia; order Cytophagales; family Hymenobacteraceae; genus Hymenobacter; species Hymenobacter sp. UYCo722. Next base: position 74,356 of record NZ_JBEPPC010000012.1, on the reverse strand, counting down.
GTGGCCGTGAAGGCGAATAGCACCGCCCCCACCAGCTCCCACAGCCGGCTCTCGAATAGCGGCGACGTGGTTTCGGCCACGGCCGGCAGGTTCATCACCACGCGCAGGCGGTTCCAGTCCCAGGCCAGCAGCAGGCCCGCCAGCAGCATGAGCCCGGTGATGACGGGCGTGCCCGCGAAGTCGTAGGAAATGGTGATAACGAAGATGTTGGCCATGATGCTCACGTAGGCCAGCGCCCCCAGCAAGGCGTAGCGCTGCGTGAGCAGCAGCAGGCCCGCCCCGCACTGCGCCACCCCAATAAACTGCCAGTACAGCCCCGACTGGTACATCATCTCGAAGAAATACCCGGGGTTGTGGCCGGCCACCGTGCCTTCCATCTGCGTGAAGCGGTGCCCTTTGATTTTAATCAAACTGGCAAACACGAACGCGCCCCCCACCAGGTACCGGGTGTAGATAACGGCCAGTTGCACCAGCAGCGAGTGTTTCAGCGTCTGGCGGGTCATGGCAGCGGCGCTATTTCGGGAGCACCAGGCTGCGGGCGGCTGCCCCGGTCAGGGCAACGGTAGCGCTGTCCGAAAACTGGTAACGCAGGCGCGGAATGGCCGCCGCCAGGTCGAGGTGGCCCCGGTGACCAATGGTCAAATCGGCCGCCTGAATGCGGTTATCGGCCCCGATTTCCAGGTTCGGCTCGCTGCCGGAGCCCGTTCCGGCCGTGGCCCGGAGCCAGCCCAGCGTGTTGCCCACCAGCCGGATTTTGCTGCTCTGGTCCTGCCGCAGCGTCAGGCTATCCTGCCGGAAACCCTGAATTGCCACCTCCCCGCCGGCTTGCCGCTGGCCGGGCGGCACCTTGCCGGCCACGGTGTAGCTGCCCTCGGTGGTGAGCGCCGCGAGGCGCGGGCAGGTAATAACGACAGCCTCCCGACGGCCCAGCGGCTCCGGCTTGTCGGGGTAGGCCAGCGTCACAAGCAGCTGCTGGCCGCGCTGCGTCACGCGCACATAGTCGGCCGCGTCCTTGCTCACGTGCACGGCAAACGGCCCGGCCACCACCTTCACCTGCAGGCCGCTGGCCGAGGGCACGCGCACGGCGTCGAAGTTGCGCAGGCCCAGCGCCTGGTAGTCGTGCAGCGGCTCTTTGTAGTGGCCGGTGCGGTATTCGGCGCGTAGGGCGGCATCGTAGGTGGCCAGCGAGCCGAGCACCAGGGCCACGGCAGCTACGAAAAGGGTATTACTGGTTTTCATAAGGAAGTGGTAGCGGAAAGGGGTTGGGATTGGGCGTTTTTGAACTCTTCGTAGCGGCGCTGCACCTCGGGCAGCCCGATGCCGAGCAGCAGCATGGTGCCGAACACCTCCGGCAGCTCCTGGCTCAGAAACCGTTCGCGGCGGGCGGCCTGCACCTGCGCCTCGGCGGCCGGGGCCACGAAAAAGCCGATGCCGCGCTTGTTGTACAGCACCTCCTGGCTTTGCAGCAGCTCGTAGGTGCGCATCACCGTGTTGGGGTTCACCTGCAAGGTGCCAGCCAGCTCGCGCACCGACGGAATCTTGCTATCCGGCGGCCACTTGCCGCGCAGAATCAGCTCGCTCACGTACCCGGCAATCTGCAGGTAAATGGCCTCGTTGTCTTTGAATTCCATGGTTATCTCGCCTTAAATCTGCTTCTCCGTCACGCGCCGGTAGGCCGCCGCCCAGGCCAGCAGCATGATGCCCAGCGGCACCAGCCCAAACCAGGCACTTTGGGCCTCCGGCAGTTTGATGCTGTACCACACCTTGCCCTCCTGCAACGCCATGCCCGAATACGGCATCACCGTGCCCAGCTTGCGCCCCACCAGCGCCTGCATCACCTGGAAATTGAGGGCCACCAGCACCACCAGCGCCAGCAGCACGCCAAAGGCCGTACGCACAAAATGCTGCCTGGTGAAGAAGATGCTGCCCCACAAAAACACGGCATTCACCACCGCGTACGCCAGCAGCGAGTAATACAGCTTGCCCTCGCCCGAAAACAGCCGCACCATTTCGGTCGGCTTGCCGCCACTGCCGAGCTGTAAAACCAGGCTGTCAATCAGGAAAAAACAGCCCACGTACACCGCCAGAAAAATCGGCAGCGCGTACAGCCAGCCCACCAGGTATTTCTCCCAGTGCGAGGCCGGCAGCATCAGCGCCGCCGTGGCCTGCTTTTTGTCGCCGAAAAAGGCCAGAACGGTGCTGGTAAAAAACGCGCCCGCGGCCAGCAGCCCCATCACGAATATAACGGCCTGCATATCCGGCGTCACCGGTTCCGACGACATGTAGGCCGCAAACCCCAGCACCAGCCCGAGGCCGCCCAGCAGCACGCCCGTGGCCAGCAGGTAGCCGCCCCCCTGCTCAGTAGTGTGCTTGCTGAACAAGCGGCCAAAACGCGCGAAATTAAAGAACTGGCTCATGAACAGGTTGGTTTTGAGATAAGTAGTTGGCCAACGTGGGCGCTTCCCCCACCAAGGCGTTGAACAGCATTTCCAAGTCGATGCGGCCCGGCAGGCCACGGCGATTAGGCCGAATCACCTGCGCGCCCCGGACTGATTCCTCAGCGTAGAGGTCGGTGCCATCCGCCTCGGGCACGGTGGCAAACGTCAGCCGCTCGGCCAGCTCGCCCAGGTCGGCATTCAACACAATGCGCTGGCCGTGCAGCACGACCACCGTGTCAATCAGGCTCTCCAAATCGCGCACCTGGTGGGTCGAAATTATCAGGCAGCGCTCCTCCGTGAGGGCCGTGGCGACAAGCTTGCGGAACTGCGCCTTGCTCGGAATGTCGAGGCCGTTGGTGGGCTCGTCCAGCACCAGCAGGCTGGTGTTGGCGGCCAGCGCGAAGGCAATCATAAACTTCTTCTGCTGCCCAAAACTCAGGGTCGTGAGCACGGCGTGGGCCGGCACCTCAAACTCGCCGAGGTAGTGCGCCAGCGCGGCGTGGTCGAATTTCGGATAGAAGCCGGCCGTATTTGCCACGAATTTTGCGGCCGTCACGGCCGGCACGTAAATTTCTTCGGGCAGAAAAAACAGGTCGGCCAGCACGGCTGGTAGCCGCCGCGCCGCCGGCTGCCCCAGCACCTCGCAGGTGCCCCTATCAGGAAAAGCCAGCCCCACAATATTCTTGAGCAGCGTGGACTTACCCGCCCCGTTCTTGCCCAGCAGGCCGTAGATGTGGCCGCGCTCCAGCGTCAGGTCGAGGGCTTGGAAGAGCGGGCGCTTGCGGGAGTACCCAAAATGCAGATTGCGGATGCGGACCATGTGGAGAGGCTGAGTGTATTACCGTTCTAGTACACCACAAACGTAAGCAGATATTTTGGTTTCGCAACTCTGCGCCGAAAAAAAATTTTTTCGGACATAAAAAAAGCCGCTTGGTGAGCGGCTTTTTCTGTTGAAGTCAATTGAGCGGCATGCTGTACGCAGCGAAGCATCACTGCCATAGAAGCACATTACCCGCAAGCACAAGCGGCTGCCCCCTGGGTAGGAGGCAGCCGCTTGGCGCACTGGCCCGCACGAAACCGGGCCGGTTCAGATGGTCCGGGTTAAGCGACCTCTACAGCGTGCCGCGCCGCTTGTGGCCCCGGCCCGAGAAGAACCCGCTTTTGTTCGAGCGCCGCTTCGAGAACTTGCGGAACCGGTCTTTGTGGCGGCCCGGGCCGCGGTAGTACCGGTACACGGGCCGGAAATCGCCGGCGATGGGCCGGTGGCGATGAATGGGACGGCGAGCCGCTGGTGCGGCCTGAATATCGGCCGCGCAAGCGCCCAACAGCATGAAAAACAACAGCACGATACGCAGCATACACAGGGGGTTAGGAAGTGAGTAATTCAGCCCGAAACAGCCCGCCGGAGCGGGCCGCAATTATTGTTTCAACTCCCAAACTACCCGAATTATTGCTGCCGCCACGCTAGTTATTGCCCCGGCGCACCCGCCAAGTTGCATCATTCGAAAGCTTATTAGCTGAAAACAAGCTAATAAGCTTTTGTAAATTATTTTTCCGGTTTATTACGATTAACAGCTATAGTTCAATCATTTGCCCAATAAATCTATTTTGAAATGCAGTAATAAGGCAGTAATTATTTGCACCTTAACTAGTTTTGCTTTCATCTTTCTGAAATAAAAAGGGCGGCCCGACCCATCCGGCATATGACCTAAGCTGCGCGCCGCATAACGGCCCATTTGCCCGGCCCAGCTGGTGCTGCAACAGCCGCGCCAACAGCCCGAATAAGCCGTTGCGCTGCCAGCTGTGCCCTCAGTGGCATTGGCACACGGGTACTTGGTTGCCCGCCGGGGCACAAGTGGTGAACAGGACGCGTCGCAGACATGCGCCAGCGGCACCCAAGCCCGTTCTTTGCCTGAGCATGGACATTCTCACCGTCACCGACCTCAGCCTTACGGAAAATGGCGTTTCCGTACTTCAGCCCATCAGCTTCAGCCAGAAGCAAGGGCAAAAGCTGGCGCTGGCCGGCGAAAGCGGGGCCGGTAAAAGCACGCTGCTGCAACTCGTAGCCGGCCTTATCCAGCCCAGTACCGGCATGGTGTACGCCAACGGCAGCCGCGTGCACGGCCCGCAGGAAGTGCTGGTGCCCGGCCATCCCGGCGTAGCTTACCTCTCCCAAAAGTCCGATTTACCGCAGTTCCTGCGCGTCGAGCAGGTGCTGCGCTACGCCAACAAGCGCCCCGACGCGGAGGCCCGGGCCGTGTATGAGCTGTGCCGCATCGCCCACCTGATGCCACGCCGCACCGACCAGCTTTCGGGCGGCGAGCAGCAGCGAGTGGCACTGGCCCGGCTGCTGCTGGGAGCGCCGCGCCTGTTGCTGCTCGATGAGCCCTTCTCCAATCTCGACCGCACCCACAAGCGCCTTTTGCAGGGCATTATCGAGGAATTGGGCGCGCAGCTGGCTATTACCTGCCTGCTGGTATCGCACGACGCGGCCGACGTACTGGGCTGGGCCGATGAAATTCTGGTGCTGCACCGGGGCCGGCTGGTGCAGCAGGGCTCCCCCGAGCACCTCTACCACCAGCCGGTCGATGAGGCCACAGCTGCCCTCTTCGGCGATTATAACCTGGTGAGCGGGGCGGATAGACGGGCGCTGCTGCCGGGCCGGCGCTTCCGCAAAAACACCGTGCTGCTGGTGCGGCCTGAGCAGCTGCAGCTACAACCCGTAGATGGCAATGGCGTGGCGGGCACGGTGCGGGCCGTCCGGTTTTTGGGCAGCTATTCGGAAGTAGAAGTAGCCTTAGCGGCGCAGCGCGTGCGCGTACGGGTTGGCACGACCGACTTGCGGGCCGGCGATAAGGCAGCTGTTTCGATAGCGGCGGGAGCAGGATGGAGCATTCCACTGCTGCCCCCCACCACGCACGTCACGATTTAAGCTTTCCTCTGCGGGTCGCGGGTTTCTCCGAACCCACTGGCTGGTCGGCAAACGCGTTGGGGCGGGCGGCACGAATCTGCTCGGCCGCCACCCGCTGCAAGCTCACGGCCTCCTCCGAACTAATGCCCAGCGCGGCGGCGGCCTGCTCGGTGCCGCCGAGGATACGAGGGTCGTAGCCAGTGATTTCGCCAAACAGCACGCACGCCGTGAGGTAGGCCCCCCAGTTGCTGGGGTGGTAGTGGTCTTCGGCCCAGAGGTCGATTTTGCCGGGCTCGGGGGCGTAGGGGTTGCGCTGAACCAGGCCGCTTTGCACGGCGCGCAGCCAGGCATCGCCGGCCGGCGCAATGCTTTTAAAACCCGGGTTTTGCGCCAGCAGATTGTAATAGGACGCGTGCAGCTCGTGGGCCATCGAGTCGATGGGCAGGCCGGTAAAGGGCGTATTGGGCGGGTAGCAGAGGTCGGCGCGGGGCCAGGTCTGGAACAGGAATACCCCAGCGCCGGGGCTGGCCGCGTGCACGGCCCGCTCGAGGCGGGTGGCGTAGTCGCGGAACAGCTCGGGGTGGCCGCCCCGGCGCGGCGGCAATGCCCACACGCTGTGCTCCTGCAGCACTACGGTATGCCAACGCGGCTGCTGAATGATACTTAGGGCGTGCTCGTAGTGGTATTGCAGCGGCCGGGCGTTGATTTCCTCGAAGTGGACTTCGTAGTTCAGGCCGGCTTCTTCGGTGAATTGCTGGAAGATGCCGGGAATACCGCCCCACACCACGGGCTCGCCGGTGGTGGTTTCGCAGCGCGGGTCGGTAGCGGGCAGGCCGTAGTTTTCGTCGATGACGTGGGCGGCATTATAGGCCAGCACGGGCTGGTATTTGCCGTGAAAGAAGCTATTGCCCACGAACAGAATAGCCTTGACGGGCAAAGCCGCCGGGCGACGGGCGGCCGGCTGGGCCACGGCAGGAGTAAAATAGCCGGCCAGCCAGCCCGTCACGGCCAGCACCAACAGCTTGCGTAAAAATTGAATCACAGCGCACAAAAACAAAAAATCCATCCGGCGGCCCGCTCCGAAAAGCCAACCACCGCCTTTCCCGTAACGAACAGGAATTTGGGCATGCAAGAAACGGCTGTTTGAACAAAATACCGCAATTTCTCTATAATCCTATTGATTTACAGCAGCTTCTGTACCCAGCGCAGGGGCAGCCACTTCATGGCGCGGGCCACTAGGCCCCAGGGCCAGCCCGGTACGAAGGCCCGCATCGGCTCGCGCTCAATGGCTTTGACCAGGGCCCGGCAGCCGGTTTCGGTGTCCACCATGTAGGGCGTATTTTTCACCTTGGCATTGATTTCGGAGCGGATGTAGCCCGGATACATGATGCTGACTTTGATGGGCGAGTCCAGTAAATCGGCCTGAATACCTTCGGTAAGGGCCGAAAGGCCGGCTTTGGTAGCCGCGTAGGTCGTTTGGGCGCGCGGCATCCCGCGCATGGCCGCCACCGACGAAATCGTGACCAGATGCCCCGCATTCTGCGCCCGAAACACCTCCAGCGCCGCCTCGCACTGCGCCAGCGCGGCCACGAAATTGGTCTGGGCCGTTTGCAGGTTGGCGCTGAAGTAGCCCGTGCCCAGGGAAGCCCCTTTGCCCATGCCCGCGTTCACAATAATGCGGTCGAGGTTGCCGAGGTCTTTTTGGAAAGCCCGAAACACCTCAAACACTTGGTCGTGGTTGTTCACGTCGAGGGCGCGAATGAAGATTTTGATGCTGGGGTACGCGGCCTCCAGCTCGGCTTTGAGGGCGTCGAGGCGGTCGGTGCGGCGGGCGCACAGGGCGAGGTTGCGGCCCATGCGGGCGTATTCGCGGGCCATGCCTTCGCCCAGTCCCGAGCTAGCTCCGGTGATGAGGATATTTTGGCGGGTCATGTTTTAGGGGATGAGGGTAGGAGGGGTTGGAGGTAGGAGGATGTAGAGAATATAATAGCACGTCATGCTTATCTGGCGTCCGCGCAGCCGAAGCATCTCTACCGCACAAGTAATCCAGTCGATTCAACGAAGCGGTAGAGATGCTTCGACAAGCTCAGCATGACGTTTTTTACCGGCTTCAGCGGCTCTTGCGTATCGCCCGGCGGCAGCGCCAGTGCAGGTAGTGCACGAAAATCCAGAAGTTCTTGAACGCCGGGTTACGGGTCTGCTTGTGGTGGTAGCGGTAGTAAATCTGTTGGGCAATGGCCGAGAGGCGGAACAGGCCATATACTTCGTAAAAAGCCCAGTTATCGGGTCGGAAGCCGGTTTTCTCGCAGTAGTAGGCCACCACCTCCTGGCGGGTGAGCATGCCGGGCAGGTGGGTGGGCTGGCGGCGGGTGGCCTGGGCCAGAAAGTCGTCATCGGCCTGCACCCAGTAGGCCAGCAGGTTGCCCAGGTCCATGAGCGGGTCGCCGAGGGTGGCCAGTTCCCAGTCCAGAATGCCGATAATGCGCGTGGGGTCGTCGGCATCGAGCACCACGTTGTCGAAGCGAAAATCGTTGTGCGTGATGCAGATACGTTCCTGCGCCGGTTGGTGGGCTTCGAGCCAGGCCATGATGCGCCGGCCGCTGGGCACGTTCCAGGTGCGGGCCTGGGTGTAGCGTTTGCTCCAGCCGGAAATCTGGCGCTGGGTGTAGCCCACGCCGCTGCTCAGGCCCGCCAGCCCCGCCGCCTGGTAGTCCACCTGGTGCAGCTCAATCAGCGCATCAAGCACGTTCAGGCACAATTGGCGCACCTTGGCGGGCGGCAAATCGAGCCCGCGCGGCAAGTTTTTGCGCGGGATGATGCCGGCCACGCGCTCCATCACGTAAAAATCGACGCCGATGATACTGGTATCCTCGCAGTAGGCCACCATTTCGGGCACGTAGGCGAAAACGGGTTTCAGGGCCTTCTGCACGCGGTACTCGCGGCCCATATCGTGCGCCGATTTGGCCTTGGTGCCGGCCGGCGGGCGGCGCAGAATGAGGTCAGCATTATCGTACTCGAGGCGATAAGTCCAGTTGGAAGCTCCGCCGGCGTACTGCGTAATGCGCGGCTGCCCGCGCAGCTCCGGCCGCTGCCGCTTCAGCCAGGCATCGATGGCGGCGGCATCCAGCTCTTCGCCGGGGCGTAGCGGGCCGGCGGTGTCGAGAAGGCGGGGAGCGGATGGGGTCATGGCTTTGTTGAGGATAAGAGAACGGTCATGCTGAGCGCAGTCGAAGCATCTCGCGTGTGGTAGTAATTCAATCGACTGGATTAGTGGCGGCACGCGAGATGCTTCGGCTGCGCTCAGCATGACCGTACTTCTTTTTTCCTCTCATCACCCCTTCTCCTTATACTTGGCCAGCTCCACCCGGGCTACCATGGCGCGGTGCACCTCATCGGGCCCGTCGGCCAGGCGCAGGGCGCGGGCCACGGTGAAGAGCGCCGTGAGCGGCACGTCGTGCGACACGCCCGCGCCGCCGTGCATTTGGATGGCCTCGTCCACCACGCGCTGGAGCACGTTGGGCGCGACGACCTTGATGGCCGAAATCTCACTCATGGCCGCTTTCACGCCCTGATTGTCGATTTTCCAGGCGGCAAAAAGGGTGAGCAGCCGGGCCTGGTCGATGGCCATGCGCAGGTCGGCCACGCGCTCGAGGTTGCCGCCCAGGTGCAGCAACGGCTTGCCGAAAGCGGTGCGCGACAAGCCCCGTTTTATCAGTAGCTCCAGGGCCCGCTCGGCCGCGCCGATGCAGCGCATGCAATGGTGGATGCGGCCCGGCCCGAGGCGACCCTGCGCGATGGCAAAGCCGTCGCCCAGGCCGCGCAGCAGGTTGGCGCGGGGCACGCGCACATTCTCAAACCATACCTCGCCGTGGCCGTAGGGCGGGTCGTAGTCGCTGAACGCGGGCAGCATCCGCTGGATGTTCACGCCGGGCGTACCGAGCGGCACCAGCACCATGCTGTGGCGGGCGTGGGGCGCGGCCTCGGGGTTCGAAAGCCCCATGAAAATGGCCAGCTTGGCATCGGGATGGCCCAGGCCGGTGGCCCACCACTTGCGGCCATTGAGCACCAGCTCGTCGCCGTCCTCCGCGATGGTGGCCTGCATGTTGGTGGCATCCGACGAGGCTACGTCGGGCTCGGTCATGCAGAACACGGAGCGTATTTCGCCGGCCAGCAGCGGCGCGAGCCACTCGGCTTTCTGCGCTTCGGTGCCGAAGTAGTGCAGCACTTCCATGTTGCCGGTATCGGGCGCGTTGCAGTTGAAGACCGTGGGCGCGAGGAAGCTGCGGCCGGTTTCCTCGGCAATGGACGCGTATTCAAGGGTGCTGAGGCCCGCGCCGTGGATGACATCGGGCAGGAACAGATTCCAGAGGCCGGCGGCCCGGGCCTGGGCTTTCAGCTCGTCGATGACGGGCAGCACGCGCCAGCTTTGCCAGTCGGGGCCGGGGTTGGCAGCGAGGTTGGCCCGGTGGTAATCGTCTTCGATGGGCGCGATATGCTCGGCCATAAAAGCCTGCACGCGGGCGAGGTAGTCTTGGGTTTTGGGGCTGGGGGTGAAATCCATGTGGTAGCGCGCAGCCTGTGCTGCGCTTTCGTTAAACGTTTTGCTCCCTAGTAGCGCGGGTACCCGACGCAACAAAGGCGGCATCCTACGAAATCACGCCGCTGTCAATCACCAGCTGGGTGCCGTTGGTGTAGCTCGAATCGTCCGACGCCAAGTAAATAAACGCTTTGGCCACTTCTTCGGCTCGGCCCAGGCGCTTCATCGGGCTGGCGGATACCATTTGCTGGCGCACTTCCTCGGGCGCGTCTTTGATGAGCGGCGTGTCGATGTAATACGGGCAGAGGGCATTCACGCGCACGTTGCGCCGGGCAAACTCCAGGGCGGCCACGCGGGTGAGGCCCAGCACGCCGTGCTTCGAGGCCACGTAGGCGCTCAAGCCGGGCGCGCCCTTCAGCCCGGCCAGCGACGACATATTCACGATTACGCCCCCGCCCTGTTGCACGAACTGCGCCAGCTCGTATTTCATGCAGGCGAACACGCCGGTCAGGTTCACATCGATGATGCGCTGAAACGACTCCTCGCTGGTTTCGAGGAAGCTGAAGAAGCCTTCGCCGATACCAGCGTTGTTCAGCGCCACGTCGAGCCGGCCAAACTGCGCCACCGTGGCAGCAATGGCCTGCTGAATATTGGCCGAATCGGTCACGTCGAGCGGCACGAAAACGGCTTCGGCCCCGGCGGCCCGCACCTCGGCCAGCGCGGCGGCGTGGTCGGAGCCGGGCAGGTCGGCAATCACGACTTTCGCGCCTTCGTGGGCGGCGGCTACGGCAGCGGCCCGGCCCAGCCCGGAGGCTCCACCGGTGATGAAGACAACTTTGTTTTCGAGTTTTTTCATGTGAAGCGGGGATGCATAAATTTGCAAGAAGGCAAGTGAAACGTCATGCTGAGCTTGTCGAAGCATCTCTACCGCGCAGCTAATTCTTTCGATTGAGTTTACTGCGGCGGTAGAGATGCTTCGACAAGCTCAGCATGACGTTCCTTTACTAGCCGCGCCGACGACCTAAAACCACGCCTCCTGCATATCCACCGTCACGGCGTTGGCCGATTGCAGGCGCTTAGCCAGGCCAGGCACTTTCACCAGCTCGTATTCGTAGAAATACCGGGCCGCCATGAGCTTGCCGTGATAGAAATTCTGGTCGTCGGGGTGAGCTGCGGGCAGGGCGGCCTGGGCCACGGTGGCTTGCCGCAGCCACTGCCAGGCCACCACCACCAGCCCGGCCAGCTCCAGGTAGAGCGTGGCATCGGCCAGAAATAATTCGTGGTCCTGCGCGGCCACGCCCAGCAGGTGGCCCGTGGTCTGTTGCAGGATGCCCACGTTTTTGCCAAGCTGGGCGGCCAGCGGGGCCAGCTCCGATACGGCTTCAGCCGCTGCCATAGCGGCCTGCATTTCTTCCAGCAGCAGGGCCACGGCCCGGCCGCCGTGCTGGGTGATTTTTCGGCCCAGCAAATCGAGCCCCTGAATACCGGTAGTACCCTCGTGGATGGGGTGAATGCGCGACTCGCGCCAGAACTGCTCCACCGGAAAATCGGTAGTATAGCCCGCCCCGCCGTGCACCTGAATGGCGGCGCTGGTGCTCAGCACCCCCATTTCGGAGGGGTAGGTTTTGGCGATGGGCATCAGCAAATCGAGCAACAGCTCGGCGCGCTCTTTTTCTTCGCCCTCCCCTACTCCGGCTACATCCATGTAATAGCTGCATTGCAACAGCAGCCCCAGCGCGCCCTCCATGGTGGCTTTCTGGAAGAGCAGCATCCGCTTCACGTCGGCGTGCCGAATGATGGGCACCTGGGGTTTGGTGACGTCGCGACTGGCAACATGCCGGCCCTGGGGGCGGGCGCGGGCGTATTCGAGGGCCGCGTAATAGGCGGCCGTGCCGATGGCCGCCGCGCTCACGCCCACGGCCAGCCGGGCCTCGTTCATCATCTGAAACATGTAGCGTAGGCCCTGGTTGGGCTCCCCCACGAGGTAGCCACGGCAGTCGCCGTCGCCGCCCATCATGAGGTGGGCAATGGGCGCGCCCTTGCAGCCCAGCTTGTGGTAGATACCGGCCGTCACCACGTCGTTCGGGATTAACTCTTCCGGCCGGGTGGTCTCCGTGGGCAGCCCTTCGGCCACGCGCTGGCGCGGCACGGCAAACAGCGAAATGCCCTTCGCCCCCGCCGGCGCGCCCTTGATGCGGGCCAGCATGAGGTGCACCACGTTATCGCAGGCATCGTGGTCGCCGGAGGAGATGTAGATTTTCTGGCCGCGCAGCCGGTAGTAGCCGTCCTCCGTGGGCTCGGCCGAGGTGGTGATGTCGGAGAGGGAGCTGCCGGCATCGGGCTCGGTCAGGGCCATGGTGCCCTGCCAGCGGCCGGCGTACATGTGCGGCGTGAAGGCGGCCACCAGCGCCGGGGTGGCAAAGCTGCGCAGCAGGTTGGCGGCCCCCAGCGTGAGAAAGGGCGGCACGCTGGCCGAGTAGTTGGTGGCCTGCATGGCAAACACGGCCGCGTTGTACACGGTACCGGGCAGCTGCTGGCCCCCTTCCTCGTACGAGAACAAGGCGTTTATCCAGCCATCCTCGCCGAAGCGGCGCACGATGTTTCGTACGCCGGGGTGCAGCCGAATGGTGCCATCCACGAGCTGCGGCTCTTGGCGGTCGAGCTCGGTGAGTAGCGGGCGCAGCAGCTGGTCGGCGAACTGGCCGGCGGTATCCAGCACGAGGTCGATGGAGCCGCGGTCGTGGTCCTGGAAATACGGGAAGCGGCTCAGCGCTTCCACGTGCAGTACTTCGTGGAGCTGAAACGCGAGGTCGCGGCGGGAATAGGCTTGCTTGGCCATTTAGAATTGGAATTGGGTGGGAAGGGAGCGCGGGTAAAAGTACCGGCTGGCTTCGCGGGGCCCAATGACCTAGGTTAAGAAATGCGGTGGGTGTATGGCTGTGGTAGAAGGAGCGTCATGCTGAGCTTGTCGAAGCATCTCTACCGCGCAACCCATTCAAATCAAAAAATTACTTGCGCGGTAGAGATGCTTCGACAAGCTCAGCATGACGTTCTTTCCCCCCTATCCCCCGCCCCCTACCCTCACAGCTGCGCCCGCATGCGGCTCAGGCTCTCCGGCTTCACGCCCAGGTAGGTGGCAAGATGCCGCTGCGGCACCTGCTGAATCAGCTCGGGGTTTTGCTGCATCAGGGCGAGGTAGCGGGTACGCAGGTCGTCCATCTGGAACGCGCGCAGGCGCTCGGTGAGGCCGCAGACCAGGTTTTCGTTGATGCGGCGGCCCAGCCGCTCCATCGGCGGCACGCGACGGAACAGGCGGTTGAGGTCGGGAATTAGGATTTCATGGGCCAGCACGTCGGTCAGGCATTCGAAATACAGCTCGGTGGGCACCTGGGCCACAATGCTCAGGGTGTCGAAACAGAACGAGTCGACCCCGTAAAAGGCGCTGGTGATGTCTTCGCCGCGCACGAGGCGGTAGGCGCGGGCCAGACCGGTTTCGATGAAATAGAGACGGTCTGGCGGTGGGCCTGGGTGGAACAGCTCGGTGCCTTTGCGGAAGGTGCAGGGCCGAAAGGCGGCCAGGGTTTGTTCCAGCTCGGCAGCGGTAAGGTGGGCGTGCTGAAGCAGGTAGGCGCGCATGAGCGGAGCGAAAAAGTGCGCGAATGACGCGAAAAAGAGGGTAAATTTTGCTGAAAAAGCAATTTCTTCACGAAAAGTACGTCGCGGGCGCAGCACCTTTGCACACACCCGGCTTCATCGGCTCACCCTCTTGCCCATTGGCTGTCGCTTTGCCGGCGGCTTTGCTATGCGTCTTTTCGTTTATTCGCCCCTGAGCGCCCCGGCCCGCGCTTATTTGCACCAGCAGCTTCCGGCCGAAGTCGAAGCCACTTTCAGAGCCGACCTGGCCCCCGAAGACCAGTTCCCCACCTTCCAGGAGGCCGACGTGCTGCTTGGCAACCCGCCGCCCACCTGGCTGGCAGCCGGCCCCTCGCCCCTGCTGCGCTTCTGGCAGATTGACTCGGCCGGCTTCGAGCGCTACCGCCACCTGCGCTTGCCTTTGCCCGTGGCCAACATGGGCGACTTTTTTTCCTGGCCCTGCGCCGAAACGATGGTAGGTGGCCTGCTGGCCCTCTACCGCCACCTAGCCGAGTTGGCCGTGCTGCAGGCCCAGAAAAAATGGGTGGGTGGGGCCTACGTGCGCAACCGCGCGGGCCTGTTGCGCGGCAAGCGCGTGGTGGTGCTGGGCGCGGGGGCCATTGCGCTGGCCCTGCGCCAGCAGCTCAGCGGCTTCGAATGCCCCGTGCAGCTGCTGGCCCGCACCAACTCCGCCGCCCAGCTGCGCTCTAAAGACGACTTGCTGGCCGCCCTGCCAGACACTGATATTGTGATAAACACCCTGCCCGGGAGCGCCGAGGGCTTCGTCTCGGCCGAACTGCTGGCGGCCATGCGCCCGGGCAGCATCTACGCCAGCGTGGGCCGGGGCAATACCACCGATGAGCCCGCCCTCATTGCCGCGCTGCAAGCCGGCCACCTCGGCGGGGCCGTGCTCGACGTAACGGCCGTCGAGCCCCTGCCCGCCGACAACCCGCTCTGGACCCTGCCCAACGTGCTGCTCACCCAGCACACCGGCGGCGGCCAGGCCCTGGAGGACGAAAACAAAGTCGACATGCTGCTGCGCAACCTGGAAAACCTGCGCCACGACCAGCCGCTGGAGAATCTGGTGGATTTGAGCCGGGGGTATTGAGGGTAGCGCGGACTTCAGCCATGCCCGCCTTCTCACAAAAAAAGTCCGACCAGCTGGTCGGACTTTTTTTTGTGAAAAGGCAACTAAACCGAATCTATTCAGCGCTTTGCGCGCCGGCTGCTTTGGTCATCACGTCCACAATCTCGGCCGAGATGCCGGTGGTGCTGAAACCGCCGTCGTGCATCAGGTTTTGCATGGTCACGTAGCGCGTGAGGTCCGAGAACAGCGAGATGCAGTAGTCGGCGCAGGCTTCGGCCGGAGCGTTACCCAAGGGCGACATCATATCGGCGAAGTTGTAGAAGGCGTCGAAGCCGGTGATGCCGGTGCCGGCCGTAGTTTTGGTGGGCGACTGCGACACGGTGTTTACGCGCACCTTTTTCAGCTTGCCGAAACGCTGGCCGTAGCTGCGGGCAATGCTTTCGAGCATGGCCTTGGCCTGGGTCATGTCGGTGTAGTCGAGAAAGGCGCGCTGCGAGGCGATGTAGCTCAGGGCCACAATACTGCCCCACTCGTTCATGGCATCCTGCTTTTCGGCCACGGCCATCATCTTGTGGAACGACATGGCCGACACATCAATCGTCTGCTGGAAGAATTTGTAGTCCAGCTCGCCGTAATGCTTCTTTTTGCGGATGTTGGCGCTCATGCCGATGCTGTGCAGCACGAAGTCAATTTTGCCGCCCAGCTGCTCCTGTGCGCCCGAAAACAGCGCCTCCAGCTCCTCGGTCGAAGTCGCATCGGCCGGGATAATGGGGGCGTTGCACTCCTCGCTCAGCTTGTTGATTTCGCCCATGCGCATGGCCAGCGGCGCGTTGGTGAGCACGAAGCGAGCCCCTTCGGCGTGCGCCCGCTGGGCCACTTTCCAGGCAATAGAATGTTCGTTGAGCGCACCGGAAATGATGCCGACTTTGCCGGCGAGGAGATTATTAGGCATAATAAGGTGTAGGTGAATTAGCGTGCCAAGATAATAGAGCGCGTTGGGTTGAGCTCAGTGCGACATGGCGATAATCACGGATGCAGCGACTAACCCAACCACGGACAAGCCTAAGGGAATTGCCCATGCGCTTGTCGTACGGTCACGTTGCCACCTCGCAAACACCAGTAAAATGTACAAGACCAGCATTCCTGCGATAGCAGCCCATATTGCTATCGAAGAGTTATTATTGCCTAGGCTGAAATGAAGTCCGAGCATCAGAAAGAAGCCCAGACTGATGATGCTGATGGATTTCCGAGACGACAGGTCCATAAGTTGTTTTTGTGAAACAAGTCTATACAAATTACCCCACCACTTCGCCTCGCAGCGCCAGCAGCTCGCGGGCGCTCTGGAAGGCGTTTTCGCTGGGCTTGGCCCCCGCAATCATGTGCGCGATTTCCTTGATGCGGTCGTCCTTACTCAGCTCACGGATGCGGCTCACGGTGCGGTCGGCGCGGTCTTCCTTGTACACGAAGTAGTGCACGTCGCCGGCCGCCGCCATCTGGGGCAGGTGCGAAATGGCCACCAGCTGGTGCTTCTGCGCCATCTGCTGCATCATGCGGCCCACCTTCACCGCGATTTCGCCCGAGATGCCGGTGTCAATTTCGTCGAATACAATCGTGGGCAGCGCCGTTTTATCGGCCAGCATGTACTTGATGCACAGCATAAGGCGCGAGAACTCGCCGCCCGAAGCGGCCTTGCTCAGGGTCTGGGGCTGCGCGCCTTTGTTGGCCGTGAAGAGGATGCTCACCACGTCGATGCCGCTGGTGGCCGGCGCGCCGGTGCCGTGCTGCACCACGATGCGGGCGTGCGGCATGCCCAAATCGGCCAGCAGCAGCCCCAGCTGCTTCTCGAAGTGCGGAAACGACTTGCGCCGGCTCTCCGACAACTTATTCCCCTGCTTGGTTACGGCGGCCAGCGCCGCGTCCGAATCCTTGCGCAGGCGGGCAATTTCCTTGTCCAGGCTCAGCACTGAGCTTACTTTCTGGCGCAGCGCGTCGCGCACTTCCATGAGCGCGGGCAGGTCGCGGGCCTGGTGCTTGCGCTGCAGGGTGTAGAGCACGTTCAGGCGGTCCTGCAGCTCCTCGGCGCGGGCGGGGTCGCCTTCGGTACGACGCTCGGCGGTTTCTACCTCGTCGGCGATGTCGTGCAGCTCAATCAGGCAGGAATTCAGGCGCTCGCGCAGCTCGCGAAAGTTGTCGGCGTAGCTCGAAACCTGGCCCAGGAGGCCTACGGCTTCCTTGAGGTTGCCGGTGGCGCAGGTTTCGCTGTCGCGTAGGCCGTGCAGGGCCTGGCTCAGCTTGTACTTGATTTCCTCGGCGTGCTCCAGCTGCTTCACTTCCTGCTCCAGCGCATCCTGGTCCTCGTTGTCGAGGCGGGCCTCTTCCAGCTCGTTCAGTAAAAAGCTGTTGTAGTCGAGCTCCTTGCTGGCCTGGGCGGCCTGGCTTTCCAGGGCCTGCAGGTCGGTTTCGAGCTTGCGGTACTGCCGGAAGGCGTGGCTATACATGGTGCGCTGCGGCACCAGCCCGGCGTACAAATCCAGCAGATTCAACTGAAAAACGCCGTCGCCCAGCAGCAGCGTGTCGTGCTGCGAGTGAATATCCATCAGGTTGGCCCCAATTTTCCGCAGCGCTTCCAGCGTTACCGGCGTGTCGTTCACGAAGGCGCGCGACTTGCCGTTGGGGCTGATTTCGCGCCGCAGAATGCAGTGCGTATCGTAATCCAAATCCTCGGCCTCGAAAATATCCTGCAGCTGGTAGTTGGCAATGTCAAACTGCCCTTCAATCACGCATTTGCGTTCGGTATCGAACAGCATGCGCGAATCGGCCCGGTTGCCCAGCAACAGCCCAATCGCCCCCAGCATAATGGATTTTCCGGCCCCGGTTTCGCCCGTAATAATGTTCAGCAACGGTGAAGGACGCAATTCTAATTGCTCAATCAGCGCGTAGTTATTAATCCGTAAATCGACTAGCATAAGATATTGTAACGACTACACGCTAGTCGCTTAGTTGGTCTGAAAAAACATAAATAAGAACAGCAGGAAAGAAAAGACGCGAATGCACCTGATAATTAGGAGCGTCTGGTTTATTTCGTTTTGCAATTCTTCATCCGGCGAGCTGTTAATAAGTGCAGGCCATATCATTCTGACCCGGCGATTGCTTCTTATTGCCCCAGCTAAATGGAATGGCCCGAAGCCGCTAACAAACTCCCGAAAGAAACTAAACACCCCTACACCGTCTTGCGTTTTATTAGCCTTTAGCTTTTTACCTGCATTCAGTGCGTGTTCCAGAAAAGCTGCTTTGACGCTGAAGTAATAACCTAATATTACGCAACTGCTGAAGGCAATAAATGCGAAAATGAAGGCATTATTATGCACTATCTCAAAAGGGTTTGATACTTGGCCGAGTTCGTGGGGTCCACATCAGTCAGCATGGTCACGAGTTGCTGCTTGAGCTGGGCATCGGGACTGGTGCGGAAAATGTTGGTGATTTCATCGGACTTCGCATCGAAGAAAGCCCGCACGAACAAGGTGCCGGGGCGCGTGAGCGCCGCTTTCTGCACGCCGGTGAGGGCTACCATTACCGAGGCGCGGGCCTCTTCGGGCTTCTCGATAAAAATGTCCATGCCCTGCCGGTAGTAGCCGTAGAGGCTGGTGCGGAAGGCTTCTAGTTGCGGGTCGAGCAGGTTGTCGAGCAGAAAGTGGCGCTCGCGCGAGCCGCTGCCGCGCCACCCTTCGTCGGGCTCATTGGTCTGGGTCTGGTTGGCGGTGTAGTTCACGATGGTGCGGGCCTGCTCGTAGTAGAGAGTGCCGCCGAGGCGGGCAAACGAGTCGCGGTCGAGCCCAATCACCAGGTTGGCGTAAAAGCCCAGCAGCGAAGCCAGGTTCGAGGTGAAGCTGTTGGCCGAATACGACAGCGGATTCTGCGGCGAGTAATTAAAATTAAAGTTCTTATCAACCAGACTCACGAGATTGGTTTCGTAGCCGGTGCCATACACCGGGCGCGTCGAAATCAGGCGCATGGTGCAGTTGTAGGTACCATTCACCGGAATAGCCGTGATGCCGATGAACATTTTGAGCCGGATGCGCTCGGTGGGCTGATAAACGAGGTTGGTCCAGGCCTGGGTATTGAGCAGGTTACGGATTTCATTCTGCATCTGCGTCACGATGCTGGGGTCCGAAATCGTCACGTTTTCGGTTGATACCCGCACTTCGGCCAGCAATTCCTGGGCGCGGGCGGGGCCGGCCAACAGCAGCGCCAGCAGCAACAGCAACGCGGGCAGCGGCCGGGCCGCGAGAAAGGTTCGCATCATAAGGACGGAGGAGAAGATGGCCGGCGGGCCAGAATCAGGCTAACCAGTCCGCGAGCCACGTCGGCCTTGGACTGCAACTCAAAATTAACGATTTGGCCGGTGGCATCCAGCACGGTCACCTTGTTGGTGTCGTGCCCAAAGCCCGCGCCCGCGTCGCGCAGCGAATTCAGCACCACGAGGTCGAAATTCTTGCGGCGCAGCTTGCCTTCGGCGTGGGCCAGCTCGTTCGTGGTTTCCAACGCAAAACCGACGGCAAATTGTTCAGCCCGCTTGCGCTGGCCGAGCGTGGCGGCAATGTCCACGTTCTTTACCAGCTCCAGCGTCAGTGTTTCGCCCGATTTTTTAATTTTCTCGCTTGCCACCTGCGCCGGCCGGTAGTCGGCCACGGCCGCCGCGAATACCCACACGTCGGCCTCAGCGGCCACTTTTTCCGCCGCCGCAAACATCTCAGCCGCCGTTTCTACCCGCACCGTGCGGATGCGGGGGCTGGCGGGGTCGGGCAATTGGCTGGGGCCGCTCACCAGCGTTACCTGCGCGCCGGCGGCGGCAAAGGCCTCGGCCAGCGCGTAGCCCATCTTGCCCGTCGAGCGGTTGCCGAGGAAGCGGACGGGGTCGAGCGGCTCGTAGGTGGGACCGGCGGTGAGGAGAACGTGCATTTATTATTGATGTATAAGAGCGAATTGATAATAGCCCGTTATGCTGAGTGAAGTCGAAGCATCTCGCGTGTGGTAGTAACTCAATCCTTGCAGCGTCATTGATTAGTTGAAGCACGCGAGATGCTTCGACTTCGCACAGCATGACGGGCTATTATCAATTCTTTTCTCCAAAAAACTGCTCCAGCTCCGCCACAATATCCTCCGGCTCCAGCATGCGGCCGGGGCCGCGCAGGCCGCTGGCCAGCTCGCCGCTGGGCGACTCGAATACGTGGTTGCCGAAGCTGCGCAGCCGGGCCAGGTTCTGGGTCACGGCCGGATGGGCGTACATATCCAGGTCCATGGCCGGGGCCAGAAATACCGGGCAGCGGGCCGACAAATACACGGCGCACAGCAAATTGGGACACAAGCCGTTGGCGAGCTGGCCGATGGTGTTGGCGCTGGCCGGCGCAATCAGCAGGGCATCGGCCCACAGGCCCAGCTCGACGTGGTTGTGCCACTCGCCGGCGGCTGCATCGCGCAAAAAGCCCGTGAGCACGGGCTTTTTGGAGAGCGTGCCCAGCGTGAGGGGCGTCACGAAAGCGGTGGCCGCTTCCGTGAGAATCACCTGCACTTCGGCCCCGGCCTGCACCAGCAGGCGCGTGAGCGGGGCCGCTTTGTAGGCCGCGATGCTGCCGCTCACACCCAGCAGGATGCGGCGGCCGGCGAGGAAGGCAGCAGGAATTAGAGAAGCGGTGGCGGTCATGGAATGATTATACAAAAAGAACGTCATGCTGAACGCAGGGAAGCATCTCTACCGCAATAGTAACTAAATTACTGTTGCGGTAGAGATGCTTCCCTGCGTTCAGCATGACGTTCTTACAAACAATCAGACGACAAAAGCCTAGAACAGTTCGCGCGGAATCGGAACCTCCTCCGGCTCGGGCGTGGTGTAGGCGATTTTACCTTGCAGAAATTCTTCAATGGCGAGGCTGGTGGGCTTGGGCATGCGCTCATATGACTTCGACACCTCGATTTGCTCGCGGTTCTCGAACACTTCCTCCAGGTTGTCGACGGTGGAAGCGAACTCGGCCAGGCGGTCGTTCAACTCCTCTTTCAGCTTAATCGACAGCTGGTTGGCGCGCTTGGAAATCACGGCAATGGCCTCGTACACGTTGCCGTTGTCGCCGGTGATGTCGGCGATGTTGCGCGTGACGATGGAGCTCGATACAGCGTTGGGATTCGGTTTCATGGGCTTATTAGTTGTTAGTTATTCGTTATCGGTTGTCAGGTGCTGGCACCAGTTTCAGGACGAAGCCCATCAACTGATAACGAGCAGCTAACCGCTAAAGTTAGTTGGCGGCGGCCGTGGGCAGGGCCTTCAGCCGGGCGATTTCGCGCTGGCTGGTGTCATACATGCCCAGGGCGGCCTTCAGGTTCTTGCTCTGCGGGTAGGCATCCACAAACTGCTGGTAGAAGGCGACGACCTCCAGAAAACGTTCGCGCTGCTTGTTTTCCACGCTTTCCTGGGCCCAGGCGTACTGCGCGCTGACGCGCAGGAAGGAGGCCTGCTCGGCGTAGGCCGAAGCCGGGTAGCTTAGCTGGAAATTAGTGAGGGCGACCACGGCCGCCTGGTTGTAGCGCAGCTGGTAGTAGAGGCGGGCACTTTCGAAGGCTTTGTTTTCCAGCTTCTTCTGCAGTTCCTGCGACATGCTTTCCGTTTCTGCCCGGAATTTGCTGTTGCCGTAGCGGTTCAGGAAATCCTGAATGGATTCGAGGGCCGAGATAGTATTCGTTTGGTCGAGCTCATAGCCCGGCGAATCCAGAAACAGGGACTTGGCGTGCAAATATGAGGCCTCCTCGGCATACTCCGAGTTGGGGTACGTGTCGGTGAATGACTTGAAATAGAAGGCACTCAGCACGTAGTTGCGCTGCTTGTAGTTGGTGTTGGCAAAGTAGAACTGGGCCTTCTCCGCCTCGGGCCGGCCTTTGAGCAGCGGAATCAGGTCTTCGAGCAGCGTACCGGCCCGGAAAAAGTCGCCCTTGTCGTAATACTGAATGGCGGCTTCGTACTTTTTATTAACGTCGGGGCTTTTCAGCAACCGCTGATAGCTGCTGGTGCAGGAGCCCAGCAGCAGCGAAGTAACGAACAGAAAGAGAACCAGGAGGCGGGAAATCGGCATAAGGGGTGCAAAGGTAACGATTTGAGCCCGGGAAGGCAAACCCGCCCGCAAGCCGGGCCGGCAGCAGCAAGAGTGCCCCGCCGCCGGCAAAGGTTGCAGCTAGCGCTTCGGCAGGCCCGCGGCCCGCGGCCCCGGGCTTACCGAAGCAGCCGGCAGCGCGGGTTTGGCGGGAGCTTTAGGTGCTGTGGGAGCCTTCGGGAGCGTTTTGGCCGGGTTTTTCTTTGGTGCAGGCTTTTTGGAGCTGCGCTTGGGAGTGGTTTTTTTCCTGACCACTTTCTTCCTGGGGCGGTCGTCGAACTGCTTGCCCAATACCTGGCGGCGGGTGGGGCGTTCCGAGGCCCGCCAGGAGTATCCTTTCAGGCGCTCATCGTCGGGCTTGAGCTCGTGAGGCGGAATGAATTTGGCCTCGGGGTTGGCCAGTACCGATATGCGGTTCAGCTTGTTATCGGCGAAAAGCAGGCGCATGTTGGCCGAGAGCAGCCGGTTCATGCCAGTGGTGGCGGTGTCGCCATCGAGGGCGTAGAAGATGCTTTCGGCGTTGCCCAGCACGTCCACGCGCCGCATTTTGTCGTCACGAAAATAGGCGCGCATGCTGCGGCCCTTGGTCTGATTAAAGTTTAGCAGCGTGTCCTGGTTCACGGCAAACGCATTGCCGAACAGGCGCATCTCGTCCACCTTGCCGCGTTGCGAACGAATCTGCATCGAGTCGGACGTGAGCTGGTTGCGGGTGTGCCATAGCACGGGGTCCTGGTTCAGGTAAATAATGCTGTCCTGCCGGTCGTAGGTCAGCGAGTCGCAGATGCCCTGCATCGGGCCCCGGAAAATCTGCACCTTCGGGAAGGCGTAGAGCACGGTGCGCTTGGTGGTCTGCCCGGGCTTGGCTTCCACGCTGATAAGCGTATCGGCGGCCATGTACAAGGTGTCTTTCTGGCTGATGTTGCGCACCACCGGCCGGCCCCCGTAGAGCTTGGTGCGGCCCAGGGCGCGCCAGTAGCGGCCCATATCGCCGCGCAGCGTCAGGTTGTCCTTTTTCGAAATCAGCGATACGTGCCCTTTGGCCACGCCATACTGCTTCACCTCGTCGTACACCAGCTGGTCGCCGCCAAGCCGGTAGTTGGGCGTGTCGATTTTGGCGTTTTGCTTGAAGTCCGATACCCGGGTGATGGTGTTGTAGTTACCGCCTTCCGCATACAAGTTGCCCGATTTGCCCTTGATGCGGGTGGGGCCGTTGAAGTAGGCGATTTTGCTGACCGTGTTGTAGCGCAGCGTATCGTTGTTCAGCTCCGAGTCGGGCGTGACGAGGTGCACGTCGCGCTTAAAAACGAAAACCTTGGTGTTGGTATCATAGAAGCCCTGCTGGCTGTCGAGGGTGTTTTGCGGGTCGGTGAGGTGGCCGGTTTCGGTGTAGGCGGCGGTTTTGCGGTTCAGGTCGTAGACGAGGCTGGGCGTGGTTAGGGTCATGCGCGGGTCGCGCATCACCACGTTGCCGGTCATGCGGGCGGTGCGCCGGGCCCCGTCGTAGTAGCCGTGGTCGCCGGTAATGGTTATGGTGTCGCTCTGCACCACGCGCACGTTGCTGAAGGCTTCAACTTCATTGCGGTCGAGGTACTGGTAAGCCGAGTCGCAGTACAGAAATACGTCGTCCTGCCGAAAGCTGACGTTGCCGAGCAGCTTGCGAATTTTTAAGTCTCCAAAAATGCCGCCCACCAGTTCCCCTGTCGTGAGTAGCAGAATGGGCGAGCCCTTCAGGCCCGATGGCGTCGTGGGAGCCGGGCGCGGCCCGCGGGGCACGGCGGGGCGCACGGCAGGGGGCGTTTGGGCGGGCTTCGGCGTCTGGGCCGCGCCGAGGCGCGCCAGCAGCAGCGCGGGCAGCAATAATAGTAAGAAGCGGAACAAGGTCATGCGGGCCTCAAAGGTACGGCAGATGGCCGGGGCTAACGCCGAATGCCGCGCCATAGTGCCCGGGACAGCGCAACGTCTCCTGCGCTGGTACTTTTGTCCCGTTAACGTTTCCTACTCATGCTCGATTCCGTCCGCCAGTTCATCGCCGAACACCAGCTTTTTAACCTCGAAACCGACGCCATTCTGGTGGCCGTGAGCGGCGGCCTCGATTCGGTGGTACTGCTCGATGTGCTGCACCGGCTGGGCGCGCAGGTAGCCGTGGCGCATTGCCACTTCGGCCTGCGCGGCGAAGATGCCGACGCCGATGAGCAGTTTGTGCGCAAGCTGGCCAAGCAGTACGGCCTCCCCTATTTCGCCGAGTTTTTCCGAACCAAGGAATTTGCCGCCCAGGAAGGCATCTCGACCCAAATGGCGGCCCGCCTGCTGCGCTACCGCTGGTTCGAGCAGGTGCGCGAAACCCAGGGCCTAGCTTACATCGCCACCGCCCACCACCAGCGCGACCAGGCCGAAACCATGCTATTGAACCTCACGCACGGCACCGGCCTGGCCGGCCTGCACGGCATTCAGGTGAAGAACGGGCACATCATCCGGCCGGTGCTGGGGCTGGGGCGCGACGACCTGCACGAGTACCTGGTAGCGCATGGCCTGCGCTGGCGCGAAGACGACAGCAACGACAGCCCCGTGTACCAGCGCAATTTGCTGCGCCACGAGGTGCTGCCCGTGCTGCGCGAAATCAACCCCAGCCTCGATGATACTATGGCCGGCACCGCCGAGCGCGTGGGCGGGGCCGAGGAAATCGTGCGCCGCTACGTGGCCGACACCGCCGCTCAGGCCCGCCACGACGAGGCCGAGGTCACCTACCTCAACATCGCCACCCTGCAAAAAACCGCCGCTACCGCCTTGGTGCTGCACGAAATCCTGCGCCCCTTCGGCTTCGCCTGGCCGGTGGTGAAGGACATCGTAGGCGCTTTCGGCGGCGAGAGCGGCCGGCGCTTCGACTCGCCCACCCACCGGCTGGTGAAAGACCGCGAGAATCTGGTTATCACGCCGCGTCGGGTGGCGCAGTTCGGCACCTTCCAGCTGGCCGCTGGCCAAACCGACCTGCTGGCCGACGGCCTGCGCCTGAAAGCCGAACTGCACGACGACGCCCAGCACTTCATCATCCCACGCTCGAAAAGCACGGCCGCGTTGGATGCGGATAAAATCAAATTTCCGCTCACGCTGCGCCGCTGGCAGGAAGGCGACTGGTTTATGCCGCTGGGCATGAAAGGGAAAAAGCTGCTCAGCGACTTCCTCATCGACCAGAAAGTGCCCCTCAACCTGAAAGACGAAGTGCGCGTGCTTACCTCAGCCGACGGCAAAATCTGCTGGGTCGTGGGCTGGCGCGTCGATGACCGGTTTAAGGTGGAGGACGCAACCGAGCGCGTGCTCACGGTGCAGCGGATGTAGCATGGACGCTACGAGTCCGCGCGTGGCAGGCGCAACTGCTCCACCGTGCCGTTTCATGCGCGTTTTATCTTAACTGTGTATTGGTGTCCGATGGGCATATGCGGTCCTGCATCTGCGCGATTTGGCAGCTAACCGATTTATTACGGGACTTGAGCTACTCATCAACCGGGCAAAACAAAGAATTTTGGCCCAACATCCGGGTTGCCGCCAATGAATAACCGTATTTGTGCGAAAAATTATAAATCTTATCAATTGATAATCAAATATATAAAAACTTTATAAATAAATACAATTCCTGATGCATTTGATAAATCAATTATCTCCTGCAAATTTGCCAGGCAAGTCAACACGTCCACTCTTATTCTTTTTAAGAATGGAGCTTAAACGCCCGGATTTCCACCCTGGCAGCTTGATTTGTTACACGAATTCCGAACAATGAATTTCGGACTGCCTGTTTTCCACGCAGGCTCGCCGCCATTCGCACGTTAACCCCGCCGGTATCCGGCTTGGGTTAATTCTCTACCCGTTGCGATTCAAATCTACTGATGTCTTCGATAAGACTTCGGCGAATTTGTCAGGCGTACCACTCCCCCCTTACCTGTCAAGAAACTCCACTAGGCGCTTGCGTTGAAGTGGAATCGCATGTTCTGCAATGGGCTTGCTATGTCTGGATTAAACAGATAATCAGCATCCTTTTCTTTCCACCATTTTACCACGATACCGGTCAAGCGCAGGGCTACCTCCCCATATGCGATGATTGGCGGCAATGGCAATGAGTACCAATGTCGCTAAAAACCAGTCCGATTCCCAGCATAATGCTTGAAATCAACCCTTCCATTTCCACATTTTACCAATTCAAACCCATGAAAAAGAACTTATTTTTTGCCGTACTTCTTTGCAGCATTTCATTTGCTGGCAAAGCAGCTACCAACGAAACTAAAGTATCTCCTATCGCCAAGAAGTCAATAGCTGCTGCTATTGTTACTAAGCCTGTCAGCGTAAAGAAATTGTACGAAATTACTTTTGACTGCCCGAAACAAGGATGGTCCATCGGGTGCTACGGCTACACTGAATTACAAGCTGCGCAGGTATATCTGTACTACCAAGCAAACTTGGACTGCTAGGTGATTAGCTCCCTATTAGCTGACGTAGCAGTACGCGTCAGCTAATAGGGAGCTATTTTTTGGCCGTCAATTACTGATGTACATTCTGTTATCATAATTGATTATTTGGGCACTAATTGTGCCCCTTAATTGCATGAACAATACCTCTTGCAAGACCCAAATTTTCTTTCAAATGATTGCTGGTAAAATATTATCCTTTCCCCTATTCACTGCATTGCTAGCTCTCTGGGGACTGTGCGCCAACGCCCAGTCGACTCCTGTTCCTGCCGCCTGCTTAAGAGGGGTTTACCAGCTAGACTATAAACTCGACTCAGCTGTGGTCACTCCTAAGAGTGTGCAAATGATTTTGCGGATAAGTAACGGCGTTTCATGTTTTCAAAGCACTGGCAAACACATTTTTGATAGTGTGTACGTGAGCTTAAAAGGACTTGCCCCGCAAGAGCGTATGCAAAAGGCCCTTAATGCAACTCAAAAGGCAGTTAAGAACGAATTACGTTACACCATACTCAAGGAGCCAACTAAAAATCTGGTTTCCTACCACGATATCATTGGTTCGCTGGATTACCAATACCAAGAGCCAAAACCTCAGTTTGACTGGAAAATAACGATGAATAAAAAGACCATAGCTGGTCATGCATGCCAGCAGGCCTACACGGTTTTTGGCGGGCGGATATGGGAGACTTGGTTCACGCGCGAAATTCCAGTGAGCGAGGGGCCCTACAAGTTTTACGGGTTGCCTGGGCTCATCGTGCAGGTGCAAGACACGCACAAAAACTACGTTTTTACACTGCTTAACCTCGACACTAACCCTGTCCCTTTTGATATTTCTGTCAATTCAGGAACTGCTTTATCAGCCAATTCCTCGGCTCTCATTATTCCGAAGACAAAGTTCGAGCAAGCCAAACTAAATGATGATTTGACGTTATTGGACCGCATGTCTGCTAGCGGCAATCAGATTCCAGAAAGTGCACGCGCTAATTACCTAGGTAAATTAAAACGACGGAACAATCCATTGGAGTTGAAATAACTCACTCCGTGCAGGTTACAAACCTATATCCATCACGGCTGAAATTATTTTACCTGCTGGTAGTGCTAGCCGCGGTCTGCCCCAATGCCGCGGCCCAAACCACCCTCACCGGCACTGTGCGCAACGCGGCCGGGCAGCCGCTGGAGGGCATTCTGCTCGAAGCTGAAACCAAGGCCCAGCCACCGGCCACGGCCTTCGTTATTTCGGCCGCCGATGGCAGCTTTAGGCTGACGCTGGATGCCAAGCCGGCCAGCGACTCGGTGTACTTGCATGCCCGCGCTCTGGGCTACGCCGCGCAGCTGCGGCGGCTGTCTAACCACAGCCAAACCGTGCCGCTGACCATGCAGGCCAGCACCACGCAGTTGAGGGAGGTACTGGTGAAGAGCGCGCCCATTACGAAAACGCGCGACACCCTGAACTACCAAGTGAGCGCCTTCACCGGTAAGCAGGACCGCGTGATTGCCGACGTGCTGAAGAAGATGCCTGGCATTGAGGTGGACGGCGACGGGCGGATTTCCTATGAAGGCAAGCCGATTAACACGTTATATATCAACGGGCAGAACCTGCTGGAAGGCCGCTACACGCTGGCCAGTAATAACCTGCCCGCCGATGCCGTGCAAAGCGTGCAGGTACTCGAGCGCCACCAGCCCATTCGGGCGCTGGGCGGCCAGGTGCGGCCCGAAGAAGCAGCCCTCAACCTGAAGCTGAAGAAGAGGGTGACGGCCACTGGCCAAGCCCAGCTCGGGGCCGGCTGGGGGCCTGTTCCGCTGGGCGCGCTCTGGAATGCGAACGTGTCGCCGATGCTGTTTGCGGGCCGCCAGCAGTTGATTGACACTTACCAGACAAACAACACCGGCCAGGACGCGGCCACCCAGCTAAAGCCGCTGACGATGGGTGACCTGGCACGCAGCGGCGAGCTCAGCCCCCAGAAACCCGACCTGACGCACATTCAGGGGCTGGGCCGGCCGCCGGTGGGCACCAGCCGCTACCTCTTCAATCAGGTGCAACTGCTGAGCGCCAACCACCTCATTCCCATCAGCGCCGAAAACCAGCTTCGGGTAAATACCTCCTACCTACATGATGTGCAGACGGCGCGCAGTGGCACACAGACGCGGTTTTTCCTGCCCGACAGCCGCACTGTGACCCTGACGGAAGATAAGGCGAACCGCGCAACCTTCAACAACCTGCTGGCGGACCTGGCCTTCATCAAGAACGAGAAGCGCTACTACCTGAAAAACACACTGAGCCTCGACGGCCGCTGGGACGCCCAAACCGGCGACCTCTACCGGGCCGAAACCGGGCTGCACCTCGCCCAGCAGGCCAAAAATCCTTTCCTGAGTTTCAGCAATCGGCTGGGACTGGTGCGGCCGCTGAGCAGTGGGCCGCTCCTTCAAGTGTCGTCGCTCACGTTTTTCAGCAACAGTCCGCACCAGCTGGTCGTAAGCCCAGGGCCGTTTGCGCCGCTGCTCACCGGTGGCGTGGCCTACGACTCGGCCCGGCAGCAGGCCCGGCTGGCGGCCTTTTATACCAACAACTCGGTGGGCCTCAACCTGAGCCGAGGCAACTGGTCGTACTCGGGCCAGGCGGGCTTTTCGCAGGAGATTCAACGGCTGACCTCGGCCCTGACCGCCAGCGCCGAGCCCGCCCCCACCGGCCCGCCCCTGCACAACGACCTGCGCTGGAACCGCGGCCGCTACTATCTGGAGCCCACCCTGAGCCGCAAAACCGACACCTGGGACCTGCGCTTGAGCGGGCCGCTGAGCTACTACGATTTCCGGGCCACCGATGCGCCGCTCGGGGCCAAGCAGCACCTGCACTCCGTAGTAGCCGAGCCCAGCCTGAGCCTGGACTACAAACTAAACCAGCACTGGCACGTGTCGGCCGACGCGGACCTGAGCAACAGCTTCGGCGACATCGGCCAGCTGAACTACGCCTATATCCTGCGTGACTACCGTACCCTGCAGCGCAACGACGCGCCCCTGCCCCGCACGCAAACGCAACGCTACTCAGGCGGCTTTTATTTTCAGGACCCGCTAAACTCGCGGTTTCTCTATGCCAATTACACGTTCAGCAACGCCCTGAGCAACCGGCTCTACAGCAGCCAAGTCGATGCCAGCGGGTCCCTGACCACAGGGGTCCTCGACCAAGACAGCCGCGCCCTGACGCACGCCTTCAACGCCAACATCAGCCAGTTCATCAGCCCCTGGAAAACCAACCTGAGCGTGCAGGCCAGCGGCAGCCTGCGCCAACAGCCCCAGGTCCTGAATGGCCAGCTCACCCAAACGAGCACCCGGAGCGCCACGGCGGGTTTCAAGATGAGCGTGTCGGCCTTTGACTGGGGCAGCCTGGACTACAACGCCGCAATGACGGCCCTGAGTAGCGCCGTGGCCGACGGCCCCACCCCCACCCCCACCACCGCCTTGGTGCAGGAGCACCACGCCAGCGCCAGCCTGTTTCCGGTGGGCGGCCACCAGCTCACGCTCAGCAGCGACTACTACGATAGCCGCGGGCCGGCCCCCACGGTGCGGGCCGTATTTGCTGATTTGCTTTATCGCTACACCCTACCCACCAAGGGCCGCAAAGTGGATTTGGAGCTGCGCTGGAGCAATATTTTTGATGCCCGGCAGTATCAGTACAGCTTCGCGAGTCCGTTCCAGCTGGCCCAGACGACCTACCAGCTGCGGCCGATGCAGGTGGTGACTTCGGTGCGCATATCACTATAAATGAAGCAGTTTTGACCGGGCCGAAGCAAAAACCCGAGCCGTTAGGCAATGCGTTGCGCAGTCCGGCCGTACTTTTGCCCCCGAAACCTCCCAACCCCCAACCACTCTCTCTATGAAAGTTACCGTAGTCGGAGCCGGCAACGTGGGCGCAACCTGCGCCGACGTGCTCGCCACCCGTGAAATTGCCAACGAAATTGTGCTGGTTGACATCAAAGAAGGCATTGCCGAAGGCAAAGCCCTCGATATCTGGCAGAAATCCCCGATTATCGGCTACGACTCGCGCACCGTGGGCGTAACCAACGACTACGCCCGCACGGCCAATTCCGACGTGGTGGTGATTACCTCGGGCCTGCCGCGCAAGCCCGGCATGAGCCGCGACGACCTGATTTCGGTGAATGCCGGCATCGTGAAGTCGGTAACTGAGCAGGTGGTGGCCCACTCGCCCAAGGCCATCATCATCATCGTGAGCAACCCGCTCGACGTGATGACCTACCAGGCCCACCTCACCGCCAAACTGCCCCGCGAAAAGGTGTTCGGCATGGCCGGCATCCTTGACACGGCCCGCTACCGCGCCTTCCTGGCCGAGGCCCTGAACGTGAGCCCGAAAGAC
The DNA here is from genome assembly GCF_040547115.1 of Hymenobacter sp. UYCo722. Classification (NCBI taxonomy): domain Bacteria; kingdom Pseudomonadati; phylum Bacteroidota; class Cytophagia; order Cytophagales; family Hymenobacteraceae; genus Hymenobacter; species Hymenobacter sp. UYCo722. The sequence goes on along the minus strand of NZ_JBEPPC010000012.1, from coordinate 43,797 downwards.
ATTCAGGCCGTGCTCATGGGCGGCCACGGCGACACTATGGTGCCCCTGCCCCGCTACACCACCGTGGGCGGCATCCCCGTGACCGAGCTGATTGGCAAGGCCGAGCTCGATGCCATCGTGCAGCGCACCGCCCAGGGCGGCGGCGAGCTGGTGAAGCTGATGGGCACTTCGGCTTGGTACGCGCCCGGCGCGGCCGCAGCCCAAATGGTGGAAGCCATCGTGCGCGACCAGCGCCGCGTGTTCCCGGTGTGCCTCGAGCTGCAGGGCGAGTACGGCATCAACGGCGTGTACCTGGGTGCTCCGGTTATCCTGGGCAAAAACGGCGTGGAGCGCGTGATTGAGCTTAAGCTCAACGACGAGGAAAGAGCGATGCTGGAAACCTCGCGCGGCCACGTGAAAGAAGTGATGGACGCGCTGGATAAAATGAGCGCCGCCCCGGCTGCTTAAGTAGTCGTAATGCGTTGAAAAAGGCCGGTACTGCACAGTACCGGCCTTTTTGCGTCCCGGCTAGTTGCCCGGATAACGCAACTACAAGCTGTAAATAATATGCTTACTTTGCGATATAGCTACCTGCTCACCGGTTCCCGTTATGAAAAAGACCCTGACCAACTCATTCGATAAAGTGTTCCTAACCATCGAATTTGATGCGGCCAACCAATGGATTTACAACAACTGGACGGGCGTGCTACCCACCGACAAAGTAATCCAGGGCTGCCAGGCCACCATCGATTTCCTGCGCGAAAACCGTTGTACATACATGCTGAACGACAACCGCGAAGTCATTGGCTCCTGGAATTCGGCCAACGACTGGATTGCCACTAACTGGATGCCGCAGGTGATTGCATTGGGCCTGAAACGCTTCGCCCACATTGTATCGCCGGGCATTTTCGGGCAGGCTTCGGCCGAGGAAATGGTGACGCGGGTGGGCAATCAGCTCGAAATCCGACTTTTTCAGGATGTGGAACTGGCCAAGCAGTGGCTGCGGGCTTAAGGCTTACTTGTTGCTGGTTAGCTAACCATTCCTTTCAGAAAGGACCATTAACCCTCAACTGCTGTTCTACTGCTGGCTGGCCCGGAAAAGCTTCTGCTTTTCGTCCTTGCTCAGGCTTTCGTAGCCGGAGCGCGAAATTTTGTCGAGAATCGTGTCAATTTCGTCCTGCAAGGGCTGGTTGGCGGCGGCCGGCTTACGGGCCGGACTGCTGGCCGAAGCCGCGACCGGCTCGGGGCGACGCGAGCTGCTGCTCACGCGCATAGTGGGCTGGCGGCTGGTGAGGCGGGCAAAAAAGTTGCCCACGGCCTGCACGGGCCGGCCCAAATCGCGCCCGGCCTGCAGCTGCCGGATGAACACAAAGCCCAGCAAAGCACCGCCGAGGTGGGCGATTTCGCCGCCCGGATTGCCCCCATTCACGCCGGCCAGCGAAATGAGCACTACCACGGCCGCAATCCACTTGATTTTGACCGGGCCGATGAGAATAAGCGAGAACGTATAGTCGGGCAGCAGCGTAGCTCCGGCCACGATAATAGCCGTGACGGCCGCCGAAGCCCCCACCATCGGCGTGCCTACGCCCTCCTGGAACGCCGGCACGAAATTGTAGGTGAGCAGGAACAGGACGGCCCCAGCCAGGGCCCCCAAGATGTAGATGCTCACCAACCGGCGGTCGCCCAGGTACTCGCGCACCAGCTGGCCGAACCAGTACAGGTTCAGCATGTTGAACAGAATGTGAAAGAACTCCTCGTGGGTGAAAGCGTAGGTGAGCAGCGTCCAGGGGTGGCGCAGCAGCACCGGAAACGCCGATGACAGCTGCACCTGCGTCATCACGGTGGGGTAATAGCCGATAGCGCTGCTGAATTTGAGGATGAACTTCAGTAGAATCAGGCTGGCAAACACCAGCACGTTCAGCCAGATGAGCTGCATCAGGGCGTTGTCGCGGCGGTTGAAGGTGGAGCGGATGTCTTGGACGATGCTCATGAATCGCGGAGAATAAACAGAATATGACGGCCGGCGCGGCGCGCCCGCTTCCTACTAAACCAACGGCTAGTAAAACCGTTCGCGGCGGCCCTCCCAGTATTTCACCACAAAGAAGCCGATGACCAGGCCGCCAAGGTGGGCGAAGTGGGCCACGTTGTCGCCCGGCGTGCGGTGCACGCCGCTGTAAAGCTCATAAAGCCCATATAGCAGCACAAAATACTTGGCCTTGATGGGGAACGGAAAGAATAGCAGCATCAGCTCGGTATTCGGAAATAGGTAGGCGAAAGCGAACAGGATGCCGAACAGCGCGCCCGAAGCACCCAGCATGCCGCCGCCGCGCGAATTTACGGTTTCACTCACGGCCCCATCCACGGCCTGAGTGGCGGCATCGATGTATTCGCGGTTCTGCGGATTGCGCTCCAGCGCGCCGGCCAGGGTTTCGTAGCCGGTGGCGTCGGGGAAGTAGGAGCGAAAGAAGTTGGCGAATTCGCCGCCCGTGGGCGACTGGCGAAACTCCTGCCGCGACAGTTCCATCTTGTGCAGCTCGTAACCGCGCACCCCCTCGTAGAGCAGGCCCGCGCCCACCCCGCAAATCAGCCAGAAGGTGAGGAAGCGCGTGGCACCCCAGCGCTGCTCCAGCATCGGCCCAAAGGAAATCAGACCGAACATGTTGGAAATCAAATGCCCCCAGCCCGCGTGCAGGAACATGTAGGTAAAAAACTGCCACGGAAAAAAATACGGTGAGCCAATGGGATAAAGGCTACCCACTTGCGTGAGCAGTGGCACCACGCTCTGCTGGGCAACCAGAAAAATGATGTTTGCAATCAGCAGGTTGCGAACGGTGGGAGTGAGATTGAACATACCGGAATTGAAGCGGCCGCGCCGCTGGGGTGGGCCGTTGAGAGAAATTGGTGGGCGCAAAGCTAGAACGCCCGTCGCGCGGATGAGGTAGAGGCGCAAATATGCGTCTACCTCATCCGCGCTACTTACGGAAGAAGTCGGCCAGCTGCTGGCCATCGAGCAATACCAGGGTTTTGCGGCCGTCGGGGGTGTAGCCGGGGGTCTGGCAGGCAAAAAGGCGGTCGGCCAGAGCGCTGAGCTCGGACTCGGGTAGGCGGGCGGCGGCCGTGTTGGCGGCCACGCGACGGGCCAGGGCCCGGGCCAGGCCCTCGCGCTGGTCGAGCTTGAGCGGGCCGGCCGTGGTGCGGAACTGCTCAATCAGGCTTTCGAGCAGCTCCTTCTCATCCTGCGCGGGCATGCCGGCCGGAATGGCTTCCACGGCAATGGTGCTGGGCCCGAACTCGTTGAAGATGAAGCCCAACGCGTGCAGCGGCTCCGTCAGCTCGCGCAGCACGGCAAAATCGGCGGGCGAAAACGTGACGGTGCGCGGAAACAGCAGTGTTTGGGAGGTGCCCACGGCGCGCTCCAGCTCCTGCCGGTACTGCTCGTAGAGAATGCGCTCGCGGGCGGCCTCCTGGTCAATGAGCAGCACGCCCGACTTCACCGGCACCAGCACGAAGCGCTGCTGCACCTGCACGGCGCGGCTGCCGGAGCCGCCCTCCCGCACGGTAGCGGGCCGGGCGGCGGACTCGGGCAGGGCCAGCCCCAGCGAAAAATCGGGCAGGCCACCTTCGCCCGAAGCCGCCGACGGCAGCGCCGCAACCGGTAAGTCGGGCGTTTCGAAGCTGCGAGCCGTGACGGGGTCAATGCCGGAATTCTCGCGCACCGGTTGGCCCAGCTCGCGGTAAAAGGCTTCGAGCTCGCGGCGGGCCTGCTCGGTGGGGCGCGGCGGCAGCTCGCGCTCGAAGCCGTCGCGGCGGGTTTCGGAATTGAAGCTGCTGAAGCCGGTGCTGCTGCTGCCGGAGCTGCCATTGCTCCCGCGCTTGGGGGTGGGGTCTTCGTAGGCGGCGGCGCGGGCGGCGGGGGTGGGCGCGGGCAGGTGGTCGTCGGTATCGGGGGCGGCGCGGCCGGCGCGCAGCGGGCGAATGGGCGCGAAATTCACGTCGCCCTCAAAGTCGAGCGAGGGCGCGATGTTGTGCAGGCCCAGGCTCTGCTTCACGGCGGCGCGCACCACGGCGTACACCGTTTTCTCGTCCTCGAACTTGATTTCCGTCTTCGTGGGGTGCACGTTGATGTCGATGGCCTTGGGGTCGAGCTCCAGAAACAGCACGTAGAACGGGTGCGTGTCGCGGGCCAGCAAGCCCTCATAGGCCGCCAGCACGGCGTGGTTGAGGTAGGCCGAGCGAATGAAGCGGTTGTTGACGAAGAAAAACTGGTCGCCCCGGCTTTTCTTGCTCGATTCGGGCTTGCCCACGAAGCCGCGCACCGAAATGGCGTGCGTCACCTCCTCGCAGGCCGCCAGCTGCTCCTTGTAGCCGTTGCCCAGCAGCGCCACAATCCGCTGGCTGAGCTTGCCGGCCGGCAGGCTGAACACCTCCAAATCGTTCTGATACAGCGAAAAGGCAATCTGCGGGTTGGCCAGCGCCACGTGCTGAAACTCGTCGAGAATGTGCCGCATCTCCACGGCGTTGCTCTTGAGGAAATTGCGCCGGGCGGGCACGTTGAAAAACAGGTTTTTGACGGCGATGCTGGTGCCGTCGGGGCAAGCGGTAGGCTGCTGGCTGGTAATCTGGGAGCCTTCCACGAGCAGCAGCGTACCGGTGTCGTGTTCGCGCTGCTTGGTGCGGATTTCGACCTGGGCCACCGCCGCGATGCTGGCCAGCGCCTCGCCCCGAAACCCAAGGGTGCGGATTTTAAATAAATCTTCCGTGCTGCGGATTTTGCTGGTGGCGTGGCGCTCCAGGCTCATGCGGGCGTCGGTGGGCGACATGCCGGCCCCGTTGTCGACCACCTGCACCAGCTGCTTGCCGGCCTCTTTCACAATGAGTTGCACCTGGGTGGCGTGGGCGTCGACGGCATTTTCCAGCAGCTCCTTCACCACCGAAGCGGGGCGCTGCACTACTTCGCCGGCCGCAATCTGGTTGGCGAGGTATTCGGGAAGCAGGTGAATAATATCAGGCATTTTTCGGGAGCGGGGAGCGGGAATTGAGAAGTGGCCAGCTAAAGGCTAACCAGCACGTAAACAGGCCGGAACACGAGGGGCAATAAGCAAAAAACCGTTGCGTTGTCAACCCGCAAGGCGGTTTTCTACGTACCTTCGCGGCTGGAACGGCCGTCAGTATCAGGGAGTCAGTCGCGGGGGAGGTTGTTGTTTCGCCCGTTTCCCGACCATCGGATACCGCTGGCGCTGGCTGCCGTTCGCTGCGGAACCTCTAAACCCGGTGGGCGGGTTCCGCAGTACCTCACGACAAAAGTACGGCCCCCGCGGCCCGTTTGCCCCTTGAATAAACCCACCAACCCTACGGGGCTGATGCGCATCCCTTTCCAGCTCAGCGTGGCCGCTTTGGTCCTGATGGCGGGCCTGCTGCTGTCGTTTGCCGACCTGAAAAAAATGCCCGCCGACCCGCTGCCTTCGGGCCCGGTCGAAACGGCCTGGGTCGACAGCGTGTTCAACTCTTTCTCGCCCGACCAGCGGCTGGGGCAGCTCTTTATGGTGGCCGCGTATTCCAATAAAGACCGCAGCCACGTCGAGCGCATCGAGCGCCTTGTGCGCAACTACAACATTGGGGGCGTGATGTTTATGCAGGGTGGCCCCAAGCGCCAGGCCATCATGGCCAACCGCCTGCAGGCCGCCGCCAAGGTGCCCCTGCTCGTGGCCATGGATGCCGAATGGGGCCTCGATATGCGCCTCGACTCCTCGGCCCACTACGCCAAGCAGATGACGCTGGGTGCCATGGACGACCCCCGCTACGTGTACCAGATGGGCCGCGACATTGCCCGCAAAATGCGCGCCCTGGGCGTGCACGTCGACTTTGCCCCGGTGCTCGACGTAAACTCGAACCCCGGCAACCCCGTCATCGGCAACCGCTCGTTTGGCGAAAATCAGAACCGTGTGGCGGCACTTGGCCTCCAGTATATCAAAGGCTTGCAGGATAACCAGGTGATGGCCGTGGCCAAGCATTTCCCCGGCCATGGCGACACCGATACCGACTCGCACGTGGCCCTGCCGGTTATCAACACCGACCTGGCCCGCCTCACGGAAGTGGATTTGGTGCCCTTCCAGCAGTCGTTCGAGGCCGGCGTGATGGGCGTGATTGTGGCCCACCTCTACATGCCGCTCTTTGATACGACGGACGCCAAAACCACTACGCTGTCGCACGCCCTGGTCACCGACCTGCTGAAGACCAAGATGGGTTTCAAGGGCCTGGTGTTCACCGACGCACTCAACATGAAGAGCGTGAGCAAGCTGTACAAAGACGGGGAGCTGGATGCGATGGCCCTGGCTGCCGGCAACGACGTGCTGCTGTTTTCGGAAGACGTGCCCTCGGCCTTGCTCCGTATCCGCGAGGCAGTGGCAGCCGGCAAGCTCACGCAGGAGGACCTGGATTTTCGGGTGAAGAAAATTCTGCGGGCCAAGTATTGGGCGGGCCTCAACCACTACCAGCCCGTGAATATGCGGACGCTGCGCGACAGCCTGAACCAGCCCAAATCGAAGATGCTGGCCCAGGAGATTTTTGAGCACGCCGTGACGGTGGCCAAAAACGAGGACAACCTGCTGCCTTTCCAGCGGCTCGATACGCTGCGCATCGCGGCCATCACCATCGGCACGCAGGCCGAGGGGCCGTACGCTACTATTTTCAACAAGTACCAGCCCGGCCCGGTGTACGCCGTGCCCGACCGCTACGCGCCCGACTCCACGTTTGCCCGCATTACCAGCCGCCTCGGCGACTATAACGTGGTGGTGGTGAGCCTGCACAACATGAACAACACGCCCAGCCACAACTACGGCCTGGGCGACGGGGCGCTCAAATTTATCAAGCAACTCCAGGCTAACCCCAAGCTGAAAACGGTGGTAGTGGCCATGGGCAACGCTTATTCGCTGAAGTTCCTGGAGAGCGCCCGCACGCTGGTCTGCGGCTATGAAGACCATTACGCCGCCCAGCTGGTGATGCCGCAGGTACTGTTTGGCGCGCTGCCGGCGCGGGGCAAGCTGCCGGTTACGGTATCGCCCACCATGCGCGTCAACTCCGGCCTCGCCACCCTCGATTTGCACCGCCTGCGCTACGCCGCACCCGAAAGCCAGGGCCTCGACTCGCGCGTGCTGGCCCAGATTGACAACATCGCCCTCGAAAGCCAGACCTACGCCGCCGCCCCCGGCTGCCAGGTGCTGGTGGCCAGAAACGGCACCGTGGTCTTCGACCAGAGCTACGGCTACTGCACCTACGACCAAACCCAGCCCGTAACGAGCAGCACGCTCTACGACCTGGCGTCGGTAACCAAAGTAGCCGGCACCTTGCAGGCCGTGATGGCCCTGAAAGACCAGGGCAAGCTGGTACTCGATGAGAAGGTGTCCACTTACCTGCCCGAGCTGGCCCGCACCAACAAGCGCGACATGACCATCCGCGACGTGCTGCTGCACCAAGCGGGCCTTAAGCCGGGCATTCCGACCTGGGAGCGCACCATGCGCGACGGCCGCTTCAAGCCTACGTTCTATGCCAGTACCCGCTCCGACGACTTCCCCAACGAGGTAGCGCCCGGCGAGTACAGCACCAAAGCCGCCGACGACTCGGTGTGGGCCTGGACGATGCGCTCCAGCCTACTGCCCAAAATCAAGGGCAAATACCCCACCGAGTACTCCGACCTCAGCTTTATGGTGATGAAGCGGGTGTGCGAGAAGATTCTGCAGGAGCCGATTGAAGGCTATTTGCAGGATAACTTCTACCGGCCGCTGGGCCTGGGCAGCATGACGTACAACCCGTTGCAGCGCTTCCCCAAAAGCTGCATCGCGCCCACCGAAAACGACACCTACTACCGCCGCGAGCAGCTGCAAGGCACCGTGCACGACCAAACCGCCGCCCTGGTGGGCGGCGTGGGCGGCCACGCCGGCCTCTTCGCCACCGCCAACGATTTGGCGGTGCTGATGCAGATGAACCTGCAAAACGGTAAGTACGGCGGCTCGCAGTTCTTCGCTTCGCCCGTCGTCACGGAGTTTGCGCGCCCCCAGAGCGCCGGCAGCCGCCGCGGTCTGGGCTGGGACCACGGCGACCCCAGCAAGCCCGAAGGACCTACTAGTAACCTTTCGCCGGCCAGTACCTTCGGTCACACCGGTTTCACCGGCACTTGCGTATGGATGGACCCGGAAAACGGCATTCTCTACGTTTTCCTTTCCAACCGCGTGTACCCCGATGCCGGCAACAACAAGCTGCGCCAGTACAACATCCGCACCCGCATTCACGAGGTGATTTACAAGTCGCTGGCAGCGGGAAAAGCGAAGGAGTAAGCACCCCACGCAACGTTTGGTAGCAAGTGGCGGTCAGGGCGCTATTGCTCACTTAAGCTCCAATTCCATGCTCCGCGTTTCCGGTTTTTTTCTGGTTGTTTCATTGAGCGCGGCCGCCGCGCAGGCCCAACCTACGTTCCGGCTAGGCGTGCGCGGCGGTTTGCACCGGGCAACTACCACGCTGGACGCCGCCAGCACGGGTACTGGTTTCTATGATTTCAGCTATTCGGCCGATAAATCGGCCCTTTACACCTGGCAGGCGGGGGCTGTGCTGGACATCGCGTGGAAGAAATTTGCCCTGCAGCCGGCCTTGTTATTTTCGCAGAAGGGAGAACAATTCAACACGACTTCTACCTTTGGCGGGGTAGCGGGCACTAGCGGCACTTCCGCGCGCAGCACCAACCGTTACCACTGGCTGGAGCTTCCCCTGAACCTCGTCTATACGGTGCGCAGCGTCCAGCTTTTTGCCGGGCCATACGTGGCGCTGGGCCTGGGGGGCCGGCGGCAAGGCACTAGCTACTTTACTTCCCCAGTTGCCAAGTACGCCCCCTACGATTTCAACGAGAAAGTCCGCTACGGGTCCGACACGCACAACCCGCGCCTGGATGCCGGCGTCAACTTCGGCGTTGGCTATCGGCAAGGCCCCGTGCAGGTGCAGTTCGGCTACGGCCTGGGCCTGCGCAATCTGCACAGGGTACCTTACGATGGGCTAATTGCCGAATTTCCTTACCACGATTTCGACGCCGACGCGGCCTACAACCGCGTAGCGCAGTTCATGGCTACGTATTTTTTCGAGCTGTAGAAAAGTCGCGTACTCTTTTGATTAGTTGGTAGAAGCCGCTCCCCGAACTTATTTTTTGCCCAGAACCAGCCGCCGCATGGGAGAAATTAAACAACATCGGGCCCGGTTCCGCGTCTTTGCGCAGACGTGCGCTTTGCCAACTTCCCGGCCCGATTCCGGTTAGGCAGAACGCGCCGCTCATTTTCGCGTTAGCTTCCCTATGAACATCGGTATTGTCTGTTATCCCACCTTCGGCGGCTCCGGCGTAGTGGCTACCGAGCTGGGCAAGGCCCTGGCTCAGCGCGGCCACCGCGTGCACTTCATCACCTACAGCCAGCCGGTGCGGCTCGACTTCTTCAACGAGAACCTCTTCTACCACGAGGTGTATGTGCCGGCCTACCCGCTGTTCCAGTTTCCACCCTACGAGTTGGCGCTCACCAGCAAGATGGTCGACATCGTGCAGAACGAAAAGCTCGATATACTGCACGTGCACTACGCCATTCCGCACGCCTCGGCGGCCTACATGGCCAAGCAGATACTGCGCTCACGCGGCATCCAGATTCCGGTCGTCACCACCCTGCACGGCACCGATATTACCCTCGTGGGCAAGGATGCCAGCTTCGAGCCGGTGGTTACCTTCAGCATTAACCAAAGCGACGGCGTGACGTCCGTATCGGATGACTTGCGGCGCGAAACCTACCAGTATTTCGCCGTCGAGAAGGACATCACCGTCATCCCCAACTTCATCGACCTGCACCGCTTCAAGAAGCAGGAAAAAAGTCATTTCCGGGCCGCCATCGCCCCCGACGGCGAAAAGCTGCTCATCCACACCAGCAACTTCCGCACCGTGAAGCGGGTGGAGGACGTGCTTCACATTTTCGTGGGGGTGCGGGAGCAGATACCCGCTAAGCTGCTGCTCGTGGGCGATGGCCCCGACCGCAACCGCATGGAAAAGCTGGCCCGCGACCTCGACGTGCACCGCGACCTGCGCTTCCTGGGCAAGCTCGAAGCCGTGGAGGAAGTGCTGAGCGTGGGCGACCTCTTCCTGATGCCCTCGGAAAACGAAAGCTTCGGCCTCGCCGCCCTCGAAGCCATGGCCTGCGAAGTGCCCGTGGTGAGCACCAACGCCGGCGGTATTCCCGAGCTGAATGTGCACGGCGTGACGGGCATGCTCAGCGAAATTGGCGACGTAGCCGACATGGTAAAAAATGCCCTCTTCGTGCTGGCTGATGAGAACCTGCCCCGCTTCAAGGCCGCCGCCCGCGCCCGCGCCGAGGAGTTTGCGGTAGAAAACATCGTTCCGAAGTACGAGGAGTGCTACCGCAAAGCCATCGACGCCGTAAACGCGGCAGTTTAAGTAGTCACGAAAAAGTGACCGTGGCGAAAAAGGCAGTCATGCTGAGCTTGTCGAAGCATCTCTCCCGCAGTAGTAAACTTAATTACTTCCGCAACGGCGATGCTGCGATGAGCTCAGTACGACGTCTCAAATTCAGTACGCTTACTCCTGTACAAGTACTTAAGCAATCAGTATATCAGGTGGACACCATGTAAATAGCCTTCTGACTTTACTCGCTGTCTTTCCGCAAAAGCGCCATCAAGATGCTTAAGTAGCTGAAGTTGCTTGGTGAATAACACAATGCGGAAGTCCTGATTTTCCACGCGATTTCTCACCTCATAGTTGCAGGCCATTGAGAAAGTGATTCCTTCCAAAATTTGAAAGAGAATTTCCTCAAGCTTATCAAAAACAAGATGCTCAAGTTGTTGCCCGCGCTCAATTATCACGAAATGGTAACCTTTTTCATCCACTCGGATTTCAGGTCGGGCAGCATCTTCGTTGCGCCCAAAAGTTGGGAGCATATAAAGCGGTGCATCAATTAATTTCCCTAATGCGCTGACAACAGCTTCGAGGGCGGAGAGCGTCATCATATATTCAAATTAAAACAGACCGGCCGCCTCATTCTTCACCACGGCCAGCGCCTGCGCGGTCGGCTCGGCTCCGTCCAGCATCAACCCTTCCAGAATGCGCTTGGCCAGTTCGGTGCCGCGCGCCTGGGCGGGGTTCTGAATGCCGTGAAAGGCGCGATTCACCATCGTGAGCACATGTTCCTTGGCCTCCTTCACCAGCGTCCAGGCATCGGCCGAGAGGTAGAGCTGTTGCGAAAGGTTGTGCTCGTACTCGGCCCGGATTTCCTGCTGCAGCAGCCGATGAAACTCGGGCGCGGTGGAGCCGGCACTGCTCAAACGCACGAGGATGTTGTTCGGCGAAATACGCTCCAGAAACAGCACGATGCGCTCGTAGGCCTGCAGGCGCAGCGGCAGCGTGGTTTTGCCGCTTTCGAGACGCAGCTCGATTAGGCGGCGCTGCTGCTCCTTCTCCAGAAACTCTTTAAACAGGAAGTAAATAGCCCCGGCCACGATGAGGGCGGGCAGGATGATTTTAAGCAGGTCGTAGAAATAAGTAGTCGAATCCATTGTTTTTTTTGATTTTCAGAACGTCATGCTCATCTGGCGTCCGCGTAGTCGAAGCATCTCTGCCACGCAGCTAATCCAATGTCAGGATTTACTATTGCGGTAGTGATGCCTTGGTAAGCTCAGCATGACGGGCTAGTTGCATAAACGCCGCGCAAACTTACGCCGTGAACCGCCGCACCCCAACCGCTGTTTACGCCTCGATACCGCCGTATCTTTGCTATCCATCTCTCTAAATCGACTTTCTATTATGGCTGCTGTTGCCACCCTCGCCCCCATTACCCTCACCGACCGCGCCGTAGTGGAGGTGAAAAACATTATTCAGGAGAAGAACGTCCCGGCCGATTATGGCTTGCGCATTGGCGTGCAGGGCGGCGGCTGCTCGGGCATGAGCTACCTGCTCGGGTTCGACAAAGCCAAGGATGCCGACGAAACCTACGACCTCGACGGCCTCAAGCTCATCATGGATAAAAAGCACGCCATGTACGTGCTGGGCATGGAAGTTGACTTTCAGGACGGCCTCAACGCCCGCGGCTTCGTCTTCAACAACCCCCAGGCTAAGAGCACCTGCGGCTGTGGCTCGTCGTTCTCGGCGTAGCTAAAAGGTTGTCGTGCAGAGCGCAGCGAAGCATCTTGCCCACAGTAGTGACTGATGCATTACGCGGTAACGACGCTTCGCTGCGCTCTGCACGACGGACGCGGTTTCCCTGTACATAAGCCCTGGCCTACCGGCCGGGGCTTTTTCGTTTACTTTCGCCCTTATTGATTGTCCCACCAACTTCCCGCCCGATGCGCTTGCTCTTCTCGCTGCTATTGATTTTTACCGGCCTCTCGGTTCAGGCCCAGAAATTTAGCCCCGCCGAGCGGGCGCGCTGGCAGCAGCAGGCCCGGCAGGTAAGCATTACGCGCGACACTTACGGCGTGCCGCACATCTACGGCAAAACCGATGCCGACGCGGTTTTCGGCCTGCTCTACACCCAGTGCGAAGATGACTTTAACCGCGTCGAGACCAACTACCTCGATGCCATTGGCCGGCTGGCCGAAGTCGACGGCGAGGCTGCACTGTACCACGACCTGCGTGCCCGCCTGTTTCTGGACAGCACGCAGGCCATCGGCATCTATCAAAAGTGCCCGGCCGATATGAAGCTGCTGCTCGATGCCTTCGCCGCCGGCACCAACTATTACCTGGCCACCCACCCCACCGTGCGGCCGCGCCTGTTGCACCGCTTTCAGCCCTGGATGCCGCTCATGTTCAGTGAGGGCAGCATTGGCGGCAACATCAGCGTGGTGCCGCTGGCCCGCATCAAGGACTTCTACGGCCAGAAAAAGTCGAGTTCCTGGATTGATACCGACTTCGGCCGTACCGACCGCGAGCCGGTGGGCTCCAATGGCTTTGCCATCGCGCCCGCCAAAAGCGCCAACGGCCACGCGCTGCTCCTGATTAACCCACACACCTCGTTCTACTTCCGCTCCGAAGTGCAGATGGTGAGCCAGCAGGGCCTGAATGCCTACGGAGCCGTGACCTGGGGCCAGTTTTTCATCTACCAGGGTTTCAACGAGCACTGCGGCTGGATGCATACATCCAGCCAGGCCGATTCGATGGACGAGTACCTCGAAACGGTGGAGGAGAAAGGTGGTAATTTCTTCTATAAATACGCGGGCAAGCTGCGCGCCGTGACGGCGCAAAAAGTGTCGCTGCCCTACAAATCGGGCGATAAAATCCTGCGCAAAACCTTCACCATCTACCGCACGCACCACGGACCGATTGTGGGGCAAAAGTCGGCCGGGCAGTGGGTAGCGGTACGCATGATGAATGCGCCGCTGGCCGCCTTGCAGCAATCCTATTTGCGCACCAAGGCCACCGACTACGCCAGCTTTCAGCAGGTAATGAAGCTGAACGGCAACGCCTCGAACAACACTGTTTTTGCCGATACCAAGGGCAGCATCGCCTACTGGCACGGCAATTTCATGCCCCGGCGCAACCCGAAATTCGACTGGAGCCAGCCGGTGGACGGCAGCACACCGGCAACCGAGTGGCAGGGCTTCCACCCGGTCAGCGAGCTGGTGCAGGTGCACAACCCGGCCAGCGGCTTCATCCAGAACTGCAACTCCACGCCCTTCACCGTGAGCGGTGTCAGCAGCCCAATACCGACCAAATACCCCAAGTACGAAGCGCCCGACGCCGAAAACTACCGCGGCCTGAATGCCGTGCGCGTGCTCAGCCGCAAAGCCGTGGTCAGCCTTGATACGCTGATTGCCGCGGCCGACGACCCGCACCTCACGGCTTTCGATGACCTGCTGCCGCCGCTATTGGCCGCCTACCAGCCTACCTCAGCCGAAAAAGCGTCAGCGCCCGCCGTGGCCGAAGCCATTGAGCTATTACGCACCTGGGACCACGGCTACGCCCAGGCTTCCGTGGCCCAGACGGTGGCCATCTATTGGGCTGAACGGCTGCTGGCCAAGGCGCGCGCCCGCGTGCCCGAAGCCCAGCCGCAGCTCGACTACATCAGCTTCGTGCGCTTCGCGCTGGCTAATACTACACCAACGGAAAAAGTCGGCACCCTAGCCGAAACCCTCGACGACCTGACCCGCGATTTCGGCACCTGGAAAATGCCCTGGGGCGAAGTGAACCGCTACCAGCGCCTTACCGGCCGCATCGAGGAAACCTACGACGACCAGCAGCCCAGCCAGCCGGTGGCCTTCACCTCGTCGGCTTGGGGCTCGCTGGCGGCATTTGGGGCACGGGCCTACCCCGGCACTAAAAAACGCTATGGCAACGTGGGCAACAGCTTCGTGGCGGTGGTCGAGTTCGGCCCGCGCATTACGGCGCGCTCCGTGGTCACGGGCGGGCAAAGCAGCCGGCCCGGCAGCCCGCATTTCACCGACCAGGCCGATTTATACTGCAACGGCCGCTTCAAGGCCGTACGCTTCTACCCTGAAGACGTGAAGGCCCACGCCGAAAAAACCTACCGCCCCGGCGAATAATCCGGCGCTGGTTAATTTCAGAAACATCCAACCACGTTACTTTCCCCACTCATGGACATCAAATATCTTTCCGACGACAAAGGCAAAATCACCGGCGTTTTCATTGCCATCGAGGAATGGGAGCGGTTGCAAAAGCAGTACAACATCAGCGAGCAAGCCCCGGCCGACTCCGGGGCCAAGCTGCAACAGTCGCTGGCCGAGGCCATGAAAAAGGTGAAGCCCGGCGAGGACGAAGCATAGCCGCACGTTTTGATATTTTCGCCAATCGCAAAATGCCCGGTTTAGCCGGGTTTTTTGTTGGATATCCAATAGCTTTTAGCGGCCGAAATCGTCCTCTATCCTCACAATGTCTTCCTCATCCGAAGGGTTGTCAGCGTCGGTGTGCTGCCATATTTCAGCCAGCACGCCCCACTCTTTAAGACCCACCAAGCGGTGGCGCTCGCCTTGTTTCAGAATGATGCGCTCGCCTGCCTGGCAGCTTTTCACTTCGCCCTGCTCGTCGGTATCGCTGGTGGCTACACCCACCGGGCCCTGCACCACCTGCCATATTTCGGCCCGGCGGTGGTGGTACTGCCAACTCAGGCGCTGGTGCGGGGCAACAAGCAGAATCTTGGGGCTCAAGCGGCCCGTAATGCGCAACTGGTCGACGGACAGGCCATTGAAAAAGGCATTGGCAAACTGCTGGGCCTGATTTTCGTTAATCACAAAAAAGCCACCCCAGGGGCGCGTCGGGTCCTGCCGCTCTACGATGAAGCCCTGCTGCCGAAGCTGCGCGGCCACTTGCTGGAACAGGGCTTGTTTGGGGGTGTCGGTCATTGACGTGAACGCTGCTACTAGGCCAAAGCCTCAAAATTTGGGACTGCAAGTTATGGCTTTGCTGGTTCAGTCTGCCGTACGCCTCCCTTTTAGAAAGCCATGAGGCCGCTGGCAGCCAGCGTCACAATTCTTAAATGCGAACAAGTCACGAGCCAGCTACCTCAGTGCCACTTGGCGGCGTCAATTTTAGCGTGCACTTGCCACTGACAGTAGAGCTAGCCGGCGCGGTGGAAAAATCTTTTGACGCGCGTGCCACCTACGATGCCTAGCTAAGCCGGCCAAGGTGTTTGCCCGACGTATGAATTACCGTCAAATAGTACGTTGCGGGTGGATGTCTGCGACACAGTGTGTAACAGCAGCAAAAATTACTTAACACGTTTTTTCAGCGACAAGCGGAATTCCCATCATACTATTCGCGAAGTGGTTTGCGCAAAAGCAATAGGGAGCGGGGCAACTCCCACACCCTATTGTTTTTGCGATGATTATAGTAATTGACTATCAGTTCATTAGGCTGTGGCGAACAGCGTCAGAGTCTAAACTGAAATAAGTACTCAATACGTCTTCGCCGCATCGGCCGGCACCACCACCACGTAATCGGCCACGTTCACCTGCTCCTTCTCCAAGGTTTGAAGCTGCTCCTGCGTCACCACGCTAATTGTTTTCACCCGCAGCTTGGGAGCCGACTGCCGCAGCCAGGCCACGATGCCATCGTGGTGGTCGGAATGGTAGCTGCCGTTGAAGTGCAGCAGGGTCTGGCCGGGCTGGCGGCTGGTTTCGATGAAGTGCGCCATGGTGGCATCCTTCAGCGCCTGGGCCTGGATAATGTTCTGGGCACCGCCACCGTGGGCCTGGCTGCTACCGCCGAACATGGCAGCCATATTTTTGTAGCCGGGCAGGTCGTAATCTACTTTTAGCGGGAGCGGGGCGAGCAGGGCGCGGTCGGCACCCGGCAGCTTGTCGAGGGCAGTGAGACTGCGCTGCGCAACAACCCTGGCAAAGGGGCGCGGGGCATTGGTACCGATGACGGGCAGGTGATTTTCGCGGGCAAACTGCAGCAGCGGGCGGTAGTCGGTGCCGTAGTTGGGCCACGGGCGCGCTTGGCGCTCGAAGGCCGTATCGGCCAGGGTGCCGGCGGCGTATTGGGCAACCAGCGGCTGCACGTCGCGCTCAAACATCTCCATACCGATAACCAATTGGCTGGGCTTCTTCAGCTTCAGCAGGTCCTTGGCCACTTGCAGCTCCAGCCAGTGCGCGAGGGCATCGTTGTGCTGCTCGCCGAACAACACCACGTCGGCCTGAGTTAGCTCGGCCAGCATCTGGTCGTAGTCGGCGGGCTGGCCGGTGGAGGTGAAGAGGCGGTAGGCCGGCCGGTCGCCGCGCAGCGTGAAGCTGGCGAGGCTACCAAGCAGGCAGAAGAGGGTGGCGAGGCGGAGGAAACGCATAAGGCTGGAAAGCGCTACTAAATAAAGAACGTCGTGCTTCGACAAGCTCAGCACGACGTTCAATGTTCCCAAACGGCAGTTATCCCTTATAAAACATCCACTTGCCCAGCTCGCGGTACGTCACCTTCTTGCCGTACATCAAAATACCCACGCGGTAGATGCGGGCCGCCACCCATACCGCGCCCAAGAAGCCCAGAATGAGCAGGAAGATGGACAGCGCCAGCTGCCACATCGGCACGCCAAACGGCAGGCGAATCACCATGGCAATGGGCGAGGTGAGCGGGAACATCGACATCCAAAAAGCCACCGGCCCGTCGGGATTGCGCAAAATCACCGACACACCTACGATATAGCTCAAAATGAGCGGCATCGTAATCGGAAACATGAACTGCTGGGTATCGGTCTGGTCGTCCACGGCCGCGCCCACGGCCCCAAACAAGGCCCCATAAAGCAGGTAGCCGCCCAGAAAATAAATGATGAACCCGAACATAATGCTACCCAGGGGCAGGTTGCCCAGAACCTCGAATATCTTGAAACGGCCGGTCATCGCCGTCTGCTGCTGCTTTTGCGCGTCCATGCCTTTGTCGAACGTCGCGGCGGCCGAGCGCGGCTCGTCATCCGCCACCGCGGCAGCTCCCGGCGCCGTGGGCGCGGCGGCTACTTCGGTTTTGGGCTTGTCCTTGCCCATCAGCAGTGGCAGCACCACCGAGCTCACGCCGAACGAGAGCACGCCCCACAGCAGAAACTGGGTGAGACCCACGGCCGCAATGCCCACGATTTTACCCATCATCAGGTCAAACGGCTTCACCGACGACAGCATCACTTCCATAATGCGGCTCGACTTCTCCTCTCCCACTCCGCGCATTATCTGTACGCCGTAGATGAAGATAAAAAAGTAGATAGCCAGGGCCAGCGCGTAGGCGATACCCGAGGTGGCTAAGGCGTTGCTGTCGGCCTCCTTGCCAGTTTCGTCGAGGCTGATGGTCTGCAAATCCACCTTCGAGCGCAGGCGGTCGAGCTGGTCCTGGGTGAGGCCGGATTTCTGCATCTTCAGGTCTGAGAAAGCTTTGTTAAGTGCCGTTTCCACGGCCAGCTGCTTCTTCAGGCTGATGTTGCCTTTGCCAAAAAACTGCACGCCCACGGGTTTCTCCACGTCGAGGGCGGTGGGTAGTACCAGCAGGCCATCGTGCTTGGCTTTCTGAAAACCCTTTTTGGCTTCGGCCAGCGTGCCGGTGGCGGGCACGAAGCGCACCCGCGGGGTACTCACCAGGCGGCCGGCCACGTTCAGGCCTGAGTCGTCGCGCACTTCCACCACGTCGGTGGTGTCGTTATCGGAACTGGCTACTTTGGCAATGATGAAGCCGAATGCCGCCAGCAGCAGCGGTACGGCCAGGGTGAGGATAATGAAAGACTTTTTGCGAACGCGGGTCAGGTACTCGCGCTGGGCAATGAGGAAGAATTTGGAGGCCATGACGACGGATTAAAGAAGTGCGTTCGCAGTTTCCAGGATGGTTTCAGGCATGGTCTCGCCCACGCGCCGGATAAAAATCTCGTTGATGCTTGGGATTTTCTCCCGGAAGGCTTCCACCTCCACCGCCCCGATGAGGTAGCGCAGCAGGTCGTTGGGCCGCACGCCATCGTGCAGCTGCACGCGGGCGTAGAAGTGGCCGTTTTCGCGTTCCTTTTGCTCAATCACTTCAAAATCGGGGTGCGCCAGAATGAGCTTGCCCCGGCCCTCCACCTCGTAGGTATTCGTCTTGAACTGGTCCCGAATCACGCCAATGGGCCCGTCCAGCACCTTGCGCGCGCGGTTGATGAGGGCAATGTTGTCGCACATCTCCTCCACCGATTCCATGCGGTGCGTCGAGAAGATGATGGTCGCCCCCTGCTTCCGCAGCTCCAGAATCTCGTCCTTAATCAGGTTAGCGTTAATCGGGTCGAATCCCGAGAACGGCTCATCTAGGATAATGAGCTTCGGGTCGTGCAGTACGGTGGCAATAAACTGCACTTTCTGCTGCATGCCCTTGCTGAGGTCTTCCACGTTTTTGCCGGCCCATTCCTTTATCTCGAAACGATTCAGCCATTGCTTGATGCGGGCCGTAGCATCTTCGCGGCTCAGGCCCCGCAGCCGGGCCAGGTAGAGCAGCTGCTCGCCCACTTTCATCTTTTTGTAGAGGCCGCGCTCCTCGGGCAGGTAGCCAATCTGGGCGATGTGGCTCGGATTGAGCCGCTCGCCCCGGAAGCGGATTTCGCCTTCATCGGCCCCAGTAATCTGGGTGATGATGCGGATGAGCGAGGTTTTGCCCGCGCCGTTGGGCCCGAGCAGGCCAAAGATGCTGCCCTCCGGGATGGATAGACTCACGCCGTCGAGAGCGACGTGGTTGGCGTAGGCCTTGCGCACGTCAATGGCTTCCAGTATTGGTTTCACAGAAAGAAGGGTTAGTTGATTGGCGGGATAAATGTAGAAGAATGCCGCTGAGTAAATGTATTAAGCCCGCTGCGCCCGCGCCAAACGCCGGGAGCTAAACGGCTACAGCCCGGTTCCAAACGGTGAATAAGCCGGATGAATGGGGTTGAGCCAGCTCAATCGGTTGTAGCCGGCTCAGGCTCGGCTAGTTCGCGTAGGCTGGCTTCAAGGCGGTCGAGGTGCTGCCCGTAGAGCCGCTGGAGGTACCAGCGGGTACCGCGCGCCGCAGCCCATTGCAATGGCAGCACCAGCAGTAGGACACACCCGGCTTCCAGGCCCACCAACCCCCATCGGAACCGGGCAGCCCGCACCAACTCCTGCCCCACCACGAAGCCAAGGTTCAGCAGCGTCGTCAGGGGCAGCGTGGCCAGGGTGAGACGGTAGTAAAACTGAATTTGCCGCCGCAATCCGGCGCAAAGCGCCCCCAGATGCTTCCGTACGTGGGTTTCGGCGCGACCCATGCGCCCCAACAGCTTCAACTGGCGGTAATAGTGGAAGAGCAGCAGCAGCGCCAGCAACACAAATACTACTCCGTATAGCCTGAAAATAACCAATTCGGGCCCGCTGACGAGGTAGACTAGCGCCCCCACCCCTACCAGCGCGGTGAACACCGTTTCGACCCAGGTGTTGCGCCGTAGCTTGGCAACGAGGTTGGTGGGGACGCGGGCCAGCATTCCCCGCAGTTGTACCGCGTCAACGGCAGGCGGGCTGACCGGTTCGGGCTGCTGCCACTGGCGGCGGAGGTCATCGAGTTCCATTAGGCGGCGGGGACTAAAAGCGAGCGAAGTTTTTCCTGCACGCGGTGCATTTTCACGCGCACATTGTTTTGGGTGATACCGAGGATATCGGCCATTTCCTCGTAGGACCGGTCTTCGAGATAAAGCAGCACAAAGGCTTTATCCACATCAGACAGCCGGCCGATGGCCCGGTAGAGCTGGGCGCGGTCGTCGGCATCGAAGCCGGTTTCCGGGGCTTGCGCCACGGCCAGCGCTTCGGCATCGAGGCCCACCGGAGCTGGGCGGCGGGTGCGTTGGCGCAGGTTCGAGATGGCCACGTTCAGCGCGATGCGGTACAGCCAGGTGCTGAGTTTGGCCCCCGGCTGCGGCACGTAGCGCGGCCACGCCCGCCACAGCTGCAGCACCATTTCCTGGAACAGGTCCTGCCGGTCGTCGGCGTCCTGGCAATACAGGCGGGCCACGCGGCGCAGCAGCGGCTGGTATTCGTGCAGCGCGGCAATAAAATCAGCAGACGGAGTGGCGGAGGCCATGCGATGTAGAAGTTTCGGGGAATGAATCGCCTGAGTGGCGACGGCATTACAACGAGCTATGGAAATTTCCGCAAGAACAACAACTGTCTGTCATGCTGAACGCAGGGAAGCATCCTGTTCAACGCAAAATGAGTCGTCTCACCAGCTCAGAATGCTTCCCTGCGTTCAGCATGACTGCCAAAAAAAGCCCCGCCTGACCAACGGCCAGACGGGGCTTTTCAAAACTATTTAATCAAGAAGCTACGCGAAATACTCCTTCACTTTCTCAAAAAAGCCCTTCTCGTTCTTGCCGGGGTGGGGCGTGAAGTTGTCCGAGTCGCGCAGCTTCTCCAGTAGCTCGCGCTCCTGGTTGCTCACGTTTTTGGGCGTCCACACGTTCAGGTGGATGAGCTGGTCGCCGCGGCCGTAGCCGTTCAGGTCTTTGATGCCTTTGCCGCGCAGACGCAGGATTTTGCCGGGCTGAGTACCGGGGTCCACCTTGATTTTCACTTTGCCCTCGATGGTGGGTACCTCCAGACTTGCGCCCAAGGCAGCATCCACAAACGAGATGTACTGCTCGAACATGATGTTGTTGCCGTCGCGCTTTAGGAACTCGTGCGGCTCCTCCTCAATCTGGATGAGCAGGTCGCCGGGTACGCCGCCGCGCTCCGGAAAATTGCCCTTGCCATTCATGCTCAGTTGCATGTCGTTGGCCACCCCAGCCGGGATGTTAATGGGAATCACTTCCTCGTGCAGCTGGCGGCCTTCGCCCTTGCACACGTCGCAGGTCGCCACAATGGTTTTGCCCTCGCCGTTGCAGGTGGGGCAGGTGCTGCTGCTCACCATCTGGCCGAGCATGGTGTTCACCACGCGCTTGGTTTGGCCCTGGCCTTGGCAGGTGGGGCAGGTTTTCATGTCGGTGCCGTTTTTGGCCCCGGTGCCGCTGCACGGCTGGCAGGCTACGTAGCGCTTCACCTTGATTTTCTTCTCAACGCCGTTGGCAATTTCCTCCAAATCGAGCTTGAGCTTGATGCGCAGGTTCGAGCCCTTCTTCTGGCGCCGGCCGCCGCCCTGGCGTCCACCCCCGAAGAAACCTTCGAAGCCCCCGCCCCCGCCGAAAATATCGCCGAATTGCGAGAAAATATCCTCCATGTTCTGGGCCCCGCCGCCGTTGCCGCCCATGCCTTGGTGGCCATACCGGTCGTAGCGGGCCCGCTTGTCGGCGTTGCTAAGCACTTCGTAGGCCTCGGCGGCTTCCTTGAACTTGTCCTCGGCCGATGGGTCGTCGGGGTTTTTATCGGGGTGGTACTTAATGGCCATCTTGCGATAGGCCGACTTGATGACGTCGCCCTCCGCTGTTTTGACAATGCCTAATACCTCGTAATAATCGCGCTTCGTAGCCATGTTTTAATTGTGTAGGGGCGGGTTGCACCCGCCCGCCATTCGCGCCGCCGCAACGGTCATCATTTAATTATATGGAGAGATACTACAATCTTGTGCTATTCGCGCCGCCAAAACGGTTTCCTTCTGACGGCGGGCGGGTGCAACCCGCCCCTACTGTCCTAATATTACTTTGGCGTGACGAATCACCTTGTCGCCCAAATAGTAGCCCTGCTCCACCACGTCCACGATTTTCCCTTTCAGGTCGTCGCTGGGCGCGGGAATCTGGGTGATGGCCTCGTGTAGCTCGGCATCGAATTCGCCGCCCTTGGCTTCCATGGCGGTCAAACCCTTTTGCTGCAGGGTTTTGTTCAGCTTGCTCTGAATAATCTCGATGGCGTCGCGCACGGCCCCGGCATCGTCGGTGGTGGCGGTGGCATTGCGGGCGCGCTCAACATCGTCGAGCACGGGCAGCAAGGCCACCATTAGCTCCTGGTTGGCGGTTTTGAACAGGTCGATGCGCTCCTTGCTGGTGCGGCGCTTGTAGTTCTCAAACTCGGCGGCTAGGCGCAGGTACTTGTCCTTGATTTCGGCCAACTCGGTCTCGGTGCGGGAGGCTTCGGGCTGCGGTGCGCCGGTGGCCGTCATGTTGGGGTCGGTGCTTTCGCCGTCGGCCATTTCGCCAGCTTCGTAGTTGGGGTCGGCGGTCAGGTTGTCGTCCTGCGGCAGGTTGGTTTCGTTAGCCATTTGCGGAAATATTCGTCGAAAGGGGTTTTTCACGGGGTTAGCCGGTTAGTCACGTTGCGGGCGCAATTCACTTGCCAAAGGGGCAGCGGCTGACATAGTGGCACGAGTAGCTTATTGATTATTCACCGCGTTATTTACAGGCATGAATTATAAATGGGCTGGCATACTGGCACTTTCAACCTTTATACTTTTTGGTATCTTAACAACGAATACCATAAGTTCGGATTTCGCGGGCCTGCTCGCCTATGCCTTCATTTTTGCTGGTATTCCTTATACTTTCTACAAAACATTTCCGTCTAGAATTGGCCTACTTATAGCAATTGCGCTACCTATTGCATTAGGAATGTCTTGGGGTAGATGGGTTGACTTTCTAGTACAACGGCAGCTCAAGAAAGAAGGCATCGCTACAACCGGAATTGTAATTGCTGCATGGGAATCACGTACTCGCCACAATGGAAAAGAGAAACTGTACAAAGCTAGTTTCAGGAGTCCATCCGGCGATATTCAAACCAGTTCCTACCGCAACACTAAAGACCTTCAGAAAGGAGATTCTGTTATTGTTCGATATGCCTTTTCAAACCCTAATATTTACAAAATCGAGGGATTAGACAATTGACCTATAACTACTCGTGCAACGCCTTCCAAATCATGTCCTTCAGCGGCGTGATGTTCTTATTGGTGATGCTGGAAATAAATATGGCGGGTACCTCGGCCGGGAGCGTCTGGCGGATTTCGGCCTCCAACTCCTCGTCAATCATGTCGGACTTGGTGATGGCCAGCAGGCGCTTCTTATCCAGCAAATCGGGGTTAAACTGCTCCAGCTCACCGATTAGCACCTTGTATTCAGCGTCAATATCGGGGCTGTCGCAGCTTATCATGAAGAGTAGCATGGAGTTGCGTTCAATGTGGCGCAGGAAGCGGGTGCCCAGGCCCTTGCCCTCGGCCGCGCCCTCGATGATGCCGGGAATGTCGGCCATTACGAACGACTTGTAGTCGCGGTAGGCCACCACACCCAGGTTGGGCACGAGGGTGGTGAAAGCATAGTCGGCAATCTTGGGCTTGGCGGCCGATACCACCGACAGCAGCGTGCTCTTGCCGGCGTTGGGGAAGCCCACGAGGCCCACGTCGGCCAGCAGCTTCAGCTCTAGGATAATAATGGCCTCGATGGCCGGCTCGCCGGGCTGCGCGTACTCGGGGGCCTGGTTAATGGAGTTCTTGAAGTGGTCGTTGCCCCAGCCGCCGCGCCCGCCGGGCACGAGGATGAGCCGCTGCCCGTGCTCCGTGATTTCCAGCAGTTGGGTGCCGTCGGGGTCGCGAGCCACGGTGCCAAGGGGCACTTGCAGCACGATATCGGCCCCCTGCGCGCCGCTGCGCAGATTTTCGCCCCCGCCATCGCCGTCCTTGGCAAATACGTGGCGCTGATACTGCAGGTGCAGCAGCGTCCAGAGCTGCGAGTTGCCTTCGAGGATGATGTGGCCGCCGCGGCCACCGTCGCCGCCATCGGGGCCGCCGTTGGGCAGGCCCTTGGCCCGGAAGAAGTGGTGCGAGCCGGCACCGCCTTTGCCCGAGCGGCAGATGAGTTTGACGTAATCGATGAAGTTATTAGAAGCCACGGAGATTGGGTATTTGATGTAAAAGAACGGTCATCCTGAGCACAGCGAAGGACCTTGTCACGTTAGAATTGACGGCCGAACAAATGTTCTAATGCCGGTTTTTCTAACGTGACAAGGTCCTTCGCTGTGCTCAGGATGACAGTCGTATTAAGAGATGACAGTCGTGTTAAAAACGTAAAGTTACGCCTTTACCTCTTTGGTCGCCTCGGCGGGGGCTTCGGGCCTGGCAGTCTGGTTCTGGTCAATCAGCCCGCAGATTTGGCCAAAAATACCGTCAATCGCACCAATGCCGTTGAGGGCGTGAAACTTCTTTTGGGCAGCGTAGTAGCCGGCCACCTGCGCGGTTTCGGTGTTGTACACCGTCACGCGGCGGCGGATTTTGGTTTCGTCCTGGTCGTCGGGGCGGTTGCTGGTTTTGCCGCGCTCCAGCAGGCGCGTCACCAACTCTTCCTCTTGCACTTCGAGCGCAATCATGCAGCCGATGTGGGTGTTGTGCGCGGCCATGAGGCGGTCGAGGCTTTCGGCCTGGGCCACGGTGCGCGGAAAGCCGTCGAAAATAAAGCCGCCCGCCTGCGGATTGGTTTCCAGGGCATTGCCAATCATGCCAATCACCACGGCGTCGGGTACGAGCAGGCCTTCGTCCATCAGCTTTTTGGCCTGCAAGCCCAGTTCAGTGCCTTCGGCAATCTGGGCGCGCAGCAGGTCGCCGGTGCTCAGGTGCACGAGGTTGTAGTGGGAAATGAGTTTCTGGCTCTGGGTTCCTTTGCCGGCACCGGGGGGGCCGAACAGCACGATATTCAACATGAACGAGAAGAGTTGCGCGGAGGCAGGTGGTGAAGTGGGTTTGGGCAAGTTACTCAATCATTACCAAAAACGTTGCTATACGGCCACGTACACATCGGGCAGGTTGCGGCCCAGCCCGTCGTAGTCGAGCCCGTAGCCCACCACAAAATCATTCGGAATTTCTTTGGCTACGTAGCGGATGGGCAACTCGTGGCGCAGGCTTTCGGGCTTGAAAAACAGGGTGGCAATCTCCACCGAAGCGGGGCCTTTGCCCAGTAGCGTAGGCAGCAGGTGGTGCATGGTAGTGCCGGTATCCACAATGTCTTCGACAAGGATGATGTCGCGGCCCTGCACTTCTTCGCGCAGGCCCAGCACTTCCTGCACCACGCCGGTGCTATCCGTGCCCTCGTAGGAGGCTACCCGGATAAAGACAACCTCGCACTCGCCCCGGTAGCACTTCAGCAAATCGGAGGCAAACATGAAGCCGCCGGTGAGCACCACCACAAACAGCGGCCGACGGCCGGCGTAGTCAGCACTCAAACGGGCAGCCAGTTCCACTACGACCTCATCCAGCTGAGCAGCCGACAGATATGGCCGAAATTCTTTGTTATGGATGGTAACGTTGGCGTGGCCCATGCGGCGTGGGGTGGGGTGAGGGAGCCGCAAAGCTAATCACGGATTTAACCGAATTTTTCGGGTTCCCCGGATTTCGTGGCCACTACCGGCCTTCGTCGCCCGCATTATTTCCCGCTGCCGAAACAAAAAAGGCTGCCCGGTAGGCAGCCTTTTTTATTGTTCAAATGCGGCGATTTGCCGGATTCATCGCAGTGTCCGAATCCGTTCAATTCCGTTTAATCGGTTATATCTGCGGTTCAGACTATTTCATCAGCACCGTGTATACCACGCGCAGGGCCGTCGGCGCTACCTCCTCCACGGCGTAGCGCACGTGGGGGCGGGCAGCTACTTCAACCCGCTCCTTTTCGAGCTGCACCGGGGCCATGCCACGCTCGCCGTCTTTCACTGCGATGTGAGGCGCAATAACCAGCGACACGATGCTCATCAGCTTGATGAGGATGTTCATGCTCGGGCCGGAAGTGTCCTTAAAGGGGTCGCCGACGGTGTCGCCGGTTACCGAGGCCTTGTGGGCGTCGGAGCCTTTGTACTGCATCACGCCGTTCACCATCACACCCTTTTCGAAGGACTTTTTAGCGTTATCCCAGGCCCCACCGGCGTTGCTCTGGAACATGGCCATGAGCACGCCGCTGACGGTGACACCAGCCAGCAGGCCACCCAGTACCTCGGGCGAGGAGGCGTTCGAGAACAGGCCCCGGCAGCCAAAACCCACGATAATGGGCGTGAGCAAGGCAATCGCCCCGGGCAAAATCATCTCCCGGATAGCCGCCTGGGTCGAGATGGCCACGCATTTTTCATACTCGGGCCGGCCAGTGCCTTCCATAATACCCGGAATTTCGCGGAACTGGCGGCGCACTTCCTGCACCATGGCCATGGCGGCCCGGCCTACGGCCGCAATGGCCAGCGAGGAAAAGATGAACGGAATCATGGCCCCGATGAACACGCCCGCCAGCACCGGGGCTTTGCTGATATCGATGGACGTGATGTTGGCCGTACCCATGAAGGCGGCGAACAACGCGAGCGACGTGAGCGCGGCCGAGGCAATGGCGAAACCCTTACCGGTGGCGGCAGTGGTGTTGCCCACGGCATCCAGAATATCGGTGCGCTCGCGCACTTCCTTGGGCAGCTCACACATTTCGGCGATGCCGCCGGCGTTATCGGCAATGGGGCCGAAGGCGTCGATGGCCAGCTGCATGGCGGTGGTGGCCATCATACCGGCGGCGGCAATGGCCACGCCGTAGAGGCCGGCTGCTTCGTAGCTCAGCACAATACCCGCGGCCAGCACCAAAATGGGCAGTACCGTTGATTCCATGCCCACGGCTAGCCCACCGATGACGGTAGTGGCGTGGCCCGTGCTGCTTTGCTGAATAATGCTATTAACCGGGCGCTTGCCCATGGCCGTGTAATACTCGGTAATGATGCTCATCAGGGTGCCCACTACAAGGCCGACCAGCACGGCGTAGAAAACGTGCATGGCATCGAAGCTGATGCCCCGAATGGTGAAGGCCCCGCTCGGCAGAATCCACATAATCAAGCCGTAGGCTCCGGCCGCTGATACGGCCACCGAGATGTAGTTGCCGGTATTGAGAGCGCCCTGCACGTTGCCGCCCTCCTTCACCCGCACGCACAGAATACCGATGAGCGAGGCGATGATGCCCATGCCCGCAATGGCCATCGGCAGAAAGATGGGCGAAAGGCCACCGAAATTATCAATCATCCGGTCCGAGCCCTGCGTCATCATTTCCTTCCCCAGCACCATGGTGGCCAGGATGGTGGCTACGTAGGAGCCGAATAGGTCGGCCCCCATGCCCGCCACATCGCCCACGTTGTCGCCCACGTTGTCGGCAATGGTGGCAGGGTTGCGGGGGTCGTCTTCGGGAATGCCGGCTTCGACTTTGCCCACGAGGTCGGCCCCCACGTCGGCCGCCTTGGTGTAGATGCCGCCACCCACGCGGGCAAACAGCGCAATGCTTTCGGCCCCGAGCGAGAAGCCGGTGAGGACTTCGAGGGCCTTTTCCATCTCCAGCCCGTTGGCGAGGCCGCTGGGCACGAACATTTTATAGAAGATAATGAACAGCGAACCCAAGCCGAGCACGGCCAAACCGGCTACGCCCATGCCCATCACCGAACCGCCCGAAAACGACACGTTGAGCGCCGTGCTGAGGCTGGTTTTGGCGGCCTGCGCGGTGCGCACGTTGGCCTTGGTGGCAATCTTCATTCCAATGAAGCCAGCCAGGGCCGAGAAAATCGCGCCAATGAGGAAGGCAATGACGATGACCGGGCTGGAGTTGCCGCTGGTGCTGCCCAGGTAGAAAAGGAAAGCCCCGGCGATGAGGCCAAACAGGGCCAACACCTTGTATTCGGCTTTGAGGAAGGCAATGGCCCCGTCGGCGATGTAGCCGGCAATGGTCGTCATGCGGGCGTCGCCGGCGTCCTGCCGGGATACCCAACCGGCGCGTAGCCACGTGTAAAGGAGCGCAAAAATGCCCAGCGCAGGCACTGCGTAGAGGTAGTTCGTCATAAAAGGTGAGTGGGTGGGGAAAAGTGAGTTAGGCAGTATTCGGGTCGCAAAATAGCGGAAATTGAAGCGAATCCAAGTTTCCTTCCTCCGGCTACCCATAATCAGGGATTTTGACCCTCATTTCCCTCCCCTTTCCCCCGGAGCAACCGCCGGTTCCGTAACCAGCCCCGGGAGCCAGCAATGGGTAACAAGCCCACGAGGCGCACCCAGCCCTAGAGTTCGCGCATCAACACCTGATACAGGGCCAGCATGCTGTCGATATCGCGCTTGTCAACCAACTCATCGGGCGAGTGCACATGGTCTTCGGGAGCTCCCACAAAGCACCAGTCCCAGGGCGCGGCAGCATGTTGTAATTCTTTAGCATCGGAGCCGCCGCTGCCCTCTACTTCCAGTTGGTGCGCAATACCTGAAGTAGCGGCGATAGCCCGAATGCGGTCGACGTAGGCGCGGCGCGGAATGAGCGAGTCGCGTAGCGAGATGGCGCAGCCCTGGCCGGCGTGCACGCCCTCCGTAACCCAGGTAATATCGGAGATGAGGGCCTGATGTACGCCGTAGGTTTCATAGATGTATTTGGCCAGATACGCTACCGAGCCGCCGCCATGCTCCTCCCAGCAGGAGAAGGCAATGATGCCGTGTTCGAGGGTTTCGCACAGGCGCAACGCGTTCCACACACCAAGCCGGTTGTCGAGGTAACAGCTTTGCACCGTAGTTTCGGTTTCGCGGAAATCACAGTAGAAGGTTAGTTCGGTGCCCCGGTCGATTTCGCGCGGGAACGCATAGCCCAGTTCGCCGGTTTCTTCGTCAACCGTTAAAGTACAATCTATCTCTCCTTGCGAATCTCTACCTACCAAGCGATATCCAGCCTCTGCCTGCGGCCCGCCGATGCGAACCAGCTGCCGGCCGTAGCGTACGGTGAAACCGATGCTATCGAGGTGCGCGAAAACGGCCGTGCGGGGCTCGCCAAACACCAGAAAAAGGCAATCCTGCAGGTTTTCGTGCGCAATCACGCGGGGCTGATGCTGCCACGAAGCCTGGTGCTGGCGCACATAGTCGAGGACGAATTTTGTGAGCGGCGCTTCGTTGCCGGCGGGGGCCGCGATGCGGCAAAGGGTGGACAGAAGATGCATACGACGCAGGGAAAACGTCCAAAGCTAGGCCAAAGTCCGTACTTTAGCTGTCCCATTTTCCTTTCGGCACTTCTGCGGAACGCCGGCCCTGCCCTCTATACCCCATTTATGCTGCGTTCGCTGCTTTGTTTCTGCCTCGGGCTGCTGTTGCTGCCGCTGTCGGGCCGAGCCCAAACGCCTGATACCATCCGTGCCGTGCCACCGATGCGTACCGTTGCCCTCGACTCGGTGGGCGTGATGCCCTCGGCGGTAGACACGAAAGGCTGGCTGCTGCTCGACAAGGATATTCAGCTGGAGCTGGACGGGGCTGTCTATAATATTTACAATTTCAAGTTCGACAAAGCCGAGAAGCAGTTTCGCTCGTTGCGCCGCCGTTACCCCAACCACCCGATGCCCTACTTTTTACTGGGGCTCAGCACGTGGTGGAAAATCCAGCCCTCCAGCTTTCAGTCGAAGCAGTACGACAAAGCTTTTTTTGCCTACCTCGATACGGCTTCGACCAAAGCGCAAAAGCTGTTCGATGCTGATAATACCAACTACGAGGCCAGCTTCTTTCTTTCGGCTTCCTACGGTTTTTCGGCTCGCCTGCACGGCGAGCGCCACGACTGGCGGAAGGCGACCGTAGATGCCCGTCGTTCGCTCAACTACTTAAAAAAGAGTCAGGAAGCCAACGGCCTGAGTCCGGAATTTCAATTCGGCCAGGCCCTGTTCAATTACTATTCAGTTTGGATTGGCGAAAACTACACCCTGCTCAAGCCGGTACTGCTTTTTTTTCCGAAGGGTGACAAGAAACTAGGGCTTCAGCAGTTGCGTAGCGTGGCCGCCAATGGCTTCTACACCGCCACCGAGGCGAAAGTATTTCTCATGCGCATCCTCAAAAACGAGGAAAACAATGCGGAAGAAGCATTACCCGTAGCCAAACAGCTGGCTACTACTTATCCCGATAATGGCTTCTTCCAGCGCTTCTACGCGTTGCTGGCCTACGACCAAGGCGAATTTGCCGACTGCGAACGGGTGAGCCGCGAAATCCTCGATAAAATCAATAGAGGTATGCCCGGCTATGAAGCCATCAGCGGGCGCTACGCCAGCTACTTTCTGGGCTACCTGATGCAGAATCGCTACCGGGACCTGGCCAAGGCCAAGGACTATTACCAGCGGTGCATCGTATTTTCGGAAAGTACGGGCGAAACGGATGGCGGCTTTTATCTGTTTGCCAATGCTAATCTGGCCCGCATCGCGGCTAAAGAAAAGGATGTAGATGCCACCAAGCGCTATTATGGCGTCGTGATAGACAAGGCCACCCGCAAGTCGGAGATGTATAAGGAAGCGAACATGTGGCTGAAGAAAAACGGAAAAGCAAAATAGGTCATGGAACTCAAGGACTTATTTATTACGCCTTTCTACTTAGCCATTATCTATGCCATTGCCTATGGTATCCGTTCATCGGTTACGAACGTCTATACCAAAAAGTATTTTATTCCGGCCCTTACCGTTAAAGTAGTTGGAGCTATTGCTCTTGGTATTCTCTACCACACCTTGTATGCTGGCGATACCAACAATTATTACCGTCAGGCTGGTATTGTGTATCATGCCTTCGGCGATTCCTTTGCTGCTGGCTGGGAGTTGGTCACGACCTCGGGTGATGTAACGCCAGCCATCAGCAGGTATACGGACCAGCTGAATTGGTTCGGCCACGGGAGCAACGAGTACTTTGTGATTCGGGTAGCTGCCGTTTTTGCGCTGTTGAGCTTCAACACCTACACCGTAATTGCCGTGCTGTTTGCCGCCGTCACATTTACGGGAATGTGGGCCATGTACATGACGTTTGCTAAAATCCGGCCTCAAACGTTTAAGGAACTGGCTATTGCCGTTTTTTTCCTGCCATCGGTTTTCTTTTGGGGCTCCGGCCTGCTTAAAGATTCGCTGTGTCTGGGCGCGCTGGGGTGGTTGTTCTATGCCTTTTACCGGGGGGCGATTGAACGTAAGAATATCCTGCGTTGCGCCATACTAGGTGCAGGGGCGGTAGGGGTCATTTTTGCGATGAAGACCTATATTCTGTTGGCTTTTATGCCCCCGGCTCTACTGTGGGTGTTCAACGAAAGCACGCGCGGCATTCGCAGCAAGGCGCTGCGACTTGTTGCCAAACCGCTGTTTTTGAGTGTGGGCCTGCTGGTTGCTGGCTACGCCTTCGTGCAGATTTCGGCAGCTGATGCCCGCTTCGATATTGAGAAAATCGGCGCGCAGAGTAAGCTAACGGCTGAATATCTACAGGGCGTCAGTAAGACTGAGCAGGGGTCGGGCTACAACATCGGCGAGCAGGATGGCACCCTCTCGGGCATGGCCAAGCTGGCTCCTCAGGCACTTGTAGTAGCCTTGTTTCGGCCGTTTTTATGGGAAGCGCGCAACCCCACTATGGCCTTGTCGGCACTCGAGGCCACATACTTTTTGGTGCTGACCCTGCGCATTTTATGGCGAGTAGGGGTTCTCAAAACTCTGGCCCTTATAAGTAGTACGCCGGTTTTAACCCTTTGCTTCGTATTCAGCTTGGTATTCGCTATTTCAGTGGGTATTTCAAGCGGCAACTTTGGCACCTTAGTGCGTTACAAGATTCCACTCATGCCCTTCTATCTCAGCGGCTTGTATATTATGCAAAGCCTGACAATGGCCTACCCCCGACGGGCCCAACAGCCGGCTGGCGCGCCTCCCCAACTAGCCCGGGTCTGACGCACGCCTTCGCGCCCGCTACGAGAATAATTGCAGGAAATTGGCCGTGTTGGACAGCACCGAATAACGTTGCTCGATGGTTGCGCGGGCAGCTACGCCCAAATGCTGGCGTAGGCTGGCATCGGCCAGCAGCAGACGCAGACTGGCCTCCCACTCGGCGGGGGTAGCGCACACGAAGCCATTCACGCCTGATTGCACCACTTCGGTATTCATACCGACTGGCGATACCAGCGCGGGCACTCCCAATGCCATGTATTGCAGGGCTTTGAAGGCGCACTTGCCATTAGCCCAGGGGTCGTCTTCCAACGGCATGAGGCCCACGTGGAAGCCCAGCAAGTCGGCAATTTCGGTGTCTTTGCGCCAGGGTAGATATACCAGCGAGCGCAAGGGCAGCGCCGGTGGCTGGTTGGAAATCACCCGGAACTCGAACTCCAGCCCCTCATTCTCCAGCTTGGCCAGCACGGGCACTACCTGGTTGAGGTATTTCAGCGTGGAGTGGGTACCGGTCCAGCCAATAACAAGGCGGCCAGGCAGAGCCTGGTCGCGTACTTGGTTATGCAGGTGCACCGTGTCGATGGTGGTGGGGTTGACGATGGCGCGCGGGTTGAACTGCCGCGCGTAGGCTGCCAAATAGGCGTTGCCACAGCTATTTTTATAGGCCAGGCGACAAATGTCGGCCACCTTGTGGTGCCACTTAACGCCAGCGGCGATTTTGTTAGCCTCCGACGTATTGGCCAGCCATATGGCGTCGTCGAAATCGTAAATAATCTTCTTGCCCAGCACTTTGGCCATCAGCCATTCGAATACCGGCGGGCCAATGGGAGCCGCCTCGCGGTGCACAAACACAAAATCGTATTTCGGCACCGTAAACAACAGGCCGACCCGCCGCGCAAAGCCGCCCAAAATACCTAAGGCTTTAGCCGCCGTTTGACCGGGCTTGTAAAGAATATTCCAGGTAGCAACCGATATGAAGGGTGCCAACCGGTACTGATGCCCGTTGGCTACCAGCGCATCGAGGTATTGCTCGAAGCGAAAGCGTTGGGAAGGTGCCCGGCCGGGCGGATAAGGAACAACAAATAGAATACGCACTAGCAAGAAGAATATTTCTGGTAAAACTGTAGTACGACCTCAATAATCAGATTCTGGTCGGCCAGCGAAAGCTCATAGAACAGGGGCAGTCGCATCAGGCAATCGCCGTAGTGGTCGGCCCAAGGCAGCGCCGGACCTGCGCCATACCGCCCCCGGTAGTAGGCGCTGCCATGCAGCGGAACATAGTGGAACACCGCCAGGATACCCCGCTGGCGCAGCTCGGCAATGAGCGCCGTGCGCTCGGTTAGGCTGCGGCATACGAGGTAGAAGAGGTGGGCGTTGTTGGTGGCGTAGTCGGGCAGGGCCGGCAGGCCAACTCCCTGCGCCGCCAGCGGAGTTAGCGCCTGTTGGTACCGCTCCCAGATAGCCAGCCGCTGGCGCTGGATATCGGCCAGGTTTTCGAGTTGAGCCCACAGGTAGGCGGCGATAATATCGGAGGGCAGAAACGATGAACCGACATCGACCCACCCATACTTGTCGACTTCTCCGCGAAAGAACGCCGAACGCGACGTGCCTTTTTCGCGGATAATCTCGGCCCGGAGCCCGAACCGGGCATCATTCACGGCCAGCAGGCCCCCTTCGCCCGAAATAATGTTTTTGGTTTCGTGGAAGGAAAACGTGGCCAGCTGGCCCAGGCTGCCCAACGGCCGCCCCCGGTGGTAGCTGTCGATGGCGTGGGCGGCATCTTCCACTACGGCCAAGCCGTGGAGCTGGGCCACTTGCAGTACGGTATCCATGTCGCAGGCAATGCCGGCGTAGTGCACCGGTACAATGGCCCGCGTACGCGCCGTAACCAGCCCCGCGAGGGCGTCGGCGTCGAGGTTGGGGTTGAGGCCGGTGCTATCCACAAACACCACTTTGGCCCCGCGCAGCACGAAGGCATTGGCGGCGCTCACAAAAGTAAACGAAGGCATCAGTACCTCATCGCCGGGCCGAATATCGAGCAGCAACGCGGCCATTTCCAGCGCATCGGTGCACGAGGTAGTAAGCAGCGCCTGCCGAAACCCCAGCTCCTGCTCGAAAAACGCGTGTACCCGCTTCGTAAACATGCCATCGCCCGATATTTTCCCGGAGCGCACCGCCTGCTCGATGTAGCGGGTTTCGGCCCCGGAGAAATACGGCTTATTAAAAGGAATTGAAACGGACATGCGCAGCTGCAGAGTCCACAAAGGTACGGGCATGGTACACAAGCCCCACCAACGCTCCGCTTAGAGCCAGAGATGATACACGTTTTCCTGGTGCTCGATGACGAAACCAACACTGGTATAGAAACGGCAAGCCGGAATATTATCGAGCTGGGTGACGACGCGCAACTGCTGGTAGCCCCACGCCTGTGCCGTGCGTGAGGCTGCTGCTACCAGGGCGCGGCCCTGCCCCTGGCTCCGCTGGCCGGCCTGCACGGCCAGCAACCCGATACTGGCTTGCGGGCCATGCGACTGCAGCGTGAGCAGACCAGTAGGCTTACCGTCGGGACCAGGCCAGGCCAGCACGGCCCGCGCCAGCTCGCCGCGCAGGGAGGCGCGCAGCCACTGGCTATACAGCCGCTCGAACACGCCGGGCGCAAATGCCGGGTCGCGGCGAAAGCGCGAGTATTCGCCACTTTGCCAGGCCAGTGCCTCCAGCTCCGGGCTAAAGGTACTGAGGGGTATTACCGGCCCGGGGTCGGCAAGTCGGCCCGGCTCCGGACCGATGGGCCGGCTAAAGGTCACTTTCCGGTCGGCCAGCCAAGCTCCTGTAGCGCGGGCATTGGCAGCGGCTTCGTCGGCGGCGGGGTCAATTATCAGATACAACAGGCGCACGCCCTGGCCCCGTGCCTGCGCAACCAGCGCACTTAGAGCGGCCGCACCCTGTGGCGGCACCACGGCCCGCGCCACCACGAAGCCCAGAAACTCGCTGTCCCAAGCTAGCAGCTGTAGTTCGGGCAGGCTCATGGCTTGATTGCCGACGGCTCCGACCCTTCGTCGATTAAGTACAGGGGACGGTTTTTTACCTGCTCGAAAGTTTTGCCGATGTACAGCCCCACCATGCCCGTCACGGCCAGCAGCAGGCCCGCAAAAAAGCTGATGGAGATAATCAGGCTGGTGTAGCCGGGCTGCGTAATCTGGCCCAGCCAGTAGCGCAGCAGCGTAACCGGCACAAACAAGAAGGCTCCGCCGGCCAGCAGCAGGCCCCACTTCACGGTGAGGCGCAGGGGCTTGTCAGAGTTCGCCAACAGGATATCCAGGCCCAGCTGCAGGCGACGGGATAAACTGTAGGCACTGGTGCCGGCGGGGCGGCTGGCGTGTACCACCTCCAGGTACCCCGTCCGGAAACCCACCCAACGCACCATGGTGGGGAAATAGCGGATGCTCTCGCGCATCAGCAGCACCGCCTGAATAACCTTGCGGTGATAGATGCCAAAGTTGGCCACTTCCGAGCTCTGCGGCACTTCGGTGAGGTACGACAGCACCCGGTAGAACAGTCGCGAGAGCAATTTCTGGTGCCAGGAGTCGCGCCGTACCGTGCGCCGGGCCAGCACGAGGTCGTAGCCGGTTTGCGCGGCGGCGAACAGGGCCGGAATTTCCTCGGGGCGGTCCTGCAGGTCGCAGTCCAGCACCACCACCCATTCGCCCCGGCAATGGTCGAGCCCAGCCGTAATGGCGCGGTGCTGACCAAAATTTCGGCTCAGGCGTAGGCCCCGCACCCGGTCATCGCGGCGAGACTGGGCCTGAATCCGCTCCCAGGAACAATCGGTGCTGCGGTCGTCGACTAGGACGATTTCGTATTCCGCCGAGAGCTCCGCCATTGCCCCATGCAGGCGCTGCACCAGTTCATCGACCAGGTTTTCGGCCTGATACACCGGGCTGACGATAGAAAAGCGGGGAGCAGATGAGGGCATTGAACAATCAGGTATCAGAAGCGTGAAGCTACGCAGCTCACGCAATAGCAATGAAGCCGATGGCAGGCCATTTTTTCCGGGTGCAGGTCGGCTTATCGTTCCGCAATCACGGCCCGATAGTATTCCGCCAGACGCTGATAGGTGTGGGCCGGTGCAAATTTCTGCCGCACAAACACACGGCTGGCCTGCGAGAAAGCTTGTCGCTGCCCGGCATTTTCGGCCAACTGCACCATGGCCGCCGCCATGGCCGCCACATCGCGATTGGGCACCAATAGCCCCGACACGTTGGCTTCGAACAGCTCGGCCGGACCGCCGCAATCCGAGGCAATCAGCGGGACGCCGTAGTACAGCGCATCCAGACAGGTGAGGGAGAACGACTCGGCTTCCGAGAAGTTGAGCACCACGTCGTGCGCTTTCATCAGCGCTTCGGTGTCGCTCGCGAAGCCGGCAAACGTCACCATCTCAGCCAGGTTCGCCTGGCGAATCGCCGTTTCCAGCTCCTGACGAAACTCCTGGTTTTTGGCTAGGCCCATATCACCGCCCACAAAGTGCAGCCGCAGGCGGGGGCACCGGGCATATGCCAGCCGAAAAGCCTCCACCGCAAAATTCTGGCCCTTGCCCCGAATATAATTACTGAGGTACAGCAGTCGCACTGGTGCCCCAGCGACCGTAGCAACCACGTGGGCCGGCTGGTTTTCGCCGCGCGCGGGCAGCGGGTCATACACAGTTTGCACCCGTATGTGGCCGGGCGCAAAATAGGCCCGCACGGCATCCGACACGCACAGCACGCGCTGGGCCAGGTGCTCAGCCAGCCAGCGCCACGGCCGGGCAAACACCTGCGGCAGCGCCTGCGGCAGAAATCGTACGTGCGTGAGCACCGGCAGCCGGCCCAGGCTTAGCCAGCGAGCCACATAGCCGGTAAGGTTGTAGAAGTCGTTGAGATGCACGGCTGCCGCTCCCTCGCGGCGAGCCAGCCGGTACAGCCGCCAACCGTTGAGCAGCAGCATGGGCACGTAGCGCAGCAGGTCGGCGGGCCGGCGGCTGATTTCTACAAATGGCAATTCGTGTACGCGGTAACCGTCGGCCTCCAGCACCGGGCGAGCCGTGCTGCCCGTCGGCACCACGTACACAAACCCAAACTGCTCACGCAACGGCGTAGTCGCGTGGCGCAGGGCGTTGAGCGCGCCGGTTACCGCACGCGAATTATCGACGACCAGAATGGTGGGTAACTTATTCATGGCCTACCTGCTCAATCAGCTCTACCCATTGCCCAAAAATGCGCTCCCGGGTAAAATCCTGCATGCGCCGGGCCGCCAATTGGCCCAGGCGGGCCCGCTCGGGCGCGTCGGCCAGCAGCGCCGTCAGGGCAGCCGTCCACTCTGCCTGGTCGCGGGCCAACGTGGCGGGCTGGTTGAGCATGGGCAGCAGTATGCCGTACGCGCCGGTTTCGGAGCGACGAATGGCAGTAGTCGGCGTAGCCGTGGCGGGAGCCAGCATTTCGCGGGGACCAGTGGGGCAGTCGGTGCTCAGTACGGGCAGGCCGCAGACCATGGCCTCACCCAGGGCCATCGGGAAACCTTCCCAGGCCGACGGAAACACGAAGGCCGTGGCTGGCCGTAGGTATTTAAATGGATTTTGCTGCAGTCCCAGAAAATACACGTCGTATTCGGGTGTAAGCGGCGCTTCTTCCCAGGCCGCAAACACCCGCAGGCCCAAGGTGCGGGCGTGGCTCAGCAGCGAGTCGCGCAACTCGCCGTCGCCCACAAACACCAGCTTGGCGGGCTGTTGGCGTATTACCGCCGCAAAAATATCGAGCAGCGGTGCCTGGTTCTTCTGTAGCGTCAGGCGGCCCGACGTTACCAGTACTGGCGCGGCGGCGTACACCGCCGCCTCGGCCGCCGAAAGCGGCTCCTGGCTTTTGGCCTCAATTTGGGCCACTTCGAAAAAGTTATTGATGGTCAGCAGCTTTTCGCGCTTCACCCCAAATCCTTCTATCAGCTCTGGCATAATATCGCGGCTGACCGTCACAATGCGGTCCGCGCGATTGTAGAGCCGGGGTATAAGCACCTTCTTGCGCAGCCAGCCGAGGGGACCGCGGATATTGGCATCGTGCAGCTTCGAGCCGTGCACGCAGAGGATGGTTTTGCCCGGCCCGCCGCTGAGCAGGTTCACGTAGTCGGCTCCTTCGAGGTGGCTGATAACGACTAGCGGCTGCAGGCGCTCGCGCAGTTGCCGCAGCCCGCTGATGCGCCGCCGGAAGTTCTGCAGCTTGGCTAGTGCCCCGCCCCCACCGCTCACTTTCAGGCTCACCACTGGGTTGCCACTCGGGTACAGGTCGCCCCCATCGGCATTAAATACTACCTCGGTAACGTCGTAATTGTTGGCCAGCTCCACACTGTGGTCGTGGAAAACACGTTGCGCGCCGCCAAAGCCTAGGTTAGGAATCAGCAACAAAATTTTAGTCGAAAAGGTCATAGTCATCGAAGGATAGCAGCAGTTCAGAG
The DNA here is from genome assembly GCF_040547115.1 of Hymenobacter sp. UYCo722. NCBI lineage: Bacteria > Pseudomonadati > Bacteroidota > Cytophagia > Cytophagales > Hymenobacteraceae > Hymenobacter > Hymenobacter sp. UYCo722. The sequence goes on along the minus strand of NZ_JBEPPC010000012.1, from coordinate 5,283 downwards.
CAGGAGTTCGTAAGCATTCAGCAAGCCATGCACTGAACAGCAAAACGGCCGACTCTCCGTCACCGGTCATTTAATTCTGAATATGGAATTAAGGTTGCAGCAGCGCCGCCAGATGCTGGCGGAACTCGGCCGGGTCCACACGAAAACCGCCCGAAAACGGCTGCGAGCCAACAAGGCCAATCAGACCATCATATTTATAACCCAGTTGATTGGCTAGTATGATATAATGAAAAGGGAAATAAGCCGCGGGCGGATAAATTTCTAATAATCCCATTGGGCAGCCGTTTCGAAAAAGAATGTTCACCAAGCCCGCCCCGTGAATGCCCACTACGTAGCGGGCCTGCCCCATTACCCGGATTTGCTCGGACAAAGTTAATTCATCAAAATCCAGTACTTCAAAATCCATCTGCTGGCAGATGTTGGCTATCTCCGCATTGTTTTCAACATAGCGCAGCCGTTTGGGGCCGCGGGTGATGAACAAACGCCGCTCACGCGCATCGGCAACCGTCCGGTCCTCGGGCCGCACCATTCCCAGAATGCGACGGTAATACTGCGGCGTGTGAGTTAGCGGCTTGCAGAAGTAAGTGCGGTGGCTGCGGATGTACTGTTCGTCCTGCACCACCCACTGGCGACCTTGCAGGTAAGGATGCGCCAGAAAATACTGAAAGTATGGCCGCTCGTATAGCCGCCTGCTAATCAACAACGGCACGGCAGGCGACAGTCCCAGCTTTTCTTCGAGAAAGAAAAGTTTGGCCAGCACGTCGTTATAGAAGTGATAGTAGTTATCCTCCCCCGTATCGCGCAACGACACCAGCACCGGATACTCTTCCAAAGGCACCTCGCGCAGGTCCTTTGCCTTGCCCGCTGGCTTGGGTAAGTACGGCACCCGGCTGAAGCCCAGCGAAGGATAAATCAGCTTGTTTTCAGACGACAGGGCCCAACCATAGCGCGGCTCGATGATACAGGGCTGCTCATAAATAAGCAGGTACTCGTCCTGCGTCCAATTCTGGTTGTCCTCAAACTGCCGCCGCAACCGGGGGGCTAGGTGTTCCGTTGCCACTGCATACGCGCGGAAGGGATACTCTGTGCGCTGGATAATAAAATCTCCCGGCTGAATTGCCTGTTCCGGAAAGCGCCACTTATCTAAAGTTTTGATGCGCAGCTTATTTATTTCTAATTGCACTTTCCTTAGCAGCACTAAAGGAAATAAGCTTATTGCTAAGAATTTTATTTCTTCTTTAGTAGGCCCTGCGCCTAACCCAATCCGCAGACGCCAAGCCTGCCATAGGTAACGTCTAGTTGCGTTGTAGCGGCCCTCGTTGTTCATGAGGCCCGCTAGGCTGGCGTAGTTGTTCGCTATTTTAAGGGTAAGATTACGGTGGAACGAGAAGCCGAGTTCCTGGTCCAAACATTTGTGCATATGCGCCAAACCCAGTAGGAACCCTTCCTGCTTATTGGTATTGGTCACACCACCCGCATTAATGCGGTACACCGCCATCTCTTCGGGCAAGTAGCCTACTCGGCCACGGCTAGCCAGCAGAGCGAATACCGGCAAGTCTACCACCACGGATTCGTGAACCCAACCCGGAAGCTTCGGCATAAGACTACGGCGCAACACCACCGATGCGGTAGCTATCGACCATTCTCTAGTCACATCATCCAGCGTGAGCTCGGTTTTGGTATGGCTGGTTACAAGCAATCTGGTTCGCGCCCGTGAAACCATTTCGTACTCCACGCGCGTGCGGTGGAAACACATGCTAAAATCCGGGCGCGCTTCCAGAAAATCAACCTGCCTCTGCAATTTATGTGGGCTGGTCCAGTAGTCGTCACCCTCCAGCAAAGCAATATATTTGCCCCGACAAGCCTGCGTGGTTGCTTCCCAGTTATGCGATACGCCCAGATTGTGTTCGTGCAATAGCAACCGTATCAAGCGAGGGTAGCGGGCCCGATACTCCAACAAAATTGCTCGGGTGCCATCTGTCGAGCAGTCCTCTCCTATTACTACCTCCGTTGAGAAGGTCGCTTTCTGCGCGATAATGCTATCCAGCGCCGCCCGAATGTAACGCTCATGATTATACGCAATAACCATAACGCTTAACATTATCTCTGACGAATGAATAATTTGAAACATATGCTTGAGCGTAAAGGTGCCGCGCACTGTGAACGGGCAATTAATCAGTTTTCGGGATTAAAAAATTAATCAGTCACGATACCTTACGTATAATGAGAAGAAACCGCAAGGTGATTAGTCGTCGCTCGAAGTATAAAGGCAACCGGTGCCAACTGAGAAAAAGCGCTTTGGCAAAGTACTCCAGCGCCTTCCCCCGTTGCCCTTGCCCGCGCAGGTACCTGGCATAGCCGCTGTACTGGTTGGCCAAGTAAATATCCGCGTACCGTTGGTTACGGGGGTCGAAGACGTGCTGCTGAAACATGCGCGCTTCGTAAATGCGGCGCTCAAAGTGATACACTGACTGCACCATAGTGCTGCTCACGCTCTGGTCGTGCATTCGATAGCGTGACATCAGGCGCGGCAAGTATAGCGCTGGCCCCCAACGGGTACTGAGCAAGTGCAGCGTATAATCGCCACTATACACCCCCGCAAACCAGGCCGGTAACGGCTGCGGTAGGCTACTGGCCCGAAACAGCATAGAAGCCGATGGAATTATCCAGCCGGCCCGAGCCAAATCGAGCTGCGTAAATCGCATTGTAACACTTTGATCCGCATTTGCCGGCAGCGCATGAGCCGCCACTTGCCGGCTGAATAGCAGCACGGGTTGTTCTGGCTTAGCATTGAAGAATATTTCAGCGTCGTGAAAGCAAAGCGCGCAGTCCTTATTAGCCTGAAGGGCATCTACTTGGATTTGCAGCTTGTTGCAATCGGTCCAATAGTCATCGCCCTCCAGAAACGCAATGTACTCACCTTGGCAAGCAGCCATGGTCGCCATCAGGTTCGGCATGATTCCCAGGTTTGAGTCTTGTGTGATGACGCGGACGCGTCCCGGGTATTGCTTCGCGTACTCCTGCGCAATACGCCGCGTGTCATCGGTTGAGCAATCTTCTCCGATTACCATTTCAACGCTAAAACCCGTCTGTTGCATCAGCACCGACTCTATAGTCTGGACCAGGAACTGCTCGTGATTGTAGGTAATACAACAAACGCTAACCATTGGCCGTCGCTCACTCATAGAATATGCTGTTATACAGGCGATAATTTAGCAGATATTTAGCTCATAAGCCGCGCGGGTATGCCAACGACAGTAGTTCCGGCTTCGACCGACCGTGTTACGATTGCTCCCGCGCCAATAACGGCATCCTGACCCACCGTAACGCTAGGTAAAATTACCGCCGCTGCCCCCACCCAGCAATTCTGGCCCAACCTGCAATGGCCCAAAATACGCGCACCAGGCGATATTTCGCAGTATTCGCCCACGATGGAATCATGATGCACTGCCGCGCCGGCATTAAGTAACACCCCTTCTCCAAGCGTAGCCGTTGGGGACACCAGCGTATGCTGCATAATATTGAGGCCGGGTCCCAATGTTGCAAAGGGACCCAGAACTGCCGTTGGAGCAATCACGGAAGTAAGCTGCCCGCCACATTCCCGGAACTCTTTGGCCAGGCGCCGACGCAAGCCAGGGCCACCCAATCCTAATATAAAACGAGAATCAATGTTGGCTAAATATGCCCGCGCATCAGCAAGTGTGCGCAAAACCGGGTATGTACCAAATAAATCAGCCGACTGGTCAGGAGTAATATTGTCAAAAAATACCGTTTGCTCTCGCTCATAACTACTCAGGCATTGAAATATTTCTACGGCATGCCCCTTGGAACCAATAATTAGCATATATCTAGTCGTTTTGAAGCACTTCGCAGATTGATGTGTGCAAGATGCGCGGCTTGCCCCCGCCCGCGTCTTTGAACGAGATTGGGCGATGGTGGCCTAGCAACTGTGGTAGTGGCAACTTTCATTTGGTAAATCGTCGAAAAACAACATATGTTTCCACCTAAGCAGCCCCAAACATAACCAAAGGCTGTCGCCTTATTACCCTAGCTTAAACCACTATCCGAGATTGAGCAGTAGTTGAAGCGAGGCTGAGCACCGCACAAAGTACTAATGTTCAACTGAGGTGGTCTAGGTAAAACGGACGGTGCGAAGTCTTAACTTTCACTGCCCATGACCGAGAAACTGAATCCTGGCGGCTTGCCCGCCACCCGCAAGAAATATACGCCGGCCTTTAAGGCGGAGTGCATGCGCCAAGTGGCCGCCGGTGCCCGGCAAAGCGACGTGGCCCGCGCCCAGGGCATCTTGCCCGCGCTACTGGGGCGCTGGCACACCAGGCCCTAGAAGCGGCCGTACCTAGCAGCGCGGAGCGCGACGAAATTCAGCAGTTGCGCGCCGCGCTCAAACGCGTGGAAATGGAGCGCGATATTTTAAAAAAAGTCGTAACCAGCTTCTCCCAGCCCCCTCAGTGATGAGCCGCTACGCCTTCATCGCGGCCTGCACCGAGCCGTGGCCCGTGCAGGTGCTTTGCCGCCTGTTGGCGGTCAGCTCGGCCGGCTACTACCAGTGGCGGCAGCGCCCGACCCCACTCGTTGCGCCGTGGCAGCCCGCAGCGCAGGCCGTCTTTACGCGCCACGCCCGCCGCTATGGCACCCGCCGATTGCGGGCGGAATTACGCGCCGAAGGCCACGCCGTGGGCCGCTACGCCCTGCGCACCTGGCTGCACCGCAACGGGCTGCGGGCGCTGAGCACCCGCCCGCAACGCCCCCGCACCACGGTGCCCGACCAAGCTGCCGTCGTCGCCGAAAATCGCCTGCTCGGCCAGCCAGTGCACCATCGCCGCCTGCCGCGCCCGCATCGACCAAGCGGGTGCCGTGCCCAGCTTCAGCCGACCCAGCAATCCCTACGACAACGCCCAGGCCGAAGCCGGCTGTAGTAACCTGAAAACCGAGTTGCTCCCCAGCGTTAGCCCCTTTGCCTCGCTGGAGGAGGCTCGTTTAAAAGTCGCTTGGTACCTTGATACCTACTTCAACCTCAACCGCCGCCACTCCGCCCTGGGCTACCGCTCGCCCCATCAATTCGAACGCGACCTGAAACTCAACCTATCTTAGCTCACTGTCTGTTTTTACTGGACCACCCCAAACCAAGCATCTATTGAGATAAATGCGGCAGTAATCAAATTTTGTAAGGGGCTTAGGAAGCAAAAATCAGGAATAGGGGCGTAACTTCTTGTTATGCAACCCACTAACCGCTACTATAAGTGCAGCAAACTTTCGGAGGTC
>NZ_JBEPPC010000011.1:0-109273 GCF_040547115.1 Hymenobacter sp. UYCo722 | reverse complement strand
GGGAGGGGAAGGAGATGGTTCGCACCTCAAATTTCCCGCTTTTGTGGGAGTCTTTCCTCTTTTATACCTTCCTGACTACTTCCTAAACAGGTTCTTTAGCTTGTATTCCTCGGCTACCCTATTTCCATCGAGTAAGTAGCCGTGAACGACTGGCCGGGCTCCAGAGATAGAATGCCTTCTTTTTCGCTAAGCTCGCCGGGTTTGCCAACAGGGCTCGCGATGCCGTACCAGGGCTCGACGCACACGAAATTCGCGCCCGGCCCTTTGGTCCAGAGGCCGAGGTAGGGAAAACCGTCGAACTGAAAGCGTACGAAACGCGCCGACTTGCGCGAGCGTAGCGTGAGCCGGGAAAAATCGTAGTGCTTGAACACCAGCGCATCATCGGCAAATAGCTCGTAGCTGAGCGGCAGCTCCTGGCCCTGGGTGAGCACGCGGGCGGTTTCGCCCGTAAGCAGGCCGCCTTCGAGCAGGTGGCGCTCCAGCGTTACGGGGTGGTCGAAGGCGAAGTAATAGTCTTCGAACCGCTCGCCGGGCAGCAGCGGGCAGCGCACGGCCGGGTGCGCCCCAATACTGAAAAGCAGCGGCTGGTCGGGGGCGGGGTTGCGCACGTCCCAGCGCACGCTTAGCCGCGCGCCCCGCAACGTGTAGGTGATGAGAAGCTCGAAGGCAAAAGGAAACATGGCCCGCGTGCTTTCATCGTGCTGCAGGCGAAACACCAGCTCGGTAGCGCTCTGGCGCAGCACGGCAAACTCCTGGTCGCGGGCAAAGCCATGCTGGGCCAGTCGGTAGTCGCGGCCCTGATAATGGTAGGCATCGCCGGGCAGGCGGCCTACCAGCGGAAACAGCACCGGCGCGTGCCGACCCCATACGGCGGGGTCGCCCGACCATAAGTATTCGAGGCCGTCGGCCTTGGCAATGAGGCTGATGAGCTCGGCCCCGCGCGGACTGAACGTAGCCCGGCACTCGGGCGTGACCAGCGTGTAGGCCGGCGCGCGGTAAGAGGCGCGGGGCTCATCGAGCACGGGCAGGGTAGCGGGCAGCTCGGCCATCCGGAGCAGCTCATCCACTAGGAAACAGGCGTGCGCAAAGCGCCGGTCGTAGTTGCCGGCCACTTCGGCAAAGTTGGACATCTGCTCGCGCAGCTCGCGCTGGTAGAGGTCATAGAAGTGCTGGCGCAGGTGCGGATGCTCGCGCAGAGGGTCGGGCTCCCAGGGCAGGTCTACGCCCATCAGCAGCACCAGGTCGTAGTGCTGGCGGGCAACCTGCTCCAGAATCCATTCGGGGCAGGTACCGAAAGAGTGCTGAAACCAGATTTTGATGACCAGCAGGTCGCTGTCGAAAAACACTACCCGGTGGCCCTGCGCTTTCGCGGCGGCCTCGGCGAGGGCTTCGGCGGCGAGCTGGCCCCGGGCAATTTCCTCGAGGTCTTCGGGCGAGTAGTGCGGGCCAGAATCGGCCAGGTACTCGCGGGCGAACTCCGGGGCGAAGGTGGTGCCGTAGTGCGCCGCCAGTCGGGCCGCCAGCGTCGATTTACCCGTCGATTCGGGACCAGTCAGAGAAACACGCAGCAACGGTGAAGAAGGGGGAATGACTCGTGAAAAAGAACAGTTGCGAAAGGAAGGAAGTAGCCGGCGCAAAGGCCGGGGTAAATTCAACGATGGGCCACCGCCGGCCGGGCCGGAGCCAGCAGCTCGCGCCGCCACTGCCAGTAGCCGTAGGCCGCCAGGGCCAGGTACAGGAAGTACAGCAGGCTGGTGGTATATAACGCTTTGTACCAGAGCACTGGCACGTAAATCACATCGACCAGCAGCCAGAGCAGCCAGTTTTCGAGGCGCTTGCGGGTGAGCAGATATTGGGCCACAATGCTGCCGGCCGTGGTAAAGCTGTCGAGATAGGGAAAGGCTGCGTCGGTGTGATGGTGCAAGTAGTAGCCGAAGCCCAACGTGAAGAGCACGGCGAAAGCCGCTCCCAGCAGCCACTCGCGGCCGGGGGTGTGCGTCACGCCCAGCTCGGTGGCGTCATTGCCGCCGTACAGCCATTCGTACCAGCCGTAGCCGCTAAGCAAAATGAACAGTCCCTGCAAGCCGCAGTCGGCGTAAAGCTTTGCCCCAAAGTAAACGAAAACGTAGAGCAGGCAGCTCACAATAGCCACCGGGAAGTTCCAGATGGACTCGCGCGCGGCCAGCCACACGCAGGCAAAGCCCGTGGCTACGGCCACCAGCTCCAGCGCCGTGGTGGCCTGCCAGTACTGCGCGAAGGCTCCGGAAATATCAAACGTCAGAAACACACTCACAAAGGCCCGCCGGTGATGAATGCCGCAAGATAGCGCCGGGCAAACCTATTTTTGCGCCCTCATCCCGCCTCCATGTCCCCCGAACTCCTCGACCTCAGCCCCGAAGACCTGCACCGCCGCCTGCAGGCCGGCGACGATATTCAGCTCATCGACGTGCGCGAGGAGATGGAATTCGACTACTGCCACCTGCCCGGCAGCCAGCTCGTGCCCCTGGATGAGCTGCCGCGCCGCGCCGCCGAAATCCGCACCGAAGGACCGGTAGTCGTTATTTGCCACCACGGCGTGCGCTCGGCCCACGCGGCGGGCTACCTGCGCCACCTGGGCCGTACCAACGTGCTGAACCTGCGCGGCGGCGTCGATGCCTGGGCCATTCGCGTGGACCCGGATTTTCCGGTGTACTAAGGCCAACGTGGTTATTCCGCAAACACGGCGGGCGGCGGGCGGTTTGCGTTTAAGGCGGGTATTCCTCCTTTCCGACCCGCGTTTATGCTCGATTTAACCCTGCCCCCCACCCCCTCCCGCTCGCCCGATGCCGTGGCCCTCTCGGCCCGCCTGGCCCTGCGCGAGCGGCCCGCCGGCGCGCCGCTGCTGCGCCAGCAGTGGAGCGAGCTGCTGTTTCTGCACTGGCCGGTGCCGGCCGAGCTATTGCAGGCCCACCTACCACCCCGGCTGCAAGCCGACACCCACCAGGGCCAGGCCTGGATTGCCATTGTGCCGTTCGAGATGAGCAAGGTGCGCACCCGCTTCACTCCGCCGGTGCCGGGCACGCACCAGTTTATGGAGCTGAACGTGCGTACCTACGTGCACCTCGATGGCGTACCCGGCGTGTGGTTTTTCTCACTCGATGCCACCAACGCGCTGGCCGTGTGGGTGGCCCGCACTTTCTTCCACCTGCCCTACCTGCGCGCCACCATGCGCCTCGACCAGCCCAGCGCCGACCTGCGCCGGTTTGCCGCCACCCGCACCCACGGCGGGGTGCCCGCCGCCAGCTTCCAGGCTACCTGGAAGCTGGGCGCGCTGCTGCCCCCTGCCGAGCCCGGTTCGCTGGAGTTTTTTCTTACGGAGCGCTACTGCCTGTACACCAGCAGTAAAGACCAAACCAAGCTCTATCAGGGCCGGGTCGCACACGGGCCCTGGCCGCTGCGCACCGCCCAGGTGCTGCACCTGGAGTCGGACCTGATTGAGAGCCACGGCCTGCCCACGCCCGTCGGCAAGCCGGTGGTGCACGCCGGCGGCCCGGTGCAGGTAGAGCTGTGGCCCATGCGGCGGGTGTAGCCAGCCGGCCAGCAGAAACCGACTCCCCGGGCCGGCGGCCGTAATTTTGGCCCGATGCCCAACGCCTTCGTCCTGCCGCCCCTCCCCAACCTGCCCATCCTGGCGGCGCTGCCCGCACTACGGGCCGCCCTGGCCGCCAATAGCCGCGTGGTGCTCGAAGCGCCGCCCGGCGCGGGCAAAACCACCGTGGTGCCGCTGGAGCTACTAGCGGCCGCATGGCGCAACCCGGCCGATAAAATTCTGGTGCTGGAACCCCGCCAACTGGCCGTGCGCGGTGCCGCCGCCCGCCTAGCCCAGCTGCTGGGCGAGCCCGTGGGCCGCACCATCGGCTACCGGGTGCGGCTCGATAGCAAGGTGAGCCAGGAGACCCGCGTGGAAGTCATCACCGAGGGCATTCTCACGCGCATGATTCAGGACGACCCGGCGCTGGAAGGCGTGGCGGCCGTGGTATTTGACGAATTCCACGAGCGCAGTCTGAACGCGGATTTGGGCCTGGCGCTGGCGCTGGATGCGCAGGCCGTGCTGCGGCCCGAGCTGCGTATTCTCATCATGAGTGCCACGCTGGAGGCGCAGCGGTTGGGGCAGTGGCTGCCCGCGCCGGTGGTGTCGTCGGCTGGCTTTTTGTTTCCGATTGACACGCACTACCTCGACCCGCGCCGGGCATCGGCCCTGCCCAACAAGCCCAACGAGCGGCTGGCCGAGCTGGTGCCGGCCCAGGTACGCGCCGCCCTGAATACCCATTTGGAGGGCGACATCCTCGTGTTTCTGCCCGGCGTGGGCGACCTGCAGCGCAGCGCCCGCAAGCTCCAGGACTCGTTGCCCGACCACATTGACCTGCACCTGCTGCACGGCGAACTGCCGCTCGAAACCCAGGATGCCGCCCTACGGCCGTCGAAAGCCGGTCGCCGCAAGATTATTCTGGCTACCAGCATCGCCGAAACCAGCCTCACCATCGAGGGCGTGCGGGTGGTGATTGACGGCGGCTTTGCCCGGGTGCCGCGCTTCGTGCCCCGCACCGGCTTCACCACCCTCGAAACCGTGCCCGTGGCCCGCGCCGCCGCCGACCAGCGCCGGGGCCGCGCCGGCCGCCTGGCCCCCGGCACCTGCTACCGCCTCTGGACTGAAGCCGAACATCACCATCTGCCCGCCCACCGCCCGCCCGAAATCCACACCGCCGACCTCAGCAGTCTGGCCCTGGAGCTGGCCCTGTGGGGCGCGGCCGAACCCACCAGCCTGCGCTGGCTGGACCTGCCGCCGGTGGCGGCGTTTGCCCAGGCGCGGGAGCTGCTGGTCAGGTTGGGGGCTTTAGAGGTAATTAAAAATGAAGAATTAAAAATGAAGAATGAGGGTAGTCAATCAGGCGAAACCGATGCTCAACTACCCATTTTTAATTCTTCATTTTTAATTTTTAATTCCCAGACCAAGCCCACGGCTCACGGCCGGAAACTTGCCGCGCTGGGTCTGCCGCCGCGCCTCGGCCACCTCGTGGTGCGGGGCCAGGAGCTGGGCCACGGCGCGGCCGCGGCTTCGCTGGCCGCGCTATTAGCCGAGCGCGACCTGCTGCGCTGGGCTACCCCCACCGACACTCGCCCCGCCCCGCCCGACCTGCGCCTGCGCCTCGAAGCCTTGGCCAGCGGCCGCCCGCCCCTGCCTGGCTTGGCCCTGCACCACGCCACTTTGCAGCGCGTGCGCGACGTGGCCCGCAACCTCACCGGCCGCTTGGGCAAGTCGGCCAACTCGCCTACTCACTTAATTGCGCAGGCCCCCGTTGGCCTGCTCACGGCGCTGGCCTACCCCGACCGGCTGGCCCAGCGCGAAACCCCCGACCGCCTGCGCCTCGTGACCGGCCAGCGCGTGAGCCTGAATACGACCGAGGTGGACCCGCAGGCCACGTTTTTCGCGGTGGCGCACTTGGCGGGTACGGCCTCGGCCCCACGCGCTACGCTGGCCGCCCCGCTGGGCCAGGATGAACTGGAGCTGGCCTTCGCCGACCAGATAACCACCACCGACGAAGTGCGCTACGACGCCGCCACCCAGCGCGTAGCCGGCCGCCGGGTGCGCCGCCTGGGGGCGCTGCTGCTCGATGAAAAAGTCATTGGCCAGCCCGATGCGGCGCTGGTGGCGCGGGCGCTGCTCGACTATTTGCAGGAAGCCGGCGTGAGCAAGCTGAACTGGACGCCCGCCGCCCGCCAGCTGCAGCAGCGGCTGGAGTTTCTGCGAAAGCACTTCCCGGCTGCTGAAACCAGCCGCTCAACTGACCACGAACAACCAACAACCAGCTGGCCGGCTTCTGACGACGCCACGCTCACGCAGGAGCTGGCCGACTGGCTCGGCCCGCACCTGACGGGCCTGAAGACCCTCGACCAGGTGCAGCGCCTCGACTTGTATGAGCCGCTGCTGGCCCGCCTGCCCGGCGGCTGGCAGCAGCGCCAGGAATTGGACCGGCTGGCCCCGGCCGCGCTGGAAGTGCCCAGCGGCTCGCACATTACCCTCGACTACAGCGACCCGGCCGCCCCCGTGCTGGCCGTGAAGCTCCAGGAGCTGTTCGGCCTCACCGAAACGCCCACCGTGGCCGCTGGCCGCGTGCCGCTGCTGCTGCACCTGCTATCGCCCGGGGGCCGGCCGGCGCAGGTAACCCGCGATTTGCGCAGCTTCTGGGAGAAGGGCTATTTTGAGGTGCGCAAGGATTTGAAGGGGCGCTACCCGCGCCACCCCTGGCCCGATAAGCCGATGGAGCACATTCCAACCCGCCTGACCAAAAAGCGGCTGGGCTAGTAAGTGAGCAGCACTCCAATGTTAAGTTTTACCGGTATCTGTTAACAATTGCGTAATACAGCGTAACAATTCCATAACTTGGGGAGATGAAACACGTCTCCACTCTGCTGATGCTTGTGTGCTTGCTATGCCATGGCGCGGCCCGGGCGCAGAGCGGTGGAGCACCCGTAGGCTGGCTCCGGCTGAGCGCCGATATGCCCATGCGGGGCCGCTGGAGCTTGTACTCGGAAGTTGAAAGCCGCCAGGGCAACGCCCAGCTGGGCGCGCAGCGGCTGGGGCGGGTTGGCTTCCGCCTTAACGTAGCCCCGTGCTTCAGCCTGACAACCGGCTACGTGCTGGCCGCCAACGAATTTGGTCGCGCCGATGCTTCCACCGTTCCCGAACACCGGTTTTACCAGGAAATAGCCCTGGCCGACCAAAGCGGCCCGGTGCGCGCCAGCCACCGCCTGCGGGCCGAGGAGCGCTGGCTGCGCGCCGCCCCCGAAGCCGCTTTTCGGTTCGCACCCCGCCTGCGCTACCAGCTGCGGCTCGTGATTCCGCTGCGCACTGGCGGCCGGCGGCCCGTGGGCAGCGCCTACGTGGTAGCGGCCGATGAGCTGTTTGCCGGCCTGGGTGCCCGCGATGGTCGCAGCTTCCTCGAAGAAAATCGCGCCAGCGCCGGCCTGGGCTACCGCGCCAGCCGCCGCACCATGCTGGAGATGGTGTACCTGCACCAGAGCCAGGCCGCCGGCTTGGCGGGCCTGGCATTGAGCCGCAATGCTGTGCAGGTGAGCGTAGCCGTGGCCATTCCCACCCGCACGGCCCTGGTGCGGCTGTAGGGCCGCGGAGTGATTTCGGGTAGAAGTTGGGCCCGGTTTTGCGCGCTGCTTTTCTGCGACCTAACTTCGTATAAACCGCAGAAAACCGCTCCCCAATGCCGGATTTCACCCCCAATTCGCCCGTGCTAGCCGGCGACCAGCTTCGGCCGGGCTGGCTCCACAATAGCTGGATGTACCTGATGCTGGCGGCCGCCCTGGGCTGGGGCTGGTCGAGCTGGTCGGGGCCACGGGGACTAGCCTCGGCGGGGCTGGTGGTGCTCACGGTGGGGCTGGGGCACTCCACGGGCCTGCACCGGGGCATCATTCACCACGCCTACCGGTGCGGGCGCATCACGCGGGGCGTGCTGGCCTATCTGGCGGTGCTATCGGGGCTGGGCGGGCCTATCTCCTGGCTGCGGGTACATTATTTCCGCGATTACTGGCAGAACCGGCTCGACTGCCCGCCCTACTTTCGCTACGACCATTCCATGGCCCGCGACTACTACTGGAACCTGCACTTCGACCTGGTGCCCGGCGATATCAGCCGCTACCAGATTCCCGCCGAGGACCTGCACGACCCCTGGCTCGTGTTCCTGGAAAAAACCTGGTACCTGCACGTCATCGGCCTGTTCGGCCTCATCTGGGTCTTTTTTGGGTTTGAGGCCATGATAATCTGCGGGCCGGTGCGGGTAAGCGTCAGCATGCTGGGCCACTGGTTTGTGGGCTTCATGACGCACAAATACGGCTACGCCCGCTATGCCATCGACGATGCCACGGAGCATGGTTACAACAGCTGGGTGCTGGGCGCGCTGTCCTTCGGTGAGGGCTTCCACAACAACCATCACGCTCACCCCAGCTCGGCCAAAATGAGCACCGAATGGTATGAGCTCGACCTGGGCTGGTACCTGGTAGCCGGTCTGCGCGCCGTGGGCCTTATCTGGGATGTGCAGGTGGTTGGTCAGGACGCGACCCAGCGCAGCCGCGCCAAAGAGCACCGCTTCCGCTGGCACTGGCAACGGTAGGGGCGGTTTGCACCCGCCCGGTGTTCGCCCCGTTGCACCGACTTCGAACGACGGGCGGGTGCAACCCGCCCCTACCGCATCTCGTTGTCGTCCAGGAAGTTCTTGCCGTCGGCGCGGGGCGAGTAGTGGCGGTGCAGCCAGCGGCTGAGGCCGCCGAGGCCCGGCAGCAGCACCCGCTCGGTGATATTGGCCTGGTCGAGCTTATCGCGCACTTCCCATTTGAGGCGGGCCGGCAGAATGATGCGGAAATACAGGTCGGGCCGGTCGGCCAGCCAGTCGTGCAGCACGCTTTGGGCCGTGCTCATCAGCGAAAACAGCGCGTACTGGTGCACAATGCGGGCATCGAGGCTGGGCGGCTCCAGAAACAGCACGTAGGGCTCGGCCTGCAGCTCCTCCAACTCGCGCAGGCTGCTGCTCACGGGTTGCAGCAGCTCGGAGGTAAAGACGTTGGAGCCCTCGGCCTGCAGCGCCTGGCGCAGGCGCTGGGGCAGGTGCTCGGCGGCTTTCACATAGTTCAGCGCCCAAATGATGCCGTCTTCATGGTAGGCGGCGATATCGTCGGTGGCGAAGTGCAGGGCCACGTAGGGCGAGTACGTCCAGTCGAGCAGGCGGGTGGGCAGGCCGTGGTGCTGGGCCAGGGCCAGCCAGTCCCAGGTGCTGGCGGCGGCGGGCAGGCCGGTTTCGCGAGCGTATTTGCGGAAGTTGCGCAGCAGGTGGTGCTCCAGATTCTGGTACTCGCCCCCAAGCCGCTGCAAACTGGTTTCGAGCTGAAAATGGCGCGAGCGGCCGCCCCGATACACAAACGGCGACCGGAACCGCCCGATGCGCGCATCCCAGGTATCCTGGAACAGCAGCCGTTGCAGGTCTTCCCAGGAAGTGGCTTCGTAGTCGTTGGCGGAGAGGGACATGGGGCGAAGATACGCGGCTAGGGTACCGAAGCAGGGTTAAGAAACGATAAAAAAACGGTCATGCTGAGCGCAGCCGAAGCATCTCTACCGCGCCACTAATCTGTTTTAGTATTGCGGTAGAGATGTTTCGGCTGCGCTCAGCATAACCGTTTCGGGTCGGCAACCGGTGCTACTCCCCAGCCGGGAAATCAGCCGCGTCGCCCAGCTCCTCATACTGCGCCAGCTCCTTGGCGGTAGCGGCGAATTTCTCGCGGGCCCCTTTCACGGCGGCTTTGCCCAGGGGCAGGTGCAGGGGTGGGTTTTCGAGCTGCACTACGTCGTACATGGCTTTGGCAGCGCGCACAGGGTCGCCGGGCTGGCGGCCGCTGTAGCCCTGAATGCTGCGCAGGTTTTCGCCCACGGTGGCCTGATAGTCGTCGATTTTGGTATCGGCGAAGGTGGCCGACTCGCCCGCCCACTTGGTGCGGAAGCCGCTGGGCTCGATGTTCGTCACCTTAATACCGAGCGGACCCACCTGCTGGCTCAGGCTCTCACCAATGGCTTCCAGGGCAAATTTCGAGGCGTTGTAGATGCCCACGCCGGGAAAAGTTTTCAGGCCGCCGATGCTGGTGATATTGAGCACGTGGCCCGAGCGCTGCTTGCGCAGCTGCGGCAGCACGGCCCGCAGCACGTGTAGCGCGCCGAACACGTTCACGTCGAACTGGCGCTGCACTTCTTCGGCGGGCACTTCCTCGATGCTGCCCATCGAGCCGTAGCCGGCATTGTTCACGATAACATCGAGCTGGCCGAACTGGGCCAGGGCGTCAGCCACGGCGGTTTTCACCTGGGCTTCGTTGGTGACGTCAGCCACCACGCCGAGGGTGCGGCCGGCAATTTTCTTGGTGAATTCGTCCGCTTGCTCGGGCTTGCGGAAGGTGGCGGCCACCCGGTCGCCTTTTTCGAGCACGTAGTCGGCCAGGGCTTCGCCGAAACCGGACGAAGCGCCGGTGATAAACCAGGTTTTGGCAGTTGAATCAGACATAATAAATCGTTCTTTGAAATGGTAGGCGTTAAGACGGTATCGGCCGGCTAATTGTTCAGAACGTCCTGCTAAGCGCCGCCGAAGCAGGCCATTCTACTTATGCCGCAGACCCGGCCGCCCTGGCCGTAGCTTTGCAGCCTAATTTCGCCTATCCTCCCAAATCCCACCCCTCGCTATGAGAAAGCTTTTCTCGCTGCTGCTGGCGCTCATCGCCTTCACCGCCCAGGCCCAGGTCACCTTCAAACTCACGGCCGTGCCGGCTAGCACGCCGGCCAATGCCACGCTCTATATCGCCGGCACGTTCAATAATTGGAATCCCGGCAGCGCGGCCCACGCCCTCACCCGCAACCCCGACGGCAGCTACCAGATTACGCTGCCCGCCGCTACCGGCACCATGGAATACAAGTTTACGCGCGGCACCTGGGCCACCGTCGAAACCAACGCTGCCAACGGCTCGGTGCCCAACCGCAGCTACACCTTCGGCACGGCCCCGGCCACGGTGCTGGGCCAGGTACTGAACTGGGAAGACCTGGCTGGCCCCGGCGGCGGCGGGCCGGCCTCCACGGCAGCGGCCAATGTGAGCGTGATTTCGACCGCCTTTGCCATGCCGCAGCTGGGCCGCACCCGCCGCGTGTGGCTCTACCTGCCGCCCGGCTACGCCACCAGCGGCCGCCGCTATCCCGTGCTCTATATGCAGGATGGCCAGAACGTGTTCGATGCCGCCACTTCCTTCGCCGGTGAGTGGGGCGTGGATGAGGCCCTGAACCAGCTAGCCGCCAACGGCCAGGACCCCACCGGCTGCATCGTGGTGGCCGTGGACAACGGCCCCAACCGCCTCGACGAATACTCGCCCTGGAACAACCCGCAGTACGGCGGCGGCCAGGGCGATTTGTACGTCGATTTCCTAGTGCAAACCCTCAAGCCCTACATCGACGCCAATTACCGCACCCTGGCCGACCGCGCCAACACCGGCATCGGCGGCTCCAGCATGGGTGCCCTCATTGCCACTTACGCGGCCCTGCGCGAGCCGGCGGTATTTGGCAAAGTGGCGTCGTTTTCGCCGGCCTACTGGTTTGCCTACCCGCAATTGGCCGCCTACGCCCACCAGCACCCCGCCAACCCCAATACCCGCTTCTACTTCGTGAGCGGCACTACCGAAAGCACCAACATGGTGCCCCAGATGCAGGCCCTGCGCGATTCGCTGCAGCGTGGTGGCGTGCCGGCCGCCAATCTCAGCTTCAACACCCGCACCGACGGCCAGCACGCCGAGTGGTTCTGGAAGCGCGAGTTTCCGGCCGGCTACTCCTGGCTGTACGCGCCCGCCACGGTCACCGCCGCCCGCCCGGCCCAGACGCTGTCCGTAAGCCTCTACCCCAACCCCGCCGCCCGCGAGCTGCGCGTGGCCCTGCCCGCCAACGTGGCCGGCGAAGCGCTGCTTGAAATCAGCGATGCGCGGGGCCGGGCGGTGCTGCGCACCCGCGTGCGCAACGGCCAGGCCGTGGACGTGAGCCGCCTGGCCTCGGGCCTGTATCTATCGCGCCTCTCGGCCGGCGGCGCGGTGGGCACCAGCAAATTCACCAAAGAATAAACACGAGGCGGCGGGAAAGTAGGGTTTCAACCCAACTTCCCGCCGTACCTTTGACTGGCAAAAGGCACCAACCCCCAACCCCTTTTGCCATGGCGGATTCCGCAACCCCTAAAATTGCCTTCGAGGCCCTCACCTACGACGACGTACTGCTGCTGCCAGCGTACTCCGAGGTTTTGCCCCGCGACTGCGACACCGGCACCCGCCTCACCTCCACCATCCGGCTGCAAACCCCGCTGATTTCGGCGGCCATGGACACCGTGACCGAGGCCGACATGGCCATTGCCCTGGCGCAGGAAGGCGGTTTGGGCATCATTCACAAGAATATGTCCATCAAGGCGCAGGCCGAGCAGGTGCGCCGCGTGAAGCGCAGCGAGTCAGCCCTGATTCAGGACCCCTTCACCCTGCCGCCCACCGCCACCCTGGCCGACGCCCGCCAACTGATGCGCAAGCACAACATCGGCGGTATTCCGGTGGTGAACGGCGATGGCCGCCTCCAAGGCATCCTCACCAACCGGGACTTGCGCTTCGAAAAAGACCTCAGCCAGCCCGTGACGTCCGTGATGATTTCGCTGGCCAACCTCGTTACCGCGCCCGCCGGCATCGACCAGGCGGAAGCCGAGCAGCTGCTCACCGATAGCAAAGTCGACAAGCTGCCGCTGGTGGACAGCGAGGGCCGCCTCGCCGGCCTGATGACCTACAAAGACATTCGCAAGCGCCGCCGCGCTCCTCACGCCAGCAAGGACAGCCAGGGCCGTTTGCGCGTGGGGGCCGCCGTGGGCGTCACGCCCGACCTGCTCCAGCGCGTAGCTGCTTTGGTGGAAGCGGGTGTCGACCTCGTGAGCCTCGACACGGCCCATGGCCACTCCAAAGGGGTGATGGATGCCGTGCGGGCTATTAAAGCCGCCTACCCCAGCCTCGCCGTGATGGCCGGCAACGTGGCCACCGCCGCCGGGGCCAAAGCCCTGGCCGATGCTGGGGCCGACTGCGTGAAAGTGGGCGTGGGGCCGGGTTCCATCTGCACCACGCGCATCATCGCCGGCATTGGGGTGCCGCAGCTCTCGGCCGTGCTCGAAGCCGCCAAGGGCCTGGCCGGCACCGGCGTGACGCTGGTAGCCGACGGCGGCATCAAGTTCTCGGGCGACCTCGTGAAGGCACTGGCCGGTGGCGCGGCGGCTGTGATGGTGGGCTCGCTGCTGGCCGGCACCGAGGAAGCACCCGGCGACCTCATTATGTACGAAGGCCGCAAATACAAGAGCTACCGGGGCATGGGCTCGGTAGAAGCCATGGAAGACGGCAGCAAAGACCGGTACTTCCAGGATGCCGAGGACGACGTGAAGAAGCTGGTACCCGAGGGCATTGTGGGCCGCGTACCTTTCAAAGGCAACGTGAGCGAGGTGATTTACCAGCTGGCGGGCGGCCTGCGGGCGGGCATGGGCTACGTGGGGGCGGCCAACATTGAGGCCTTGCAAGCGGCGCAGTTCGTGCGCATTACCGGAGCGGGCCTGCGCGAGAGCCACCCGCACGATGTGCAGATTACCAAGGAAGCACCGAATTATTCGAGCCGCTAGTACGAGCTGGCTGGGGTTGGCACGCAATAAACCCCTGAAGTATAATGGCCAACGCGGGCTACGGCCGGCGTTGGCCATTTTTGATGCATCGAATCAAATAAATACTTTTTGGACGGCTGATTGTATCTTGCAAGCCGGTTGAGCGTCGGCTGCGGCGCGACGGGCTGGTGTGCTTGTGTTATTCCTGGTTTCTGTCTGTGCGTCATCCGTTACTTTACATCGTTTTTCTATTAGCGCTGCTGAGTGGAGCGCTGACCGTCGGCAATTTATTGACCGATAGTAGCTCCGGGCCCACGCCGTGGGCCATTTGGCTGCTGCTGCTGGCTGACTTGGGCACCCTCGCAGTGCTGGTCAGGTTGTTTTTCCGTTCGCCGGCTGCACCGGGCAACGCAACTCCTGCCGCTCTTCGGGCAAGCGAAATGCTGAGCCTGCAACGCCTGGCCCAGATTGTGCAACGGGGCCAGACCTCCTCCGAGGTGTATCACATGCTGCTGAATTCGGCGGTAGAAACCGTGCGGGCCGATGCCGCCTGGATTGACATCGACACCCACCACACGGGCGTCGATGACAACAGCGCCACCCAGTACCACCACATCACCCCCGCGCAGGCTGAAGCCCTGCGCACGGGCTTGCGCGCCCACCCAACTGTGGAGGGCAAGTACGTGACCAACGACCTGAACCAGCACCTCGGCTTTTTGGGTACCTCGCAGGCTTTTCGCTCGCTCATTCAGCTGCCTCTGCGCGGCCTGCGCTTCGGCTACGGTACGCTCTATCTGCTGAAAGTAGAGCCCGGCACATTCAACCGCGAAGACGTCAGCATTCTCCAGACCTTCACCAGTCAGGCCGTGCTCAGCATCGAAAACCTGGAGCTGATGCAGACCTCGCTGGTCAACCAGCGCACCCAGGAAGAGCTGAAGATTGCCTCCCAGGTGCAGGACAGCCTGATTCCGAAGAACCTGCCGACGGATAACTGGTTCGATATCAGCTCGCACTCGCTGGCGGCCAAGGAAGTGGGCGGCGACTTCTACGACTTTCTGCACCTGCAGGGCCGGCGGCTGGCCGTCATCATCGGCGATGTGAGCGGCAAGGGCGTCACGGCCGCCTTCCACATGGCCCAGATGAAAGGCATCTTTCATTCGCTGATGCAGGAAAACCCGCTGGCCAAAAACGAGCGCGACAAGTTTCCGGTACCCAGCAAGTTCATGGCCCAGGCCAACACGGCCCTCATCCACTGCCTGGAGAAGTCGTCGTTCATCACCTCCTCGCTCTATATTATTGATTATGAGCAGGGCGGCTTCGTGTTTGCCCGGGCCGGGCACTGCCACACGCTCTACTACCACGCCATGCGCGAGGAAGTGTTCTACTTCGACTCGGCGGGGCTGGGGCTGGGCATTATCCGCAACGACTCGTACGAGAAGCACATCAAAAACCAGTTCTACGACTACAGCCCCGGCGATGTGATGGTGATTTACACCGACGGCATCGTGGAGGCGCGCGGCGGCAATGGCACCGACGAGTACGGCGAAGACCGCCTCAAGCTGCGCCTCGAGGAATGTTATTTCCAGGAGGCCCACGACATCAAAAACATTATCCTCAACGACCTCAACGCGTTTACGTCCGGTCACCCCATCCATGACGACCAGACGTTGCTCGTCATTAAGTTCAAGTCGGCCCAACCCCTGCCCTAGGCCCGACGTATCGCCCTCATTATGAAAGTTACCGCGCAACCCTCCGCCGATACCCTTACGCTGCAGCTCGATGGCGAGCTTGACGCCAGCTCCGCCATCGTCCTCGATACCGAACTGGCCAAGCCCGATATTCTGAACTACCGCAAAGTTCTCATCGACTGCGCCAAGCTCAGCTACATCTCCTCGGCTGGCCTGGGCGTTTTCATCTCGCACCTGCAACGCTTCCAGGATGCCAACGTGAAGCTGGTGTTCTTCAACATGCAGGAAAAGGTATTCAACGTGTTCGAAATCCTGGGGCTGGATGCCCTGATGACCATCGTGCCCAGCGCTACCGAAGCCGAAGCCGCCTAATTCAGTTAAGCTTTAAAAGTCAAGCGTTAAAGGGTTGGATTTGCCTTCCCGTCATTTCAGTTCTTCAACGCTTAACTCCTAGCTCTCGACTGCTAACTCCCCATGAAGTCAGTTCTCCGCATTGCCTGCTCGCGCGCCAACCTCCAGCAGGTGCGTGACTTCGTGCGGAATTATTTGAGTACCCGGCAGTTGTCGGATAAAACGGTGAACCAGGTAGTGTTGGCCGTGGATGAGGTGGTGGCCAATTTTATCATCCATGCCAACGGAGAGGACGAATCGCAGTTTCTGGACCTGAAACTCAACTTCGACGACCACGACCTAAATGTAGAGATTGCCGACAATGGCGACACTATTTTCCAGCCCGGCCCGCACAAAGACCCCGACCTGAACGCCTACATTCAGGAAGGCCGGAAGGGCGGCATGGGCATGACTCTGGTAACCCGCCTCATGGACCGCGTCGAATTCTTTACCCGTGGCAACCACACCGTTTGCCATCTCAGCAAGCATCTGGCCTGACTGCGCCAGCGTCTGCCCCTACTGAAAATGTCCGGCTGCTTTGGGTGGCCGGACGTTCTTTTTTCGGGCCTCTCGCCCCGGGCCGGAAAGTTGGTTAATTTCGCACCGGTAATTTTATGCCCGCGCGCTTGTTTCATTGTGCCAGCGCCCAACGACTCTTTCTCTTGTTTATGCATAAACGCATTTTGTATGCCAGCGCAGCCACTGCCGCGCTGCTGGCGGGCTGCCAGGCTGCCAAACCGGCCGCTACTACTTCGCTGATGGCCACTCCGGCCGGGCCGTCGGTAGAAATGCTGGGTACCTACCCGGTGCCGGCCAACGAGTTTGCCTACGTGTACCGCAAAAACAACAGCGCGGCCGCCGACTACGCCACCCGCCAGAGCGTGACCGACTACCTCGACCTCTACACCAACTTCCGGCTGAAGGTGCTGGAAGCCGAGCAGCGTGGCCTCGACACCACCCAGGCCTTCAAGCGCGAGCTCGATGGCTACCGCCAGCAGCTGGCCCAGCCCTACCTCACCGAGAAGAGCGTGACCGACCTGCTGGTGCGCGAGGCCTACGACCGCATGAGCCAGGAAGTGAGCGCCTCCCACATCCTTATTCGGGTAGCGCCCGACGCGACCCCGGCCGACACGCTGGCCGCTTACAACAAGATTGCGGCCCTGCGCCAACAGGCCGTGGCCGGCACCGACTTCGGCCAGCTGGCCCGCGCCAACAGCGAGGACCCCTCGGCCCGCGAGAACGGCGGCAAGCTGGGCTACTTCACGGCCATGCAGATGGTGTACCCGTTCGAGTCGGCCGCTTATAAAACGCCGGTGGGCCAGATTTCGGCCCCCATTCGCACGCGTTTCGGCTACCACGTCATCAAGGTGAACGACAAGCGCACGGCGCAGGGCGAAATCAAGGTGGCCCACCTGATGATTCGCATGAACCCCAGCGCCGCCAAAGCCGACTCGCTCACGGCCCGCAAGAAGATTGACGAGCTCTACAGCCGCCTGAAAAAAGGCGAGAGCTGGGAAAAGCTCGTGGCGCAGTTTTCGGAAGATGCCGGCTCGGCGGCCAACGGCGGCGAGCTGCCACCCTTCGGCACCGGCCGTATGATTCCCTCGTTCGAGGAAGCCGCCTTCAAGCTGCAAAAGCCCGGCGACCTCGCGCCCCCGGTGCAGACACCCTACGGCTGGCACGTTATCAAGCTGATTGAGAAGCAGCCCCTGGCCAAGTTTGCCGACCTCGAAGCCGGCCTGAAAAGCAAGGTGTCGAAAGACTCGCGCTCGGAGCTTAACAAGGCCGCTTTTCTCAAGCGCGTGCGCCAGGAAGACCAGTTCGTGGAGATTCCGGCCGCCAAAGTCTATGCTTTCGGCAAAGCCGACACGGCGTTGGTAGCTGGCCGCTTCAAGTACCAGTTTATGGCGGGCGAGGGCATGAAACCGGCGCAGGCTAAAGCCAGCGGTGGCAAGATGCCCCTGTTCCTTATCAAGAACAAGCCGTACTACGTGAGCGATTTCCTCACCTACGTGCAGCAGAACCAGCGGGCCCGCCCGGGTGCGCAGCCCGGCTTTGCCATGCAGCAGCTTTACGACCAGTACGTGGAGCAGAGCCTGACCGAGTTTGAAAAGGGCAGCCTCGATACCAAGTACGAGGACTACCGCATGCTGGTGAAGGAGTACCGCGACGGCATCCTGCTCTTCCAGCTGATGGATGAGAAGGTGTGGAGCAAAGCCATTGAGGATACTGTGGGCCTGAAGAAATTCTTCGCCGACAACCAGACCAAGTACCAGTGGGACCAGCGCGTGCAGGGCCGCGTTATCAGCGCTGCCACGCCAGCATTGCGCGACGAAGTGCAGCGTTATTTCGTGAAACCCACCTCCACCACCCGCCGCACTGCCAACGGATTGGTCGCCTCCGGCGTAGCTGGCACGGTGATGCCAACGACGAAAGGCATCCCGGCGACTATTGGCTTCAGGCCGCGCACCGCCACGCTGACTCCCGCCGCCTCGGAAGCTCTCGACAAGCTGGCTAATCTGATGATGGCGGATACGACCCTACAGGTGATGTTCAATGCATCCGCCAGCAAGGGAACCTCGTTGGGCCTGGCCGGGCAGCGCACTGCGCGCATTCAGACGTATCTGCGGGATAAGCAGGTGAGCATCAATCGCATTGGCCTGAGTAATACCCAAGCCCGCAAAGGGGGCCCGGATGCCGCTTCGGTGACGGCTTATACCAGCGACCCGGCGGCTATCGAGCAACGCTTTAACACCAAGAACCCGTTGTCGGTGCAAATCAGCCAGCGCGTGTTTGCCAAGGGCGATAACAAGGTCATGGATGAGTTGATAACCAAAGGCCCCGGCACTTACAATGTGCAGAAGGATGGCCGCTACTACGCCGTGACCATCGAACGGACTCTGCCCGCCGGCCCTAAAACCCTGGCCGAAGCCCGCGGCCAGGCCACCAGCGACTACCAGACCTACCTCGAAAAGGAGTGGATTACCCAGCTGCGCACCGCGCGCCCCGTGAAGGTAAACGAGGCCGAAGTGAACAAGCTGATAACCAAGTAAACGACAGTTACCAGTTAACAGTGAGCAGTTAACAGGGCGCTTTTCCGAATGAAAACGCGTTGTTAACGGCTCACTGTTAACTGATAACTGCTTTCAGCCTGCAACCCTTATTCTTCCATTCGGCTCCTTGGAATTGTCTGCCGACGGATTTATCATGAAATTTGTGCGGCCGTAGTGGTGTTATGCGCCCAACGGCTTTCGTTCGGGCAGCTGCCCGGGCTCTTCAATCCTATTCTATGCTTGTTAAAGTGAATCGCGCCGCGACGTTGGCCCTGCTGACATTGGCGCTGTTATTGGGCTTCGCGCCCGCCTCCCAGGCCCAGTTGGGCATCAGCCGCCCCAAGGGGCAGGAGCTGCTCGATGGCATAATAGTGAAGGTGGACAACCAAATTGTGCTGCGCTCCGACGTGGAGCTCGTGTACGCCCAGGAGGTAGCCCGCGCCGCCGGCAAGCCCATACCGCCCGACCTCAAGTGTAAAATTCTGCAAAGCTTGGTGCTGAACAAGCTGATGCTGGCCCGCGCCGAGGTGGACTCGGTGACGGTAGAGGACAAGCAGGTGAACGGCGAAGTAGACCGCCGCATGGCCTATTTCGTGCAGCAGATTGGCTCCGAGAAGCGCCTCGAAGAGCAGTACGGCAAGTCGCTGAAGTCGCTGAAAGAGGACCTGCGCCCTCAAATAAAGGAGCAGCTCACGCAGCAGAAGATGCAGGAAACCATCACCGGCAAGGTGGCCGTGACGCCGCGCGAAGTGGCGCAGTACTTCACCCGCATTCCAAAGGACAGCCTCCCCTACTTCAGCACCGAGGTGGAAGTGGGCCAGATTGTAGTGCCCGCCCAAGTGAACGACAAGGCCAAGCAGGCCGCCATTGCCAAGCTCAACGACCTGCGGGGCCAGATACTCGCCGGGGCCGACTTCGCCACCCTGGCCAAGCAGTACTCCGAAGACCCGGGCTCAGCCAAGGAAGGCGGCTACCTGGGCTCGTTTAAGCGCGGCGAGCTGGTGCCTGAGTACGAGGCTGCTTCGATGAGGCTGGAACCGGGGCAGATGTCGCCGGTGGTGCAGTCGCAGTTCGGCTTTCACCTCATTCAGTTCATCGAGCGCAAGGGAAACACGTATTCTACGCGTCACATCCTGCTCAAGCCCGAAACCGGCGCGGCCGATATCAGCACTTCGGCCAAACTACTCACTCGCCTGCGCCGTCAGATTCTGAGCGACAGCATCACGTTTGCCAAGGCCGCCAAGGACAACTCGACCGACAAGCAAAGCGCCAACAACGGCGGTCTGCTGGCCAACCGTGCCGACGGCGGCTCGCGCCTGCCCCTCGACAAACTCGACCCTGCTATCTTCTTCACCATCGACACCATGAAGGTGGGCCACATCACCCCGCCCATGCCCTACCGCACCGATGAAGGCAAGGACGCCATGCGCCTGCTGTGGCTGAAATCGAACACCGCTCCCCACCAGGCCAACCTGCAGGAAGACTACCAGAAAATTGCCGCTGCCGCCCTCAACGAGAAGAAAAACAAAGCCCTGGATGATTGGTTTGCCAAAAACCGCGGCACGGTTTACCTCGAAGTAGCCCCCGAATACGCCCAGTGCAAGGTGCTGGACGTGGCCGAGAGGTAACTAAGGCTGAAAAAGCACGTCATGCCGAGCGCAGCCGAGGCATCTCGCGTGCAGAAGTGAACCAACCGATTGAGTTACGACCACACGCGAGATGCCTCGGCTGCGCTCGGCATGACGTGCTTTCCCTTTCCAGAATCCCGAATGGCTCAATACCAAAACGACAAAGAAGCTGCTGACGCGCTGGCCGCCTCCTTCCAGCAGCTGCGCCAGGAAATCGGCAAAGTCATCGTGGGGCAGGATGAGGTAGTACGGCTGGTGCTCACGGCCGTGTTTTCGCAGGGCCACAGCCTGCTGGTGGGCGTGCCCGGCCTGGCCAAAACCCTGTTGGTCCAGACCATTGCCGACTCGCTCGACCTGTCGTTCAACCGCATCCAGTTCACGCCCGACCTGATGCCCTCGGACATTGTGGGCTCGGAAACGATGAACCAGCAGCGGGATTTTCACTTCGTGAAAGGCCCCATCTTCGCCAACATCATTCTGGCCGACGAAATCAACCGGACGCCGCCCAAAACCCAGGCCGCCCTGCTCGAAAGCATGCAGGAATACGCCGTGACGGTGGCCGGGCAGCGCTACCCCTTGCAGCGACCGTTCTTCGTGCTGGCTACCCAAAACCCCATCGAGCAGGAAGGCACCTACCCGCTGCCCGAGGCGCAGCTCGACCGCTTCATGTTCAACATCGAGCTGGGCTACCCCACTTATGCCGAGGAGCTGAACATCGTGAAGCAGACGACTTCTAACCTGAAGCAGACGGTTAGTAAAGTGCTGCACGCGGCCGACATCCAGGCCTTCCAGGAGCTGGTGCGCCGGGTGCCGGTGGCGGACAACGTGGTGGAATACGCCGTGAGCCTCGTGCACAAAACCCGCCCCAACACCGAGCGCGCCGCCCCCCGCACCAATCAGTTGCTGGAGTGGGGTGCTGGTCCGCGCGCCTCGCAGCACCTCATCGTGGGGGCCAAATGCAACGCCCTGCTCAACGGCAAGTACTCGCCCGACATTGAAGACGTGCGCGCCGTGGCCGTGCCCATCTTGCGCCACCGCCTCGTGCGCAACTTTAAAGCTGAGGCCGAAGGCATCGGCGTGGAGCAGATTGTGAAAGAGTTGTTGTAGAACTGGAAGCACCGTCATGCTGAGCGAAGCCGAAGCATCTCTACCGCCACACTAAATGTGATTAGTTGCACGGTAGAGATGCTTCGGCTTCGCTCAGCATGACGTTCTTTGTACCCTAACTGACTGCCTGCCCCAGAAACCCAATGGAAGCCCAAGCCTACTACCAGCAATTTGAGCGCAACGTGCGCATCATTCTCGACGCTCTGGCCGCCGGCCTCGACCTGCGCACCACGGCCCTCGAAACCAGCCTGCCCATTGAAGTGTACGTGCTGTGCGAGGTGCTGAACCAGGGTGCTGGCGAGCATTACACCCTCACTGCCAGCGGCGTGGCCCGGCTGGCCGAGTTCCAGCAGCAGTTTATGAAGCACGAGGGCCAGACGCTAGCGGCCATGCAACGCGTGCTGGCCGATAAGCGCGCCATCATGAGCACGCCCGAAGGCCGCGTGCTGGTGAAGGAGATGCTCATTCGCCGCCTGGAGTTTTTCAACGAAGCGGCCCGGCAGGTGAACGTGATGCGCACCCAGCAAGCCCTGGGCAGCCCCAGCCAGTACGTGGGCCTGAACAAATAACCCGTTTATTGCTTGTGAAAGGGCCACTTCCGGGCACGGAGGCGGCCCTTTTTCGTAGTCTGCCGTTATGCTTACTCGCGCCCCCCTCCACACCGAACGCCTCTGCCTGCGTCCCTACGAGCCGGCCGACGCCGACGCCTTCTTCGCGCTGCTGCACGCCGACCGTCCCCGCTTTAAGCCCTCCTTCCCCGACCGGCTGCAGGCCGTGCGCACCATAACCGATGCCTACGCAGCGCTCCGCACCTTCGCCGACGACTGGCGCACCGGCCGCTTTTACGTATTCGGCATCTGGCACCGCGCCTCGGCCGATTACGTGGGCGACATCTGCCTCATGCCCCAGCAGAAGAGCCAGGCCGAAATCGGCTATTACCTGGCCGCCGCTGCCGAGGGCCAGGGATTTGCCCGCGAGGCGCTGGGTGCCATCACCGACTTTGGGTTCGAGCTGGTAGGCAGCCGGCGGCTGCTGGTACGCTGCTACCACGACAACGTGCGCGGCCAGGCCGTGGCCCGCGCCATGGGCTTCGTGGCCGAGCCGCCGCCCTCGCGCCCGGTCTGGTTCCGCAACGCCGATGCGCTGAGCCAAATCCGCCGCTTCTGGCTGGCGAAAGGGTAGTAACTGCTTCTGCCTGTTGTGCCGGGCTGTCGGGCACAACAGGCTGAAGCAGACGTTCAATAAACCTACTGCCCCACGCGCACGCGCTTACCGATGTTGTCCAGCAGCCAGTCCTGCCGGAAATTCAGGTACATGCCAAACGAATAGTCGAGCAGTTTGGCATTCAGGTCGAACAGCGGCTCGGCCCTTGCCGTGAGCGAGGCCGCGTCGGAGATGCGGAAATCGCGCAACAGCCGCACCAGTACAATCTTGCGCTGCGGGTCCCGGAACTCCGGGTTCGAGACCGTGCGCGAGGCGCTTTGGTATAAGTCGCCCCCCAACGGCGAAATAAAGCGGGAGCCCTGCCAATA
This sequence comes from Hymenobacter sp. UYCo722, assembly GCF_040547115.1. NCBI lineage: Bacteria > Pseudomonadati > Bacteroidota > Cytophagia > Cytophagales > Hymenobacteraceae > Hymenobacter > Hymenobacter sp. UYCo722. Next base: position 86,649 of record NZ_JBEPPC010000011.1, on the reverse strand, counting down.
GCTCACCATCACATCGGCAAAGCGGGTTTCGAGGGTGGCATTCAGGTACAGGCCCCGGCCGTATTTGTACGGGAACTGCCCCGCCGTGAAGGAGTAGTCCTGAAAGCCCAGCACATAGCCACTGAAGCGCACGGCCTGGACATTCGGTCCCTCCAGCTGGTAGCGGGCCTCCAAGCCAAAAGCCTCGTTGAAAGCGGTTTTCAGCGGCTTGTCCAGCGTATCAATCTGCCCCCCGTTATGAATAGCCGTGAACTGGAACGGCAGGGCCACGGTCCAGCGGCTGTCGTCGGGGCTGATGCGGTAGCTGGTGCTCAGGCCGCCGGCCACTTCCTCCTGGTAGTTGCTGTAGCGGTACTGCTGGCGCTGCCAGTCCACCCACTGGTCCAGAAACAGCCGCTTGCCGCGATAGATGGTCTGGATGCCTTCTTCCAGCGGATTGAGCATCACCCGCTCAAAATTGAACATCGGCTCGATGTAGTTGTGGTGCAGGTTGGGCCGAATGTTGCCCAGAATTATCTGCTGCTTGCCCGTCGTCCACGTCGCCCGAAACGTGGGCCGCACCTGCTGCAATTTCGGGTTGCCAAAATCTTTCCACAGAAACACGCCGCCTTCGAGGCGCAGGTTCTTGGTCGGGTAGTATACCAGTTGCGGGTTCAGCTGCGTGCCATACAGCGTGTAGCCGTCCACAATCTTGTTGAAATACTCGTTGTCTTTGAAAAAGACGAAGGCGTTGAGTGAAAGGCGCAACTCGCCGGCAGCCGGAGCTATAGGATAGAGAGCAACTTGACGAGCTGCATTTATTATCTCAATACTGTCGTTAAATCGCTGGGGCACATCGGCGATTTTCCCAATTAGCAGAGTGTCTTCTTTCTTACCCGGTGTCGGGCTCGTAAACGCCCGATTATCGACCTGCGCCCGTGCTTCTACTACGCTAATTAGCAGAGCCACAAGGCCAACTAATATTTTTAGATAAATCCGCATATATTTCGCCTTTCAAAGGCACCAAACCACTGACCTCTGTGTTAGAAAAAGCCGTCGCAAAAGGGCCTCCAAAGGGCTTCAACGAAAGAATAGATTTATTCGATTGCGACCCGGCCAAAACCGTTAACTTTACCAAACCTAACCCGTTTTTCCCAAACATCCCCACATGGCACTAGCTACCAAAGCGGCTCCCAAGGCCGAGAAAGCTGAAAAAGCAGAGACCGGCGACCTCAACACCGCCGCCGGAAAAATGAAAGCCCTCCAGCTCACGCTGGACAAGTTGGACAAGGCTTACGGCAAAGGCACCGTCATGAAGCTCTCCGACAATGTGGTGGTCGACATCCCCAGCATCAGCACCGGTTCGCTTTCGCTCGACATTGCCCTCGGTATTGGCGGCGTGCCCCGCGGCCGCGTCATTGAGATTTACGGCCCGGAATCGTCGGGTAAAACCACGCTCACGATGCACATGATTGCCGAGGCGCAGAAAAAAGGCGGCATGGCCGCGTTCATCGACGCCGAGCACGCCTTCGACAAATCGTACGCCGAGAAGCTGGGCATCGACACCACCAACCTGCTCATCGCCCAGCCCGACAACGGCGAGCAAGCTCTCGAAATCGCCGACCAGCTGATTTCCTCGGGTGCCATCGACATCATCGTGATTGACTCCGTGGCCGCCCTGGTTCCCAAGGCCGAGCTCGAAGGTGACATGGGCGACTCAAAAGTGGGCCTGCACGCCCGCCTCATGAGCCAGGCCTTGCGCAAGCTCACCGGCACCATCAACAAAACGGGTTGCTGCTGCATATTTATCAACCAGCTCCGCGAAAAAATCGGTGTGATGTTCGGCACGCCCGAAACCACCACCGGTGGCAACGCCCTGAAATTCTACGCTTCGGTGCGCCTCGATATCCGCCGCATCGGCCAGATTAAGGAGGACAAAGACAACATTACCGGCAACCGTACCAAGGTGAAGGTGGTGAAGAACAAAGTAGCACCGCCCTTCAAGGTGGTCGAGTTTGACATCATCTACGGCCAGGGCATTTCCAAAGTAGGTGAGATTGTGGACCTGGGCGTCGATATGGGCATCATCGGCAAGTCGGGCTCGTGGTTCAACTACGGCGAAACCAAAATCGGTCAGGGCCGCGAGGCGGTGAAAACCCTGCTGCTCGACAACCCCGAGCTGGCCGCCGAAATCGAAAAGAAAATCCGCGACATGGCTAAGGGCGATACCGACGTCATTCCCGTGGACCTGACCATTGTAGAGGACGGCGAGGACACGCTGTAAATTGAGTTAAGAGCGTATACTGTGAACCACTAGCTCTTAACTCCTAACCTACAACTCTCAACTGGAAGCCCGTTGCCTTTGGCGGCGGGCTTTTTTTTACGTCCGTATCTTTGATAGCACTGTCGAGCTGGCACTTCGTTTGTCTAAGCCCGGGCTACGTTCCCTTTTGTTATCATTATGAATCGCCGCTGGCTCATTCTTACTCCTGCTGTTGTGTTGTTTCTGGCAGCTGCCGTGCCCGCGCTGGGCCCCGGCGATGCCGCGCGCAGTGTTCCGCAGTCCAGCTTCGGGCGGGGCGAAACCATTAAGTACACGGTGCACTACGGCCTCATCAACGGTGGCGAGGCCACCGTGGAAACTGGCGGCGGCCTAGAGCATTTCAACGGCCGGCCCTGCTACCGCGCCTCGGTGAGCGGCAAGACCACCGGCTCGTTCGACTTTTTCCTGCGCATCCGCGACCAATGGCGCGCCCTCATCGACACGACCAGTATTCTGCCCCTGCGCGCCCAACGCGAGATTGCCGAGAAGAACTACCGCAAGCGCGAAACCGTGGATTTCGACCACCTGCACGACATGGCCGAAGTAACCGACCACACCCACGAAAATGCCCGTACTTCGGTGAAAGTGGCCAACAATACCCTGGAGCTGGTGAGTGGTTTCTATTTCCTGCGCACGCTCAATTTCGACCGCATGAAGGTGGGCGACGTGGTGCGCATGCCGGGCTATTTCGACGGCGATAATTTCATGCTCGAAGTCGTGTTTAAAGGCCGCGAAGTAGTGGAGACCAAAGCCGGCGATGTGCGGGCTTTTAAGTTGGTGCCGCGTATGCCCAACAACAAGCTATTCCGGGGCGAAAATGCCATCTCGATATATTTTTCCGACGACCGCAATAAAATACCGGTGCTGTTTCAAGCCGAGATGTTTGTGGGTACCGTGAAGGTGGACATGGTGCGCTATCAAGGCCTGCGCTGGAAGCTGAACATGGTGAACTAGACCACAGAATGAGGGGCTAGACCACAGCTTGAGGGGATTTTAACGGATGAATTCATTCGTTAAAATCCCCTCAAGCTGTGGTCACACAATCGTAACACAGCGCCCGCCGTCGGAATCGGTACTTTTGCTGGCGCATTGTTCTGCTTCACTTAAGCCCTTTCGCCGTGACTGCCGCTAAAACGCCCGTGTATAAAATCCTCGTGGTCGATGACGACCCCGATATCGTGGAGCTGCTGGAGTTCAACCTGAAGAAAGAAGGCTACCAGACGGCCTCGGCTCCCGATGGCCGCAAAGCGCTGGAAGTGGCCACCGATTTCAACCCCGACATCATCCTGCTCGACGTGATGATGCCGCACCTCGACGGCATTGCCACCTGCCGCCTGCTGCGCGAAAACCCCAAGTTCAAGGACACCTACATTCTGTTTCTCACGGCCCGGGCCGAAGAGTTTTCCGAGGTAGCCGCCTTCGATGCCGGGGCCGATGACTTCATCGCCAAGCCCATCAAGCCGCGCGCCCTGCTCGGCCGCCTCGCCGCCGTGAAGCGCCGCGACCAGGACCCCCACGCCGCCGTCGATGCCATCGACATCAACGGCCTGCGCATCGACCGCACGGCCTTCGCCGTGTACCAGGATGGCAAAAAAATCAGCCTGCCCAAAAAGGAGTTTGAGCTGCTGGCCTTCCTGGCCTCCTCGCCCCACAAGGTGTTCAACCGCGAAGAGCTGCTCCAGAATATCTGGGGCAACGACGTTTTTGTGCTGGCTCGCACCGTGGACGTGCACGTGCGCAAAGTGCGCGAAAAGGTGGGCGACCACCACATCCAGACCATCAAGGGCGTGGGCTACAAGTTCAACGCCGACTAATTCTGTCGGCCCTCGTCTGTCATCCTGAGCGTAGCGAAGGACCTTTTCACGCCCGAACAACACTCGTTCAGCCGTGAGAAGGTCCTTCGCTGCGCTCAGGATGACTTATTTTAACCCGACTTGCCCTATTTGCCATGAACTTCTCCTCCCGCACCATTGCCGTTTTCATCGCGCTGCTGGTGGCCGCAGTGCTCACGACTTACGCGCGCATTGCCCCCACCCTGCCGTTTCGGGAAGCCTTTCTGGCGGCGGGCGTCACGATAGCGGCCTGCTTCCTGTTGGTATACCTGTCGTTTGAGGCGCTGCTGTTTCGCGAAATCAACGGCGTGTACGCGGGCCTCGAAAACATCAAGCGCAAGGAGTTTAAGAAGCTGAGCAACAAGTTCCTGTTCCGGCCCGAGCCGGTGAAGCGCGTGCGCGAAGAAATAATTCAGATGGCTGAGCGCCGCCAGCAGGAATTGGATGAGCTGGTGCGCCTGCAGGCCCTGCGCCGCGAGTTCCTGGCCGACGTGTCACACGAACTCAAGACGCCGCTGTTTGCCGCACAGGGCTTTGTGCACACCATTCTCGACGACGACGACGACGAAATAGACCTGGCTACGCGCCGCAAATTCCTGCGCAAAGCCGCCACCAGCCTCGACACGCTCGATGCCCTGGTGCAGGACCTGGTCACCATCGCGCAGCTCGAAAAAGGCGTGGTGCGCATGCGCCGCCAGCGCTTCGATTTGATTGTGCTGGTGCGCGAAATCTTCGAGCTGCTAGAGCAGCAGGCCGACCGACGCGGTACCCACCTTGAGCTGTTTCCGCCCAGCCTGCCCGAAACCGGCTTACCGGTTATTGCCGACCGCAACCGCATTCGGCAGGTGCTGGTCAATCTGATTGACAACGCCATCAAATACGGTCGCGATGGAGGCCGCGTGGTAGTGTCGTTGGTTGAAAGCGGCCGCACAGTGCGCGTTGCCGTGCGCGACGACGGTGCGGGAATCGCCCCGGAACACCAGAGCCGCATCTTCGAGCGGTTTTACCGGATTGACAAGAGCCGTTCGCGCGAGTCGGGGGGCTCGGGGCTGGGCCTGGCCATCAGCAAGCACATTGTGGAGGCGCACAAGTCTACCATCAAGATAAAGAGCACGTTGGGCGAAGGCACCACGCTGGAATTCAAGCTGAATAAGCCCAAAACCGGCCCGGTGGAAGGCGCGGCCTGAGGCCGTCGTACCTTTGCGGCCTCTTATGAAGCTTCCTGATTTTTCCGACCTCGTTATTTTTGAGAACGACGATTACCTCGTCGTCAACAAGCCGCCATTTCTGGCCACACTCGACGAGCGGGTGGGCGGCGCGCCCAACATGCTGCGCCTGGCCCGCGAGCAGCACGACGATATTCAGGCGGCCCACCGGCTCGACCGCGAAACCAGCGGCGCGCTGGCCTTCGCCAAAAACCCCGCCGCCTACCGCCACTTGGCCATGCAGTTCGAAAACCGCGAGGTGAAAAAGCAGTACCATGCCGTGGTGTGGGGTGCCCCGCAGCTGACCGACGAAGTGGTAACGCGCAACATTGAAACCACCAGCCGCGGCAAGGCCCGCCTCGCCTACAAAGGCAAGGCTGCCGAAACCCACTTCACCACCCTCGAAACCTACGCCCGCCACGCCCTGATGCTCTGCGAGCCCGTGACGGGCCGCATGCACCAGATTCGCCTGCATCTGATGTACCTGCAAGCCCCCATTGTGGGCGACAAGGACTACGGCGGGGAAGATTTCTTCCTGTCGTCGCTCAAGAAGAAGTTTAACCTGAAAGAAGGGCAGGAAGAGCAGCCTTTTATTAAGCGCTTCGCCCTGCACGCCCTGCGTCTCCAATTCACGGGCCTGAACGGCGAAGAAATCAGCGTGGAAGCGCCGTATCCAAAAGATTTCCGGGTGCTGGTAGAAGTACTGGGCCAGAACCGCTAGGTGCGGGGGCTATAGGCAAACCGGTGATTCTCAGAAAAACTACTGCGCTACGTTTGGCTATTCGCCCATAAATCAGTACCTTTGTGTCCGTTTTTCCCGGAGCCCTGGCGGCTCCGCACTCTTATTCAATAGTTTAGCATACCTTTTTTTTCGACTCATGGACCACCTGAGCTTCAAGACGACCCACGTCAGCAAGGCCAACGCCCAGAAGAGCTGGGTTATCATCGACGCCAGCGTCGCCCCTCTGGGCCGCGTTTGCTCGCAGATTGCCAACATTCTGCGCGGCAAGCACAAGCCTTCGTTCACGCCCAACGCTGATTGCGGTGACAACGTCATCGTCCTCAACGCTGATAACCTGCGTGTAACGGGCAAAAAAATGACCGAGAAGGTCTACATCACCCACTCGGGCTACCCCGGCGGCCAGAAGCGTCGCACCGTGCGTGAGCAGATGAACCGCGACTCGCGTCGTGTTATCGAGCACGCCGTGAAAGGCATGCTGCAGGGCAACAAGCTGGGCTCGGCCCAGTACCGCAACCTGTACGTGTACGCCGGCATGGAGCACCCGCACGAGGCGCAGCAGCCCGTGGCAATCGAACTGAAAAACCTGTAGGTCCACGTGCGGTAAGCTTTTGCTTGCCGTGTCGGGTCCTGCTTTTTTAAATGGCTTGCTATCCGGCAAGCTCAAGCTTACCTCACAATTTTTCCACTAATGGCAATTACCAACACCTCTGGTAGAAGAAAAACCTCGGTGGCCCGCATTTACATGCAGGCCGGGCAAGGGAATATCACTATCAATGACCGGGACATGAAGGCGTATTTCAGCAACGAGTTGCTGGAGAACGTGGTCAACCAGCCCCTGGCAATTCTTGAGCAAGTCGGCCAGTACGACATCAAGGTGAATGTGAAAGGCGGCGGGATTTCGGCTCAGGCCGAGGCTATCCGTCTGGCAATCACCAAAGCGCTGGTTAGCGACAACGAAGAAACCCGTCCGGCTTTGAAGAAGGAAGGTTTCCTCACCCGCGACCCGCGCATGGTGGAACGCAAGAAATTCGGCAAGCGCAAGGCTCGTCGCTCGTTCCAGTTCTCGAAACGCTAAAACCAGGAGGATACTATCATGGCTCAGACGACTTATAAGGACCTGCTCGACGCAGGTGCCCACTTTGGTCACCTCACCCGCAAGTGGGACCCCAAAATGGCGCCGTACATCTTCATGGAGAAGAACGGCATCCACATCATCGACCTCAACAAAACGTTGGTTTCGCTTGATTACGCTGCCACGGCTATTCGCAACATTGCGAAAAGCGGCCGCAAAATCATGTTCGTAGCCACGAAAAAGCAGGCGCAGGAAATCGTCACCACGGAAGCCGAGCGTTTGAAGATGCCCTTCGTGACCGACCGGTGGTTGGGCGGCATGCTCACCAACTTCGCCACGGTTCGCAAGAGCCTGAAGAAGATGGCTACCATCGACAAGATGGTGAAAGAGAACACCGCCTACGCCGCCTTGGCTAAGCGCGAGAAGCTGATGATGCAGCGCGAGCGCGAAAAGCTCGACCGCGTGCTCGGCGGTATCGCCGACCTCGGCCGTTTGCCCGCTGCCCTGTTCGTTATCGACGTGAAGCGCGAGCACATCGCCGTTAAAGAGGCGCACAAACTGGGCATCCCGGTTTTTGCTATCTGCGACACGAATTCGAACCCCGAATTGGTCCAGTTCCCGATTCCCGCCAACGACGACGCTTCGAAATCTATCCAACTGATTGTTGGCGTGATTGGCAAGGCCATCGAAGACGGCCTGTCGGAGCGCAAAGTTGACAAAGAAGATGCCGACCGCAAGGAAGCCGACGAGGCTGCCATTGCTGAGAAAACGGCTGCTGACGAAGAATAGTCCCTTCTTAGCTCTTTGAAAGAAGGGAACCTTCGAGTAGTCTAGGCTCCGGAGGTTCCCTTTTTCTTTTTCCTGAATTCCAACCCAACAAATACCTACTCTAATGGCCGCTATTACCGCCGCAGACGTAAACAAGCTCCGCACCATGACCGGTGCGGGCATGATGGATTGCAAAAAAGCCCTCGTGGAAGCCGATGGCGACTTCGAAGCCGCCCGCGACATTCTGCGCAAGCACGGCCAGAAAATCGCTGACAAGCGCGCCGAGAACGAAACGTCGGAAGGCCTCGTGCTGGTGAACGTGAGCGAGGACGGCACCCAGGGCAAACTGGTGGCGTTGGCTTGCGAAACCGAATCGGTAGCCAAAGTGGCCAACTTCCGCGAGCTGGCTCAGCAAATTCTGGACACGGCCGTGCGCATCGACGCGGGCACGAAAGAAGACATCCTTGCCGCCAAGGCGTCGGATGGCATGAGCATTCAGGAGCACGTAACGGACCTGATGGGCAAAATCGGCGAGAAGCTGGAGGTGACTTACGCCACGCTGACCGCCGAGAAAGTAGCTTCGTACATCCACTCCGACAACAAAAAGGCCGTACTGGTGGGCCTGAAGAACGTAGGCGACGCCGACGCTGCTGCTGTGGGCCGCGACGTAGCTATGCAAATTGTGGCCATGAAGCCCGTTGCCGTTGACAAAGACGGTGTGGACTCGGCTACGGTGGAGCGTGAAATTGAAGTGGGCAAAGAGCAGGCCCGCACCGAAGGCAAGCCCGAGGCGATGCTGGAGAAAATTGCCCAGGGCAAGCTCAACAAGTTCTACAAGGACAACACCCTGCTGAACCAGGAATTCGTGAAAGACAACTCGATGACCATCGCCCAGCTGCTCGACAGCAAGTCGAAAGGCATGACGGTTTCGGACTTCAAGCGCGTGGCTATCGGCGCTTAATTGCCGTTTTTAGCTAAACTGAAAGCCCCGCTGGCATTGTGCCAGCGGGGCTTTTCTTTGTGGTTATGACTCAAGAACGCAAGAACCTGTACCGAAAACTCCTCTATACAGCCCTTATTGATTTGCGTGGGCATTCATATGAATCCAGTTGGCAAGAAGTCGGACAAGAGAGGGTGTTAAGATTTATTAACAGCTTAACTGACTGGATACATAACCTTGCATTTTATTCTAGTAATGACTTCGAGGATTTCAATGAAGAATGGTTCTGGCGCGATTATCAAACGTTTCGGGAGCAATACCCTGCTGATAAGTGGGCAAAGTTCCTTGAAGGAACGGTCACTCAACTAAGAAAATAAAAGTGTCTTATTTCTTCTGCCACGCCCGCACCCGCGCCTTCGTGTTCTCACGGATGTTCATGTAGAACAGGCCGTAATCGGCGATGTGATAGGAATGGCGCAGCTCGGGGAGTCCGGGGAGCAGGAAGCGGGGGTAGCCGCTGGGTTTGGGTGGCGTTATCCAGAGGAGGCCGTCGTGGATTTTGGCATCGGTCACGTGCGGGTCGATGCCCTTGAAGCGCTGGCTAACGCCGCCCCGGTTGAGGCTGGCGGGAACCCGAATCGTATCCATCGTCCAGGTGAGCGGATTGATGACGGCGAAGTGGCTGAAGGGCGGAAATTCGTTGCCGGTGGCTACAGAATTGTAGGCCACGAAGCAGCCGGTTGCGAGCGAGTCCGGGCAGGGACGGATGGTCTGGTACTCGTGAGGCCGCACTTTGAAACCGATGAGGTAGGCAGCTACCAGCTGGCGGCGCAGCTTAGGGTCGTTGTCGAAGAACTCGTGCAGAAGACGGGTGGCGTGGTCGGTGCCCTGGCTGTGGCCGGCGATGATGATGGGGCGGCCCTGGTTGTAATGCGCGAGGTAGTATTGGAAGGCCTTCCGCACGTCGGAATAGGCCAGGGCCAGCGCTTTGCGGCTGCTACCTTCGGCGGTGGAATCGAAGAAGGAATACAGCGTGGCTTGGCGGTAGCGCGGTGCGTAAATACGCGCCGCAGCGTTAAACACGGTGGCTTGCTTACGGATGGTGGTTTTGTCGGTATAGCGGTTGAGGCGGCAGTTGCCCACGTCGGCGTTCCAGGAGCCGCGCCAGAAGTAGGTGGTGGGGTGCACGAAAAACACATCGGCTTCGGCCGTGGCCTGCTGGTCGCGGAGTCGGGTTTGCGAGGGCACCGCGTGGGAAGAGTCGTGGCGGGTGGGTAGGGCAGCCCAGTTGTGGCCGTCGGCGTAGTCGGGGCCGGGGCCGGGGTGGTAGTAGGCGAAGTCGTGCGGCGGCTTAAGGAGCTTGAGGCAGCTGGTGAGGGGTAGCACGAGCAGCAGCAGCAGCCGCATATAGTTTCTTAGCACAGCATTTAAAAGGTTAGGTCGTCGTGGCGAGCGCAGCCGAGAAGTCCCGCTCGCAGGGTGGCATGATAAATTTAGTGCGGCGCGTGCGGTGGCCCGCTGCGCTTGGCACCGTTCTTACTGGTCAACCACCGGCCAATGCGTTAGCTCGCGCGGCGTACCGTCTTCGTTATAAAGCAGCGTCATGGGCTCGGTGGGTTTGGCCACTACATCGGCGAGGGTGATGTTCCAGCGCTGCCACATTTCGGCCAGGGTTTGCGTATAAGCGCTGTTTTCCCAGGGGTTGAAGATGGCACCGGTGACGTCATCAATGAGGGCATCGAATACAATCTGCGTGTCGCCGGGACGCGGGTGGCGCGGATACACGTCGGGCACGACGTGCAACAGGTGGGCGGCGTAATACACGCGGGCTTTGAACTCGGCAATCTGAACCGGATGCAGCGGGCGCTGAGCGTCGGCGTAGACTTTGCGCATGGCCTGGCCCACAAGGCCGATATCGACCAGACAGGCTACTAACACGGTTTTATCGAGCTTGATGCTGAAGACGAGCGTGTTCAGGTCGTCGTCGTACTCGAAAGGCGTGGCATCCTCAGCGGAATCGGCTTCGAGCACAAATACGGAGCCGGGCACGAAATCGGCGTACTCGGTGGGCACGCGCAGGCCCTGCAGCAGCTGGAAAAATGCCTGAAAACGGCGCACCAGCGCAGCATTTTCGGCCAGCGGGTACTTGGGCTTTATCAGCGGCTCGAACTCATTCAGCAGCTCGGTGATGAAGATGCCGTAGAACATTTTGCCCAGCCAAAGGAACAGCGTATCGTCGCCAAGGGCGCGCAGAGCGGCGGGGCCATCGGCGGCGGCGGCGGCTATGCTGCTTTCCAGTTCTTCGATGCGCTGGCGGGCCGCCGGGCTGGCCGGCAGGCGCAGGTCTTTAATGAGGACGGTACGCTGGTCGAGGAGCTGAATGGGGCGCTCGGCCAATTCATAGCGCGCTTGCAGCCATTCGGCGAATACGGGCACGGTATCATCGGGGCCAACGGGCTGTCCGCTGAGAAAGCAGGTTTCGGGGCCGAAACGCATGCCGTCGAACGGGTCGTAGGGCAGCAGGGCGGCGGGAGTGAGTGGGGCCATAAAAAGCAGTAGCGCGAGCGTTTGGGCACGCGCCACCCGAATTGGCCGGGCATATGCCGGCTGGCACGGGCGGCGCGAACCACAAAGTTCGCGCTACAATAGTTACGAAACCGCTGGGCGGGCTTACTTCGACAGCGTGGAGGCCGCCTTGATGAGCTGCTTGCTGAGGTTGGTGAGCGGGGCGCTGTAGTCGCCGCCGGCTTCGTCGGCCACCTTGGCGGTTTCGGCCCCAAGGCTGGCGAGGACTTCGGCGATGTCGTGGGCCGGAGTTTTGGCATTGGCCAGCAGCTCGTTGAGCTGGGCCAGCTCCTGCTTAATTTTGGCCAGGCCAGTACGCTCCGAGGCACCGAGCACGGCCAGCCAGCGGTCGATTTCGGTGCGGCCCTCGGGGCCGGAGTTGATGGCTTTGCTGCTGGTGAGGAACGTGAGCGTATCGTCGAGCAGCGCGGTGTTTTGCTGGTCGCTCACGGCCATGGGCACGGCGGGCATGGCGGGCGTTTGCGGAGTGGAGGCGGTGGAATCCATAAGAAAGCGGAGGTGATGAAAATGGGTAAGGGACTATACTAGGCCCGGCCCTAAAAAGTTAGCGCCGGGCCCGGCCAACGACGGCCGGCCGATGGGTTACCTTTTAAGACCAACGCCGATTAAGAGCATAATCTCACCCCCACTCATTTTTTCAAAGCCATGAATCTCTCCGTTAAAACCCTGCTCGTAGCTGTTGCCGTTGCTTTTGCCGCCACTGCCTGCGAAACCAAAACCGCCGAAACCACCGTCACCACGCCCGAGGGCACCACTGCCACCGTCATCACGGATTCGACCACGATGATGTCGGCCGGAGAGGCTGGCGATAAAATGGATGCCGCCGGCAACAAAATGGAAGGCAACATGGAGGCCGCTGGTGCCAAAATGGACAACAAGATGGAAGAAGCCGGTGCTAAAATGGATGCTGCCGGTGCCAAAATGGATGCTAAAATGGAAGCCGCTGGCAACAAGATGGACGCCATGGGCAATGCCGCTTCAAAATCGGCCCAGCAGACCAAAGCGAACATGAAAGACGCCATGAAGAAGTAGTCTGACCTTCGGGCCAACTCCTTTCGCTTCAACCAAAAAATACCCCAGGCCACCACGCCTGGGGTATTTTTATGGCCATAAGAGCCAGTTGCTGCCCTACTGCTAGGCATGGGCCAGCTCCAGGAGCACCTCGTAGTAGGGCCGCTGCAAAATGCGCGCTTTCAGCCAGGCGTAGAAGCTGATGACCTGCAAATCTTCCCGCCCCTCCGAAATAAATGGCGGCAGATGCATTACCCGGTTGCCGAAAGGGCGCTCCTGGGTGATATGCGGGTTTTCGACCAACTCGCGCACCAGGGCCAGGTAAGTCAGGACGGGTTGGTACACGCCGCCGGCGGGTATCGCCGGCGCATAGGCGGTGGCCGGTACCGCCGGGAACTGCTCGCGGATACCGCGGTCGAGGGCGCGCAGGCGGCCCAGTGCCACTTCGGTATTGCCCAGCTCCACCTGAATCAGCATTTCGCCGATGTTGCGGTTCAGCATCCATTCTAGGCCCAGGTGCTGCTCCAGCCAGTGGTCGGTACGGGCCAGGCTGAGCAGAATATGGTTGGCTTTGGCAAACTTGCCTTCGGCGAAGTAATGAAATGTGAGCTGCAGGCGCACCGCCAACTCGTTGTTTTCGGTGAGGGGCTTGGGGCCGACCAGCAGGGCATCGAGTAGCGCGATGCTTTCGAGGTTGCGGCGCAGAAAGGAATAGTTGGCGGCCAGCAGCAGCGTAAAGCGCGGTGCGTACTCGCCAAACTGCCGGCCCGGGCCGGTGGCCAGCATGTCCTGCGCCTGCGCCAGATAAGCAACCGACTCGGCGAAGCGGCGCGAACGGTACAGGGCGTGGGCCAGCATGTAGAGCAGCTTGAGCTGGTGCCCGCGCTGGGCCGGCGCGAACCCGTGGCGGCGCTCCATGAGCTTGTAGCAGCGCTCGATGAAGACCGCGAAAGCCGCGAAATCACGCCGCACCAGCATGGCATTCCGCGTGATGGACATGAGCCGGCTCAGCAGCGAAGGCGAGCGGGCGAAGGCTTCCTGCAAATCGTATTCAGCCAGCACCTGGCGCAAAATATCATCGGCTGGTACCATGGCCCGTCCCAGCGCCCGCGACCCGCGCAGGCGCTGGCGCAGCACGCTGTCAGCAATGTTGGCGCGCTCTTCTTCGTCGGCGGCTTTTTTGTTGAGGCGGTAGCGGGGCAGAATGTCATCGAGCGGCTCGGCATGCGGCGAGCTGGCGTACTGAATCTGGAGGTTGTAGACGGCATTCAGCGGCTCGTATTGCTCGCTTTCGCGGCCCAGCTTCTCGGCTTTGCGCAGCGTGTTCCAGGCTAGGCGCGGAATACCGGCCTCGAACAGGTACTGGGCTAGGGTGAGGTGGCCGCGCACGGTGGCGGCCGCCGTGGTATCGAGCTGGCGCTGGCGTAGCAGCAGGTAGTCCGTTAGGTGGCGCATGAGGCGCTTGCGCAGGGCGTAGTAGGCTACGGCGTTGGGCTGGGCTGGGTAGAGCTTGGCCACCAGCTGCTCGGGCTTAAGCTCTTTGGCCTGCACCAGCAGCTCGTAGAGGCGCGAATCGAGCCGGCCGTTGGTTTTGCGGCGCTGCCGCTGAATGAATACGCCGAAGTCGCGGCGCTCATCGGTGCTGAGGGTGAGCAGAGTAGTGCGCAGGTCATCCATGTGGCCAAATTACGCCGGAGGGAGGCACCAAGGCACAAGCTGCCGAGCGGGAAGTTATAAAGTCAGAAAATTCGTTCACAATCAACTGAATATCATAGACATTAATATAAAATTGGTTTTAAAGCAAAGTCTGCAAAAAGCAAATATTGACTGGACAGCGGCAGTTTAAAACCTCATATTTGATTTGTTCTTACACCTCACTTTTAGCCCTTTGCTCATGCGCCCTTTTTTACTCCTGCTCCTGTTCATCCTGCTGAGTCCGCTGGCGCACGCCCAGGACCTGCTTACCAAGCGCAACGGCGACGAAGTTGCGGTGAAGGTGGTTGAAATAACGCCCACCGAAGTAAAATACCGCCGTACCGACAATCCCGACGGCCCGCTCATCAGCCTGTGGCGTACCGATGTGTTTATGATTCGCTACGCCAACGGCACCAAGGAAGTGCTTACCACGCCCCCGGTTGCGGCCAGTGCCGGAGTACCCATGTCGGCGGCGGCGCGCACGGCTTTCCCGACCAATGTGCCCACGGTCAGCAATCAGTCGCCCGACGATGCTATCCTGGACGAGCCCATTCGGCTCGATGGTCCGCGCATTGGCTTCACCATTCTATCGGCCAGCGTGCTGGACAAAGCCCGCGAAAGCGTACCGGGCCTCAGCCCTTTTCTAACGCAGTTTGGCTGGCAGTTCGAAAGCCGCTTGTTTCGGATGCCCAACGGAGTGAGCGGGCTGGTGGAATTCGTACCCCTGGTGGGCGGGCTGGAGCAGGGCAAATTTCTGCCCAGCTTGAGCGGGCTGCTGGGCATGCGCGGGGCCAAGGGCTTCGAGTTTGGCGTGGGCCCAAACCTGACGCCTCTGGGGGCCAACCTGGTTTTGGCGATGGGCACTTCGTTTCGCTCCAACGGCATCAACTTTCCCGTGAATCTGGCCGTGGTGCCGGGCAACGGTGGTACCCGCATTAGCCTGCTGCTCGGTTTCAACGCCCGTCATCGCTAGGCCATGCTTACTCTTGCTACGGCCATGCGCCACTTACGGTGTCTGCTACTCCTGCTGCTGGCTGGCCTGAGCCTGGCTCATGCTCAGGAAGCTGCAAAAACGGATGTTATCCTTCGCATCGACGGCAGCGAAGTAGCAGGCCGGGTGCTCACCATCTCGCCTCTGGTGCTGTGCTACCTGCCGCCCGCCGGTACCGATACCCTGCGCCTGGCCATTGCCGAGGTGTTTCTGGTGCGCTACGCCAACGGCACCCGCGAGATGCTGCACCCAGTATCGCCATCGGAAAAGCCGCGAAGCGCCGACCTTTTGCCAGACCTGAGCGCCGCGCAACGCAGCGCCAAGGGCCGCCAGGATGCGGCCCGCAGCTACAGCAACAACGGCCCGTTCTGGGGTTCGCTGGGCGCGACGATATATGGAGGGCCGTTGCTGGGCGTGGTGGCCCCGGCCATTATCGCACCCCATGCGATAGCGACGGCCAACCTGAAGGCCCCTCAACCCGGGCTGCTGGCCGACCCGGCGTATGGACAGGCCTATCGCGCGGAGGCCCAGCGCCGCAAACGCGGCCGGGCCTGGAGCGGCTATGGTGTGGGCGCGGGCATGTGGGTAGCGCTTATTGGCGGCATTGTGGCGGGCTTGCAGTAGCGCAGCACCACTGCCGGCCGGGCTATTAGCTGCCAGCGAAGGGGGTGTAAAATTCCGGCTTTCGGCCCGTCGCCTCAACGCAGCCAAAAAGCCCTGCGTATAATCCTAACAGTTTCACCTCCTCCCACCCTTATCTTTCACTAAAATTTCCTTTTAACCATGGACGTTAACAACAATAACATCGGCGACAACACCGAGCTGCAAGCTCGCGGCAACTGGAATCAAATGAAGGGTGCCGCCAAGCAGAAATGGTCGAACCTGACCGACGACGACCTGACTTACACCGAAGGCAAACAGGACGAATGGCTGGGCCGCCTGCAGGAGAAAACCGGCGAAACCATTGATAGCATCAAGAACTGGTTCCACAACACCACCAGCGATGCCGGCGCGGTGGCCAGCGGCAACAGCACCGAGCTGAAAGCCCGCGGCGATTGGAACCAGATTAAAGGCCAAGCCAAGCAGAAATGGGGCAACCTCACCGACGACGACCTCGACTACGAAGACGGCAAACAGGACGAGTGGTACGGCCGCCTGCAAGAGAAAACGGGCCACGCCGTCGATGACATCAAAAGCTGGTTTCAGCGTACGTTCTAGTCCATTCCGCTTTTGATGAAGTGACGCGATTCCAATCTGCGCCGGGTTGCTTCATCACCATAAAGCCCCTTCTGGAAACAGCAGGGGCTTTTTGTATGCATGCGCGCCTCACTACCTCAACCTTGCCTCCGGGGTGCTGCGTAGAATAATTCCGTCTTACGCCGTTGCCATGTCTGCCCTCGATACGCTGCTTGCCACTATCCCTTCTTCCCCTTCGTCTGGCGTCAAAGCGCTGGCCAAGCTCGGCTTTGCCGCCATTGGCGTGGTGTATGTGCTTATGGGCGTGCTGGCATTGCTGGCGGCCGTGGCCGAGCAACGCGGTGCGCAGCATGCCGACAGGGAAGAAGCCGTGCGGCACCTGCAGCAGGTGCCCGGCGGCAGCGTGCTCCTGGGCCTGATTGCGCTGGGCCTGCTCGGCTATATTCTGTGGCGCTTCGTGCAGGCGCTGCTCGATACCGAAGGCAAAGGGAGCAGCCTCAAGGGGCTGAGCTTTCGGTTCTGGTACGTATGCAGCGGGCTTTTCTATAGTGGCCTGGCCATTTATGCCGCCAAGCTAGCCCTCCGGGGCCACGCCGACGAAGACGACGATACCCTGACAACCCTGGCCGCCAAAATACTGAGCTGGCCCGGGGGCGACTGGCTCCTGATTGTTGCGGGCGTGGTCACCATCTTCATCGGCTTGTACCAAGGGTACCGCGCCTTCTCCGGGCGGCTGGAATCTGATGTGAGTGCCCGCCGGCTTAGTGCCACCCAAAGCCGCCTCGTGTACCGGGCTGCCCAAGTGGGCGTCACGGCCCGGGGCATCGTGGTGGGCATCATTGGCTATTTTTTCGTGCAGGCGGGGCAGCAGTCACGGGCCGGCGCCGTCGGCAATACCGACGAGGCCTTCGACTTTCTGGCCGCTATGGGGCAACCTGCACTGGCTGCCGTTGCCGTCGGGCTCATTGCCTACGGCCTCTATTCGCTGGTGCACGCCCGCTATCCCTTGCTGCGGGGCCTGTAGCGGCTATGCCTGCACCGGCGCGGTTACGTAGTCGGTCAGGTACTGGTAGGGCTCGGTAAGCTCGCCGTTTTTGGCAATAGTGGCGCGGGCAATCACGCCCTCGGCGTCGTCGCCCAGCAGGTGCGGTAGCACCATGTCGATTAGCTGGCGGCCGAAGTCGCGGCTGGCATTGCGGGGCAGCTCGCAGGGCAGGTTATCCACGGCCATGACGGTGATGTTTTCCGGGCGCGAGTAGGGCGGCTCCAGCTCGCCGGTAGCGGGGTTGTAGTCAAAGGCCGGCTCGGTGATGGTGCTGCTGCGCTTGGTGGTGGGCACCGAGCCATTCACATCACACGTCACGTCGGCAATGGTGTTGATGCGGAAATCGGGCCGGCGCGTGTCGGCTTCGCTGAAGAGCAGTGGCGCGGCCGGATGCCAGTAGGCGCAGGAAATAAGCAGGTCGGTCACGGGCAGAAAGTTGCCGAATGTGGATTCGTACTCCTCGGGGTGCTGGTGGAAATTCTGGGTATCCCACACGCGGCCATCGCGGCGGCGGTTGTAATCCGAGCTGCGCAGCTGCGTGTACACCGGCTCATTGAAATTGAGGTAGAGGTAGTCGTACACGCTCACCCGCCGGATGCCCATGCGGTCGAGCACTTCCAGCGCGCCCTGGGCCACGCGCCCCGAGCCCGTAACGGCCATTTTAATGGGTGGCAGCCGCTTCACCTTAAAAAACTCCTCCTGCATATCGTCCATGTCTACGCACTGGTAGGCGGGTTTCAGGTGGTAGAGGCCGTGCTTGCGGCCGTAGGTGAGCAGGCCGTTATACGCCCCCACGATGCCGGCGTAGCGCCCAAAAGCTACAATGCGCTCGCCCTGAGCATTGGTCAGCCGCTCGTAGTCAATCAGGGTGATGTGCTTGTCGAGCACCGCGCGCAGCAGCTTGCGGTTGGCGGGCTGCTTCTTCACGGTGTGCGAAAAGAAGAGGTAGGTTTTATGGGGAATAAGCTGGTCGATGGGCACCTCCTTCACGCCCATCAGCACGTCGCAGGCCGAAATATCGTCGCGCACTTCCAGGTCGAGGTCGCGGTATTCCTGGTCGGAGTAGCTGCGGATATTGCTGCGCTGCACCACGATTTGCAGGCCGGGAAAGGCCGCCTGCGCCTCCCCGCATTTCTTGGGGGTAAGGGGCACGCGCTTATCGGGCGGGGTTTTGCCTTCGCGAATCAGGCCGATGGTGAGGGACATGGGTGGGAGTAGGGAGAAAGGAATGGGGGAAGCGTCTGTCATCCTGAGCGCAGCGAAGGACCTTATCACGCCTGTGCTGCCAGCGTTGCCACAAATCGCTCAGCGGTGATAAGCTCCTTCGCTGCGCTCAGGATGACGCATGGGTTTAATGGCACTGCAATGCACCAAGAAACCAGCCGACGCCCAAAATTACAGCTTTCTTACAGTTCGGCGGGACGTTTCGGGCGTACCTTTGTTAAGGAATCTGACTCCGTAATCCCACCCGCCTAACCGGCTCCCCACCAATCCATTCCCGTCTTTATGTCGTTGAAATTCTCGCCAGTCGACGTTTTTGAAGCCCGCCACAACGCGCCCAGTGCCGACGCGCAGGCCGCCATGCTCCGCACCATCGGCGTGGACAGCATCGAGCAGCTTATCGCCGAAACCATACCGCCCGCCATCCGCCTGAAGAAAGCACTTGACCTGCCCGCCGCCCTTAGCGAACGGGCTTTTTTGGCGAAGTTCAAGCAGATTGCCGGCCAGAACCAGGTGTTCAAGTCGTACATCGGCCTAGGCTACCACGATACCACCCTGCCCCCCGTTATCCAGCGCAATATTCTGGAAAACCCGGGCTGGTACACCGCCTACACGCCCTACCAAGCCGAAATTGCCCAGGGCCGCCTCGAAGCCCTCATCAACTACCAAACGATGGTAATTGACCTCACGGGCATGGAAATCGCCAACGCCAGCCTACTGGATGAAGGCACCGCCGCCGCCGAGGCCATGCACATGCTGCACAGCCAGACCAAGAAAAAAGGGGCCAACCAATACTTCGTGTCGGAGCAGGTGCTGCCCCAGACCATCGACCTGCTGCGCACCCGCGCCACGCCGGTGGGCATCGAGCTGGTGGTGGGCGACCACCGCCAGGTAGACTTCAGCAACGACGGCTTCTTCGGGGCCATGGTGCAGTACCCCGCCGCCGACGGCGAGGTGTTCGACTACTCGGCCTTCATCGCCGATGCTCAGAAAAACAGCGTGTTCGTGGTAATGGCCGCCGATTTGCTGGCCCTCACGCTCCTCACCTCGCCCGGCGAGCTGGGGGCCGATGTGTGCGTGGGCAACTCCCAACGCTTCGGCGTGCCAATGGGCTACGGCGGGCCGCACGCCGGCTTCTTCTCGTGCCGCGAGCAGTTCAAGCGCGTTATTCCCGGCCGCCTCATTGGCCAGAGCATCGACGCGGCCGGCAACAAAGCCTTCCGCATGGCCCTGCAAACCCGCGAGCAGCACATCCGCCGCGAAAAAGCCACCAGCAACATCTGCACCGCCCAGGTGCTGCTGAGCGTGCTGGCCGGCATGTTCACCGTGTACCACGGCCCGCAGCGCCTGAAGCAGTTTGCCACCAATACCCACCTGCTGGCCCAGACCCTGGCCGCCGGCCTCCAAAAGCTGGGCGTCGAGCAAACCAACGAGCACTACTTCGACACCCTGAGCCTGCGCCTTGAGAGCGCCGAGATGCAGCAGGCCCTGAAAAAAGAAGCCGAAGCCGCCCGCCTCAACTTCCGCTATTTTGAAGAGGTGCGCGTTGGCATCTCGCTCAACCAGAACACCGAGCTGAATGACGTAGCCGACATCTTGGACGTGTTTGCCAAAGTGCTGGGCAAGGAAGCCGGCCAGCTGGCCGACGTAAGCGAAGCCGCCGAGCTGCACGTGCCCGCCGCCCTAGTGCGCCGTAGCGAGTACCTCACGCACCCCGTTTTCAACACCCACCACGCCGAGCACGAGCTGCTGCGCTACATGAAGCAGCTCGAAAACAAGGACCTCAGCCTGGCCCACTCCATGATTGCACTCGGCTCGTGCACCATGAAGCTGAATGCCACCGCCGAGATGATTCCGGTGACTTGGCCCGAAATCGGTGGCCTCCACCCCTTTGCCCCCGTTGAGCAGGCCAAAGGCTACGAGCAGATTTTCGCCGACTTGCAAACCTGGCTCTGCGAGGTAACCGGCTTCGACGCCGTGAGCCTGCAGCCCAACTCCGGTGCGCAAGGCGAATACGCCGGCCTGCTGGCCATTCGTGGCTACCACGAGGCCCGCGGCGACCACCACCGCAAGGTGGCCCTCATCCCGTCGTCGGCCCACGGCACCAACCCCGCCTCGGCCGTGATGGCCGGCATGCAGGTAGTGGTGGTGAAAAGCTCCGAAGACGGCAACATTGACCTGGCCGACCTCAAGGCGCAGGCCGACAAGCACGCCGCCAACCTGAGCTGCCTGATGGTGACTTACCCCAGCACGCACGGCGTGTATGAGGAAACCATCATCGACATCTGTAATATGATTCATGAGTATGGCGGCCGGGTGTACATGGACGGGGCCAACATGAATGCCCAGGTGGGCCTCACTTCGCCCGCCGCCATCGGGGCCGATGTGTGCCACCTGAACCTGCACAAAACCTTCTGCATTCCGCACGGCGGCGGCGGCCCCGGCGTGGGTCCCATCGGCGTAGTGGCCGACCTCGCGCCCTACCTGCCCGGCCACGCCGTGGTGCCCGTCGAGGGCCGCACCAGCGGTGCCGTATCTGCCGCGCCGTGGGGTTCGGCCAGCATCCTGCCCATCAGCTACGCCTACATTTCGATGATGGGGGGCGACGGCTTGCAGCGCGCCACCGAGCTGGCCATTCTCAACGCCAACTACATCAAGGCCCGCCTCGAAGCGCACTACCCGGTGCTCTACACCGGCAGCCACGGCCGCTGCGCCCACGAGATGATTCTCGACTGCCGCCACTTCAAAAAGGCCGGCATCGAAGTTGAAGACATCGCCAAGCGCCTGATGGACTACAACTTCCACGCGCCTACCGTGAGCTTCCCGGTAGCCGGCACGCTCATGATTGAGCCCACTGAAAGCGAAAGCAAAGCCGAGCTCGACCGTTTTTGCGACGCGATGATTTCCATCCGCAAGGAAATCGCCGATGTGGAGTCGGGCAAGGCCGATGCCAAGGAGAACGTCCTCAAGCACGCCCCGCACACCGCCGCCACCGTGCTCGTGCACGACTGGACCCGCCCCTACTCGCGTGAGCAAGCTGTGTACCCAATGGAGTACGTGCGCGCCAACAAGTTCTGGCCCAGCGTCAGCCGCATCGACTCGGCCTACGGCGACCGCAACCTGATTTGCAGCTGCACGCCCATGGAAGAATACGCCGACCAGCAGGAAGAGCTGGTGCAGGCCGATAAAGGCCCGTCGTACTAACCAAGTCCGGCAGGGCAGTCACAAAAAAGCCTCGTCATTGCTGACGAGGCTTTTTTGTGACTGCCCTGCCGGGGTTTGTGGCGGTGAAACCTCCGGCGACGAAAATTTTATTTCTTTTTGCGGTTGCCTCGCTCGTTACCCCGCTCGCCGAAGCAGCGGCGGTCCATGTAGCCCATTTGGGTTTGGCCACCTTTGTCGAGACGAACCCGCACGAAATAGGCATTGATGGTGTCGGTCACCTGCACTTCGTTGCCGGTAGTGGTTTGGGCCAGCACGGCTGAGGTCTTGGTCATGCCATCATACACCGGGCAATCGACGATGGTATTGTAGGCGACGGGCGTACGCTCGATGCCGCCTCGGTTCAGTTCGTCACGGGAGGCGGTGCAGCCAGCAACCAATCCAACTACGGACACTAAGAGTAAGACTGTATTTTTCATTAATCAAACGAGAAACAGGAAGATGTATTTTGTGGGTAAGGTAGAGCAAAATCCTGTTAAGTCAATAGTAGGCAAGCATAATTAGTGGCCAGACGGGGGTTTTTCGGGAACTGGTAAAATTTGAACGTCGGATTATCATTTTCCGTTAGTACAATAGCCGCCGGCACCCGCTCGTTTGCACTGATAAACGGCCCGTCAGGCGCTCCACTCACTTGTTCCATTTTTATTCTATGAACCGCATCACCCGTTATCTGG
This sequence comes from Hymenobacter sp. UYCo722, assembly GCF_040547115.1. Classification (NCBI taxonomy): domain Bacteria; kingdom Pseudomonadati; phylum Bacteroidota; class Cytophagia; order Cytophagales; family Hymenobacteraceae; genus Hymenobacter; species Hymenobacter sp. UYCo722. The sequence continues at coordinate 64,146 of NZ_JBEPPC010000011.1, read as the reverse complement.
CCCGTCCGGCGGCTTTGGCCGCTATTGGCTTGCTCCTCCTGCTGGGGCCCAGCGGCTGCACCACCGCCGCCCGCGTGGGCGTGACCAACGATTTTGACCACGCCGTTAACTTCCGGGCTTTCAAAACCTGGGCCTGGTACCCACAGCAGCCCAAAGATGCCGAGGGCGGACCCGCCAAAGGCTACGAATCATTCCTTGACAAGCGTATGCGCGCTGCCGTAACGACCGAGATGACCGCCAAGGGCCTGACCGAGGTAGCCGTGACCGCGGCCCCCGACATTTATGTAGCCTACAGTGCCCGCGTTGAGGATAAGCAGCAGGTTTCGCCTTACTACAATGGCTTGGGCTACCCTTACGGCTACGGCTATGGCTACTACGGCCGCGGCTACTCGCCCGTGACGCAGTACAAAGCTGGCACCGTAGTCATCGACATCGTGGATGCCCGCCGCAAGGAGCTCGCCTGGCGCGGCACCGGCCAAGCGCAGGTGAACCAGAATACCATCGATGAAGTGGAAACCCACCGCATTGTGAACGGAATTCTGAGCACCTACCCGCCGCAGGACAACAACGCCCGCCGCTAACCCGGCAGCATCGCCGAATAACGCAAAAGAGCCGCCCTAGATGGGGCGGCTCTTTTGCGTTATTCGGGTTCGGTATTCCCCGGCGGTACTATCATCGGTGGCGGTGGTGGTGGAAGCAGGTACGGACGCTTGGGGTCGAGCCCAAAGCGGTTGGGGCCCACCGTACCCTGCACGAATTGCAGGCCGGCTCCCAAAATATAGCTCACCACCGGCAGGAGCATTACCAGGCTCCACCAGCTACTGAGATTCAGGTCGTGCAACCGCAACAGGGCCTGCACGACTACCAGATAGAAGATGACGACAAACCCCGCCAAAGCCAGTAGCGCAACGGGAACCGGCACCTCCATTGCGTAAAGCCAGCCTGGCAGGGCATATACCACCAGCGCCAGCGCATAAAGCCCCAGCACCCGACAGAAATACCCCCGGCGGCGCAAACGCCCCGCACCAGTAAAAAAAGCCATTGCGGATTTTTTTAAGGCTGGATTATATCGGCACGTTCACGTGGCGCTCGGCGTGGTAGGAGCTGCGCACGAGTGGGCCGCTTTCCACGTACTTCAGGCCGCGGCGCAGGCCCTCTTCCTTGTAGTGGGCAAACTGGTCGGGGGTGATGAACTCGGCCACGTCGAGGTGCCGCCGGGTGGGCTGCAGGTACTGGCCCAGGGTGAGAATATCGAGTCCATTGGCCACGAGGTCGTCCATGGCCTGGTACAGCTCGTCGGCTTTTTCGCCCAGGCCCAGCATGATGCCGGATTTGGTGCGGTGGCCGGCCTGCTTGGTGCGCCGGATTTGCTCGAGGCTACGGTCGTAGCGGGCCTGGGGGCGCACGAGGCGGTAGAGGCTGCCCACGGTTTCGATGTTGTGCGAAATCACTTCCTGGCCCCCCGAAATCATCACGTCCAGCGCATCCCAGTTGGCCTTCACGTCCGGAATCAGGGTTTCGATGGTGGTGCCGGGCGAGAGCTGCTTGGTGAGCACCACGGTTTCGCGCCACACGCTGGCCCCCCGGTCCTTCAGCTCGTCACGGTTCACAGAGGTGATGACGGCGTGTTTTACCTTCATCAGGGCAATGGCTTCGGCCACGCGGCGGGGCTCGTCGAGGTCGTACTCGGTGGGACGACCGGTGGCCACGGCGCAAAACGAGCACGACCGGGTGCAGATGTTGCCCAGAATCATGAACGTGGCCGTGCCGGCCCCCCAGCACTCGCCCATGTTGGGGCAGTTGCCGCTTTCGCAGATGGTGTGCAGCTTGTGCTCGTCCACGAGGCGGCGCACGGCGGCGTATTCTTCGCCCACGGGCAGCTTCACGCGCAGCCAGTCGGGCTTGCGGGGGCGGGCAGGGGCAGCCGTTTCGGGCTGGATAACGGGCAAATCAATCATTTTCAGTTAACAGTGAGCAGTCAACAGTGAGCAGTTAACCCTATGAAAAGCAATTCGCCGCTAAATCGTTTCAACCCAGCAGCGGCACAAAAATAACCTCAGAATCACTGGCCAACAGCAATAGCAGTTTCCTAGTTTGCACAGTCATTGCTAACTGCTCACTATTAACTGTTAACTGCTTTTAGCTGCGGTGCCCGAAGTAGAGCGTGAGATACACCGAGGGGAAAAACCGACGGTTGAGCTGGTCACTGGCCAAGTTGGGGTTGGGCGCAAGAATCATCATTCGCTTGGTAAACCCTTCTACCAAAAAGCCTACTTCCAGGCCGGCCACGGCATCGCGATACCGGCCATACTCGAAGCTGAGCGCGCCGCGCAGGTGCGCGCCGGGCACCACCTGCGTCTGGCCGATACCACTGAAAAGCGGGCCGTGGTCGAGAATAGCCAGCTCGACGTTGTGTTTTAAGGGGTCGTATTGCTCGTTCACAATGTCGTCCTGCGACAGATTGTACTGGGCCTGCCCAACCGCGAAAGTGCGGTCGTAGCTAATGTAGTAGGGCATGAGCAGGCCAATGGAGGGGCCGGCGCTCGCCAGCACATTCACCTGCACACCGGCATCGGCGGCCTTGCGAAATAGCACGCGCTGCAGGCCAAACGAGGGCCGCAGCACAAACCCGTAGTTGGTTTTGCTGGCGATGTAGGTGCCGCCCACGTAGGGATTGGTCACGCGCTGCTCCTTCGCATTTTTCAGCATCACGCCTTCCAACATCCAGAAGCGCAGGTTGCGGTCGTCGAGCACGCGCGACGACCGGATGGACGCCCCGCCCAACAGCCCGCCCTGGGTGTTGAAGTTGATGCCGAACACGAATTCCTTGTTGTAGGACTGCTCGTCGGAGGGAGCTGGGAGCACGCCACCAGCGCGCGTTGGCGCCTGCGCCCGCGCCGGCCCCACGGCCAGCAGCAGCCCCAGCGCCACCACCGGCAGGCCGCGCGCGATGAAGCAAATGCCGGCTCGCAAGCGGGCAAAACCAGTCCGTTCCGATGCAGAACTCCCGGGCAGGTGTAAATTAGCTACTGAAATCATGATGCCTTAAAGGTAACTATCTGACTTGAAGAACACCGCAACCGCCCGCTACGCCGGCCACCTCCGCACCGAAGCTACGCATACCGCTTCGGGTAACGCTATTCAGACCGACGCGCCCGTCGATAACCACGGCCGGGGCGAGGCCTTCTCCCCCACCGACCTCGTGAGCACGGCCCTGGGCTCGTGCATGATGACGGTGATAGGTATCGTGGCCGAACGCCACAGCTGGGACCTCGTGGGCAGCACATTCGCCGTGCTCAAGCACATGAGCGCCGAGCCGCCACGCCGCATTGCCCAAATTGACGTGACGTTTACCCTGCCAGCCACCCTGGCCCCACAGGAGCGTATCCTGCTGGAGCGCGCCGCCCACACTTGCCCGGTGGGCCTGAGCCTGCACCCGGAAGTGCGGCAGAACATCGTATTCGAATACAAATAGTTGATTGGTGGAGTAGTTGAGGAACTTCGTCCCGCCAAGCAGCCCGAACTTCCTCAACTACTCCACCAATCAACTATTTAACCACTGCCTGCACATCGCTGAGGCGGATGCCCATGTGCGAGGCATCGTAGGCACATTCGCCGTTCTTGATGAGCAAGAGCTGCGGTGACTGGTGCTGCACGCCGAACTGGTCGGCAATCTGGGCCGAGAGGGGGCGAAAACGGAGCAAGTCGAGGTAATAGATGGGCAACGTCAGGCCGCTGTCGGCCCATTGGCGCTCAATTTTGCCCTTAGCGGCGGCACTAATGGAGCAGGTCGTGCTATGCTTAAAAATGAGTACGGGCTGCTCGTGCGAAGCCTGCGCGAGGTCGGTAAGCTGTTCGGGTTGGGTGAGGGGAAGCCAGGGAGTGGACATTCGGGGTTTACTTAGTTAGCAATAAGGAAAATAACGATGGCCACCCAAAGCACATTGGGGCGGCTGTGACACTACAACAACTAGCGGGCAGTTGATTCCCGCGAGGAGGCTCACTTCTTTTTTTCTTTTTTGGTTTCCTGAGCCGACGGGCGCTGAATGGCCGTTTTGCGGCGCTGGCCCAGCAGGCCGGCGGGCTGCACGTTGGGAGCGATACCGGACTTGTAGTCGAGCTCGGGGTTGGTAGCCGGACGGGGCTCGGTGCTGGCCCCACGCTTCAGGCGGTCGGGCGTTACGATGAGATGGCTGTCCTTGTATGGTGATTCGGTGGTGCGGGCCTCGCGCAGGGCGCGACGGTTGGCCGCCCGGATGCGGCCGGGCTTCTCCTTCACAATTTGGGCGTGGGCGGCCGGCGCCAGCAGCCCCGCCAGCAGCAGCAGCCCGAACACCAGCAGCCCGCCGGCGCGGTTACGGCTTGCCCGTGGGGCCGGCACCAGGCGCAGCGGGCGGGCCACCGGGGCCAGCATCCGGAGCTGGCGGCGGGCCGCCCGGGGTAGCACCATCAGGGGCTGGGGCGTTGTCGGGAGCAGCGCTGGGCTGCTTGGGCGCGGGCCGGTGGTCGGGGCTGTAGTTGGGCTTTGCATGGAGGCCGAATTTGAAGAAGTTGCGGATAGACTCGATTGGATGGAAGCCTTTGTACTGCTTGTGGATTTTACGGCGGTTCAGCTTCGGCTTTTTCATCAGCTGCTGCTTGTCGTATTTCACCGTGGAGCGCTCGGGCAGCGTGCTGGTTGCCGGGCCCGCCGGCGTGGCCGAAGCCAACGGCGCACCCGAAGGCGTGGACACATCGGTAGCGGCTTCGGGAGCGCCATTGGCGTCCCTGGCCTGCTTCTTCTTGCCCGACCCAAATAGCCCGCTCAGCAAACCGGTTTTCTGGCCGCTGTTGGCCTGGGCTTCTTTTTCGCGGGCAGCTTTGGCCTTCTTCTCGGCTTTCTGCTGGGCAATGAACTCCCGCGAAGGCTTGGGCGTGGGCAGCCGGTATGGATGCACCACCTTGTGGTAGAGGCTACAGCCCCCCAAGCCCGCCAGCAATAGCACGCCGAACAGCAGCGAAAATAGATTGGATAAAAAGCGTTGTTTCACTGCGAGTTGGGCCGAAGCTCAGGATACGTAAATAGCGATATGGCAGACGCGCGAAAACCGCGCCAACCCGTGCCGGACTAGTAGTTGCGCAGGGCCTGCACCTGCTCACGCAAGCGCTGCTGGGGCAGGAAAGCGGCTTCCAGCGGTGGAGCAAACGGAATGGCGGTATCGAGCGAGGCCACGCGGCGCACCGGCGCATCGAGGTGCTCGAAGCAGTTTTCACCAATCCAGGCCGCGATTTCGCCGCCGATGCCGCCGGTCATCGTGTCTTCGTGCAGGATGAGGACGCGGCCGTTTTTCTCCACGGTGCGGCGCACGGCTTCCTGGTCCCAGGGCAGCAGGGTGCGCAGGTCCAGAATATCGGCCGACACGCCCAGGTCTTGGCAGGTTTGCAGGGCCCAGCGCACCCCCATGCCGTAGGTAATAATGCTGAGCTCGTCGCCCTCGGCGGCCAGCGCGGCCAGCCCGATGGGGGTGGTGTAGTAGGCCTCGGGCACTGGGCCGGTGAGGCTGCGGTAGAGCATCTTGTGCTCGAAATACAGCACCGGGTTAGGGTCTTCAAAAGCGGCGCAGAGCAGGCCCTTGGCGTCGTGCGGGTTGCTGGGGTACACCACTTTCAGGCCGGGCACGTGGGTAAACCACGCCTCGTTGCTCTGGGAGTGGAACGGGCCGGCCGCCGAGCCCGCGCCGGTGGGCATGCGCACCACCACGTCGGCGTTCTGGCCCCAGCGGTAGTGGCTCTTGGCCAGGTTATTCACAATCTGGTTGAAGCCGCAGGTGACGAAATCGGCAAACTGCATTTCGACCATGGCCTTCTTGCGCTTGATACTCAAGCCCAAACCAATACCCACGATGGCCGACTCGCACAGCGGCGTGTTGCGCACCCGGGCCTTACCAAACGCGGCCACGAAGCCCTCGGTAATTTTAAATACCCCGCCATAGTCGGCAATATCCTGGCCCATGAGCACGAGTTCGGGATAGCGCTCCATGCTCTGCTTCAGGCCCTCCTGAATGGCATCGATGAAGCGCTTTTCGGGAGCCGGAGCATCTTTCGGCACGTCGGTTACGGGGGCTTCGAAAGGCGCGTACATGTCGGCGATTTCCTCCTGAATATCGGCCGTGGGCATGGGCTCGGCATCGGCTTCCTGCAGGCCAGCTTCGATGGCGGCCTTGATTTTTTCGCGGATGCTGTGCTTGGCGGTTTCGGTGAGGATGCCCTCGGCCAGCAGCCACTTTTCGTAGTTTTCGACCGGGTCTTTGGCGGCCCATTCCTCCATCAGGCTCTGGGGCACGTACTTGGTGCCGCTGGCTTCCTCGTGGCCGCGCATCCGGAACGTGAGGGCCTCGACCAGCACCGGGCGCGGGTTCTGGCGCATATCCTCGGCCAGCCGCTTGATGGTGGTGTACACTTCGAGCACGTTGTTGCCGTCGACCTGCACGGCTTCCATGCCGTAGGCGGGGCCTTTATCGACGAACGACTTGAAGCGGAACTGCTCGTTACTGGGCGTGCTCAGGCCGTAGCCGTTGTTTTCGATGATGAAGATAACCGGCAGCTGCCACACGGCGGCCACGTTCAGCGCCTCGTGGAAGTCGCCTTCGCTGGCCCCGCCGTCGCCGCTGTAGGTCACGGTTACTTTGGGGTTTTTATCGAGCACATCGGCCAGGGCAATGCCGCCGGCCACAGCCAGTTGCGGGCCGAGGTGCGAAATCATGCCCACAATGTGGTGCTCGTTGGTGCCGAAGTGAAAGCTGCGGTCGCGGCCCTTGGTGAAGCCCAGGCGTTTGCCCTGCCACTGCGCAAACAGGCGGCCCAGCGGCACCTCGCGCCCCGTGAACACGCCCAGGTTGCGGTGCAGGGGCAGAATGTACTCGTCGGCCTCCAGCGCCAGCGTGCTGCCCACCGAAATGGCCTCCTGCCCGATACCCGAGAACCACTTGCTCACTTTGCCCTGGCGCAGCAGAATCAGCATTTTCTCCTCAATCAGCCGGGGCCGCAGCAGGTGCTGGTAGAGGTGCAGTAGGGTTTCGTTGGAAAGGTCTTGCCGGTCGAACTGAAGGTCAGCGTTAGCCAAAGTGAGGGCGGGGGCGGTGGGCATTATGCGAGGAAAACGGGTGGGTTGGATGGGCAAAGGTAGCGGGCACGGACCAGCGGCCCCAGCCCGGCACCGCGCCCGGCCAGCCGGCATTTGTCCACCGTTGCCAGCAGCTAGCGGCTGAGCTCGATATCGAACCGCCCCTCGGTCACGCGTACGTTGGCGGGGAAACCGGCGGGCCAGGCAGATTCTGGGGTAAGGCTGGTGCGCAGCTCAAACCGGCCAGCCACTACGGGGTGCGCACCAGCCGTGTCGAGGCGCGTGATGGTGAGCGTGCCAGTGCCCAGCGCGTAGGCCAGTTGGCGGTTGCTGGTGGCCAGGGCGGCGGTGCGGCCGGCGATTTCGGCCGGGCCGCCCAAATCATACACGCCAGGGCCGCTCACGTGGGCGGCGCGCAGTGCAACGCTGGTAATTGGGCCCTCCACCTGCAGGCGGCGAAAGGCATCGAGGCGCAGCTCGCCGTGCTGGTAGTGCGCGGTGGGCGTGAGCACGCGGCCGTCGAGGGTGCGGGAGTTGCTGGCCTCCCAGGGCTGGCCGTTCACGAGGCAGCCGAAGGTGTTGGCACCCAGCTGGCTGGCGGCGGGCAGGTGCACCGGCGGCAGGGTTGGGTACAGGTCGGCGGTGGCGTCTTCGCAGCTGGCCAGCAGGCCAAGGAGCGGCAGCAGCAGGAGTAGGCGTTTGGGCATGGGAGGCAGCGCGGGGAAAGGAATGGATGGACCCGAAAGGTAATGGGTTGAGGCTGAATTCCGGGGGCTTCAGCCAACCGGGTTGGCCGGGACCAGCTCCCGGCGGGCAATGTGCAATCCGGCTGGCCGGGGCATCTATCTTCGCACCCGCTTTTCCATTCCTTTTCCTTTATGGTTCGATTCTTACCCATTGGCTACCTGCTGCTGCTAACGACCGCCGCGCAGGCGCAACAGGCCGATACACTAGCCGCCGACAGCCTTCCCGCTCGTTCAATAACCATCCGTGACCCAAGCTATGTTACGGTTCTCACTGCCAGCAGCAGAGGACTAACCACCATTCAGCCCCTGCTCAGCCGGACGGCGGGCGTGCAGTACACGCCCTACTCCGGCGCGCCGGGTGCGGGCGCGGTGGTGCGCATTCGCGGGGCGGCCAGTATCGACAGCCACGTGCAGCCGCTGTACATCGTCGACGGCGTCCCGGTGTTTCAGTACCGCTTCAACACTTTTAGCGAGCTGGCCCGCTTCAATCCGCCGCCCATCAACCCCGATGCCAGCACCAACCCGCTGCTGAGCATTGCGCCCGAGGACGTGGAGAAAATCGAAGTTCTGAAAGGGGCGTTCGACACCGGCCAATACGGTTTTCTGGGCCAGAACGGGGTTATCCGCATCACCACCCGGCGGGGCGCAGCGAGCCAGCCGCTGCGCGTGCAGTACACGGCTTCGGGCGGTGTGCAAACGGCCCGCCACCGCTACTCGCTGCTGGGGGCCCGCGAAGCTGCCGAGCTCACCAACGAAGCCGCCCGCAACAACGGCTACGCCCCCGAGTACACGCCGGCCGAAATCGCCGGCTTCGGGGCCGGTACCGACTGGCAGGCCGAGGTGCTGCGCATAGCGGCCATGCAGGAGCACCACCTGGCCCTGAGCGGCGGCACCGCCCACGGCACGCGCTACTACGCCGGCCTCGACTACCTCAACCAGCAAGGCATCGTGCGCAGCACCGACCTGCAGCGCTACGGCCTGCGCCTAAACCTCGACCAGACCGTGGGCCAGCACCTGCGCCTGAGCGCCGGCCTGAGCTATAGCCAGATAGCCGAGCATCGGCCCACGGCCAGCCTCCTGCCGCTGGCGCTGCGCCTGCTGCCCACCGTGCCGGTGTACGAGGCCAACGGCGACTACGCCACCGACTACGGCGCACCCAACCCGGTGCAGGTGGCCAACCAGAACCTGAGCACCCCGTACAACCGCCGCCTGCTGGCCCACGCCGAGCTGGCCTACGAAATAGCCACCGGCCTCACCCTCGCCCTGCGCGCCGCCTTCGAGCGCGACTCGCTGCTGGCCCGCGACTACCAGGGCCCCACCAACTACTACGCCCGCATCGACGGCTTCGAAACCGGCGTGCGCGGCGCTTCGCATCAGCAGCTTACCCTGAACCCCGCCCTGCGCTACCGCCGCACCCTGGCCGAGCGCCACGTGCTAGCCGCGAGCCTGGAAGCTACTGGCTGGCGCAACCAGCAGTCCCAGTCGTTTCTGGAGCGCACCGTGCCCGTACCGCCGTTCGCGCTGCCCCCCGGCCGGACGGCGGGCAGCATGTTCAGCTCGACTTACAACCTGTTCAGCTACCAGTTGCTGGCCAGCTACACCTACGCCGGCCGATATGCCCTGCAGGGCAGCTTGCGGGCTGATAAGTCGGCGCAGGCCATCGGGCCGGAAAAGCAGCAGTGGCTGCCAGCAGCCGAAGCCACCTGGCACGCTGCTCAGGAAGCCTGGCTGAAAGACCGCGGCCCGGTGAGCACGCTAGATGCCTGGGTGGGCGGGGGCCAGACCAGCAATCGTGGCAACTACGCCGGCGCCCACGGCCTGGGCTTTCTGGGCGGGCCAAGCTCATCCCCTTTTTTCTTCCCCTTAGATGAGCTAACCACCCAGGCCGATGCCGGCCTGCGCCTGGGGCTGGCTCACGACCAGCTGTCATTCAGTGCTTCGGTTTACCAGCGCGACACCCGGGCTAAACTGGGTTATCCTGGGCAGCAGCTACCGCCGGTGTACGTGCGCAATCGGGGGCTGGAGCTGAGCTTGGCCGGCACTTGGCAGGCGGGCCGCCTGCACGGCAGCTCCGGGCTCACGGCCGCCTTCAACCGCAACCACTACGACCAGCCCACCGATAACGGGATAAAATTCTACGTGCCGGGCCGTAACTTTGCCTACACCTCGGGCCAGCCGCTGGGCTCGTTTTACGGCTACCGCTACCGGGGCCTCAATGCGGCCGGCAACCCGCTTTTCGATTCGCCCAATGGCAACCTGCCCTCGCCGCAGATACTGAGCGCAGGCATTCCGCGCCAGCTGCTTGGCTTCGTCCAACAGCTCACCTACGGCAAGCTCGATTTGCAGCTACAGCTTGACGGCATGTTTGGCTACGACGTGTTTGACAACAACCTGCTGCTGCTGGACGTGCCGCGCGGCGGCTTCAACGCCACCACCCGCGTGCGCGACCGCTGGACCCCAACGCACACCAATACCGACGTGCCCCGGGCCGGGTCCCAGGTTAACAACATTAGCAATACGGTTTCCAACTATACCCTGCAATCGGGCAACCACGTGCGCTTGAGCAGTGTGGTGCTCACGGCCGAGGTGTGGCGCAAGGCTCCGCACGCGGTTTCCGTGTTTTTGAGCGGTACCAACTTACTGGTAATCTCGGCCTACCGCGGCTTCGACCCCAACGTGAGCGCCGCCGAAGACGACCCGCGCCAGGCCGGCCTCGACCAGGGCGCTTATCCCGTGGCGCGCACCGTCAGCCTGGGCGTGCGGGCCACGCTGTAGCCGGGAGCCGGCCGGCCGGAAACCCCGGGGCCCGGCTGGCGGTTACCCAGCCCCGGCCGGCCCGTACCTTTACCCTATTCCGATTTTCGCTTATGATTCACTTCACCGAGTTTACCCTCGCCAACGGCCTGCGCTGCATCGTTCACGAAGATTTCAGCACGCCCATGGCCGTGCTGAACGTGATGTACGACGTGGGCTCGCGCGATGAAGAAGCCACCCACACCGGCTTCGCCCACCTGTTTGAGCACCTCATGTTCTCCGGCTCGGTCAATATTCCAAGCTACGATGAGCCCTTGCAGCGCGTGGGCGGTGAAAACAATGCCTTCACCTCGTCCGACGTCACCAACTACTACCTCTCGCTGCCGGCCGCCAACCTCGAAACCGGCTTCTGGCTCGAATCGGACCGTATGCTCAACCTGGCTTTTTCCGAAAACGGCCTCGAAGTGCAGCGCAAGGTGGTGGTCGAGGAGTTCAAGCAGAGCTACCTCAACCAGCCCTACGGCGACGTCTGGCTGCAGCTCAAGCCCCTCGCCTACCGCACCCACCCCTACCAGTGGAACACCATTGGCAAGGAGATTGCGCACATCGAAAACGCCGTGATGGACGACGTGCGCGGCTTTTTCCGCAAGCATTACGCCCCCCAGAATGCCGTGCTGGTAGTAGCCGGGGCCGTGAGCGAGGCCGAAGTGCGCCGCCTGGCCGAGAAGTGGTTCGGGCCCATTGCCGGCGGCCCGGCCTACCAACGCCACCTGCCCGCCGAGCCGGCCCAAACCGAGCCCCGCCACCTCACCGCCACCGCGCCCGTGCCGCTGAGCGCCCTCTACAAAACCTACCACATGCCCGCCCGGGCCGACGACCGCTACCACGCCGTCGACCTGCTGAGCGACGTGCTGGGCCGGGGCAAGTCGGCCCGCCTGCACCAGCGGCTGGTGAAGGAGCAGGCATTATTCAACAACATCTCCGCCTCCCTCACCGGCTCGCTCGACCCCGGCCTGCTCGTCATCAGCGGCAAGCTGAACGAGGGCGTGACCCTGGAAGCCGCCGATGCGGCCGTGGAGGCCGTGGTAGCCGAATTCCGAACCCAGGACGTGGATGCGCAGGAGCTGAACAAAGTAAAAAACCAAGCCGAAAGCAGCCTGGTTTTCGGCGAAATCGACTTGCTGAACCGCGCCCTAAACCTAGCCTATAGCAAGCTGCAGGGCGATGCTAACCTGGTGAACGACGAAAGCCGCCGCATCCAGGCCGTGACCGTGGCCGACGTGCGCGCCGCCGCCGAGCTGGTGCTGCGCCCCGAAAACTGCAGCACCCTTTACTACCAGGCCACGCCCGTCGCCGCCGAAGTAGCAGCATAAGCACTCCCGCAAAAGCAAGTACCCCGGATTTGCAATTCGGCCCGCCTGAACAAAATCGTTCAGGCGGGCCGAATTGCAAATCCGGGGTACTTGCTTTTGCGCCAGCCTAGCGCTTGGCTTTGATTTTGGTCTTGCCCGGGGCCATTGGCACGGCGTTGTCGCGGTTCAGGCTGCTGTTGGCGGGCTTGGTGTAGCGCGGGCGCGGGGTGCGGTTATCGTTGTAACCCCCGTTGCCCTGGTAGCCCACCTGCTTGCGCATAATCATGCTCGGGGCCAGGTAAGAAGCCGAGCCGTTCTTAATATCCTCGGGTACGCCGGCCCCGTAGGGCTTGCCGGTGTGCGGATTGATGTTGGCGGCGCGCGGTGCCTTGCGCGGGCCGCGCGTCGAGTACGGCACGGCTTTTTTGCGCGGGCGGGTCTGGGCATCGGCACTGCCGGCCACGGCAGCTATCAGCAGGAGCGAAGCGAGAAGAGAGCGGAACATGAGAAAACAAATAAAGAAGTGACGAGTGAAACCAGGCGGCTCAACCGAGCTATAAACGCGGCAGCTTCCATCATACGCACCACTGCCCACGAGGGGTTTGAGCTGCTGATGGAAGCTGCCAAAAAACAAGCTGCGCCCTCGCAAAGCGGAGGCGCAGCCGTTGAATTAGTTGCCGAGTGTGGTCTGGGTGGTAGCGGCCGACTTGCGGGGCGGGCGCACGCTGTAGGGCACCATGCCGTTGCTGGTGCGGATGTGCACGGGCATGCCGGGCGAAGCATACACGTTGGCATTGTCGATTTCGCCGCGGTTGCTGCTACCGGCAGTAGCGGCTCCCCAGCCGTTGTTGGCCGCGGTGGTAGTCGAAGCCACAGCCGTTTGGGTTTCCTCAATGGCAGGCCAGCCATCGTTGAGGGCAGGTGCCACCGGAGCCGACTTGATAGCCACCTTGCGGGCCTTCTTGGCGGCGCGGCGCGTGGTGCGGGCGGTGGCTTTGGCCGAAGCCTTTTTGGTGGTGGCTGGCGTGGTCTGGGCGCTGGCTTCAGCCAACAGGAACATCGACAGGGCGAGGGTAAAAATGGTGCGGAACATGGCTGAAGCGAATAAGAAGTAAGACGTTTATTTTCGGTTGCTGAAAGGTGCAATTCGAAAAGCGTGCCAACTTCAGTTTTCCATCCGCTCGCCAACGCCAACGGCCCAATTCCACCTAGCGCATTATTCCGCGCTACGGCGCAAGTCTAGCGCGGGGTGAGCGTAGTGGAAGCTTTCTTTTTGGCACGGCTGGGCATGTTGCCATCATAGTCGGCCGTAACACCATCCTTAATGTGGACGGGCTGGCCCGGGGCAGCATACACACTCTGCACCTTACTCGTAGCCGGGGCGGGCGTGTAATTAGCGGCATCCTTGCGAAGCCCCACTTCCCTGGTGCTGGTTTTGCGCACAGTGGCACGGCGAGGCGTGCTGGTGGTGCGATGGGTGGTTTTTTGCTGCGTAGCGTGGCGGGTAGTGGCGGGCGCGGGCGTAGTCTGGGCCGAGGCTCCGGTGGTGAAAGCCAGCAATAGCAGGCAGGAAAACAGGGTGCGAAACATAAGAAAAATAATAGAGGTGGACAGAGGAAATACCAGCCCAGGCGCTTAGCAGCACCTCAAATGGCTGAGGTACTACCTATACGCGAAACCCGGACCCGGGTAGGGTATTCCCGCTCCTATTACCACTCCTACCCCAAAAAGAAACCCGCTCCCCAGAAGGAAGCGGGCCAGCCTACAGGCACGTTACCATGCAGCATTAAAACTGCTGCAGCCACACTGCTGACAGCATTGGGCTACCAGCCCAGGGGCTCGGGGGCTTTTTTCTTAGGTGCTGCCTTGGGCGCCATTTTAGTTGGTGCCGATGCTTTCAGCGAAGCGGCCGGAGCCTGGGCACCGCCAGCGGCCTGAGTTGCGCTACCACTGGCCGCATCGGCCATTGGGGCGGGAGCAGGAGCAGCCACCGGAGCGGGAGCCATGGTTACGGCTTCGGTTGGGCGCGGAGGCCAGGGCTTGTCGCGGCGCACTTTGCGGTTCATGCGGCGCTCGCGGGTGGCGGCAGCATCGTCGGCCATCACGCTGCGGCCACCTCGCATTACAATCGGCGCACCCGGCGCTACCGACATGCCAATGCTGCTGGGGGTATTGCCACTACCGCCGCCGCCAAAGCCGCCGGGGGTTGTGGCCGCCGCCTCCGGGGCCGCCATAGCGGCTGGTGCTGCGGCAGGAGCGGGCATTTCGGCCGCGCCGCCGTTATTGGCAGCCTGCTGGCCGGTAGCCTTGGCCGAAGTGCTTTTGGTTGATTTCTTAGCCGGGGCTTTTTTGGGAGCATCCCAGCCAGAATTATCCCAGCCACTTTGGGCGGCGGCGGAGTTGGCGAGGCCAGCAGCGAAGAATAGAAAGAATAGAGCGCGTTTCATGGCGATTATCTAAAGAATATAGGGGTTTCGGAGAGCTAACTGAAAGCAGGCTTGAAACGTTCGGCCCGGCGCGAGCCTTGCCGTAACTTTGCGGGATATGATGCAGATGCAGGACTCCATTGCCGCGCTGACGGCCGAAATTACAACCGCCGACCTTAGCAACGCCGCTCACCTCGATGCGTTCCGCATCGCCTACCTCGGCCGTAAAGGCCGCCTGGCCGATTTGTTCGACCAGCTCAAGGCCGTGCCTGCCGACGAGAAACGTGCCGTAGGCCAGCAACTTAACGCCCTCAAGCAACAGGCTCAGGCCCGCTTCGACGAAGCCCAGCAGACCGCCGAAGCGGCCGCCGATAATACCCCCGCCAACCCCGATTTCGACTATACCCTGCCGCCCGTGCCCAATGCCCTGGGCACCCGCCACCCCCTGAGCCTGGTGCGCGAAGAAATGCTGCGCATCTTCGGCCGCATTGGCTTCGCGGTGGCCGAAGGACCGGAAATTGAGGATGACTGGCACAACTTCACCGCCCTCAACTTCCCCGAAAACCACCCGGCGCGCGACATGCAGGACACCTTTTTTATCAAAGGGCAGGAAAGTGTGGAAGCAGGAGGGCAGGAGTTGGAGCAAGGGACTGAGGATAATCAAAGCCCTCTTACCCCCCTACCCTCCCACCCTCACAACCTCTTGAGAACCCACACCAGCACCGTACAGGTACGCGTGATGGAAACCGAGCCCCTGCCCATCCGGCGCGTGATGCCGGGCCGGGTATTCCGCAACGAGGCCATTTCGGCCCGCGCCCACATGATGTTCCATCAGGTGGAAGGCATCTTTATTGACGAAGGCGTGAGCTTCGCTGACCTGAAGCAAACGGTGTATTATTTTGTGCAGGAGCTGTTCGGAGCCGACATCAACATTCGCTTCCGCCCCAGCTTCTTCCCCTTTACCGAGCCCAGCGCTGAAATTGACATTACGTGCCTGATTTGCAAGGGCGCGGGCTGCAACATCTGCAAATACTCGGGTTGGGTGGAGATTGGCGGCTGCGGTATGGTGGACCCCGCCGTGCTCGAAAACGCTAAAATTGACCCCGAGAAATACTCCGGCTACGCCTGGGGCATGGGCATCGAGCGCATTGCCATGCTCAAGTACCAGATTAAGGACCTGCGCTTGTTCACGGAGAACGACATGCGGTTTTTGCGGCAGTTTGAGGCGCTGTAGGGCAGCCGGTGAATCATTTGTAATCAGGCCTTTGTTGTCAACGCCATGACTGTTATGCACCCCGTTCCGCCGCCCGTCCTGGAAGCTGCTCCGGCTTCGCGTCAAACGCTGGCCGAGTATTTCCAGCACCTTGACGAGGATGCATTTTACGCTTTCTGCCAGCAGAACCGCGAGCAGAAATTTGAGCGCCGCGCCGATGGCACCATTGAGTTTGTAACCATGACCGGAGGAACCACGGGCCGCCTTAACAGCGAAATAGTGACCGACCTGACTATTTGGAATCGACAGAGCCGCTTGGGCTTTGTATTCGATTCCTCCACCGGGTTTCGCCTGCCCAATGGCGCGGTGCGCTCGCCTGATGCGGCGTGGGTGCGCAACGAGGCTTGGCAAGCGCTGACGGCCGGGGAGCAGGAGAAATTTCCGCCGTTGTGCCCCGATTTTGTGGTGGAACTGGTGAGCCCATCGGATATGCTGACGGAGGTGGTCGTTAAAATGGAAGAATACATTGCCAACGGCTGCCGCCTGGCCTGGCTCATCGACCCCAAGACCGAAACCGCCCGCGCCTTTCGCGCCGATGGCTCGGTGAGCGTGGCTAAAACCTTCGCTGACACCTTGAGCGGTGAGGACGTACTACCCGGCTTTACCCTGGCACTCACTACTATAAAATAAATATTTCCGTCCGCGAATAATCCGTGAAATCACGGTTAATCAGCGAAAATCAGCGATTGTGAAAGTTAGAAATCAGACCACCAATAAAGTAAACGTCATCACCCTCGGCTGCTCGAAGAACATCGTGGACAGCGAAGTGCTGATGGGCCAGCTCGTGGCCAACGACTTCGACGTGACCCACGAGGCCGAGAAGTCCGACGCCAACATCGTCATCATCAACACCTGCGGCTTTATTGACAATGCCAAGCAGGAAAGCATCGACACCATTCTGCGCTACGCGGATGAGAAGGAGGCCGGCCGCCTCGACAAGCTCTACGTGACGGGCTGCCTCTCGCAGCGCTACAAGGATGAGTTGGAAGTGGAAATTCCGCAGGTTGATGCCTATTTCGGCACCCTGGAGCTGCCCCAGATGCTGAAGGTGCTGAACGCCGACTACAAGCATGAGCTCATCGGCGAGCGCCTCATTACCACGCCCAAGCACTACGCCTACTTCAAAATTGCGGAGGGCTGCAACCGCCCCTGCTCGTTCTGTGCCATCCCGCTGATGCGCGGCAAGCACGTGGACCGCAAGATGGAGGACCTGGTGAAAGAGGCTAAGCGTCTGGCCAGCATGGGCACCAAGGAGCTGATTCTCATCGCCCAGGACCTGACCTATTACGGCCTGGAAGCCTACGGTGAGCGCAAGCTGGCCGACCTACTCCGCAACCTGTCCGACGTGAACGGCATCGACTGGATTCGCCTGCAATACGCCTACCCTTCGCAGTTTCCGCTCGATGCGCTGGACGTGATGGCCGAGCGCGAAAACATCTGCAAATACCTCGACATGCCCCTGCAGCACGGCTCCGATGCCATGCTGAAAAGCATGCGCCGGGGCATCACCAAGCGCCGCACGATGGAGCTGGTCGACACCATTCGGCAGCGCGTACCGGGCATTGCCCTGCGCACCACACTCATTGCCGGCCACCCCGGCGAAACGGAGCAGGACTTCCAGGAAATGTATGATTTTGTGGAGCAGACGCGGTTTGAGCGGCTGGGCATCTTCACCTACTCGCACGAGGAAAACACGCACTCGCACACGTTGGTGGACGACGTGCCGGCTGAGCTGAAACAGGAGCGCGCCGATGCCATTATGGAGCTGCAGCAGGGCATTTCGATGGAGCTGAACGAAGCCCGCGTGGGCCAGACCTACAAGGTGCTGTTCGACCGCAAGGAGAGTGGCCATTTCGTGGGCCGCACCGAGTTCGACTCGCCCGAAGTAGACAATGAAGTGCTGGTAGCCGTGGAGAAGGACACCTTCGTACGCCTCGGCGACTTTGCGAACGTGAAGATTGATTCGGCTTCGGATTTCGACCTCTACGGCCACTTGGTTTAATCCTGAACGTTGTAGAGACGCGAGTACGCGTCTCCTTTTCCGCGCCGTTCAACCGATTCTGTTCACCGATGAGATGCCAATAGGCGTCTCTAACAGCTCTCTCACGCATGAAAGCCCGCCTCAACCAGCAGGATATTGAGTACCGCGTGGAAGGCCCCGCCGGTCCCGGCGCGGCCGAAATTCTGCTGGCGGCCGACACCGACCTCACGGCCGGGCAGTCCTGGGCGGCAGCCGGCTACACGGTAGCGCCCTGGTTGACACCAGCCGAAAACGCTACGCTGCGTTCGGGCCTCATCGAGCTGATGCGTACGGCTGTGCGCGGCGCGGGGCTAGACATCCCCACCGACTGGCCCGTGACGGATTATCACCGGCTGATTGGCGACGACGAGGCCCGCCACCTGGCCGTGGTGCAGCAAACCGGCAGCTACCCGCTGGCCGCCCTGCCCCTGCCGGTAGCCACGCTCGAGGCCCGGGTATCGGCGCTCTGCGGCCGGTTGGTCACCGCGCACAACCCTGTTATTGACCGGGCGCAGTTTCACCTGCGCATCGTGCGGCCCCGGCGTTCCGACAACAACCCACTGCACCGCGATGTGTGGCTCGACCGGCTGCGCAACGGCATCAACATCTACTTCCCACTGGCCGGCAGCACCGCCGATTCATCGTTGGCGCTGCTGCCCGGCTCGCACTGGTGGGCCGAGGACCAAACCACCCGCACCCACGCCGGGGCCGTGTACAACGGCACGCAGTACAGCGTGCCGGCCGTCGTCGATTCGGTGCAGCCGCTGCATCTGCTGCGCCCCAACCCAGGGCCCGAAGAGGTGCTGCTCTTCTCCCCTTACCTGCTGCACGGCGGGGCCGTGAACCTGAACGAGGACGAAACGCGCCTCTCGCTCGAAATGCGGTTCTGGGCGGCCAACGGAGCCTGACAATTAACTTTTTCGGCCGGGGCCGGGTTTTGTGCGGACTTTTGCCATTGGCTAGGGTTCATACCGAACTCGGCCTTGCTCGTACTCCCCCCATGCCCACTCGTTGTACCACGCTGCCCTACGCCGAAACCGGCGCTTTTTCGGGCCTGCTGACCGATTACATTGCCCAAAACCCGGCCCTGGCCCCGTTTTACAACCGCTTTCCGGCGCTCGAAAACTTCGCCGCCCAAATCGAAGAAAAGCAAGCTTCTTTTTCGCCCGAGGCCCGGCAGCGCCTGGTCACGGCCGTGCGGGAGCAATACGGCCCCGCTCCTGCGCCCGCCATCGAAGCCAACTTGCTGCTGCTGGCCGAGCCCACCACCTTCACCGTCACGACCGGGCACCAGCTCAACCTGCTCACGGGGCCGTTGTACTTCATCTACAAAATCGTGTCGGCCATTAAGCTGAGTCGGGAATTGAAGGCTGCTTATCCGCAGCACGATTTCGTGCCAGTGTACTGGATGGCCACGGAGGACCATGATTTCGCCGAAATCAACCACTTCTCGCTCTTCGGCAAAACCTACGCCTGGGACGCGGCCGGTACCGGTGGCCCGGTAGGCCGGCTTGCTTTGGATGGCCTGAGTGAGCAGCTGCTGAGCCAGCTGCCGCCCGAAGTGCCGGCCGCTTTTCACGAAGCCTATTCCGAATCGAAAAACCTGGCCGAAGCCACCCGCAAGCTAGCTGATGCCCTATTCGGCGAGTTCGGACTGGTGACGCTGGATGCCGACCGCCCGGCCCTGAAGCAGGCCCTGGTGCCGTTGCTGACCAAGGAAATCGGCGAGCAAGCGTCGAACGCGGCCGTGCAGGCCACCAACGGCCGCCTCACGGCCGCCGGCTATAAGCCGCAGGTGTACTCGCGGCCTATCAACCTGTTTTTTATTACCGACGAAGGCAAGCGCGAGCGCCTGGAGCCCGATGCCAGCGGGGCCGACTGCGTGGAAGTAACCATCCGCAACACCGCCAAGTGCCACAGCCAGGCCGAGTTACTGGCCCTGGCCCAGGCGCACCCCGAGCAGTTCAGCCCCAACGTGGTGCTACGGCCGGTGTACCAGGAAATGCTGCTGCCGAATCTGGTCTACATCGGCGGCGGGGCCGAGGTAGCCTACTGGTTCCAGCTGAAGGACGTGTTTGCGGCCTTTGGAGTACCTTTTCCCATCGTGCTGCCGCGCAATTCGGCCGAGTACATCAGCCGCGCCAACGGCGGCAAGCTTAAAAAGCTGGGACTGACGGCGCACGAGATTTTCCACCCGCTGCCCGAGCTGAAAAAGCAGGTGGGCGCGGCCTTGGGCCAGGAAGAAGTGAGTTTGAAAGAGCAGCAGGCCGCCCTGGCCGCCGCCTTCCAGCAAGTGCAGGACGTGGCCCAGCGCCTCGACCCGACGCTCGTGAAAACCGTGGCCGCTGAAGCCCAGAAAGCCGCCGCTGGCCTCGCCGGCCTTGAAAAGCGCCTTAGCAAAGCGGCCGAAACTAAGCACGAAACCGCTTACACTCAGCTGGCTGCTCTTAAGGACAAGCTTTTCCCCGGTGGTGGCCTGCAGGAGCGCAGTGAAAACGTGCTTAGCATTCTGATTAACAATCCCAGTTTTATTCAGGAGTTAGTTGAGGCCTTTGAGCCGCTGGCGCTGGCGTTCACGGTGCTGGAGGAGGAGTAAAGCTCCGGGCAACTTCCGGGCAAGTTTGCGCATTAGTCAGGCAGCCGGCATCTTTGCCCGCGTCTCTACCTGCCTTTCCGCGTGAAATATTTCTACCTAACCCCGCTGCTGCTCTTGCTCCTCATTGCCTCGGCGGTGGCCCAACCCATCACCGGCCGCATTACCGATAGCCGTACCCACGCGGCGCTGCCCTACGTGAACATTGGCGTGGTGGGCAAGGCATTAGGCACCGTGGCCGACGAGCAGGGCACTTACACGCTGGCTTTTCAAAAATCACTGGCGGCTGAAAACGTGCGTATTTCCAGCCTGGGCTACGCGCCGCGCAACCTCACGCTGGCCGAGCTAGCCGCTCAGCCTAACGTCGCGCTTGTGCCGGAAGCCGTTTTGCTGGCCGAAGTCCAGGTGAAGGGCAGGTCACTATCCCGCCGCACGCACACACTGGGCAATACTGGCAATGCTGAGATGGCCACCAACACATTTGCCGCCAATAGCCTAGGTGGGCAGGTAGGTACGGTCATCAAGCTCAGCCGGCAGCCTACCCGTATCGTAAATGCCGTATTCAACGTTGCGCGAAGCTCGCCGGGGCAGGTTACTTTGCGGGTAAATATTTATCGACTGGGGTCTGATGGGTTGCCGACCGAAGTAAAGCTTTTGCCACGTGATGTCATTGTGACCAGTCCGATTGCTCGCGGCCCCATCACCGTCGACTTAAGCGCCGACCAGCTGGTGCTAAACGAGGATTTTTTTCTGGCAATCGAGTTGCTGAAATGGGACAACCCGGCATCACACGGGGCTGAATTTGCCTTTTCCGCTTCCTTGGGTTATTTCCACAACGAAATCTATTATCGCCACACTAGCCAGGCACCCTGGAAAAGGGCTTCGATTGGAGCCCTGATGGCCGGTATGCAGCCCCGACTCAGCTTCTACGTAACGGTGAACGACTAGGCTGTAGCGTTACTCCGTCAGCTCGGCGCTGAGGCCGGCCAGGGCGCGCTCCACGCCGGCCACCAGCTGGGCCAGGGCTTGGCGCAGCGCGGCGGGCGCTTCGGGTGCGGCGGTGGGCTCGTCGCTGTGCAGGCGCACGAGCACTTCCAGCGCTGGCCCCACGTCGCAGATACCCAGCGTGTGCAGGTTGGGCTTGATGTGGTGGGCCAGGCGGCCCACTTCGGGCCAGTTGGCGGCGGCTCCAGCGGCTTTTAGCTGGCCCAGGCTCCGGGGCATGTTCGTGAGAAACGAGCGCACGATTTTGTGCACAAAAGCCTCGCGGCCCTTGGCCATCTCGCGCAGCGGAGTCAGGTTGTAGGCCGGCGCGACGCATGGCTGGGGCGGCAGCAGGGCCTCCATGGTCTGGTAGAGGGTAGCCTCATCGTAGGGCTTGGTGAGACAGGCGTTGACGCCGGCAGCGAGGTAGCGCTCAATATCGCTTCGAAAAGCATTGGCCGTGAGGGCGATGATGGGCGTGGCCGCCCGGCGCGCACCCGGCATTTCGCGAAGGCGGCGCGTTACGTCGAGGCCGCTCAGGCCGGGCATCTGAATATCGGTGAGCACCAGGTCGAAGTCGGCTTCCGTCAGGCGAGCCAGGGCAATCAAGCCATTTTCAGCTTCTTCCAGCTCTACGCCCCAGGGCTCCAGCATCATGCGGGCCACGGTGCGGTTTATTTCATTGTCTTCGATGAGCAGCACCCGCGCGCCCACCAGGCGGCCGGTGTTGTAGGCGGCATCGTTGGCATCGGCCAAGGCGGGCGCGGTCGCTTTCGGAAAAGTCAACTCGAAGTCGAAGCTGCTGCCCTGGCCCAGCGTGCTGGCCAGGCGCAGCTGCCCGCCCATTTGCGCCACCAGCGCCCGCGAAATGCTCAGACCCAAGCCGGTACCGCCGTGATGCCGGGAAGTGTCGGCATTGGCCTGCGTAAAGCTTTCGAAGATGAGCGCCTGCTTATTGGCCTCGATGCCCGGCCCGGTATCGGCCACGCAGAACCGCACGCTGAGGGTGCTGGCCGTTTCGTCCAGCAGCGAGCTGCTCACCAACACGCGGCCGGCGGCCGTAAACTTGATGGCATTGCTCACCAGGTTCAGCAGCACCTGGTTGAGGCGGTGCGCGTCGCCCACCACCCAGGGCTGGGGGTAAACGTCGCGCAGGGCCTGCCGCTGAAAATCGAGCCCCTTTTCGCGGGCCTGGGCCTCCAGCGGGGCCAGGGCTTCGGAGATAGAGTCACTGAGATTAAAGGTGGCGGCCTCGAGTTCGAGCTTCCCGGCCGAAATTTTGGCCATGTCGAGCACGTCGTTCAGCACGGCCAGCAAGTGGCGGCCCGACGAGCTGATGACGCGCACCAGCTCCTGCTGGCGGGCATCGAGGCGGGTTTTGGCCAGCTGAGCCGTCATGCCCAGCACGCCGTTCATGGGCGTGCGAATTTCGTGGCTCATGTTGGCCAGGAAGTTTTCGCGGGCCCGGGCCGAGGCTTCGGCTTCGTCGCGGGCGCGCTGGCTTTCGCGCTCGGCCAGCACGCGGTCGGTGATGTCGTGCGAATGCGAGATGATGTAGGGTTGCTGGCCCGGCTCGCGCATCACGAAGGTGTGATACAGCAGGTGGCGCAGTTCGAAGCTGCCGCGCGGCAGTGCCCGCAGCACCCGCAGCACGCCCTGGGCCTCACCCCGGGCATCCATGCGCGCCAAGAAATCGGCGAAGCCGGCCTGGTCTTCGGCCAGCAGGTAAGTGGCCATGGACTGGCCGACCAGGTCGGGGGCGGGGTGGCCCAGCAGGGTGGCCAGGGCGGGGTTCACCGAGAGCAGGGTGCCGGCCAGGTCGTAGGTACAAATCAGGGCCTGGGCGTAGTGCATCAGGTCGCGGTACTGCTTCTCGCTGCGGGCCAGCGTATCCTGCGCCTGCTTGAGGTCGCTGATGTCGGTGCTCACGCCCAGCACGTGCACGCTGCCGTCGGGGCGCAGCAGCGGCCGCTTCACCGAGTGGAACCAGCGCATTTCGCCGGTGCTCAGCGGCAGGCGGTCTTCGGAAGTGATTTCCTGGCCGGTGGCCAGCACGAGGTCGTCGCCGGCGGCGTAGCGGGCGGCCTCGCGGGCGGCTTCGTCGGCCGCGCGCCGGGGGGCATTTCCGGTACCGGCCAGCTGGGTCATGGCGCGGTTGCTGAACACGAACCGGCCCTCGGCATCGCGCACGTAAATGGCGCTGGGGTTGGTGTCGAGCACCTGCTGCATAAACTCCTGCTGCTCGCGCTGGGCGGCCTCGCTGCGCTGGCTGCGGGCTTCGGCTTCCACGCGGGCCGTCACGTCGAGGCCGTAGCCGAGCATGAAGGGCGCGCCGGCTCCCACCTGGGCCAGCAGCTTGAAGTGGCGCTGGTGGTAGCGGGCCCCCTCGGGGAAGGGCGTGCAGTCATCCCACACCATCGACTCGGAGCTACGCAGGGCCTGCTCGAACATGCGCGACCGCTGCTCGGCCAGCTCCATCGGGAAACCGTAGCGCTCGCAGAATTCTATCACCGTGTGGCCAATCAGCCAGGCGCGGTGCGCGGGGTCGGGCACGGCCTGGGGGTTGGAGTAGATGTAGCGGAACTGCTCGTCGAGGACCACCACTTCCACGGGCAGCTCGTCGAGAATGGTTTCGTAGAAAGCCCGCTGCGCGTCGCGCGCCGGCTCGGCCAGCCGGTTGGCGGTTAGCGCCATCAGGCGTTGCAGGCGGTCGAGGGCGGCCGTTTCGTTGGCGCGCGCCTGGGCCAGCTCCCGTTCCAGCTCGTCGAGGCGAGCCTGCACTGCCGGGTCGATTTCAGGCACCCCGTTGGCGGAAATAAGGCTGGCAGCGGAAATAGGCACGGGTAAAAATAGCTGAAACGCGGAAAATGAAGGTGGCGAAGCCCGGCCATAAGGGCCCTGGCCCACGGCAACTGTCTGGCAATTTACGCTGCCTGCGCGATGCGTTGCGGTGTTTGCCCCCAAAAGCTAGCCAACGGCTACCCTGGGCCCACCAATGGTGCGCCTGCCGGGCCGGACGGCGGCGGCCCATATGCCGTATTTTCGGCCTGCCAACCAGTCCCTGATGTCCACCAAAGCCACCCTGCGCCCTGCCGCCCTCGCCCGCCGCCGGGCCCTGGCCGCGGCGGAGGTAGCCCAGCGCAGCCAGCAGCTGTGCGAGCAGCTATTCCGGCATTTTCCGGTGGGCGAGTGGCGCTGGCTGCACCTGTTTCTGCCGCTGGCCCGGCGCAACGAGCCCGACACCTGGCCCATCATCCGGCGCATCTGGACCGATTTTCCGGCCGTGCAACTGGCCGTACCCGTGGTGCAGGCCGATGGTATTTCGCTGAGAAACTTCGCCCTGAGCCCTGCCACGCAGCTGTTCGAAAACCGCTGGGGCATTCCCGAACCTGCGGCCGACCCAGCCACGGAAGTGCTGCCAATGGCCTTCGATGCCGTGCTGGTACCGCTGCTGGCCGTGGATGAAACGGGGCAGCGCGTGGGCTATGGCGGCGGCTACTACGACCGGTTTCTGGCCCAGTGCCGGCCGGGCACGCCGTTCATCGGATTAAATGTGCTGGATGAAGCCCCCCACGGGCGCATTGCCGACGTGCTGCCCACCGACGTGCCGCTCACGGCCTGCCTCACCCCGGGTGGCGTGCGGCGCTTCTGAAAGCATCCGAAAGGAACGATGGGGCGGGCGGTTTAGTATGCGGCATAAATTGAAATATATTTTCATAAAAACCTCACAATAAGGGCTTCAGGCTAAGCGTTGGCTGGGTAAATCTCTCCTTCTAACCGACTGAACCCGTGGCCGAAATCCAACAGCAAGCCGCCGGCGGCAAGCCCGGCAAACGACGAGCGAAGCAGCTGTCGACGCGCATCGATATGACGCCCATGGTGGACCTGGCGTTTCTGCTGCTCACCTTTTTCATGCTCACCACCACCTTCGCCCGGCCCTACACCATGGAGCTGAACATGCCGGTGCGACCTAAAATAGAGGGTCCGACCAAGGTGCGCGAATCGCAGGCGATGACCATCGTGCTGGGAGCCGGCCACCGGGTGTACTATTTCGCCGGCCTCAACGCCCCGGGCCCGGCAGCAGCCCGGCCCGAGCTGCACGCCACCACGTTTGCGGCCGATGGCATCCGGCAGGCTATTCGGGAGCGGCAGCGCCGCACGGCCGGGCTGGTTGTGCTCATCAAGCCCACGGCCGAATCGAAATACCAGGACATGGTGAACATGCTGGATGAGATGAATATCAGCCGGCAACCCAAATACGCCCTCGTGAAAATCACGCAGGAAGACCTGAACCTCCTCAAAAACAACTAGCGTATGATGACCAATGCCCAGCTGGCCACGGCCAGCCTCGACGACATCGTGTTCGATGGTCGCAACCGCCACTACGGGGCCTACGAGCTTCGCGCCCTCTACCAGCGCCACATGTCGCGCGCGCTGGTTATCGCCACGGCCGTGTGCGCCCTGCTGCTGGTATTTCCGCTCGTAGCGCAGCTGCTGCGAGAAAAAGTCGTTACCGTGGTGCCGGCCTTTACCCCAGCCACGCCGTTCGACTACCACCCGAACGACGTGCCGCTTACGCCGCCCACGCCGCCAGCCGCTGCCACGCCGCCGCCCGCCTCGCCGCAGCCGCAGCCCACGCTGAAAGACGTGGTGCCCGTGGTGGCCAAAGACGATAAAGTGGACCCCGCCGACGAGGTGCCCGACCGCGACAAGCTGCTGACCACGCAACCGGGCGTGCGCACCGAAGTCGGCGACCCCAACGCCGTAGCAGCTATTCCGAACGACCTGCCCGTGGGCAAAAAAGATGAAGTGGTGCCCGAGGTTGTCAACACCAAATTTGTTTGGGTGGAACAGATGCCCGAGCTGCCCGGCGGAGGCGGCCAGCCAGCCATCGTGAAGGCCATCCAAAAGGCCGTGCGCTACCCGGCCAGAGCGCTGAGCAACCAGATTGAAGGGAAGGTGTTTGTGAGCTTCACCGTTGACCCCAAGGGTGAAGTAATCGATGTGCAAATCGTGAAAGGCCTGGATTATGGTATCGACGAGGAGACTATTCGGGCCATTAAAACGCTGCCCCGCTTTATTCCCGGCAAGCAAAACGGCCGTGAGGTGAGCGTTTCGTTCACAGTACCCGTGACGTACAAGATTCAATAGCATCCGCTGCCGCGGTAGCAAAGAGCCCTGCCGGATGCGTCCGGCAGGGCTCTTTTAATTGGCTCTGGTGGGCTCGGCCGCCACGCCCGTGATGCGGGCCTGGCCCCAGGGCGCGATGCTGACGCGTACCCGCAGCGGGTGCAGGCGGCCGGCTTTTTCGAGGCGCAGGCCGCTGCCTTCGGGCACATAGTAGCGCTCGAGGTTGAAGCGCAGGTTGAAGGAGGCCGGGTACACGTCGGTCACCCAGCCGCGCAGCACGGCCTGGCCCACGCTGGGCTTCGGGGCCTGCGGATACACGCCCACGGCCGTGCTGAGGCTGTCGGGGCCGGTGGCCAGTAGCACGAAAACCGACTGGCGGCGCTTGGGAGCGGTTCCGTCGTGCCAGCGGCTCAGCGGGCTTTCGCTGATGGCGTAGCGCAGGCGTACGAAGTCGCCGTAGAGCAAATCGCGCGGGTCGATGGGCGTGGTGGCCAGCACTACCTTTTGGCCCAGAGCCGTGGTGGCGTAGCCCGCGCCGGCCACGCCCAGCACATAGAGCACCTGCGCCGCCACCAGCGCCCGCAGCAGCGGCCGGCGACGGGCCGGGTTTGAGAACCAGGAGAGCAGGTCAGTCATTCAGCAGAATTGAATGGTGAGTTACGAGGGTTGAGTTGGTGCCGGGGCTTCGGAATCGGCGGTAGCGATGGGCGGCGTGCCGGCTTGCTGCGCTACCGGCACGCCGGCGGTGGCCAGCACCTGGGCGTTGCGGCGGCGCAGGTACCAACTCAGGGCCAGCAGCAGCACGCCGCCCAGCAGGAAAAACAGCGACTTATCCATAAAGCCCCAGGTGAGCTTGAAGTAGGCCACGGCAGTAGCACCCACAAACAGCACCGCGCCGATGGTGAGCTGGTCGGGGTCGTGGTCGCGGTTGGCGCGGGCCAGCACCGAGCCCGCGTGGGCATACAGCACCACCAGCGTGGCCACAGCCAGCGACAGCCCCCCCGAAAGGTAGAAGCCCGGCAGCAGCAGCAGCCAGTCGGGCAGGCTGCCGAGGCGGCCCCGCACCCGCTTGCCGGCCACCGACACGGCCAGCACTGCCGCCAGCGCCCCCAGGTAGGGCAGCAGTGGCGGCCGCAGCACGTTGGCGTAGGCATCGGCTTCGCCAAAAATGGCCAGCCCGAACATGAACAGGTAAGCCGCTACCAGCGGCGGCACCTGCAAAGCGCGCCCGCCCAGGCGGTTGGGCTGCCAGTCGCCGGCCGCGTAAATGCCCATGGCCGGCACAAAAAACCAGGTGATTTTGGCGTGGAGCACGATGATGAGCAGGCCCGCCTGCCAGAGCAGGCCGGCGGCCAGCACGTAGCTGCCCACCACGTCGGGCCGCCGCCACCAGTAGTAGCCCAGCCCGCCCGCCACCAGCCAGGCCGTCGCGTAGCTGAAGATGCCCAGCGACTCGACGCAGTACGTTTGCACCGCCGACCCGATGAGGACCGTGAGCAGCACCAGCAGCCGCGAGCCGTACACGTAGCTCAGGCCCACGCCGGCCACCACCCAGGCCAGCAGGCCGCTGGCATCGTAGCCCACCAGCTGAAAGAGCTGACTGGTGAGGATGATGCTGGCCCCGAACAGCAGCAGGCCCAGCCCAATGAGGCCGTGGCCCAAATCGGGGTTGCCGCGCCGCAGGAAGTAGGCCCCCGCGCCGTAGCTGCCCACCAGGCTGGCCAGCAGCAGCGCCAGCCGCAGGGCCGTGGGCAGGCCCTGCCAGTTGGCGGCCACCACGCTCAGCCCGCTCAGGCC
This sequence comes from Hymenobacter sp. UYCo722, assembly GCF_040547115.1. NCBI lineage: Bacteria > Pseudomonadati > Bacteroidota > Cytophagia > Cytophagales > Hymenobacteraceae > Hymenobacter > Hymenobacter sp. UYCo722. The sequence continues at coordinate 35,969 of NZ_JBEPPC010000011.1, read as the reverse complement.
CACCAGCACGCTGCCCAGAATGGGGAGTAGGCCCAGGGCGGGCGCTTGTTGCGGGTAGCGGGCCAGCAGCCGCTGCCGCTGCGTTTCGCTAATGAGGCCATCGCTGACCCAGCCGGGGCTTTCGGTATCGAGAAATCTGCGAGACAAGGGTTAGACGGAATAAAGCATAGAACGTCATGCTGAGCGAAGCCGAAGCATCGCTACCACAATAGTAATTTCAATTAATGGATTACTGACGCAGTAAAGATGCTTCGGCTTCGCTCAGCATGACGTTCTCATTGCCAACTTTTCCGACCTTCAGCGCTCGCGTCATCTCGCGCTTGCCGGGGGGCCCGGGCAGCCTTTCCGTCAGCCAGCCAGCGGCCCGCAGGTTGCGCCGGAACTGGCCCTGGGCGCAGTAGCTCACCAGCACCGCGCCGGGCGCGGCGGCGGCGTAGAGCTGGGCAAACACGGCTGCCGTCCACAGCTCGGGCTGCTTTTCGGGAGCGAAAGCATCGAAGTAGATGAGGTGGTAGCAGCCAGCCGGCAGCAGCGCCGCCTGGAGGAACTGGTGCCGCTTGCACAGCCCGAAGCCGGGCAGCAGCGCCACCGGCATATCCCAGGGCGCGGCGTGCAACGCGGCAAACAGCTCTTTGATGGGGGTGCCGCGCTCGGTCCATTCGGGCTGCAGGGTGGCCACCACGGCGGGCGGCAGCGGGAAGGTTTCGAGGCCGTCGTACTCGACGGTAGCCCCAGCGGCCTGGGCGGCTTCGAGCGTCAGCAGGGCGTTGAGGCCGGTGCCGAGGCCAATTTCGAGGATGCGCAGCGGCTGGTCCGTTTCGGCGGCGGCCGGCAGCAGCGGCAGCAGCCCGTGCCGGATGTAGACGTGCACCGATTCCTGCCGCGCCCCGTGCTGCGAGTGGTAATGCTCGTCGAGGGCCGGTACGAAAAGCGTGGCCGAGCCGTCGGCCGTCATTCGCACTTCTACCTTTGGCTCCCCTAAGATTTGCTCACTGTTCATTGCTCACTGCTAACTGAAACCATGGCCCGCGTAAAAGTAGCCCTGCCCGATACCTTCTCCTTCGCCACCGAAATCCCGGTGCGCATCACCGACCTCAACTACGGCGGGCACGTGGGCAACGACGCCCTACTGGGCATCCTGCACGAGGCGCGGGTGCATTTCCTGCGCTCCATCGGCGTGCCCAACGATTACGACGTCGTCACCAAGCTCGGCCTTATCATGGTCGACGTGGCCGTGGAGTACAAGGGCGAGGCTTTCCACGGCGACGTGCTGCGCGTGCAGATAGCCGGCACCGACCCTGGCAAGTACGGGTTCGACGTGGTGTACCACGTGCACAACCAGGCCGGCAAGGAAATAGCGCGCGCCAAAACCGGGATGCTCTGCTTCGACTACAACATCCACAAGCTGCGGTTGCTGCCCGAGGAGCTGGCGGCGCAGGTTGGCCCCGGGTCCGCAGAGTGAATTCACTTGTCCGAAACAGCTATTATCGCTTTGCTATGACACTGTTCATTAAAAAAATTTACCGACTGTTTTTGACAGTCGGCTTGATGCAGACAGTTATTTCATCGGCCCAGGCCCAGGTACGGCCGACTCGCCAAATGTTGCCCGCCGATTCTACCAAAGTGTACAATTACGTAGCGCGGATGCCAGTGTATCCGGGTGGGGGCGGGGTAAAAGCCCTCGCAGCTGACTTATTGCGTGAGTTTCGGGCAGTAAGTGGTGTTACAGGCTGCGCGGTGCCAGAATTTCCAATCTATGTAACCCTAACGGTAGGACCTAGCGGAACTTTATATGATGTAAAAAGCATCAACAACCAGCCGTTGCCAGTTAATACTGGTGAGCCAAAAGGGGCCGACGGGCGAGGGCAGGGCCGCACTAATCGCAGCTTGCAGCAATTGCCTGCGGCCTGCGAACAGGCTCTCGTGTCAGCTTGCCGGAAGCTGCCTCGCCTTCAGCCTGGCACTCAGACCAATCGCCGCGTGGCAGTAAACCTGATAATGCGGCTGAATTAGCGTTTTCACAAGGAAAGCGTTATCTCGCTGCCCATTCCCGGGAACCCAACGCCCTGTCGGCTTGTATCTTTGCCCGATGTTACTTGAACTGCCCCTCGCCCCCACCGTTACCAAGCGCGATATTCGCAAAACCTCGTCCGACGAGCTCAAGGCCTTTATGGTGGAGCACGGCGAGAAGCCCTTCCGCGCCAAGCAGGTAACGGAGTGGCTATGGAAGAACACCGCCGCCACGTTCGAGGAGATGAACAACATCTCGGTGGCTACCCGCGAGCTGCTCGCCCGGCATTTCGTTATCAACGGCGTGACGGTGCAGAACAAGCAGCTCAGCAACGACGGCACCATCAAATCGGCCTTCCGGCTCTACGACGGCAACGTGGTGGAGGGCGTGCTCATCCCGCACGATACGCGCATGACGGCCTGCATTTCGAGCCAGGTGGGCTGCTCGCTCACGTGTAAGTTTTGCGCCACCGGCTACATGGACCGCAAGCGCAACCTCGACGCGGCCGAGATATACGACCAGGTGGTGCGCATCAAGGAGCAGTGCGAAAGCCAGTACGGCACGCCGCTCACCAACATCGTGTACATGGGCATGGGCGAGCCGCTGCTCAACTACGCCAACGTGGTGGAAAGTGTGCGCCGCATCACCGCAGCCGATGGCCTGAACATGGCCCCGCGCCGCATCACCATCAGCACGGCCGGCATCGCCAAAATGATAAAAAAGCTGGCCGACGACGACGTAAAGGCCAACCTGGCTCTCTCGCTGCACGCCCCCACCGACGCCAAGCGCAACGAAATTATGCCCATCAACGAGGCCAACTCCCTGGCCGCGCTGAAGGAAGCATTGCAGTACTACCACCAGAAAACCGGCCGCAAAGTCACGTACGAATACATCGTGTTCGATGGCTTCAACGACGGGCTCGACGATGCCGAGCACCTTTCCAAGATTGCTAAGTGGCTGCCCTGCAAGGTGAACCTGATTGAGTACAACCCCATCGAAAACGCCGACTACCAAAACGCCGAGGCCGACAAAATCACCGCCTTTCACAAGTACCTGGCCGACCGCGGCGTGCAAACCAACATCCGCCGTTCGCGCGGCAAGGACATCGACGCCGCCTGCGGGCAGCTGGCCGTGAAGGAGGAGAAGTCCGCTGTTTAGCTTTGCGGGGAGTTGTTCCCCCAGCGCCCGCAATAAATGCCCCGGCTCAAGAGTTGAGCCGGGGCATTTGAATGTGGAACGTTCCGGCTGTGCAACCTTACCCGGTGCAGCGACATCATGTGTGCGCGGCCGGGTGCGGCGTGCGGCTTACTTTTTCCTTTTCAAATTTTCATTATTCCCCATGAAAAAAAGCTTACTGCTCCCGGCACTACTCCTCGCCGGGGCCGCCCGCGCCCAAACCAACGCGGTAAAAGTCGACATCTTTCAACCCATTATCAATACCTTGGCGCTGTCGTTCGAGCACAAGCTAAGCGAAACCAGCAGTTTCCAGCTGGGAGTGGCGGGCACGTTTGGGTACAAGGACGATTCCGAATTCTTTTACGGCAGCGGCAGCAACACCAACAGCCGCAGCACTTCCGGCATTGCCATTACACCCGAATACCGCTTGTACCTATCCGAAAAGCATCCTGCGCTCGAAGGCTTTTACGTGGCACCGTACGCTCGCTTTCAGTACCTAAGTCAAAGCATTAGCGAAAGCTTTTATAACCCTAACGGCGGCAACCCAACGGTAGCCAGCCACAGCGCCAGCCTAACGGCCTTTGGACTGGGGGTGACGGTGGGCCGGCACTGGATTTTCAAGCAGCGCTTTTCGCTGGATATCTTTACCGGACCGGGCTACACCTTTGCCAGTGTGTCATCGGACCAGCCGGGCTATACGCCGCGCAAAGGCGACTTCGTGGGTTATCTCAATAACAACAGCTATGATTTTCGTGGCGGGGCTACTTTTGGCGTGGCTTTTTGAGCCACCAGGGGAACATCCGATACATTTGACAAACAACCTTTCACTCTTTTTCTACTTTGCATGAAGAACATTTTACTCGCCATTGCCCTGATGCTGGCCGCCGGCAAGGCTTCGGCCCAGGACAATGTGGTTAAAGTAAATATTTTTAGCCCCATTTACAAGACCGGCTCCTTCTTCTTTGAGCACAAGCTAGACGCTTCCAAGAGCGTGCAACTGGGTGCCTCTTTCACCAGTGCCAGCGTTGACGACGACGTAACCCTTTCCGGATTTGCCATCACGCCGGAATACCGGTTTTATCTATCGGACAGCAAAGAAGCGCCTCGCGGGTTTTATGTAGGCCCCTACCTGCGCTACCGAAACCTGAAGCTAAAATATGCTGATAATTCCGGCGGCGGCAGCCAAGCAGCCGAAGCCACTCTTAACACGTTCGGCGGCGGCATCCTGATTGGCCACCAATGGATTTTCAAGCAGCGCTTCTCGCTCGACACGTTCCTCGGTCCTTCGTACAGTGCGGGCTCGGTGAAATACAAAGACAATACGGGTTACCAACGGGATTTCAGCAACAATAATTTTCTGCTGGGTATTGGCTTCGGCATTCGCTCGGGCGTAACTTTTGGGTTGGCCTTTTAGCTCCGGCGTCTTAACGCTATGCACGTTGCAAAGGTGGTGAAGATACTCCCTGCATGGTTTCGACGCGGCAGGTACGCTTCAGCGATAAGGCACCGAAAGCAACGGTAGCGGCGGGCATCCAGGGAAGAAAATTTATTGGGGCATGAGCCATTTATTCCACTCTTCTAGACTCCTGGAAAGTCCAGGTTAACCGTCTATCCCTGCTCAAAACTAAAAAAAGCGCCGACTCATCAGCCGGCGCTTTTTTTAGTTTTAGAGAAGAACAAGGCTACTCGCGCAGCCAGGGATTCGGCCGCGGGCCGAACGGCGTAGTGCCTCAGTCTTTCACCACGCGCTGGTGCAGCACCTGGCCACCCACGGTGGCCGTGAGCAGGTAAGTGCCGGGCGCGCAGGCAGGCTGCACGCGCAGCGGGGCAGTGCCGGGCGCGAGGGCTTGCTCCTGGTGCCATACTTCGCGGCCCGTCATGTCGAGCAGGCGCAGGGTGGCGGTGGCGGCGGCGGGTGCGCTGAGGGCCACGGTCAGCTCGGAGCTGAATTGCGTGGGGTAGGCGGCCAGCGCCAGGCCCTCGGCATCGAAGTCGAGGCGCTGCGGGGCGAAGTAGTGGGCGCGGCCGTCGCGGTCGTCCTGGCGCAGGCGGTAGTAGCGGGGGCCGGCTTTGCCGGGGGCCGCATCCACGAAGCGGTAGTGGCGGGCGCTGCTGCTGCTGCCGCTCCCTTCGGCGGCCACGTAGCCGATTTGCTGATAGGCCCGGCCATCGGTCGATACTTCGAGGCCAAAGCCCCGGTTGGCTTCTTCGGAAGCGGTTTCCCAGCTCAGCAGGGCGTTGCGGCCCTGGCGCTCGGCCCGGAAGGCGGTGAGGCCCACCGGCAGCGGGGCCGTGAAGTCGGCCAGGGTCCAGCGCGAAAAGCCGCCTACGTTATTCAGCACCGCGTAGCCGCTGCCAGCGCTGCTGATGCCTTTGTTCTGCCAGTTCACCCCGCTATCCGTCGACTTAAAGAAGCGCAGGTTGGCCGGCGCGATGCCATTGAGCTCGTGGGCGAAGTATTCCATCGTCAGGGCCATGTCGAGACCCGTGTTGGTGGTAGCCGCGATGTCGAAGTAGCGCAGAATAGCGCGGGCACCGGCCGCCCCGGTGGGAGCCGTGCCGGTGGTGCGCGTTACGAGGGTGCTGCCGGGCAGCACCGAGCCGGGGGCCGGCTGCATGCGCAGGCCCACGCCGCCAAAGGTTTCGGCCACGCCCACCACGGGGATGCGGCGCACTTCCACGCGGCCCAGCACGTAGCTGGTTTCGGTTTCGGCGAGGTTGGCCAGCGGGTCGAGCTTGATGCGGAAGGGGCCGGTGTTGAGGATGCCGCTCAGCATCTGCACGCCGTTGTACACCTCGGCGTCGTCGGAGAAAGTTTTCACGCCGCCGCCGTTTACTTCGAGGTTGAAGTACAGGCCGCCGCTCACGACCTGGTTGCCGGCCCCGGTGAGCTTCACCTTGCCCGTCGAGCAATTAAACTGCCCGCCGTTGTTCAGCATGTCGCCCTTGATTTCAAGGTCGCCCAACGTCTGGGCAAAGGTGCCGGTGTTGGTGAAGTTGCCGTTGATGAGGATATCACCGCCCGTGTGGTTGAGAATACCGGCGTTCACGAGGTCGCCGAGCACCACGGTCTGGCCGCTTTCCACCACCATCAGCTGGCCGCTGCTCACGTTGAAGGAAGTGAGAATGGTGGTGGCCTGGCTCACGAGGCTGTTCACGCCGCTGGTGCCGGTGTTGCTCACGTTGGTTACGGTATTGGCCGTGAGCACCGAGCGGCCGCCGGCGGCGCTCACGGCCGTGAAGGCGGTGCTGCCCACGCCGGTCAGGCTTACTTCGCGCACCACGTTATTCATCACCTGGTTGGTATTGGTGGTGCTGCTGCCGCAGTTCATCACAATGCCCCGGAAGTTCTGAATGCCGGCGTTGGTCCAGGTGCCGCCGGTAGCGCCGGCCGCCTGCCCGCCAATGAAGTTACCGCTCACCATGGCGTCGTTGGCAGGGGCCCCGGGGCGAAAGTCGATACCCGTTTGGGCGGCCGTGGGCAGGGCGGCGGCGTTGTAGTAAAAGCTGTTGTTGCTGATAGTCCACTGGTTGCCGTTGCCGGCACCGACCAGCACACCCGTGCGGTCGAAATTGAACAGCTCGCAGTTGGTGAGGCTGAAGCCGTCGTTCACGCCGCTGGCGCTGGCCGCGTACACCAGGTTGGCGGGTAGCTGCGCCGGATTGGCATTGCCCACGAAGCACTCAGTGAGGGTATTGTAGTCGTTGCCGGCCACGTTGCCATCGCCCACCACTACCACGCCGCTTGTGAGCAGGGTGTTAGAGCCCAGTACCGTAGTCTCGCGCACCGCGTTGTGGCTGGCATCGTCGGTGAAAGCCACGGCCGGGGCCGTCAGGCTGGGCTGGCGCAGCGTGAGGGCCCGCGCCACCGTGCCGTTGTTGCCGCTGAGGGTAGCATAAGCGCTGCCCGCCCCAAAGGTGAAGGTACCCGTGAGCACGGTGCTCACTCCGGCCGCCGGCCGAATGGTGAGGGTGTTGGTGGCGCTGCCGGTTTTGGTCAGCAGCACATCTTCGGTGTAGCTGGCATCGAGCAGGCGTAGCTCGTAGGCTTGCGTCAGCGTGGCGGGCACGGCGGCCAGCGCCGCCGCAATAGTAGCGTAGCTGGCCCCGGAAGTGGCCCCCACCGTGTAGATGACGGCCGCCTGGGCCTGGCTGGCCAAGCTCAGCAGCAGGGCCAGCCCACCCAAACGGCGCGCCAACCGGCCCCGATGCCGCGGCTCAGTGAAACTAAATGGTGAGCGGGAGACAATGTGTTTCATAACAGGGAGAAAGAGGGTGGAGTATTAGCTGCAAATGCCGACTGCTACCAGAGGAGCCAACCGGCAATAGTTACATCAGTCAGTTTCATGAACCCCTCGTGGCAATGTATTTCCACCCGGATGCAATTCGACAAAATATAACTTATCAAATCTAACACCTCCTCTTACCCAGGCACAACCCCATGCACAAATCCCCAACAGAATATTAATATTAGCAGTACATTATATTACGCCCATCCCATTGATTTCTACTTTTATTACCATTGTTTTTTCATCATTACAAAATCAAAATTCCTTGTGCAGCTTCAATCCAAAAGCATCACAATATGAGGCAAAAAATGTTTTCTGAATTAACAATTTTATAATTTTTCCAAGCAAACAAACCCTGCAGCTAGCACCATTCAGCTGAGTGATTATTAAAAACCCGCAACTGCTCTTGGCATAACACCAAACCGGCCGCTACCTGCAATAAGGAGCGACCGATTTGAGCCGGATTAGCCGGGTCGGTTTCAACGGCGGCCGATGGGATAAGCGGGCTCGCAGTTGGGCACCTGGGTAACTTCCCAGGTATCGAGGTTGAGGGCCGAGAGCCGGGCGAAATCCGTATTGTGGCGGTATACGCAGCCGCTGTCGAGGCCCAGCGCGCCGGGGCGTTGGGCGGCCTGGGTGCGTACCTGCGCCGCCGGCCGGGGTACGTGCCCGTGCAGCAGCCGCCGGCCGCCGAGGCGCGAGGCGTCGAACACGAATTTCTTGGTCGTGAGCATGGTGACGTAATCCTGGCGCATTTCGGCGGGCGGGAGGGCGAAGTTGTAGCCGGCATGGACCAGCACAAAATCGGGCAGCTCAATTTCGTAGGGCAGGGCATCGAGCCAGGCCAGGTAGCAGGGGGGAATGTCGCTGGCCCGCCGCACGCCGAAGCTGCGCAGCGTGGGCTGGCGGCCGGGCAGGCCCACCCAAGCCCAGCGGTGGCGGTGGCGGGCTTCGTCGAGCAGGGCGTGGTCGTGGTTGCCGCGCAGGCAGTGCACTTGGTAGCCGGTGGCTTGCAGCTGCATCAGGTAGTCGAGCACACCCTTGCTGTCGGGGCCTTTGTTCACGTAGTCGCCCAGTAGGTAAAGCGTATCGGCAGAGGTCAGGCGCAACTCATCTTCGACCAAACGCCGGAAGGTATGCAGGCAGCCGTGCAGGTCGGTAGTGGCGTAGCGGCTCATGGGCGGGCGGATAGACAAAGCAAAGCACGTCATGCGGGGCATGACGTGCTTTTACGTTCGATGCGGTTCTGCGGCCAGGCCGGCCAGTGGCCGCCCTCAGCAGCGACTAATGACCGCCGCCGTAAGCCGGCTTGTCCAGCTCCGTTTTATCGAGGTTGCGGTTGGGGTCCTGCACGCCGGCGTCGAGGGCTTCCTGCTCGAGGCGCTGGCGGGTGGCTTCGTCCCTATCCGATACGGGCAAACCATCCGCGCCCTTAGGCTGCTCAGACTGGGTAGGGGCCCCCTTGTTTTCGCTGGATTGCTGGTTGGATTCCGTATTAGACATGATTGTAGGGGAAGAAGATGAGTAAATAGCCCGGCCAGTTACCCCAGCCTATTGGCTGATGGCCGTGTCAGCGGCATCGGGGTCGTTGAGCTCGGCGTTGGTGTCGGTGCCGGTGATAGGCTTAATGGGTTTGGGCTCCATTTGGCCCATGCCTACGCGGGAGTTGGGGTTCAGCATCTCGTCCACGCCGGGGCGACGGTCGTGCGCGTCGAGCTCGTCGACGGGGCGGCCGCTGGGCACAATGGTATCGGTATAGTCGTCGAGGGCCGGCATGTCCTGGTTCGCGCGGTCGGGCCGGCCTTCGTCTTCCGAGCGCATATTGTCGCGGGGCGGGGCCATATCGTCGGCGTTCTCGTTCACGCCCACGGCCGTGGTGCCACCGGCCGTGTCGGAGCCGAAGCCTTCCTTGCCGTCGCGGTTGCCGAAGCCACCGCGGGCCGCCTCGTTCTTGGGCGGGTCGGCGTTGGGAATGTGGTGGCCGGCCTCCATTTCTTCGTTGGTCGTGTCGTCGTTGATGACGCGGATGGGGCGGTTATTCGGGTCGATGGCCATGGGGCGGGAGGTATTTGGAATAAGCAAGTGTATAGAATGGTGTACTTTGGTTTGGCCGTTTGGGTTTTGCCCGGCCGCCGGGGCCGGGCCGCCGGCTCTTCATTAAATATAGAAAAATTTATGTGGTCAACCATCGACAATAGCCTGGCCCGCACGTTCCGGTTCAGCGACTTTCGCACGGCCTTCGCCTTCCTCACCGAAGTAGCCGCCGAGGCCGAGCGCCTCGACCACCACCCTTGGCTCAGCAACGAATACAACGTGGTTGAATTCCGCCTGCAGACCCACGACGCGGGCAATACCGTAACGGCCCGCGACCACCGCCTGGCAGCGGCGATTGATGCCGTGGCAGAACGCTACGCTTGATAAGGCATGAGGCCTGTCGGGGCCAGCGGGTCATTTCCCAATTCCTCATTAAGCGCAGCGTCTACCTTTGCCCCATGCCCACTCCCACGGTCCTATACCTCGTGCCCACGCCGATTGGCAATCTGGAAGACATCACCCTGCGCGCCATCCGCGTGCTGGGCGAGGTAGGTACGGTGCTTTGCGAAGATACCCGCACCAGCGGCCGCCTGATGCAGCATCTGGGCATTAAAAAGCCGCTCCTCTCCTACCACCTGCACAACGAGCACCAGCAGGTGCCGCGCCTGCTGGCCCGGCTGGCCGCCGGCGAAACCATGGCCCTGGTGAGCGACGCCGGCACGCCGGGCATCTCCGACCCCGGCTTTTTGCTGGTGCGCGAGTGCCTGGCCCAGGGCCTGGGCGTGGAGTGCCTGCCCGGGGCCACGGCCTTCGTGCCGGCGCTGCTGAAGTCGGGCTTCGGGGCCGAGCGGTTTACGTTCGAAGGCTTTTTGCCGACGAAGAAGGGGCGGCAGACGCGCCTGCTGCAACTGGCGGCAGAAACCCGCACCATGATTTTTTATGAGTCGCCGCACCGCATCGTGAAGACACTGGGGCAGCTGGCCGAAGTGCTGGGGCCGGCGCGGCCGGCGTCCGTTAGCCGCGAGCTCACCAAGCTGTTCGAAGAAACCGTAACCGGCACGCTGGCCAGCCTGGAGGCTGACTTCGCGGCCCGGCCCACCATTAAAGGAGAAATTGTCGTTGTCGTCGAAGGAAACCTTGCCCCGCCCCCCCGCGAGCCCCGCCCCGGCCGCGATGACCGATATTACCGCCGCGCCGATGATGCCGACGATGAATCCGAATCGGAAGACTAGCCAGCCCGGGCTGCCCCTCGCCGCGCTGGCCGTGCTGGGCGGTGTGCTGCTGTGCGCCGGCTGGATGCCCTGGCCCACGGCGTTCACGGTCCCGCTGCTGTTCGTGGCCTGGGTACCCTACCTGCTGATGGAGCGCCGCCTCACGTTGGAAGGCGCGCGCAAGGGCCGCGTGTTTGCGCATACCTACCTCATGCTGCTGCTCTGGAATGCCCTAACTACCTGGTGGGTGAGCTACGCCAGCCTGCCCGCCGGCATCGCCGCCGTGGTCCTGAACGCCCTGCTGATGTGCCTGCCGCTAATGGCCTTCCGCCAGACCCACAAGCGGCTGGGTTACCGCTGGGGCTACGCCCTGCTGCCGGTGTACTGGATTGCTTTTGAGCAACTGCACCTGCATTGGGACATCACCTGGCCCTGGCTCACGCTGGGCAACGGCTTCGCGGCCGCGCCCGGCTGGGTGCAGTGGTACGAGTACACGGGCTTCCTGGGCGGCTCGGTGTGGGTGTGGGTGGTGAATTTGCTGTTTTTTAAAATTTTAATTAAAAAGTATGAATTAAAAATTATGAATGATTCGAGTAGGGTGAATGGCGATGACCAGACAGCGTCCGCATCCCAAGCTTCATTTTTAATTTTTAATTCTCAATTTTTAATTCCCTTTCTGGCCATTGGCTTGCCCATTGCGCTTTCCTATCTCATTGGAGCAGTTTACCAGGAGAAAGGCCCCACGGAAGAAGTGGTGGTCGTGCAGCCCAACTTCGACCCCTACGTGGAGAAGTTTGAGGGCGGCCCCAAATTCATTCCCTACGACGAGCAGCTTACGCGCCTGTTCACGCTTTCCGAGCAGCACCTCACGCCAGCTACCCGACTGGTTATTTGGCCCGAAACGGCGCTGGAAGAGCCTTACTGGGAAAATACGCTGGAAAGCAATCCGAAAATCCGCCGCATTCGCGAATGGCTGACGCGGCACCCGGGCGTGGCCCTGCTCACGGGCATCACCACGCTGGGCTCGTACCCGAATAAGGAGACTGCCAGCGAAACGGCCCGCTACCGCGACGACTTGGGCTACTACGACTTCTTCAACTCCGGCGCGTACTTCGCCGATGCCAGCGCCCGCGTGGTGGTTTACCACAAGTCGCGGCTGGTGCCAGGGGTGGAGAAAGTGCCGCCCCTGTTGGTATCGCTCGTCTCGCACATCGACCTGGGTGGCACGGTGGGCAGCGTGGGCAGCCAGGCTGAGCGCACCGTGTACCCGGCCCCGGCCAACGCCCCGGCCCTGCGCGTGGCCCCGGTCATTTGCTACGAATCCATCTACGGCGACTTCGTGAACCAGTACCCGGGCAACGGGGCCACGCTGCTGGCCTTGTTCACCAACGACGCGTGGTGGCACGACTCGCCCGGCTACCGCCAGCTGCTGAGCTACGGCCAGTTGCGCTGCATCGAAACCCGCCGCGACCTGGCCCGCTCGGCCAACACCGGTTTCACCGGCTTCATCAATCAGAAAGGCGAAATCACCCAGCGCGAGCCAGCCTGGGTGCCCACCGCCAGCCGCGCCCTGGTGCATTTGAATGAGGAAGTGACCTTTTATGCCCGCTACGGCGAGCTGATTGGCCGCGGCGCGCAGTTGCTGGCGGTGCTGGGGCTGCTGGCAGCCGTGGTGGTCAGCTGGCGGCGGAAAAGTGACGTAGCAGGGTAGAGACGCAATATTTTGCGCGTCGTCGTTGAATGACCGGAGCCGCGCCGTTCCGGAGCTACCAGGCAGACTAAACAACATTAGCAACGGCGAGACGCAAGAAAACTGTGCCTCTACCCCGTTCAGCCAACGCCATGACTCCTGATTTTCCCCAACTGTCCCTCGACCTAGCCGCCCTGTGCCGCCGCACGGCCCAATTCATCCGTCAGGAAGCGGCCACGTTTGACCGCGGCCGCGTGGAGCATAAGGGCCTACACGACTTAGTGAGCTACGTAGACCAGGAAACCGAGCGCCGCCTCGTGGCCGGCCTACGCGAGCTGCTGCCCGAAGCCGGCTTCATCACCGAGGAGGGCACGGCCGGGCCCGATTCGGCCACCGGCGAGTTCACCTGGATAATCGACCCGCTCGATGGCACCACCAACTTCGTGCACGGGCTGCCGGTGTACGCCATCAGCGTGGCGCTGCTGCATGGGCGCGAGCTGGCGGTGGGCGTGGTGCACGAGGTGAACCGCGACGAGAGCTTCCGGGCGGTGCGCGGCGGCGGTGCTTTCTGCAACGATGCGCCCATGCGCGTCAGCGACGTGCCCACCCTCAACGGCGCACTCATTGCCACGGGCTTTCCTTACACCGATTTCGGCAAGCTCGATGCCTTTCTGCAGATTTTGGGGGTGTTTTTCACGCGCAGCCACGGGGTGCGGCGGCTGGGCTCGGCGGCCGTCGACCTGGCTTACGTGGCGGCTGGGCGCTGCGAGGGCTTCTTCGAGTTCAACCTAAATTCCTACGACGTAGCCGCCGGCCTGCTGCTGGTGACGGAAGCCGGCGGCCACATTACGCAGTTTCTGGTGGATGGCGACCCGCTGTTTGGGCGCGAGGTAGTGGCCAGCAACCGCCTCATTCACGCTGAGATGCAGGCGGCAATTGGCGAGTTCTGGCGGTAGCCCTCCGGCCCGACTAACTACCGCGCAAACTATTCTTTCTTCTCCGCAGTTATTCCGCTATGCTTCTGCTGGCCATTACTTCCGTCGAAATTCAATACCTGCTGATTAGCGCGCTCTTCGTGATGGCCGCTTTTTACGTGGGGCGTATTTTCTACCGCGCGTTTTTCAGCAAAACGGCCGCCGGCTGCGCCAAAGGCTGCGGTGGAGCCTGCGGACAGATTGACGTGGAGGCGCTGCAACGCACGATTGAACGCCAGGCCGCCGCTAAGTAATGCCGTTTGGCTATTTATCTGGCCCGAGGATAACCCGCCCCCGCCCCCGCCCCGTATAGCCGGAGCGGGGGCGGCGGGCTTTGCGGCCCGTAGCCCCGCAGTTTCGCTCCTCTCCCCAAAACACCCCACCGCCATGCAGGACAAAGAAGAAGAACGCTCGCTCATAAGCGTCGAGAATCGACTCAAAAAAGAAGGATACGCCCAGGATTTCAACGTGGTGGACGGCCGGCTGCAAACCATTGGCCACGACTCGAAAAAGGCCTATACCCCCGACGAGGTGACCATCGTGGATTTCTATCGCTTCGAAGGCGAGAGCAACCCCGACGACATGTCCATCCTCTACGCCATTGAAGCCACCGACGGCGTGAAGGGCACCATTTCGACAGCCTACGGCACCTATGCCGATGGCGACACCGACGACTTCCTGAAACAGGTCGAAGACCTCGGGAAAAACCTCACCAAGCAGGTGAAATAGCGACTGCGCCTTCGGGTTCGGCCGGGCTCCCGTCCGCAGCTGCGCGCTGTGGCTGGGAGCCCGCTTTTTTTCGCGCTTACTTTGCGGGGATACTTCCTTCCAGATTCTTTTCCGGCCGCTTATGATTCGCCTTTCGCCCCCGGCCTTTTCGGGCAGCAACGATATTAAAGACCTCCTGACGGCCATGCTCCGCCGCCGCGCCGCCGAATGGGTAGGCAAGGACATGCTGGACGTACCCGCCGGCAATGGCGACACCGCCCAGCTGCTGCACGAGTTGGGAGCCCGCGTCACGGCCTCCGACCTCTACCCCGAGTTCTTCCGCTACCCCGCCATTCCGTGCGTGAAGGCCAACCTGAACGACACGCTGCCCTTCGCCGATGCCAGCTTCGACGTGGTGATTTGCCAGGAAGGCATCGAACACATGCCCAACCAGTTGCATCTGTTTCAGGAGCTAAACCGGGTGTTGCGGCCGGGCGGCCGGGCCATCATCACCACGCCCAACTACTCGAACCTACGCACCCGCCTCAGCTACCTGCTGCTCGAAAGCGAGGCCTACAAGCTGATGCCGCCCAACGAAGTCGATTCCATCTGGGCCGCCGACCGGGCCCACAACATCCACGACGTGTATCTGGGCCACATTTTCTTCGCCAACCTCACGCGGCAGCGGGCGCTGGCGGCGCTTTCGGGCCTGCGCATCACGGAGGTGCACCCCAGCCGCGTCAACTACACGTCGCTATTTCTGCTACCCTTCTACTACCCCTGGATGCGGCTGCTCGGCGGCGTAGCGCGGCGGCGTGGCCTGCGGCGCGGCACGCCCTCGGCCCGTCGGCCCGAAATATATGCCGAGCTGGCCCGCCTCAATGGCAGCCTGAACGTGCTCACCGGCGGCCATCTCATCGTGGAATATGAGAAGCGCGCCGAAACCTCGGAGGCCGTAGCCGCGCTCACCGGCAAGCTCAACCTGACAACCGACCGCACCTAAGCCACTGCCCGCCGTGCCGCCTTCCGCGTCTTACTACACTTCGGGCCGGCTCTCGCAGCACCTGCTGTGGCTGGCCGCCGTGGCTGGTGTGGTGGGCCTGCTGGCAGCCCGCTCGCTGGTGGCGCTGGCCCCGGTAGTGGGCACGGTGGCCGCCCTGGCCAACCCCCATCTGCGGCGCGACCTGCCCCGCTACTACCGCAATGGCGCGGCCCTGCGCGCCGCCGCGCTGGTGGTTTTCCTGCTGCTGAGTGGCCTGTATACCAGCCAATGGGCCGTGTGGCGGCACGAGGTTTTCCGCAGCCTGCCGTGGCTGGCCGTGCCGCTGGCCTTCACGCTGGCGGTACCGCTCAGCCGCTGGCAGCGCCTGACGGTGGGCAGCTTGTTTGTGCTGGGCACGGCGGCGGTAGGGTTGGCCACACTGGGTCGCTACCTGCTGCATCCGGCCGCGGCCAACGCGGCCATTCGCATCGGCCACAACCTGCAGGCCGTCACGCGCATTTTCCACGTGCCGTTTGGGGTGATGCTGGCGCTGGCCTTCTTCTGGGGTCTGCTGTTGCGACGCACGACTCTGGCGGGGCCATTATTGCGCACGGCGCTGCTGGCGGCGGCGGCGGCGGCGGCCCTCACGCTACATGTGCTGGCCTACCGCACCGGCCTGCTGGTGCTCTACGCGGGCCTGCTGGCCTACGCGGGCTGGCTCCTTAGCCGCCGCCACGCCCTGCTGGGCTTGGGCCTGCTGCTGCTGCTGGGCCTGGCACCGTGGCTGGCCTACCAGTCGCTCGAATCGGTGCGGCAGCGGGTGCAGGGCACGGTTTGGGACGTGCAGAAATACACCCTAGGCCAGGATATGAACAATTACTCCCTGGCCCAGCGGCTGGCGGCCACCGAAACGGCTGGGGCCATTATCGGCCAGCATTGGTTGCTGGGCGTAGCCCCAGCCGATACCCACACCGCTATGCAGGCCCAGTATCAGTGGCACGACTTCGGCCTGCGCCCCGCCAACTGGGTCGACGTTCACAACCAGTACCTGGAGGCGTTGCTGGGCGGCGGCGTGGTGGGGCTGGGGTTGTGGCTGGCGGTACTGTTCGGGCCGTTGTTGCACCCGGCTACCCGGCGCAACCCCGCCGTCCTGTTCTTCATCGTCGTGCAAGCCACCGTCATGCTCACGGCCGACATGCTGAGCCTGCAAATCGGTCTCAACCTGTTTATTTTCGGTTATGGCTTCCTAATAGTAGCAAAGGAACGAGCGGAACAATTATCAGTGAACAGTGAACAATGAACAGTGAGCAATTTAAAACGACACTGTTCACTGTTCACTGATAACTGATTTTCACCCCCACACCTTGGTGCCCTCCGAGCAGTTGCGGCACATCTCAATCTGGTCGCGTCCTTTCAGTAAGCTGCTTCGAAACTGCTGGTACTTGGGGCCGCGCCAGAGCTGGCGAAAGGTCTCGGTTTTGAGGTCGCCCTGACGGTATTCAGCATCTTTGTCGAAGCAGCAGGGCACCACCAGGCCGTCCCAGGTGATGACGCAGGAGTGCCACATCTTCCAGCAGTGGTCGACCAGCTTGTTTTTCAGGCTCCAGGTGTTGTCGCCGTTGTTCTGGTAGCGCGAGTAATAGTCGATGGTCGGGATGAGCGGCGAGCCCTGCGCGTGGTCGTAAATCTGCGCGGTTTTGAACCACACGTCGTCCACGCCCAGCGCCTCGGCCAGTTGCTTGGCATCGTCAATCTGGTGCTCGTTGGGCCGCACCACCAGAAACTGGAAGATGATGCGCGGCGTACTTGCCTTCAGCTCATTGCGCCATTTCACCACGTTGCGGGTTCCTTCGAGCACTTTCTCCAGCTTGCCGCCCACCCGGTACTGCTGGTACACCTCCTGTGTGGTGCCATCGAGCGAAATGATGAGGCGGTCCAACCCGCTTTCCACGGTTTTGCGGGCGTTGTCGTCGCTTAGGTAATGGGCATTAGTGCTGGTGGCGGTATAGATGCCCTTATCAGAGGCGTACTTCACCAGTTCCAGAAACTGCGGGTGCAGGTAAGGCTCACCCTGAAAGTAAAAAATCAGGTACCACAGCCGACTAGCCACCTCATCAATGGTGCGCTTAAATAAATCGCTTTGCAGCATGCCCGTGGGCCGCGTAAACGAGCGCAGGCCACTGGGGCACTCCGGACAGCGCAGATTGCAGCTCGTGGTGGGCTCAAAGCTCAGGGCCATGGGCAGGCCCCGCAGCCGGGCCTTGCCGGTGAGCTTGCTCAGAATGTAGGACCCCACCACTTCCAACGTGTTCCATACCCGCAAGGGGGTGGCTTTGGCAAGCAGGTTGCGGGTATCGGCGAAGGGTAGCGGCATGAAATAAGGAGGAACGCAGCGGGCAAAAATAGGTCATCCTGAGCGCAGCGAAGGACCTTACAACGGGAGAGCAGCCAATGTTAGAATCGCTCTAACGGCTTTTCTGGCGTAATAAGGTCCTTCGCTAGGCTCAGGATGACCTTTTTTTTGAACGTTGCCGCTTATTTTTTGGTAGCCGGCGCGAATTCGATGGCGCTGGTATAAGTGCTGGCTTTGCCGAACGACTGGTTAATTTCGTCCACAGCTGCGCGGCTGCTCAGGCGCTTGGGCTTGGTATTGAGGAAGGTACCATCCTCGCCAACCAGGAAGTACGAGGGTACCTCCTGCAAGGCGTAGGCGTGGGCCGTGGCCGAGCGCAGGCCGCCGCCGGGCACGCGTACCTGCACGCCGGGCAGCTTTTTAATGTTGACAAGCGACTTCCAGGCCTGCTCATTTTCATCGAGCGCCACGTTCACGAACACAATGTTCTTGCCTTCAAACTTGCGCATCAGCTCCTGGGCGTAGGCCAAATCGCGTAAGCACAGGCCATTGGTCGACTTCCAGAAGTTCAGGTACACCAGCTTGCCCGCGAAGTCGTGCAGATGGATGGTATCGCCGGTGGCCGAGGTCAGCTTGAAATCGGGAGCCGGTGCGCCAATGGCAAAGTCCTTGTGCCGGTCGAAGTCGCTGAGTAGCGTAGGGTAATAGAGGTTGCGCGCGTCGTAGTTGCGGAAATCGGCCAGCATGGCCGCCGATTGTTTTACGTGCCCAAAACGGAACGACTCCTGCAGAATCCGGCCCAGAATGATGGCCCGGGTGGGGCCGCCGAGCTTCTTCACGGTCAGCGCATAGCAGGCGGGGTAGAAATCAGGGTCGGCACGCTGGTGCTTGTCCTGCGCTACGGCGAAGTGCACGTAGTTGAGCAGAAACTCGTGGTACAGCTCGCTCTGAGCGGCATTGGGCTCGTTGAGGAGGCCGGGCTCGCGCAGGAAATTGTAATAGTCAGGGGCCATTTTCAGGCGTCCTTCGGTGTTTACTACCTGCTCGCGCAGGTCCTGAAAGGTCAGTTTATCGTTGGCGTACGAGTACACCACTTCGGCGTGGGCATAGTTGTAAAACTCCTGGGTGAACGACTGCTTAGCCGCGTGGTCGTCCAGAAACTCCAGTTCATGCTTGCGACGGTAATCCAGGAAGGAGATAAACGGCGCTTCGTAGAGCTGAATGTTATCAGGCAGCACTTGGAAACCGTCGTTTTCCACGAACTGCGCGTCGAACTCCGAGAGGTAGTTGTTGGCGTTGGCAGCCTGCTGGCGGTGGCGCTGCTGTTCGGTCAGGTTCGAGCCGTTGCGCAGCTTGGTTCCGAGGCCGGTCGGCACATCGTTGGCCTTGAATTTCAGGGTTGTCGACATGTCGCTGCCCTTGAAGCGCACATCCAGGTCGGTGCCCGCATCGAGAAACAGCGGAGCCACGTCATCGCCATATACCAAATCGGCCTTGGTGGGCCCGTACAGCGGAATCGAGAGCTTAAATTCCCCCTTATCGTTCACTGGCACCCGAATCAGCTTATCCTTGGGGTCGAGCGGATTCTCGCGCAGCGACACAGCCACCGAGTCGGTTGTTGAGCCGCTAATACGGCCAAACAAAATGGCTTTGCCGGTCGGCTCAGGAGCTGGCGCGGGCTTGGCCATTGGTCTGGCAGCAGAGGCCGCTGCCGTTTTAACCGGAGCTGCCGGAGGAGCGACCGGCGCAACGGCCGCGGCGGAATTGGCAGCAGGCAGTGCAGTTGCGGCCGGCGTTGCCGCAGCCGGCCTAGAAACCGGCTTGGGAGCCGTAGCAACTGGCACCCTATGCTTGGCGTGAGGCTTCTGCTGGCCATGGCTCAGCACGGGCGCGGCCACTAGTGCCGCCACCAGCACTCGATGAACGTAGGTGGTTAATGATGCGGTCATGGCGCGGTATACAAGCGTTTGGCGGGGCCAACAATATTACGAAGGGGAAAAATGCCAGGCGGCCTAATAACATTCGCGGTAAAAGCCTATCAGCAATCCGAAGATACGCCCTTTTGATTTATAAAATCCAAATCAGACCCGCACTTTTTTTTTGCCTACCGTAACGTTGCTGCCGGCAAGTGGACGCGCCGCACTCACGCCCACCGGCTTAAACCAGCGATAAGGACGCTAGCCAAACAAGCCATCCAGCACCTCCTCAAGCCGGCCCACGGCGTAGGTTTTCATGCCTGAGCGGGCCAAATCCAAGCTCTTACCGTTGAACTGTGACACGTACATCTCCCTGAAACCCAGCTTCTCGGCTTCGGCCAAGCGTTGGTCAAGGCGCGTCACGGCCCGGATTTCGCCGCTCAGGCCCACTTCGGCGGCCAGGCACACGTGGCCGGGGATGGGCACGTCATTCAGCGATGACACCACGGCGGCGCACACGGCCAGGTCGAGAGCGGGGTCGTCGAGGCGCAAACCGCCGGCAATGTTCAGGAATACGTCGTGCTGGCCCAGGCGCAGGCCGGCCCGCTTTTCGAGCACGGCCAGCAGCATTTGCAGGCGCTTGCTGTCGAAGCCGGTGCTGCTGCGTTGCGGCGTGCCGTAGGTGGCGGGCGTCACGAGGGCCTGCACCTCTACTAATAGTGGCCGGTTGCCCTCCAGCGTGGCCCCGATGGCCATGCCGCTCAGGCTTTCGCCGCGCTGCGAAAGCAGAATTTCGCTCGGGTTGCTTACCTGGCGCAGGCCGTCGCCCTGCATCTCGTAAATGCCCAACTCCGAAGTATTTCCGAAGCGGTTCTTGGTGGTGCGCAGAATGCGGTAGCTCATGTGCCGGTCGCCCTCGAACTGGAGCACGGTATCCACCATGTGCTCGAGGATTTTGGGGCCGGCAATGCTGCCATCCTTGGTGATGTGGCCGATGAGCATGACCGGCGTGCTGGTTTCCTTGGCAAATTTCAGGAACTCGGCGGTGCACTCGCGCACCTGGCTCACGCTGCCCGCGCCGCTCTCGACCAGCGTGGAGTGCATGGTCTGGATGGAGTCGATGACGAGCAGGTTGGGCTGCACCTGGTCAATCTGGCGGAAGATATTCTGGGTATTGGTCTCCGTCAGGATGTAGCAGCCGGGGTGCTGGCCGTCGGCCAGGCGCTCGGCGCGCATCTTTATCTGGGCTTCGCTTTCCTCGCCGCTCACGTACAAAACCTTCATTTTGCGCATACTGAGCGCGATTTGCAGCATCAGCGTGCTCTTGCCGATGCCCGGCTCGCCGCCGATGAGGATGATGGAGCCCGGCACGATGCCGCCACCGAGCACGCGGTTCAACTCGCCGTCGGGCGTGAGGATGCGGGGCTCGTCTTCGGCCAGAATATCGCCGAGCGGAACGGATTTGGCCGCTTTCTTGGTGCCACCGCCGGGCACGGTGCTGGCGGGTTTCCACTGGCCGGTGGTGGTGGCCACGGTTTCCTTCTGGATGACTTCCTCAACGTAGGTGTTCCACTCGCCGCACACGGGGCAGCGGCCTATCCATTTCGATGATTGCGCGCCGCAGGACTGGCAGAAATAAACGGTTCTGGCTTTGGCCATAGGGGGTAGATTTCGGGAGCTAAAGGGGAGCTATTACAAGGCGGCGCGGACCGAAAAAGTTGCCCGCCGGCCGGTTTTAAGCCGGTTTATTTGCCAGCGGCGGCGGCGTGAGCGTTGTACTCCTGCACCAGCTGCGGCATGTTTTTGTAGCCGGCATCGGGGGCCTGCTGCTGCACGCGGGCGGCCAGCGCGGGGTAGTCGGCGAAGGCGGCGGCCATCAGCTTGGCGAAGGCCTTGTCGGAGCGGGGCACTTCCTGAATCTCGCCCCCGGCCGGCCGCACAAACCAGAAGTATTTATCGTGCGAGCCTACCGGGATAAATACGGCCCCCACTAGCAGCGGGATGGGAATATACATGTTGGCCTTCGTGATGAAGTAGCCGTAGGTTTTGCTGGCTCCGGCGGGAGTCATGTTTTCGGCCAGCATGCCCAGCGGCTTGCCGTTTTTGCTGAGCGCATCCAGCGTATGGCCTTCCACAACCATTGTTTTGATGCGCTCGACGGCCATTTCCTTCACGGGCGGGGGCGGCAGCTGGTTGGGCGGCAGCTCGTAGCACAGCACTTTGTCGTGCATAAACAGGTCGTAGCTGGTGACGTAGCCCCGCACCTGCTTGCCGCTGACCATCGTGAAAACAACCGGCACGAAAACGATGGGCGCGTTGCGGGCGGCTCGCAGCGAATCGACGCGGGTAGCCACGCGGGCGGGCTTCTGGGCGTGTGCGGCCGAACCTAGGCCGCCGGCCAGCAGCCCCGCAAGCAGCAGAAGATGGGAGCATTTGAGGAAAATACTGGTCATCGTAATAACTTGTGGAAAGGTGGCCTGCAAGGTAGCAAGGTAGCAAGGCAGCATCCAACAAATGCCGGCCAGCCCGCGTTGTCACTCCATGCCCACCACCACCGCCCTCACTCCCGCCGACCTAGCAACCATTACTGCTTTTGCCGGCCTGCCCGCCGACACCGTGGCCTGGCTGCTGGCCCACGGCGAGGGCCGCACCTACGCCGCCGGCGAAACCATTTTCGAGCCCGGTACGCCCGCCGAGTTTATGACGGCTGTGCTGCGCGGCGGCATTCAGTTCTACGCGCAGCAGGGCGGCCAGCGCGACCCCATTTTCCGGGTCGAAACCGGGCAGGTGTCGGGTGTACTGCCCTATTCACGGCTGCGCGAAATCAAAGCCCAGGGCGTGGCCGCCGGCGAAACCGTGCTCTATTTATTGCACCGCGACCTGTTTCCGGCCCTCGAAGACAGCAGCCCCGAACTGGTGCAGCGACTGGTGGCCATCATGAACGACCGCAGCCGCGACCAGGTGCGCGCCCAGGAACGCGACGACAAGCTGCGCGCCTTGGGCAAGCTTTCGGCCGGGCTGGCCCACGAACTCAACAACCCCGCCGCCGCCATTGCCCGCGCCGCCGAAGCCCTGGCTAAGCGCGCAGCCGCCAAGCCGGCTCTGTTTGTGGAGCTGGTGGGCCATTGCCCGTCGCCCGAGGCTATGCGGAGCCTCACTGGGCTGGCCGTGGCCACGCCGGCCGCGCCCCTCTCCGCCCTGGCCCGCGCCGATGCGGAAGACGAACTAGCCACCTGGCTCGAAACCCAGGGCGCGGCCGACGGCTACTGTCTGGCCCCGGCTTTTTTGGAAGCCGGCGTGACGACCGAAGCGCTGGCGGCCACCGCCGCGCTGCTGCCCCCGGCGGCGCGCCCGGCCGCTTTTGCCTGGCTCGAAGGCCAGCTCACGACCATGCAGCTGGTGCGCGACGTGCAGGAGGCCGGCGGCCGCATCAGCAAGCTGGTGGCCGACGTGAAAACCTACTCGCACATGGACCGCGCTGGCGGCTTCGAGCCGCTGGACGTAACGGCCGGCCTCGAAAGCACGCTCAATATGCTGGGCTTTTTGCTGCGCCAGAAGAATGTTAAAGTCAGCCGTGACTACAGGGCCGACCTGCCGCGCATTCGGGGGCGGGTGAGCAGCCTGAACCAGGTGTGGACCAACCTGCTCGACAATGCCATTGACGCGCTGCCGGCGCAGGGCGGTGAGATTACGCTCCGAACCCTGCGGGAAGGGGATTTCGTGCGCGTGTTCCTGGTGGACAACGGCTCGGGCATCCCTACCGACGTGCTGCCGCATATCTTCGAGCCCTTCTACACGACCAAGCAGGCCGGCGACGGCTCGGGCCTGGGGCTGGATATCGCGCAGCAGATTATCCGGCAGCACGACGGGCGGCTGGAAGTGCAGTCGCGGCCCGGGCGCACGGAGTTTTGCGCCTGGCTGCCGGTGATGGGCAGCTAAAACACGAGTAGAACGTCATGCTGAGCGCAGCCGAAGCATGACGTTCTTGTTACCCTCCTCCCTAGTATACCCTATCCAACGAAAGCAACCTCATGGCCGCCAAGAAACCCATTATTCTCGCCGTTGATGATGACGCCCAGGTGCTGGCCGCCATTGCCCGCGACCTACGCCAGGAGTTTAGCCAGGACTACCGCATTCTGCGGGTGAACTCCGGCCCCGAGGCGCTGGCGACCATCAAGGAGCTGCACGAGAAGGAGGAGCCGCTGGCCCTGATTCTGGCCGACCAGCGGATGCCCGAGCTGGAGGGCGTGGAACTGCTCACGGCCTCGCGCGAATTCTTTCCCGATGCCAAGCGCGTGCTGCTCACAGCCTACGCCGATACGGAGGCGGCCGTGCGGGCCATCAACTCGGCCCGGCTCGACCATTACTTAATGAAGCCCTGGGACCCGCCCGAGCAGCTGCTCTATCCTACGCTGCACGATTTGCTCGCTGCCTGGCAAGCCGCGCACAAGCCGAAATACGACGGTCTGCGGCTAATAGGATTCCAGTGGTCGCCACGCTCGCACGAGCTGAAAGATTTCCTCAGCGGCTACATGGTGGGCTACCAGTGGCTCGATTTTGAAACCAACGCCGAGGGTCGCAAGCTGCTGGCCGCCAAGGGCTACGAGGCCAGCCAACTACCCGTAGTTATCTTCCCCGATGGCAGCGCGCTGGCCAATCCCACCCCGGCCGCCATCGGCAGCCAGCTGGGCATTACGCAGCAGGCCTCGCAGGAGATGTACGACGTGGTGGTGGTGGGCGCGGGGCCCTCGGGCCTAGCTGCTGCCGTGTACGGGGCCAGCGAAGGCCTCAAAACCCTGATAATCGAGCGGATGACGCCCGGCGGACAGGCCGGCACCAGCTCGCGCATCGAAAACTACCTGGGCTTCCCCACCGGGTTGAGCGGGGCCGAGCTGGCCCACCGTGCCTGGGCGCAGGCCGTGCGCCTCGGGGCCGAGTTTCTGGCCCCGCAGGAGGTAAAAAAGCTGTGTTTGCAGGACGGCTACAAAGTCCTCACCCTGGGCGACGGCACCGAAATCAGCACCCGCGCCGTGGTGCTCACCACCGGCGTGAGCTACCGGACTCTCGACGTGCCGGGTATGGACCGCCTGAGCGGCGCGGGCGTGTACTACGGCGCGGCCCGCACCGAAGCCCGCAGCTGCGACGCGCAGGACGTGTACATCGTGGGCGGCGGCAACTCGGCCGGGCAGGCAGCCATGTACCTGGCTACCTACGCCCGGCGGGTGTTCATCGTCATTCGCGGGGCCAACCTCGCGGCCAGCATGTCGGCCTACCTTATTGAGCAGATTCGTACTACGGACAATATCGAAATCCTCCCCTTCTCGCAAATCAAAGAAGTGTGCGGCCAGGACCACCTCGAAGCCGTGATGCTGGACGTGAACGGTGCCGTGGAGCAACGCCCGGCCCGCGCCCTGTTCGTGTTCATCGGGGCCAAGCCCAGCACCGAATGGATTCGCGACTTGGTGGCCTGCGACGCCAAAGGCTTCCTGCTAACGGGCCGCGACCTGGTAGCCGACCCGCGCTACCCCGAAATCTGGAAAAAGGACCGCGAGCCCTACCTGCTCGAAACCTGCGCCCCCGGCATTTTCGCGGCCGGCGACAGCCGCGCCGGGGCCATGGCCCGCGTGGCCTCGGCCGTGGGCGAGGGCAGCATGGCCATTAAATTCGTGCACCAGTATTTGGACGAGTAGTTTTAAGGTAGTAGGATGAGCGGGTATGGGGGTAGGAGTCAGGGTTATTTCCCCAACTCCTACCCCCATACCCGCTCACCCTCCTACCATAGAAAACTTATTCCTCCAGCATCAGCTGGTCGGGCAGGTTCATCAGATAGTCACCGTAGCCACTTTTGCGAAGCGGGGCGGCGATGGCGCGGAGCTGGTCGGCGGTGATGAAGCCCTGGCGGTAGGCGGCTTCTTCGATGGAGCCCACCTTTAGGCCCTGGCGCTGCTCGATAACTTTAACGAACTCACCGGCTTGCATCAGGCTTTCGAAGGTGCCCGTGTCGAGCCAGGCGGTGCCCCGGCCCAGGATGCCCACTTTCAGGGTTCCGCGCTTGAGATACTCGCGGTTCACATCGGTGATTTCGTATTCGCCGCGCGGGCTCATTTCGAGGTTTTTGGCGATTTCCACCACGTCGTTGTCGTAGAAATACAGGCCGGGCACGGCGTAGTTGCTCTTGGGCTTGGCGGGCTTTTCCTCAATGCTGAGAGCTTTTTTATCGGCGTCGAACTCCACCACGCCGTAGCGCTCGGGGTCGTGCACGTGGTAGGCGAACACCACGCCGCCCTCGGGGTTATTGTTCGATTTCAGCAGCTCCTCCAGGCCCGCGCCGTAGAAAATGTTGTCGCCGAGCACCAGGGCCACTTTTTCTTTACCGATAAAATCGGCCCCCAGCACAAAGGCTTGGGCCAGGCCATTGGGCACTTCCTGCACCACGTACTGGAAATCGCAGCCCAGGCTTTTGCCGTCGCCGAGCAGCTTTTTGAACTGCTCCTGGTCGTGGGGCGTGGTGATAATCAGCACTTCCCGAATGCCAGCCGAGAGCAGAATCGACAGCGGATAATAAATCATCGGCTTGTCATAAACGGGCATCAGCTGCTTCGAAACGGCCAGCGTGAGCGGGTGCAGGCGGGTGCCGGAGCCGCCGGCGAGAATAATTCCTTTCATGAAATCGCAATAAAGAGCAGAATAACTTGCACAAAGCTACGGCCTGGGCCGGGGTCGGGAATGGCCGCGCTTAGCAGCCTGGCCACTGCTAAGCCAATCGTGCGCCGGCGGCGCTTACTACGAAAGTGACCGGCTGGCCTACCACCAGCGCCAGGTTGTCGGCCTCGTGGCCGGTGGGAAAGCCGTAGGCCACCGGGAAATCATACATCCGGGCGTAGCGGTCGATTATCTCATAAGCCTTTGAGCCAAACGGAATGGCATTGTCGCGCATGTCGGAGAAGTGGCCTACCACCAGCCCGGCCAGGCCCGCCAGCTGCCCGCTGCGGTGCAGGTGCAGCAGCATGCGGTCGACGTGGTAGAGGTATTCGTCAAGGTCTTCGAGGAAGAGGATGCGCCCCGCGAAGCTGGCCTGCGAAGGTGTGCCGGTGATGGTCTGGAGCAGGCTGAGGTTGCCGCCTACCAACTCGCCGGTGGCCGTGCCGGGCCGGTTGAGCGGGTGCGGGCCAACTTCGATGGGCTGAAAAGGCTCGCCGAACAGCGCGCGGCGCAGGGTTTCGAGGGCCCGCTCGCCGCCGGCCTGGTGAAAGAGCACCGGCATCACGCCGTGGATGCTGGCGTAGCCCCGGGCCAGCAGGTGGGAGTTGAGCACCGTGACGTCGGAAAAGCCAGCCACCCATTTAGGGCTTTTCGCGAACATTGTGAAGTCGAGCCCGTCGACGATGCGGGCGGTGCCGTAGCCGCCGCGCGCGCACAGGATGGCCCGGATGGTGGGGTCGTCGAGCTGCTGCTGGAAGTCGCGGCGGCGCAGGTCGTCGTCGCCGGCAAACTGGTGGTGGTCGCCGGCGATGCTTTCGCCCAGCACTACTTCGAGGCCCCAGCTTTCGAGGGTGGCGATGGCGGGGGCCAGCTCAGCGGCCGATATTTTACGGGCCGGGCTCACCAGCGCCACGCGCTGGCCAGTCTGCAGGGGGGCGGGAAACTGAACGGACATAAGCGCAAGCAAAGGGGAAAAGGTCACAAATAACGCACGGCGGCGCGGCAGTCGGGCACGGGGCCAACCCCGGCGGCCGGTTCTGCGTCAAGCGAAAGCCCTACATTCGGTTTCTCATTCTTTTCCCGGTCCTTATGAAATCTCTACTCCTTTTCGGGTTGCTGCTGGTGCTTGGCCTGGCTCGGCCGGCTTTGGCCCAAATGCCCACCGACACCACCGGCGGGCGCTACTTCCAGCCCGTATTCTCCAGTGTTGCCGTGACGGCCAACGTGCAGTACGGCCAGACGACGAACTTTCTGGGCAACCCCCAGGCGCTGCTGATGGACATTTACCAGCCCACCGGCGATGCCACGGCCGAGCGCCCGGTCATCATCTTCGCCCACCAGGGCGGCTTCGTCACGGGCTCGCGCACCGAGTCGTACATGGTGGCTGTGTGCACGCAGTTTGCCAAGCTGGGCTACGTTACGGCCAGCATCGACTACCGCCTCAACCCCTTCCTGGTGATTAACACCACCGACACGACCGGGGTGAGCCGGGCGGCCATTCAGGGCATGCAGGACCTGCGGGCGGCCGTGCGCTTCTTCCGGAAAGACGCCGCCACCGCCAATGCCTACCGCGTCAGCCCCAGCCGCATCGTGGTGGGCGGAGCATCGGCCGGTGCCTTCATGGCCATCGAGGTGGGCTACCTCGACAAGGCCAGCGAAGTAACCGCCGACGTGAACCTAGCCGCCCTGGGCGGCATCGAAGGCAACAGCGGCAACCCCGGCTACAACAGCTTCCCCCTGGCGGTGCTCAACCTGAGCGGGGCCACCAACCCACCCAGCATAATCGAGGCTGGCAACGCGCCGCTCTACAGCGCGCACGGCACTTCCGATGCCGTGGTGCCCTACTTCAAGGGCCGGGTGGGCGCGGGCCTGCCACCCAAGTACGTAATGGGCAGCGGCGTGCTGAACCCCTACGCCAGCAGCGTGGGCGTGCTCAACGTGCTGCGCCGCTTCAGCAAAGCCCCCCACATTCCGCAGTACCCGGTGCAGAGCAGCAACACCGGCAGCCCCAGCTCGGCGGCCTACGCCGATACCACTTACCGCGACATCCGGGCTTTTCTGCGGCCGCTACTGGCCCCTTTTGTGGCCCCGGTGTTCCCCAGCCTGGTTATTAATACCAACACCACCGTGCCCGGCGGCAACTACCAGGACATCACCATCAACAGCGGCACGGCTACGCTGGCCGGCAACATCACCGTATATGGCACGCTGGTTATCAAAAGCCTGAGCGGCCAGCCAGCCGGCAGCCTGAGCACCAGCTGCTTCGTGGTGGACGGGCCGGGCAATTTCGACCTGCAAGCCGGCGCTTCGCTGCGCATCTGCGACCCGGCGGGCATCAGCGCCAGTGGGGCTACGGGCGCAATTCGCAACACCGGCAGCCGCAGCTTCAGCCCGGGGGCGGCATATGCCTACGCGGGCACCGGCGACCAGGCCAGCGGCACAGGCCTGCCGGGGACCGTGCGCGAGTTGGAGGTGGCCCTGCCAACCGGCAGCGTCCTCACCCTGGCGCGCCGCCTGGGCATCAGCCAGCGCCTGCTGCCCACCAGCGGCACCCTCAATAATAACCTGGGACTGACGCTGCTTTCCGACGCCAGCGGAACGGCCCTGGCTACGCTGGGTTCAGGTATCCTCACGGCGGCCCTGACGGTAGAACGCTACCTCGACCCGAGCTTGAACCCCGGCCTGGGCTACCGCCACTTGGCCGCGCCCGTAACCGGCGCTACCGTGGGCGGGCTGAACAACACGGCCAGCGGGGGCAGCTTCGCGCCCGAAATCAGCCAGGCCATGACCTATAACAACTCGGCCACACCGGGCACGACCACACCTTTCCCCAATATCTTCTTCTACGACCAGAGCCGGGTAGTACGAGCCAATGCCTACGCCCCATTCGACCGCGGCTACGAAGCCCCCACCAGCTTGGCCACGCAATTGGCCCCGGGCCGCGGCTACACTGTGAACCTGAGCGGCGGCCAGACGCTGAGCTTCAGTGGCACGCTCACAAGCAACAACGCGGCTTTCAGCACCACGCTGCCGGGCGCAGTTTCGACCGATGGCGGCTGGCACCTGCTGGGCAACCCTTTCGCCTCGGCCCTGAACTGGGATGCCGTGCCCGTGCCTGCCGGCATGGATGGTGCCATGTACATCTTCGTGAGCCGCAGCCAATACGGTGGCAACTACCGCAGCTACGTGAACGGCGTGGGCGGCGCGCCGGGTAGCACCATTCCGTTGGGGCAGGGCTTCTTCGTGCGCTCGCCGGGCGCTTCGCCCGTCACGCTCACCTTTCCCACGGCGGCGCGCATTACTGATTTTGCCGCCGCCAACGCTGCCACCGTGCAACGGCCGGCCGCCGACCCACGCGCCCGCCTGCGCCTCACGCTGGCCTCCGAAGCCACGCCGACAACTACTGATGAAGCCTTTATCTATCTCGAAGCCGGGGCCACCGCCGGCCCCGATGCCCGCTACGACGCCCACAAACTAGCCAACCCCAGCGGCCTGAACCTGGCCAGCACGGCCGTCGGCCAAGACCTGGCCATCAATGGCCTGCCGCTGCTGACGACCACCACCGTGGTGCCACTGGCCGTAGCTGTGCCCCAGCCCGGCCGCTACAACCTGGCCGCCGCCGACTTGCTGAACTTCGCTCCCGGCACCGCAATCACCCTGACCGATGCGCTGGCCGGCACCCGCACGGTCCTGGCTCCAGGCACGCGCTACGCCTTCGCGCTGGCCGGCACCACGGCCCCGGGCCGTTTTGCGCTGGAGCTGCGGCCCGGCACCGTTACCGCCGCCACCAGCGCGCAGGCACTGGCCGAGCAGGTGCAACTCTACCCGAATCCGGCGGTGGGCAGTTTCCGGCTGGTAATGCCGGCTACGGGCGCGACCATGGTAATAGCCCGCCTCAGCAACGCACTGGGGCAGGTGGTGCGCCAGCGGCAGTTGGCGGTTCCGGCCGGCCAGCCGCTAATGACCGACTTCGACGTGCGCGGACTGGCTCCGGGCGTGTACCAGCTGCACCTCGCCGTGGGCGGCACGGCGGTGGTGCGGCGGGTAGTGGTGCAGTAGGTCGTGGGGTCGCGGCTCTACATCATTCTCGCCAACCAATTCGTAATCAGCATACCATACAATGACGGGCGGGGATAAGCCCCGCTCCTACCTACACTACCCCTGAAACTTACTTCTGCTGACGATGAGAACCACCTTGCTCCTGCTACTGCTGCTCTTCGGTGTGGGCTCAGTTGCGCAGGCCCAGATTGATACCACCGGCGGCCGCTACTACCGGCCCATCTTCGCCAACGTGACCGTGACGCCGGACGTGGTGTATGGCTCGGCCGTCACCTACACTGGCACTACACAGACGCTGCTGATGGATATCTATCAGCCCACCGGCGATGTGCTGGCGCGCCGGCCAGTCATCATCTTCGCCCATCAGGGCGGGTTTCTGGCCGGCTCGCGTACCGATGCCTACATGGTGAACATCTGCACGCGAATGGCGCGGCTGGGGTACGTCACGGCCAGCATTGAGTACCGGCTGGGCTTTCAGATTACGGGCTTCCCACTGCCAGCGGCCGATACTGTGGGCGTGGCCCAGGCCGCTGTGCGTGGCATGCAGGACTTACGCGCCGCAGTGCGCTACTTCCGGAAAGACGCGGCCACCACCAATATGTATAAGGTGAACCCGGCCTACATCGTGGCGGGCGGCTCATCGGCCGGGGCTTTCATGGCCTTGGAAATCGGCTACCTCGACAAGGCCAGTGAGGTGCCCGCTTACGTGGGCCTGGCCGCATTGGGCGGCATCGAGGGCAACAGTGGCAACCCCGGCTATCCCAGCGCGGTGCTGGCTGTCCTCAACCTGAGCGGGGCCACCGAAAACCCCAGCCTCATCGAGGCCGGCAACGCGCCGCTACTCAGCGTGCACGGCACCGCCGATGCCACCGTGCCCTACTTCCAGGGCCGGGTGGGCTCGCTGCTGCCGCCCAAGTACGTGTATGGCAGCGGCCGCCTGAATCCGCGCGCCACGGCCTTGGGCATCCGCAATACGCTGGTGCGGCTGTCGCGGGCCGGCCACATCCCCTTCGAGAGCAACGCGGCCTACGCCGACACCACCTTCCGGGCCATCCGCGACTTTTTGCGGCCCAGCCTGGGGCAGGCGGGTACGGTGCTGGCCGCCCGGGCGGGCAATACCCCGCCGGCCGCCCGGGCCCTGGCCTACCCCAATCCGGCCGACGACCAGCTGCGCCTGCTGCTGCCCGAGGCCTGGCCCCTGCCCGCCCAGGTGCAACTGCGCGATGCCACCGGCCGCCTGGTGGCCACGTTCAGCCCCACCACCCGCGCGCTGGCGGTGCCGCGCGGGAGCCTGCCCGCTGGCTTGTACCTGCTCACGGTGCCCGGCCAGCCGCCGGTGCGCGTTGAGTTTCGGTAGGGTTTGGGCCTAATCGTTTCCGACGCAAAAGGGCACGCCATTGGCCTGCCCTTTTGCGTGCTGCAAGCGTAGCGGCCGGTTTATTCTACCGTCAGGCGCAGGGCCTGCCCGGCAGCTCGCACCATGTAGAGGCCCGGGGCCAGGCCGGCCATGTCCAGCGTGGCGGTGCCGGCCTGGGCGGGCACGGTGCGCGCCACCCGGCCCAGGGCATCAAGTAGTTCGGCGCGGGTAGCGGCGGGCGGCAAGGCCAGCGTTACCCGGCCGGTGGCGGGATTGGGGTAGGCGGCCAGCATGGCGGGCGCGGCGAGGGTAGCGCGGCCGGGGGCCGTAGCCAACGGGCCGGTGCCGCCGTTCAGGCGAATGCTCACGACGTTGCCCCCCGCGCTGGGCAGCAACAGGTCGAGGTCGCTGTCGCCGTCCACGTCGGCCAGCACGGTTCGAAAGGAACGCAACGCGCCGCTTACCTGCGGGCCGCTGCTAAAAGCGCCCAGGCCATCGTTCAGAAACACGCGCACGAAGCTGGTCGTGCTGTTGTCGTCGTAGGCCACCAGCAGGTCGGGGTCGCCGTCGGCGTCTAAGTCGCCCAGCACCAGCTCGGCGGGAAAGAAGCCCACGGTCAGGCCCAGGCTCGCGTTGAACAGGCCGCTGCCGTTATTGAAGTAGATGCGAACGCCGGTGCTCATCAAGCTGCCCACCGCAAAGTCGACATCGCCGTCGCCGTCTACGTCGCCGGTGGCCAGTGCCCAAGCGGCTACGCCCACGCCCACGTCCGGGCTGCTGCCAAAGAGGCCGGCACCGTTGTTTAACAGCACACTCACTGTGCTCACGTTGGGGTTGCTGGCCAGCACGTCCAGGTCGCCGTCGTTGTCCAGGTCGGCCAGGGCCACGCGGGCGGCGTTGCCGTTCAGGGTCAGGTCCTGGCTGCCGCCGAAGGTGCCGCTGCCGTTGTTCAGCCGCACGCTCACGCTGCCCATGAAGATAAAGCCGCGGTTGGCCGTCACCAGGTCCAGGTCGCCGTCACCGTCCACGTCGCCCAGGGCTACGTCGCCGGGTGCCAGCCCCACGCTCACATTCTGGCTGCCGCTAAACACGCCGGTGCCGTCGTTCAACCGCACGCTCACACTCGTGCCGATGCCGTTGTTGTAGTCGGGTGCCAGCAGGTCGAGGTCACCGTCGCCGTCGAGGTCTCCCAGCGCCACGCTGAGGGGGCTGCCCGACACGGCCACGTTGTGGCTGAAGCGGAAGGTACCAGTGCCGGTGTTCAAAGCCACCCCCACCAAGCCGCTTGCCGCGTTGGCCGTCACCAGGTCGGGGTCGCCATCGCCGTCCACGTCGCCCAGGGCGGCGGCGGCGGGGCCTCCGGCTACCGCCACATCTGGAGCATTGGCAAACGTGCCGCGCCCGGTGCCACCCACGGCCGCCGTGAATTGCCCCACCTTCGGGGTGGCTAGTGCGCCCGTACTGCTGGCCGCCGCCCTCGTCACGGTGTACTGCACGGTTTCGCCGGGCCGGAAGTCGTAGGCCGTGGGTGCAAAGGTGAGTGTGTTGCCGGCCACGACGGCCGTTCCCCCGCCGCGCAGCCCACCCCGCTGGCTGCTGAATATTTTGAGGGCTCCGGCCGAGCCCGCCGTGAGGGGCTGGCTGAAGGTGGCCGCTACGCGGGCAGTGCGGGGCACGGCGCGGGCATTGGCGGCGGGCGTGAAGCTGGTGAGGCTGGGAGCCTGGCCCCGGGCCGGGCCGCCCGGGGCCAGCAGCAGCAACCCACTGGCTGCCCCAATGGGCAATAAGTAACGATTCAACATAGAAGCAACAATGAAAAGAGCGGAGCAGGGGACTCCACCTCACCGGCAGCGGGCGAGATAGCAATAAAGCTACACCCCGGCCAACGCCTGGCCGCCGCCGCCGGCACCACCTGTAGCGGAGCGCCCGCTCGCTTCTCCGCGTTGCACGACCGCCTAACGGAATGCGAACGACACCTACGCCAAGACGCGAAGGGTCGTGCCGCTACATATTAACCACTTCAGCAACCGGGTAGTGGTGGTAATCAGTGGCCCCCGCCACCTCCCCTGCCCGCACCTCCCCGCGCCGGGCCACAAACACGTTGTTGGCCCGTAATTCATCGCGCCATTGCAGCAGGCGCGGCAGCGGCACCGTGCCGGTGGCGTAGCTGCCCGCATCGTCGGAGTCCTGCGCTTCGGTGGGTAGTTCCAGCCACGCCAGCACCTCGCGTAGGGTGCCGGCATCGGCGTGGCGCAGGTACACGTCCAGGGTCAGCTCGGCGGTGGGCGGCACGGCGGGCGCGGTGGCGCGTTTGGCGTAGCCGTAGCGCAGGCCGCGCCGCAACGCCAGCACGTCGGCCAGCACCGCCGAGCCGGTGGGGTGCCCGCCCGCGCCACGCCCACGCAGGAACTGCGGGCCGGCGTACTCGCCCTCAATCAACACCCCGTTGAACTCGTGCTCGACGGTGAACAGCGGCGACTCCGGCCCCAGCAACTGCGGCGTGACCAGCGCCGTCACGTGGCCATCAGCCAGGCGCTGCAGGCTGGCCACCACTTTAATTTTCTGGCCCCGCGCCGCCGCGTAGGCCATATCGGCGGCGCTCACGGCCTCAATACCCAGGTTCAGCACTTCGTTGGGGTTCAGGAAAATGCCATAGGCGTGGGCTGCCAGTATCACCGCCTTCGAGCGCGGGTCGAATGCGCCCATGTCGAGCGAAGGGTCGGTTTCGGCGAAGCCCCTGGCCTGAGCCTCGGCCAGCGCCGGGCCATAGTCCGAGCCCTCCTCGCTCATGCGCGTGAGCACGTAGTTGGACGAGCCGTTGAAGATGCCCCGCACCGCCCGCAGCGGCTCGTGGCTGAAGTAGGCATCGAGCGTCCGGATGACCGGGATGCTGCCGCACACGGCCGCTTCATACAGCAGCGTGCCGCCGTGCTGCTGCTCCAGCTGCACCAGCTCGGGCAGATGGCGGGCCAGCATGGCCTTGTTGGCCGTTACCACGCGCCGACCCTGGCGCAGGGCCGTGCTCACCAGCCGGAACGCCTCGGCCGCGTCGTCGATAACTTCGACCAGTACGTCGAGCCCGGGGTCGGCCAGCAGTTCGTCGGCGTGGTAAGTGAAGTGCTCGGCGGGCAGCGAACGGGGCTTGACCGGGTTTTTCACCGCAATGCGCGCGGTAACCAAACCCAAGTGGGGCTGCTGCTGCAGGATGTCGTAAAAGCCCTGTCCCACGCAGCCAAAGCCAATGAGGCCGATGCGCAGGGGGTGTTTGTCAGAATCCATTCGGTTCGTTATCGTGAAGCAGAACGTCATGCTGAGCGCAGCCGAAGCATGACGTTCTATTAATTATCAGTTGATTTAATGCACGAACGTGGGCGCGTAGAACCGCTCCAGAAAGTGCGTAATGGCGGCCGTTTCCAGCAAAAATCCGTCGTGTCCGTAGCGCGAGTCCAGCTCGGCGTACATCGCCCCGGGAATGTGCGCCGCCAGCTCGCGCTGCTCGTTCAGCGGGAACAGCACGTCGGAAGTAATGCCCAGCACCAGCGTGCGCGCCCCGATGCGGGCCAGCGCCGCTGGCACTCCACCCCGGTTGCGGCCGAGATTATGCGAGTCCATGCTGCGGCTCAAGGAAACGTAGCTGTAGGCATCGAAGCGCGACACCAGCTTATTGCCCTGGTAGCGCTGGTAAGTGCTGGCGCGGTACTCGCGCAGCAGTTCATCGTCGGTGGGGTCGGTCTGGGTTTCGGCGTAGGCCGCGTAGCTGCGGTAGCTGAGCAGGGCAATGGCGCGGGCGGCGCGCAGGCCGTCGTCGCCCCCACCGGGCTGGCCGTCAGCGTAAGTCGGGTCGGCCTCGATGGCCAGCCGCTGGGCTTCGTTGAAGGCAATGCCCCAGGCCGAGTGCCGGGCGTTGGTGGCAATCACAATCAGGTGGTCGAACAAATCGGGCCGCAGCACGGCCCACTCCAGCGCCTGCTGCCCGCCCAGCGAACCGCCAATCAGCGTGTTGATGTCCATGATTCCCAGCTCCTCGCGCAGCGCCTCATGGGCCGTCACCAGGTCGCGAATAGTGAGCAGCGGGAAATGCTGGAAGCGGGCCTGCCCGGTAGCCGGGTCGGCATCGAGCGGCCCCGTGCTGCCGTAGCACGAGCCCAGCACGTTGGCACACACGATAAACCACTCGGCGGGGTCGTAGTAGCAGCCCGGGCCCACCAGGCCCGGCCACCAGGCCAGCACGTCGGCGTTGGCCGTGAGGGCGTGGCACACCCACACCACGTTGTCGCGGTCTTCGTTGAGCTGGCCCCAGGTCTGGTAGGCTACGTGCGCCCCGGCCAGGGTTTCGCCACTTTCCAAGGCCAGTTCGGGGAGGTGAAAAAGATGGTCTTTCATACTTGTTCTGTCGTTGTTTCTCGCGGAGGTGGGGGGGGGGGGGGGGGGGGGGGGGGGGGGGGGGGGGGGGGGGGGGGCGGGGGGGGGCGGGGGGGGGGGGCGCCCCCCCGCGCGGGAGGGGAGA
>NZ_JBEPPC010000010.1:0-112593 GCF_040547115.1 Hymenobacter sp. UYCo722 | reverse complement strand
GGGCCATCAACAGGCACAATACCGCAGCTTCGAGCACCGGAAAATGTACTTCCTGCACGGTAGGGCGCGAATCCCCACGAGGCCACTGCCCATAAATCAGGTAGTACCAGTAGCCAAAAGCGGCGCACACCAAGACGTATGCAGTTGATACCGAAGCACACCGCAACAGCCATCGTGCCAGTGGGGAAGCAGTTGACGTCGGATGCATAGGGATTGAACGTGTTTACTTATCGGTCGAAAACGGCGCGACATTTATAAAATTGCTCCTTTCACCAAACGGGGCAGGTTTACCTTCGGACCCTTTAGATGAACGCCGCGGCGGAGGTCGGGGCCGTTAAAATTTAACGTCAAATCGGCCGTTGGTCACGCGCAACGTGTCACAGCCGCCAGGCTCGTACAGGGTGAAGGCAAACCGGCCAGCCGCGATGCGGGCCAATCCATCGAACTTCAGCAATTCCACTTTGCCCGTTTTGATGTAGTTCCCTTCGTAAACGCAGGGTTTGCTACCGGCTACCGCATTGGCCGCAAACTGGTTGAGACTGGGTGCTAACGGCTGCTTGAACGGAACCAAATCAAACAGTTGCCCGCTTTCTAATTTTCCATTCAATAGCAAGCCGATGGAGACCAACTCTTTTCCGAACACGGCCCCGGCATTGGCACCCCCACTGATGCCCAGTGCACGGGCGCCTTGCCAGTCCCCCCGGCACTTAATGGGCGAAATCGTCGCATAAGCGTTGCCATTGACCAAGCACCCAAAGGTGTTGGCCCCGGTCTGCGTTTCGGCAGGGAGCACGCTGAGTGGGTCTTTCGGGGGCAGCGGCGTGGGGTTGTCCAGCTTGCATTTGCTGCATTGCGTCAACGACAATAAAGACAGGTAAAGCAGGAGTTTGCCAAGCATAGTGGAAGGTAGCGCCGCAGGTGCTTTCATTTATTGGCTCGTAATTCTGAACCAAGCGCGTTCACCCGAGTACTGTTTTCCTGAACACAAAAAAGCGACAGTACGTAGCATCCTACTTAAAGTGCCACCGGAAGGACTTCAGCATTTAGTCGGCCTCAAAGGTTAAATCGGCAAAGTCTGGGGAATTGGTTTCTTGGTAACGCAACCGCAAGCTCGACGGCGATAGCTCACGGACGGTCAGTGTGCTGGCCAGCAAATAGGGCAAATAGGGGACAGCCCCGGTCAATTGCGTTTCTCCCGCCGCCCACTGCCATTGCCCCGTCTGTTGCTGTGGGTCGGTCGCGGCGCAGCGGCTTGCCCCCTCGTCGGTAACGAGCCGGTGGTCGGTGTAAAACTGGAGGCGGTTGTCGCGGCTACAGGAAGGAATGTCTGCGTAACGGTCCGTCGTTCGCCCCCCTGTTGTGGTCGTTAGGGCGACCACGTGCCACGGGTGCGCCGTCAGCAAGGCGGTGGGCGTCGAAGGGGTCGGGCCGGTATGTTTACAGGCGCCTAGGGCGAACAGCAATAACAAAAACAGGGCAGGTGACCGCATCAGGGCAAGGAAAGGTTTAAGAACGCATCGACCGGCAAGATAGGGGCGACGACTTGCACCAAACAAGCTGTCAAACACGGGCGGCAAACCAGAGCGGAATTGATGACTCAAACGCTCGTAATTCTGAACAAAGTGCGTTTAAGCCACTACCCTTTCAGTAAACCGATGTTACCAATGGAATGAGCTATATAGTACACTCGTTAGTCCGTTCCGCTCGTCCTTACAATAGCTGTCAATGAAAGTTGTGCAACAGGCAAATGGGGTTTCTTTGGTCGTATCAGTCCTATACGTCGGTGCTGGGACCTTGCAGTTGTTGGCTTCTAACGGAGGCGATGGGATTTTTCGCCTAGGCGGGGCATTAGATGATTTTTTGGGGCCAGGTTACTTTTTAGGGTTTGCACTGGGATACGGGGGTGGAACATTTTGGGCCATGGCAGGGCAGGCCGTGATGTTGCTCGTGGTCTATGGAATTGCATTAAGCATTTTCCTGCCAATTTTTAAGCTTATTGAAAAAGGAAGTAGCTCATCCAAAGACACCTAATTTACCGTCTCCCAAACGCTCCTATTTTTGAACGTAGCGCGTCTACCTTGCCACCGTTCAAGTAAACTTATCATTTGCTACTTGCTTACCCCGGCTGCCAACAATCCTTTCCCATGTCAGATAAAGTCAGTGGCTTGCCGCCCATCAAAACGCGCCAGGAGTTTTTGGCCTTTCTGGAAGTACTTCGAAAAGACTTACGCGAGGGCGGCACCCAGTGGGAAAACGGTACCCTTGCTGATTATCTGGAAGCGATTCAAGCGTGGACGGCTGACATGGATGGCTATTACGCCAATACAGGCCAGCCGACGCCAGAAAACGTGCAATGGCAAGTTTTTGCAGATATTCTGCGAGCCGCACGAGTGTATGAATAACCACTCGTTTTAGCAAACCACTAAACTAGACAGCTCACAAGTTCTGCAAAGGCTTTTGAAAGAACTTTCGTGACGTTGTCGAGTTTAAGAAACTCGTCTACTAATCAAAGTTTACGAAATGCCGTTAAGAGATGAGTTTCTTAAACTCCTCCGCATGAAAATTGGCTACGCCCGTGTCTCGACCCGCGACCAGAATTTAGCACTGCAGCTCGATGCCTTGACCCAGGCCGGCTGCGAGCTTATCTACCAAGAGAAAGCCTCCGGCGCCCTGGCAGCCCGGGTCGAACTCGACAAGCTCCTCGTGCAGGTGCGCACGGGCGACACGGTCTTTATCTACAAGCTCGACCGGCTGGGTCGTTCGCTCAAACACCTGCTCGACCTAGTTGCCGACCTGCAGCGCCGGGACATCGGCTTGATTTCGCTGACCGACGCCATCAACACCCACTCGGCCCAAGGGCGGCTCGTGCTCAACCTGTTTGCCTCGCTCGCCGAGTTCGAGCGCGAACTCATCCGCGAGCGCACCCTGGCCGGGTTGGCCGCCGCCCGGGCCCGGGGCCGCGTCGGCGGGCGCAAACCCGGCCTCTCGGCCGAAGCCCAGCGCACAGCCCGCGCCGCCGAGTTGCTCTACAAAGCCCGGGAGCTGAGCGTCGATGACATGGCCCGGAGTCTGCGCATCTGCAAGGCCACCTTTTACAAGTACCTGCACCACCGCGGCGTGGCCCTGCACGCCCAGCCCTTGCCCAGTCCCGTGGCGCCTGTGTGAGCCGCCCGGGCTGCGGCGATTAGGGCCACTATTCTCCGCATCGTAGGCGGAGAATAGCGGCCGTGCTGGGCAGACGCGCCGCGGCGGAACTTCGCCCGTACCTTTGGGCTTCTACTGGGAGCATTCTCCCCTTTTGCCATGAAACTCCGCGACCGCTTCCGTCAGCTGCAGGACCCCGCCGTGGTCAAGGCCATGGTCGTGCGCTCGGTTTATGCCTCGATGGCGCTGGAGAACCAGACCGTTTCGCTGGACCGCTTGGACGCGCTCTACGAGCAGATGGGCCCTACGCCTCCAGCGGGCGCAGCTGGGCGCTAATGAGCGCCTGCAACGGACCCGGGTCGTAGGCATCCGCGTGGCGGATGGCATGTAAATATTCGGTCCGCCCGGTGCCGTTCTCGCGGTGGTACAAGACGACGTCCTGGTAGCCGTAATTGTAGGCCAGCAGGTTGGTGAACAAGCGCGCGGTCCGGCCGTTGCCATTGGCGTAGGGGTGAATGGCCACCAGCCGGTGGTGCGCGTAGGCCAACAAGGCCGCTACCTGCTCGGCCGTGGGCACCTCCGGCAGCAGGGCCTGCCGGTGGCGCAGCTCGTCGATGAATTCGTAGAGCAGCTGCGGCACGCGGTGGGCCGGGGGCGGCAGGTACGCGCCCACGTTGGGCACTTGCGTGCGCCAGTGCCCGGCCCAGTCGTACACGTGGCCAAAGGCGCGCCGGTGCAGGTCCTGCAAGAGCCCGACCGATGGTTCGACCGGGTAGTCGAACTCTTCGAGCAGGTAGCGTTCGACCCGGGCCACGCCCAGCGCTTCCTGTTCGTTTAAGGCCGCCTTGTCGGTCAAGCCGAGCAAATTGTCTTCCGGTGCGTCGGTGTAATGCCCCATGCGCCAAAGGTAACCGGTTCACCTAAGCCAAGAGACGCTTAGTTTACTGCGAAGCGGCCAGTTGATAGAAAGCCTTGCGTACCCGCACCAACAAGTGTTCGGACTGCTCCTTGTTGGGGGCATCCGGTAACGCAGAGGCCGCAAAGGCCGCCTCTACCCGCGTAACCAATTCCTCCGCTTTGGCCACCAGTTCCTCGTACTCAAACTCCCCGCGGCGGATTTGCAGCAGGTACTCCCGGTTGGGCCGGCGCACGTGCAGCTGACCGGTTTCAGCAATTTCCAGCGCCATTTGCAGGAGCCGGAACACGTGCAGCATGTTCTTGGCGTCGTAGTTCTTGCCGTGCTGCACGGTGTTGGCGTACCGCTCGCCGCTGCGCTTCTCCACCCACTCCCAGTATTCGCGGAACACGCGGCAGTAGGTGCTGTAGCCGTTGCGGTTGAAGGAGAGGTAGGCCACCGGTGCCTCGCCCTTGGGCACGGCCGAAAGCAGCACGTCCTGCGACGTGTCCGAGTCGCGTACCAGCCCGCGGTAGCCGTGGGCGCGTTCGGGCGTGGTGTCTACGAACAGGGCGTACAAATCCACCAGGTGGGGTACGTTGACCAGGCCGCACTGCGCCGCAGCCACATTTTTCCGGTCCAGCCAGGTAGCCACAGGCTGCGCTCCGGCGCCGGCAGTCACGTAGCAAAAATCCAGCACCGACTTGCGGGCCGGCGGCTCGGGGTGGTTGATTTTCTTATTCAACCCCTTGGCCTTGCGGATTTGCGCCACCGCGTACTCGGCAAAGCTTTGGCGGCAGAGCTTGGAGAGGAAGTCCCCGGCCTGAAAATGCGCAAACAGCGGGTGTTGGTACACCACGCAGTCGGCCGGCGTGCCCAGTAGCTCCAGCACCGTGGGGTTGTTCTTCAACAGCAGCTCGACGAAGCGGCGCAGCTCGTAAAACACCTCGTCGTTGGTCTCGTTGGCCACCTGCGGCACGTAGTCCAACCCCAAAAACTGGTGTTCCGGCAATACAAACACGCCTTTGAGGTCGGTATCCGAATGCGGCAGGTTGGTGCCGTAGGCCCGGCTGCCGCTCACGGCTTCGAAGAGTATCAGGTGCTGCTCGCGCAGGTCGGCAATGGTCATAAGCGAATGTAGCGCGGACTTTAAGTCCGCGTCCCGCTACACTACCCAGCACCGTTGGTCCGCCGGGCGTTAAACACTACCCCGAGCCAGCAAACCCAGTGGCCACGCTACCTCGGGAAAGCCACGTGCAGCCATGTCCGAAACAGGGCATCCAGCTCGCTTGCCGTGCTGCCGGCCCGGATAACTGGCAACGACTCCCGCGCCACCTGACCCGCCACCAGCTCGTCCCGCAGAAACGCCGTTAACTCTTCCGGCCGGGTCACCATCGTTTTTTCGTTCGCCCCGGCCTTGCGCTGCAACAGCTCGTCCACTTTGGCCTCCAAGGGCGGAGGCAACAGCATCCGCAGCGGGGCAAACTCCATTGGGGGCACCGTCTGCCGCTCCCGAATCCAGCGCGCGGCCAGTGCCGAGCGCAGGGCGTAGAACAGTCGCTTCAAGCGCACGTCCTCACCCACCAAGTCCTCCTCTACGCCGCGCCGCAGCTGCCCCAAATAGTGGTGCAGCCCGGCTTTGAGATTGAATGTGGCCGGCAGCAGTGGTGCTAGCTGCGCTCGGAAATGCAGCGCCTCGTGGTACACCACCGGCGACTGCAACCACTCGAACAGCGCCGCATTCGACCCGCGCAGTAACCGCAGGGCCTTGCGCAGTTCCCAGCCGGCCAAGTCCAATTCGGCGTCCACCGGAAAGTCCAGCGTGTCGCGCCCCTCGTCCAGCGTCAGGTACCAGTCCGCGGGGTGGCAGTAGATGAACCGCACGTCGTAGTCCGAATCCGGCGAAGGGAACCCCCAGGCCCGGCTGCCCGACTCGCAGGCGTAGAGAATGCGGATGCCGTGGGTGGCTTCGAGGGCAACGAGCGCGGCGGAGATGCGGGCAACCATAGAACGAGGACGGATTTTACGTTGATGTGCTACAAGCGTGGGTCCACGGCTTCGCTCTCCAGCGCCAGCACTCCGAACACGCACTGGTGCACCTTGCGCAGCGGCTGCCCGGCCACGAACCGCTCCAAGCCTTCCACCCCCAACGCGAATTCCCGCAGGGCCAGGTTGCGCTTGGTCTTCACGTTGCGCTGCTTGAGCCGTTCGAGGTTGCCCGGTAGCAAGTAGTCGGGGCCGTAGATGATGCGCAGGTACTCGCGCCCCCGGCACTTGAGCGCCGGCTGCAGCAGCCCCTTGCGGGTGGTGCTCACAAAGTCGTAAGGCTTCACGACCATGCCCTCGCCGCCGGCCGCCGTTAGCTCGGTCCACCACTGGATGGTGGCTTCTACCTCGGCCGGGTCGGCCAAGGGCACCACCCGGTAGGGCGTGGCCCGGAGCAGGCCGGGGTCGGCCAGGGCAAGCGTGCGCAGCGTTTCCATGTGCCAGGCGTGGTCGCGGTCGAAATACGTCTTGCCTTCTGTGGCCAGCAGGTGGAAAGGCGCCAGCTTCAGGTCGTCCAAGGAGTGCACCGGCCAGCAGTAGTGGCGGTAGGCGTCGGCGTAGTGGCCCGCGGCCTCGCGGCGCGCCACCGTGCGGGCCAGCAGGGCCTCCGCCCCGTCCAGGTCGCGGGCGGCCGCTTCCGTGAGCACCGCTTCTACTTGGGGCAGCGCGGCGCCCGCGGCCGCCGCCACGGCGGCGTACTGGTTTTTCACCAGCTCCTGCGCCTTGGCCGACCAGGGCAGCAGTTCGGCATCCAAGCACACCCAATCCGTCCCGAATTTCTCCCAAAAGCCGGCCGTGGTCAGCGCATCGCGCAGCCGGGCCAGAAACGCGGTTTCCAGTTCCGGGTCGGTGAAGAAGTTGCGGCCGGTGCGGGTGTAGCACTTGCCGATGCCTTCGCCCACCAGCCCGAGCCGCCGGCGGATGGCTTCCTCGTCCCGGCCCAGTACCACCACCACGCGGCTGCCCATGTGCTTTTCCTCGCACACCACTCGCTCCACGCCCAGTTGCTGGTAGTAGGCCAGGGCTTCGGCCGGGTGCTCCAGCAGGTCGAGCAGCTCCGAGGTTTCGGTGGGCGACATGGTGGGGGGAAGGTACAGCAGCCACTTGGGGTGCAGGGCAAAGCGCGACATCACCTCCAGAGCGGCCACGGCGTTCTCCTCGCGAATGGTCACCCCGCGCATGAGGCGGGTTTCGATGAACTGCTTGCCCGTCACGTCGCGGATGTCGAGCAGGTCGTCGTCCTGCTGCTGCATGGTCAGCTCGCCTTCGCCGGCAGTGCCCTCCGCCAGCAGCGCGGCGGCCCGGTAGTTGAGCGGGCGCGCCGGTTCGCAGTATACCCGCGCCGCGGGCACCGTCACCAGCTCCCGTTCGGGGTAGCGCAGCGCCGTGAGCCGCCCGCCAAACACGCAGCCGGTGTCGAGGTCGATGGTGTTATTGAGCCACTCCGGGTCCGGCACGGGCGTATGGCCGAACGCGACCATCGCCCGGCCCCGGTATTCACGGGCCCACTCGTAGCGCACGGGCAGGCCGAACTCGTCAATCTCGCCGGTGCTCTCACCAAATAGCGCAAAGGCCCGCACCGCCCCCGAGCCGCGGCCCTGCATCTCCTCGGTCAGGCCCGCGTGGGCCACCACCAGCTTGCCGCCATCGAGCACGTAGTGGCTCACCAGCCCGTCGAGGAACTGCCGCACCTGCCCGCCAAACGCGGCCGGCTCCAATTCCATTTGCGCGAGTGTTTCGCCCAGCCCGTGGTTCACGGTCACTTTCTTGCCGTTGAGGTGGCGCAGCAGCTTGATGTCGTGGTTGCCGGGCACGCAGAGCGCGCTGCCGTCTTTGACCATACTCATCACCAGGCGCAGCACCTGCGGCGAGGCGGGCCCGCGGTCCACCAAATCGCCCAAGAACACGGCCCGCCGCCCTTCGGGAGGCGTTACCCGCACCCCCAGGTCCCGGTCGTCCGCCACGGGCTCGGCTTCCACGCGGTAGTCCAATTGTCCGAGCAGCGTCAGCAGCTCGTCGTAGCAGCCGTGCACGTCGCCGATGATGTCGAACGGCCCGGTTTCTTCCTTGCGGTTGTTATAGAGCAGGTCGCGCACGATGCTCTGCACCCCGTCGATTTCCTCCACGCCGCGCAGGTGGTGAATGTGCCGAAACCCTTCCTGCTTGAGGTTGCGCAGGCTTTTGCGCAGCTCCTGGCGGTGCCGGGCCACCACGTGCGGCCCCATGTGCTTGCGGTCGGGCCGCAGCGCGTTGCGCTCGTGGGCCACGCCTTCGGGCACGTCGAGCACAATAGCCACGGGTAGCACGTGGTACTGCCGGGCCAGGGCCACCAGCGGCTTTCGCCCTTCGGCCTGCACGTTGGTGGCGTCGACCACCGTGAGCAGCCCGCGCTTCAGGCGCTTGGCCACCAAGAAGTGCAGCAACTCAAAAGCGTCTTTGCTAGCCGATTGGTCGTTTTCGTCGTCGGCTACTAGTCCCCGGCAGGCATCCGACGACACGATTTCTGTGGGCTTGAACAAGCGCCGGGCAAACGTGGACTTGCCCGCACCCGTGCTGCCGATGAGAAGAATGAGGGAGAGTTCGGGGAGCTTGAGGGTATCGTGGGGCATTGGGAAAGCGGTGCAGGCAGATTAAATAATAAAACGTCTCCTCGCTGTTTTAGCGCACGGGCCGGGAGTGGTTTTTCAGCACCTTTGGTGCGTTAAAACCCACCCGTTGGGAGGCAGTGAATAAAAGGGCGTGGGGCCCCGGCAAGAACTAGCTAAGTGGCCCAAACACGGCCATCTGCGACGGTGGCCCCATGTTCTCCACTTCCTCGCCCATCGCTACTACCCGCACCCGGTACCCGTGCCGTTCCGCTACGCCCGCGGCCCAGGTGGCAAACTCGGCGCGGGTCCATTCGAAGCGGTGGTCGTCGTGGCGGAAGTC
Source organism: Hymenobacter sp. UYCo722 (assembly GCF_040547115.1). NCBI lineage: Bacteria > Pseudomonadati > Bacteroidota > Cytophagia > Cytophagales > Hymenobacteraceae > Hymenobacter > Hymenobacter sp. UYCo722. Next base: position 103,580 of record NZ_JBEPPC010000010.1, on the reverse strand, counting down.
GCCGGCGTTAAGTTTGTTAAACAGTTGGTTGTAGTCCGCGTTGGGCGTGGTTACAAAGACGTGCGCCGGCCGGGCCTGCCCGAACACCACGGCCTCGAGTGCCGCCAGCCGGTTTTCGTCGAGGTGCTCGATTACTTCCACCAATGCCGCGGCATCAAACCCGCTTAACCGGTCGTCTTTGTACAGCAGCGACCCCTGAACCAGCTCGATACGGGCGCGTTGGCGCGGGGGCATCTCGTCCAGGTGCAGCCGTTGCGCCGCTCGGCTCAGGGCCTGATGGGACACGTCCATGCCCCGGATGAATTCAATCTTGTGTTGGCGCAACAGCAAGCGCAAGAGCTTGCCCTCGCCGCAGCCCAGGTCCAGCACGCGCGTTGGCCCGAGCTGGTAGATTTCGTGGGCTACCTGCTGCAGCCGTTGGTCGTGCAGCGACAGCTTCGGCTCGGCGCTTTCCACCGCCGCCGACGGGTCCGCAGCTGGCGTCACGTCTTTATTGGTTTCCTCGGCTGCCACCGCTTCCAGTGGGGCTTCTTCCACTTCGTCGCCTTCCATCAGCCGCAGCAGCGTGGGGTTCACGATGCCGGCCAGGTAGCGCAGGTACCGCCGCGTAATAAAGCCCCGCTCGGGGTGTTGCGGCAACCAGTCGCCCCCGCGGTGCAGCAGCTTCTCCGCCTCGTTCTCGCCGATGTAGTAATGCTTGTCGTTGTCGAGCACCGGCAGCAGCACGTAGAGGTGGGTGAGCACGTCCTGCAGGCGCAGGCCCTCGTGGCGCAGGTGCAGGGTGTAGTAGCGGCTGTCGCCCCATTCCGGTACCGTGGGGTCGAGCGGCGTGGTTTCAATGTCCACCTCGTAGCCCAAGGGCTCGAACAGGCGGCGCGGCCAGTCCGGGCCGGGCGCGGAGACCACGGCCACCTTCACTTCCAGCGGCAGGGCCTGGGCGGGCAGGTTCGGCCGGTCCTTGCACGTGCCGTTCATGGCCGTGCCGAATGCCTTGCTCAGCGCCGCGCTCAGGAAGGACGAGGCCACGTAGGGCCGGTCGTTCACGTATTGCTCCAGCGCAAATCCTTCGCCGGACGCGCCGCCCCGGCCGCGCACCAGGCCCACGGGGTCGAGGTCGAGCAGCAGGGCCGCGGTGCAGCGCTCCGCCGTAGCTTCGGGGTAAAAGACGTGGGCCTGGCCGCCGGCTACCTCCACGCTTTGCAGGCGGGCCGGGTTCTTGTGCAGCAGGTACCCGAGGTCGGTCGCGGGGTAAAATGTGGTAGTAAGGGTCAGGAGCATAGTGCAGCGATAATCAGACGCGAAGCCGAAAGTAACGCCGTCGAGGGTATTTGGGACCAGAAGCACGACTGATACACTGCCCTTTTTCAGTCAGCTGCGGAGTTTACAAAACTCATCCCCTCGGCGCGTTTCGTAAACGTTGAATCGTAGACGAGTTTCTTAAACTAGGAAACGGCATAAGCGCCCTCCTCTCGCTCCCTAGCGGAACATTGCATCTGCCAGCCTAGTGGTTTGCTAAAACGAGCCAAATACTGAACTGCGCAAGCCGCGAGAGGACTTAACAAGGGTTACATAAATTGACTGTCGGTGCCGTTCACGCTGCGGGTTGCCATTTAGTGCGGAGCGGCGTTAAGACGAGTCGCCGCGATTTCCTGTGGCCAGAGTACGGCATACAGGATGTCGTGCACGGGGGTCGGCACCCGGTGCGTCTGGCCCAGTCGAACCACCGCCCCGGTCTGGGCTTGCAGCTCCGAGGGCCGTCCGGCCAGCAGGTCGCGCTGCATGGAGGTCGTTCCCGCGACCGGTGTTTGCTCGTAGCGTTTCCAGACTCCGTCGACTGCATCGGCCGGAAGGGCCACGCCGCCCGCCCGGGCCAGGGCGGCTAATTCGATGACGCACGCGCGCAGCAGCGCCCGGCTTTCAGGCACGGCCAACAACTCGCCCATCGGCACGCGAGCCGCGGCCCCCACCGTGCCGAACGGGGCCACAAAGAGAAATTTCTCCCAGAGCGCCACCCGTAAATCCGCCGGCTCTTCCACCCCAATGCCCGCCCGCCGAAACGCGTGTCGCAAGGGACCCAAGGCCATGGGCAGGCGGGCGTCCAACGCGCCAAAAGCCAAAGCGGGTGCCACGCCGCTGTGGCGAAACGCCCCGGGCCCGACTTGCTGCACAATGATGCGGCACAGGCCCAGCAGCACCCGCTGCGGCCCGAGGGCGGCGGCCAGGTGTTCCGCGGCCTCCACCCCGTTTTGCAACGGCAGCACCACTGTGTGGGGCCCCAACAACGGCCGCAGCAGCGGGGCAATCCCGGCGACCTGGCCCGCCTTCACGCCCACCAATACGACGTCCACGGGGCCTGCCAGCGCGGGGTCATCCGTGGCCCGCACCGTCGGCAGGTGAAAGTCGCCGGCGATGCTGGCCACGCGCAGCCCGTGGGCACGTAAGGCCAGCAGGTTCTCCCCGCGGGCAATAAACGTCACGTCCTCGCCTGCCTCGGCGAGCCGCCCGCCGAAGTAGGCCCCCACCGCGCCCGTACCAAATACTGCTACCCGCATCTTATCAAACTCAAATAAAAAAAGGGCCTTTATCACCGCCTCCACAGCACAAACCTACAGACTTCCGGTTCATAGAAACATCATTTGTAGTCTACAAAAACGGTTGAAACGGCAAAGGCGCGCTGTTGAGTTGAAGGAGAAAAATTCGTTTGCGTGCTACCTTACCCTAAGTCCTCTTCGTTGACGTCAAGAAAATGGAACTTCACACCACCCACCTGCTACTGCGGGAGTTATCGCCGGCTGACCTAGCGGCGGTGCACCGCCTGCATTCCTTGCCCGAAGTTGATGAATTCAACACTCTGGGCATTCCCGAGACAGTGGCAGCAACTGAGCACTTATTGACTGGCTGGCTGGCGCAACGGGAAGCAACCCCGCGAATCGCCTATGTTTTGGCCGTGCAAAGGACCAAAGACCATGAATTTGTCGGGTTGATTGCGTTGAACCTCGGCAAGGCAACCTTTAAGAATGCGGAAGTCTGGTACAAGTTGTTGCCCACGTATTGGGGACAGGGACTGACAACCGAAGCGCTAACGGCGCTGCTCAACTTTGGATTTGACCGCCTGCAGCTGCACCGCATCGAGGCCGGGTGTGCGGTCGAAAACCTAGCCTCGGTGCGCGTGCTGGAAAAGGCCGGCATGACTCGGGAAGGCCGCAAAAGGCAAGTCCTGCCTATTCGAGGTGCTTGGGTAGACAATTACTTCTTTGCCATCCTAAAAACCGATGGCGTACCCGTTTGAGAAGGCCGATGTTGGTAGAGACGTTTCAAAAGCGAGCAATTAAGAAACGACCTACTGCCTAGGAAAGCACCTTCTTTAGGCTCATTAAAACGGTACTGGCTGTTGCAGAACTCTTCAAGTTCACGCAATGCCGAGCAACCAGCAAGGTTCAGGCTTGAAAACGAGGCTCTACGGGCTTGTTTAAGGAGTTGCTGCCCCAGGAGAACGGCGGAAAACGTTCGCTCCACGAGTTCTGCAACAGCCACGGTCGGAATGGCAAAAGGAGGGTATAAAGAAAGGAGCCGCTGGGCAGTACCTTTCGTGAGCTAAAAATTCATTGCCCCATCCGCCGTCAATCCCCTTTCATGAATCGCAGACAGTTTGTGCAACGCACGGCCCTCGGCATCGGCGCCGCGTCGGTCGTCAACCACCCCTTGTTCGCCCGCCTACTGGCGGACGAACCGTACAAAATGAAAACCGTCCGGGATGGCGTGGGCGTGTTCACCGAAAAAGGCGGCACCATCGCCTACCTGCCCACCAAAGAGGGCTGGGTCGTGGTCGATGCGCAATTTCCCGCGCAGGCGCAGCACCTGGTCGACGCCCTGAAGAAAACGCGCGACCAACCCTTCCACCTCCTGCTCAACACGCACCACCACGGCGACCACTCCGCCGGCAACATCGCCTTCAAAGGCCTGGTGGGTCACGTCGTGGCCCACGAAAATTCGCTGAAAAACCAGCGAACGGTGGCCGAAAAAGCGAAAACCGAAGACCAGCAATTGTACCCGGACGTGACGTTTACCGCGGGCTGGAAGCAAAAAGTGGGGGCCGAACGCCTGCGGGCCTATCATTTTGGGCCGGGCCACACCAACGGCGACGTCGTCGTTCACTTTGAGCACGCCAACGTGGCCCATATGGGCGACTTGGTGTTCAACCGCCGCTACCCCTTCGTGGACCGGGGTGCCGGTGCCAACGTGCAAAGCTGGATAGCCGGGCTGGACCAAACGCTGAAAACGTTTGACAACAACACTATTTTTGTGTTTGGCCACGCGTTCGACCCCGAAAAAATCACGGGCACGAAGGAAGACATCAAAGCCTTTCAGGATTACCTCGAGAAACTGCTGGAGTTTGTGGGCAGCGAAATAAAGGCTGGCAAATCCAAAGAAGAAGTGGTAAAGGCCACGGCCGTGCCGGGCGTAACCGAGTGGCAGGGCGACGGCATTGCCCGGAGCCTGCAGGCGGCCTACGAAGAACTGAGCGGTGCAAATTAACCAACGTTTTCTCTCAGCGGTCCTACAACCGATGCCTCACCCACTCCAGCAGGCGCTCGAACCAAGTAGGTCGTCAGCAGGAAAGAGCGAGGCGATGTGCGTTGAGGGAAGCTAGCCAAGGTAATACTTGCTGGAAGAGGGCGGAAATCTATGGTGCTGATGTTACTCCAGGGATTAAAAAGGCGTGAATTGTTGAAGCCAAAGCACTAGACACGAGTGGGAAATCATATCTAAAGCTGGCTAGTTGACCATGCTGCTGGCAATCCTGCTTTTGCGTGGAGGCATTCTCAAAAGTGTCAAGAACAGCTATAATACCTAGATGGCGTCGACAATTTTAACGCTGCACTGAATGGACAGGTCCGTATGAAACAAAGTACAAGTTCAAAAGCCATGAACCTAGCTTGATTCAGGGTCTGAAACAATCGCTGATGTGAACGCTTGTTTGTCATAATCAATAGCTTTTCTACATAAAATTGCCGGATTTCACGGCTTGAAATCCGGACAACATCTGCTGCTTTCCGCTACCAAATCCCCCGGGCCTGGGTGAGTGCCCTGCCCGCATGAGCGCCAAGAAACCCGCTTCGACCACCCCGAATTGGCAGCGCATCGCACGCCAGCAAGCTGCTGAAATCGCGGCCCTGCGCGCAATCGTAGCTGCACAGCCTGCGGCGGATACTGGTGCCCCTGATAACCTATTCGAGCAGTTTCTGGCACGCGAGCAGCGTACCGCGGCGCTGCTCTCCGACGCCGACGGCCGCATTACGTGGGCCACCCCTGCCTTTACGGCACTATGTGGGCTGCCGCTGCCCGAAGTGCTGGGCGGTGATGCGGCCAGTCTATTGCGCCCGCGCCTGCACGATGCTGCCACGCTGGCTTACATCGACGATGCCGCGCGCCAGCAGCGCTCGTACCAGTACGAAGTGCCCAACCCGCGTCCCGACGGCCCCACGGGTTGGCTGCGGGTAAAGGTGCAGTATATACCCGACGAAGGCACCGGGGTGGTACGCCGGGTGGCGCAGTTGGAAGACATCACGGACTGGCGCAACGCCCAGGTGCAGCTGCGGGAAAGTGAGACCCGGTTCAGAGCCCTGACCGAAAACGTCCCGGGTGTCGTCTACGAGCTACGCCAACGGGCCGACGCCACGGTGGGATTTGCCTACGTGAGCCCTAAAATTGCGGAGCTCTTCGGCATTGCCGTCACGGAAGCCAATGCGCTAATGGGCTTTGTGCACCCCGACGACCAGGCTCCTCTGCGGCGCAGCCTGGGTCAGGCCGTGCGCATGGGCACCCCGTGGGCTTTCGCCGGCCGGTTGCTAGTGCCCGGCCAACCCCTGCGCTGGTTCCAGACCAACGCCGTCATCACGGGCCGCGACGCGGCCAGCGTGCAGTTAAGCGGGTTGTTGCAGGACATTACTCCAATAAAAGCAGCCGAGCAAGCCGTGCAGGAAAGCGAGGCACGCTGGCGCCAAGCCGTGGAAGGGCTGGGCTACGGTCTCTGGGATGTATGCCTGACCACGCAGCAGGTGGTGTTTTCGCCTCAGTACAAGGCCATCCTTGGCTACGGTGATGCCGACTTTCCCAACGCGGCCGGAACCTGGATGCAGCAGGTGCATCCCGACGACCGGGCCCGGGCCGAGGAGGCATTTTTGGCGCACTTGAGGGGCGACACCACTGAGTACGCTAACGAGCACCGCCTGCGCTGTCGCGATGGGTCGTACAAGTGGGTGCTGTCGCGCGGGCTGGTCACCCAGCGCGATGCTGCGGGCCGGCCGCAGGCCATCACCGGCACGCAATTGGACCTTTCCCAATTGAAGGAGGCGCGCGAAGTGTTGGAGGCCTCAGCCCTTCAGCTGGCCGCGGTGGTAGCCAATTTTCAGGACGGCATCGTGCTCGAAGACGTGAACCGCCGCATTGTGCGGGCCAACGACGCCTTTTGCCGCTTGCTGCGCCTGCCCACCGCCGCCCCGCAACTCGCGGGCATGGATGGGGCCCGCTTAGCCGAGGGCCTGCAGCGGGCCTTCCGGCGCCCTGCCAAGTACGCCCAGCGCCTGCGCGAACTAGTGGCGGCCAGCCAGCCCGCGGCTGGCGACCACTTGGTGCTCACCAACGGGCAGGTGCTGCAGCGCGACTACGTACCCTTGGTGGTGCAGGGCCGCTGCATCGGCCACTTATGGCGCTATGAGGATATCACGCTGCGCGTGCGCACGGCCGTGGAGCTGCAACGGCGCGAAGAGAAGTACCGTGGCATCCTCGACAACATGGAGCTAGGCATGGTAGAAGTAGGCTTGGATAACCGGGTGCTGTACGCCAACCAAAGCATTGAACGCATCACCGGCTTCACGCCTGCCGAGCTGCTGGGCCAAGAATTTCTCCCGCTCATTCTGCGGGGCGAGAGTCTACAGATGGTGCTCGACAAGCAGGTGTTGCGCCTACAGGGTTTCGCCGACTCGTACGAATTGGCCATCACTACCAAGGCGGGCACCGTGAAGTGGGTGCTCGTGAGTGGGGCACCGCTCTACGACGACCACCGGCAGGTCGTGGGCATTGTCGGTATCTACTTAGACTTGACGCCCCAGAAGCATCTGGAAGAAAGCCTGCGCAAGGCCAAGGCTCAGGCCGAGGAGAGCGTGCGGGTAAAGCAGGAATTTCTGGCCAACATAAGCCACGAGATGCGCACGCCGCTCAACGCCATTTTGGGCATGGGCCAACTGCTGGCTAAAACCACCCGGCGCGAACCGCGCGCGGGCTACTTGCGGGCCGTGACGACCTCGGCCGATAACCTGCTCGTCATCATCAACGACGTGCTCGACCTGGCCAAAATCGAAGCCGGCCAGGTCACAGTGGAAGCCATTGGCTTCCGGCCCGCCGACCTGCTCACTCAAGTAGCCCAAACCCTGGCCTACAAGGCCGAGGACAAAGGTCTTGCCTTCGTGACGCGGGTGAACCCCCTGCTGCCAGCCGTGCTCATCGGTGACCCCTACCGCCTGGGCCAGATTCTGCTCAACCTGGCCAGCAACGCCGTCAAGTTTACCGAGCAGGGTTCGGTATTCGTCGCCTGCTCCTTGGTTACAGGCGCGGGCAATGAGGTGCTCGTGGAATTCGCGGTGCGCGACACGGGCGTGGGCATCGACCCGAAGTACCTGGCGCGGGTGTTCGACGACTTCAGTCAGGAAGACGCATCGGTGACCCGTCGGTTCGGCGGCACGGGCCTGGGACTGGGCATCAGCCGGCGACTGGTGGAGCTGCTCGGCGGCGAGCTGCATTTGACTAGCGAACTCGGCCAGGGCACCATCGGTCGCTTTTCGCTGCGCCTGCCCGTGGGCACTGCCGATGACTTACCGTCTCCCGACAGCCCGCCAGATTTGCCCCGCCTGCGCCGGGCCCTGCGCGGTAAGCGGGTGCTACTAGTGGAAGATAACTTGTTCAACCGCATTCTGGCCCGCACCATTCTAGCATTAGTTGACGTGGCTGTGACCGAAGCCGAAAACGGCCAATTGGCGGTGGACCTAGCCCGCGAGCAGTCGTTTGACCTCGTGCTCATGGACGTGCACATGCCCGTGATGGATGGCCTGGAAGCCGCCCGGTATTTGCGTCAGGAACTGGGCCTTGCCGTGCCCATCGTGGCCCTCACTGCTAATGTGGTGGACGGCGAGCAGGCCAAATGCCGGGCGGCCGGTATGGACGATTTTTTGAGCAAGCCCTTTCGGGAGGCGGCGCTGCTGAACGTCGTGTTTAACTGGGCTGGGCAGCCCCATGGTAACGTTGTGCCAGTTTCGGAAAGCCCCACAAATCAACGTTAGTGGGCTTTATCAGCGCACGGAGTAGCCGGTGGCATTCGCCAACTGGATTATCCCTGGCTGGCTACCGTGCTCGCAGCACCCGGTGACGGATGAGCACGTTAGCCAGCTATGGGCGGTCGCCCGGCTCCGACAAGCTTACTTATCAGCTCCGATTCGGTGAAAGGCTTAGTCAGCACGTCGTTCATACCGGCGGCGCGGTAGTGCTCGTGTTGCCCACGAAACGCGTCCGCAGTTAGAGCCAACACAGGCGTGGCAGCCCGGCCCGGGTCCTGGTGGTTGCGGATATAAACTGTGGCTTCAACGCCGCTCATCCCGGGCATTCGCACGTCCATCAGCACGGCGTGGTACGTGTGCTGCTCGAATAAAAGTAATGCGGCTGGTCCGCTAACTGCGGCGTCCACTTCCACGCCATTTTGCCGCAACACGGCAGTGGCTAATTCCAGGTTCAGGGCGTTGTCGTCCACCAACAGCACCCGCCAGCCTCTGACGGTCGTCGCATCCGTTCGGGCGGCGGGCACGCGGGCGGCTGACTTCGGGGCTTTAGCGAAGATAATTGTAAAGCTGAACGTACTGCCGACCCCTGGCTCGCTGCACACCGACAAATGCCCACCCAATTGATTCACTAGCAGGCTGCTGATGGCCAAGCCGAGGCCAGTGCCCCCGTAACGCCGGGTCGTGTCGGCCGAAGCCTGAACGAAGGCCTCAAAAATGTGCTCCTGTGCGGCCGGACTCAGCCCGGGGCCGGTGTCGTGCACGCTAAAGCGCACGGTCAGGGTTTCTGCGGTCTCGGCGCACACAGCCCCATGTAGGCTCACCTGGCCGGCCTCGGTAAATTTCAGGGCGTTGCCCAGTAGGTTAAGTAGCACCTGGTTCAGGCGCACCGGGTCGGTGCACACCGCCGGCGGGGCCTCATCGAATCCGGCCACTTCCAGTGAAAGCCCTTTTTCGTGAGCTTGCCAGGAAAGGGTTTCGGCGGGTTGCCGCAGGGCCTGAATCAGGTCGACGGGCACGGATTCGAGGTGCAGCTGGCCGGCGCGAATCTTAGCCATGTCCAGCACATCATTGAGAATGGCGAGCAGGTGCTGGCCGGAATGCTGTACTACGTCGAGGTAGCGCTGCTGCTCGGCGCTGAGGTCCGTGTTGGCTAGCAGTCCGGCCATGCCGAGTACCCCATTTAAGGGCGTGCGGATTTCGTGGCTCACCGTGGCCAGAAAGTTTTCCTGGGCCTGCGCTGCCGCCGTGGCGCTGCGCTGGGCTACTTTCAGAGGCGTCACGTCAGTGGCCACAGTTAGCACCTGCACCGTGCCGTCGGGCTGCGGCAACGGCCGCATCACCACCTGGTAGTCGCGCACTTCGCCGTTATCCATTGGAAATTCTACTTCAAGCGCGGATTCGTGGCCAGTGGCGAGTACCTGCTCTAAAGCGGCCCCCGTGAGACGCAACTCGGGCACCTGGGATGCATCGCGTAGAAACTGGCGTTGGCGCCCCATCGTGGCCTGGGCCACGGCGACCTGCGCGACGTTGCGAAACAGCAGTTGCCCGGTGGCAGTGGTCAGCCGGATTGGGTTGGGCACGGCATCGAGCAGATGCTGCATTAGCGCCCGTTGCTCGCGCACCCGGGCCTCGGCCCGGCGGCTCTCGGTCACGTCCAGTCCCGAAGCGACCATCAACTGAAACTCGCCGTCGGGGCCCAGTACCGGACGCATGTGCCGGAGCCACTGGCGCGGGCCGCCGGGCGCGGGCACCGTTTCTTCCCAGCTTACTTGGCAGCGTCCGCGCAGGGCGTAGGCAAATTGACGGTCACGCTCGGCCGTGACTTCGGCACCGTATCCCCGCGCGGCGCAGGCTTCGGCGCTGGTTTTGCCCACCATCCAGTCAGTGGGTTGCCCGGGTAGACTTAGGATAGGATTGGCCCACACGTAGCGGTGTTCCGCATCAAAGGCCACAATACCGGCCGGGACCTCCCGCAGCAAAGTTTCGTAAAATTCCTGCTGCTGCTTGAGCGACCCCTCGGCCGTGCGCTGGCTCCGGACTTGGGCCGTAACATCAACGGCAAAAGCCACCAAGCCCTTAACCTGGCCCAGAGCATCGCGTAGCGGCTTAAACGTGAAGTCATAGAAGCAGGCTTCGAGTTGATGCGTTACTGGGTCAAATACATCAATGGGCATTGCGTGCTGGGTAAACGCCGCTCCGCCTTGATATACTCCGTCGAGCACCTGCACAAAGCCTTGGCTCATGAGTTCAGGCAAGCAGCTGCCAATGGGCTGGCCCAGTTGGGCGCGGCCGCGGGCATTGACTTGGAACTGGTCATTGAAATACGTGAGCCGGTGTTCGGGACCAGTCGAGGAGGCCACACCCGCCGGCGTTTCGCGCAGCACTTGGCGCAGTAAATCATTTGCCGCTACCAGTTCAGCTTGGGTAGGGAGCGGGGTAGAAGTGGTTTCCATGGCCAAGGCAAAGCGTGAGGAAAAGGCACGTAGCAACAGCTGCTGCAAGTAGCGGAATAGTATCAGCAGATGGGGGCGTTCTTAAATGACATCGGCTAAGTTAAAAGCTAATCAATTGAAACGCATCTGTCAGGCAGTAAGATACAAGAGGAGATTTACCCCAGCACTCCAACAACGAAATGAGGTGCCCTGCGCAGTTAGCCTGGTTGAACAATTATTTGACAGGATTGCTTGCATGTGATAACCAGCACCTTTTCCGTCAGGCGCTGGTTGCAGCTATTGTTTGGTATGAGGGCCCCTTTTCGGCTTTTCGCTCCCAATCCCTGGGTCTGGGTGACTGCCCCGCCCCATGAGCGCCAAAAAATCCATTTCAAATTCTCTGGAGTGGCGGCGCATCGCGCGGCGCCAGGCGGCTGAAATCACCGTCTTGCGCGCCGCCCTGGCTTTAGCCCAAGCGCCTGAGGCCGACTACCTGCGCTTAGTACGCTTCATGGAAGAGCTCTATCCCGCTGTAGTCATGGCTGACCGCGCGGGCTTGGTTACTTGGGTGAGTGCAGGCTTTACGGCCCTGTGCGGCTTTGAATTGAGCGACATGGTGGGCCGGCCGGCCGGCCGCTTCGTGCGCCCGGCTTTGAACGATGCCCCGACGCTTGCCTACATTGAGCGGTGCGTGCGCGAGCACCAGCCGTTTCAGTACGAAGCACGCAATCCCCAGCCCGGCCGCGAGGCGGATTGGATTCGTGTCAAAGTGCAGCCCCTCTACGATGCCCAGCGCCAGGTAGTGGCCATGGCTGGTATGCTGGAAGATATTACGGCGTGGAAGCACACGCAGGGGCAATTGGCGCAAAGTGAGCGCCGCTTTCAATTATTGGCCGAAAACGTGCCCGTCGTGCTCTTCGAATGGCACAAGCCGCGTGACGGTTTCGCTCGCTTTGGCTACGTGAGCCCTCAAGTACAGGAGGTATTCGGCGTGGCCGCTGCCGACGTCCAGCCCTTGCACGCCTACACCCTGCCTGAAGACCAAGCTGCGCTCGACCACTCCTGGTTGGTGGCGGTGCGGGACCGCGCCCCGTGGGTGTACGAAGGCCGGGTACAAGTGCCTGGCCAACCGCTGCGCTGGGTGCGGGGCAGCGCCACGTTCCGGCGCGCAGACGCGACGGAAGTGGTATACAGCGGCATTTTTGAGGACGTTACGGCGCTACGTACGGCGGGGCTGGCCGAGGAGCTATCGACCCTGCGGTTGGCCCAGGTGGTAGCCCACCTGCCGCTGGGGGTGGTGCTCGAAGATGAAGGGCGTCGCATCGTGCTGGCCAACGACGCACTGGCAAATCTGCTGCACCAGCCGCTCACCCGTCGGGCGCTTGATGCCCGCGATGGGTCGGGGCTGACCGACGTCGTGGGCATGTTCATGCAGGAGCCGGCACTGTACGCGGCCCGCGTGGCCGAGTTGCTGCGCGAGCGCCGGCCGGTGGTGGGTGACGTGCTGCGCCCGCTTGACGGGCGCGTTCTGCTGCGCGACTTTACCCCAGTTTATGACCACGAGCACTATGTGGGGCAGCTCTGGCAATATGAAGACATTACCATCCGCGCCTCGGCCGAGGCCGAGCTGCGGCGGCGCGAGGAAAAGTACCGCGGCATCATCGAAAACATGTCACTCTCGTTGGTCGAAACCGACTTGCACGACCACCTGCTCTATGCTAACCAGAGCTTCTACCACCTCACCGGCTTCAGTCCAGAAGAACTCCAGGGTCAGCAGGGTGTCTTCGCACCCATGCTCACAAGCCCAAGCCGGGAGCTGCTGCGCAGCAAAGACGCGCTGCGGCAGAAGGGCCTCGCCGATTCTTACGAAATTGCCATCACCACAAAGAGCGGCGAAAACAAGTGGTTGCTGGTGAGCGGAGCACCAGTCTACGATGAGGCCGGGCAGGTCACCGGCTCCATTGGCATTGGCCTGGACGTGACCCCGCAAAAAGCGCTCGAAGCCAGCCTACGCGAAGCCAAAGCCTTGGCTGAAAGCAGCGCCCGCGCCAAGCAGGATTTTCTGGCTAACATGAGCCACGAAATCCGCACGCCTATGAATGCCATCCAGGGCATGAGTCGGTTGCTGGCCAACACGCCGCTGCGCGGGCCCCAGGCGGCCTACCTACATGCCATCACGGCTTCAGCCGAAAACCTACTTGTCATTATCGACGACATCCTCGACTTTTCTAAAATTGAAGCCGGGCGGCTCGACCTGGAAGTGGTCGACTTCAGCCCCCGCCGGGTGTGCGCCCAGGTAAAAAAGACGTTGCAGTACAAAGCCGAAGAAAAAGGCCTGGTGTTAGTTACCTACGTGGGTGCCGGGATTCCTGCCGTGCTGCGCAGCGACCCCCACCGCCTCACCCAAATCCTGCTCAACTTGGCTGGTAACGCCGTCAAGTTCACCGAGCGGGGGCGGGTGCGGGTGGGCCTAATGCTGGTGCGGCCTCCAGCCAATGGGGTGGCTGAAGTCGCCTTCACGGTGCAAGACACGGGCGTGGGCATCGACCCGGCTTACCTGGCCCGGGCCTTTGACGACTTCAGCCAACAAGACGTGTCTGTGACCCGCCGCTTCGGGGGCACGGGCCTAGGTCTGGGCATCAGCCGGCGGCTCGTGGCACTGCTCGGTGGTGAGTTGCGCCTCGACAGTGAGCAGGGACGGGGTACCACGGCCCGCTTCACCCTGCGCCTGCCGGTGGGCGCGGCCCAGGCCCTGCCCCAGCCTAACGGGGCCGGCGCAGGGCCCTGGCGCACGGCCCTGCGCGGCCGACGCGTGCTGCTGGTCGAGGACAATTTTTTCAACCGCCTATTGGCGCGCGTCACGCTCGAAAACGCTGGTCTGAACGTGACGGAGGCCGAAGATGGCGCGGCGGCCGTGGCCGCGGTGCGGGCCGCCGCGCCATCCTTCGACGCGGTGCTGATGGACGTGCACATGCCGGTCCTCAACGGCTATGACGCCACCGCCGTGCTGCGTACAGAGTTGGGCTTGAGCCTGCCCATCATTGCCCTGACGGCCAACGCCACTTCTGGGGAGCGGGCCAAATGCCTGGCCGCGGGCATGAACGATTACCTGAGCAAACCTTTCCAGGAAGACGACTTGCTGCGCATGCTTTATGAGTGGGTGCTGGGGTCCGGGGCGTCGGTGAATTCTACCAAATGAGACCCAGCCCTGGCAAGGCACCTTTCATTTTAAGACAACACCTGTAGGCGTTCAAGAAAACTGTTGGTACGCTCATTACGAAATGGGTTGCAAACAGGCAGGCGCGTGTAGCGGCGCAAACGACTTCGCGACGGGTTTGCACTATTATTCCTTTTGCAAAATCTAGGTATAATCCGCAACTGCATTCTGGTATTGACCGCAACGCATGGCAGCCTTCCCGGCCGGACCTTTGTGCGGGCGTACCCTTGCGCTCCTTTTGGTCCTTACTATGGCATACGACGCCCGCTTTGGTCCCACTGCCCAAACCCCGGCGCAACGTGCGCGGGTGTTGGAGCAACTGCAAGTCGCCCTGCCCTACCTGAAAACCAAGGCCACGCTTTCCGCCCGGCAGCTTTACGCCCGCTACGTGGCCGGCGAGCTGAGTTGGGCGGATGTACGCCTGTCCCTCGATGCCGCCTAACAGCTAAAAACCGGTATATTGTTGCAGTGGGTGGCGCTTTACTCCACCGCATTTTTCCTGCCCAAACCTGAAACGGTAATTTTTCCCCAAGCCGTTAGAGCAGGCCAGCAGCGACTCCCAGCTGCCCCTTGTCCTCCATGCGCAAACCTAAATCCTTTGTCCAGGAGCCAGCAGGCCCTCCCGCTCCTTCGTCCGATAGCCATGCTGCCGGGAGTGGAACAGACGCGGAATCCTTGCTGCAAGGCTTGCCCTGGGGCGTGGTGGTGCTCGACGCGCACGGCACGGTGCTGCGCCTGAACGAGCAGGCGGCCCACTGGTGGGGAGTGCAGCCGCTGGAGGTGCTGGGTAAGCGGTTGAATTCCGCCATAGCCGGTACGCTGCCCGCCGACCTGCTGCAAACCCTGCAAGCGGTGGCGAGTGGCCCGGTGCGGCCCGGTGGCGAATTTTTCCTGCCGGAGCACCAGCAATGGATTACCATGAACAGGGCCCAACACGGCGACGGCTGGGTGGTGTACTGGCAGGACGTGACGGCGCAGAAGCAGCAGCAGCAGGCGCACGAAACCCAACAAGCCGCCCACGACCTGCTGCGGGACGTGACCGCGCGCGAGCAGGCGGCGCAGACCCTGCTGCAAGCGCATAACGCGCGGGCCCGCGCCGCCGCCGACAAGTACGGCGCGCTCTATCGCTCGATGGATGAGGGCTTTTGCATTCTGGAAGTGTTGTTCGACGAGGCACAGCGCCCCGTCGATTACCGCTTCCTGGAAGTGAACCCGGCGTTTGAAGCGCAAACCGGCCTGCGGGAGGTCGTCGGCAAAACCATGCGCGAGCTGGTGCCCGGCACGGAGGTGTTCTCCATCGAAATTCATGGCCGGGTGGCCCGCACGGGCGAGCCCGCACGCTTCGAGGGATACGCCGAGGCGCTGGGCCGCTGGTTCGACGTGAATTCCTTCCCCATTGGCCCGGCCGCCGACCGGCAGGTGGGTGTGCTCTTCACCGACAGCAGCGCGCGCAAGCGGGCTGAGGAAGCCCTGCGCCACTCGGAGGCCCGCTACCGTTCCCTGTTCAGCAACATGGAGCAGGGCTTTTGCCTGCTGGAAAAGCTGGCGACCGCGCCGGGCGAGCCCAGCGACTTCCGCTACCTGGTGGTCAACCCGGCCTTTGAGCGGCACACCGGCCTGGCTGACGCGGCCGGCCGCACGATTCGGGAGCTGGTGCCCAGCTTCGAACCCCACATCATGGCCATCTACGACGAGGCGGTGGCCAGCGGCGAGCCCCGGCGGTTTGAGGAATACGTGGTCGGGCGCGACATCTGGTTCGAGGCCGAAGTCGTGCCGGAGGCGCAGCCCGGCCACCTGGCGGTGCTGTTCAGCAACGTATCGGCGCGCCGCCTGGCCGAGCAGAACCTGCGGGAAAGCGCGGCCCTCAGCTCGGCCGCCCGCGCCGGGGCCCTGGAGGCCGAGCTGAGGGCCGTGCGCACGCACCAGCAGCTCCGGCAGCGGGAGCGGGAAATCTTCTACCGGATGTTCGAGCAAACCCCGGCCGTGATTGCCTTGCTGCGGGGGCCGGAGCACCGCATCGAATTCTACAACGATGCCTTCCAGCGGCTGTATCCCGGCCGGGGGGAGCTGCGCGGCCGCCTAATGGACGAGGTGGCCCCGGAGACGACCAGTCAGGGCTTCGTGGACCTGCTGGATGGCGTGTACCAAACGGGCGAGACGTTCTACGGCACGGAGGTGCCGCTGCTGATGGCGCAGCCCGGTGGTCAGCCGCCCAAAATGCATTACTTCAACTTCACCTACCAGCGCTTCGAGGAAGACGGCCAGCCCGCCGGTATCTCCGTGTTTGCCTATGACGTGGCCGAGCAGGTGCTGGCCCGCCGGGAGCGCGAAACCCTGCAGCTGCGGCAGCAGGAGCTGTTCGAGCAGGCCCCCGTGGCAATGGGCGTGTTCAGCGGCCCCGACTACGTGGTGGAGGTCTGCAACCCGAAGCTGGAAGCCATCTGGGGGCGGGCGGCGGCCGAGGTGCTGGGGCGGCCCTTGTTCGAGGCGCTGCCCGAAGTCCGCGACCAGGGCTTCCGGGAGCTGCTCGACGGCGTGCGGGCCACTGGCACGCCCTACGTGGCCCGCGAAATGCTCGCCTGGGTGCTGCACCACGGCGAGCTGACTTCGGTGTACCTTGATTTCGTGTACCACCCGCTGCGCGATGCCCAAGGCACCATCACGGCCATTGCCGCCGTGGCCAGCGACGTGAGCGCCCGCAAGGAAGTCGAGGCACAGCTGCTCGCCTTCAACGCCGGCCTGGAGCGGCAGGTAGCCGAGCGCACCCGCGACCTGGGCGAGAGCCAGGCCCGGCTGCAGTCCGTGGTCGATGCCGTTTCCACCACCGTCCTGCTGCTACGGGCCGTGCGCGATGCCAGTGGTGGCATCCTGGATTTTGAGTATGTGCTGATTAATCCGGCCACCCAGGCCTACTATCCCGGCCAAGCCGTCGTCGGCCAGCGCTTCGGCGAGCTGAACCCCGGTGTCCGGCTCACGCCCATTTTCGGGCAGCTCGTGGCGGTGGTCGAGACCGGCCGGCGCACCGATTCGGAGGTGCATTACACCCACGAAGGCCTCAACAACTGGTTTCGGCTGGTGGGGGTGAAAGTCGGCGACGGGCTGCTCTACACCGCCGAAGACATCACGCCCCGCAAGCGGCTGGAGCAGGCCCAAACCAGGAGCTTCGCCCTGCTGCAACAGTCGGAAGCGGTGGCCGCGATGGGCAGCTGGGACTACGACCTGGGTACCCACGAGCTGACCTGGTCCGAGGGCCTGTACCACCTTTTTGGCCAGCCGGTGGGCAGCCCCGTCAGCCTCCAGTCCTTTCTCGATGCCGTGCTGGACGACGACCGGCCCGCCGCCGCGCGCCTGCTGCGCACCGTCGCCAGCGGCAGCAGCCACTTTGATGCTCCCCTGCGCCTGCGGGTGGGCGACGCGGTGAAGAACGTGCGCTTCAAGGCCGTGCCCATCCCCGACGCGCCGGGCGTGCCGGAGCGGATGCTGGGCGTGTGCCTGGACGTGAGCGACGTGCAGCGCCTGGAGGCCGAAAACCTGGTTCTGAAGCTGGACCGGCACAAGGAGCTGCTGCTGGGCATTCTGCAGGCGCAGGAAACCGAGCGGCAGCGGCTGGCCGAAGTGCTGCACAACGGCCTGGGCCAGGTGCTCTACGCCACCAAGCTGCACCTCGACCAGCTTGACACGCCCGCCCTGCGCGCGCTGCCCGCCCTGGCCGGCCTGCACCAGCAAACCGACCGCCTGCTGGCCGACGCCATGCGCCAGACCCGTACCCTGGCCCACGAGCTGGTGCCCACCTCGCTGGTGGAGTTTGGCCTTGTGGCCGCCGTGCGCGACGTGTGCCGGGACCTATCCACGCCGCAACTGCTGGTGGAGTGTCAAATCTGGGGCGAAGAGCTGCCGCTTCCGCAGCCCGTGCAGGTCACCCTGTTTCGGCTAGTGCAGGAGCTGGTCCACAACATTGTGCGGCACGCCGGGGCCACCCAGGCCCTGCTGGAGCTCGAAACGTTGCCCGGCGGCGTCAGTCTGCGGGCCGAAGACAACGGCCACGGCTTCGACCCGCGCACCGTGGTCGAAGGCTTGGGCCTGCGCACCGTGCGCCAAGCCGTGGCCCTGCTCGGCGGCACCGTGGCCGTGGACTCCTCGCCCGAGTTTGGTACCCACATCCGCCTGCGCATTCCCCTGCCCTTATTCTCCTAGCCATGATTCGCGTTTTTATCGTCGACGACCATACCCTCATCCGCGACGGGCTGCGCACGCTGCTCGCGGCCGACCCCCTGTTTGCCGTAGTGGGCGAAGCCGGCAACGGGCAGGAGCTGCTCGACCAGCTGCCCGCCGTGGCCGCCGACGTGGTGCTGCTGGACCTGAACATGCCCGTGCTCGACGGGCTGGCCACCACCCACCGCCTGCGGGCCGAGTACCCGCACCTGCGCATCCTGCTGCTCTCGATGATGACCCACGAGCGCACCATCGGCGAAGCCCTGGCGGCGGGGGCCCACGGGTACGTGCTCAAGAGCGCCGACAAGTACGAAATTGTGGCGGCGCTCCAAGGCGTGGCCGCTGGCAAGCGGTTTTTGTGCTCGGAAATCGGCTTGGGATTATTAGATAAATTACTGGTTCAGGAGGCCCGCAACCCGGCCCCGGATGCCGGCCCCGGCGTGGCCCTGACGCACCGGGAGCGGGAAATTCTCCAACTGGTGGCCAGCGGGCTTACCAACCAGGAAATTGCCGACCAGCTCTTCACCAGCCGGCGCACGGTGGAGTCGCACCGCCAGAGTCTGCTGGAAAAAACCGGGGTCAAAAACACCCCGGCCCTAGTGAAGTACGCTATGGAGCGGGGCTTGATTCAGCAATAGGTGGGCTAGTCAGCCGCAGGTGATTCTTGCAGACAGCGCGTCCGTTACGCCCTCCGCCCGGCCCTTTGGCATTCGGGCCGGGGCATGGCATCACCGTATTTATACGGGGACGCGAATGGGTATCTACCCTGACAAATCGGGTACATCTGCTGTAGCCTGCTAGGTTGAGGGCCAGTTCCTTTGTACAAGTGCTGGATAAGCTTGTATCGACCGGTTAGTCACAACCGAAAGGATGCCTGCTGGTCTTTCACGAGGCGTCCCGAACGTGACCGGCCATTTTGGTGGCTCACCCGGTGCTTTCCCCTGGTCCCTATGTCCGTTTCCTATCCTGCCTTGCTTGCCGGGCCCGCCGCCCCGGCGCTAACGCCCGTGCGGCTGGCTGATTTAACGGCGAAACAGCTGGCCGTGCTGCTGGTCGCGCCGCCGCCCCACCTGCTGGTCGACTGTGGCGGGCGGCGGCTGCCGCACCCGCTGGGCGTGTGCCGCTTCGTGACGCAGCTGCTGCAAATAAGCCAACGGGGGACCCGCCTGGGGCTGTGCAACGTGCATCCGAGCCTGCACCGCAGCTTGTGGCACCTGAAGCTGGACGACTTGTTCCACTTAGACGAGTAAGCGCTGCCTGCCACTGCCCCTGCCGGCCTGGAGCCGGGCCGGATGACTTTACCTTAAAAAAACACCCATGACCACGCCCGCCAAAACCCGCAAGCCGTACCGGGACATCGTCGTCATCGGGACTTCCACCGGCGGGGTGGCGGCCCTGATGACGTTGGTGAAAGCGCTGCCGGCCGACTTTCCGGCCCCCATTTTCGTGGTGATGCATGTGCCGGCCGATTCGCCGAGCATCCTGCCGCAGCTGCTCAGCTCGGTGTCGGCCCTGCAAGTCCGGCACCCGCAGAACGGGGAAGTGGTGGCGGCCGGCGTCATCTACGTGGCCCGGCCCGACCACCACCTGCTGCTCGAAGACGACCGGGTGCTGGTGACGCGGGGGCCGAAGGAAAACCGCTTCCGGCCGTCCATCGACGCGCTATTCCGCTCGGCCGCGTACACCTACGGCCCCCGCGTGATTGGCGTGGTGCTCACGGGCTACCTCGACGACGGCACGTCAGGGCTATGGAGCGTGCAGCGCATGGGGGGGCTGGCCGTGGTGCAGGAACCCCGCGACGCCGAGCAGCCGTCGATGCCCACCAACGCCCTCGAATTCGTGGCGGCCGACTACGTGGTGCCCCTGTCCGAGATGGGCCCGCTGCTGGTAAGCCTGATGCGGGAGCGCGCGCCCGCCAAAACCCGGCTGCCCGCCGCCGAGCTGGACCTGCTCCAAATCGAGCTCACCATTGCCAAGCAGGGCGGGGGCTTCGAGCTGGGCATCATCGACAAAGGCCAGCTCACGCCTTTTACCTGCCCCGATTGTCACGGGGCACTAACCCAGCTCATTGAGGGCAAGCTGATTCGCTACCGCTGCCACACCGGGCACGCCTACACCGTCAGCGCCCTGCTGAGTGAGGTCACGGAATCGGTCGAAAGCATGCTCTACCAGGCCATGCGCGGGCTGGAAGAAACGAAGATGCTGCTCCACAACATTGGCATGCACTTCACGGAAACGCTGCAAACGGCGGTGGCCGAGCTGTTTTTCCAAAAAGCCGACCAGACCGGCCGGCAAGCCCGCGTCGTGCACGAATCTATCCTCAAGCACGAGTCGCTCAGCGGCGACCTGCAGTTTGAACGCAAAAGACTCCCCTAAGCCGGCGGCTTCAGAAGCATCTCCTTATCCAAGCTCAGCTACTATGGTATTGTTGGTTTTCTTATTGTTCTGCTCGTGCCTGGCCTGTCTGCGGGAATGCGTGTGGACCAAGTACACGGCCTCAGACGTGGCCCGGTGGCACGCGCAGTCGGCTAACGAAATGACTGTTTCTCATCAACCGCTCCCGGCGCAGCGGCTCGTCGTGCCGTGCCTTTACATCGGTAACTAATTACTCCCTCGTGTCTGAATCCGACTCGTCATTATATACGATATGAATCCAGTGCCCGCGCCGCGTGAGGCGGCCCCTGACGAAGCCCTGCTTATTCAGCGCCTACTGGCGCGCGACGAGCAAGCCCTGCGCCTGCTGTACGCGCGGTACGCCAACAATCTGTTGGCCGTGGTGTTGCGCCTGGTGCGCGACGAGGCCCTGGCGCAGGATGTGCTGCAGGAAGCCTGGCTCAAGGTCTGGCTCAGCTTTGCTAGCTACGATGCCGAGCGGGGCCGGCTCTTTACGTGGCTGGCGCGTGTATGCTCCAATCACGCCGTTGACATGCTGCGCAGCCCCCGCTATCGGTTCCACAGCCAAACCAGGTCGCTGGAAGGGGCTGATGCGGCGTGGGTTGCCGCACCAGTCTCCTTCCAGCCCGAACACATTGGGGTGCGGGACCTGACCCGGCAACTCAAGCCCCGCCAGCGCGAAGTCATCGACCTGCTGTACTTCGGCGGCTGCACGCAGGCCGAAGCCGCCGAAGAACTCGGCATTCCCCTGGCCACGGTGAAAACGCGGGCGCGGGCGGCCATTCGAGTACTGGCGGGACTGGCGCGCGCGGGACCGGTGCCGTTACTTCGGGAGGGTAGCACCTGAACCGGCCGGAGCCAATGGCCGCCGGAAGAAAAAAGTCCGGGTTCGCGCAAGCGGCCCGGCGCTAAAAAGTACGGGCCGTGCGAGCGGTCCGTCGCTATTGGAGAGGCCCCGACGGCACGAGCGACTGGGTCCGTTTGCATTCCATCGGGCACCAGAATTTTTTGCAAGGCCTGGGCCCACAGGCGGCTTTGTTAGCTAAAACACCTCGTCAACCTCCCCCACAATGCCATGCTTGCTCCCCTAAATTTTGGCCCAGCCGAACAAACCCGCGAACAGCGCCAGTAAATTGCTGCCCGCGCCTTGGTCCTTACCCGCGCCGAAGAACAAGACGCCAAGGACGAGTTACTGGACTTGTACCAGCGCTACGTCGATGGGGAAGTCGACTTGTATGCCATCAGCGTGCGGGTCGGACTGCAAACTCGGCACCGGTTGCAACAGCTCATTGACGCCGGACCGGACACCAGCGACTAATGGCCGGCACCCTCACATCTGTTTACCATTGCCGCCGTGCTTTCGCCTCCCGACTCTTCCTGCCCGCCAGAGCTGCACCAATCCTTGCTCAAATTGTCACTGGCTGGGCTCTTGCTGTTGCGGCCGGTTTCCGGGGGAGCGGACGGCACCGCGGTGATGGATTTCTCTCTAGGATATTCGAACCCGGCCACCGGCTTGTTGCTGGCCCGGTTCCCGCCTGTGGAGGCCGCGGCCTTGAAGGCCTTCTGCTGCCGGGTGTTCGACACCAGCGTGCCAGTGCAGCACAACGTGCATTAACCGGCCGACGGCCCCGACGGCCACTTTCGCTTCGACACCGCCCGCAGTGGGCTGTACTTGGCCGTGAGCTTAGCCGATTTTACCTACCTCTGGCTGGCCGCCGAAGCCGCCGTGCGGGCCAGACGAAGGGCCTCGGCCTTAACAGCCTCGTCATATTTACGCCGTTTGTCAGGCGACGTTCCGCTGAATTTGCTTGCCGTAACAGAAGAAATATACGTTCTTCTTCTGTCCGTCATTTCTAGCCCCGCTCAACCGGCTGACCTTCGTTTCAAAAGCCGAATCTGGTATCCCGCTACGCGCACACTGCAAGCAGGGCCGTGCTGACCGGGAATTATCGGGCGCGGGCCGGCACAAAAATAATGGGGCAGTTGACGATAAAGTTGGCGGCGTTGAGCCCACCCAGCGAGGCGTTGCGGGGGCCGTTTGGGGCACCAGCTCGCACAAAGCCATCGGCATACAACTCAATGATGTTGATGGGCGCAATGACCTCCCGCTTGTCAGTAGTGACGCGGGTGCGGAGCCCAGCGGCGATGGCCGCGTCGGTCCACATCACCGGGTGCACATCCCAAAGGGGGCTGTAGCCGGCCGCGTCGCAGAACGCACCGGGGTCGTCGGCGTTATCGCAGCCAGCCTGCTCCTGAAATATGTTCAACGGGTCGCCTTCGCCCGCCACAGCTGAGCGCAGCCCCTGCCGCTTGGGATTATTTAAGCCCATCGGGCCGTTGATGACCGGAATCAGGGCCTCGCGGGCCGAGCGGAATGATTTATCGTCGCCGGCGAAGGGCGCGGCGTTCATGTTGGGGGCAAAGGTATTGTCTTCCAGCGCGGCGATATCGTCGTCGGAGGTTTCGGTGGTCGAATACAGAATCGGGAAGCCTTCGTAGAAGCCGCGGGCCAGCCGCATTTTCACGGTCATGGCCACTTTGTCCATGCTAATGACCCGGTCGTGCATGCCAGTGCGGTTGGCTAGGTGCGAGGCGTTGTACACGATTTTGCCATCAAAAGTCACTAGAGGGCTGTAAGCCGCGTCGCCCACCGAGCCCGGTGTCGAGGCGGGGTCCAGCGGGAAGCCCAGCGGGCCCGGCACTAGCCGCCGTACGGGCGCGAAGTCCACATTGCCGGCAAATTTCAGGACTGGAAAGTTATTCGGGTTCGCTGGGCCACCGGTCACCACGGTGGCCGTTTGCGTGGCCTTCGTGCCAATGGCGTGCACCAGCTTGGGCGTCCAGTTCAGGCCCAGCTCGATGGACTTGTCTACATTATTGCATTCGGTGATGATGTAGTACACGTCGCCCCCGCTGGCGTCCTGTCCGCGGTAAAGGGGCAGTACGGCGGTGGCCGTTATCGTGTCGATTTGGGCGGCGCTGGCCAGCTGGTTGGGCAGCGTGCGGATTTTGGCTTCGGGCACAGCCTCCGGCTCGTCATTCTTATTGCAGGAAAAGACCAGCAAAGGCAGCACACAGAGAAGAACAAGGGTTAGTTTCATGATGGCCGGGGATAAGAATGCACTGCTCCTGCCAGGCCGGTTGAACAGTTCAATCGTCTGCGGAAGTTGAGGTTGAACGTGGGCGGCCAACCTTGAGGTGTCACGATTTAGTCACGTTTTAATGCTCATTGTCGCGCCCGGAAGTCCGGCGGCTGCGTGCGGCGGAATGCCTCGCAAAAAAGAAGTCCCGGCAAACTGCCGGGACTTCTCTTCAACACTGCTTACAGGCCCGCCTTGCGAACCCAAACGTGCTACATCTTGGACTTCATCTTACCCATTTTGTCGTGGTGCATCATTTTGCCGCCGTGGTGCATCATGGTGCCGTCCATAGCCATCATGTCGCCCTCTTTCATTTTCATCATCGTGCCATCCTTCATTTTACACATGCCGTCTTTCATGCACATGCTGCCGTCGCTCATGGTCATGTCCTCGGTCATGGCCATCATCTTGCCGTCTTTCATCATCATCATCTTCCCGTCTTTCATCATGGTGCCGTCGCGCATCATGCCCTTTTTGCTCATTGAGCCGGATTTCATCTTCATCTTGTCGCCTTTCATCGGGGCGGTCTGGGCCTGCGTGGCGAAGCACAATGCGGCTAGGGCCAGCGTTGGGAGAACTTTCAAAAGGAATTTCATGGAAATGGGGGTTGAAATGAGGGATGTGTATGCTCGCCGCCCGCAAGGCGGAAAGTCAGATTGTTACAACGCCAAAACTAGCCGGTAGTTATCACGAAACGGTCACAAAATCAATATTTTATTGTGTTACTGCACCACGTTTCGCGTGGCTGTCTCCGGCCGGCCGGCAGGGCTGGCCGGCCTCGTGCACCGGCACCGAAAAAGCGAAGCACGTGCCCTGGCCTTCGGTGCTGTGCACGGTCAGCTCGCCGCCGTGCAGCGCCACGATGCGGCGGGCAATGGCCAGGCCTAGGCCCAGCCCCGGCTGCTGGCTGGTGCGCACCCGCGGGGCGCGGTAAAACCGGTCAAATATGAACGGCAGGTCGGCGGGCGCAATGCCCCGGCCCGTGTCGCTCACCTCCACGCCGATACGCTGAAGGCCCACATCAGCGGGCCGGAGCCGGACCCACACCTGCCCTCCGGCGGGCGTGTGGAGCAGGGCGTTGTCGAGCAGGTTTTGCAGCACCCGTTCCAACAGGCCCGCGTCGGCGCACACCATGGGCAGGTGGGCCGCGCCCGTCTCGCCCCAGTCCGGGTGCAGGCCCAGGCCTGCGGCCTGAGCCTGCGGGGCTAACTTGAGCAGCACGTCCTGCACCAACTCGGCCAGCGCCAAGGGCTCGGGGTGCGGCAGGACCTGCTGGCCCTCCAGCTTGCTCAGTTCAAACAACTCCGACACCATGCGCTTGAGATGGCGGGTATTCGCCAGGATGGTGCCTGCGTAGCGCTGCCGCTCTGCGGCGGTGAGCTCGTACGGCGGGTGCAGAATGGTTTCGGCGTAGCCCTCGATGCTGGTCAGCGGCGTGCGCAGGTCGTGCGAGATGTTGGCCAGCACCTCCCGGCGTAGGGCATCGGCGCGGTGCAAGGCCCCCACGGCCTGCTCAGTGCGGGCGGCCATGGCGTTAAATGCCTCGGCCAGGTCGCTCAGCTCGTCGCGGCCCCTGATGCCCGTGACGCGGGCGCTGTAGTCGCCGTGCTGCAGGCGCCGCACAGCGCGCGTGAGCCGGTCCAGGTTGCGGGTAAGCAAGGCAATCAGTAGCAGGCCAGTCAGCAGCACGGCCAGCCCGGCCACGGCCAGCGTGCGCAGGATTAACTGGAGAATATGGCTGCGGCGCAGGTCGGCCGGCGGGGGGGCGGCCGGGTCGCCAGCGAGCGTGATGTAGAGGTAGTGCCGGGGCTGCCCGCCGGCCGTGCGCAGCAGCGCCGCCGAAAAGGGCTGTGGCCGGCCGGGGTGGCGGGGGTCGGCCCCAAAGATGGGTAACGGCTGCCGGCCCGCCAGCAGCGCCCGCACCGGCCCCAACGGCACCCGCGTCAGCCGTAATTCCGCGGGCTTGGCAGACGCGTTGAGGATGCGGCCGGTCCGGGCATCCAAAAAGTAGAGTTTGATGTAGGGGTTGACCGTCATCGCCGCCTCGAAGAGTTGGCGCACCGCAGCGGCCGACAGCTCGTGGGTGCCCTCGTTGAGGTGCAGGGCGACGGTCACCGAATTGGCCAGGCCGCGGTTGCGGCGCTGCAGGTCCTCGGCCACGTAGCGGGCGGCCAGCCGCGAGAGCAGCGCTACGTAGAGGCCACCCACAACCAGAAGCAAGACCAGTAGCAGTACTGACAGCCGCAGCTGCAACCTTCCAGGACGCCAGGAAATGCTCATATAGCTAGTTGGTACGATGGCTCTGTTCAGGAGTTGCCGGATTTGATTGCCAACACGATAAGCGCCGGCAGTACGGCCCGCGCCGCCAGCTCGCGGAAGGCAGGTTCGGACTGCGCTAGGCTCAGCTACTCAGTGTGTCGGTAAACTGGTAGCCTACGCCCCATACAGTAAGAATGTGCTCGGGCCGGGCCGGGTCGCGCTCTATCTTGACGCGCAGGCGGTTGATATGGGAGTTAACTGTATGCTCGTAGCCGGCATAGGACGTGCCCCACACTTGCTCCAGCAGTTGCGTGCGGGTGTAGGCGCGGCCGGGGTGGCGCATGAAGAGCGCCAGCAAGTCAAACTCCTTAGCCGTGAGCGCCACCACCTGCTCGCGTAGCAGCACGCGGTGCAGCACGGTGTCGAGCACCAGCGGGCCGTGCGTGAAACGGGTGGCCGATGTGGCGGCCCCAGCAAAGCCCGGCTGCTGCTCGGGGGCGAAACGTCGCAGCCGGGCCTTCACCCGCGCCATTAACTCGCGCACGCTGAAAGGCTTGGTCAGGTAGTCGTCGGCACCCAGGTCCAGGGCCAGCACCTTATCAATTTCCTCGTCGCGGCTGGTAAGCATAATAATAGGCGTGCGTACGCCCCGCTCGCGCAGGCGGCGGCACACCTCAATGCCGTCAAGGCCGGGCAGCATGATGTCGAGGATAATGATGTCGTACTGGTTGTCGGTGGCCAGGCGCAGCCCTTCCAGCCCGTCGGCTGCCCAGTCGGCGGCGCAGTCCAGCTGCCGCAGGTTCACCTGCACCAAGAAGGCAATATCAGGGTCGTCTTCAATTACAAGCGAACAGTTGGTCATGTCAAGGAAGTTAAGGGACGGGCAGGGAGCAACACCGCCCCGACAGCAGGTCGGCCAACGCGTTTTCCAACGGAAAATCATCGCGCCCGTCCACGGGACTAAACGCAATAAAGGTCGTTGGGTGCACGGGCCAAGCTGCGCGGCAAGTATTCGATGCTCCATAGATGGCTAGGGAGCGTTTTATGCTGGTTCAGAACAATTTCGTGATAAAAGCAGCAGCAAAACAGTACCACGGGAGGAGGCAGTTTCCGGTAGACTACTTCAAAATCGTTGCGGCCACGTACCAACAGCTTCCGCAGGTAGCCCTTTTGCGACAACACCGTCCCAACTCCAGTTACAGCAAGCCGCATCTTCAGGAGCGGATGCAATTGCTCTCTTCGCACCTCGGGCTGAAGGCCGGTATTGATGAAATCCTGCCACTCTTGTTTGGCTTTTGCGAAGCTCGTCAGCGTTCCCAAAACGCACTGCCTCTAAAAATAAAACAGGTCCGGCTGGGAAAAAAAGTGGTTACCTGTAAGTACCGGTTCTGACGGTCGTCCAATGGGGCAACTCAACCAATAAAACATGATGACCCCTACTTCGCTGCTGGTCGACCGGCCCACCACTTCACTTGCGCCAGCCATTGGGTTTGTGCCGGCCCTACCCATTTCACGGCTCGAAAAGGCAGGGGATTTTGTGCTGCGCTACAGCCTGGTGCTCATCGTGCTCTGGTATGGGGTATTTAAATTTACGCCCACCGAGGCGGCGGCAATTAAGCCGCTGTTCACTAACAGCCCCCTGTTTGCTTGGCTCTACGACGTGTTTAGTCTGCGGTCGGTGGCCAACCTAGTGGGCACAACAGAAGTGCTCCTTGCCGGGCTGATTGCGCTACGGCCGGTGGCCCCCCGGCTGTCGTGGCTGGGCAGCTTAGGGGCGATAGTTATGTTTCTGACTACGCTTTCCTTCCTGCTGACCACGCCCGGCTTGTTCAAGCTCGTCGATGGACTCTGGGTGCCGGGCGGGGCGGGCGGTTTCCTCATCAAAGACCTAACCCTGCTGGGCGCGGCTCTTTACACGGCCGCCGAAGCCCGCCGGGCCGCTATGTACCGAAGTTAGGGCGCAGCCGGCTAGCGCCCGAAACAGCCCGTACCTTCTGGTTTGCCGGTTGGCTACTTACGATTGCCTATAGCATTTCTCGGGCAGTTCGTATACCGGCTTCGCTGGCTGCTATGGGATGCTGGAGCCGCCGCCCTGCCCGCCGAGCTAACGCCTATTTCGGAGCTGGCCGCCACGCCCGACGCGTTTGTGCTGCACGGCGGCAGCATTATTGTTGGCCCCGATGGCGCGGTGCTCGCTGGTCCCATCTACGACGCGGAGTTGATTTTGACCGCCGAAATTTACCTGGGCTGCATCTGGAAAGAGTAGATGACGCTCAACGTAGCCGGCCATTATTCGCGGCTCGACGAGTTTGGGCCGGCTCATCAACCGCCGCCCCCGGCCCAGGGCCCGTGAACTGGGAGAGCATTAGATACTGTGATACAAGGATTGCCTATCGAGTATTTTTTACTTTTCAGTTCCCCAGAGAAGGCCGCTGGGATTATCCTGTGTTGCCATAATTCGCTCACTTGGTCAGGGCAGCTTCTCTTTAACCACTCAGGCGGAATAATAGGGATTCTTCTTATAAAAAGGCGGATTAACGCACCCCTCTGCTATCGCTCACAATTAGAAGATTCTGTGCTTAGCATGTAAATGCGCCCTTTCGCAAGAAGAATCCCGTTCAGGCAAAAGAGCCTATTTTTCGACTGCCTACTTGCTGGCCGTTACGCTAGGGCCGATTGCTGTCGCAATGCTGTTTGGCGACTTACCGCGAGCACCTAAACCGTTCCAGCGGGGCTCCGAACTTTTTCGTCTATTTGTTCAAAAGCAGCTTTCTATAGTTAAATTTAGGTTTAATCAGCTGTAGGAGCTATATTAATTGAAATTTAATCAGCTAAGCACACTAATAAATGAATCGGTGGGGCGTTCTGTGGCGAGGCGATTGATTGTCTGACGGGGAAGCTTCCTCCCCTATCCATCCGTCCGGAATCCTTTGCTTCGCCCGCCCCCTTTACGCCGGGCTTCTGCGTCTGTACCCATTACCTCATGAAGAACCAGGGAAAGAAGCACCGGCCGCTATTGGCTGCGCGCCCGGATTCGCAGTTTACCCTGAATCGGCAAGGCTTTATCCTGACGGCTAATGAGGCGGCCCTGCTCCTGACAGGCGTGGAGCGGGACGACTTGCTGGGGGCTGATTTTTTCCCCTTTTTCACCGCCCCGGAAGAAGTGTGGGCGGCCTATCAGCAGCTGCTGGCCCAGGGGACCGTCCGCCAGTTGCCGTTCACGCTCCGTACCCGCACGGGCACGCTGACGACGGAAGTCCTGTTGGACGGCGCGGTGCACCAGCACGCGCAGGGCGGGGTGCTGGGCGCGACGCTCACGGTGCGGGAAGTGGCCGGGCCCGCGTGGGTTTCGGAGTTGCGCCGGGCCCAGGAAGAACTCGCGATTCAGCACCAGGAGCGAAAACAACGAATCAACGAGCTGCGCCGGGCCAACGTCGCCTTGACTTTTCAGCGCACCGAGAAAAAAAAGCGCACCGCCGAGTTGCGCCTGGCCAACAAGGAGCTGGCCTACCAAAACCAGGAAAAAGAAAAAAGAGCCGCCGAGCTGTTCATTGCCAACCTGGAATTAGGTTTTCAGAACGAAGAAAAGGAGAAGCGGGCGCAGGAGTTGCTCGTCGCGAACCGCGAGCTGGCGTTTCAAAACCGCGAAAAGGAAAAACGGGCGCAAGAACTCCATCTGGCGAACATCGAACTCTTGTTTCAGAACGCGGAGAAGGAGAAGCGGGCGGCAGAACTGGTGCTGGCCAACGTAGAGCTGGCCTTTCAGAACGAGGAAAAAGTGAAACGTGCCGCGGAGCTGCTCGTCATCAAGTACGCCCGAAGCCTGATTGAGGCCACCCGGGACCCGCTGGTGACCGTGAGCCCGGATGGCAAAATTACGGACCTCAACCAGGCCGCCGTAGCCATCACCGGCCTGCGCCGCGAGGCCGTGGTGGGCTCGGACTTCTGCGCCTATTTCACCGACCCGCACGGGGCGCGGGCGGTGTATCAAACGGCGTTTACCCAGGGCACAGTGGCCCATTCGTCTCTCACCCTACGCCATCCAGACGGCCAACTGACGGACGTTCGCTTCAACGGCGCGGTCTACCGGGGCGACGACGACGAGGTCGTGGGCGTGGTGCTGGTCGCCCATGACGTCAGCGAACAGCAGGCCGCGCACACCACCCACGTAAAAAAGCAGTTTTTGGCCCACATGAGCCACGAAATCCGCACGCCTTTGAACGCTATTCTGGGCATGAGCCGGCTACTGGCTACTCCCCCACTGCGCGGGCCGCAGGCCGACTACCTGCACGCCATCACGGCCTCGGCCGAGAACCTGCTCGTGATGGTCGACGACATCCTCGACTGCTCCAAAATCGACGCCGGGCGGCTCGACTTGGAAATTGGGGGCTTCGGGACGCGCCAGCTGTGCGCCCAAGTCGTTCAGACGTTGCAGGACAAAGCCGAAGCAAAAGGCTTGGAGCTCATCATCCACGTGGAGGCCGGGGTGCCCGCCGTGCTGCGCAGCGACCCCCACCGGCTCACCCAAATTCTGCTCCACCTGGCGGGCAACGCCGTCAAGTTCACTGAGCGGGGCCGGGTGTGGGTGAGTTGTACCCTGGTGCGCCCCGCCGCCGATGGCGTGGCCGAGGTGGCGTTCACGGTGCGCGACACGGGCATAGGCATCGACCCGGCTTACCTGGCCCAGGCCTTTGACGACTTCAGCCAGCAGGATGCCTCGGTGACCCGCCGGTTCGGGGGCACGGGCCTGGGCTTGGGCATCAGCCGGCTGCTGGTGGGACTGCTGGGGGGGGAGTTGCAAATGGAAAGCGCGCCGGGCCAGGGTACCACCGCCGGCTTCACCCTGCGCCTGCCGGTGGGCGCGGCCCAGGACTTACCCGGGCCCCTTAGGCCCGGCGCGGGCCCCTGGCGCGAAGCCCTGCGGGGCCGGCGCGTGCTGCTGGTCGAAGACAACGCGTTTAACCGCTTGCTGGCGCGCGTCACGCTCGAACAGGCTGGTCTGGACGTGAGCGAGGCCGAAGATGGCGCGGAGGCCGTGGCCGCGGTGCGGGCCGCCGCGCCATCCTTCGACGCGGTGCTGATGGACGTACACATGCCGGTCCTCAATGGCTACGAGGCCACCGCCGTGCTGCGCGCGGAGTTCGGTCCGGGACTGCCCATCATCGCCCTGACGGCCAACGCCACTTCCGGGGAGCGGGCCAAGTGCCTGGCCGCGGGCATGAGCGATTACCTGAGCAAGCCCTTCCAGGAAGACGACTTGTTACGCTTGATTTATGACTGGGTGCTGGGGCCTGGGGTACCAGCAAACGTTACCCAATGATACCCAGCCCTGGCAAAGCACCTTTTATTTTAAGTAGGTACTAGAAGGCGTTTAGCAAAAGGGTGGTCGGTGAACGCGTGCCGTTTGAGCAACGGGAAAAATATGCTTTCCTACGAACAGCCCGGCGTTGCCCGGTCAAGTTAGCCGTTGGGCGGCAGAAATCTTCCGCCTACCCTTCCCCCGCTGAGTGGTGTGTTACCTTCACCCCATGCGTTTCTTCGAAGCCAAGGACTGGATGGACAAGGTGCCGGGCGTGGCGTGGGTGGTGGCCATCGGCCTCGTGACGAGCGTGGTGGTCGCGGTGGGCGTGGCCCTGGTGGTGGGCGGCTTGTGGCTGACCGACTGGCTCGGCTGGAAAACGTAACGGCCCGAACCCCCGGCCGCACCCGGCCGCCAGGGGTTCGTGTTGCGCGGGTGGTTTCTCCGCGGCGTCAGCCGCTGGTGGCCACGCCAATCGGTTCCCCAGCCAAGCCGGCCACTGGCGGCTGACGCGGGCGTAACCGCCGCCGCGAATCGGCTACTGGTTGGAGTCCGAGTAAAGGGTTGTGGCTGTTGCAGAACTCGGCGCACTCCTTTCAAAAGAACGACTGCGCGTCAAATCTGGTCGAAAAGAGGTGCTTAATGGGCCCATGGCACGCGTTTCGCGGTTAGCTAACGTGGTTCCTACGCTGCCTTAATAGTTCTGCAACAGCCACGGTCCGAAAGCAAAATAGCAGTTCCCCATCTCAATACTTGTGACCCTAGCTCCCGCCACACTCGCTCCGCAGGATTCCACTGCTTCGCTCAGGATAGCCCCTCGTAGCTTTAGCCACTCATCTCCCTCCTTGATTCCCCCTTTATGTCATTATCGGCGACAACCGTCTGGACTTTGGTTTTGCTGGTAAGTCAAGTGGCTAGCTGCTACGCGCAGGAAGCGTATCCGAGCGTAACGTGCGCGGCCACGCAGAAAGTGAAAGCCATTTTTCAGTATGACGTGGACGTGACCCCGGGCGTAGCCCAGCCCCGACGCATGCTGCTCGAGGGAGATTTTTACGACCGTGCGGGCCACCACACGCAGTGGCAGCAATACGACGGGCCGGATTCGACCCGCTTTTCGACCCGCACCTTCACCTACAACGGCAAGGGCCAGCTCACAAAAATGGTGGACCTGTCCGAAGATAAAACCGAAGGCATCATCGATTCCACCAGGCTCGACGAGCAGGGGTTTATCGCCTATCGGCGGCTGTATCGTCCGTCGGGGAACGTGCTGCTCGAGGCGTTCATGTCCACGGAGTTGAACCAGCGTCAGCAGCCCCTCAAGTCTAACGTATTCAATAAGCAAAAACAACTGCAGGGCTACACGCTCTACACCTACAACCCCGCACACCAAGTGGTGCTCGAAGCCAATTTCACGGCCGAGAACGTACTCGCTCACCAACGCACGTACCAATACTACCCCAGTGGCACACTCCACAAAACGGCGGACATCAAGGGCCGTCAGGATACGTTGCTGCTTCACCTATTTGCCCCGACCGGCCTGTTGACGGCGGAAACGCATTTCAATGAAGAACAGCCGGGCGGCCCGATTGCCTACCAGATTGTCAGAAAATACGACCGCGAGCACCGGGAAGTGGAAGAGCTCACGTATTCGAGCGACTATCGTCCGGGAAACAACTTGCGCGTTTCGCGTCGCGAAGTCAGTCATTACGGGGCGTCTTGTTTGAAGCGCAAAACGCTTATTTATACGCGCGCCCCTTACGCGGAAGAGGAAAAGTTACAGGTGGTTTTTGTCTACCGATATACCTACTACCGGTAGTTTAGGCTACTGACTGCTGGCAGTTAGGCGGGCGAGCTAAACGGGGCAAGGAAATCACGAGTAAGCAAAGGGGAAAGCTAAGTGCGTTCAGTGAAAGGGTCCGAATTTCAGTCGTTTTCGCAAACGAGGATAAAAATATATTGCACGAGAGCAACACCCACCCGACCTTATTTTACCGTACTTGCCTTCGAACACAGGCGCAAGCCACGACCTGTTCATCCCCCATCCGCCGATTTCCTGTCTCCGTGGTGCGCTCCTACGCCGTGTTGCTGTTGCTGCTCAACTACCTTTTGGTGGTGGGGGCCGGCATGGCCGAGCGGCCGGCGAAGGTGATTGACCGGCCTTTTGCCTATGTGCACAGCCGGGACTGCCAGCTGACGCACACGCTGCGCCTTGCGTGCTTTGACGACTGCAACGGGGTGCAGTACACGGTGAAGAAAAACGGGGAGCGACCGCCGCTTACCCAACTGTTGACCAGCCTCAAAGGGCTGGATTTGCACTGCCTGGCGGAAACGCGGGTGGTATTTGCCGCGCCTGTGTTCGGGCGCGACCGGGCCCGGCTGGTGGCCTGGAACAAGGCCGTGCCGGTGGGCTTCCGGGGCCGAATGGAGCTGCCGCCCCGGCGGGGATAAGTCGGGCGCGGGCCTTGCGGGGCCTGCCTCAGGTACTGAGCGCGTGGCGTTCGGGCCGTTTCGTCTTATCCATTCGCTGACGCTGTTCGTGCGGGCCATAGAGCTGGCGCGGGCGTCGCTATCCTCCCTTTTTATGGTTTTCCTGGCATTTGCTATCCAACCCGCAGCGGGCGCTGCGGTCGGGACTTCTCGCGTACAGCTGCCCGTGGCCGGCCGCTCCGCTTTCGCTTCTTCTGACATTGGCCGGGTGAATGCCCTGTTGCCGGCAGCCGCTGCCGACCGGGACCAGCCACGGGGTGCCCTGGCCGGCCGGCGCACGCAATACCGGGCGCAGTGCCGCGCCAACTGCATGACCAAGGCCAACTTTTAATTCTGGGTGATGCCCGGCTCCGAGCTCGCTCGGGGCGGCGCTTGCGCGGAAAAGCGTGGGCCACCCGCCCCGTTGTGGGCTTGAGCCGGGCACCGCAGCTATTTTCTCATTCGGGGGCTTCGCGCTGCAACGCGGGGCTTCCACCTTTTTCTTCTGAATGAAACCTCTTTTTACGATTAAGACGGCTGGGCAATGGATGCCCGTGGGCCTGTTATTCCTGCTTTCGGCCGGTACGGCAGTGGGCCAAACCAGCGATGCGCGGCCCCGGGCCGACACCCTGAAAACGCAGCGCCTGGGCGACGTGGAGGTGACCGGCGGGGCGGTGCCCGTCAGCAAAACGGAACTCTCGACCGAGGCCACGGCCAGCCCGGCGTCGGTGACGCTGGTGGGGCGCGACTACGTGGCCCGGCAGGCGGTGAACTCCTACGGCGACCTGCTGCGGCCCCTGGCTGGGGTGACGGTGGCCAACTTTCAGCTCGGCGGCGTGGGCTACGGCGTGTCGATGCGCGGCTACGTGGTAACCGAGCACGCCCGCGACATCCTGTTTTTGATTGACGGGGTGCCGCAGAACCAGGGCTCCGACATTCAGACCAACGGCTACACCGATTTGAACCCGCTCATTCCGGAAACACTGCGGCGCATCGAGGTGACGAAAGGGCCGTTCAGCCCGTTTTACGGCGACCACGCCCTGGGCGGCACCATTCGGTTTGATACCGAGGACCGGCTGGCCAGCAGCGTCTCGCTGACGGGTGGCACCTATGGGTTTGTGCGGGCCGTGGCCATCGCGGGGCTGGGCAGCCCGGACCGGACCAAGGGTGGCGGCTACGTGGCCCTGGAGGAAAACCGCTCGGACGGCTACCGCGACAACGGCCACGACCAGCGCCTGAACGGGCTGGCCAAGTACTCGTTTCCAATGGCCGGCGGCATGGGCGCGGTGCGGGTGCAGGCATTTAGTAGTCAATTTGGCTCGGCCAACTACCTGATTCAGTCCGACGTGGAAAGCGGCCGTACAGCCCGACGGGCGGCGCTGGACCCCACCGACGGGGGCAGCACGCAGCAGCAAAACGTGGTGTTTACCTACCGGGGCGACAACGCCGAACAGTACTGGACGGCCACGGCCTACGTGCAGCACCACGACTTCACCCGCTTCCGGGTGGGCCAGAACGGCACCACGCGGGCCCTGACGCCGCAGCGCAAGGAGGAAGGCAACCGGGTGTGGGCGGGCTTCGACCTGCGGCGCACGGTGGCGAGCACGCTGGCTGGGGTGCCGGTGGAGTACGCGGCCGGCGTGAGCTTCCGGGGCGACGACGCGGACCTGACGCGCTTCCAGACGGTGGGCCGGCGGGAAATCAAGCAGGTACAGGCCCGCCGGGTGCGGACCTACACGCCGGCCGTGTACGGCCTGTTCCAACTCAAGCCCACCGAGCGGTTAAAACTGACGCTCGGCGCGCGCTACGACCAGCTGTATTACAACATCACCGCCGAGGCGCTGGATTCGGACTATCCGGGCAAGGATTTGAAGCCGCACCCCGGCGTGTTCAGCCCCAAGGTGGGACTGGCCTACGCGGTGTCGTCGGCGGTGAGCGTGTTTGCCAACGCGGCCCGCGGCTTCAAGGCCCCGAGCGGCTACGAGGAGAACATCGACAACCCCGACTTGGGCGTGTCGCGGCTGAACACCTACGAGGTAGGAATTGCCGGGGACGACGCCTCGGGCCGGCTGCACGGGCTGGTGGCGGCCTACCGCACGGACCAGACCGGCGAAATCCAGAGCGACCCGGTAACCGGCGCACTGGTGAACTACGGCAAGACCCTGCGCCAGGGCATCGAGGGCGAAGGCCGCTACCGCTTCGGGGCCAACCCCGGCAGCCTGAGCGTGTTCGCCAACTACTCGGTGCTGCAGGCCGAGCTGCGCAACGGCGACGCGGGCACGCACTACGTGTTGAACGCGCCGAAGTACACCGGCGCGCTAGGGCTGGATTTCACGGCCGGGGCGGCGAGCAACGCGGCCAACCAGCTGACGCTCTCGGTGTACGACCAGCTGGTGGGGCCCAAGCACCTGAACGACGACGGCTCGATGGAGAGCCGGGCATTTCAGCGGGTGTCGGGCAAGCTGATTTTCACACGGCCGGCCGCGTATCCCGGCTTCCGGGTGTTCGTGGAAACGACGTTTTACCCCGCTGGCAGCCACGGGCTGGACGAAATGAGCTTCGTGACGGGCGGGGTGCTGCGCACCGCGCCGCAGGCGAAGGCCACGTTTTCAGCCGGGGTGAAGCTGCCATTTTAGGGTACTGATTATGCTGGGCAACGAAGCGGTAGAGATGCTTCGACAAGCTTAGCAGGACGTTCTTTTTGTCACCATTCAATCATCAACCGTTTTCAACCATTTCCCATGAAAAAGACCACCACCATGCTGGCTGCCTCCGTTGCGGCTTTTCTGACCCTCACCACCCTGGCCCACGATGCGTGGGTAGACCCGCTGGGCGGGCCGGTATACAAAATCCTGTACGGGCACAAGATTCCCGAGCCTTACCCCACGGCGAAAGTGACGTCGCTGCAGGTGCTGGACGCGGGACAAAAGCCACTGAAATTTACCCGGACCGAGAGCAAGGAAGGACTGAGCATTACGCCGGCAGGCAAGCCGGCGCTGTTTGTGACGGCGTTTGACAACGGGTACTGGGTGAAGGTGGGCGACGAGAAAGAGTCGCGCAACGTGCGCAAATCGGCCCTGCCGGCGGGCACGGTGGGCGGGCAGTCGTCGCACCCGCTGAAGTGGTCGAAAACGATGCTCAGCTGGGCATCGTGGATGAGCAAGCCCATGGGGCAGCGCATTGAGTTTGTGCCGGTGGGGCTGACGTCCCTGCCGAAGCCGGGCAGCTCGCTGAAACTGCACTTACTACTGGACGGCAAGCCGCTGGCCAATCAGATGGTGGAGAACAACAGCAACGAAATGGGCCCCAAGACGGACGCCAACGGCGACGTGACGGTAACCGTGCTCAAGGGCATTAACCGCTATGCGACGGACCACGACATCATGCAGGCCAACATGCCCGATGCGCAGCGGTTAAGTTTGACGGCGGCACTGGTGTTCGTGGCCAAATAGTGAGCTAGTTACTCGTGCCTAACCAAAACGAGCGGTCCAGGTGGTCCGCTCGTTTTGGTTAGGCACGAGTAACTAGCTCACTATAGAACAGTTTGGGGGGCTAGCCAACGCAGGACAAAGGCCGTGTCTTCGCGCCAAGCCCCATGTGTTAGGACAGCTTTAGAAGTTCATTGAAATGGTGGGTCGGTGAACACAACTCGTTCAAAAATAGGAGCGTTACTGTTCTTACCTCTGCCTAGCTTTCCACTTCCTCGTGTCCGAATGGTAAGTCATCGACTCGCCTAGCTTCGTTCCAAACCATACCACGTAGGTGGTGTCCTTTTTCGGCTGATAATATAGCGGTCCTTCTTCTACTTCGGCAATCCCCATCGCGGACAGAGAGGGCGGAAGGGCGCCTGCTTTTTGTTGGTACAACTCAACACGGCGCACGAGCTGGTCTCCTTCGCTCATCAGTTGTTCTGCTCGACTAGTGCAGCCCACGAGTGAGCAAGCGCATAGCCAAACCGCCAATGTGCCTTTGAGTAATTTCATTGTGGCTGATTAAGGGTGCACCTCTTACAGTTTATTTAAACGGTCCAAAAAGTAGCCTAGCTGTGTATTTGACCCGTTAACCTGCCCGGGACCTAGTTCGCGGCGCTGGTAAAATCTATCAGGAACGGCTGTAAGGACCGGCCATCCTGGCTCTGAAACCCGTCGCCGACCAGCAGCTGGTAGTGCCGCTTGGGCTGTACCTCCACTTCGATCGTCGCGCTCGTGTAATCGGCCGAAAAGCCCACAAACCGCTGTACGCGCAGCAGCTGGTCGACGCCCATCGGCCCCAGCTCAAAGTTTCGATGCTGCGGGTCCATTGGGGTGGAGAAGCGCAGGGTAATGGTCGAACGAGCGGGCGTCGGCGAGGCCACCGGGTTGGCTCCGCGGGTAAAGCCGAGCACGTGGGGCCGACCGGCGTTGAACCCGGCTTTGAGCTGCGCGCTTGCTTGGGGAAAGTACCCGGCCCGGTCCACAAAAGCGAGCAGCGCGGCCTCGTCGTTGTAATCGAGCGCGATCATGGTTTTGACCGCGCGTTGCTTGTCAGCTGCCCGCTGGTAGTACGCCTGGCACAGGGCGTAGCCGACGTAGTAGCCCAGGTCGCGGGTCCCGAATTCGTTGGGCGCGTTGCTGTAGAGCCAGAACCCAGGGGAGGGGTTGAACAGGTGGGTGGCAAAGCGCTGCTGTACGGCCGCGGTGTGGGCGGCACCGTAGGCCAGGGCCGGCAACGTCGAGCGGTGGCCCGTGGCCGTGACGGCCACGAACTCGGCGACGCCTTCCAGCACGCACTGGGCCAGGAGCGTGGGGCCGAGGGTGGTTTTTTGCTGGGTGTGGACGTACTCGTGGACGATGGTGAAGAGCACGTCCGCTTCGGTTTGGGCGGCGAGGAGCGCTTTCAACGGGGCCAGTTCGGGGCCAAATTCCGTGGTATTGGTGGTGCGATCGGCCAGGGCCAGTTCGCTGCCCAGCAGCACCCTATTGCCCGCAGTCGTGCCGCCCGTGCGGAAGGCGCCCACCGTGAAATAGGTCGTGGCGGGCCGCAATTCGGGATAAAGGTGCCGCAGCTTTTGGACCTGGGCGGCGGCTTTGCGGGCGAAGGCCGGGGCCCGGGCGGTGTTTTTTCGAATCGACTGCCAGAACAGCGGGTAGCGGTTGATCGCCTCCACGTAGGACTGGGCGGTGTAGTTGCGGGCCTGCATAAGGGCCTTCAGGCCCGGGGAGCCCGGCTGCAGGAACAGGGCATCGAGGTAGGCGTACTGCTGCGCGCTGTCTTTCGTGGTGACCATCCGGTCGTAGGCGTTCCAGAACCGGTCGAGGTCGGCCGTGACGAAGGCATCGGTGCCTTGCCCTCGGGAGGTGACCGCCACCAACAAGAGCAGCAGGACGCAGCGGATCGTTTTAGTCATAAGCGGGGGCGGTAGTGGCACTGGCAAATAAACAACAGCCCCGGTAAGGGAGGCGTGTCGCAGGAGCGCGCCTCTCTGGCTCGTTCAGCCAACCGGTCGAACCGCAAACGCACCTTGTTCATTTTTACGAGCGTTTTGGAGGCATAAGGGATGGCACCTCGTTCACTGCTATTTTTAGCGCATGAAAAACACCTTCCTTCCCTACTTCCTCGTTCTAGCTAGCTTTCCTGCCTTGGCTCTTACCGTCGTCGAATGGGTGCCTTTTGCCATCGATAATGTAGAGGTAAAAGTGCCGCAGCAAGCCGTCGAGGTGGATTTGTCGAAGCAACCAGCGGGGAAAAGCTATTCTAACACGCGGGTATTTATATCAGGGGATGAATACGGCACTTATCAGGTAATCCGAGAAGATTACCGTTCCAACGCTAAACTAGGGCAAAGCAAAGCTGCCCGGGAAGAACTCTACGATGGCATCATTGCGGGACTGCTACGCAGTCAAAAAGGCGTGCTGGTGGCCACTTCCCCCTTTACTACGGCGGGAGGACCGGGAATAGAAATCAAGTACAAGGGGCTTCAACTGGGCACAAATAAGATGGTCGTGAAGTATACCCGCGCCTTGATCGTGGGCAAAATCAACTACTCGTTCAACTTTATACCGAAGGACAAGGAAGATGCTACGGGGACGAGCGGAAATGAGCAGCGGCGGCGGTTTTTTGATTCGGTCGTCGTGAAACCCAAGAGCTAGCGAAGGCCTCGTTCACGCAAACGGTGGGTCGGTAAACACGGCCCGTTCAAAAATAGGAGGGTAAGTTTAGTCCGTGAGGTGGTCTAGCTAGGCCGGACAGAAGTAGGACGTATATTCCTGCTGTCATGACCGCAAAAAAGAGCAAACCGTCGCCGGATGGCCGGCGCAAATATGATGATGCTTTCAAGGCCGAGGCGTTGCGCCTGGCGACCGAGAGCCGGAGCACGCAAGCCGCCGCGCAGCAGTTGGGCATCAGCCCCAAGCTGCTTTACCGCTGGCAGCAGGCGCAGCTCGTGGCCGAGGTCGGCAGCGTGGAAGTGGCCCGCGACCCGGAGGTCCGGGCCCTGCGCGCCCGTCTGAAGCGGGCCGAGCAGGAGCTGGATATTTTAAAAAAAGCCTTGGTCATCTTCGGCCAGCCGACCCGATGAGCGCCTACCAGCACATCGCCCAGCGCCAGCAGCAAGTGCCCGTGCGCCGGCTCTGCCAGGTGCTGCAGGTTGCGCCGAGCGCGTACTATGCCTGGCACCGGCAGCAAAGCGAGCCCGTGCCCGAGCCAGCGTGGCAAGGGGCCGTGCGCGCGGCCTTTGCCTACCATGCGCAACGCTACGGCACGCGTCGGCTGCGCGCCGAAATGCACGCCCAGGGCCACGCGGTGGGCCGCTGGCGCATCCGCCGCGTGCTCAAAGCGCACGGCCTGCGCGCCCAGCAGCCCCGCTCGTTCGTGCCGCGCACGACCGATTCAGACCCGACCGTGCGCGCCGCGCCCAACCGCTTGCTCGGCCAGCCGGCCCCCACTGCCCCGAACCGGGTGTGGGTAGGCGACATCACGTACTTGCCCCGCCAGGGCGGCGGCTGGCTCTACCTAGCCGTCTGGCTGGACCGCTGTTCGCGTAAGATTGTGGGCTGGGACGTGCGCGACACCATGCCCGAAGACCTCGTGAGCGAGGCGCTACGCCGCGCCTTGGCGGTGCGCCGGCCAGCGGCCGGGCTCGTCGTGCACTCCGACCAAGGCAGCCAGTATACGGCCACCCGTTTCAAGGACCTGCTGGCCCGCCACGGCGCCGTGCAGAGCATGAGCCGGCGCGGCAACTGCTACGACAACGCCCACGCCGAATCGTTTTGGAGCCGCTTCAAAGCCGAGCTGCTCGACGGCGGCCGCTTCCCTGGCCTGACCGAAGCCCGGCTGGAAATCAGCCACCATATCGCCTATTACAACGCCGAGCGGCGGCATTCTGCGCTCGGCTACCAAGCCCCCAATCACTTCGAAACCCACCTTCAAACAACGTCCCAACTCTGTCCGGCTTAGCTAGACCACCTCACTGAGCTGGCAATGGTGCCCCATCTGGACCCTAGTTATTGCTAAATGATGACCATTCTTAAAGTGCCCGAAACGACAGGCAAGCCAGAAAGCTTAGGCGTGCGTTTGCTTCATGGGCTAGTAAAGCTGCTGTTTATCTGGGTGCCGAAAGGCAGCCCGGATTATGACGGGCGCACCTGGGACACCGTGGCGTACTGGCTTGTAGAAGTTGACGATGAGGGATATCCAAATCGGGAAATTGGATTTACGACGCAGCACCAGCCAGTTCTGTTCGCTCCCACTGACCGAAACATGGGCATGTGGACTGATACCGACCGCGTCTTCTCGCTCAAGGAATTTGAGGCCCAAAACGAGTATCCGTTTGCGGCGACGTGGGATGCTCTATACGCCCAAACGCGACAGGGCACCCGTTCGCTTTAACGGTAGTGGCTTAAACACGCCCTGTTCAGAATTACGAGGGTAACCCAAGGCGTACTTTCATGTTCGCCCGGTCAAAACGGGCCTGTAAGCTCGTCCCACACTGCCCTGCCCATGTCCCCTGCCCTCACCGATGACGACGTTGCCACTGCCAAGGTTATCATCAAAGACGATTACACCGAACTCTGGTTCCTGGTCGCCGAATTGCAGCAGGCGCACCCGGCCGCGTCCTTGGCTCAACTCAGCACCTTGGCCCAGCAGTTGGTCGTCGTCCTCCTGCACGAACACGGGATGCATTTGTTCGACCCGTTCACCGAACAGCCCGTGCCGTTGGCCCCTGCGCAAGTGGGGGCGATGGTTGACGACTTGTTCCGCACCCTGGACCGAATGCCCAACATCGGCGATGGCATCTGGTTAGGAATCCCAACACAAATAGCACGTTGAATTTAGACAAAGGGTAATGGCTTAAACGCGCTCCGCCCAATCACAATCCTTTCTTCAGAAAAAAAGGTCGGTGCTACCTTGCCGCGGTCATCCAAGCCCCGACACACTATGAATACTGCCTTTCTGCTGCTTTTCTTGCTACGCAACGGCGCTAGTGCGCCCCGCCCAACGAGCGTGCGCGTGGCCTTTAGCCCGCTAACGAAGGCGGCTTATATGCAGGCGCTGAAAGGAAAAATTGCTTTTACACCCCGCGTGACGTTTCCGCTGAAAAAGCAGCAGGGGCGACTGGTTATTCCTTCGACGAAAGGCCCCCATGTTTTTCGGGATGGCTGGGTCGATGGCGAGCGGGACGAAGACACGCAGTACAAATACCTGGGGTATTGGCCCGAACTGCGGTGGCATCTGGTGGAGGGCTACCATTTCAGCGAAGTGTACCGCCTCAATGCCCTTACCCAAAACGGCCAGTGGCTCCGGCTGGAAGACTCCCCCGCCATCAGCCCGGACACCAGTCAATTCGTCGTGGCTTCGGGCGCCTTGGACGGGATAGGAACGCCGACCATCCAGCTTTTTCAACGTAAAGAAGGGGCTTGGCAGCAAGTGTGGAAGGTGGAGTCGCGCAGTTGGCAGGTAGAAGAGGTGGAATGGGTCGCCGCAAACGCCTTGGTGCTGCAGCAAAAGCATTGGAACAAAACGTTCTCACGAGCTTGGTATACCTATGCCAGGCTCACTATTCAGGACCAGACCAAGAACTAGCTCATCAGTTCAGGAAAAGGGTAGCAAGGTAAAGGCGCTACATTCAAAATAAGGAGCCTTTGCATTGTACCTTCCGTGCTATTCGTGGTTCTCTTGCTTACTACCCTTCGCTTCCTGCTTATGCGAACTTCCCGACTGCTGTTTTGCCTGTCGGCCCTGCTGCTCGGTCCTGTGGTCGGAAAAGGTCAAAGTGCCCCGCCGAGCTATTCGGTCCATTTTCACGCCCATTCCGGCGTTAGCGGCTCCGATTTCCGGGTCCAACTCACGCGCCGCCCAACCGTTGTGTCACTACGCTATGGGCGGTTGGATAGTATCCAGCACAAGGCCATGCGCCGGGACCCGCGCTTTGCGGCGTATGTGTCCGCAATCGAAGCACCGCAACGACGGGCCGCCGAAAAATCCGGCACGCTGCAGCTCGTGGCGGCCTTGTGGGAGCAGTATACGGTCTACCGTTGGGACAGCCTGGAGGTGGCCACGACCGAGCACCCGGCCTTGGTGCAGGCCCTTGACTCGGTTTACAAGAGCCCCGCCGCGCAACTCGAACGGGCCGATGCAAACCGAAACCGCATTGTGCTCGATGGCACTTCGGTACAGGTGGTGGTGAATAGCGGACCGCAAACAGCGAAAAACCTATACGTCCAGTCTCCTACGCCGACCTCGCATCCCCAACTTTACCGATTGTTGCACGCCGCACTCGACCTCTACCGCCAGCAGCAACCAGCTGCTATTCTCGACCAGCGGTACACAAATGGCTATTGAGGCAGGTGCGACCCCATAAAATTAAGAGAGGCCCCAAAAGGGTATTTTGAGTTTAGCGAAACGGTCTAAATAGGAAGCGGAGGGGCTAGCCGTTGAGGGACTGTGGCCGGCCCCGGGCGTCAAATCCTTGGGCCACGCGTTGCACCTCAGCAACGAGCATCTCCTCGAAGCTGACCCATTCCTGGACCACGGTGCCCTCGGCGGTGGTCCGCTGCCCGGCGTGGGTGCGCAAATCGAGGGATAACCACAGCACGTCGGCGTTTCCGGCCAGGTACAAGCGCCCGGCCGTGGGGCCCCCGCGGCGGTAGCGGTTGAGGTCATCCATGTCAAACGGTTGGCGGGCGTTGTCGCCCGTGCGCTCGTAGCCGCTTCGCCGCCCGTGCAACGCCAGGGTGCACGAGAACAGGTTCAGGCCGTTGTGGTGCAGGTAAAAGGCGCGCAAGGCCGGCGGCAGGGACGCGCCCAAGGCCTGCTCCCAGGCAGCGAGCTCGATGGGGGCCAGCGGGGCAAACAGTTCGTGCAGCCACGCTTCCGGGGCCCGGTGCGGCACGTGGCCCGCCAATTCGGTGCCGTTGGGCAGGACTCGATGACCAAAGGCTTTGGCTTGGTCGGTTACCGCATATACCGCTTGCAAATACGCTGGGACCATGGCGAAGAAACGACGACAACCGCTCAACCGGGAAAGCCCGGCATGCCAAAAGTAGGGCGGGAAGTTGCGTGGTTTCTTTGCCCACGCTTTCGTTTACCCAAACGGTCGGAATAAAATAACGAGCGTTTAAACTTCTGTTGCAGCAGGCCACTGGATTTGCCAGTCCATCTCCTCGATGAGGCCCGGAATGTGTGAGGCGTTTTCAAGCCACCAATCAAATCCCATGAAGTCTGGATAGTCAGGGTTGGGGTCCTGAATGTAAATGAAATAACCGCCCGTTTCAGCGGTGTCGTCGACAATCTCTATCGACCAGCCCGGGTGTTCGCCACTGA
Organism: Hymenobacter sp. UYCo722; assembly: GCF_040547115.1. Classification (NCBI taxonomy): domain Bacteria; kingdom Pseudomonadati; phylum Bacteroidota; class Cytophagia; order Cytophagales; family Hymenobacteraceae; genus Hymenobacter; species Hymenobacter sp. UYCo722. The sequence goes on along the minus strand of NZ_JBEPPC010000010.1, from coordinate 59,031 downwards.
GAATGGTGCCCTTCTGGCCGAAGGGAAATGGTTGCGGATTCGTTTCCATAATTCAAAGTAAGAAGTTTAGGGAAACGGTAGAGCGGTGGACGCGGTCCGTTCAATACGAATTGTGCTCCATCCGGCTTGGCCGGACTACCTCAAGACCCGCGCACGGCCTATCTTGGCTGTGCGATTCACCAACTGCCCCCCGCCTGATGTTCTTGTTGCCGTCCCCTCGCTGGGCTGTATTCGCCCTGTTGCTCGCCCCGGGTTGCGCTTCCGCCCAAGCCCCTGCCGGGGAGGTCCGCCCGCCCGGCCCCGCCCCGGGGCTGTTTGTGGGCTTCCGTGCCGGCTACAGCAACTACACCATTACCGGCACGGAAGTGGACCTGCACACCCAGCCCGGATTCGATCAGCTCGTGCGCGTGCCGGGGGTGAGCGTGGCCGCCGTAGTCCGCCAACGCCTGTACCAGCCGCTCGCCGCGCAAGCCGAGCTGTGCTACGTCCGCCAGGGCGGCGACTTTACCCGCCGCGCGTTCCCGGGCAAAACCGACTACACCGTGGACTGTCTGCAGGTGCCGCTGCTGCTGGACCTGCGCTTGGGCGGGGCCACCGGGCCGGCGCTGCACCTGCAGGCCGGCCCGGCGTTCGTGGCCGTCTTCGGCGATGTGCGGCCCGACGCGTCGTCCTTTGCGCCCGGCAACCGGTTCAACAACCCCACCACGTGGTGGGCGCAGGCCTACGGGGCCGAGCTGGCCTGGGCCCGCGCGCAGCGCGTGTACACGCTCACCGCCCGTTTCACTCAAGACCTGACCGACTATTACCAACGCGACTATGCCGGCACGCCTTACCACGCCCGCAGCCACGGCTACAGCCTCACCGCCGGCGTGCTGTTCGCTCCTAAACCCGCCCATTCAGTGGTTCGCCAGTAGTTTACCCAAACGGTACTGGCGTGAACTCGCTCCGTTCAAAGTAAGGAGCGTTCTACCTTGCCAGCACCATTAATGGCCATCTCTCCTCCTTACTTGCTACGCTGATGAGTGTATTTACCCAAATAGACGAACGCCTGGCGCAATTCGCTGCCGCGCAGCATACCGTGCTAACACGAGACCGCGAAAATCATTGGCCCGATGGTCCGGGCAGCTTGGGGTTTGAAGAACGGCGCGTCGATTGGCAACGGGACGGCTTTAACTTGGCCGTTATCATTCAGCCCGACTTTGGGGGCATGGCAGTTGATTCAAGTAAGTGGCATCTCTATGCCTTGGCGTGGCAGAACGTGGAGGTGGGCAGTGGTCGGCGCGTGGCGGAGCTGCGCTTGGTCAGCGGCCGGCCATTCACCGAAATCGAAGCCCGCATAGAGGAATTGCTAACTGAAGCCGGTGTATACCTGAATGGTCTGCAAGCACACGACTTACGCCCGCAAATTGACTTACACCATCAGCGTGTAGTGCGCCAACAGCGTGCAGAGCGCCGGCAAAATGGGCTTGGGAAATCCCTAGAGTAATAGTCTACAAAAAGGGTACTGCGTTGAACGCGACCTGTTCAGAATTAGGAGGGTTTGCGAAGGTGGCCTACCCGTACAATTCATCGGCATCCGCCACATACCAGCGCAAGAACTGGCTCAACGAGGTGGTCAGCACCTGAAATTTATTGTCCCCGGCTAGTATGCCAATTCGATAGTCGAGCCCGTTGGCCTCCACCAAGAACCCATATTCCCAACTGCGGTGCATGTAATCTACAAACACCGTGACCCCGGCCCGCTCCATCGTTTCGGCTTCCGCCGTGAGAACCCGCCACCCTTTCTCTTCGGTCCGTAAGGCTTCAACCGGCAGAAAGGAGCAGTAATTTTCGTCCAGTTCATTGGGGTAAAGCTCGGGCGTTCCGTTCGCGGCGCGGTAGAGCTGGACAAAATCAGCAGGCAGCCGCACGCCGTTGGCGATGGCCACTTGGCGTACGTCCCCCCCCGACGGTGGGCACGCAATGCCTTGCCGCTGCCACGACGCAAGAAGCACGGAAAGGGCTTCCGATAAGGAATCAGGCGAGGGATGCATACGCGAAAGTCGCGGAATGTGTGTTTACTTAAACGGTGGCAAGGTAAACGCGCTCCGTTCAGTTGAAGGAGCCTTTAACTTTGGGCAATGGCGTACTTAGTCGGTGGTGTTTTTGTCGCGCTCTTTGCATGGGCTGCCCTTCGCTCCCTGTATTTGCGCTACTGGGGCATTGCCACGACCGGGACCGTTGTGTCCTTGGAACTGACCCGCGATGGGGACGGTGATACGTACAAGCCAGTGGTTGCCTTTACGACCCAGCACGGCGTGCGCATCGAGGCCAAGAGCATGTACGGCACCCCAGAAGCCGGTACGTACTTCCGGGTGGGGGAGCAAGTACGGCTTCGCTACGCGGCGAGCAAACCGACGTGCTTTGCTATCGAGGGTTATGAGGTATCCGCCGTGCTGTTCCTGTTTTTTTTCGCCATCGCAGGGGCCGCGATTCTCTGGTGGGCCTTTACTACCTAAGCAGCTGCGTTAAAGAAAACGGTGGCCAGGTAAACGCGCGCCATTTGGTGAAAGAAGCGTTTATTTGACCTTTGGCTGGCCGACAGCGCTTCAAAAAATACCCGAAACCAGGTGTCAGGTAAGGCTCGTCCGAATGCCCGATTTGCCAGAAGAAACCCACGGCCTCGGCCCCTTTTTTTTTTACGCACGACCGACTGCGAATCCTATGAAAAACCCATCCCGCGCCTTTTACTTTGTTGCCACCTTATGCCTGCTCTTGGCCTTGGGCGGAGTCTTCATGGCGGGCTACTATTCCGGCCGCAACGACTCCTTGGCGAAGCTGGGGCTGGGGCTGAGCTTTGGGGGCGCACTCTCGCTCATCTTCGCCTCTGTTGCATATAAAAAACAAAAGGGCAACCCAGCCAATCCGCGCTAAGAAGACACGTAGGAACTACGGCATAGTGCCGTGCAAATGGGCTTGCCCGCTTCGGTTTACTGAAACGGTGGCAAGGTGAACGCGCGCGGTTCAATTGAAGGAGCGTTCTGCCTTGTCAGGACTATTAATGGTCATCTCTGCTGTTACTTGCCACCTCAGCAACTGCTGGTAGAACAAGGCGCTTCTCGTGCTTGACTGACAATACTCAACAGTTGCTGCTCCCGGCGCGGGCTCCGTTTTCAATGCGATTAGTTCGGGGGGCGGCATCAGCTGCTGGAAAAAGCAAGCATCACACTTCGAACTGAGGCCCGGAATAGGCCGGAAATATCATCGAGCTTTGAGGCCTTTATTTACACGATGAAGCAACTAGTACTTGTAGCCAGCCTTTGGGTAGGGCTCATTTGCCCTACCTGGGCTCAGAACACCCTCTTTACTGAAGATTTTGAAAGCGGCACCTTCGGAAGTTTCACCGCCATCAACGGTCAACAAACCCCGACTTGGAACACCGGGACGGCACCCGGCAATGGCCCGCGGTGGGCCGGCAGCATGGCGGCCTTTATTTCCACCAGTGGAAGTATTTACGGTCCCCTGTCGGGTCTGAGCGGGGTGGTCCACCTGTACCGGGATATTACGTTTCCAGCTGGCACCACCGACTTCAAACTCCGCTTTGATTTCCGAAGCGAGGGGTCACTAGATGTCTTCCTAGCTCCCACTTCCTACCAGCCTACTGCGGGCATCGGACCTCCCCTGTCATCGAGCACTCAAATCGCTACAAATCTGCGGAATGCTTCCGCCTATAATTCGGCGACGATACCGTTACCGGCATCGGTCGCCGGCACCTCCCAACGCCTTATTTTCACGTGGACCAGTGCCTCCCAAGCGCCGGCCATGCTGCCCGCAGTGCTGGATAACGTAGTGGTAACGACTGGCGCTCCGGTGCCCTTGGGCGGTGCCTATACCCTCGACCGCCAACTGCCCCGTAGCGCGCGCAATTTTCAGAGCTTGAGCGATGCGGTCTATCAACTGAACACCGCGGGCACCAGCGCCCCGGTGGCGCTGGCCATCCCTGCGGGGCAGCGTTTCGTCGAAGTGGTGCCGCAAGTGTTGGGCACGAACACCCACCCGGTCGTTTTTCAAAAGCAAGGGCTGGGCGCGAACCCGCAGTTGGAGGGCGGAGGCATCGACCTGGTGGGTGCGCATCACCTCACGTTCGATGGCCTGGACATTGTGCCGGGTACGGGCGCTGTAGGCCCCGAGGCCGGGTATGCGGTTTCGGGCGCGTTTAACCAGGGCAGCCACGATATCCGCATCCGCAACGCCACCGTCACGATGCGTCAGAATCAGGCCCAAACCAAAGGCATTTATCAGCGCAACCTGTTGCTCAGCAACGGCGGGCCAGCGGATACGGTCCTCGTTAACCGCCGCATTTGCTACGACCACCTGCAGATTCAGCAGGCCTGTACCGGAATTTGGATACAAGCTGGCTCTGGAGTCACGCCCGACTACGACGTGGAAGTCGGGCACGTCACCATCGGCGATGGCACCCCGGGCAACATCGGGTACCCCACAGACGGTTACGCGGCCTACGGCATGTACTTCTTGCGGGTCAACGGCCTGAACGTGCACGACAACGTGGTGCAGGGCGTGGTCAGCCGCACCGAGAATGCCGTGGGCATCTACGTGTATGATTTGATGGGGCCGTTGCCGTCCGTATTTGCCAATAACCGAATCCGGGACATCGAATTTCGGCATCCCGCCAACCCAGCCATGTCTGCCGTGCAGCCGGTGCTGGTTGTCGGCCTGTGGTTGCTGCAGGCCCCTACTTTCCAGCCCCTGGCGGCCGGACACGCGGTGCAGGTGTTCAACAACGAAATCAGCGACCTGCGGCATGGGCTGGTCCCGGGCGCAGCCATCCCCACAAACCGCAACGGCCAAACCCACGGTGTAATAGCGACCCTGGGAGGCTTTGCGAGTAGCGCTCTGCTGTTTGCCCACAACACGGTCGCAGTGGCCGCGCCAGCTTGGCCGACATTCAGCAGCGCGACCGTGATTCTGAGCACCAGGAACCTGGCATACGGCACGGCTGAAGTGGTGAACAACATCCTGCTCAACACGACCCCACCCATCAGCGCCCCGAACCCCAACACGGCGCAGTCGGTGCTGAATGTAGGGATTCCGGCCACACAAACGACCCCGCCGATTGCCCGGGTACGGGTGGATTACAATGACTTGGTGTTGGCCGCGGGAGCACAACGCTTCCTGGGAAGCTATACAGTAGGCACAACGGGCATAGGGCAACAATATGCCTCACTGGCGGCCTGGCAAGCGGCTACGGGGTACGACGCGCACTCCGTCGGCTTGGACCCGATGTTTTCCGGAGGCTCGCAGCTACGGCCGACCAATGCGGCCTTGGACAATGGCGGAACGCCGCTAGCAGCGGTGCCTACTGATTTGGAAGGGGTCGCCCGCGGCCGCACCCCAGATGTGGGCGCGTACGAATTTGGCAGCGTCGTGACCGGCACCTCCGTCGCTCAGAGCCCAGCACAGGTACAGGCCTGGCCCGTACCCTTTGCCGACGAACTGCGCATTGCACTTCCTGTAGGGACCACCGACCCGTTGCAACTGGAGCTGTTGGACATCTTGGGGCGGGTGGTGCGGGAACAGGCCGTCTCAGGTGCTGCGGGCCCGATACTAATTACGGGCCTGCAAGCTCTGCCGCACGGCTCCTACTGGCTGCGCCTGCGCACCCCCCAAGGGCTGCAAGTGCGGCACTTGACGCACTAGGCGGGGAACTTGAATGGCTAAAGGACAACCTGTGCTTGGCAGCGCTCTCACAAGCGAAATTTTAGCCTACTCACTGAACGAGGTGAACTGGGGATGAGAGGCAGTGAGGTGCTCTCGCTAAGCCGGACAGAATTGGGACAATGGTTGAAGCGAGGTTTCGAAGTGGTTGGGTAAGCAGTAGCCGAGGGCGTAATGGCGCCGTTTCGCGTTGTAATAGGCGATGTGGTGACTGATTTCGGGCTTCGGTCAGGCCGGGGAAACGGCCGCCGTCGAGTAGCTTGACCTTGAAGCGGTTCCAGAAAGATTCCGCATGCGCGTCGTCGCAGCAAGTGCCGCGCCGGCTCATGGTTTGCAGCGCGCCGTGTTGGGTGTTGTTAAACAAATAGGAAAACCTCCGAGGCCGTAGCCAAATGGCGTGGTTGCTCGAGATAATGTACAAAAGCAACGTTAGAGTATCAAAAACCCGATAGTCTTATACACTCCCTAACGCAATCGAAAGCGGGTGGAGAAAACGGTAAGGCCGTAAACGCGCGCCGTTCAGAATTACGAGCCTTATTTTAGGCGGCTGTAAACAGGTCCGTTCAAGGGCAAGGTTACGGAGAAGGTGGTGCCCTGCCCTTCCCGGCTTTCCACGCCGAGCGTGCCCCCGTGGCCCTGGGTGATGATGTCGTGGCTGAGCGAGAGGCCCAGGCCGGTGCCTTCGCCCGCAGGCTTGGTGGTGAAAAAGGGTTGGAAGATTTTCGCCTGCACGGCCGCGCTCATGCCCGGGCCGTTGTCGGCGATGCGGATTTCGACGCCGCCCGGCCCGGCGCTGGTGTGCACGTGCACCTCGGGGCGGTAGCCGGCCTCGCCTGCCTGTTGGCGCTGGCGCACGGCGTGGAAGGCGTTGGTGAGCAGGTTGATGAGTACCCGGCCCACATCCTGCGGCACCACTGCCACCAGGGGCAGGGCCGGGTCGAGCGCGGTGGTCAGGTGGGCGCGGAAGTCGCGGTCTTGGGCCCGCAGGCCCTGGTAGGCCAGGCGCAGGCTGTCTTCGACCAGCGCGTTGAGCGGGGTGGGCACGCGCTGGCCGGTGCCGGCGCGCGCGTGTTCGAGCATGCCCGCGATGATGGCCGTGGCCCGCTGCCCGTGCTGGCTGATTTCGCGCAGGTTCTGCTTCAGCCCGGCCAGGATTTCGCCCTCCAGCCCGGCGGCGGGGCGGGGCCCGCCCATCTCGTCCACCAGTTCGGTGCTCACCTCAGCAAAGTTCTTCATGAAGGTGAGCGGGTTCTGCAGTTCGTGGGCGATGCCGGCCGTGAGCTCGCCCAAAAAGGCCATCTTCTCCTGCTGCACCAGCTGGGCCTGGGCCGCCTGCAGGTCGGCCAGCGACTGCTCGAGCTGGGCGGTGCGCTGCTGCACCTGGGTTTCCAGCGTTTCGTTTTGCTGGGCTAGCAGCGCTTGCTTCTCCTGTTCCTGGGCCAAAGCCCGGACCGAAAGCTTTTCCACTTCCTCCAGTTTCACCAGCAGCTGCTGCGCATCCAGGGCAAACTCACGGGCCAGAAACAGCGAAATGCCCAGCGCGGGCGCCAGGTAGCTCAGCGCTAGAAAAGGCAGGACGTTGGGGAGAACTCCGGTCAATACCAGCGCGAATCCAACCAAAAAACTGAGCAGCCCGACGGCGAAACCGGTGCCAATGATCCAGATGCCGCGCTGGCGCTCCCGCCACGCTTTTGCCGTCAGGCGCAGCTGCTCGGCAAGGGCCAGCCCGCCAAAGGCAATCGCCGCGATACTAGACAGGTAATCGTTAAATACATAAAGGGTGTTCCAGGCCAGAACCAGGCCGGCGGCGCCCCACAGCCCGTGGTAGAGGCGGCCCGGCCGGTAGCCAAACAGCGCGTACAGTGCCCGCACCGCCCAGAGGTAGCTCAGAAATTGCAACCCGTTCCCGACCAGTTGCAGCGCGATGGACTGCGCAACCGACGAGAAATCGGTGGTCCCGGCAAAGTAGCTGTGGGTCCAGACGCACAGGGCCAGCGACCCGGCGTAGAACCCAAAGTACAGGTTGGCCCGCCGCGTGGGGTTGAAGCGAAAGAAGACCAGGTGCAGCAGCGTGAGCAGCCCAAACAGACCGGTCAGCACCAAAAACTGGGTGCCCGCCCGCGTCCGCTCGGCGGTCTGTCGGCGAACATCCGGTGCCGTAAACAGCCGGAAGGAGAGCGGCGGGTAGGCGTCCCTGCCCAGTTGCCAGGGCGGGGGCTCGTACGGGGCAAAGCGCACGGCCAGCACGTACCCCTGGCCGCTCGCGCCGGGCAGCGCCAGCGGCTCGGGCGTGTTGGGATTGATCTGCACCCGGGTCGGGTCGGGGTGCAGGGTGCCGTCGCGCCGTACCAGCCGCCCGTCGAGGTAGAGCTCCATGGCGCCGTTGCCGCTAATCTGCAGCAGCAGGGCGCGCCGGCGCAGGCTGTCGCCGACCGCGTAGCGCAGCCGCAGCCAGCCGAGGCCCGCGGTGAGCCGCGCGGGCAGCGCGCGCCGGGGCCGGGCGGGGTTAAGCGTGTCCCAGGCGCGGTCGTCGAAGTCGGGCCGGGCCCAGGCGGGGTTGTCGCCGGGGTGGTAGCGCCAGCCCCGTTGCAGCTCCAGGCCATCGGCGGGCAGCCGGTTGAGGCGGAGCGCAGCGGTGTCGGGCGACGGCGTGGCCCGGGCGAGCAGGGCCAGCAGCCAGACGGCGGCTAGCAAGAAAACGAAACGCATGGGGGCGGGGCCACGCCGCAAGCTCGGCACGGCAGCGGAAGTAATCAAAAGGAACGGGAGCTTTCGGCGGGCAAGCTACGACCCGATGCGGCGCATTACAGCCACCACCGGGCTGACAACCAAAGCGTCGGAAATGTCATTGATGACTGGGAGCGTAAGTTTACAAAAACGGTGGCAAGAAACTAGCTAAAGAAGAGACTGCCGGGGCCGCTAGCGAAATTCTAGGGGAATATTTTCCAGTTGCCGCAGCAGGTTCCACTCGGCCGGTTTGAGTTTCGGCAACTCCCAGGCCGCGCCTTCTGCCAGCCACGCCTGCCGGTAGAAAGAGGCGGAGGAAGGAGTATAATCCTCGTATCCGGCCTCCACGCCGCAGCAGGGACAGAATTCATACGTCGGGCACTGGCCGTCCGCGCCCCAGGGCGGCTCCGAGTGCTCTAAGCCGCATATTCTGCAAAATAGCGTAGCCATCGGTCCAAAAGTAAGGGGCGGGTTTAGGGAAACGGTAGGTCGATGAACACGGCTCGTTCAAAAATAGGAGCGTTCAATGACCCGCTATTCGGATACTTTGGTCAACACCACCCGCTCCACCGGAAGGACCTCGACGCTGTTTTTGTTGGACGGACGGAGCACCATTTCCGTGCCGGTCAAGCGGACAATTTCGAAGGTCCGGGGCCAATTTGGCAATTCGATGCTGAGCTGGTTTCCCGCCACGTGCCAGTTGAAATAGTCGATGCGCACGTCTCCGTAGTCCGCGCGTTCCCGTTTCCCCTGGTCATTGTACGTGTACTCGTAACACGTGCCGTCACGCGCAAAGGCGTAGCCGTATCCGACGTTGGCGTCCCAGTAACTAGACGTGTTGCCGCAAATCAGGTCCTGCGCGTCCGGCTCGCTCCGGTCGCAAGCAACCAGCAGCAGCAGCACGAGCATGCGCACCATCGGATGCGTTGCTACGCGGTGACCGGGAGAGAGGAGAAACACTCGCATTTTCGAATCTATTGAGACAGCAGCCCGAAGATACTCTTTGCTCAGAGAGGTCACCATTCAGTCTAGCCAAACGGTGGCAAGGTAAACGCGCTCTGTATGATAAAAGGAGCCATTATGCGAACTACCTGGGACCTAAGCACAAATTCTAATGTGCTTTTATTTGGATAATAGTGCGCTTATGTCGAAGGAGTTAATGCGCGGTTAATGTCATTTGTAAAGTCGGATGGCCCGGTCTTTTGCTTGGCGTGGGCGACTCACCGCAGGTACGTTTGTCTTCGGTCAGTCCGTATGGGGCTGCGCTTTTTTACTTTTTTTCCGACCGCCCATGCTTTATCGTCCTGCCTTTCGCGTGCTGGTTGCTTGGCTGTTCCTGACCGGCGTGTTGGGCACCTCGCGCGCCGGGGCCCAATCGGCCCCCGACTGGGTGAGCGCCTACGCCGAAGGCACGGGCTCGCAGCTGCGGGGCGCGACGGCCGTCGACGCGGCCGGTAACCTCTACGAAGCCGGGGCCTTCCGGGGCACGGCCGTGGTGGGCACCGCGGCCCTGACCAGCCGGGGCGGCCTCGATGCCTACCTGGCCAAGTACACGCCGACGGGCCAGCTGGCGTGGGTGCGCGTGCTGGGCACTGCCGGCGAGGACTACGCCTTCGACGTGGCCCTCGACGCCGCGGGCAACGCCTACCTGGCCGGGGCCTCCCCGGGCGCGGTGGCCTTGGGCAACAACCTGGTGCTGAACAGCAGCGCGAGCGGCTCCGGGCAAGCCTTCCTCGTCCGGTATTCGCCCCAAGGCACCCCGGAATGGGTGCAACAGGGCACGACCGGCAGCCCCGGCTTTGCCTTGGCCAGCGGCGTCGGTCTCGACGCGTCCGGGCACGTGTACCTGACTGGGGTGTACACCGCCGTCGCCTTTGGGGCGTTGGCGCTGCAGGCGCCGCGCGCCGACCCCGGGGCCGTCGGCCTGTTCCTGGCGCGCTTTTCGGCGGCGACCGGGGCCGTGCAGTCCCTGGTGGCGGCCGTGCGCTACCCCGGCACCAACCAAAGCACGGGCGAGTTTCCCACCCTGGCCGTGGCCCCGTCGGGCGACGCCTACGTGTTCGCCAACTTCATCGGCACGCCCGTGCTGGGCAACGTGACGCTCACCCCGCGCGGCCAGTACGACGTGCTCATCGCCAAATTCGATGCGCAAGGCGCGCTGCAGTGGGTGCAGCAGGCCGGCGGGCCCGGCACCGACACGCTGCAAGAAGGCGCGGTCGACGTGGCGGGCAACCTGTACGTCGCGGGTTTTTTTGACGGCACGGCAACGTTTGGCCCCACGCCCGTGGCCAGTGCGGGCAGCTTCGACGGGTACTTGGCCAAGTATACGCCGACGGGCCAGCTGGCGTGGGTGCAGGCCAGCCGCGGCCCCGGGTTTGACGGCTGGTACGGCCTTGCCTTGGACGCGGGCGGCAACCCGTGCGTGGCCGGGGGCGTGTCCGGGGGCGCACAGATTGGCCCGTTTGCCCTGGCCGTGGCGGGCCCCCGCGACGTGGCCGTGGCCGCTTACACGCCCCAGGGGCAGGTGCGCTGGGTGCAGCAAGCCGGGGGCCCCGGGTTCGACGCCGCCTACGCCGTGCGCTGCGGGGCCGCGGGCGACGTGTTCGTGCTGGGGCAGTTCAACGCCCCCTGTGCGTTTGGTGCCCTGACCTTGGGGACGTCGGGGGCGGACCAAACCTTCGTGGCCCGGCTGGGGGTAGGGCCGCCTTCGGTTGTTGTGCAAGGCGACTCGCTGGTGTGCAACGGGGGAAGCGCGACGCTTACGGCGGTGGCCACGGCCCCGGTGGCCGCTTACCGCTGGAACACGGGGGCCACCACGGCCAGTATTGCGGTAACGCAGCCGGGGACCTACTCTGTACAGGCCACGTTCAGCGCCGGGGGCAGCAGCACGGCGTTTTACCGGGTCCGCGCGCTGGTGCCGACCCTCGCCATTGCCAGCGACTCCGTACTGTGCCCCGGGGCCGCCGTCCTGTTGCGCGCCGTCGCGGGTCCGGGCACGCCGGCTTACCGCTGGAGCACGGGGGCCACCACCGCCAGCATCGCAGCGACGCAGCCCGGGGTGTACGCGGTGCAAGCCGTTTTCGGCCCCGGGTGCAGCGCCACGGCGCAGGTCCGCGTGCGGCCGGCGGCCGGGCTCGCCCCGTTTACGCTCGGGGCCGACACCACGCTGTGCGACGGCGATGCGCTGGTTTTGCGCGCCCCCACGCCCCGGGCCGCCGGGGACACGTACCGCTGGTCAGACGGGTCGACCGGGCCGTCGCTGCAAGTGAGCGCCGCGGGGACCTATACCTTGCGCATCACGGGCTGCGGCACCCAAAGCGCGAGCCGGCGGGTGGCCGTGGAAGCGTGCGTGCGGATTGGCAACGTCATCACCCCCAACCACGACGGGCGCAATGACCGCTTGGAAGTCCAGCACTTGCCGCCGGGGGATTGGGGCCTGACCGTCTGCAACCGCTGGGGGCGGCAAGTGTACCGCACGGCGGCGTACGGCAACGAATGGGGGGACACCGCGGCGGCGGGGCTCTACTACTACCTGTTGCAGCAGTCCGGGATGGGCAAAACGTACAAGGGGTGGGTAGAAGTCATCCGGTAAGCGGTGAAGTGATGTGTTTGGCCAAACGGCACTGGCTTAAACGCGCTCCGTTCAAAATAAGGAGCGTCTTTTTGATACTCTACCTTGCGGAAACGTTTGACACCACCCATCCTATGCGCTTCCTCTGGCTATTTGTATCCAATGCGGCATACTACTACGCCTTGTTTTTCCTGCTCATTCTAAAGGGACCCGTCATTTCCATTTCACAGCTAGCCTATGGGCTGCTGATGGTGGCTATTTTCCCGCTGTTTTGGACCCTTTTCTTCGTTGCCATCCTGTTTGCCTATTCTAGGTTGAAGGTCAAAGTGTCCCCTCAACTTGACGCCTACATCTTGGTTGGCCTAGTCGTTGCGCTTGACCTGCTCTATGCATCCAGCTATGCGCAACGGTACTTCTCCACGGCACTAGTCGGGGTCACGTTGGTAAAAATGGCCACAGATGCCTTCCTAGTGCTCAGGTACCGTAAACCGTCACTCCTTGCCACGTAGAGGCACCCAACAGAAGCATTGGTAAGTCTCCGGCTCCACAGCTTCTAGTTCACCATAACGGTAGGAAGGTAAACGCGCACATTCAAGTATTAAACATTTCATTTAAACTACACGCCGTGAAGAATATTTTGGGCCCATGAAAAAACTCTTCTTCCTCGTTTTGTTGCTCGTCGCGGTAACCAGCCACGCCCAGGCGCCGTTGGTGCCGGCGGTCCCCACCCACGCCGACAGCGTGGCGCAGCTGCGGCATGTGTTTCAACACGCCCGGCGCGTGGCGCGCTTCGGGGCCGGGGCTTCCGCGATGGTGCTCGGGGCCCAGGTGCTGTCCTTCGCCACGGACCGTGCCTCCCCCGGCCGCGTGGCGCTGGGCGTGAGCCTGAGCGCCCTCTACTCGTATCTTTTCGTAGACGACGCGGGCCGGTGGCGACGGTTCAGCCGCCGCCGGGAGAACGAGGCGGTGCGTCGCTTGGACGCCCACCAGCCCCAACCCGAGTACGTCGTGAGGTGGTCTAGCTAAGCCGGACAGAGTTGGGACGTTGTTTGAAGGTGGGTTTCGAAGTGATTGGGGGCTTGTGAGGTGGTCTAGCTAAGCCGGACACAACTGGGACGTTGTTTGAAGATGGGTTTCGAAGTGATTGGGTGATTGATAGCCGAGGGCAGAATGTCGGCGTTCGGCGTTGTAATAGGCAATATGATGGCTGATTTCGAGCTTGGCTTCGGCCAGGCCGGGGAAGTAGCCGCCGTCAAGTAGCTCGGCTTTGAATCGGCTCCAAAACGATTCGGCGTGGGCGTTGTCGTAGCAGTTGCCGCGCCGGCTCATGCTCTGCTGGGCGCCGTGTTTAGCGACTAAGTCTTTGAATCGGGTGGCCGTGTACTGGCTGCCCTGGTCGGAATGAATAATGAGCCCCGCCGGGGGCCGACGCACGGCCAAGGCCCGGCGCAGGGCTTCGCTGACGAGGTCTTCGGGCATGGTGTCGCGCACGTCCCAGCCGACGACCTTGCGCGAACAGCGGTCCAGCCACACGGCCAGGTAGAGCCAGCCGCCGCCCTGGCGGGGCAAATACGTGATGTCGCCCACCCAGACCCGGTTGGGGGCCGTGGGGGCCGGCTGGCCCCGCAAGCGGTTGGGGGCGGCGCGCACGGCCGGGTCCGAGTCGGTGGTGCGGGGCACGAACGAGCGGGGCTGCTGGGCGCGCAGGCCATGCTCGCGGAGCACGCGGCGGATGCGCCAGCGGCCCACCGCATGGCCCTGGGCTTGCACTTCGGCGCGCAGCCGGCGGGTACCATAACGCTGGCTGTGGTCCGCAAACGCCTCGCGCACGGCCACTTGCCAGGCCGGTTCGACCGCCGGCACCTGCTGGCGGCGCTGCCAGCCGTAGTACGCGGCCGGGGCCACGCGCAGCACGTGGCAGAGCTGGCGCACGGGTACCTGAGTGGCCCGCTGCGCGATGTAGCGGTACGTACTCACGGGGTCGGCTGGCCGAAGATGACCAAGGCTTTTTTTAAAATATCGAGCTCCTGCGCGAGCCGTTTATTGGCCGCACGCAGGGCGCGCACTTCCGGGTCGCGGGCCACTTCCAGGCTGCCCACTTCGGCCACCAACTGCGCTTGTTGCCACCGGTAAAGCAGTTTGGGGCTGATTCCCAGCTGCCGCGCCGCGGCCTGCGTGCTGCGGCTTTCACTGGCCAGGCGCAGGGCCTCGGCCTTGAACGCCTCGTCGTATTTACGTCGTTTGTCGGGCGACGCCCCGCTTGCTTTGCTTGCCATAACAGAAGAAATATACGTCCTTCTTCTGTCCGTCATTCCTAGACCACCTCAGTCTGCTCCACGATGCCAGTAATGAGTGCTTTTTACATAGTACACGTGTTTAAAATGGTCGCATCCAAACCCTGCTTCGTGAACTGGCTTTATTAGCTTTCTGCTACTGCAAAGTTCCGGCGAAATGAAATGGTACGGGTAAAGAGAATCAAAAAGTATGATTATCAAACCTTGACCGTCCAAATTTTTGGAAATTCAGCCCTTCATTACAGCAATTGTGAGATTGCTATCCACCAGCAGAAGCGGTTGGGGGTCAAAACAAGTCGGTAGGTGGCGTTGCCAATGGCCTTATTCATAAGTACGACAACGGGCCGGCCCCCAGCCTGCATCCACGGTCCCATTGCGGCAGTTTATCGGGATATTTCTGCCGTTCTTGAAGTCAGACGTACTTATGACAGCACCTCAACGTTGGCGGTGCCTAACATCCTTTTTCCCTTCGTCGTACCAGGAAAACGCGCTTCGCCATGGCCTTTACTGACCTCGAATACCAGGCCGCGCAACCGCCGCCGCCGCTGGCCAAATTCGTTGAAAGCTTCTGGATGCTGGCCAATCCTTCGGAGGTCGAGCAGCATATTATCCTCGTGCCCGATGGCCGGATTGACGTGTTCTTCTCGGTTTCCGCCGCCGAGCCCTACCACGTCACGCTGCTGGGACTACAAGACCGACCCGAGGCCCAGGTGATTCCCGCCCGCTCCACCACGTTCGCCATCAGCTGGAACCTGTTGGCTGTCGAGTACCTGCTGCCCATCCCCTTGGGCGAACTGCTGCACCGCGGCCGTGCCCTGCCGGCCGACTACTTGGGGATGAGCGGGACGGACCTGCGGGATTTCGACGCTTTCTGCGCGAAGGCTGCGGCCCACATCACGCCCCTGTTGCCCGGCGACCTCGACCCGCGCAAAAGCAAGCTATTTGACCGGCTGTATGCTTCCAATGGGAGCCTTCCCGTCGAAGCCCTGGCCCAGGCTGCCGGCTGGAGCAGCCGGCAAATCAACCGCTACTTTACCCGCCTATTCGGCCTTTCGCTGAAGACGTACAGCTCCATTCTGCGTTTTCGGGCCTCCTGGCAC
Organism: Hymenobacter sp. UYCo722; assembly: GCF_040547115.1. Classification (NCBI taxonomy): domain Bacteria; kingdom Pseudomonadati; phylum Bacteroidota; class Cytophagia; order Cytophagales; family Hymenobacteraceae; genus Hymenobacter; species Hymenobacter sp. UYCo722. The sequence goes on along the minus strand of NZ_JBEPPC010000010.1, from coordinate 43,624 downwards.
TACCTCAAAGCCGGCCAGCTGTACGCGGAAGGAGCGTTTGCGGACCAGGCCCATTTCATCCGGGAGATAAAGAAACACACGGGCGTTACGCCCAAAGAGTTAGCTCGGAACCAGAATGACCGATTTATTCAATTTTCCGCCTTCTCGCTGCCCTAGGTTTGCGCTGAATCAACCCTTTCAGCACAACCATGGTACTTCAAGACAAGCAAATAGCCGTCGTGGGCGGTGGCCCCGGCGGCCTGACGCTGGCCCGGCTCCTCCAGCAAGCCGGCGCAGCCGTCCGGGTATACGAGCGCGACCCTGGCCGCCACGCGCGGGTGCAGGGCGCAACGCTGGACCTGCACGACGAATCGGGCCTGGCCGCCCTGCGGCACGCCCAGCTGCTCGATGCATTCAAGGCTTGTTACCGGCCGGGGGCCGACAAGCTGCGCTTGACCGATAAGCACGCGCGTATCGCCTACGACCAGCAGGCGGAGGAGCCCACCCCGGCTACCTTCGGCGATGCCTCGTTCCGCCCCGAAATCGACCGGGGCCCTTTGCGCGAGCTGCTGCTGGACTCCCTGCTGCCCGGTACCGTGGTCTGGAATAGCCGCTTGGTTGCGCTCACCCCCCAGGGCGGGGGCTGGCGGCTGGCGTTTCAGAATGGCCCGATAGCCCAGGCCGACATCGTCATCGGTGCCGACGGCGCGAATTCCGGCATCCGGCCGCTGGTGACGCCCATCCGGCCGTTTTATGCCGGCATCACGGTGGTAGAGGGAACCGTGTATGATTCGGCGCGCAACGCGCCGCGATTGCATGAGTTGGTGCAGGGCGGGAAGGTATTCGCCCTGGACGAAAATAAGACCCTTATCGTCAGCGCCAAAGGCGATGGCAGCCTCTCGTTTTACACGGGCTGCAAAACCGGAGAGTTCTGGGCCCGCGACAGCGGCATCAACTTTTCGGACGCGACGCAGGTGGGGGCGTGGTTTCGGCAGGAATTTACCGGCTGGGACGACATCTGGTCCGAACTATTCGCCCATCAGTCAACCCGGTGTGTGCCGCGTCCGCAGTACTGCATGCCGCTCGACCAGGAGTGGGCAGCCCAGCCGAACATTTCCCTGCTCGGCGACGCGGCGCACGTCATGCCGCCCTACGCCGGCGAGGGCGTGAACATGGCGATGCTCGACGCGCTGGAATTGAGCCGCTGCCTGACCAGTGACCAATTCGTTGATGTGCAAGCCGCCATTGGGCACTACGAAGCCCAGATGCGCCCGCGCGCTTCGGCCGTCGCCGGGCTAACGCTGGAACAGACCGAGGCCTTGCATGCGCCGCACGCGCTGGCGCACCTGATGAACCTGTTTGAGGCCGCGCAGTGAAGCTTGCCGCGTTGGCAATTTCCTGCGGCTTAGCTGGGACCGGCTGCGAACACCTATCAGCGTCAGTGGTTAAACTCGCTCAATGTCCATTTGGCCCAGCAGGCCGTTTCGGGGGGTAATGAGGTGCGTCACCACGCCCTCAAATACGGTGGTTCCCTGCCTGTCCTTGACGACTTGCTGCACCGTCACTTCCAAGCGCCCGTCGCTCCGTTCGCGGAAGCCGGTGGGCACCACGTTCGGGTCGAGTTCCTGCCACTGCCGCAGCCAGTACTCCCGCACTTCGTCGTGGCCCGTGGCGTAGTCGCCCTCCCAGGCCCTCGCCCAGCGCACCTGCGGATGGAGCGTGGTCAGAATGGTGGGAATGTCGCGGGCGTTGAACGCCGCATACGCTTTTCGGACAAGGTCTTGGGGAGTGAGAGCGTCCATAAAAACAAAAGAAAATAGTCGTGTAAGGTAACAGCTGCGTGTCGGGCAGCTAATTGGCTTCGCGTTTCAATACTTCATCAATCAGGCCGTATTCCAGGGCCTCGTCGGCGCGCATCCAGTAGTCGCGGTCCGAGTCGTCGTGAATCTGCTGGTAGGTTTTGCCGGTGCGCTCGGCGTAGATGGCGTAGAGCTCCTGGCGCAGCTTAACGACTTCACGGGCCGTAATCTCAATGTCGGCCGACGGGCCCTGTACCCCGCCCGAGGGCTGGTGAATCATGACGCGTGCGTGGGGCAGGGCCGAGCGCTTGCCCAGCGCGCCGCCGGCCAGCAGGAAGGCCCCCATGGAAGCAGCCAAGCCCGTGCAGATGGTCGCAACGTCGGGCCCAATGTACTGCATGGTGTCGTACATGCCTAGGCCGGCGTACACCGACCCACCGGGCGAGTTAATGTAGAGCAGGATGTCTTTTTTGGCATCGGCCGATTCCAAAAATAGCAGCTGGGCGTTGATGATGTTGGCAACGCTGTCGTCCACGGCCTGGCCCAGAAAGATGATGCGGTCCATAATCAGGCGTGAAAACACGTCGATTTCGGCAAAGCGCGTGGGCCGCTCCTCAATGATGGAGCGGGTCATGCCGGTCGGCATACTCAAGCCGCCGCGCGCCTGGCCCTCCACGTGCTGGAGGTAGCGGTCGACGCCTAAGCCATTGAGGCCCTGGTCGTGCACGGCGAATCTGCGGAATTTAGTTCGGGTGAGCATAAGGGGAACTAGGGGATTAGTATGGTTTGGGCCAGGCCCGTCCGGCTGAAGAATCGGAAGGGGCCAGCCCGTAAGTCAGCGGAAACGTTAGGGGGCCACCCGTCGACCTGGCAGCGTGGCCGGGGCCTTACTGCGCCCACCAGCGGCGAAGCCAGGCAAGCCAGCTTCTCGGGCCGGGCGCGTACAGCCGCACGTGAATAAGTTGGAGCTCGCGGCGCAGCTGCCGGCGTCCAGCCAGGCGCAGGCCTTGGTAAAGCTGCCGCTGCGCCGCCGTGTCCGCGGCCAGTTCGGGGTCGAAGAGTTGGCGCAACCGCCACTCGTCGGCCGGAAGCGCGGCCAGCGTCCGCAGCAGTTGCTGCTCAATCAGCTGTAAACGGTCGAGTTCGGGGCGCATGACCTACTGCTCGCTGGTGGCTACTTGAAAAGCCCCGCGTACTGCGTGGCGCAGCCGCTCCAGGCATTTAAACTTCTGCACCGTCGCCGAGCGCACGGAGCCGTAGCCCTGGCGTTCGGCAATCTGGGTGAGCGGCTGCTGGAAGTAGTAAAAGCTGAGCAGCACGTTTTTGCATTTCTCACCTAGCTGCTCCACGTAGTCGCGCACGGCGAAAGCCGGTTCCGCGGAGTCTTCTGCCTCGTCGGCCAGCCCGGCGGCTACGTCGTCGGAAAGGGTATCGGGGGCGAGGCGAGCGCGACGGCGTACTTCGTGGTGCCACAGGTTGCGGCTGATGCCCAGCAAATAGGTGCTCACCGACGCGGTGAGCACCAGCGTGCCGCCTGTGGCCTGCTCGTAAAGCACAAGCAGGGCATCCTGAAATACGTCCTGCGCATCCTGGGCCGAGCCGCCCCGGCGGCCGATGTGGCGGCGCACGGGCGGGAAACTCTGCCGGTAAAGCTCAGTGAGCACCTGGGTGCGGTTCGCTAGCAGCGCGTGGCGCAAGCTGTCGGCTGTGATAGGAGCCGCGGGGCGAGGTTGAAAAGTAGGCATGGCAACGGGATATACTACTTAATCCTGTCTGGGCGAAACTATCACCGGGTGGCCTCAGAAAAAACAGCTTTTTTTTCTGAGGCGGGGGAATATGGTTATCACAGCCGGTAACTATCCCCATGGCAGAGGTCCAAGAAAACATACTTTACTGGCCCCGCCTTCTCTTCGCAGAGGAACTTGGCGCTGCTGCGGGAGCGCAAGTGGAATTCCCCAAAAGGCTAAACCGCCGGGGGCGTGGAGCCGGCCAGGCGCTCCTGGTGCTGCTTGCCCCAGTCGCCGAGCATGAACAGTATCGGGTCAAGGGTTTCGGCGTAGGGCAGCACTTCGTAGGAAACCGCGACGGGGGGACCCGGATGCACGTGCCGTTTGATAAGCTGGTGGTCTTCAAGGTCCTTCAATTCCTTGGCGAGCACCTTGGCCGAAATGCCCGGCACGCGGCGCTCGATTTCGCCAAATCGCTCGCTGCCCGTGCGCAGAGCCATCATGATGGGAAACTTCCACTTGCCGTTGAGCACCGCCAACGCTTCGCGCAAAGCGGCCATGGCGTGGGGACAGTGGGAATAGGACTCGAGTTTCATGACGGACTAGCTAACCATGACGGACTAATAAATAATAATTACTACGGTAAAAGTAAGCAAAAGTCACCAGACTTACTAAAACTGCACTACTTACATTTTATTCATAAAAAACTTTTTATTAGTTAGTAACATTTTGTAAGTAACGTTGCTTACATTTGTCCCGTCCTAATCGCCACAGGCACCGGACGACTCCTTTTGCTTCGCTCTTTTCGCCATGCAGATTCTTCAACTTCTTGCCAGACCTCGCGGGGCAACCTCCTACAGCAACCCGCTGGCCAATGACCTGGTCGCTCAGCTGGTTGCCGCGAACCCGGGCAGTTCCGTTCAGGTCCACGAGCTGACCAACAGTACCTTTCCTCAATTGGAACCAGCGCAACTGCACTCCTTCCTTACCCCCGCCGAGAGCCGTACGCCCGAGCAGGAGGCCGCTGTACGCCTCTCCGATGCAGCCATTGCCGAACTGCTGGCCGCCGATACCCTCGTCATCGGCGCTCCGCTCTACAACTTCAGCATTGCCACCACGCTGAAGGCGTGGACGGACCACATCGTCCGCGCCGGCATCACCTTCCGCAATACGACGGTGGGTCCCGAAGGCCTAGTAAACGGTAAGAAAGTGTACATCGCCCTCTCCAGCGGCGGGGTGCAGTACGAGGGCCCGATGGCCGCCTATGATTTCGTGGCCCCTTACCTGCAAACGGTGCTCGGCTTCCTGGGCATGACCGACGTGACGGTGGTGCGGGAGGAAGGCCAGAACGTGCCCGTGCCCGGGGACAATACGGTGGCCAACGCCATGGCCAGCATCAACTTCTAAGCCCTACCAACGGGCTGAGGGCACGTTACTTACTCCTTAACTGGTGGGCAGCCAGCAGCCATTACGACCGACTACCCCTTTTTTCTTACCCTAGCTGCCCATTGCGGCAGTTACTCTTTACCACTTCATTTTTACACATTTTTTTCTCTCATTTTTCTCATGAAAAAGCCCCTTTTTGCCCTGCTGTTCGCCAGCACCTTGCTGAACGCCCCCGCCTATGCGGCCGCGCCCGGCACCCCGACTACCCGGCCGACCGCCCCACGGGCCGCCACCCCCTACAAACTACAGCCCCAGCTGAGCACGCTGGGCTGGGATGCCAAAGCCGTCACCCACGGTCACAACGGTACTGTGCAGTTCAGCACGGGCGAGCTGCTGGTCAACGGCACCCAGCTGGTGGGCGGCACCGTGACCGTGGACATGAAGACGATTAAAGCCACCGACATTGCCGACGCCGAAAGCAACGGCAAGTTCATGGGCCACATCACCTCCGATGACTTCTTTGGCACGGCCAAATACCCCGCCGCCAGCTTCAAAATCACGAAGGTGACGCCCATCAAAGGCGCGGCGGCCGATGCCAACAACGCCACCGTCACGGGCGAGCTCACCATCAAGGGCATCACCAAGCCGCTGAGCTTCCCAGCCAAAGTGGGCGTGAAAAACGGCGTGGCCGCCGCCGCCGGCACGGCCACCGTCAACCGCACGCAGTACGACATCAAGTACGGCTCGAAATCTTTCTTCGACGGCATCGGCGACAAGGCCATCTACGACGATTTCACGCTCAGCTTCAACGTCATCGCCAAAAAATAACGGTTCACCAGGGCACTGGCCTGTGGAAATCGGCATCGACAGTTTTGCCTGCAACACCTACCCAGAGGTTCCCACCGGTCGGATTTCTTCCCTGCGCCTGCTCCTCAACCGCGTGGTGCTGGCCGACGAGGTGGCACTGGATGTCTTCGGCATCGGCGAGCACCACCGCATCGACTTTATGGATTCGGCCTCGGCCATGATACTGGCCGCGACTGCGCCGACCAAATTGCTCCGCTCCATTGAGCTGCTGGGCACCGGCGTGGTCCAGCTGCTGCGCTAGCCGCCCGGCCGCTCTATACCACCTTCCTGTAAATGCCGCACGTTGGGCCCCTGCCCCGACACGGCTTTGTGTTGCCTTATTTTTTATCCCGTTTACCTTTTAAATCATTGAAATCATGAGTGTTAAAACCAAAAAGATTTTGAGCTGGGTACTTTCCGGCCTCTTGGCCCTGGGCTTTATCGGCGCGGGCGGCAGTAAGCTGGCGGGCGCGGCCGACCAACTCCACAACCTGGAAAGCTGGGGCTACCCGCTCTGGTTCCGGTTCCCGATTGGCCTGGTGGAAATCGGGCTGGGCATCGCCCTGCTGGTGCCGGCCTACCGCACCCTAGCCCTGTACGGGGTATTCATCTGGGCCGTCACCGCCGCAATCACTCACCTGCAAGCCGGTCAGGCCGCCATGCTGGCGCTCCCCGCGGTGTTTGCCGCGCTGGCCGCGCTCGACCTGCTGCTCTGGAAACCCATTGCCCACTTCCAGGGACGGGTACGGTCGCTGGATGCGAACTAGTTACCGGCTGGCCCGGCGTGGCCCGCTTTCCATTTCTTCCTCCCATTTACCCTTTTTCGTTGTCCCATGAACATTTTGCAAATCCTCTCCAGCCCCCGCGGGGCGGCCTCCTACAGCAAGCAGCTGGCCGATGACCTGGTTGAAAAGCTGGTCGCCGCGAACCCCGGCAGCACCGTACGGGTCCACGACCTGACGAGTATGCCCTTTCCCCACTTGGAGGAAGTCCACCTCCAATCGTTTTACACCCCCGTCGAGCACCGCTCCCCCGAGCAGCAGGCCGCCGTGCGCCACTCCGACGACGCCATTGCCGAGATTATGGCCGCTGATACCATCGTCATCGGGGCCCCGCTCTACAACTTCGGCATCGCCTCGACGCTGAAGGCGTGGATTGACCACATTGGCCGCGCCGGCATCACGTTCCAGTACACCGCCAACGGCCCCGAAGGCCTGGTGAAAGGCAAGAAGGTGTACGTGGCCATGGCCAGCGGCGGCGTGTACTCCGAAGGCTACATGGTGAGCTACGACTTTGTGGTGCCGTACCTGAAAACCGTGCTCGGCTTCCTGGGCATGACCGACGTGACGGTGGTGCGCGTGGAAGGCACCAGCAACGCCGACGCGGCCCCCGCCGCGCTGGCCCACGCCAAGGCCAGCGTCAGCATCTAAGCAAGTTTCACACGGCGTGTAGCGAAGCTGCTTTCTGGCTTGGTTGAGTCACTCAACCAAGCCAGAAAGCAGCTTCAATGGCCTGATGACCGAGGAGTGTACCCGTTAACCGTCTTTTCCTTTCTTCGCATGATTACTTCGCTTCCTTCACGCTGGCTGGGCAACCCGGACCAGCAGGTACGGCACCTCATCAGCCGGCGCAAGCGGGTGGGCCTGCGCCAGTTGCGTGCTACCACCAGCCTCGCGCACGAGTTGCACTTCGACCTCGTCGACGTGGTCGACGTCATCCTGGAGGTGGAACGCTTCTTCCACCTCACCATCCCCGACGAGGTGCCCGTGCACACCGTGGGCGACCTGATGCGCTACGTGCGGGGGCACTTGCCCCTGGCGGCCCGCGCATGAGTAACGCCGTGCCCACCCGCCGGGTGTACCTGGCGCATCCGGTGCCGGGCACCTCAACCGGGCTGCTGGTTCGGCACCGGGTACGGCTGGGTCCCGGCCTTCGGCCCGAGCTTCCGGCCCAGTTGCCCGAATACCGGGAGCAAATTTCATCGGCGGCCCACACTCCACCGCCAGAAAATAACCGGCAGTTCCTGGCCGATGCGCTTGCCTGGTTGCTGGGCTTCGACCTGGACGCTATGCTCGCGCTGGTGCTGGGCCGGTAGCCCGGTCAACGATTATGCCCCGGCGTAGGCTTACTCCGCTGCTTTATCATGCCCCTTTCACCCGATTATGCTTCCGCTATACCTACTGCCCGATAACCGGAACCTGGCCATTGCGGCCGACGAAACCATTCTGGCGGCTACGCTGCGCCAGGGCGTGCCGCACGCCCACGCCTGTGGCGGCCATGCCCAGTGCTCGACCTGCCGGGTGCACGTGCTCGACGGGCTGGCCCACTGCTCGCCCCGTACCGCCGGCGAGCAGGCCCTGGCCGACCGCCTGCGGCTGCCCGCCGCCGTGCGCCTGGCCTGCCAAACCACTTCTACCGGCCCGCTGCGCCTACGCCGCCCCATTCTGGACGCGCTCGACGTGGAGCTGACCCGTCACACCCTTTCCCATCCCGACCACCAGGAGGGCACCCAGCAGCAGGTGGCCGTGCTGTTTTCCGACATCGAAGACTACACCGCCTTCGCCGACGCGGTGCCGGCCTACGACGTCATTCACGTGCTCAACCGCTACTTCGAGACCATGGGCGAAGTGGTGCGCACCCACAACGGCCACGTCAGCGACTACATCGGCGACGGGCTGATGGCGGTGTTTGGCCTCGCGCAGCCCACCACGGCGGTGGCCGACGCCCTGGCCGCCGGCCAGGCCATGCTGCGGCAGGTAGCCCCGCTCAATACGTACTTGCAGCACATGTACGACCGCACGTTTCGCGTGCGCCTGGGCCTGCACTACGGGCCGGCGGTGGTGGGTCACATCGGGGGCGGGGGCTTGCGCAAGCTGGCCACCATCGGCGATACGGTGAACGTGGCGGCCCGCATCGAAAGCGCCAACAAGGAATTCGGCACATACTTTTTGGTGTCGCAGGCCGTGGTCGACGCCGCTGGACCAAGCTTGGTCACCGGCCAGGAATTTCGGGCGCGGCTCAAGGGCAAAAAAAGCGAGTACCACTTGTACGAGGTGGCTTCCACCCCAGTAGCGGCCGGGGCGGCGCTACAGCGCAACTTGGTGGAAGTTGACGAGAACAAATGATTACGCGCAAGCCCAGGCCTGTAAATAGCGCATAGCTCTGCATAAAAAATGTTTTGTTCGAAATAGGTGTCGCATTTCAGCTTGACTTGAAGACTATACGCTAAGATTTAACCACAAATACGAAGGTGCCGCTGCGCTAGGTGGCCGACGTATTGTCGGCCTGGCACCGGTGCAACACGTTGCGCCCCAGCGGCCTGCGCCCGCGCACGGTACGTAGCGATACGGATTTCAGCCGGGTGGCCACCCGGATTCTGGCCGACGTGCGGCTGCCGTTCGACGGGCTAAAACCGTCCGCCGGCGCGCACCTGGAGCAAGACGGCGAGCAGTTCCAAAGGCTTGTGGCTCGCTGAACGTCTTTTAAAGAATCGGGTGGCTCAGCTACTGAGACATTCTGGCTTGGGCTGGGTTGCCCAGATTATCCCCACTCATCGCGCTATTTAAACCATATACGTCATGAAACTCACGTTAATTGCGGTCGTCCTAGTCTTGCCCGGACTGCTTCTGGTAGGTCGGGAAAAGCTCTGCAACAAGCCCGACAGCACCCCAATGCCGGTCGAGCAAAACCAGGCGCGGTCAACCGGAGCGCCATTAACCGGCCTAGTGCTGGCCGCGCCGTACCTTATGGTCAGCACACCCGTTGGGGGCCGAGTCGTGAAAACGTATTATAACGAAGGGCAGACCGTGCCAGCCGGCGCGCCGCTGCTGAAACTGGCCGTCGGCACGGGCGCTTCCCCCCGGACGGTTTTTGCCCTGGCCCCGGCGGCGGGCGACGTGACTCAGGCACAGGCTAGGGTCGGGCAATACCTGTCCGCCGGGACGCCCTATGCCCGGCTCACGCCGCGTGGCCCGGTGCGGGTGCGCGTGGCGGCGACCGACGCCGTCCGCCTGCGCCCTGGCGACTCGTTGCACGTGCAAAGGGGTCCGATGGGCCTCATTGGGCATACTACTCCCCTGACAGCCCTATTCCCAGACGTTGCGACCGGTACGGTGGTGCTGGTGCTGGGTCGCCTGGGTTGGCCGCCCGGTACGGCTGTTAGGGTGGTGATAATGCCGTTGTCGGCACAAACACTGGTATTCTCAGGCACGAAGAAGTAAGTGGGTACACCGCAGCAGGTGAGCAATTAATTAACCCAAGTTGCGGAATACCAGGATGAGCAACAAATCGAAAGGCAGCACCAATCTACAGCTATTGCCCGACGTTGTAAACACGGCGCTGCTGCTGCTGGTTTAGGGATAGTCGGTTGGCGTTGGGCTTTTGATTTGAACGGTTCCCCCCCCGCGCGGGGCCGTGCTCGGCGCAGCATTCAGGACTAGAATTGCTGGCCAACTCGTGCGGCCAAGCGACCGATTCGTCCCGCCTCTTGTTCCTACTTCTTAACGTAGTCCCATGTTTGACCGCATCTTGCAACACGTGCAGCAGCAAATCTCCCTGACCGCAGACGACGCGGCCGGGTTCACGGCCCTGCTTACTCCCCGGCCGCTGCGCCGCCGGCAGCACCTGCTCGATGCAGGGGAAGCCTGCGACTTCGTGGCCTTCGTCAGCCAGGGATTTCTGCGCTCGTTCAGCACCGACGAGCGCGGCACCGAACACGTGCTGGACCTGGTGCCCGAAAACGGCTGGCTCGACGACCCCACCCGCGGCCCCGGCCGGGAGCCCAGCCCGTTCACGATTGAAGCCTTGGAAGACAGCGAGGTGCTGCTGCTCAGCAGCCAGAACCTCGAAACGCTTTACCAGCGCGTGCCAGCCTTTGAGCGGTTCTTCCGGCTGCTAAGCCAGGAAAGCTTCGCCCGGTCGCAAAAGCGCTTGATGTGCGCCAAAAGCTGGCCCGCCAGTGACCGGTACCACGAATTGATACGCCAGTACCCCACCGTCGAGCTGCGCGTGGCCCAGCACCAGATTGCCTCGTTTCTGGGCATCACGCCGGAGTCGTTGAGCCGGCTGAAAAAGGGGTTGTACGAGAAGCAGACCTAGCGCACAGGTTCCCGGCAAGGGCATCCGCCGGCCGTTGGACTTCCTCGGGGAAGGTCAACGGCCGTTTTTTTTGCGGCGGAGCGGTCCGGGCCGAAAGTCTTATCCTACATCAAGGAAATGGAGGGGAGCCCGGGGGGACCTTTGTATCGTTGGCTGTCAGTCAATGCTTAACCCCCAAACCCCATTTCTTATGCAAACGGTAGCAGAATCAGTAAACGAACTAAACGGCCACATCCTGAACGGCAACATCCTCGGCGCCTTCGACAAGTTTTACGCCGATGACGTGGTGATGCAGGAGAACGAGAACGAGCCTGCCGTGGGCAAAGCGGCCTGCCGGGCCAACGAAGAAGCCTTCGTGGGCAGCATGACCGCCTTCCGGGGCGCGCAGGTCAAGCACGTGCTCATCAACGACGACATTGCCGTGGTGCAGTGGCACTTCGACTACGACCACGCCCAGTATGGCACGCGCAACTACGACCAAGTGGCCGTGCAGCGCTGGCGCGACGGCCAGATTGTGAACGAGAAGTTCTATTACAGCCGCTAGGCCGGCGGCGGCAGCCTGGCCCAGTGTGGACGCCAGGCTGCCGTTAGGGCCCCGCGGCCGCCCAACCCATCATTTGTCATAATACGACGACTTCGACCTCGACTTAAAATCCGTTGCCGTCCGTCAGAAGCTTTCCCGTCGGTTGCCGTCTAACTGTGCGGCAGCGTATTTTCTCCCCTCCCACCTCATTCTCCCTCGCGATGCAAATTGGCATTGATTCTTTCGCGGCCGCCTCGGCCGATTACACCCCCGGCCCGGCGCTGAGCCCGGCCGAGGCTGTGCAGCAGCTGCTCGACCGGGTGGTGCGGGCCGACGAAGTGGGCCTCGACGTGTTCGGCATCGGCGAGCACCACCGGCCCGAGTTTCTGGACTCGGCCCCGGCCGTGCTGCTGGCCGCCGCCGCGGCCCGCACCCGCACCATCCGCCTGACCAGCGCCGTGACGGTGCTCTCGGCCGCCGACCCGGTGCGCGTGTTCCAGGAATTTGCCACCCTGGACCTGATTTCCAACGGCCGGGCCGAAATGGTGGTGGGCCGGGGCTCGTTCGGCGAAGCGTTTCCGCTCTTTGGCTACGCCCGCGCCGACTACGACGCCCTGTTTGCTGAAAAGCTGGACCTGCTGCTCACCATCCGGGACCACGAGCACGTGCGCTGGGCGGGCCAGTTCCGGCCGGCGCTCACGGGGCAGGGCATCTACCCGCGGCCGGTGCAGGCGCGGCTGCCCGTGTGGTTGGGGGTGGGCGGCACGCCGGCCTCCTTCGTGCGGGCCGGCACGCTGGGTCTGCCGCTGATGATAGCCATCATCGGTGGCGAAACCCACCGCTTCCGCCCGTTGGTGGATATGTACCGCGAAGCTGGCCGCCGGGCCGGTCACGCCCCGGAAACCTTGCGGGTGGGGCTGCACTCGCTGGGCTACGTGGCGGAAACGTTCGAGCAGGCCGCCGAAGAATACTACCCCGGTTACGCCGCCGCATTCACCATGATTGGGCGGGAACGGGGCTTTGGCCCGGTTACGCGCCCACAGTTTAACGCGCAGCTGGGCCCCACTGGCTCTTTTTTAGTGGGCAGCCCGGAAACGGTGGCGGCCAAAATTCTGCGGCACGCCGACGCCTTGGGCGGCATCGACCGGGTGACGTTCCAAATGGACACGGGGGGCCTCACCTCGGACCAGCTGCTGCACGCCATCGAACTGATTGGCACGCGCGTGGCCCCGCAGCTGCGGGCGGTGGGGGCCCCGGCCTCGGTGAAGCGGCCCGTCGTGGCGGCGCAATAACTCGAGTTTTTCACTGGTTGACCGCCACCGGCGGGTGCTGATAAACGCGGACTTACCGTCCGCGACGGTCGGCCATGTCGTTCACTTTTCTCCTTCTCCTTATCATGAAAGCCATTCAAGTTTCTCACGCTGGCGCGCCTTCGGTGCTCCAGTTCGTTGACCTGCCCGCACCAACACCGGGTCCGGGCCAGGTACTCATTAAAGTAGCCGCCGCTGGCGTAAACTACTCCGATACGTTGCAGCGCCGCGACCAGTACGTGCGGCCCATGACCTGGCCCGCCGTACTCGGGGCCGAGGTGGCCGGCACCATTGCCAGCGTCGGCCCCGACGCCGGGTCCTGGCAGGCCGGGCAGCGGGTCATGGGCATGTTGCCGCAGGGCGGCGGCTACGCCGAATACGCGGCCGTGTCCGTGGCCATGCTCATGCCGGTGCCTGATGAGGTAGGCTTTCCCGAAGCCACGGCGCTACTGGTGCAGGGATTGACGGCCGTGGGCCTGCTGCGTACGGGCCACTACGAGACAGTACTGGTGCTGGCAGCCACGGGCGGGGTGGGCTCGGCGCTGGTACAGCTGGCCAAGGCCCAGGGCAAATTGGTAGTGGCCGGCGTAGGCGGCCCCGACAAGCTGGCCCAGGCCCGCACCCTGGGGGCCGACGCGGCCGTGGACTACACCGCCCCGGACTGGGTGCAGCAGGTGCGCGACGCCGTGGGCGGCCAGGGCGTGGCGGCCAGCTTCGACGCGGTGGGCGGCGCGGTGGGCACCCAGGCCCTGGGGGCGTTGGCCCCCGGCGGCACGGCCGTGGTGTACGGTATGGCCAGCGGCGAGCCCACGACGCTGACGGCCCAAAGCCTGATTGAAACCAGCCGGACCGTGCGCGGCTACACCTTGTACGCCGACCTGGCGCAAGTGCCGGCCTTCCTGGCCGAACTGGTGCAGCATCGGCAGGCGGGTCGGCTCCAGCTTCCCCTCAGCACGTACCCCTTTGCCGAGGTGCAAACGGCCCACCGGGATATGGAAGGCCGCCATACCCAGGGCAAAGTCGTGTTGGTGCTGGAGTAGCCGGGGCGTAAAGCCGACCCCATTTGTCCCCCGCTGCCTACCCTTGGCAGTGGGGGACAAATGGGAGCTGGCTAGCCACCGGCATACTCTCGCCCCACTGCCGTGAAAGAACCAGTTGCTATACGTACCCGTCGAGGTGAACTTAACGCCCTTCCAAATGTTAACAATTTTGTTAACTTTGTCCCTTGATGGCCACCAAAGAAAGAAACCTCCAGACCGAAGAACGCATTAAGCAGACCGCCAAGCAGGTGTTCTTCGCGCAGGGTCACCTGCATGCCACTACTCAGGAAATTGCGGACCAGGCCGGCGTGAATCGCGCCCTCATCAATTACTACTTCCGCAGTCGCGATTTGCTGTTTCAGCAGGTGTTACAAGATGCCATGAGCAGCCTGTATGATAAACTGCACCTGCTGTTCACCGCCAAGATGGATTTCCGCGCCAAGATTGAAGAGTTTATCGATACCGAAATAAACCGGATGGCCGCTTATCCCTACCTGGAAACCTTCGTGATTGCGGAATTGAACCGCGGCGACGCGCTGGCTCCCCGATTTCCCGACCACTTGCGGCAGGCCCTGTTGGGGCCTTTCAGCGAAGAGGTGCAGGCAGAAGTTCGCAAGGGCACGCTGGCGGCCGTCACGACCGAGCACTTCATCATCAACCTGATGTCGATGACGGCCTACCCCATGCTGGCCAAGCCCATCGTGAAGATGATATTCAACCACGACGAAGCGGCTTATGAGCAGAGTTTGCAGGCGCTCAAGCAGCAGATTTTACGGTTGATTTTCCGGCAGGAATAGCGGACTGTAGACGTTTGATTTTTATTTATCATTTTTGTTAAACAAAATTGTTACCCTTTCGTTTAATATTTCATAGCACAGTTACAGCAGCGTACCGGTCCGTGCACAGTCCATAATCGGCCTGCACAGCAACTTAAAATTTGTGCTAAATTTTTCAAGCAGCCCCATGAGCATTCCAGCCACCCCCCTCACCATCGCCCACGGTTCCGCCCAGCCTTTAACTGTCAACCGCCTCGGCTACGGCACCATGCGCCTCACCGGTCCCGGCGTGTGGGGCGAGCCGGCCGACCGGCCGCAGGCGCTCGACATTCTGAGAACCGCCGTGGCCAGTGGCGTTAATTTCATCGATACGGCCGATTACTACGGCGAGGACATCACCAACCGCCTGATTGTAGAGGCCCTTTATCCCTACTCCCCCGAGTTGGTGATTTGCACCAAAGTGGGGGCTACCCGCCGGTCTGACAAAAGCTGGGTGCCGTTTAACACCCCCGCAAACCTTCGCACCAGCATTGAAAACAACCTGCGTACGCTCCGGCAGGAGCGGGTGCAACTCGTTCACCTGCGCCTGATGGGCCCCGGCTCGGTGCCGCTGGCTGAGCAGCTGGGGGCCATGTTCGAGATGCAGCGGGAGGGTAAAATCCAGCACGTGGGCCTGAGCAACGTGAGCCCCGAGGAGTTGCAAACGGGCCTGCAGTTGGGCGAAATTGCCAGCGTCGAGAACATGTACGGCTACGGGCAGCGCACCACATTGCGCGACGCGCACGGCGAAACCCGCGGCGGTGAAGAGGTGCTGGCCCTGTGCGAGCAGCACGGCATTCCGCTCATTCCCTTCTTCTCGCTGGTGCACGGCCTGCCCAAGGGGGGCAACAAGCTGGCGGAAATCGCCCAGAAATACGATGCCACCGAGGCCCAGCTCAACATTGCCTGGCTGCTGCACCGCTCGCCCCTGCTGCTACCCATCCCGGGCACGTCGTCGCTGGCGCACCTGCGCGAAAATCTCAAAGCCACCGCCATTCAACTCAGCGCCGAGGACATGGCGTACCTGGGCTAGCCGCCGGGCAGGAGCGGACGGTGGCTTATTCGCCTCCATGGCGAGTTAAAAGGCGAGACCTAGCGAAGATTTCGGGTCACTGTGCCGGGGTGCTCCCGCGGGGGCCTCATGCCCCGGCCCCTTTCCGAAAAGGAAAGGAGGAGCCAATCAGGTAGGGACTCTATACGCACCGGGACGCTGCTTTAAACGCTGAATTCAGCTTAACAATTTTGTTAAATACGGAGTCAAACACTAGTCAACTCTACTTCTACTAGCCTTTTAGTGCAGCCGAAATCTGCTTTCCATAAGGTGCCTTCGCTGCTCAGTTGCGGCCCGCACATCGCCCGCCAATCACCTGACAAAGTCAGGACTCAGCCAGCCTTGCCTTAACGGCGACCCCTAAACGAGCTGATGGCTTTGGGCCTTTGGGAAGGGTGCCAGAGGACCGTTCCGCACTGCTTCTGCCTACCCCCTTGCCGGACTAAGAATTCTTTAACCGCCAACTAACTATATGAAATACTCCCTCAAAGCAGCTGTCCTGGCTACGGCCGTTGTGCTGTCGCTCCCCCTCAAGTCGGTGTTGGCCCAGGGCAGCGAGCGACGCGCCCTGCCGCTGGCCGAGGCCGTGCAACTTGCCTTGGCCACCAGCAAAGACCTGAAGGCTAGTATGGCCGCTCAAGGCGTGGCCCGCGCCAAAGTGGCGCAAGCCAAGAACGGTATTCTGCCCACTGTGGCCATAAACTCGACTTTCACGCGCCTTTCAGATAACATCACGCCGTTCCGGGTGCGCCTTCCCGAAAGAGAAATAACGCTGAACCCGCAGATTCTCAACCAGAGCTACAACAACTTCCAGGTGCGGCAGGTGCTGTGGGCCGGGGGCAAGGTGCGCAACGGCATTGCCGCCGCCGGCCGCGCCGAAGCCGCCGCCCGGGCCGAAACCGACCAGTACCGGCTGGCGGCCGCTGACAACGTGACTACCATCTGGTACACGCTCTACACCCTCAACGCGTCGGAGGGCCTCATCGAGCAGAACATTCAGTTGCTGCGCGCCCGTCGTCGGGACCTGACGAACCTGGAGCGGCAGGGCCTGGTGCTGAAAGTGGACGGCCTAAAGCTCGACCTGGCCGTGTCGCAGCTCGAAAGCAGCCTCGTGGACCTGCGCAGCAGCCGGGCCATCAACAGCTTCGACCTGGCGCTGGCCACGGGCCTGCCGCCCACTACGGAGTTCATCATCGATGCCGAATTGCCGGCCCGGCCGCCGCTGCCACCGCTGGGCGAGTTGTTGACCGAAGCCGGGGCCGGCCGGTCCGAGCTGAAGGCCCTGGGCCTGCGGCGCGAGGCGGCGGTGCTGGACCAGAAAATCGTGCGGGCCGGCGTGATGCCCACCCTAGCCTTCGGCGGCAACGTGGACTACAACCGGCCCAACCAGCGGGTATTTCCCAGCGAAGCAGCGTTCAAAGGCACGTCGAGCGTGTTTGCCAGCCTGAACTTCGACATCGGCGGACTTTACACCAACCGGGCCCAGGTAGCGGAAAGCCGCTACCGACTGGAGCAGCTGAACGCCAACATCGAGCAGGCGCAGGAGGGGGTGCAGCGCGACGTGAACGCCAACTACCAGGCCTACGTGCAAGCCACCGATAAAATCCGGGTGGCCGAACAGGCCCTCGGGCCCGCCACCGAAAACTTCCGGGTCGAGCAGAACCGCCTTAAGGCCAACGTGACCACGCCCACCGACTTCCTGGCCGCCAACACCCAGCTTTTACAGGCGCAGCTCGACCTGCGCACGGCCCAGGCCAATGCCGCGCTGGCCTACAGCAAGCTGCTGAAAAGCACGGGCCGCCAGGCCCAATAGTTTCCGCTGAGCCCATTCCTTCAACTCCTTAATAATTCGTTTATGAACTTCTTGCAAACCTTGTACGCGGGCGGCACCCTTGGGCTCGCTTTCCTGCTAGCCAGCTGCGGCGGCGGGGCCGAAACCGATAACGCCCAAGTGCAGGCCGATATCAGCCCGGTGATTCCCAGAGTAGGCGGCACCGTGATAGCCGTGCGCGTGGCCGACAACCAGGCTGTGCGGGTCGGCGACACGGTGGCCGTGCTCGACGACCGCGACTTCCGGCTGCGGGTGCAGCAGGCCGAGCAGGCCGTGGCCCAGGCGGAAGCCAACGTGGTGCTGGCCCGCCAGAACACCCAGGCCGCCAACCAGGGCACCGCCACGGTGGCCGACAACTCCGGCGCGGCGGCGGCGAGCGTGGCGGCAGCCCGCGCCGGGGTGCGCACGGCCCAGGTGCGGCTGCGTCAGGCCAATCAGAACCTGAACCGGCAGGCGGCGCTGCTGGCCGAGCAAAGCACCACCCAGCAGGCTTACGACGACGTGAAGGCCGAAAAAGACGCCGGCGAAGCGGCCCTGAACCAGGCCCAAGCCCAGGTCCGGGTGCTGGAGCGGCAGGCCGCCGCGGCGAGCAAAACCGTGGGCAGCACCCGCACCGAAGCCGCGGCGGCGGGCACGGCCGTGCGCCTGGCCGAGCTGGCCGTGGAGCAGGCCCGCACCAACCTGGCCACGGCCCGCCTGAACGCCTCCTACACCGTGCTCACGGCCCCGGCCACGGGCGTGGTGTCCGACAAAAGCATCCAGCTGGGCCAGGTCGTGAACCCCGGCCAGACCCTGATGCGGGTGGCCAACGCGGGCAGCCTGTGGGTGGTGGCTAACTTCAAGGAAACCCAGCTTGAAAAGATGCGGGTGGGGCAGACCGCCGAGGTGAAGGTGGATTCCTATCCCGACAAGGTGTTCCAGGCCAAGGTGCAGTCGCTCTCGCCAGCCACCGGGGCCCGCTTCTCGATGCTGCCCCCCGACAACGCCACCGGCAACTTCGTGAAAGTCACCCAGCGGGTGCCGGTCAAGCTCGTCTTCACCGAGGCCCCCGACCAGCAAAATCCGCTGCGGGCCGGCATGAGCGTCACCGTCACGGTAAAAGACAAAATTTAAGCCCCTTTTGCTATGGCTGACTTAGCCCTTTCCCCCGACCACGCCGCGCCCGCGTCCGAACAGGACCAGGCGGCGGCCGACGCCCCCGGGCAACCAACCCACGAAGTCGGCTTCCGCAAGTGGCTCATCACGATTACCGTGATTACCTGCGCCATTATGGAGCTGATTGATACCAGCATCGTGAACGTGGCCACCCGCCAGATTGCCGGCAACCTGGGGGCCACCATCGACGAAACGGCCTGGGTGATTACGGCCTACGCCGTATCCAACATCATCGTCATCCCGCTCACCGGCTTTTTGTCCGACCTCATCGGGCGCAAGGTCTATTTCTCGGCCTCGGTCGCCTTATTTACGGGGGCTTCGTTCCTGTGCGGCTTTTCGGGCTCGATTGAGACGCTGATTTTCTGGCGCTTCGTGCAGGGCATCGGGGGCGGGGCCCTGCTGGCCACGGCCCAAACCGTGCTGGTCGAAACCTTCCCGCCCGAGGAGCTGGACAAGGCCAACGGCATCTTCGGGGCCGGCATTGTGATGGGGCCAACGCTCGGCCCGCTGCTGGGCGGCTATCTGACCGACAACTTCCACTGGGGCTGGATTTTCTACATCAACGTACCCATCGGCATCCTGGCCACGTTTCTGGCCTGGAAGTACATCAAGGGCACCAAAAAGCCGCTCGCGGGCCGCATCGACTACCTGGGCATTCTGTTCATGGCCGTCGGCATCGGGGGGCTACAAATCGTGCTCGAAGAAGGCGAGCGCAAGGACTGGTTCGCCAGCCCGTTTATCGTCGTGCTGGCCGTGGCCGCCCTCGTGGGGCTGGCGCTGTTCATCCTCCGCGAGCTGAAGACGGAGAACCCGGTTGTGGACCTGCGCATCCTCAAAAACAAGAACGTGGCCATCGGCTCGGCCCTGCGCTTTGCCTTTGGGGTAGCCATTTTCGCCTCGGTGTTCCTCTACCCGGTGTTCGTGCAGGGCTTTCTGGGCTGGAACGCCACCCGCACCGGCCTGCTGATTTTGCCCGGAGCCTTCGTCACGGGCATGCTGATGGGGGTGTCGGGCGCGCTGCTGAAGAAGGGGGCCAATCCCAAAATCCTGGTCATCTTCGGCTTCGGCTTCGTCATCGCCTACGAAATCCTGGCCTTCTACCTGGCCACGCCCGAGGCGGGCGAGTGGGATTTTCTCTGGCCCCAAATCATCCGCGGCGTGGGCTTCGGCTTAATTTTCGTGCCCGTGGCGAGCCTGAGCCTAACTGGGCTGCAGGGCAAGGACGTGGCGCAGGCGTCGGGGCTGACCAACATGCTACAGCTGCTGGGCGGCTCCATCGGCATCGCCGTCGTCAACACTTTCGTGGCGCGCCGCATCGCCGACCACCGCGTAGAGCTGTTGCCCAACATCAACCTCTCCAACCCCGCCACCGCTGACCGCTACCAGGCCATGCTGCAAGCCTTCCAGGGCATGGGCCACTCACTGAACGAAGCGCAGCGCATGGCCATGGGCGTGCTGGAAGGCACCGTGTCTACGCAGGCGGCCATCCTGGGCTACCGCGAAGGATTCATGCTCATCGGCCTCGTTTGCATGGTCACCATCCCGCTGGTGCTCTTCGCCCGCTTCAAAAAGGGCGACGCCGTGGCGGTGGGCGGGGCCCACTAACCTGCCCGCCCGACCTTTCTTTTTCTGTGAGGTCGGGGCGGCCGGCGAGGCTGCGGGCGGGCCCCGGCGGCCGGCATCGGCCCGCCACTTTGAAATGGTCGCTGCCGGGGCCCAGAGCTAGTAGCGTAACCTAAGACGCTACCAGCCCAGGCCGGTAAATCAACGGTTTCGCTGGGCCAGCGGCTTCCTTAAATCCACTAATCACCATGACGACTATTGACCTCCAAGAACGGGTGTTTGCGCTGGTCCGGAAGCAAGTGTGGCACCTGCGCCGGCCCGTGCTGACGCGCGCCACCCACCTGCGGGCCGACTTAGGCCTGAATTTGCTCGAACGGGTTCAGCTGGGCATTCGCCTCGAATACGACCTGGGAATTGAGATTCTGGATACCGAAATCGGGCAGTGGAACACGCTGGCTGACGTGCTGGCGTGCGTTGAGCGCTATTTGCCTGTCGCGGGCCTGCATGCGCTCACGGCCACTTACTTACTACGCTAGCGGGTCACTAACTACTCGCCGGCTGAACTTTCAGTCGTCAGTCATTACACACCATGCCATGAACAGCAACCAGCAATCACCAGCCCCTTTCGACGTCATCGTCGTGGGTGGGGGGTCGGCCGGGGCCGTGCTAGCCGCCCGCCTCAGCGAAAGAAAAGACCAAACGGTGCTCCTGCTCGAAGCAGGCCGGGCTTACGCGGCCTGGGATTACCCGGCCGCGGTGGCGAGCAGCGACCGCGTGGGCGGCGACCCCGCGCACGACTGGGGCTACCACACGCAGCCTGGGGCGCAGCGCCGGGCCATTCCCACTCCCCGCGGCAAAGTGCTGGGCGGCAGCTCGGCCATCAACGCGGCCGTGGCCCTCCGCGCCCGCCCCGAGGATTTCAAGAACTGGAACCTGCCGGGGTGGTCCTACGAGGATATGCTGCCCTACTTCAAGCAGCTCGAAACCAGTGACTCGGGCGACCCGGAACTGCATGGTTTCGACGGGCCACTGCCGGTGCGCCAGCTGCTACGCAGCGACTTGACGGCGCTGCAGCAGGCCTTCGTGGACGCCACGGTGCAGGTGGGCTACACCGTTGTGGCGGATTTTGATGGCCCCGATGCCAACGGCGTGGGTCCTTACCGCATGAACGTCGTCAATGGCGTGCGGGTGAATACGGGCATGGCCTATTTGACCAACGCCGTGCGCGCCCGCCCCAACCTCACCATTCGTCCCGATTCGCTGGTCGACCGGGTGTTGTTTACGGGAAACCGCGCGGTGGGCATCGCCCTGGCTTCGGGTGAAGCGGTTTTTGCCCGCGGAATCGTGCTCTCGGCCGGCACCTACGGCACCGCCGCCATCCTGCTCCGGTCGGGCATTGGGCCGCGGGAGGCGCTGGCGCAGCTAGGCATTCCGCTGGTCGCGGACCTGCCCGTGGGGCAACACGTGAAAGACCACCCCTTTTATCCCGTCGCCTACGCCGTGAAGAAAGAAATGGTGACGGCCCTCTCGCCAACCGTGGCCGCCCTGCTCTGGACGGCCAGCACCCTGGCCGAGGCCGGGGCGCTGGACCTGCACATCACGGCCAGCCACCTGTTTCCCCACGACCAGAGCCCGACCGGCATGGGCTTCGCGCTGGGCACCGCCCTCACGCGGCCCCTGTCCGAGGGCAAGGTCTGGATTGAGTCTCGGGACCCCGCCGCTGCGCCCTGCATCGACCTCAACCTGGCCGCCCACCCCGACGACCTCCGGCGCTTGGTGGAGATAGCCCGACTGGCCCGTAAAATCGGCGAAACAGCTCCGTTCGCTGATTTTGTCGAGGTCGAGTTGATGCCGGGGGCCGCCGTCCAGACCGACGAGCAGTTCGAGGTGGCTATCAAAGCCATGATAGACGTCTATCACCACCCCACCAGCAGCGCGCCCATGGGTCCGTCGGATTCGCCGCGGGCCGTGGTCGATTTGGAAGGACGGGTGCATGGCCTTTCCGCCCTGCGCGTCATCGACGCGTCCATTTTCCCGGATACCGTCTCGGTAGCCACGAACTTAACCACCATTGCCGTGGCCGAGCGCCTCGCCGACAAGATGCGGCATTCCCAGGAGCAACCCGCGGCTGAGTTGGTCCATTCCCAGGCGTAGTTTCAATTCCCATCCATCCACCCATAACCTCATAATCATGTCTCCCTCTCCCCAGAAAGTAGCCCTCATCACGGGCGCCGCCACCGGTATCGGGCGTGGCATAGCCATTCGCCTGGCCAAAGACGGCATCGCCGTGGCCGTTAATTACTTCGGCGACGCGGCCCCCGCCGACGAAGTGGTGCAGCAAATCCGGCAGGCCGGCGGCACCGCCGACGCCTTTCTGGCCGACGTAAGCGCGGTAGCCGATATCAGCGCCCTGTTTGAGGCGGTTATCGCCGCATTCGGCGGGCTCGATGTCGTGGTGGCCAATGCCGGCGTCGCCCTCGTTGGCCCCCCCATCACCGACATCACCGAGGCGGACTTTGACCGCCTCAACGCCGTGAATCACAAGGGGCTGTTTTTTGTGCTGCAACAGGCGGCGCGGCACGTGCGCGACGGCGGCCGCATCATCCAGATATCTTCTTCCTCCACCCTTTACCCCGCCGCGGGCCTCGGCGGGTACGCCTCCAGCAAAGCGGCGGGCCGGGTGCTCACCGAGATTCTGGCGCTGGAGCTGGGCTCGCGGCAGATTTCGGTCAACAGCGTATTGCCCGGCCCGACCCGCACGCCGGCGATTATGCGGGAGATACCCCCTACCGAAGTGGACCGCATCAACGGGGCCATTGCGCTGGGCCGCTGGGGCGAGCCAGAGGACATTGCCAGCTTTGTCTCCTTCCTCGCCGGCCCCGACGGCGGCTGGGTAAACGGCCAGCAACTCGTGGCCAACGGGGGCGGCCGCATTTAACGCGCTACCTGGGCCACGCCCCAGATAAGGTGATAAAAGGGTGGCCTGTTGGGTAAGATTTCTGTATTTTTAGTCTTCCTAAAGGAGTGCCTTCGGGTTCATCCTGTGTAGCCTCGACCCGGTCACATGGTCGGGGCTGCTTCTTTTTTAACCAGTTGCACAGGATAGCAGTACGAGTTATAGACTCAGTCATTTTTCCCAAACAAATAGCAGCGCACGAGCAGTTAGGGTGGCTTTGCTAACGTCAATGCCGACAATAGTTGCTAGTTGATTCATGGGGGCATGAGGTAGGTGAAGAAAAAACAAGCAACCGCCGCGCTTTCCAGGTAGCAATTCTCAATCCTAATACAGGCTCCGAGGCAATTGGGAACTGTCCAGTGTCACCCTGAAATAGGATGGAGATTATCATTTTAGATGGGCTCGAATGGCCCTTTACGTTAATCCATCTTATTTCTTCCTGTCGCTGCTGGCTCCTACAAGTTAGGCCGCAGCCAAAACATAGGATTAAGCAGACCTACCGGGGCTCTTTCTTTTACTAGGGCAAGTGCCAAGAGCCACATGGCAGGAGTGTACGATGAACGGCCTAGCGCATTTTATTTGATTTGCGCAAGTAGTGGCTTGCCTAACGCAAGTATGTTCCCATTTGCGCCCCCGACCTTTGCCGTCCTCAACCGCTGCTCCCATGAATGCTTCTCCAGCCGGTCCGTCGGCCCCCGATAATCAGCCCGGCGCAGAGCACCCTTACGTGGGCCTGTGGGTGACCCAGGACGGGTATATCCGCCACGAGCTGCTGCCCAATGGCCGCTACGACGAAGCCAGAGGCTCCCGGCAGTCAGCTTATCAGGGCCGCTACTGGGTGAAAGGTAACCACATCGACTACCGCGACGACACCGGCTTCACGGCCGATGGCGAGTTTCGCGCCGATGTGCTCTACCACGCGGGCATGGTGCTCTACCGCCAGCCGTTCACCTAAGGCCACGCCATGACGACCCTCTCCCTCGCCGACTTTTACCAAAGCAAGCTGAACTGGCTGCCCGACAACCTGCAACAGGACATTGGGCATTTCAACGTGTTTCGGCTGGCCGATTTCGTCGGCCATGCGGCCCGGCCGGTGCCCTACTCGCGCAAGGATTTCTACAAAATCAGCCTTATCCAGGGGCAGAATACCTACCACTATGCCGATAAGAGCATCGCCGTCGAGCGCAACGCGCTGCTATTTGCCACGCCACTAGTTCCCTACCAGTGGGAGCCGCGCAGCGACGAGCAGGGCGGCTTTTTCTGCATCTTCACCGAGGCGTTTTTGCAACGCTACCTGGGCAGCCGGCTCGCCGATTTCCCGGTATTTCGGCCCGGCGGCCAGCCGGTTTTCTTTTTGGACGAGACGCAAGTGACGGCCACCACCGTCCTGTTCGAGAAGATGTTCACCGAGCTGGCCTCGGATTACAGCTACAAGTACGACTTGCTGCGGGCCTACGTGCTGGAGCTGATTCACAGCGCCCAGCGCCTGCAACCCATCACCACCCTCTACCGCGAGAGCAATGCGGCCACCCGCCTGGCCTCGCTGTTCACCGAACTGCTGGAGCGGCAGTTTCCCATCGAGTCGCCCCGCCAGCGCGTGCGCCTGCGCGCGGCGGCCGCCTACGCTGACCAGCTGGCCGTGCACGTCAACCACCTCAACCGGGCCCTGAAGGAGGTGACCGGTAAAACCACCACTGTGCTGCTGGCCGAGCGCTTCGCCCTGGAAGCGCAAAGCCTGCTGCGCTACACCGACTGGCCCATCAGCCTCATCAGCTACTGCCTGGGCTTCGAAGAGCCGGCCCATTTCAACAACTTCTTCCGCAAGCACATCGGCACCACCCCGCGCAACGTGCGGGCCGCCCAAGGCTAGCCTAAGCCACCCGGCCAGGGCCTTTTCGCCGCTTGGTTTGAATCGCGCAAGAAGTGGATTGACTGGCGTAAGCCTGGCCTTCAGGGGCCCGGCTACCTTTGTAGCGCCGAGGCACCGGAGCCCATCCCATCCGCTAATCAACTGCTCAGAAGGAAGAAACTTCCGAAAACGACCACCTGACCAGGCCAGCGGCGCGGCCGCCCGCTGCCTGGTTTTCGCGGCCCGACGCTGGGCCGGCCCGAGCTGTTTTGGGCGGGCACGAACGCCTCGGCTTCACCTTATTTTTTCTTGTTTTATGAACCCAGCAACGGAGTTTACCGCCCCGCGCGTGGCCTATCCGCGCGCTACCACCGTCCTAATTTCGGGCGCGGGCTCGGGTATGGGCCTGCACACCGCCCAAACCCTGCTGCGCGCCGGTTATGCCGTGTACGCCGGCATCCGCGACCCGCAGGGCCGCAGCCAAGCCCGTGCCGCCCACCTGCACGCTTACGCCGCCGAGCACGGGACCGACGTAACCGTCGTGGACCTGGACATTCTGCACGAGCACTCCTGCCGGGCGGCCGTGGCCCAAGTCGTGGCCGACCACGGCCGGCTCGACGTGGTGGTGCACAACGCCGCTCACCTGTTCATCGGCTTCAGCGAAGCCTTTACGCCCGAGCAGCTCGCCAGCTCGCTCAATACCAACGTACTCGGGGCCCACCGCCTCAACCGGGCCGCGCTGCCGGTACTGCGGGACCAGGGCGCGGGCCTGCTGCTGTACGTGGGCAGCGGCATCTCGCGCATCTGTTACCCCTTTATGGCACCCTATGTGGTGGGCAAAACCGCCCTCGACGCCCTGGCCGAAGCCACGGCCTACGAGGTGGGCCGCTTCGGTATCGAAACCACCATCCTCATGCCCGGCGTGTTCACCAGCGGCACTGACCACTTCAAGGCGGCCGAATTTGCTAAGGACGCGGCCACTGTGGCAGCTTATGCGCGCCTGCAAGCCGATTTTGATAATGGGGATGCGTCCCTGCAGCGCTTGTTCCGGCCTGACCAAGAGGTGCCGGTGCAGGGCGTGGCCGACGAGATTGCCCGCGTGCTGGCCCTGCCGGCCGGGCAGCGTCCCCGCCGCACCACGGTGGACTATTCGGATTACGGCGCGGAAGCCGTCAACGCGGTGGCCGAAGCCCAGACCGCCCGCATGTTCCGCATCATTGGGTACGACCACCTGCTGACAGCGAGCGAGCCGGCCCCGACCCTTTAGCCCGCCCGTCGCTGCACCGGCCGCCCGCTTGCTCCCGCCCGGTGGTGGGCCATAATTTCTTCCTTTTTGCCACGCAGCGGGCCATTTTAAACGGCTTTGCCGGGCCCCTTACTGCCCGTTTTATTTCATTTAACATCCCCATTTTTCTTCCTTTTCATGGCCACTCAACCAGAAAACATCGTCGGTAAAGTCATTGCCATCACCGGGGCCAGCAGCGGCATCGGCGAAGCCACCGCCCGGTACTTGGCCGCGAAAGGGGCCAAAATCGTGGTCGGGGCTCGCCGCACAGACAAACTCGAAGCCCTCGTGGCCGAGATAACCGCCGCCGGGGGCGAAGCCCGCTGCACCACGCTCGACGTGACCCGCCAAGAGCAAGTGGTCGGCTTTATCGCCTTTGCGCAGGCCCAGTTCGGGCGCGTGGATGTACTCGTCAGCAATGCCGGCCTGATGCCGCTTTCCCTGCTGGGAAACCTCAAAGTAGCCGAGTGGGACCAGATGGTGGACGTGAACCTGAAGGGCGTGCTCTACGGCATTGCCGCCGCTCTGCCTGTGTTCCAGGCCCAAGACGCTGGGCACTTTGTGCACATCACGTCGGTGGCCGACCGCTGGGTGGGGCCTACGTCCAGCGTGTACAGCGCCACCAAGCACGCCGTGCGGGCCCTGACGGAGGGCCTGCGCCAGGAAGTGAGTCCCCGCATCCGGGTGACCTTAATAGCGCCGGGCGCGACCGAATCGGAATTGCCCAACACCATTTCGGACCCCGTCCTTAAGCAGGCGGCCGTGGAGCAGTTTCGCATTCACTTGCTGCCCGCCGAGGCCATTGCCCGCGCCGTCGCCTACGCCGTAGAGCAGCCCTCCGACGTGGACGTGAACGAGGTGGTGTTGCGGCCCGCCGGCCAGAAATCGTTTTAGCAGGTGCCGCAAATGGGGCCGAACGGCTTGCCCTTCGCCCAGGTCCCATTTGCGGCACCTGCCAAAACGACTTCTGCCCAGAACCGGCTTATGCTTGACCGGTGTCTTGTCCTGAAAAAAGTTGACACTTCTCCCGCCGGCGTAACGTCAGGGCAAAAAGGCGAACAGCTTCTCCAGTAAGTAGGCGGGGGCTTCCTCCGCCAACCAGTGGCCGCAATTGGGCAGGCTGCTTCCCTATGTGTTCCGCTACGGCCTGCACCAGCGGCAGGATAAAGGTCCCAATGCCGTGGTCGCCGCCCAGCGCCAGCACGGGCATGGTCAGCCTGGTGGCCGCTTTGGCGTGGTTCTGCTCAGCGTTAATGGCGAAGGGCCGGTACCACTCAAACCCGGCGCTGATAGTCCCCGACGCGGAGTAAGTCCGCACGTATTCGTCGATGGCGGCCGGCGCAATGCTATCACGTCGGTGGGGGAGGTCGGGTAATCGGTGAGCGGAAATAGGGGATGCGTTAGGTGCAGGTAGGCCAGCGACAGCTTGTTGAGCTCGCCAATGAGGTAGCTGTACAGCACCTGCGGGTTACTGTCCACCATGTTGTTGTAGGCAATAGAGGGCGAGAGCTTGGTGCCTACTAGGTCAGGACCCCACAGGTCCACCAGGGCCCGCGTTACCTCCAGCGGGAAGCGGCTGCGGTTTTCAATCGAGCCGCCCTATTGGTCGGTGCGGTGGTTGGCCCCGTTCACCAGAAACTGATTGGGCAGGTAGCCGAAGGCCGCGTGCATATCCACGCCGTCGGAGACTGCTTCCCGGGCACGCTCGGCGGCCCGGCGGTAGTCGGCCACCACGCCTACGACCTCCTCGGTCGTGAGGGGACGAGGCACTTCGTAGTCCTGCATGCCGGTGGGCGTGTAGTGAGGTGGTCCAGCTAAGCCGGGCACAATTGGGACGTGGTTTGCAATTGGGTTTCGAAGTGATTGGGGGCGAGATAACCGAGGGCCGAATGCCGGCGCTCGGCGTTGTAATAGGCTAGATAATGGCTGATTTCCAGCCGCGCTTCCGTGAGATTGCGGAAGCTGCCGCCGTCGAGTAGTTCGGTTTTGAGCCGACTCCAAAAGGATTCGGCGTGGGCATTATCGTAGCAATTTCCTCGGCGGCTCATGCTTTGCACCGCCTCGTGGCGCGCCACTAAGGCCTTGAAGTTGGTCGCGGCGTACTGGCTGCCCTGGTCGGAATGGACCACCAGCCCAGCTGCTGGCTGACGCACGGACAGGGCGCGGCGGAGCGCCTCGCTGACCAGGTCTTCGGGCATGGATTCGCGCACGTCCCAGCCGACCACCTTGCGCGAGTAGCGGTCCAGCCAGGTGGCCAGGTACAGCCACCCGCCGCCCTGTTTAGGCAAGTAGGTGATGTCGCCCACCCACACCTGATTCGGGGCGGTGGGGGCCGGTTGGCCCAGCAAGCGGTTGGGAGCCGCCCGCACGTTGGGGTCGGAGTCGGTGGTGCGGGGCACAAACGAGCGGGGCTGCTGGGCACGCAGCCCGGCGGCGGCCAGCGTCCGTCGAATGCGCCAGCGGCCCACCACGTGGCCTTGGGCCTGCAGTTCGGCCCGCAACCGACGGGTGCCATAGCGGGCGGAATGCCACTTAAATTCTGTCCGGACAGCTACTTGCCAAGCGGGTTCCGGGGCGGGCAGTTGACGCCACTGCCACGCGTAGTAGGCGCTGGGGGCCACGTGTAACGCGTAGCAAAGCTGGCGCACCGGCACTTGGGCCTGGCGCTGGGCGATGTGCTGGTAGGCGCTCACCGGGTCGGCTGGCCGAAGATGACCAAGGCTTTTTTTTAAATATCGAGCTCCTGTTCGGCCCGCTTCAGACGGGCCCGCAGGGCGCGCACTTCCGGGTCACGCGCCACCTCGACACTGCCTACTTCAGCCACGAGCTGCGCTTGCTGCCACCGGTAGAGCAACTTGGGGCTGATGCCCAGTTGCTGCGCCGCCGCCTGCGTGCTCCGGCTTTCGGTTGCCAAGCGCAACGCCTCGGCTTTGAATGCATCGTCGTATTTGCGCCGCTTATCCGGCGTGGTCTGGCTCTTTTTTGCGGTCATGACTCAGGAAATATACGTCCTGCTTCTGTGCGCCTCGACTAGACCACCTCAGTAGTGCTGTTGGCCTTCGATGCGCAAAGCCGAAGGAGTTACGGGCAGCTCGCCGTCCTTCACCGAGGAATGGCCCAATCGCCCCGAATGCCTGGTGTTTTAAGCCGAACACAGGTATTGGCATCCGCGATGTCTTGCCCACGTCCTGGTTGCTCTGCGACTTTGATTACACTTGAGCTAGCGGTTAGATTACCACTAGCGGCTAGCGGCCAACTGTTGCAGCCACCGGTACGCAGAATCTACGTCGCCAAACGTATTTGTCTCAGGACAATCGGGCCGGTAGTCGGGTGAGTGTTCGATAAGGTTCAGCACATTTTTAGTATCTGCCAAGGCCCGCAGGTTGTGGGGCAGCACCCAGGCGATGGCCTGAATACCGGTTGCTGTTAATTTCGGGAAAAGCTCATGCCCGAACCAGGAAACAAATTCGCCCCAGCCATCCAGGTCTAGGCTAGCATCATTGAGCAAGTTGGTGCTTCGCGTCAATTGTATCTGCTGTAAGATGATTTCGCTGGTGGCTTTGATGAGCTTGGTCGGGTTCTGGCCCCGCCACGTCAGGAACAGACAAGCGTTGACCGTATCATGCTGAATGGTCAGGTTGGGGGTTTCGTAAACTATTTTCATTGTCAGCTAATCAAGTAGCTTAATGTAACACTGTTTTGTGCGCTTCGATTCGGTTCCATATTTTGAGCTGTTAATCAAGACAAGTTAAGAGGCATGTCTCACCACACCTATACTATATAGATGCGTCGAACGCATCCATCCCGCGTGGTCACTGAATTGAAAACTTAGGTTTCATACCTCTTACTTATGATACCTAAGCTGAGAAAAACAAGACAGGGACATTTTTTACTATAACGACTGATAACGTTTACTTATCAATCGTTACAATAAGGTCCGATAACCTTCTCTTATCGCCCCTTAAATATTCTGATTATATTTGGCAGTCAAAGTCGCGTTTTACTCCTTTATATATAGGTCGCATGGAAAAGTCGTCCGAACTCTCGATTCACGGTACCTTGTCGCCGGCGCTGGTGCAACTAGCCGAGCACACCTCGCGCTACATCGAGGTCGGGCTAAGCGGAGCGGCCAACACGGTGAAAGCTTACGCTGGCGATTGGAAGCGTTTCGGACTCTGGTGCGATGAGCATGGACTGGACCCACTGCCAGCTTCAGTGGATACGCTGGCGGGATTCGTGACGCACCTAGCTGAGACTGACAAGAAGGTCGCGACTATCCAGCGGCACTGCGCGGCCGTGGCAAAGGCCCATGTGTTGCGCGGAATTGACTCGCCCACGGATGACAAGAAATTCAAGGTACTTATGGAAGGCATTGCCCGGGTCAAGGGCGTGCGGCAGAAACAGGCCCCGGCGTTTACCCTGGCTAATTTTAAGCGCACGGTGAAAAGCATTGATGGCAAAACGCTGGCAGGGCTTCGTGACCGGGTAATTATGCTGCTTGGTTTTACCGGGGCCTTTCGACGGTCGGAGTTGGCAGCACTGAATATTGAGGACTTGTCGTTTTCTGAGGAAGGACTAATTGTCAACTTAGCCAAGAGCAAGACCAACCAGTATAGCGCGGCTGAGGAAAAGGCTATTTTCTATTCGCCAGATTTTAAGTTGTGCCCCATTCGCACGTTGGAGGCTTGGATAAAACGGCTTGAGCGCACAACGGGGCCGGTGTTCGTTTCATTTCGCAAGGGTGAACGGCTAACTGAGCGGAGGTTGACCGATAAGCACTTGAACTTGATTGTGCAGCGGTACTTGGGGCCAAAGTATTCGGCTCACTCACTTAGGGCATCGTTTGTTACCGTGGCCAAGCTGGCTGGCGCTGATGATTCAGAGGTTATGAATCAGACGAAGCACAAGACGAGTGAGATGATTCGCCGTTACACTCGTCTGGATAATGTACGGCAACATAATGCAGCACAAAAACTAGGTTTGTGAGAAACTTAAGACCCTCATTTACAGAACATAAAATTCTAATTTACTTCGATGGCAGCTTGCTGAGTTAATAGTCGAGTAACAGTAGCGTTTTTTAATAGCCCGTTAGACGTTGTCAGCTTCGCCTAAGACATCATTCAAGAGGACGTTCTTAAAGTGACTATAGCCCTGCTTTTGCGAACCAATTCTATTTAACATGGTCACTTCCGCTACCTGTTATGTTTCTTATTATCGCGTGAGCAATACTCTTCAAAACGAGTATAATCTTGTGCCCGAAGGCCTACAATCTTCTGTGAGGTACACGGTAGTGAAAATATGCTTTTCTACTGCCAACTGGCTCTCTCAGGCCGGAAGTGTATAGACCCTATATTGCATCTCTATTCGACTCTCTTATAAGTAAATGATTCAACGCACATAGGTGGAGACCGTTTTGGTGGTACCAAGAAGATCCACCAGAAGTCCGTTACCCTGCTGGGAACGGCCTGTCTTATTTTCTGCCCCCGATTGTGCATCCAGTTTACTTTAATTCTTTGTCAATTTAAATCGTTTACTACTGTGCCGAGCCCGATTGAAATTAATGCTTTACGAGTTGCTGTTGTACTATTCGAGAAGGATAGAGGGGACGGACCATCCTTCGATGGGAACACTATCCAGATTACCACGCAATTAAGCGCGCGTGATATTAACGATGCTGTAGACTATCTGGACAGTAAGGGGCTTATAGAGCGGCTCGATTATATGGGTACCAGTCCCTATAATTTCGGCAACGTTGGCCTCAATGTTCATGGTCGGCAATTCTACTACGAGAACAAGGGAGAGAAAATGAGTCCTTCTAAGCCAAGAAGTCAGAAAGCGTCTAAACGCAAGGGTATAAGAGTTTTCATAAGTCATAGTAGCCAAAATGTTGAGCAGGCAAAACAATTAATTCAATTGATAAGATCGGCTCTAAACCTGAAGGTTGAAGAAATCCGATGTACAAGTGTTGATGGATATCGACTGCCAGGAGGTACTAGCACTGATGCCCAATTACAGATAGAGATTTATGAATGTGAGTTGCTAATTGGCCTTGTGTCGAGTGATAGCATGAGTTCGCACTACACTCTTTTCGAGCTTGGTGCAAGATGGGGTGCGAATAGCCCTATGATACCTCTTCTGATAGACAAAAAAGGTCCCGAGATTTTGAAAGGACCACTATCGGGCATAAATGCGCTGAATGCCTACGAAGAGGCACAGCTTATGCAGTTTGTGGAAGATGCTGGTAAAGTGCTCAAAATTAAACCTGAGCAACCGAGCTCTTTCCACGTGCATATCAAGTCTTTGATAGCGTCTTTGCCCAATGCAACAGTTAAAGAAAAAGTAGAGGCAGTTGCGGAAAAGAAGGTGATAGCTGAAAGATCTGATGATTATTCTAACACGGACGAAATAATACGTAAAAGAAGCGCTATAGAATGGCCTGATGATTTTGATATGCAGCTTCATTATGTCACTACGCAGCGCAAAGCTGTAGCACAATTACAAAAAGCGAAGCCAGAAGACATTCCTGAAAATGAATTCAAAGTTATCAGGCGAAAAGCTGCGATAAATTGGCCTAATGATTTCGAAATGAGAGCGCATGAGGAAGATACTCAGTTTAAAGCGCTACGAAAACTAAGGGGAATTGAGCAGGCTGAATCACAGCAGCAAGCGGAAGCCGGTGCAAATATTTCCGCGGAATTATTGCACTTGGAGAAAACCAAACTGCGCTTGTCTGTTATTCCACGCTTCCATTTTGGCAGGGCAATGAGTAACCCACAAGGAAAGACTATAACGTTAATGAATAATGGTAATGGACGTGCTAAAGTAGAGAGTATTGAGGTGGTATTAGGTGAATCCGATGTTACTGCTAATATCACGAGGCTGCCGCTCATAGTTGAAAAAGATAGGGAATTTAATATTATGCTAAGTCCAAAAAATCAGGCTAATATGAATTTAACTTCGTTTAGGTGCCAAATCGTTTATTCTGATGAACTAGGCAACAGATATCAAATCGAGATTATAAATAGTCAAGACCAATTGCTTGTTGAAGAGCCTATTCTTTTACCTTGAAATTTCTATTCTAAGCTTACAATTTAAGTGGATAAGTTGCCATCACAAGATGTGAAGAGGGTTTTTGTGAGGCATATTGGGCTCGAACCAAGGAATGGTTGCCGGAGGAAGACCTTAAGACCTAGTACCGACAATGAACTATTATCGGTACTAATCTGGGATTGCGAAAGTGGTACCTGGTCGACGAGGCCACCGCGTTTCTAACCCGGCCGGCGGTAGCGGAGGAAGCGCGGGCAACTTTCTCCGTCCGGCACCCGAACTTGCGGCTTATCCTGAGTCGTACGCGCATGCCACGCGGGGCCCTACTTCTTTCCGTTGTTGCCCATGAGTTTCGTTCCTTCCGACTACCCCCAGTTTCTAACGGCCATTACGCAGCGCGTGCGAGAAGCCCAGTACCAGGCCTTGCAACTGGTCAACCGCGAGCAGCTGCAGCTTTACTGGGACCTGGGTCGCTTAATTGCCGACCGCCAGCAGCACGCCGGCTGGGGCAAGGGCATTGTCGAAACCCTGGCCCACGACTTGCAGACCGAATTTGCGGGGCTCAGCGGCTTTTCGGCCTCTAACCTGTGGCGCATGCGTGCCTTTTACCTAGCGTACGCCGACGACGAAGTTCTCGCACCGCTGGTGCGAGAATTAGGCTGGAGCCTGAACGTAGTCATCCTAGAAAAAAGTCAGTCGGCCCACGAGCGCTTGTTCTACGTCACCCAGGCGCGGCAATACCACTGGACCAAGGCCACCCTGCTCCAGCAATTCAAGGCCCAGGCATACCAGCGCACGTTGACGGCCCAACACAATTTCGAGCAGACCCTTCCCGGCCCGTCGCAGTCGTCGGCGGTGCTCGCCCTCAAGGATGAGTACCTCTTTGATTTCCTGGAGCTGAGCGTGCCCCACTCCGAATACGAGCTGGAACAAGCTTTGCTCGCCAACGTGCGGCGCTTTCTGAGCGAGATGGGCGGGGATTTTACATTTATCAGCAACCAGTACCGACTGGAACTGGCCGGGCAGGAGTACTTCATCGATTTGCTGCTCTTTCACCGCGAACTGCAGTGCCTGGTAGCCGTGGAACTCAAGATTGACGAATTCCGGCCCGAGTACGCGGGCAAGATGAACTTCTACCTCTCGGTGCTGAACCAAACCGTGCGCAAGCCCCACGAGCAGCCCAGCATTGGCATCATCATCTGCCAGAGTAAAAACCGCACGGTGGTCGAGTTTGCGCTGCGCGACGTGAATAAGCCCATCGGAGTGGCCACGTACACTTACACCGATACGTTGCCCAGCGAGTTGCGACCCTTCTTTCCCTCGAACGAGGAATTGGTCCGTCGGCTCGATGCCGTGACGGCAGCCCTGAAGAGCCAAACCGAAGCCAGACCCGGCGCACCGGCGAAAGAATAGTCCGGAACTGGTAAGGCTTATGAAGAGCGGTTCCATACGAGAAACTACTCTTTTTCGAATGGGTCCCTTCCCTACTCCACCGGGGCCGCTAACGCTGGTTTGCAGAACACTTTTTAATCAGGTTTTTCGAACCCCATTGGTCCTATTCGAAGCACTTAGTCGGCTGCCTTTTTTGCGACGGTGCTGCGTTGGCTTGGAGAGCATCAAGGGCTTGGCAGCGGAGCTGCAGCCGCAGTTTGGCAGCGGCTTTTCGGGGCGGCAACTGGAACGTTACCGCCAGTTTTACCGCACGTTTCCCATTGCGTCCGCACTGCGGACGCAATTGAGATGGACGCACTACAAAACGCTTATCAGCCTCGACAACCCTGACAAGCGGGAATTTTATTTGGCCGAAGCAGCCAAAAACAACTGGTCAGCCCGGCAGCTGGAGCGGCAGGTCAACAGCCAACTCATCGAGCGCCTGCTGCTGAGCCACGACGTGGCCGCCGTGGCCCGGCAGGAGAAACCACCCACGGTAGCCCGCGACATCATCAAGGACCCGATCGTGCTGGAGTTTTTGGGCCTGAAGCGCGAAGCGGCTTATTATGAGCGCGACCTGGAAACCGCTTTGATAACGCACCTGCAGGCGTTTCTGCTGAAACTGGGCAACGGGTTCAGCTTTGTGGCCCGGCAGCAGCGGCTGCACCTAGACGGCGACGACTTCTTCGTGGACTTAGTGTTCTACAACTAGGGCTTCCGCACCAAATTTCGCGGTTTTTGGCCTGTTCGACGGGTTGCCAGTTTCAGCCGACAACAAAATCCGCTCTTCATTATGCTTCCACTGGGCATAGCTGCTGAAAGCACCTTCTAAAGCAGCTGGTCTAAGGTAAAAACAGCTCAAAAACCTCGAAATTTGGTGCGGAACCCCTATTCTACAACCGACTGTTGCAGTGCTTCGTGCTGGTCGAAATCAAAACCGACTAACTCACTCATCAGGACCTAGGCCAACTTCAGATGTACGTCAACTACTACGATCGTCTGGAAAAGCTGCCCCACGAAAATCCAACCATCGGTATCCTGCTCTGCGCTGATAAAAACGACGCAGTGGTAAAAATCCGCCTGCCGGTCGACAACCAGACCATTGTGGCCAGCAAGTACCAGCTGTACCTGCCCTCGGAGCAGCAGTTATTGGCGGAGGTACAGCAAGAAATGGATAAGCTGGACCAGCTTTAGTTGATAAAAAGCTGCGTTCGCACTTGGCTCCATACCCTGGCAGGAATATACACATTAGCCTTCTAAAGCTATCGGCGAAACCTGAATTATCCCAAGTACGTGGCCGCGTTGCAACGGGTGCCGGTTAGTTTGTGCCAGCCACGACCTTGTTAATCGCCGTCAGCCGCGCGACGGCCCGTTCCAAGCTGGAGGCGGTGCCGTCCAACTCCACCGACACCAGCAGCGGATGCTGGGCGGGTCGGGGAAGGTTTTCCTCTTCCCGGCGTTCCCCAAGTGGCGACCGGTCCGGCATGACGCTTGGTTGCTGGGTTAGGTCGTGGCTGCGCAACGCGTCAATGCCGACGCGAAAGAGCTGGCTCAGCTTGGTGAGTGCCTCTAGCTTGGGGGTCGATTTGCCGTTTTCGTAGCGGCTAATCGTATTATAGTCGGTCGAGAGCTTGTCGGCCAGCGCGGACTGGGAAAGTTCGGCCCGACGCCGTAGAAAGCGCAAGTTTTTAGCAAAATACATAGCCGTGCAGGAAACTATGCAAAACTACCGGACTGAAAATGTGTATTTTACTACAATTATGCTGAATTATACACTATTATATGTCATAATAATCAGCCATTATGCTGCATATTGCAGTTGATGTGCGCTTTCGGCCCTTCCCGACCTTCACCTCCGCCTTTTCCATGAAATCCATTCCCCCTCCCCTGCCAGCCCCCGTTCCCCAGCGCATCTCCTTCGCGCAAGCGACGCCCGAACAACGCGCCCAGGTCAAGGAATACGTCTGGGAGGAGTTGGCGGCACGGTTTCCCCCCGTGCTCAAAGGGACGTGGGCCGGCGCGTTGGAGGCCCTGCAACCCGACCTGTGGGCGACATCGGACAGCGTCGGCATCGACGCGTACCAGCTGGACCGCGTGGCGGACCATATGGACGCCCTGCCGGCCGTCGTCCACGCCCGGGCGGGCCACGGGCCGCGCAAGCTCTATTTCGGCCGGCAGCCGATGCACTGCCCGCAGGAAGTCTTCCGCGCCCTGGCCGAACTCGAAGCCGACCCGCGGGCGGGCGGCCCCGCGATGTACCGGCTGGTCGCGGGGGTGGCCCGGCGCTACGCCGAGGCCGAACAGTTCGGGTGGTCCAAGGCCCCGGCCCCGCGCGAGGCCGACGGCACGGACTCCGACCAGGCCCGTGCGGACCTGCTCGCGCGGGTGGCGGCGCTGGACCGCGCCCGCGGCGTGCCGGCCGGCCACGACCCCGCCGACGACCCCCGGCGTCGGTAGGTCCCGCTGTCCACCCCCCGCTTTCATTCGCCCATGCCGCGCCTCTCCCGCCCCCCCGCTCACCTGCTCGCGCTTTTGTTGCTCGCCCCCGGGCTGCTGCTCCCCGGTTGCGCGCCGCCGAACCCGACCACTGCGGCCGGGGCGGCCCCCGCGGCCACGCCCCCGCCCCCGGCGTTTCCCTTCGGCCACCGGGTGGATTCGCTCAACGGCATCGCGGGTCACCGGTTCGGCGAGCCCCTGCGGGCTTTTCCCCGGCTGCACTTAGCGCCGCCCGACACGGGCGTTCCGCTGCAGAGCTACTCGTCCGGGGCCCCCACCGGCTGGTTTAGCCGGCACCGGGCGCGGGTACCCGACCAGTACTACACCTTTCTGGACGGCCACTTCTTTGCCTTCATGGCCCAGGGCGACCCGGCCGTGCTCCAGTCAGAGGCCACCCGCCTGTTCGGCCCCGGCCGGGCTCAGGGCCCCCACCAGCTCCTCTGGGAGGGGCGCCAGGCCCGGGCCGTGTATTCCGAAACAGTCGAGGGCTCGACCCGCGAAGGCCGCCTGGACGTGGTGAGCAAGCCCCTGGAAGCCGTCCTGGCGGCGAAGCAGTACGCGGGGGTCAAGGCCGGGAATGCCCACCAGGGCGCCGGAAAATAACCCTGTTTTCTTCCTTACTCATTCCACCTCGTCCCTATGCAACCCGTTACCGCTGACCTGGCGCGCCCTGAGGGCCACGCCATCCCCTACCGCTGGGCCACGCCTGGCCAGCATGCGCAGGCCGTGCTCTGGCTGGCGGAACAGCTTCAGCACTACTTCCTCCCCCCGGCCATGGAGGTATGGTCCGAAGTATTCCACGAGTACCAGCCCGAACTGTGGGAAAACAGTAACGGTATCTGCCTCGACCACGCCGACCTGGTCCGGCTCGCCCAGCGCGTGGCCCGCTCGGTGCTGGCCCCGGACCTCGACCCGCCCATCTACTGCGAAGCGGCGCGCTACCTGGCCGAAGGCTATGCATACGTTGGCAAAGTGGCGGCCGCGCTGCGCGCTGATTTAGAATATGGCCTCTTGGACCCTACCCCCGAGGTAATGGCAATAATCAAGCGGCTGGAAGTTGGTAAAGCGGTCGCCGAGCGCGTGATGCAGGCCACACACAGGTAAGCGGCGGCAAATGACGACCCGCCGGTTAAAAGGCCTTCTTATAGCAGCAAGGAGTCAAACTTACTCTAAGGACATATCATATATAATATGTCGTTGAATTTTAAGCAAATGCCATTTTCATGCGGCCCAAAAAGCTAGGTGCAATAAACCAAATGGCTGTTTGTTTTTGGATTGTCTTTCTGAACCCTATATGCTGGGCTAATTAGCTAAGTGGGCTGCAAGACTTACAGGGTCAATAAGTTATGGCTTTCTGGACCTGCCCCGGAACAGCTTACAGTAATTTTACACCCTCGCTGCTATAAGAAGGCCCACTTCGCTCATTAGCGTCGGGCTAATCACAATTCCACCCTGTAACCAATGCGAAGGAGCCTGTATAAATTGGCCGCTTTTATGTAATTCTTTATTGCCTCTATCACGGATAAATCTAAAAATCACCACTGTTAAATATTGGCTATCAATATTTTAGGCACCATAAGACTTACTTATGGAACCTAAGTTTGCCTATATTATTAATAATCATGTGTTTATGATTTAAGCAACATGAAACCCATATTCTTTGCTTTAAAGTATCTTATAGCGTTGATTTTGAACATAATAAACAAATAAAAATTATATGGAATACTATGAGTAATAATTAGGGCGCGCGGTTATTGATGCCTTAAAATAATTATAATAATTGTGGTCGACGTTCGGCTGTTAGGCACTGTGTTAATCGACGTGGTGGCTGACTAAAAATCATTTCTGGCCGGACCAGGAAACAGCCGCCTTCGAGTAGTTCAGCTGTTGGTGCGGTTTTAACAAAGTCGACCGTGGCTGTGGCAGCTGCCGCGATGGCCCCCACTCGGTACGCTGCTGCTGGGCGAGTAAGGCCTTCATGTGGGCGATACGTTTTCACTGGCCAAACGTATGGGGTCAGCCGTGAATTACTTGCCATAGGTAAGACAGTCAGGCCCGATGCTCCTCTTGTTTTTGGGTGGCACATTAGTAGAAATAGACGTCTTCTCTCTCTCCTTCCTGCTTCAATCGCGATGGGGTTTGGGGCCTAAAGTAATGGCGTGGAGCATCGCCCGCCAAAAATGGCATTGCATTCGACTTTTGAGGAAGCACTCGCAACCTTGAATTCGACCATGCGGCCCCGCCGCGCCGGACCCGCTCACCCGGCTAAGCCATCACCAGTTGAAAGGTGCTTGAGGACGCTGCGCGTTGGAAAAGGCCACAACTCTGCCCCCCCGTGGCCGCTCGATGAAATGTTGGTTGCAGTAGCGTCACGGCATTCGGGTTGCATTCCAGATGCTGGAACTCAGCACTTAGCATCTTGGGCATATTCAACATTCTGGGCATGCACAGCAAGCATAAAGTGCTCCGGAGTGAGCTATTCACTTGATATGCTCAGCATTCTTAATAATCTGAGTACCCTCTGATGCTGATATGGTCACGCAAAACACACTGATTTATGAAATTATGCTCGCAATGTATCCAATACATCGAGTGTTCTCAACATACTGAGAATGTTGTATAATTTCAGTATATGGAGTGTGTTCAGTATATGGAGTGTGCTCGTTTGCCTCAGCCGTTGTAATATTGCCGCATCACCGTCATTGCTACCTCATGAAAGTTATCACTTTTGCCAACCACAAGGGAGGGGTTGGCAAAACCACTTCCACCCTCACAGTCGGTCAGGAACTGGCCCGACGCGGGCATCGGGTGCTTTTTCTGGACTGCGACCCGCAGCACAACCTGACCATGAGTTTTGTCGCCAAAGTGGCGACCAACTTGGGCACCGTGATCAAAGGCGAGCGTACGCTCAAGCAAATCATCGTCGGGGTAGGGGAGGGGATGGGACTGGCCGGGTCGGCCCGGGAGCTGACGCAGCTCGAGAAGATACTGGGGCAGCAGCCCACCTACCAGTTTTTCCTGCGCGACCAGCTGGAAGAGGTAGCGAACGACTACGACTACGTGTTGATTGACACGCCCCCCGCTCTCACCAGCCTCACCTACGCGGCGCTGGTGGCCAGTGACGCGGTGTTCATCCCCGTGCAGCCCGAGTTCTACGGCTACGAGGGCCTGACCACGCTGCTGGATGCCTGCGCCATTATGGGCAAGAACTTTAATCCCCGCCTGAAGGTCGGCGGCCTGTTCCTGACGAAGTACTCGGCCAGCTACCGCCTCGCGCTGCACCACGACGTGGTGGCCATCATGCGGGACAACGCCGTGACGGGGCCCCTGCTCATGAATGCCAGCATTCGACAAAATGGCAAGCTGTCGGAAGCGCAGATTGAAAAGGAAAACCTGTTTGATTACGCGCCTACCAGCAACGGGGCCGAAGACTACCGTAACCTCACCACTGAAATCCTCGCCCGTCTATGAGCGCAAGTCCCAAAAAGCGTTTTGGCAGCACGCTGACCCAGCCCGTTGCCCCAACCCCCGACGAGCTGATGTTCGGGGCCGTCAGCCCGCTGCCTGCGACTCCTGGCGGCGGTACTATGTCAAGCCCCTCGGCGCAGGAAACTGCACCGGCCGGTCCAAGCGGGCGCTGGGTGCCCTTTGGGTCCTACGTACGCGACCAAACATACCTGCAGCTCAAGCAGGCGGAGTACTGGGAGCCCGGCTTCGAGATTCGGCAGTTTCTGGAAGATACTCTGCAAGCCGCCCTGGCGCAGTTACCTGCCGCGCAGCGGACGCTGCCAGCACCCGTGCTGGAAAAACTGCTCAAGACAAACCGCAAGCTGCAGCCCCTGTAGCTTGCGAGGTCATCAAACAGACCGGCTTGGGGCGATTGCAAGGTGGTAGCTGGGGCGATTACAGCGGCAACAGCTTCTCAAGCTGCTGAAGATATTGAATATTTCCGTTATTGGAACCCGCAAAAAACAATTCAATACATACGGTTTTCAGCCTAGTATAAAATCGCAACATATTTACTACCAATGCATAGTATAAAATAGTACAACGGCCTTGAAAATTCTTTGTGCTTTGTGCTTTTTTTGACTTTTAATCCAATAAGGTTGCTACAAAATAGACGCTTAAAAAAAACTCCCTAGCTAGTTATTTTTAGACTCACATTATAATATTAGTATTACAGGCTCCAGAACGCATTGACAAACAACAATTTATGAGTCCAAGTTGCTACAGAAAGGACGCTAGGTTGCTACAAAATAGACGCTAGGTTGCTACAAAATAGACGCTGATAGATTACAGGTTGCTACAAAATAGACGCTACCCCGCCAAGTTGCTACAGAAAGGACGCTAGGTTGCTACAAAAAGGACGCTACGCGAACTCAGGTTGCTACAAAAAGGACGCTAGATTACGACGAAATAGACGGCTATTGCTCTCCAGTGCCCCGACTTATCCCCCATGAAAAAGCCGCTCAAACAGAACGCCGACAAAATAGTAGCCCAGCACAATGCGCTTGTCAACGCGCGTTTTAGCTTCGTGCCCCTGCAGATGCGCCTGTTTCTGGCGCTGCTTGCCCGCATCAGTCTGGACGATACCGAATTCAAGGAGCACGTTATCCCGGTCAGCGAACTGCTGTTTGAGCGGCATGGTGGTTCGGCTTACCAGCAGCTGGACGAGATGTGCGACGACATCACCTCCTTTAAGCTGTACATCGAGATACTCGAAGATGGCACCCGCAAACGACGCCGGCGGCCCAAGTACGACTACATCCCGCTGATGGCCAAGGCGGGCTATGACGGGGACGTGGGTGGGATAGTAGCAGCATTTAATCCCCTCATCATGCCGTACCTGCTGCAGTTGCGCGAGAGCGGCAATTTCACGCTGGCCGACCTGGACGAGTTACGCAAGCTGAAAAGTCCCAGTTCGGTGCGCATTTACTGGCTGCTTAAAGAATACTCGGACTTTGGGCAGCGAACCGTCACCCCAGAGCAACTGCGCTTCATGCTCAACATTGCCGAAAACGAGTATCCCCGCTTTAGCAACTTCAAAGCGCGGGTGTTGGACCGGGCCCAGTTGGAACTGGCGCGCACCGACATGCCATTCACCTACGAGCTGGAACGGCAGAACCAATTGGTGCAGCGCATCAAGTTCCTGTTCGGCTATGACGCGGCCAACACAGGCTCAGATGGGCTTGATGAAGTACAGGGTACCCAGCCGAGTGAAAAAACAGAGCTTTCTCAACATTCTGAAAATGTTGAGAAAGCTCCTATTCAGGAGCCTGCCTGGGTTCAGGCATTACGGTTAATAGGGGTAAGCCTGCGCAGCATCAAGCAAATCACGAAGCAATTAGAAGCAAAGGAATATCCCCTGGAATACGTCGATTTTGTGTTGTCGCGCATTGGCAAGCAGCACCAACTGGGGAAAGTAAAGAAACCGGCGGGTGCGGTTTACAAAGCGTTGGTAGAGAAGTACCTGCTGGAAGAATACTTGGCCGGTCAACAAACCCCCAAGATGATTCCAGTCAAAAAGACCGGCGTTGCCACGAGGACAAAAATGCCCCTGCTGGAAGAAGTTGCTTTTCCGTTGCGGGAAGTACGGGATATGTATGAGAACCCCGGGCCGTTTCTGAAACGGCAGTTGCAGGAACCCACTTTTGAGCTGCACCTGGAAGCTATCTATTTAAGTCAGGGATTCGTTCTTGTAAAGCGTGATGGGGAAGACTGGCTCATTAAAACTATTCTTTCCTAACTCCTGGTAGGAAGGTCCCACCGTCACCCGTTTAACGGCAGTGTCGTCAGCTGAACCCGAGGGCAGACTCCGGACAAAAGTTTGAGTTATCTTTTATCTCCATCCAGATGTCAACGACCCCAAGGTCACCCATTATGACGCCCGTTCACATCCAGCGGGCGAAAGCGGCCCTGCATGACGCCGGCATTCCGGTAGCAATTGGCAATCAGGCCCTGGACCTGGCCACTGCTTACTACCACCAAACCCCTCAAGCTAGCCAAACGGACGCCATGCGCCAAGAGCGCAACCGCATTCAGGACGAACTGGAAACCGTCAGCAGCCAGCTCCTGCAGGAGCGCCGCAAGACGCTTCGGCTGGAACAGGAGTTAGCTGCCGCCCTGAAATTGCCCAAAGCGCACCAAAACAAGGCGTATCAACTGCGCAAGCGGCTGCGGGCGATACTGGCTGTGCTAGAGCACCCCCAAGCGAAGGAATCGACCAAGCTTAAACGCATCGCTGAGTTGGTCGCCGAGACTTCAGAGTGGGAAGATACCCCAAAGACAGAAGTTCAAGGGGAGAGGTCTGCAGGAATTCAATGACGAAGAGCCTGCTAAATCCACCGTTATGGTGAACTAGAAGCTGTGGAGCCGGAGACTTACCAATGCTTCTGTTGGGTGCCTCTACGTGGCAAGGAGTGACGGTTTACGGTACCT
>NZ_JBEPPC010000009.1:0-149404 GCF_040547115.1 Hymenobacter sp. UYCo722 | reverse complement strand
GAAGGAGATGGTTCGCACCTCAAATTTCCCGCTTTTGTGGGAGTCTTTCCTCTTTTATACCTTCCTGACTACTTCCTAAACAGGTTCTATATCTGTAAACCCCTAAACCAAGCGGTTCAGGAAAATCTATTCCACCGATAACGGCCACCTTTTTCT
Source organism: Hymenobacter sp. UYCo722 (assembly GCF_040547115.1). Classification (NCBI taxonomy): domain Bacteria; kingdom Pseudomonadati; phylum Bacteroidota; class Cytophagia; order Cytophagales; family Hymenobacteraceae; genus Hymenobacter; species Hymenobacter sp. UYCo722. The sequence continues at coordinate 149,248 of NZ_JBEPPC010000009.1, read as the reverse complement.
TAGTTGTAAACTTCATCTTTTTAGACACTGAAAGGCATCGTTTGCTCTGCCCTGCTAAGCATTAGGCAAGCTACGCCAGAAGCTGCTGTTTCTTCAGCGGCGCGGGCAGCGGGCGGGGGTGGCGCGGGAGCGGACGCTACTGGGGAAACGGTGGGTTCGCTCGGGCGGGACTGGCGGGGCGGCAGGCTATTGGCTTAGGCTTGTTTGTCCTGCCAGGTATTCGGTCACCCAATCCTCCAGCACAATGCCTTGCATGTCGGCAAAATGACGGGTGTTGCGCGTGACAAGCGTGAGGTTGTGTGTGAGTGCAGTGCTCCCAATAAGCATGTCGAAATCTCCTTGCAGCCGGCCTATCGTTTTCAGGTGCGCTTTCTGTACGGCGTAGGTTTCCAGGGCACTTTCGAAGGTCAGGATACGCCCGCTGAATAGTTGTTGTAGCTCGGCCAGATTCTGCCGGTTTCTGGGCTGGCGCGTTGGAGCACTATTGGCAATGCCGTAGAGCAGCTCCGCGATGGTGATGCTGCTGAGAAAGCAGTTAGGCAGCCCCTCTTTATCAATCTTGGCTGCCAGGTTGAACTGTCCATTGATGAAGTGAATGCAGATGTTCGTGTCAAGTAGAAATCGGCTCATAGATTCACTTCGCGCGGCTCGTCGCGGCGGTCAGCGTAAATCTGGCGCACCATCTCATCCCCACTTACATCTGATTGCCAGCTGCCAAATACCTTATACAGCAACGCTTTTTGCTCGGCTTCGGTGAGTTCGCCGGATGCTTCAGCTACGACAGCGCTTGCCTGCACTTCAGGCCGTAGGCGTAGGAAGCGGGCAGTAAGCCCCGGCAAGCTTTGCAGCCGTTGCATAAAGGCGGCCGCTTGCTCATCGGGAAACTCTAATTCAAGGGCAATTTTCATAGGTCTAAGTTACGCAGAAGCTGTGGTTTCGCTCAGCGGCGGGGGCAGCAGGCGGGAGTGGCGCAGGAGCGGGGGCTACTCCGAAGCGGTGGGTTCGCTCAGGCGAGACCGGCGGGGCGTGGGGCGGGGCGGGGCGGGGTGAGCTTACGGTGTGGCTATCCAGTTTTCCAGCACCAAGCCAGCTATATTGGCAAAGTGCCGGGTGTTGCGCGTGACGAGGGTGAGGCCGTGCGCCAGCGCCGTGCTGCCGATGAGAATATCAAAGTCATATATCGGCCGGCCACTGCGCCGCAAAGCCGCTTTCTGGTCGGCGAAGATTTCCAGCGCGGGCGCAATGGGCAGCACTTGCTCGGCAAACAACTCCCGAAACTCCGCTACTTGCTGATGCTGGCGGGCCTGCCAAACCGGGGCACTATTGGCCGCACCGAATAGCAATTCCGCAATGGTGATTTCAGACACGAAGCATTTGGCCAGCCCAAGCGCGGCAAACTTCTCGTTAAGCCGGTGTTCTCCCCGCAGAAAATGAACGCAGATGTTGGTATCAAGCAGATAGCCGGCGCTCATAGCTCGATATCCGGCCGGTTGCTCTGACGGGAGTCCATCAGCACTTGTTTAGCTCATCCCCGCTTTCATCCGATTGCCAGGAGCCAAACAAGGCCAGAAAACGGCGCTCCCGCTCCTCCAGCGACAGCTTAGCGGCTGGCGAAGCCGTGGCTTTCACACCCAGCCGCTGCGCCAGACTCAGCAGCAAGTGCAGGTCGGAATCATTGGTGGGTTCCAATACAAGGGTAGTTGTCATTGTCGGAGGAATTTGCTTGCACAAGTTACACAGAAGCTCTCGTTTCTTCAGCGGCGGGGGCAGGGCGTGAGCGGACGCCACTACGAGGCGGTGGTTTCGCTCGGGCGGGACCGGCGGGGCGTGTGGAGGGCGTCAGGCGGGGCGCGTGGGGGCGTCAGGCGGGGCGGGCGCGCCGGGGTGGGCTTACGGGGTGGCTATCCAGTTTTCTAGCGCCAAGTTGACGATGTCGGCGAAGTCTTTGGTGTTGCGCGTTACTAGCGTCAGTTGATGCGCCATTGCGGTGCAGGCGATGAGCACGTCGAATTCACCGGGATACTTGCCCAATAATCCTTGTTTCACCTGCTCCATTAGCCGCACTTTTTCCGGTCCGTACAACTCGAAGGCGGTGGCGATGGGCAACAGTCGGGTATTGAAGAGGCGTTGCAGTTTGGTGATGTATTGCCGCTGTTGCGCCGCGTAGGCCGGTTCGCACTTGGCCAGTCCGTAGAGCATCTCGGCAATCGTCAACTCCGAAATGAAACAGTTGCGCAGGCCAATCGCCATCACTTTGGCTTCCAATGCATGTTCCCCTTTCAGGTAGTGCACGCAGATGTTGGTATCGAGCAGGTAGCCGCTCATAGTTCTACCTCGCGGTGACCGGCTTGCCGGGCTTCGTCAATGACGCGGTTCAACTCGTCACCACTCACGTCCGACTTCCATGCCCCGAAAAGCTCGTGCAACAACTGCTGTTCTTCCGCAACCGAAAGCGTTGCATCTGCTCCGGCAGCACCAATAGCTGACTTTTCTGTCCCTTTTTTCCCTTTACCGCGCAGCCGAGCGGCAATGCCGGTAGGCAAGCTTTGCAGCCACTCCAGCGCTAATGCAGCTTGCTCTTCTGGGAATTCTAATTCAACGGCTAGTTTCATAACCCCAATTTACGGTGTTCCTTATAATTCGGCGTCAAGCTACACATGAAGCTCCCGTTTATCTCAGCGGCGCGGGCAGCGGGCGGGGGCGGTGCAGGAGCTACGCCGAAGCGGTGGTTTCACTCAGGCCGGACCCGCCGGGCGCGGGACGGCGGCGGCGGGCAGCAAAACGGGGCGGGAGTAGCGCCTGAGTCGTTTAGCAACTGGTGCGGAATGGGGTTGACCGGGCTACTCCCTGCGCTCGTATGCGTAAACAGCCAACGCGAAAAGCCGCCCACTGCTTTAGCCCGGTACCATAGGCACCCACGCGACCCTGAAATCCTTGGCGCGTCCTTGATTACTCCACAATCATGTTGCACACGTTGGTGCCGGCCCTGCCGTCGGCGCTCACATAGGCCCAGAACAGGCCCTCGGTGCTGTGGGGCATGGCTACGTGGCCGCGCGCGTCGAGGGCGATGACGCCGCCTTTGCCACCCGCCGGGGCCACCTTCTCGTGGATGACGAGGTGCGCGGCGGCCTCCACGCTCAGGCCCCGGTACTCCATCAGGGCGGCAATGTCGTGGGCCACGGCGTGGCGAATGAAAAACTCGCCGTGCCCAGTGCCCGACACGGCGCACACGTGGTTGGCGTAGGTGCCGGCCCCGATAATCGGCGAGTCGCCCACCCGGCCGTACTGCTTGTTCAGCATGCCGCCGGTGGAGGTGCCGGCCGCCAGATGCCCAGCCTGGTCGAGGGCCACGGCACCCACGGTACCGTACTTAGTGGTTAGGGCTGCGGAATGGGTCTCGGCGGCTTGCAGCGCTTGAAACTGCTGCCAGCGCTCCTCCGTCCGAAACCACGCGGGCGGGGCCGTTTCGAGGCCCATTTCGGCGGCAAACTGGTCGGCACCGGTGCCCGTGAGCAGCACATGAGCTGAGCGTTCCAGCACGGCGCGGGCGGCCGAAATCGGATTGCGCACGGTGCGCACGCCCGCCACCGCACCGGCTCGCAGCGTGGTACCGTCCATCAGGGCCGCGTCCATCTCATTCACTCCGGCGTGCGAAAACACCGAGCCGCGCCCGGCGTTGAACAGAGGCGAGTCCTCCAGCAGGCGCAGGCTGGTTTCTACCGCTACCAGGCTGCTACCGCCCCCGGCCAGCACCGCAAAGCCCGCCTGCGCGGCGGCCGCCAACGTGCGCTCGTAATCGGCTTCCTGCGGAAACGGCGTGCCGGCCGGGTGCAGACGGCCGGAGCCCCCGTGCAGGAGCAGCGTGTAATTGGCGGTAGGCGTGGAAGACATATGGTTGCGGGGGTAAGTAAGGATGCAGAATTAACCGCCTTCTATAATAGTACGTCATGCTGAGCGTAGCCGAAGCATCTCTACCGCTTCGCTCGCATCATTCAACGAAGCGGTAGAGATGCTTCGGCTGCGCTCAGCATGACGTTCTCTATGTCTATGGGCTGACTTCTGTCCTACGATTTAAGGGCCGCCAGCACCCGTTTTATCAGCTCGTTGGGGCTGCCGTTGTGCCAGCGCCACACGATGACCAGGTCGTGCTCAGGGTCGACCCAGATGGTGTTAGAGCCCGCGCCCAAGGCGGCGTAGCTGGTGGCCGGAGCATCGGGCCAGGCCTTCTTTTCGGTGTTGAGCCACCAGAGGTAGCCGTAGTCGGGCCCGACGGGGCCGCGCGCGGTGGCCTGCCGCACCCAATCGGACGATACGATTTGGCGGGCTTTCCAGCGGCCCTGGCGCAGCAGCAGGTAGCCGAAGCGGGCCTCGTCGCGGGCGCTGATGCGCAGGCCGCCGCCCCAACGCGTGCCACCGCTCACCGAGGGCAGGGCCTGGCCGTTCACGGTGGCCACGGCGTTGGGGTAGGGTACCCACTGCCAGGAGTTCGACGCGCCGATGGGGTCCATTACCTCTTGCTTGAATACGGCCGGCAGCGGCTTTTGCCACAGGCGCAGCAACGAGAGAGCGAAGCGGTTGATGCGCACGTCGTTGTATTCGAAGTAGGTGCCCGGGGCCTGCAGCTCGCGGGGCTTCCGCTCGCCTTTGCCGAAGGCTTCGTGGCCGATGAAATCGGCGTTTTTGCCCCACAGCTCGCCTTCCCACTCACTGGTCTGGCGGGCGTGGTGCTCCCAGGTGATGAGCCGGTTGTGGGGAGAGTCGTAGCCGCCGTCGTGCACGTACTGGGCCACGGGGTCGTGAATGTCCTTGATGAGGCCGCGGTCGAGGGTGATGCCCAGCATCGTGGAGAGTACGCTTTTGGCTACGCTGTAAGTGGGGTCGGCCCGCTCGGTATCGCCCCACTCGGCCACGATGTAGCCGTGCCGGAGCACCAGGCCGTTGGTGGCGGCCCGGCTGGTGGGCATGGGCCCGAGCAGCTTGCCAAAAATCTCCTCCTGGGTGGAGAAGTTGGGCGTCATTTGAGTGGTCTCCTGAGTTTGGGCGAAGGCTATGGCCTCGGCCAGGCGGACTCCATCGAAGCCGGCAACAGCCGGGGTCTGGCGTTGCCAGGCCTTACCGGCCGCCGGGAAATAGGCTGCGGTGGGGTTGCCATTAGGACCGGGCGCGGCTAGGCGGGTGCAAGCCACCGTTGCGGGCAAGGCTAGCCAGAGAAGTAGTTTTCGAAGCATAAGAATCAGAAAGCAACCGGAATTAGCAGTCAAATCGGCTAATCAGTCCGAAATTAAACGTTCGAGCAAGTTAGTGCCGTTGGTCGGGCTGCGCGGCTGCCTCCCCCAAGCTCCTCGCTGAAAATTACCAAACGACATCCAGCTACTTCGCTCAATGGTACTGAGAAATAAGCCTAGCGCTTGTCAAAGGGCAAAAAAAGACCCCGCCGCATGATGCGACGGGGCCTTTTAAAGAGAAAGCAAAGATGCTAGAGCAGTACCACTTTACGGGTCGACACTTTGTCGCCGACCTGCACGCGGACCAAGTAGGTGCCAGCAGCAACGTCGGCCCTGCTAACCGAGGCAGATTGTTTGCCAGCGGGCTGCAAGCCGTTAGCCAGCGACTGAATGTTGCGGCCCATCAGGTCGGTAAGCATAACGCTAACGTTATTGGCGCGGCTGCCAACGTTGTACTCAACGGTAGCGAAGCTCGAAGCGGGGTTTGGGTAAACCTGCATGGCAACGGCAGCGTCGTCAGCGGGCTTAGTGCCCAGCACACCGGTGGCGCTCAGCGTAAAGGTAGCCGACTGCGTACCAGCGATAGCCCCGAAGTCTACATCGTTGCCAGCCATACCGTTGTCGGCACCGCCCAAGTTGGGGCTAGGCAATGAAGCAGGCAGCGCGGCAGTGGTCTTGGGGATAAACTCGCCCGATGCGTAGCCGCCGTTACCGTTGTTGTAGAGAGCGAAAATGCGGAATACCGAGTTGGCAGCTACAGCGCCCAGCGCGGCCCGGTCCAACTCAATCTCCCAGCCGTAGGAGCCCACACCGGCGTAAGCAGCGGTGGTGTAGAGCGCCGCATTGCCGGGGTTGGTACCAATTTTACCGTCGGTGGTATTGCGGTAGGCCATGCGGGCCTTATCCAAGCCGGCATAGGGAGCAACCGTAGCAGTCGAGCTAAGCGTGAGGGCCGTGCCGTCGCCCACGATTGGAGCAGCTGCGGAAGTCAATTGCGTGCTTTGCACTGCCGTAGCCGACGTAAAAGCCGCAGCTTCAACCTTGTAGTTCTGGGGTGCCGGGGCGGTGGGGGTACCATCGCCGCGCAAGGCCAACGCCAATTTCACGGCTTGGTCCAGCTTGATGCGGTTGATTTTCTCAAAGGAAGTGCCCGGTGTAGCAGGAGTTGTAACGGGGGGCACACTTGGGGGCAGGAACGTGCCGGCGGGAACGCCCGTGCCGCCGGGTACGTCCAGGTACAACTGGAATGCGTTGCTGCCGGGGTCTACCGTTCCACCAAGGAAAATGTATACTTTAGTGGCAGTACTAGCTACATAAAGCCCCAGCAGACCACGCGAGCCGAACGGCCGGTTGTCGTTCTGGTTCTGGGTGGCAGTGAAGGTAAAATTATCGCTTTTACCGAGTAGCACGTAGTTGCCGGCCGTGAGTTCGGCGGCCGTGAGCTGGCCATCGACCGTAACCTGGGCCTGGGCAGCGAGCGAAGCCGTAGCTAAAACGCCGGCTGTAGCAAGAGTAAAGATTTTTTTCATGGTGGGGTATGAGAAAAAAGTGGAAATGGTGAATGAGATTTAGGAACTGATAGCGCTGTGTGTTAGCGAGACCGGGTTTGGATTGGATAAAAGTAATCGAACCTGGCCCAATTACGCTTATTTTTTTTGACAAGTTTTTCCAAAAAAGTCAAAATAATTTAGGCAAACGTTTGTTCATTTCGGCCACTATATGCAGTCGACTTTGCGTCTATATTTCGTTTGCACAAGAAATTAACTTATTGATTGCCAGCATACCGATTTGACATAAACTCCAACTTAATCAATCAATTCCCGCAAGTATTATTGCCTCCCAACAGAAAGCGAACGAATAATGGCGAGCCCCCAGTTGGGCAGACTTGTTGCAGGCTGAAAAGTCTACTTATCGATGAGGCTGGCATCGTGCAGCCTTCTCATTTTGCCTGAAGCGCTACGTTGATGTTTCTGTGCCGCGTGTGGCCAACACCTCGCGCACCGGCGTCCAGCGCAAGTCGGGATACCGGTCGTTGTCGAGCGGGTTCAGCTTGGGCAGGCCCGTGAACATGTTGTGCAGGTACTGCATGCCTTGCCAGGGCGGAAACACGTCGTCGCTGGTCGGCATCAGGGCTTTGGTGGCGGTTATCATCGTGCCCAGCACCCACAGGCCACCCACCCGCAATAGCTTGAATGGCTGGTTGGTAGCATCGCTGGCCGCTTTCTGCAAGCCGCGCACGGTGGCTACCTCGCCGGCCACGCGCAGGTAGCGGGGCGTGGTGGGGTCGAGGGCGGCGGCAGCCGTGAACTCGGCGGTGTTGGCAATGGTGGTAAAGTCGAGCGGCTGGTCGGCGCTCCCGTAGTAGAGCACGCGCTTCAGCCCGAACAGCACGACCGGGGCCTGCCCGGTGAGCAGGTCGGTGAACATGCCGTTGAGGATGGACGTGGCTTGCACCGGAGCGTGGTCGAGGCGCTGATTGAATTCGCGCCGCAGGTCGAGGTTGCGGTTGCTGCCAGGGGCAAGCCGGGTGTAGTCGATGCAGAAATCGGACGGGATGAAGCGGGGTACGCTGGCGGCCACGGCGGCATCGAGCAAGCGCTTTTGCATGTCCACAATCACATCGCGCAGGCCGGAGAGGGCCGACACTACGCAAGTAGCACCCATGCAGGCTTTGGTGAGGGCCGCAACGCTGTTAAAATCGACTTCGATAATCTCAGCGCCCAGGTCCTGCAGCGCTGTTATAACGGGCTTGTGGTTGCCGGCGCGCACCAAGGCGCGCACCGTGGCCCCACGCTTTAGCAGGGCTTGCGCAATGCGGAAGCCGAGGTCGCCGGTGGCTCCGGCCAGGGCAATGGTGGCTAGCCCGGCATCCGCATGGTTGGCAGTAGTGGTTGGAATTGTCAAAATCAAAAGAGTTGGTCAGGGGTTGGAATCGGGCCGGAATGCTGGCGGCGTTGCGTCAGAAATTATTCAGCATCCGCCCATTTAACTGTCTACTCAACTGTTCCCCTAGCGGGCGCTCACCCGCCAGAGCCGAGCGCCGCTGGCGATGGAATTCGATTCTGCCGCCGGTTGGCAGACCAACAAACTCGCTCCCGGGGAAGGGCCTGTTAGTTGCTCTGGTACGGCGTCAGGCCCATGTTCTGGAACATGAAGGCCCACTTGTCGGTCTGCTCGCCGATGACCTGGGCGGTGGAGCGGCCGGCCCCGTGGCCGGCTTTGGTTTCGATGCGGATGAGCACCGGAGCCGGTCCCTGCTGCGACTCCTGCAGGCGCTGGCCGAATTTGAAGGAGTGAGCAGGCACCACCCGGTCATCGTGGTCGGCGGTGGTAACCAAGGTGGCGGGGTAGCTGGCCGGCTTGATGGCGTGGTAGGGCGAGTACTTGTAGAGGTAGTCGAACATCTCCTTCGAGTCCTGGGCCGTGCCGTAGTCGTAGGCCCAGCCCGCGCCGGCCGTGAACTGGTTGTAGCGCAGCATGTCCATCACGCCCACGGCGGGAAAGGCTACTTTGGCCAAGTCGGGGCGCTGCGTCATGGTGGCTCCAATGAGCAGGCCGCCGTTCGAAGCCCCCGAAATGGCCAGGTGGTCGGCGTCGGTGTACTTATTGGCTTTGAGGTATTCGGCGGCGGCAATGAAGTCGTCGAACACGTTCTGCTTTTGCAGCTTGGTGCCGGCCAGGTGCCACTTTTCGCCGTACTCGCCACCGCCCCGGATGTTGGGCACGGCGTAGATGCCGCCATTTTCGAGCAGCACGATGTTGGAGGTGCTAAAGCCCGGCGTGGAACTGGCATTGAAGCCGCCGTAGGCGTAGAGCAGCGTGGGGTTTTTGCCGTTCAGCACCAGGCCCTTGCGGTAGGTGATAATCATGGGCACGCGGGTGCCGTCCTTGGAGTTGTAGAACACCTGCTTCGACTCGTACTTGCTGGGGTCGAACTGCACGCCCGCCTTCTTAAATACCGCCGATTTGCCGGTGGCAATATCGTACTTGAAAATGGTGGGCGGGTAGATGTAGGACGTGAAGGTGTAGTAAGTTTCCTTGTCTTCCTTCTTGCCGTCGAAGCCGCCGGCCGAGCCCACCGAGGGCAGGGCAATGGCATGCTCTTTTTTGCCGGCCATGTCGTACTGTTCGATGTAAGTAGTGGCGTCTTTGAGGTAGTTGGCAAAGATTTTTCCGCCGACGGTACTCACGTTCAGCACGTTTTTGGTTTCCGGAATCAGGTCTTTCCAGTTGGCGGGCTGGGGGTTGGCGGCATCCACGGTCACCACTTTGTTGTTGGGGGCCCCCAGGTTGGTGAAAATGTAGAGCTTGCTGCCCACGTTGTCGATGACGTTGACGTTTTGCTTTTCGTTGTCTACCACCCGCACGATGGCGCTGTTGGGCTTGCTCAAATCCTGGAGGTAGAGCTCGTTGCCGGTAGTCGTGTTGCGGGCCGAAATCACGAGGAAGCGCTGGTCCTCGGTGAGCGAGCCGTTGAGGTAGCGCCGGGGCGTTTTATCACCACCAAACACCAGCTGGTCGGTACTTTGGGGCGTGCCCAGCTTGTGGTACAGCAGCTTGTGAATCTGGGTTTTGCCGGCCAGCTGGCTGCCCATCTTGGGCTTGTCGTAGGAGCTGTAGTAGAAGCCATCATTGCCCTTCCAGGCCACGCCCGAGAACTTCACGTCCTTCAGCGTGTCGCCGATAATGGCCTTGCTGGCCGTGTTCAGCACGATGACATTACGCCAGTCGGAGCCGCCCTCCGAAATCTGGTAGGCGGCCAGGCTGCCGTCTTTGGTGAAGTTGAGGCCGGCCAGCGAAGTGGTGCCGTCCTTCGAGAAAGTATTGGGGTCGAGAAATACGTCGGGCTTGCCCTCGCTCCCCACCTGCCGGTACACCACTGACTGGCTTTGCAGGCCGGTATTTTTGGAGAAATAGGTATACTTGCCCTCCTTGTAGGGCGCGCCGAATTTTTCGTAGTTCCACAGCGTTTCCAGCCGCTTGCGGATGGTTTCGCGGAAGGGAATCTGGGCCAGGTAGCCCTGCGTCACCTTGTTCTCGTCCTGCACCCAGCCTTTGGTGTCGGGTGCCTGGTCGTTTTCGAGCCAGCGGTACGGGTCGGGCACCTTGGTACCGAAGTAGGTGGTCACGGTATCCACCTTGTGCGGCTGCGGGTACGGCAGCGTTTTGATGGGGGCCTGGGCGTAGGCCTGGCCGCTCAGCGCCAGGGCGGCCATCGTTGCGAACAGATTCTTCATAGGTGCAGAAAGAATGAAATGACGTTGAACCGCGCAAATCAACCTTTTCACTCGAGAGTTTCCCGAGCCTGGGCAGCTTGCACCGCAGAAAGTTACGCCAGAATCACGAGTCAGGCGCACGCATCTCAACGCCCTTGTCAGACTTTCCCGGCCCCGCTTACGGCGTGGCGCTCACCTGCCAGATTTTGTCGGCGGCATCGTCGGCCACCAGTAGCGAGCCGTCGGGAAGCGTCGTCACGGCCACCGGGCGGCCGTAGGCGTCCTGGCCGTTGCCAGCCAGAAAGCCGGTCAGGAAATCTTCGGGCGGGCCGCTGGGCTTGCCGTTGGCAAACGGTACGAACACCACCTTGTAGCCGGCGTATTTCGCCCGGTTCCAGGAGCCGTGCTCGCCGATGAACGCGCCGTTGCGGTACCTGGCGGGAAAGGCCGCTTTGTCGTAGAACGTGAGGCCCAGCGCCGCCACGTGCGCGCCCAGGGCCACATCGGGCACCAGAGCTTTCTTGACGAGGTCGGGCCGCTCATTTTTGCGGCGGGGCTCTTCGTTCTGGCCGTAGTACGAATAGGGCCAGCCGTAGAAGCCGCCTTCGCGCACGCTGGTGAAGTAGTCGGGCACCAGTTCATCGCCCAGCTCGTCGCGCTCGTTCACCACGGCCCAGAGCTGGCCGGTGCCGGGCTGCCACTGCAGGCCGATGGGGTTGCGCAGGCCGCTGGCATATATTTTCTCGTCGGTACCATCGGGGTTGATTTCGAGAATGTTGGCGCGGCGCACCTCGTTCTCCGGCCCGTGCTCCTGCACATTGCTGCCCGAGCCCACCGTGACGTAGATTTTGGAGCCGTCGGGCGCGGCCAGCAGGTTGCGGGTCCAGTGGTTGTTGTAGCCGCCCTTGGGCAGGCCCAGCACGCGCTGGCCGGCACCCGTAATTTTGGTGGCCCCCGCCTGGTAGGGGAAGCGCAGCACGCCATCGGTGTTGGCCACGTAAAAATTATTCCCCATCACCAGCATGCCAAACGGCTGGTTGAGATTGGCCAGGAAAGTGGTGCGCAAATCGGGCGTGCCGTCGTGGTTGGTGTCGCGCAGCAGCGTGATGCGGTTGGCACTGTGGTCGCGCAGCGAGCGGGATTTATCGAGCCTGAGCTCGGCGGCTACTTTGAGGGGCAGGCTCATCGGAATGGTGCTGGCTTCGGCCACCAGCACGTCGCCGTTGGGTAACACGTACAGCCAGCGGGGGCTATCGAACTGGCCCGCGTATTCCGTCACGGTGAAGCCGGCCGGCGCAACCGGCGTTTTACCAGCCGGCCAGGGCTGAATATTGACGCGGTTGCTGACGGATTTGGTGGTGTAGGGCGCGGGCAGGCGCACCGTATCGGCGGCGGGCGTGACGACAGTTCGGGCCGGCGTATGGGCGGCCGCTTCCCGCTTATCCTGTTTGCTGGGGCCACCGCAGGCCGCCAGCAGGCCCAGGCCAGCTAGCAGCAGGGCCGTTTTGTTCGTCGTCATCATAGCAAGAGTGGTCGGGCCAGCCAAAAAAAGCCGGGCCGCTCCCGTTTCTACTGTCCTGCTTCGAATAAGTTGTGGCTCAACCCCTCCCTTACCCTATTCGGCCAGCAGGCGCTGCTCCTTCAGCCAATCGAAAATCAGCTGGTCGACGGCCGATACCTGCGCCCGGTGGCGATAGGTCAGCCACACCACTTCCGCGATTTCGGCCGCCGGTTGCAGTGTGCCGGTGTATTGGGCGTAGTAGCACGTCATGCGCACGAGTATGCCGGCCGCGTGGCCGTGGGCGGGGGCTTCGAAGGTGCCGGCGTAGTCCAGGCTGGCCGGGGCGAGGTCAACCGTTAATTCTTCCTTGATTTCACGCAGTAGAGTTTGCTGGTCGGTTTCGCCGGCTTCGCGCTTGCCGCCGGGGAAGTAGTACCGGTCCTTTCCGTGGCTGCGGGTGCTCAGGATTTTGCCGTCGCGCAGGTGCAGCCAGGCTATTTTGTCGATGGGTGCCACGGGTGGATGCACTGTATTTTTAGAAATGTTATCGCGGGTGCCCTCAGCAGCAGAAATTGAAGATTAAGCACTCACGCCTAAGTAAGTGCACAGTAAAAAGGCAGTCATGCTGAGCTTGTCGAAGCATCTCTACCGCTTCGCATGAGCCGTTCAACGAAGCAGTAGAGATGCTTCGACAAGCGGACGCCAGATAAGCATGACGTTCGAGCGAATACGATTACTTATGCACGAGTACTTACCAGCTGCCTGGCATCGGTCTATGCACCTCTGCCGGTGCCAGCCAGCAACGCTATGCTAACTCACTTCACGATTTCGACCCAGCCCCGAAGCATTTTTTTGCTAACCGTATGGGTGAGCAAGTAAAAATAGGTGCCTGCGGGCTGCCCATTGCCGTTCCAGCGATTGTCGTAACGGGCCTGCTGAAACACCGGGCTGCCCCACCGATTGTAGACCGCAATTTCCCAGTCGGCAGCCACCAGGCCTTCAAGAACGAAAAAGTCGTTTTTCAAGTCATCGTTGGGGGTAATGATGGTAGGAATGATGACCACCGGTACGACTACCCGCGGGCAGCCAGTCGAGCTGCTGCCCGGGCTTACCCGAATGGAAGCGCGCGCTACACAACCCGCCGAATTGCGCACTTCCAGCCAGTAGTTTCCTGGTTGCCGCACCACGTAGGTGGCAGCGGTGGTGCCATCCGACCACAAATACGTATTACCCGCCGGCTGCTGATTGGGCCGTAGTATCAGCGACGGCCCGGCTTCGCAAAGCACCGTGTCGCGGCCCAAGGTTACCAGCGGGGCAATAGCCGCCACTACTTCTACCGAGTCGCGGCTAGCGCAGCCCTGCGGCGACACTAGCTGCAGCACGTAGCGCCCGGGGGCCCGAACCAGGTAGGTGGTATTGCGCGAGCCGTCCTGCCAGCGATACGTGACCCCGGCGGGCGGGGAACTGACGCTTAGCGTGAGGGTACTGCCTGGGCACAGGGATTGCTGTCGGGCCCCCAGGCTGAAACGCGGCAGGGCATTGATGACCGCCGAAGCTTCGGTACTGGCACTGCCAGTTGGGGTTGTCAGGGTTAGCGTGATTTTGTAGGTGCCGCTGCTGACGTAGCGGTGGCTGGCGGTGGGGCCGGTTGCCGTGTTGGCCGCGCCCGAAGCGGGGTCGCCAAAATTCCAGTTGAAGGCGGCTCCCGCTGGCAGCACGGTGGGCGTGCTTACTGCCAGCAATTCCCCTTCGCAAACCGGGGCAAGGGCATTGATGACGGGCGGGGACGGCGGCACCGTCGTCGTCGCAAACGCATTGGGGAAGTTGGGTAGCCCTATCGCGCACACCCCTCCCGCCAAGCCAAAGGCTTTGTCCTCCAGGTTGCAGGCCAGGCCGGGCGCATTGGGCTGATGAATGATGGCAATGCTACCCGTCACATACTCCGACAAGTATATCTGGCCGTCCGGGCCGCGCTGCAGCGCCATGGCCCCTCCGACCAAAACTGGCAGCGCGGTGCGCGCGAAGCCGGCCGCCAAATCGAGCTGGAAGGCCTGGCCGCCGTTGGTGGTGTAGAGCTTGCTGTTGTCGGGCGAAAACTCCAGGCCGTAGTAAAAGCTGGTTACGTGCGGCACTACCTGGGGGGCGCTCACCCGCCCCGTGGCGGCATCGAAGCTGAATAGCTCGATGCCTTTCGATACCTGGGCGGCGGCCAGCAAGCGGCCATTGGGCGAAGCACGCAGATAGCCAATGGAATTGCTGCCCCCGGCTCCGCTACCAGTATGCACGCTCCCCACTGCCGACACCACCGGGGCTGCAGCCAGCCCGCCGGGACCAAGCAGGTAACTATAGAACAGGTTGTTGTCCCAGCCGTGAGCCACTATCCAGTAATCGCGGCCGTTGGCGTGCAGTACGGCCGTTAGCTTCTCCGTTACCTCATTCCCATTCGGCGTGGCCACCGGAACCGAGTTGGGCAGCACCACGTCGCCAAGCCCTCCGCGCAGGCTCATATCAACTATCGAGCGCCGCAGGATGCCAAACGAAGCCGTGCCGGTGGCACCCAACGTGAAGAGGTCGTACAACTGATTCTGGCCGGGGTGGCGCAGTAGCAGCGCGCCCTGCGTAGCCGAGAGGTCGCCCCCCTGCAGTGTCCCGCCGGGCATAAGCTGGCCCGTGCGGTCCCATACCTGCAGGCTATTGGAGTAGCATTGCAGTGCACCCGTCGCATCGGAAATACTGGCACAAGCTTCGTCGGCGTACATACTGCTTGGGGCAGTAGTAATAGCTGCCCCCCCACCAGTTGGGAAACGAATGCCCGCACGGCTACCGAAGTTCCAGTTGTACGCTTCCGGCTGACCTTGGGCCGTACTTACAAAACCCAGAATAATTAACAGGCAACCGAGCTTCGCCCATGAGCGGCAGGACGAGCGAAAACAACGAAAAGGCATGAACGAGGACGGGGCAGAAGGGCAGTGTAACCCACTCCCAAAACTACGCTGCCACCAGCACATTCCTTCCCCAATAGGTAGTGTTCAGATACACTATTTCCGCGATTTTGGGACCCGTTACAGCGTACCGGGGAGCGGGCATCCCAGCGTGGCCGTGCGCATAGTTTCGCCCGGCACGTAGCCAAGCGCGGATAGTTCGCAGGTACCGAGAGGTATCAGGCTGGCTGGAGAACAGGCTACGGCCGGTTCTTCATCGATTTCGCGCAGCAGGGTCTGCTGGTCGGTTTCGCCGGCTTCGCGCTTGCCGCCGGGTAGGTAGTACCGAGTTTGGCCGCGGCGGCGGGCACGCGGAATCTGGCCGTCGCTTAGGTGCAGCCAAGCAACCTTATCGATAGCATCCGGGCATGGCCAGAGGTTGCTATTAACCGGAAAAGGGCCAACTCACACAATGAATACGGATGCGGGAGCTTCCACCGCCCGTAATTTCTGCCGCAGCCAGTGGTTGAGCGGCTCCTCTACGGCCCAATACAAGAGGATGGACAGGCTGTATAGCGCCAGCAGAGTCAGTCCATAATTGCCCAGCCCCTCGCGTAGCAGCCGCTGCAGCACCCCCATGTGAATGAGGTAGAACGCGTAGGAGCTTTTGCCGAGCAGCTGCAGGGGGGAACTACTCAGCAGCCGGCTTATCGCGGTTTCTTCCCCCACCAGCCCCCACAACAGCGGCCCGATGCCCACCAGCGGCAGCAGCACATTGTTGATGCCCATGCCCGCTGGCGTGAATATTCCCAATGCGCCCACGGCCGGGCCGTGCAGCCAGCTCAGCGCGGCCAGGCTCAGCAGCAAGCCGGCCAGCCCCGCGTAGGTGAGGCCGCGCGGTGCGCGCAGTCGGCTGGCACGGCGCAGCCCGTACGCCAAGCCTACGCCGGTGAAGAACTCCACGGCCCGACCCAGGTAGGTGAACTGAAACAGGAAATCGAAGGAGCCAAAAAAGCCGTGCCACGGGTGCGGCCGGCTGAGTAACACCAGGCCTACCCCCAGCGCGCTCAGCCCCAGCGGCAGCCCCCAAAGCCAGTGCCCGCTGCGCCGAACCAACCAGAAAGCCAGCGGGGCCAATACGTAGAACATTTCCTCCACCGTAAGCGACCAGCCCTGCGCAATGCCGGTGTAGACGTATTGCGCGAACAGCCCGCGCAGAAACGTGATGTTGAGCAGGTACTCGCTCACCGAAAACGGCTGGTGCTCGGTGTAGTGCAGCAGCCCAAAGGTGAGCGTAGTCAACAGGAAGTACAGCGGGTAGATGCGCGCAAACCGGTTGGCGAAGTAGGTGCGCAGCGCCCCCGGCCGGCCCAGGTAGCGGTAGCTAATCAGAAAGCCACTCAGCACGAAAAAGACCGTCACGCCGATGTGGGTTTCGGCTGCCAGGCTGTGCAGCCGCCAGCCAAATCGCTCGGGAGTCAGCGGGTTGAAATGATGCACCAGCACCAGCCCGGCCGCTACCGCGCGCAGGCCCGTCAGGGCGGGGAAATAGGTAAGCTTATTGGTAGAAACTGCTGCTGGAGCCATCCTTCGGTGGGGCGTGTGCTGCAAAAAACTGAACGTCATGCTGAGCGCAGCCGAAGCATCTCTACCGCACAACGTAATTCATTTACTGCTGCGGTAGAGATGCTTCGGCTGCGCTCAGCATGACGTTCCCAATACTCAAACGGCTGCCTTAATTGGCCGGCGCGGGCGCGGGGGCCTTCACGTACTTATTCAGCCACGAATCCATCTCCCAAAGCATATGGAGCAGGTTTTCGCGGGCGGCGTAGCCGTGGGCTTCGGCGGGCAGCACCACGTAGCGGGCGGTGGCCCCCTGCCCCTTGAGAGCCGAAAAGTAGCGCTCGGTCTGGATGGGGAAGGTGCCGGAATTATTGTCGGCCTCGCCGTGGATGAGCAGGATGGGCGTCTTCATTTTATCGGCGTAGTTGAAGGGCGACATGGCGTTGTACACCTCCGGGGCCTGCCAGAACGTGCGCTCCTCGCCCTGGAAGCCGAAGGGCGTGAGGGTGCGGTTATACGCCCCGCTGCGCGCAATACCGGCCTTGAACAGGTTGGAGTGCGAGAGCAGGTTGGCCGTCATGAACGCGCCGTAGCTGTGGCCCATCACGCCCACGCGGGCGGGGTCGACCACGCCCAGCCGGGTGCCCTCGTCGATGGCGGCTTTGGCACTGCTCACCAGCTGCTCGGTATAGGTGTCGTTGGGCTCTTTGCTGCCCTCGCCCACAATCGGAATGCTGGCATTGGCCAGCACGGCGTAGCCCTGCGTCACCCAGAACACGGGCGAGGCCCAGTTCAGACGGGTAAAGGTGTAGGGCGAGCCGGATACCTGCCCGGCATTGTTTTTATCCTTGAACTCGACCGGGTACGCTTCCATTAAAGTAGGAAGCGGGCCGTCGGTTTTCTTATAGTTGACGGGCAGGTAAAGGTCGGCGCTCAGGTCCACGCCATCGGCGCGCTTGTAGTGCAACACCTGCTTCTGGAAGCTGCCGCCAAAGGCTGCGTAGGGGTTGGCAAAGCGCGTCACGGCCACGGGCTTGGTCTTCTTGCTGGCGTCGCGCAGGTAGTAGTTGGGCGCTTCGGTCAGCGACTCGCGGCGGGTGAGCAGCTCGCGGTGCTTGCCGCTGGCGTCGAGGATAGCCACCGGCGTTTCGTAGGCCGGGGCTTCGGAACGCCACCAGCGGGTGGTCTTTTTCGTGCTCAGGTCGGTTTCGTCCACGAAGGGCCGGTCGCCTTCGGGCGAAGCACCGTTGCCCAGCAGGTAGATGCTGTGGCCGGTGGGGCCGCCCGTCAGCAGCACGTATTTGCCCTGGGCGTTGCGGTGCTCGTAGGGCGTGCCGGGGTCCTTGTAGGTATCCTGCGACGAGCCGTCGAACAGCACGCTCAGCGGCTGGGCAGGGGCGCTGGGATTGAGCTGCCAGGTAGTCTGGTGGCGGTCGGCCCAGCGGTAGCCTTCGGCCAGCGCCAGCGTGGAATTGCCCCAGGTGAGGCCGCCGAAGCGCATGGGCAGGGCCGCCAGTTCCTGCGGCGGGCTAGCAAAGGGCGCGGCCTGCGTGAATATCTTATCCCGGATATCGGCCTTGACTTTGGGGTCGCCGCCATCCTGCGCCTCCACGTAGTAGAGGGTGGCCGGCACGTCGGCACGCCAGGCGTGGCCGCGCGGACCAGTGGCCACGGCATCGAAGTTGGTGGGCACGGCGTCGGCCAGCGGCAGGTCGGCGATGGCTTGAACTGGCGCACCGGTAGCCAAATCCAGTACGTCGATGCGTTGCGGGAAGCTGCTGATGGGCAGCAGGTAGGAATACGGCCGGTGGCGGGTGCGCAGCAGCACGTACTTGCCATCGGGTGAGGGTGAGGCCGTCTGGATGACGCCGGGCTGGCCCAGGGGCTGGGTGCTGCCGTCGGTCAGCTTCACTTTCAGCAGCTGCGAAGTGGCGTAATAGTCGAACTGCCGCTCGTCGGCGGGGTTTTTCAGCAAGTCCTGGTAGGTGCGGGCTCCCGATTTTTTACCGCCGCCGCTCTCCTGCAAAGTAGGGCCGGTGGGCGCGGCATCGGCGGCCGGCGCGGAGCCACGGCCGGCGGGCACGGCGCGGGCCAGCAGCGTCTGGCTATCCGACACCCACTCGAAGGAGTTGCCAAAGGCATCGTTCAGCGGCTGGGCCAGCAGGCGGCGGGCGGTGGCGGTGGCCACGTCGGCCACCCACAGCTCCACGCGGCCATCGAGGCCCGAGCCGGGCGTGGTGAGCGCAAAGGCCATGGTCTTATTGTCGGGCGACCAGCTGACGCCGCTGATGCGGGCGGCGGCCGGCAAGCCTTTCACCTCGGTTTCGGGACCATTGGGCAGCTTCTTCAGCTTGATGCCCACGGCGTAGCTCACGCGGCTGGGGCCATTGGTGCGCGGGTTGAAGCGCAGGCCGGCCAGGCGCAGCTCGGGCTGCGAAAGCTCGGCCACGGTGGGGAAATCCTGCACGGCCAGCAGCGCCAGCGTGCGCCCATCCGAAGCGAGGCTGACGCGGGGCGTGGGTGGGGCCAGCAGCAGGTCCTGCAGGGCCTGGGGCGGGGTCTGGTACTTAAATTCCTGGGCCTGGGCCATGGCGGCGGTGCTCAGCAGAAAGGTGGCGGAAAGCAGTAGTTTTTTCATACGCGACAAGCAGAAAAAGAAAAAGGCAGCCCGGCCCCCGGCCAGCGCTCCCGCAAGGTAACAACAATGGGCGACCAGCTCCCGGACAGCCAGGAGCGACGAACTTCGCGACGCGGCAGCCGTTTTGGCATCGCGCGTTCGCTCATCGTCCGGCGGCTGGGTTCTGTCCGCTATTGCCTTTCCCTTTCGTTGTTATCTCGCCATGAAAAAAGCCCCTACCTACATCTTAAACCTGATTCTGCTGCTGGCACTCTCGGCCGCGCCAGTCGCTCTGCGTGCCCAGACCACCATCATTCGCACCCTGCAGGCCGGTGGCCTCACCCGCGAGTACCGCCTCTACGTGCCGGCCATCTACACCCGCACCACGGGCGCGGTGCCGCTGCTGCTTAACCTGCACGGCTACAGCTCCAATAACCTGGAACAGGAAAACTACGGCGACTTCCGCCCCCTGGCCGACACTGCCAACTTCTTGGTGGTGCACCCCAACGGCACCATCGACGGTGCCGGCAACCGCAACTGGAATACCTTCGGGCCGCGCGGCACGGGCGTGGATGACGTGGCCTTTCTCTCGACGCTTATCGACACGCTGGCCCGCCGCTACCGCGTCGACCTGAACCGCGTGTACAGCACCGGCATGAGCAACGGCGGCTTTATGAGCTACGAGCTGGCCTGCCAGCTGGGCAACCGCATCGCGGCCATTGCCTCGGTTACGGGCAGCATGACGGCCGGCCGCCTGGCCGGCTGCACCAGCGGCCGCCCGGTGCCGGTGCTCGAAATCCACGGCACTGCTGATAATACCGTGCCCTACAACGGCGGCACGGCGCTGCAATTCGTGGCCATCCCCACGCTACTCAACAGCTGGGTGCAGCGCAACGGCTGCACCCCCACCCCCACCATCACGGCCGTACCCGACATCAATACCGCCGACGGCTGCACCGCCGAGCGCAGCGTGTGGGCCGGCGGCCGCAACGGCAGCGTGGTCGAGCATTTCCGCATCATCGGCGGGGGGCACACTTGGCCAGGCGCAGCCTTCGTGGTCGGTGTCACGAACCAGGACATCAGCGCCAGCCGCGAGGCCTGGCGCTTTCTGCGGCGCTATCGTCTCAGCACGCTGCTGCCCACGCGCGGGGCCATCGTACCGGCCACGCCCCAGCTGCAGCTGCTGCCCAACCCTGCCACCGACCTGCTCCAACTCGATGCCGGCCAGCGCCTGACGGCCGAAGGCCTGACGGTGCGCGATGCCCTGGGCCGCGCCGTTCCGGCATCGGCCCAGCTCCTGCCCGACGGCCGCCTGCAAGTGGCCACCGCCGCTTGGCCCGCCGGCCTCTACCTGCTGGCCGTGGCGTTGCCCGGCGGCCAGGTGCTGCACCAGAAGCTGCTGAAACAGTAGCTTATTCGCGCCACCAGACCGAGTACCGCGATTGGTTAAATCGGCCCGTCAGAACGAGGGATGTTCTAACGGGCTGATTCAACCAATCGGGTACTCGTTCTATCCGCTTATACTTGCCCGATGAAAGCCCTGCTCCATCCCACTAAAACTTACTGTATTAACGGCCGCGTCTGGCTCGAAACCGACGAGGGCCGCTTCCTCGGCATCGGCCGGCTGGAGCTACTGGAGCACATCGCCGAGCTGGGCTCCATCTCGAAGGCGGCGCAGGCCATGGGCATGTCCTACAAGAGGGCCTGGGACTTGGTGAGCTCGATGAACGCGCAGGCGGCCGCGCCGCTGGTGAGCACCCAAACCGGCGGCACCAAAGGCGGCGGAGCCGTGGTAACGGAGACCGGCCAAGCCGCCGTTATGGCATTTAAGGGTTTGCAGAGCCGTTTCCAGGAATTCATGGCCCTCGAAATTCAGCGCCTGCACGCGTAAGCAGGGACTGGCATCGACGTTATATCTTTGCGAATATAACGACCTCACCATGCCTCCTCGCCTACCCCACCGGGCCCGTCCTATCCTGTTGGCCGCCGCCTGCCTCCCGGCCCTGACGGCCCGCGCCCAGACGGTGGTCCCGGCCGATACCACCCGCAAAAAAGTCGATTTAGGGGAAGTCGTGGTATCGGCCTCGCGGGTGGAGGAGAGCTTTTTGCAGTCGCCGGTAACGGTGGAAAAGCTAAATGCCCGCGCCCTGCGGCTCACGCCCGCGCCATCGTTTTTCGATGCCATCGAGCACCTGAAGGGCGTACAGGTAATTACGCCTAGTCTCGCCTTCAAAGTCATCAACGCCCGGGGCTTCACCAACACCACCAACGTGCGGTTCGCCCAGCTCGTGGATGGCGTGGATAACCAGGCCCCGCACATCGGCGGGCCCATCGGCAACGTACTCGGGCCAACGGATTTGGATATCAGCTCGGTGGAAATCGTGCCCGGCACGGCCGCCGCGCTCTACGGCCTGAACGCCATCAACGGCCTGGCCAATTTCCGCACCCGCAACCCGTTCGACTCCCAGGGGCTGAGCGTGCAGCAGAAAACCGGCGTCAACCACCTAGCCGACCCCGGTACTGGGGCCCGGCTTTTCTCCGAAACTACCCTGCGCTACGCCAAGGCGCTGAGCTCGAAGTTTGCCTTTAAGCTGAACGGCAGCTACCTGCGCGGCTACGACTGGGTGGCCCACGACCAGACCGACATCAACCCCAACGGCAACGCCAGCACCGGCCTGTTCGGGGCCGACAACCCCGCCCGCGACCCCGTGAGCAGCTACGGCAACGAATCGTCGGACCGCCGCAACCTCACGCTGGGCGGCAAAAGCTACTCGGTGGCCCGCACCGGCTACAACGAGCAGGAGTTGGTGGATTACCACCTGCGCACGCTGAAGGGCGATGTGGCGCTGCACTACCGTTTCCGGCCCGGTACCGAGCTGGCCTACACCTACCGCGTGGCCAGCTTCGACAACGTGTACCAGCGCTCGAACCGCTTTCAGCTGCAAGGCTACCTCTTGCAGCAGCACGCCCTGACTCTGACGACGCCCGTGGTGCAGGCCCGCGCCTACTTCACCCAGGAAAACACCGGCCAGAGCTACAACCTCCGCTCGATGGGCGAGAACCTCGACCGCAGCTACAAACCCGATGCCCAGTGGTACGGCGACTTCAGCAGCGCCTGGAACGCGGCCACGGCCGGCGGCCAGCCCGTGCCCCAGGCCCTAGCCACCGCCCGCACCGCCGCCGATGCCGGCCGCCTGCAACCCGGCACGACCGCCTTCAACCAGCGCCTGGGGCAGCTGCAGGACATTAATAACTGGGACGTGGGGGCGGCCCTGCGTGTACGCGCCTCCCTGGCCCACGCCGAGGCCCAGGTGAACGTGGCCGAAGCCCTACGGCGCGGTGGTACGGCTTTGCCTGCCAACCTCGACCTGCTAGCCGGAGCTGACTCCCGCACCTACCTCGTGGTGCCCGACGGCAACTATTTTATCAACCCCAATCCCGGCCAGGACCCGCTCCGCGATAACCTCACCTACACTAAAACGGGCGGTTTCGTGCAGGCCGGTGGGCGGTTTTTTGGCGAGAAGCTGCGCCTCACGGCCACGCTGCGGGCCGATAAAAACGACTATTTCAACCTGAAATTCAACCCGCGCTTTACGGCCGTACTCTCGCCCACGCCGCGCCAGAATTTTCGCCTCAGCTACCAGAGCGGCTACCGCTTCCCGAGCCTGTTCGAGGGCTTCTCAAACGTGAACAGCGGGCAGGTAAAGCGCATTGGCGGGCTGCGCGTAATGTCGGATGGCGTGTTTGAGAACAGCTACCTGCGCAGCAGCATCGACCGCTTCAACGCGGCCGTCACGGCCGGCATTAACGGCTCGCCGGCCCAGACGCGCACCCAAGCCATCGCGGCCAACCAAAACCTGCTGGTTAAAAACCCATACACCTACCTACGGCCCGAATATATCCGCTCGCTGGAGGCCGGCTACAAGGCCACTTTCGGTCCCGGCGGCCGCCTGCTGGTCGACCTAGATTTCTACTACAATTCCTACCGCGACTTCATCGCGCAGGTCGAGGCCTACGTGCCGGTGCAGCGCGGTGGTGGCCCGCCCCTGCCGCCCGATGCCTCCCTTAATGCCGTGGCTACGGCTCTCAACAACACCACCCTCACCAGCCCCACTCCCACCCAGGCCCGCTACCGCCTCTGGACCAACTCGCAAAGCCAGGTGCAGAACTACGGCGGCTCGGCCGGGCTGCGCTACGAGCTGGCCGGCGGCTACTTAGCAGGGGGTAACGCCACTTACACCCGGCTGGCCCGCACCGACAATAGCGACGGCCTCGAAGACGGCTTTAATACCCCGCGCTGGGCCTATAACCTGAGCCTGGGCAACGAAAACGCCTACAAGAACCTCGGCTTCGGCCTCAACTACCGCTGGCAGCAGGGCTACTACTCCCAGACCTTTCTGGTGAATGGCAACGTGCCCGCCTACCACACCCTCGACGCCCAACTGAGCTACGCCGTGCCCGCGCCCGACCTGCGCTTCAAGCTGGGGGCCAGCAATGTTTTGAACCAGGATTACGTGAGCTACCTCGGCGGCCCGAGTGTGGGCGGCCTCTACTACCTGGCCATAACGTATGCGGTGAAGTAGCTGGAGCAACTGACGTAACCCCACAAAAAAACGGCCCGCTCTCATCGAGCGGGCCGTTTTCGTTATCCGGTGATGCGCCTTATTTGCGCTTCATCGGAGCCTTCTTCATAGGGGCCTTCTTCACTGGGGCCTTTCTCACGGGTGCCTTGCCGGCGGTGGGCCGACCAGCAGGGGTCTTCTGCAGTTCCGTGATGGTGGGTGCCGGGCCGTACTTCACTTCGGCCGAGTTGGGCTCGCCGGTGAGGTAGAGGTCGAACTCCACGCGACGGTTCATGGCCTGGCCTTTGGCCGTAGCGTTGTCCGCAATCGGCTTGGTCTCGCCGTAGCCACGCGATTCGATGCGGTCAGCCGGAACACTCTGGCTCAGCATGTAGGTACGGGCCGAAGCGGCGCGGTCATAGGAGAGACGCAGGTTGTAGTCGTCAGCGCCTTTGCTGTCGGTGTGGCCGGCAATGCTCATCGTGTAGTCGGGATACTCAGCCATGATGGCGGCCAGGTCCTTCAAGGTTGGGTACGAGCTGGGGAGCAGCACTGCCTTGTTGAATTCGAAGTTGATGGACTTCGTAGCCTCCTGCAGGCGCTTCTTGGTTTCGGCCTTAATCTCGGGGCAGCCTTTGTTCGAGGCGGGGCCGGCGCGGTCGGGGCAACGGTCCTGGTAGTCGGGCACACCATCACCGTCGCGGTCGAGTGGGCAGCCGGTGGCATCCACTTTCACGCCAGCCGGGGTACCGGGGCACTTGTCGCTCAGGTCGGTTACACCGTCGCCGTCGGCATCGGGGCAGCCTTGCAGCGCGGCCAGGCCAGCTACGTCGGGGCACTTGTCATCAGCATCGGTAATGCCGTCGCCATCGCGGTCGGGGCAGCCTTGCAGGGCAGCAACGCCTTTCACGTCGGGGCACTTATCCTGGTAATCGGGCACACCATCGCCGTCGCGGTCGAGCGGGCAGCCATTGGGGTCTACGGCTACGCCAGCGGGAGTGCCGGGGCACTTATCCTTTTTGTCCGACACACCGTCTTTATCCTCATCCTTCGTCTTGCCCAAGGCTATGGTCAGGCCCAACGAATGCACTAGGAAACGGTCGTAAAGCTTATCGGCCGGGTTAGCCGGGCCATATAAGTTGTCGGTGCGCTCAGTGAAGGGGTAGTGCTGGCTGGTAGTCAGGTCCAGAGCAACTGCCTCGCTCAGGCGAAACCGCAAGCCAGCCATGCCGAACACTTCGGGACGGCGAATTTTGTTGAAGAAATTCGCGCCATTAGCCCGACCCTCGCTGTTAGCGAAGAACATGCCGCCGCCAGCCATAAGGAAGGGCTGGATGAAAGCATCTTCTTTCAGAATCTTGCCGTTGTTAAGCTTCAGCTTCAGCCCCAGGTCAACCATGCCGTTGCGCAGCTCGAAGTTGTTGCCTGGTTTGTCTGCCGAGAACCGGTACGTTTCGTAGTTGCCCAGCAGGCTCACATCGAACGATGGCGAGAGGTAACGGGTAATGTGCCCGCCGCCGCCCACGCGGAATTCTTTAGGGTAGCCAAGGTCCCAGAAATCGGTACCCATGTTACCTCTGTATTGTTCTATGCTGACATTGACACCAATGGCGGTTTTGCGGTCAGCAGTTTGCGCCTTGGCATGAGGGGCGGCCATGCCGAGCATGACAGCTCCAAGGGCAAGGCCACGAAAGAGTTTTGGTTTTAATTCCATAAAGAAAAGGAGTAAAGTAAGCCGCAGTTATGCGACGAATGCACTACCCGGCACAAGCCTGCTGGCCCGGTCGATTGCGTTCCTATACCCTTTCCAGCCAAAAAAGTTGTACCGGAACGGTTCGGCTTATTCTAAATTTTTCCTTTTTCATTAGCGGGGTGTCATAAAAAAAGCCACTCGCAAAGACGAGTGGCTTTTTTAGTTTGGAGGAACGGGGTGCTACAACCGGCTGAAGTTGAGGCCCAGAATCAGCACGATGCCTACCACCATCAGAATCAGATAGGTTTCCACGGCCCCGGTCTGCACGTAGCGCAGCAGTTGGCCACCACCGTTCACTGCCCGGCCAAAAACACCTGCCACGGGGTTGATAACGCCGTTTTCGACAAACTTGTAGAGGCCGGCCGATAGCCACATTACCGGTCGCGTGAACAGTGCGTTGTACAGCTCATCGAGGTAATATTTGTGATACACCAAGCTCTCGGGGGCCGAGCGCTGAGCCTCGTCTTCGGCCGGGCGCTGGCCGCGGGCCACATACTGCACGTAGGCCAGCACAATGCCCAGTACCCCTGCCGCTACAGACAGGGCCATGAGCATATATTCGGTGCCTTTGTCCAGCTCCGCCGAAAAAGCTTCCGGCATCAAGCGCTGGGAATAGGTAAAAATCGGAGCCAGGTACTCGGCCAGGTAGTGGTGCCCGCCCGTGAACATGGGCGCACCCATGAAGCCGCCCACGGCCGCCAGAACGGCCAGAATGATGAGCGGAAACGTCATCGAAGCCGGCGACTCGTGCAGGTGGTGCTTCTGCTCGGCGGTACCGCGAAACTCGCCGAAGAAGGCCAGAAACAGCAGGCGGAACATGTAGAACGCCGTGAGGAAAGCCGTGAGCAGGCCCATGGCCCACAGCACTTTGTTGTGCTCGTAGGCATGGGCCAGAATCTCGTCTTTCGAGAAAAAGCCCGAGAACGGGGGAATGCCCGAAATAGCCAGACAGCCAATCAGAAACGTAATGAACGTAATCGGCAGTGCCTTGCGCAGGCCGCCCATGCGGCGCAGGTCCTGCTCGTTGCTCATGGCGTGAATCACGGAGCCGGCCCCGAGGAACATCAGCGCCTTGAAAAAGGCGTGAGTGAGCACGTGGAACAGCGACGTGGAGTAGCCCATCACGCCCAGCGCCAGAAACATGTAGCCCAGCTGCGAAACCGTGGAGTAAGCCAGCACTTTCTTAATATCGTTCTGAGCCAGGCCAATGGTGGCCGCGAACAGCGCCGTGGCCGCGCCCACAATGGCCACTACTTCCAGCGTATCGGGCGAGAGCGTGAACAGCACGTTGGCCCGCAACACCATGTAGATACCCGCCGTCACCATTGTAGCGGCGTGGATAAGGGCCGATACCGGCGTGGGACCAGCCATGGCATCGGGCAACCAGGTATAGAGCGGCAGCTGGGCCGACTTTCCCATCGCGCCCACAAACAGCAGCAGCGTAATGGCCGTGCAGATACCCGCGCCATACGTTCCGAACTGCCCCAGCGAGGCTTTCTGGAATACCTCGGCGTACTGCACCGAGTTGAAGGTGAGGTAAATCAGGAAGATGCCGAGCAGGAAGCCCAGGTCACCAATGCGGTTGATGATGAAGGCTTTCTTGGCGGCGTTGTTGTAGGCGGTGTTCTTGTTCCAGAAGCCGATAAGCAGGTACGAGCACAGCCCCACGCCTTCCCAGCCAATGAACAGAATAACGAAGTTGCTGCCCATCACCAAAAGCAGCATGCTGAAAATGAACAGGTTCAGGAAACTGAAGAACTTGCCCACGTTCTCGTCGTGGTGCATGTAGCCAATGCTGTACACGTGAATGAGGAAGCCCACGCCCGTCACAAGCAGCAGCATCACCAGGCTGAGCTGGTCTATCTGATACTGAAACGGAATCTGGAGTGAGCCCACCGAAATCCAATCGAACAGCTGCACCGTGTAGGCCACGTGGGTGGCAGTACCGGGAATAGCCCAGTTGGCCGCCGGGTGCAGAAACTCCCAAAACAGCAGCACGGAAATCAGGAACGAGCCCAGCACGGTGGCGCTGCCAACGAAGCCGGCCACGGTGCCGGAGAGCTTGCGGTTCAGCAGCCCGTTCAGCAAAAAGCCCAGAAAGGGCAGCAGCGGAATCAGGATGTAGAGCAACGTCGCATACGGCGCGTTGGCAACGGGGAGAACAGTTTCTTGCATGGAAGTAATCATTGTCATGCTGACGCAGGAAGCATCCTTTCACGTCGGCTTTCAGCATTTTTTCCCAAGCGGCGCAGGTTGGCGAAGGTCCTTCGCTGCACTTAGGATGACAGATTTTATTGCGGTATTACCACTTCAGCCTACTCAATAGATTGACGTCGGTGGTCTGGAAGTTGCGGTAAATCATGACGATGATGCCCAGGCCCACCGAAACTTCAGCGGCGGCCACGGCCATGATGAAGAACACAAAAATCTGCCCGTTCGGGTCGGACCGGTAGGCCGAGAAGGCCGTCAGCAGAATATTCACCGCGTTGAGCATCAGCTCGACGCACATGAAGATGATGATGGCGTTGCGCCGCACCAATACGCCCGTGACACCAATGGCAAACAAGGCCGAGGCGAAAAAGACGTAGTACTGAAGTGGCACGGTCCGAATGACTTCGGGGATAGTGGGGGAAACAACGGAAGGGTCCATAGCAACTGGGGCCGGGCAATGGGCAACGTGCACCCGGCCGGCAAAGGTACCCGAAAACCCCTAGCTGCAAAAGCCGCTTGGCAGCTCAGTTCCCCACCTCGGGTAATCGCCAACGCTTACCCAAGGGTTCGAAAACCACGAAGCGAGGTCAGCCATTTAATAAATTCATTATTAAATCCAGTATTAAGCCGCGATTAAATAATCCAGATTGTTGGATTAATCTATGCTCACACTAACTTGAATAAAGATAATAAGCACTTTGTCACAACTGAATCCAAAATGTGTTTTTATAACGAACTAATTTCGCAAACTTCGTATTCCGTAGAACTATAACAACATTCACGCAGGGTCAACTCTTCCATTTCAATCTTATTTTTCATTAACTTTTCTTTTACATGAAAGCATTCCTACTTGGACTATTAGCCCTTTTATGGAGTACGCTGGCAATGGGCGGCACCTTGTATACGTTCAATGGCGGTGGCACCAGTGGCAATTGGACCGACCAGAATATCTGGACGACCGACCCAACGGGCTCAACGCTCATTAACTCACGGGTTCCTGCCAACGGTGATGCCGTGGTTATCACCAACAGCTTCGTGGTATTCGTGAACAGCGCGATTGCCACCACCAGCCTCGACCTGACCATCCAGCGCGGCGGCGTGCTCGACCTGCAGTCGGCATCCGCCACTTTCGCTACGCTCAACAGTTTGTCGGGTCAGGGTACGCTCCGCATTAAGGCACCCTATTTTCCGGCCGTTACTACCAACAACTTCGATAAGGCCAACACCGGTACCGTCGAGTTTTATAACTGGGCGGCTGGGGTAACGGCGCTGCCGGTTCCAGCCTCGGGCTCTTACAACAACCTGCGGCTGCTCAACACCGGAGGCGCGGGTACTGCTTTCACTGCTCAGCTGGATAATACCCTGACCATCAATGGTGCACTGACCCTGACGCGCACTGATGCGGTCGCGTTTCCTGACAGCAAATCACCGAGCAATCCGTACCCCAACACCAGTCCTACCATCAAAGACGGCGCAGCGAAAGCGGCGGCGGGCGCGGGAATTTCTTTCACACTAGGGAAAACAGCTAGCGCCAACCGGACCTTGACCGTACAGGATGTCAGCGTTGGCGCGGGTACTTTCCTGGGCATCACGGCCGTGGCGGGCTCCCATACGGTAAACGTGAATGGCAATTTTGTAAACAATGGCACGGTGAACCTGCACAACGGCACGGCCGATGACACGCAGGTAGCCGCGCTGGTGTTCAAGGGAGCTTTCGCTGCCACTTTCGCCAGCAACGGCGACACGGACCTCGATATTCTGAAAGTAGATAAGGGCATCGACAGCCAAGTGCAGCTTGATGTAACATCGACCAATGGCTTGCGTGGTAACCCACAGGGCAACCTACATCTGCGCCACGTTGGTACGGGAGTCGACCTGTTGGTGCTGGTGAACGGGGTTACTAAAATCGGCGGCAACGTTTACCTTGACCGCATCAGCACCGTTACGGCGACCGGCACAGGTTTCTCGCTGGGCGCTCCCGGCAGCAACCCTACCCTGTGGATAGCCGGTGGTAGCGTGTACAACGACAACGCGAATGCCTTCATTATCTATGGTACTTACCGCATTAGCGCGGGTGGCACCTTTCATAGCGTGAACTTTGATGCCATGGTAGTGCGCGAGGATGGGCAGCTCCTGATTGAAGGCGGCACGACTACGGTTGACAAGTTTCGTCCTTCGAGCACGTCAGCCTCGCACCGGGGTTCGTTTATTATCACCGGTGGCTTGTTTGAGGCCGTGGGCACCTTTCCCAACTCCATTACTGTCGCGCAGGCCCGCTTTTCACTTCCTTACCTTACCCAAGCTTTCCGCATGACGGGGGGCACCATCCGGGTAGCGAATCCGAGTAACTCGACCGGCGCTTTTCACATCGGTGTCGACCCCAACAACGCGATTGTAAGCGGCGGCACGATTGAAATTATTCTGCCCAACGACAACACAAACGCCTCAATTCTTTCGACAGCACCGCTTTGGAACCTGACAATCAAGAAACCAACGGCGGGTGGCACCAGCAAAGCGCTGTTGGCCGCCATTACTTCGGAGTTTCCTACCCCCGGCGGCACCATTAACCCGGCTCAGCCCCTCACTGTCCTCAATGACTTCACCCTCGACGCTACCAACCCGGTAACGTTCGACGCGGTCAGCCTCAACCTGACCATTCAGGGTACGTTCACCCTTAACTCGAACAGCACTTACTTACCAGGCACCAACACCACCATTTTCAGCGGTGGCCAGGACCAGCAACTGTTCAACAGCGGCACCATCGGCACGGTGGCCAATGCCAGCACGTTCAATAACTGGACGGTGAACAAGTCAGCCGGTACCCTCCAGTTGGCCGGTTCGGTGGGCACCTATAATGTGCCCGCCGCCGCCACGCTCTCTTTGCTACGTGGTGTGCTGAATGATGGCGGCAAGATTGTCAATGTGAAGGGTAACATGGTGAACTCGGCTTCGCACACCAGCGGCGGCGGCAACGGCAACATTACCCTTAGTGGCGCGGCGGGCCAGACAGTGAATGGAGACGGCACGGGCGTATTCGGCAACCTTAAAATCAGTAATACGGCTGCTTCTGGTACTGTGGGCGTTATTTTTAATACCAACCTGGGCGTGGCCAGTACGCTCACGATGAACAGCGACAATGTGCTCGCAATTGGCACAAACCGCTTAGCGCTGACCAATGTGCTGAGCACTGGCAACGGGAGCGCACTGGCCGCCGGGCCAGGCATCTCCTTTGGCAAGACCTGTTTTATCCAAACGGCCGGCAATCAGAGCGACTTAGGTCTTCAGAAAACCTATGGTAAAGGCGATTCTTTCACCTTCCCGGTCGGCACGGGCATCGGAACTACCGTACGCTACGCCCCGGCGACCATCGAGCTTCGCCTGGCTACCAGTGCGCCACTCGATAGGTTCGGTCAGGTAAGTGTGAGCCCGGTGAAAGTGAGCAATCCCTTTGTGACCAATGCGAATAACCTGGCTTACTACTGGAAAGTACGGAGCGTAGGCTTTGGCACCATCCCAGCCGGTTCGGTGTACGAAACCTTCACCATGACCAATGCCGATGCCACCGGTACGCTGACTGACTACGTACCCGGCCGCTACATTCCGATTAACTGGACGTCGTACACGACCGGTGATATGAACATTGGCGGGACGTTATCTTTCATCAACTTTAGCGCCATCAACAACTTCGCCGGCGAGTTCACGGCGGGGGTACCAGCCGCGTTTAATGCGGTAACAGCTTATTACACCCGCGCTACCGGCAACTGGGAGGCCCCCGCTACTTGGAGTACGGCCGGTTTCAATGGTGCGATTGCTTCGGGTATCCCCGGTGCCAGCAACCCAGTCTTTATTGAAAAAGGCCGCGTGGTGACGGTAACGGCTAACGGTGCCGTATCGGGCTCGCTGGAAATTGCCAACGGCGGTACGCTGGATGTGCAGAACTTGACCGGCCATAATTTCGGTGCACTGCCGGATTCCAAACCGGGCGGGTCGGGTCGCTTACGTATCAACTCCGCCACCTTCCCTGGCGGCGACTTTGGCTCCTTCCTGCAAGCTGGGGGTGGCACGGTAGAGTATTATGCTACCAATTCTAATTTTACGCTTCCAACTACCTCGGCTTCTGGTCTTAACCTGACTACTTACCGTAATCTGTGGGTAAATGCCGCCAGCGCCCGAACCATTACCATGCCTAATTCGGACCTTCGGATTTTTGCTGAGCTGCGGGTAGGTACAACTACTACTTATCCAGGGACCGTATTGATGAGTGCCTCAGCCGCTACCAGTGTTTTGCGCGCCGATTCGCTAATGGCAGTGCAAGCAGGCATATTCCGCTTTTCCAACGGCACGGTATTTAACCTCATAGCGGATACGGATGTACGAATCGATGCTGGGGCCACTTTTGACACTAACACTACTGGAGTACGTGTAGATAACTCCTTGACTGTAGGCGGTTCCCTAACGAATAATGGCACACTCAACTTTAAAGTTGGTAATTCACCGTACCGCCGGGTTAATTTAACTTTCACCGGTAACCGGACAACAAATTTGAATGGAACTACTGCTGGGGCTTCTACCGACCTTTACACGTTAACCGTAGACAAAGGCACCGGCCGCACGGCCACCCTGAACGTGGACGTAGCCGGTACCCTCACCACGCCCACCAGCGGCTGGCTGACGCTGACCAATGGTACCCTGCGCTTCGCCAAAACGAATGGCACGCTGACCATACACGACGCCGAATCGCCCTACGTCATCACCGACAACGCGGGCCTGACGGTGGATGGTAGTGGCGCAACCGCAACAGTCGCCACCGGCACCACGGCTGCTTCTGACCTGAAGCTGGCCGGCGAAATACGGGTGCTGCAAGGCACCTTGGAGGTGGGTACCACCACTGGGGTAGGCAGCGACCTGGAATACGCCAGCGCTGGGGCTCCAACGCTGAAAGTGACCACTGGCACGCTCTACGTGAACGGCCAGATTCGCCGCTCGGTGAACAACCTCGACGGCTCGCTACGCTTCGACCAGAGCGGCGGCAACATCAACATTGACGGCCGTGGGGCCACCGCTCTGCAGAATAAAGAGCGTGGCTTGTTTGAAGTGCAGGGTCCAAAGAGCACCTTCCGCATGAGCGGTGGCACCCTGAACCTGCGCCGCTCGAACAACAACCCCACCATCGCTGCCGACTTTTACCTGGCTCCCGACTCAACGGTAGTAACCGGCGGAATAGTACTGCTGGGCAATACGCTCGCCAACACGCCCGCCACCGTGAGCGTAAGCTCGACGGCACCGATTTACGACCTGAAGGTGGAAAATGGTACCACCGGCAGCGCCAATACTGGCCTGCTCACCGGGGTGTTGCCCCTGACACTGAAAGGCTCCCTGACCATTGGTAACGACTTCTCGTTCTTCAATGCCAACGGCTTGCCGCTGAACATCTACCAGAACCTCGTCAACAATAACACATCGACCAGCACCGCGCTGAACGCGGGCGGCTTCCAGCCGATTACGACGACGCAAACGACCTCCTTCCTCGGCGGTATTGCTACCCAGTCGATTACGGGCACGGCCAGCAACCAGACGGTTTTTGGCAGCCTGGTAATGAACACGCCGCAGACCAGCGGCAAGCTTCAGCTGAACGGCACGGCCCGCACCACCGGCACGCTGACCCTGACCAAGGGCACCTTTGATGACAACGGCTTTACGCTGACGGCACTGGGCGACGTGGCCAACTCGGCCACCCACACCAGCCTGAACGCGGGCAGCATCACGTTGGCAGGGACGGCCAACCAGAACGTGGGCGGCAACGGCACGGGCCGCTTCGGCAACCTGACGCTGAACAACGCACTCGGGGCAACCACCACGGCCAACCAGGAAATCACAAAGGTGCTGGCACTCTCGAACGGCGTGCTCACCATTGGCTCGAACCTGCTGCATCTGAGCAACCCGGCCAGCACGGCCGTGACGGGCGATGCGACGCACTTCATCCGGACCAACGGCATTGTGGCCGACCTGGGCGTGCGCAAAGCTTACGCCACGGGCGCTACGGCCTTCAGCTTCCCGGTGGGCACCTCGACCAAGTACACGCCGGTGCAGCTGAACCTGACGGCCAACTCGGCGGCGGGTACCCTCACGGTGCAGCCGGTCGACAAGCCCCACCCCTCCACAACCGACCCGCTCAATAAGGAGCTGAAGTACTACTGGAAAGTAAGCAGCACGGGCCTGGGCTCGCCCACCATCGACAAGGTATTTACTTACGTCGCCGGTGATGTGAGCGGTACCGAAGCCAACTATAAGCTGGGCCGATTCCTGAACGGTGCCTGGACCCCGGCCGGTGGCGTGGTGGGCAGCGCGGTGAATACCAGCCTGCACACGCTTACTTCGAACGGCACGACCGCCATCGACGGCGACTACACCGGCGGCGAGCCTTCGGAATTCGGAGCCGTGCCGGCCTTCTATAGCCGCAATGCCACGGCCGGCGTAGCAACGGGCGCGCCTTGGACCAGTGCTACGGCCTGGACATTCAACCCCGACGGCAGCGACTCATCGCCGCTGCCCGCCACCTTCCCGACCGTGGCCAACCCCGTTGTGATTCTTCCCAACCACCTCATCTACTCGAACGCCTCGGGCCTCGGGGCGGCTACGCTGCTCCTTAATGGCACGCTG
Source organism: Hymenobacter sp. UYCo722 (assembly GCF_040547115.1). Lineage (NCBI taxonomy): Bacteria > Pseudomonadati > Bacteroidota > Cytophagia > Cytophagales > Hymenobacteraceae > Hymenobacter > Hymenobacter sp. UYCo722. The sequence continues at coordinate 115,019 of NZ_JBEPPC010000009.1, read as the reverse complement.
GACCTGAGCACGTTTGCCGCGAACAACTTCAACACGGTAACCGGCACGGGCATCCTGCGCATTGGCTCGGCCTTGTTCCCGGCCGGCAACTACTCGGGCTTTGTGATGGCGAATACCGGCACGGTGGATTTCACTGGGGCCGGGCAGCTGCCCGCCCGCGATACGTATAACAACCTAAGCCTCTCGGGGGGTACGGCCAAGCTGCTGAGCAACCTCGACCTGACCATCAACGGCACGCTGAACGTGGCGGCTAACACGCAGGTGGACAATGCCAGCAGCCAGAATCTGACTCTGACGTCGGCCACGAGTGGCGCGACCATCAACGGCACGTTCAACCTGTTCGACGGCAACCTGACCACCGGCGCTTCGCTCACCAGCGGCGTCACTGGCACCCTCAACTTGGGGGCGGGCACCGTCACGACTGGCACCACGCTGGCCACGCTCGCCGGGGGCACCATCAACCAAGGCTCGGGCCTGGTGAGCGTGGGTACTTCGCTCACCAACGCCGGTACTTTCAATGGCAACACGGGCAAAGTGGCCGTCGCGCAGAACTTCACTAACAGCGGTACTTACGTCGCGAAAGTGGGCAACCTGGAAGTGATTAACAACCTGACCAACACCGGCGATTTCACGGCCAACCTCGGCGAGGTAAATGCCGGGGGCATCTTCTCGAACGCCGGCACTTATACGGCCAACACGAATAACATCATGCACGCTACGGGCGAGTTCTTCAACCTGGCCGGCGGCAGCTTCGATGCAGGCACTTCCAACCTCGTACTGCGCAACAACTTCACCAACCGGGGCACGTTCACGTCGGGCACGAGCCTGGTGCAGTTCATTACGGATGCCAACCGAATCCTCAATGGCAGCACTACGTTCAGCAACCTACAGAAGCTGGGCAACAGCTCCCTCACCCTGGGTACCAGCACCGACGTGCACGTGACCGGCCTGATGACGATTCAGAACAGCGTTATCTTTACTGGTGCCAATACGAACAACGTTCTCTACCTCGACAACGGTGCTATTCAACCCATCGTGGGCAATACCCTGACGTCGTACGTGGTAGGCCGCCTGGCCATGACGATGCCCAATGTTGCCGGCAACAGCCGTGTATTCCCGGTAGGCGCGGGCCAGCGCTACCGCCCGGTGACGATTAAGAACGTCGGCGGCTCGACAAATGCCGTGGTACTGGTCGAGATTATCAACGGTGCGCCGGCTGGCAATGTGGACCAAACTTTGGATAACCTTTCGGCCAACCGCTACTACCGCATTCAGCTGCAGTCGGGTAGTATCACCAATCCTACCATTCAGCTGAGCTTCAACACCGACGTGGCAGATGAGATAGTGAACGTACCCGGCAACCTGCGCGTAGCCAAAACTACCGGTCCTATCGGGGCCAGCACGGTCTGGGCTACGGCTGGCGGGGCCGGCGTATTCTCGCCCGATTTCCCGCGTGGCTACACCATCTCGGCAACTAACCTGACGGCTATCACCAGCAACTCGTTCTTCGCGCTGGCTTCAACCAACCGCGTCGACAACCCGCTGACGGGCTCCGCCCCCCTGCCCGTGACGCTGATTACTTTCTCGGCTACCCGCCAGGGTGCGGCCGTGCAAGTGGCCTGGGCCACGGCTTCGGAAAAAAGCAGTGCCTACTTCGCAGTGGAGCGCTCGGCCGATGGCCGCGCGTTTAGTGAAATTGCCCGCGTGGAGGCTCTCGGCAGCAGCACTGCCCGCCACGACTACGGCACACTCGACGGCTTACCCTTAGGAGGCACCAGCTACTACCGCCTGCGCCAGGTAGATAAGGACGGTACCACCGCCTACTCGAACGTGGCCACTGTGCGCTTCGACGGCAAAGTAGGCGCACCTGCCTTGGTGGCTTACCCCAACCCAACCACGGGCAGCGGCTTCCACCTGGCCACTTCAAACCTGGCTTCGACCAACGGTACGGTGCGGGTATTCGACAATGTCGGTCGCCTGGTATTCAGCCAGACGGTAGCTGCCGGCATGGTCGAAGCCACTGTGCAGCCCACCCAGCCGCTGGCCAGCGGCATGTACATCGCCACCTGGACTACCGCCGACGGTGTGAAGCTGACAACCAAGGTATCGGTGGAATAACCTCCACTTTTTACCCTACGAAAAGTCCCGGCTGCGCTTGTAGCCGGGACTTTTTTTGTGCCTGACAATTGATGAGGGCATCCAGGAAGTGCGAGAGGGAGGTAGCACTGATGGGATAGTTTCTAACAGTTTTTGCCCGGCACTTTAGCGCCTGGACAGGGATTTCCGGTTCGATTTCGGGAACTCTGGCTCTTGCGCGCCGGGAAAACGCCCCGATAAATAGCCGGCAGCTAGCCAGCACCATATTCCGGCACTAGAGCACCAGCCTGAAACGCTGAGCCAGTTTAATGCGAAACTTCTTGTAAGTCAATGCCTTGTTTCCCCAAAGAATATTTGAGGAGTGTTTTCTTTTCAGTGTGCTAGGATACGCCAGATGCGTAGATGTTCCCTTATCACCCGTTATTGATAGCGCATGCGAAACGCACTATCCCAGTTGCGCTCGAATGGGCCGAGCACTAATGGGTCCGAGCTACTTGGACCTGTTGATTGGCCGATATGAACTGACGTCGGGCGCGGATTCTCCGGCTAGTGCGCCTTGCAATCTCACCGCTCGTATTTCCAGCCGACAGCTCCCTCACATACAGTTTGATACCCACCACGAAGTTGACTTACGAAACGCGTTAAGTAGGTGTAGAGATACTTGCTCGAGTTTTGCCGGCCGGCCCATCCGCACGACTACCACCTAACGACCAGACGCAAGAATGCGCTTCACGCTCGTCGGCCAATTTCGCATTTCGCTTCTTGATGAGGATAGATATCGGTTGCCAGCAGCCGCGCGTCGCAGCCTGGCTCATCAGCGCCTTGATTGTGGGTTGCAGGGGTATCCGATGCTCAGCTTCTCGGGGCGGCACCAGCAGCGCTCCACCCCGGAGCCCCGCACTTGCCGGGGGCTCGGGGGCCCAGCCCGGCAGCACAAAAAGTGGAAATAGTGGCTACCAAAATGTCCACGTCTGCTAAGACTTTACCGAGGTGACCATTTGCTTCAATTGTTTGAATGCATAGGCACAATCGTTGGCTCATCACCCGTCGTAAACGGCGGGAATTCGGTTAATGAAATCGACCTGGCAATTGCTCCTTCGCAGTGCTTTGCTTCAAGCAATACTGAGCTTTAATTTGAATCATAAATTTCTTTCTATCAGCGTGTTACTACTAAAATGAAGACATTTTTAAACAACAGTCGGGCAAGCGTGACCGCGGCAAAGGTGGCAGCATCTGACGCTTGTCAAATCACATTCAAAAGACTTGCTTCCGGGTGATTTAGCGAGTGCCCCCCCTACCCGGTACCGCCGGCACATTGGCCCAGCAAAAAGCCCCGCCCGGAAATCCGGACGGGGCTTGGCACGAGGACTCAGTCCGCGCACGAAGCGCGGGCCGGGTTGGTTAGTTCTTCTCGATGCGGCGAATGGCCACCGTGGCACCCTGGCGCACTTCGAGCAGGTACACACCGCTGGCCAGCGAGGCCGGCAGTAGCAGCTGATGGTCGGCACCCAGCGGCGCGGGGGCCAGTACCAGGCGGCCGGCCAGGTCGCGCAGCGCCACCGTGGCCGGAGCCGAAGTAGGCAACTCCACGGTCAGGCGGTCGGTGGCGGGGTTCGGGAACACCGTCAGGCCGGGCAGGGCGTTGGCAGCAAGCGTGGCCGATACCAGGTTGAACGGCGTGGTGCTGGTAGCAATGCCACCCGGCGTCGTTACCGAGATAAAGCCGTTGACGCTACCCGTACCAGTGGGCACTACAAAGGTGATGGTCGTCGCATTTACCACGGTGAAATTCGTTACCGTAAACGTGCCGATGCGCACGGCAGTCGCGCCAGTCAGGTTCGTACCGGTCAGGGTAACCGTCGCGCCGGGGCCGCCCGTAGTGGGCGTGAAGCTCGTGATGGTCGGCGCAGCCGTGAAGTTGCTAATCGAGATGTCGTCGATGTTGATGCGCGGGAAAGAATTGGTCGTCACCGTTACCGTATTGCTGATGCGGAAGCGCACGTTGCCGGCCGTGTTCACCGTGAAGGTGTAGGGCGTAAGCGTACCAGTGAGCGTAGCCGGGGCACCGGGCACCGTGGTGTAGGTGGTGCCACCGTCGGTCGACTGCTCCAGCAGGAACGAAGCGCCGGTGTCGGTCGTGCCATACAGCGCCGCGTTGATAATCACGGTACCTGCGCCGGTGGGTTTGTCAAAGGTCATGGCAATAGAACCGCCGGTACGGATACGCGCCGACTTCAGGCCGTTGAACTTATCGGCAAACGAATCGCCAATGAGGGCGTTGGCGAAGGTCCACACGCCGCTAGTCAGCGTTACGGGGCCGGCAGCGTAGCTCGTTTTGGTGCCCGCTTCGAAGTTCTCGTAAGCGTTAGCCGTGCTGGCATTTGATACCGTGAAGGTGAACACATTCGACGTACCGCCAACCGTGGTCACGCTCACCGGGAAGGCACCCACCGTAGCCAGCACGCTAGCCGGGATAGTGACCACAATGGTGGTGGCCGTGGCACTGGTTGGCGTGTAGCTCACACTATTGAAATTTACCGTCGAGGCCGTGGTGAAGTTCGTGCCCGTAATCGTGAGCGTGAGGGCGGGGCCGCCTGCCACCTGCGCGTTGGGACTGAGGGCCGTAATGGCCGGTGCCACCGAGAAAATACCGGTGCTGGTAGCCGTACCGGTGGGCGTCGTCACGGTGATTACACCGCTTGTGGCCCCGGTCGGCACGTTGAAGGTGATGGTTGTGTTGTTCACCACCGTGAAACCGGTGATTGTTACGCCATTCAGGGTAACGGCCGTGGCCCCCGTGAAATCGGTACCGGTCACCGTCACCGTTGTTGGCACCGTAGCCGTCGAAACCGGGCCGCTGGTGGGCGTGAAGCTCGTAATGGTCGGGGCAGCCGTAGTTACCGTGAAGGCCGCCGCCGCCGAAGTGCCACCCTGGTTGGCCGAGGGGTTAGCAACCGTGACGTTGTAGGTGCCGGCCGTAGCTACCGCCGAAGCGGGTACGGCAGCAGTGAGCTGCGTAGCCGAGCCAAAGGTGGTCGTCAGGGCCGTGCCATTGAAGTTGACCACCGAGCCGCTGAGGAAGCCCGTGCCGTTTACCGTGAGGGTGAAGGCCGCGCTGCCCGCCACCGCCGTGCTGGGCGAAAGGCTGGCGATAGTCGGAGCCGGCAACGTCACCGTGAAGGTACCCGTGCTGGTAGCCGTGCCGCTAGGCGTGGTCACGGCGATGGGGCCACTGGTAGCGCCGGTAGGCACCGCGAAGGTGATGGTCGTGCCATTCACCACCGTGAAGCCGGTGATGGCCACGCCATTCAGGGTGACGGCCGTAGCTCCCGTGAAATCGGTACCGGTCACCGTCACCGTCACCGTGCCATTGGCCAGGCCGCTGGTAGGTGTGAAGCTGGCAATGGTCGGAGCCGGAGTCGTCACCGTGAAGTTTACGCCGGCGGAGGTGCCGCCGCCTGGGGCGGGGTTCGTTGCCGTGACGGCGTAGGTACCTACCGTGGCCACTGCCGAAGCCGGCACCAGGGCCGCTACCTGCGTAGCCGAAACAAAGGTGGTAGCCAGCGCCGTACCGTTGAAATTAATCACCGTGCTGCTCAGGAAACCCGTGCCGTTCACCGTGAGGGTGAAGCCCGCGCTGCCGGCCGTAGCCGTGCTGGGCGTGAGGCTGGTAATGACGGGAGCCGTGTTCGGCACAATCACCGTGAAGGTGCCCGTGCTGGTAGCCGTACCGGTGGGCGTAGTCACGGCGATGGTGCCCGACGAGGCCCCGGCCGGTACCACGAAGGTAATGGTCGTGCCATTCACCACCGTGAAGCCGGTGATGGCCACGCCATTCAGGGTGACGGCCGTGGCCCCCGTGAAGTCGGTGCCGGTCACCGTTACCGTGACCGTGCCATCGGCCAGGCCGCTGGTAGGCGTGAAGCTCGTGATGGTCGGGGCCGGAGTCGTAACCGTGAAGGTGGCCGCCGCCGAAGTACCGCCGCCCGGAGCCGGACTCGTCACGGTCACGTTATAGGCACCAGCGGTAGCAACGGCCGAAGCCGGTACCGGTGCCGTCAGCTGCGTGGCCGAACCATAGGTGGTAGCCAGCGCCGCACCGTTGAAATTTACTACCGAGCCACTCACGAAGCCCGTGCCGTTCACCGTGAGGGTGAAGGCCGCGCTGCCCGCTACCGCCGTGTTGGGCGCGAGGCTGGTAATGGCCGGCATCGGATTAGCTGGCGCGTTCACCATGAAGGTGCCCGTGCTGGTAGCCGTGCCGCCGACCGTGGTTATGGCAATGGGGCCGCTGGTAGCACCAGTGGGCACCACGAAGGTGATGGTCGTGCCATTCACCACCGTGAAGCCGGTGATGGCCACGCCATTCAGGGTGACGGCCGTGGCCCCCGTGAAGTCGGTGCCGGTCACCGTTACCGTGACCGTGCCATCGGCCAGGCCGCTGGTAGGCGTGAAGCTCGTGATGGTCGGGGCCGGTACGGACGGTGCGAAAGCCACGCCTCGGAATGCCGTATTGGTGGGGTTAGTAATAATAGCAGCCGGCAAGCTCGAAAGCGTAGGGGCAACATTGTAGCCGGAATTATCGCTCAGAATAAAGAGCCCATTCGGGCTGGTGGCTACCAACGATACCGTGCTACCCGTGGTGTTGCCATCAAGGCCCCGCACCGTAGCGGTAGAAGGGCTGGCGATAGTGCCGTTCAGCGTCCAGGTGCTGCCAACCAGGCTCCACTTCTGGATGCCACCGGTTGCGCCACGGTCGTCGGCCACGTAAATAACATCGATGCCCGGCACCGCAGCGCTCAGGTCAGCCATGTAAAACGCGTAAGAGCTGGAACCCGTTGTAGCACCCGGAAAGCCGGGCAACACCGTCACCGGTTGGCCGGCAGTAGTAGGCAGGCCCGTGCCCACCATGCTCACACCGTAATAAGTGCTGGAAGCCGCCGTAATATAGAGGTTGCCCGCAGCTACGCGCACGCCGCGCAGGTTGGTGGGTGCCGTATTAAGCTGCGTGGAGCTAAAGCCCCCCAGCTGCGCGTACTGCACACCCGAATTAGCTCCAATCACATAAAAGCTGTTGCCATCCGGCGAGGCTACGGCCCGCACACTCACGCCGTCGAAAGCCCCTTGCAGGCTCGTGCTGGTGTCCACCGAACCGTCGGCCCCTACCAATCCAACAACGCGCACTACGTTGGCGGCGGATGAGCTGCTTACCGTAGGCGTGCCACCGGGGGAGGTACCATAGCCAGCCAGCACTAGGCTCCGGCCATCGGCCGAGCGGGCCAGGCCTAGTTCAGAAGGAGTAGTTCCGCTCACGGTCAGGGCGCGGTTGTTGCCAGATATGGATGTGGGCAGCGCCACCGACTGCACCAGCGTGCCGCCCGGCGTGTATTCATCCAAAAACACCGCCGTAGAGGTAGATGTAAGTGCTGCCGTGCCTCCTTCGCCCACCCGGGCAACCACAATATTGCCGGGGGTGAAGGGTGCCGCGACTGCCACGGCGGGCCGCAGCAGCACCTGAACCATCAGGCCCAGAAACAATCCCAATCGATAAAAATATTTCATTTGGTGGTTGTGGAAATTGGTGAATGGAAAAACCTAATTGCGGGCCAAGCCCGCCCCAAAGGTACGCTTCTGGCCTTCACGCGAGGTATACCTAATTCAATTAATGTATTGGTATCTTAGCCTGCTTCCTCCCTGTGCTTTCCAGTCGAAATAAAGTAATTTCAGAGCCCGGGCGTCTGTTTAGGCAGAATGAATGCCATGACTCTCTCGCTCCCCTCCCCCCTCGCGCCGATGACGGCTTCGCAGCAAGACCACCAGATTGCCGAAGCCGTGCGCCAGCAGCGGCCCCGGCTGCTGCAGTTCATCCGGCGGCGCATTCCCGATGAGGCCGAGGCCGAAGACCTGCTCCAGGATGTGTTCGCCGAGCTCGTCGAAAGCTACCGGCTGCTCAAGCCTGTGGAGCAGGCCGCGGCCTGGCTCTTTCGGGTAGCTCGCAACCGCATCACCGACCTCTACCGCCGCAAGCGCCCCGTGAGCCTCGAAGCAGCCTTCGGGGCGGCCGAGGCCAGCGACGACGGCGAGGGCCTGCTGCTGGCCGACCTGCTGCCCGCTCCCGACGACTCGCCCGAAAACCGGTTGCTGCGCGAAACCCTTATGGACGCCCTTTCCGATGCGCTGGCCGAACTGCCCGCCGCCCAACGCCAGGTATTTGTGTGGCACGAGTTGGAAGACAAAACCTTCCGTGAAATGGAAGCCGAAACCGGCGTGCCGCTCAAAACCCTGATTTCGCGCAAGCACTACGCTGTGCTGCACCTTCGCAAGCGCCTGCAAACGCTCTACACCGAGCTGTTCACCGACTGATTTATTAGCGGTTAATGATTAACGGTTAGATGGTTGATTTTTTGAATAACAATTATTAACCGAATAACCAGAGTGCAGCAATCAGTAGCAGGGCAGTTAATTGCTGAGTGACTGCTTTTAGCCTGTGTCTTGCATCTTAATCATCAACCATTAACCACCGACCGTTAACCATTCCCTTATCATGGACCGTAAATTCTGGCTGCTGCGCGGCCTTCGCTTCTTCTTCTTCGCGGTGCTGTTTATAACCGCAGCCGGCTTTATTACTCAGGCCCTTTGGAACTGGCTGATGCCGGCCCTTTTCCGCCTGCCGTTCATCACCCTGGGCCAAACATTTGGCCTGCTGCTGCTAAGCCGCATTCTATTTGGCGGCTTTCGGGGCGGGGGGCGGCCCGGCGGCTGGGCCCGCAAACGCCGCGAGTGGCAGCAGCGCATGACCGGCCGCATGGAACACCTCAGCCCCGAAGCCCGCGAGAAGTTCCGTCAGCAGATGCGCAGCCGTTGTGGCACCGGCTGGGGCCGCCAGCCCGAAGCTCCCGCCGCGCACACCACCCAGCAACCAGCCTAAAGCCCGTAACCCAACGCCAAAAAGGGGCGCGGCAATAACAAACGCGCTTTTCTTTCCTTGGTTATGCTGGGCGCAGCCATCACTCAATTAGCCATTAACCTAACCAACACCTCGTTTTTCGGCAGGTTGCCACTCCTTAAAAGAGTGCAGCGAGTGTTCAATGGATAGATAATTTGCATTAAGCATATTTTTTTTATTCTCATTATCATTTATTTTTGTCACATCCGTTAGCCCTCGCATTTCACATGCGGGGGCTTTTGCGTTGTAAAATCCCGATTTTGTTTTATTTTTTTGTTTTAATCCTAGATTAAACGTGAATTTATTTTGAATAAAAAGTTGCAGGATAGTTCTGAACCTTGTATGTTTGCATCGTTCTAAAATTAATTCAATTAGTGCAATCGACAATGCTTTCCCACCGCGCATCCGCCCTGGCCGCTGCATGCATGCTGCTTCTTGCCGGACTGCCCGGCCGGGCCCAGTTTGCCTTTAACAGCGCGACGCAGCCTGCCCTGGCGATGGCCCACCCCGACCCCGAGGAAAGCCCCAAAGCCAGCGCCTACAAAACCGTGCACGGGGTGGTGCAGGGCCAGCAAGGCGCGCTGCCTGGCGCAACGGTTTGGCTACACGGCTCCCGCACCATCGCAGTCACCAATGCTGAGGGCGAATTTGAACTGCGCGTACCCGCCGAGGCGCAGGTAATCGAGCTGACCTGCGGCTACGCCGGTCTGCAGGACGAAGTAGTGCGCCTGCCCCCGGTGCAAGCCATGGGCTCGGTGTATCTGCTGCGCCCGCACGCCATCAAATCAAAATAATCAACTGCCAACTAGCTTTTCTCACTACTCCTTTTTTCTGCAAACACGCTTCACACCACCTTTTTTCTGCAAATACACTTCACACCACCTTTCTTTTCTGCAAACCACACCCTGTCGAAAAAAACCCCTGGTCCTTCATAGCCAGGGGTTTTTCGCCCATCGCATCCGATGAATTTCGCTTCGGCAACCGATTTTCCAATGGGTTAGCCTGGATGCCAAAAGGGACGCATGAAGTGAAAACCACCAACTACCCTGACGCTGTACACTGACTGTATCAGCCCTCCCTACGCCAACTTTTAGCCAGTATTATCATGCGTACTATGCTACTTTTTTTCGCTGCGGCCTGCCTGGCTGCTGCCTCGCCAGCCGCCAAGGGTCAAGTGCTGCTCGCCAGCAACACGCCGCATTCGACGGATGACGGTACGCCGCCTTCCGAGCCGACGGTAGTGCTGGCCGGCCGCATCACCAACCCCGATGGGCCACTGCCGGGTGCCGTTGTAACCCTATTGGTTACCAAGCAAATGACCGTAACTAACTCCGAAGGCGAGTTTCAGTTTGTGGTGCCGGCCAGTACCCGCACGCTGCAAGCCGTGGTATCGTTCGCGGGCTATGCCGACGAAACCCTTACCCTGAACACCGACGATGCCGAGCCAATTGTCACGCTGTCGGACGAGCATAAAATTCCAATGGCGCGCCGGCAGCAGCTTAAATTTTACCTGAAAACGGCCCGCAAAGAAGCCAACCATGACCTGCGCGAAGTGCGCCGCAACATGCGCTAACAACTATTACCCCCGCAGCTACTGCGGCGGCCCGACCGCAAAAATCCCCAGCCATCCAGGCTGGGGATTTTTTGGTTAAATAGTCAAGCATAAGTAAGCGCATTGAATGGAACGTCATGCTTCATCTTGCGTCCGCGCAGTCGAAGCATCTCTACCGCTTCGCATGAGCCGTTGAACGAAGCAGTAGAGATGCTTCGACTGCGCGGACGCAAGATGAAGCATGACGTTCGAGCGAATACGATGCTTATGCCCGAGTGCTCAATCACAGCGGCTCAGCCATCTTACAGCTTCACTTCCTGGCTGTTGTCCTTCTGCACGCGGTCGATGAACTCGTGGTAGGGGTCGACCGCGACTTTGGCGGGTTCGCGGGCGGTGATGAACTCGAACTTATTGTCGCCGGCGTGCAGGCGGCGCCTGGTGAGTAGTAGCGGCGGCACGGGCTTCTTGTCTTTGCCCACGGCCGCGAACACAGCCAGCGGCAGGTAATCGTTTTCGGCCACGGGGCGCTCGGTGCCGAGGCTGTCGGCCAGCAGCTTCTTGCTGTTGACGGTGAAGTTGACCTGGAACTTGCCGTTGGGCAGCTTCTTCACGGCAGCATCGGTAATGCGGTTTTCGTAGAGCGTGATGCGGTCGAACATGTCCGTAACTAGGTTCTGGAGCGAATCGGGCGTGACTTTGCGGAACTCGGCCACCAGCTCGGGGGCCGTGGTGTAGGGCGCGGTTTCAAACTTGTGCTGTTCGAGGAAACGGTGCAGGGCGGTGTTCACCTGGGCCTCGCCGATGTAGTCCTGCAGGGCGTACATCACCACCGAACCCTTGCGGTAGTGGATGTAGCCCTGGTTTTCGACCTTGGCCAGCGGCACCTCCTTCTTGCGTTCGAAAGCCCGGCCGCGCAGGTAGCTGTTCAGCTCGTAATCCAGGAACTTGCCCATGGTGTAGGCCCCGTAGTGGTGCTTCATCACCATCAGAGCCGAGTACTGGGCCATGGTTTCGACGAGCATGGTTTCGCCCTGCACGTTGCCGCCCGCCACCTGATGGCCCCACCACTGGTGGGCAATTTCGTGGGCCGTCACGTAGAACGGATAGTCGATGTCCTCGGGGTCGGTGGGGTCGACTTTGGCGATGAAGCCGATGCTTTCGGAGAACGGAATGGTGCCGGCAAAGCTCTGGGCGAAGCTGGCGTACTTCGGGAACTCCAGAATGCGCACCTGCGGGTGCTGGTAGGGGCCGAAGTTTTTGGTGTAGTAGGCAAACGACTCCTTCACGGCGGCGGCCATCGACTTCAGGTTGTACTCGTGGCCGGGCTGATAATATATTTCGATGGGCACCACGCGGTGGCCGGCCGAGTCCTGCCACGCATCCTTGTACACCTGGTAGCGGGCCGACAGGAAAGTGTAGAAGTTGAGCATCGGCTGCTCCATCTTGTAGTGGAAGTAGCGGCGGTCGCCCTGCTTCCAGTCCTTGATGAGGCGGCCGGGGGCCACGGCCAACTGGTCGGCGCTGGTGCTCAGGGTGGTTTCGAAGCGAATCCAGTCGGCATCCTGGGCCAGGCCCATGTTCTGGCGGGCGGCCAGGTCGGTGGCGGGAGCCATGCGGTCCTTGGGCTTCAGGCCGTTGCGCTTGCGCACGTCGTCGTCGCCGAGCTCGCCCTGTTCGTTGTAGCCAATGCTGGGCAGGTAGTTGCCGTTGTTCAGGAAGATGCCGTTCTGCACGATGTCGGTGTTAGAGCCGGAGTTGGGGAAGCCGGTTTCGCCGTAGTCGAGCACGGTGGTCATTTCCAGCGAGTCGCCGGGGGCCAGCGGCCGGGCCAGGCGGTAGAAGCGCACGTTCACGGCGCTGTCGTCGAGGACGAGCGCGGCGGCCGGGCGGCCCAGCTCCATTTTGCGCACCCGCGCCCGCTGCGGCACCTGCACAATAACCGTGTCGAGGGCGCGGGCGTGGCGGTTTTTCAGCCAGATGCTGCCGTCGATGTGCACGCGGCGGGTGGCGGGGTACAGGTCGGTTTTCAGGTTCACGGCCACCACGCGGGGCTGGGCCAGGTCCTTGAAGCGGCGGTACTGCTGCTCGTAGCCGAGCTGGAGCTTTTGCTGGGCCTTGGGCGTGAGGTAGCGGTTTTCGACGTTGGTGTTGTAGAAGATGAAGCTGCCGGCGCTCAGCATCACCAGGGAGCCCAGGGCCAGGGCCGTCCAGGCGGGGCGGCCCCAGCGGCGGCTGGCTTCGGCCCGGCGGCGCACGAAGGCCGCATCGGTGCCCCGCACCCAGAAAATGTTGGCCACCAGCGCCAGCAGCAGCGCCCCGGCCGCCCAGTACAGCTTAAACCAGGTAAACCCTTCCACGAAGTGCCCGTAGCCGTTCATGTCGGAATAGGGCGTGGCGGGATTGCCGGCGTAGTCGAGCAGCTTGTGGTTGATGCCCATCTGGCTCTGAAAAATGGTGGCCAGGTAGTACACCACCATCACGAAATGCCCCAGGTATTTGTTGTTCACAATCACCTGCACCAGCATGGCCAGCACGCACAGCAGCAGGTAGTCAATCAGCTTGAAGCCGAATAGCGTTTCAATATACAGGCCCACTTCGTAGTGGAAATAGCCTTTCAGGGTTTGTAGCAGCAGGCCGCAGGCCATCACCACCCCCAGCAGCAGCACCTGCACCAACCCCAGGGCCGAAAGCTTGCTCAGGAAAGGCACCCAGTTGGGCACCGGCAGGGCATCGGTAATCTGGGCCACGCCCGCGTCGCGCTCGCGCCACACCAGCTCGCCGGCGTAGTAAGTAATGATGATGAGGATGAACAGGGCGAAGGTGCCGCTGAGCAGCTCTACCATTTCGGCCGTAACGGGGTAAGTGGTGGTGTCGTAGAGCTTGCCCACCTGCCAGCCGCTCACGAGCAGGAAAATAACGCCCGCCCCCACGATAGCCGCGAAGTACACGCTCCGCACGATGCCGCGAAACTCCAGCTTGGTCAGGCTCCAGTACTGGCGCAGGCTCATGGCATTGCTGAACAGCTGCGTGACGCGCGGCAGCACCAGCCGCCCGCCCATGGGCGCGGCCACCAGCTCGGCCAGGGCCGAGGCAGCGCGGCTCTTTTTCGAGGGCGCTTTATCCGAAGCAAAGGCCGAGAACTGGAAGCGCGCGTAGCACAGCGCCAGCAGCGCCACGCCCAGCCCCACCCAAAACGCCCGGTTGAGCAGAATGTACTGGCTGATGGGAACCAGGACGGTATTTTTCTCGGCAGCTGTGAAATAGCGCGTGGTGTAGTAGCTGGCCCCCAGGCCAAAGGCATCGAGCATCGAGGCCAGGGTAATGTTATCGAGGTCGCCGAGGAAGGACGAGGAAATCAGGTAGGCCACCAGCAGCAGCACCGCGCCGATGTAGGTGCTGAGGATGTTGCGCGTGAGCGTGGCCAGCGTGAAGAAAATGGCCCCGGTGAACAGCAGGTTCGGCAGCACGAACACCAGGAACGGCCGCAGGTAGTAGCTCAGGTGGTTGGGGCCGAACTTGTCGGCTTCTACGCCCGGCAGCAGGCCACCCACCCAGGTACCCAGCAAAATACCGCCAAACACCAGCGCGCACACCGCCAGCGAGCCAAAAAACCGCCCGCCCAAATAGCTGGCCTTGCTAATGGGCTTGGTGAAAAACAGCGCGTACGTGCGGTGCTCGAAGTCGCGGTACACGGGGTTGCCCATGATGGCCGAGGTGATGAGAATGCCAAAGCAGCTGAGCAGCGAGATGGCCGCATTCAGCGAAAACGGGGAGTTGACGTGCACGTGGCCGCCATCGCCCCCGAGGCTGATGTTGGTACCGGCCCCGAAAATGCCCCCGGCGGCGGAGGTAATGAGTCCGCCCATAAGGGCGAGCACGATGAAGTATATCCACGTGGCCGGGCGGCGCAGGCGGTATTTAAGCTCAAAAAGAAAGATGGGGAGGAACATGATTGCAGAAAGGTGAGCAGTGATGGGAAAGCAAAACGCCATGTCAAGCGCAGCCGAGACAGCTCGCTCGTTTCGTCTGACGATTGAATTACTTCAGCACGCGAGATGTCTCGGCTGCGCTCGACATGACCAACTAGACTGCGACGGCTTGCGCCATCGGCCGCTCCGCGATTTGCGCGAAATACACGTCCTCCAAATCGGGGTTCACCTCCTCAAAAGTCCCATCGGGCCGCGTGTCGCTGAGGACGTGCACGATGGTTTTGCCCGCGAACAGGCGCGAGCTGATGACGTGGTGCTCGGCCTGGGTGGCGGCCACCTCGTCCTTGTTCACCAGCTTGCGCCACACCTGGCCGCGCAGCTGCTCCACCACCGTGAGGGGGTCGCCGGTGAGGCGTACCTGGCCCTGGCTGATGATGGCCATGTGGCGGCACAAATCCGTCACGTCGCTCACGATGTGCGTGCTCAGAATGATGATGATGTTCTCGCCAATCTCGCTCAGCAGGTTGTGGAAGCGGTTGCGCTCAGCGGGGTCGAGGCCAGCGGTGGGCTCGTCGACGATGATGAGCTTGGGGTTGCCGAGCAGGGCCTGGGCAATGCCGAAGCGCTGCTTCATGCCGCCCGAATAGCCGCCCAGGTTCTTCTTGCGGGCGTTCCAGAGGTTGGTTTGCTGGAGCAGGGCCTCCACAATTTCCTTGCGCTCCTTCTTATTCCCGATGCCCTTGAGCACGGCCAGGTGGTCGAGTAGCTCCTCGGCCGATACGCGCGGGTACACGCCGAATTCCTGCGGCAAATAGCCCAGCACGCGGCGCACGGCGTCCTTGTCCTTCAGCACGTCGAGGTCGTCGAGCATGATGGAGCCGGTGTCGGCATCCTGCAGCGTGGCAATGGTGCGCATCAGGCTCGATTTGCCGGCCCCATTAGGGCCGAGCAGACCGAACATGCCGGTCGGAATGTCGAGGCTGACGTTTTTGAGGGCCTGCACCCCGTTGGCGTAGGTTTTGGAAAGATTGGAAATGGTAAGGGACATTTTCGCAGAAAAAAGGTGAGTTCGAAGGCAATAAGTTACGATTGGCAAGGTAGCGCGTCAGCCGTCGGCATCGCCGCCGGACCCGGCAGATGCGGCCCGGCCCTCATTGGTTGCCTGGGAAGCCGACGCAACACCCGTGGGCAGCTCCGCCACGTCGGCCCACCGCAGGGTGTCGGCCAGCCACTCGGCGTAGAAGTGGGCGCTGCCCTGGTCGAGGTTGCTGGGCAAGGCTTGCAGCGCGGCCTGCGCATGGGTGCGGGCGCGGTCGGCATCGCCGGCCAGGCGGGCCAGGGCGGCTTCGGCCCTGGGCCACACGTCGGCCTCGATATGAGCGGAGGGCTTGGCTTGGGCCATAAAGGTGCGGGCCGCCGCTAAATCGTGTTGGTAGGCCGCCGCGAAAAACGCCGATTCGAGCCAGCCACTGCCCTGCAAAGCGGCGGGCGTGGCGGCCAGGCGGTGGCGGTACTCGGCCAGGTGGTGCGCGGCCGGCTCCAGCTGGCCCGCATCGAGGGTGGCCAGGTAGAGGTAATAATGAACGTAAAGCTTGAAGGGCAGCTCTTCGGGGCGGGTGGCGGCGGCTTCGAGCAGCTGCCGGGGTAGCTCGCGGGGCCGCACCCCGTTCACGGAGCGGGCCATGGCCGACACCACGGCGACTTCGAATTGCCCGGCCGCGCCGTCGCGCCACAGGTTCAGCACCCGCGCCCCGTCGCTATAAAACCCACCGGTGTGCATGGGAATAAGGGTGAGCACGGCCAATAGGCCCGAAATGCCGCCGCTGGCCCCCAGGCCCACCCGCAGCAGCCGCCCCACCTCCGAGGCCGGCGTGGGCAGCAGCGCGTAGGCCCCCAGCGCCAACCCGGCCCACACCACGCTGCCCAGCGGCCCACCGGCGGCAAACGCCATGAACCGGCGGCGCAGGTCATGGTCGCCGGTGGGCGTGCTGAGCACCATGCCACCGGCGGTGTTCAGGTTTTTGTTCCACTCGAAGCGCAGGCGGCCTTCGCGCATCTTCCACATAAACGGCCCCACCGCCAGCCAGTGAAACCGAAAGCCTTGGCGGCGGCCCAGCAGCGCATGGCCCAGTTCGTGCAGCCCCACCGCCACCAGCCAGGCCAGCGGCAGCAGCACCAGCAGCGCCCCCATGGTCTGCCACGGATTTCCGGCTCCGCCAGCCGACCGGGCGGCGTGGCCCAGGTACTTGCCAATGAGCACGCCCGCCGCGGCCCCCAGCAACGCCAGGGCCAGACGCGGCCCGTATTTACGAATGTTTTTCATGAGCTGGCTACCGGCGGCAAGCGCCGGGGCGTTTGAAGACGACAACGAATATATCGCCGGAGCGGGCCCACGCATTACAGCCAGCTGCCCACCAACCAGTTCCCTACTGTAAAAGCCACAAATACTACCCCATACACCTGGCTGGTCAGGAGCGCTTCCGCGGCAACCTGCGGCTGGCGCAGCCTGCGGGCTGCCCGTGAGCAGGCCTTGCGGCGGCATTTGCGGTGAGCGGGTGAGGTGATGACAGGGAAAAAGAACGGTCGTGCTGTTTCATTCACCCCCTACTGCCCGCCCTGCTTGCTGTTACCGCCCTTCACGTCGTCGTTCGAAATGGATTTGCGGCGCTTGCTCTGCTGCTCTTGCCCGAAGCGGTAGCCGAAGCTGACGCGCACGCTGCGCTGGTACGAGCGGTACTCCTGCCGCTCTTCGAAATAGGGCGTGCTGAGTGTGCTGCCAAACGCCGTGTAGCGGGTGAAGGGGTTCGAGACGTTGACGTTCAGGTCCGCTTTGTCGTTCAGGAAAGTCTTTTTGAAGCCCAGCGAATAGTAGAGGTAGCCCAGGCCGCGGCCCTGCAGCTCGGGGCCGGCCAAGGAGCCGTAGCCGAAGGCCTGCACCGTAAACTTTTTCGGCAGCTTATACGAGGTATTGAGGTTGAGGCTGGCCGAGAAGCCGCGCCGCTCAATGCCCAGCGAAGGGCTGCGGCGCACGATGTACTGGATATCGGGCCCGCCGCTGATATCCCAGCCTTTGGCCGGTTTGGCCGAGCCGTAGAAATTGAGTTGGTAATACACGTTGGAGGCCACGTTGGCGTAGGTTTCGACCGTGACGCCGGGGCTGGCCGTAGGGAGGCGCAACGATTCGATGGCGTTGCCCGTGCGCCGCACCGACCCCGCGACGTTGAGCGAGCCGGCCTTGCCGTTGGTGTTATAGCTCAACTCGTAGGAATCCGTCAGCTCCGGGGCCAGGTTGGGGTTGCCGTAGGAGATGTTCAGGGTATCCGATTTGTTGACGAAGGGATTGAGGTAGTAGATGTAGGGCCGGGTGATACGGCGGCCGTAGGCCAGGCGCAGGCTACTCGACTCGCTGAGGGCATACTGGGCAAACCAGTTGGGCAGCAGCGTGTAGTAGCTGCGCGAAAAGTTAGACTCGGTGGTGCGGAAGCTCGCGGCCAGCGCCGTACGCTCCAGGCGGCTGCCTAGGCTCATGTTCAGCTTTTTGCTGGCGGCGAAGGAATAGGTGGCGTAGGCCGCCTGCACGTCCTGGCCATAGTCGAAATCGGTGGAGCGGGCGGGCAGGCGCACAAAATCGGTGGCCTGGCCGGGGGTGAAGCCGTCCACGGTACCCACGGCTCCGGTGCGCCGCCAGATGGCTTTCACGCCCGTTTCCAAGGTTTGTTTTTCGCCAAAGGGCTGTACGAAATCCGTTTGCGCAGTGTATTCCGTGGCGGGAGTGCGGTTTTCGCTGCGCTCGCGGTAGTCTGCCCGGCCGAGGTCCAGGGCCACATCGGAGTTGGGAAACTGGCTCAGGGTGTAGTTATTCGAGCCGTTGTTGTGGGCCACCTGGCCCAGTACACTCCACTCGCGGCGGGCCTGCGCGAAGGTGTGGGTGTACGTGCCCGTCAACTCCCCGTTGATGCGCTGATAAACCGAGTTGGTGGCCCGGGTAAACAGCTTGTTCAGGGCCGCGTTGGGGGCCGTGTAGCGACTCACCAGGTCGTTGTCGTTCTGGCCTTTATAGCCGTTCAGCGAGCCGTACAACGACAGGCTTTGCTTGTCGGTCAGGTCGTAATCGGCCCCCAGCGTGCCGTAAAAGTAGCTACCTCGGTAGCTACCAGCACTGCGCTGCGACAGCAAGTCGTTGCCCTGACTCGAAATCCCAACCCGGTCGCGGATGAATTCACTCGGGCCAAAATTAGTCCCGCCGCTAAGTGCGGAGGTGAAGTTGAATTTGTTTTGTCTGAAATTCAGCGAGCCGTTGCCGCCGGCGTTGCGGTTGCCGCCCGAGGCGCTCACCCGGCCGTTCAGGCCCTGGTTCACACCCTTTTTGAGCACGATGTTGATGATGCCGGCCGTGCCCTCGCCGTCGTATTTGGCCGGCGGCGTGGTGATGATTTCGACCGACTTAATCTGCTCGGCCGGAATGCCTTTCAGCGCCTCGGCCAGGTTGCTGGCCAGCGTGGGCGAGGGCTTGTTGTTGACCAGCACCTTGAAGTTGCTGGAGCCCCGCATTTTCACGTTGCCCTCGCCGTCCACGGCCAGCAGCGGAGCTTTGCGCAGCACATCGGCCGCCGTGCCCCCGGCGTTGGTCACGTCCTGGTCGGCGTTGTAGACCAGCCGGTCGGGGCGCACCTCCACCACGGGCTTGGTGCCAATCACCACCGCCTCGCCCAGCGCCGTGCCCGCCACCGGCAGCTGGAAGGCGGGCACGGCGGTCGGGCCGGCGCTCACGCTCACGGACCGGGTCTGGGTGCCGTAGCCCACGTAGCTCACCCGCAGCCGAAATGCGCCGGGCTGGAGCTTGGTGAGGGAGAACCGGCCCGCCTCGTCGGCCGCCACCCCCGTGAGGGGCTTGTCATCGCCGCGGGCCGGCAGCAGCACCACCGTGGCGTAGGGCACGGGCTCGCGCTTGAGCGAGTCGAGCACGGTGCCGGTCAGCGAGCCGGTGGCGGTGGTGGTGGTGGTAGCAGCCGCGGGCGCGGCAGCCGGGGTTTGGGCGGTGGTGGGGCGGGCCAGTGGTAGCAGGACAGCCAGCAGCAGCGCACCCGGTAGGCGACGGGTAGCAGGTTTCATCAGCAGCAAAAAGGAAAGGAGGATTCGAGAAACAGATGGAAATACGCGCGACTAGGTTGCCTGCGATAGCCAGAATAATTACCCCTGGCAGCGCAGGCATCCGGACTGGAGGCCTAACGCATTGACGGGCCAATTATTTCTTCGTCCATTCACATCTCATATCCATACTGACGGAAGCGTCGTCGCTGATGACGAAATCCAGCCCACGCCCTTGCCAGCACCTACTGCCCACCCTGCTTGCTGCCTCCGCTCTTCACATCGTCGTTCGAAACGGACTTGCGCTGCTTGCCCCCCTGCTGCGCCTGCCCAAACCGGTAGTTGAACGCGAACCGGAAGCAGCGCTGATAGGCGTAGTTCAGGTTGGTTTCGCGGAAAGTGGGCGTTTCGATGGTGTTACGGTAGAGCCAGTAGTTGTTGAAGGGGGCGGCCAAGTTCAGCACCACGTCGGCCTTGTCTTTGAGGAAGGTTTTCTTGGCTCCCAGCTGGTAGTAGAGGTTGGCCGAGCCGCGGCCCTGCAAATCGGGCGAGGGCAGCGAACCCACCAGGAACCCCTGCAGCGTGAATTTTTTGGGCAGCTTATAAGAGGTGTTGAGATTCAGGCTGGCCGTAAAACCGCGCCGCTCGATGCCCAGCGCCGGGCTCCGGCGCACGATGTACTGAATATCGGGCCCACCGCTGATATCCCAGCCCTTCGCCGGCTTGGCCGAGCCATAGAAATTGAGCTGGTAATAGGCATTGGCCGCCACGTTGGCGTAGGTCTGCCGCGTAATACCGTCCGCGTCGGGCCCCAGGCGAATGGACTCGATGGCGTTGCCCGTGCGCCGCATCGAGGCCGCGATGTTCAGCGAGCCGGCCTTGCCGTTGGTATTGAAAGCCAGCTCGTAGGAATCCGTCAGCTCGGGGTCGAGCGCGGGGTTGCCGTACACGAGGTTTTTCGGGTCGGAGCGGTCTACGAACGGGTTGAGGTAGTCGATATAGGGCCGGGTGATGCGCTTGCTGTAGGCCAGGCGCAGGCTGTTATTGTCGCTAAACGCATACTGGGCGTTGCCATTGGGCAGCAGCGAGAGGTAGCTGCGGGCCGGAATATCGGAGTTGGTGGTGCGGAAGGTGGCCGACAGCGCCGTGCGCTCGAGGCGGCTGCCCAGGCTCAGGGTTAGCTTCTTGCTCAGCTTATTGGTGTAGGTAGCGTAGCCGGCCTGCACGTCCTGAGCGTAGCTGAAATCGGTGGAGCGGCCGGACAGTTGTGCAAACCCCGTGCGCTGGCCCCGCACCAGGCTATCCCCGTCCACGCTGGCCACCGAGCCCGTGCGCCGCCAGATGCTTTTGAGGCCGGTTTCCAGCGTCTGCTTCTCGCCGAAAGGCTGCACCAAATCGGTCTGGAACGTGACTTCGGAGCCCGGCGTGCGGCCCCGGCTGCGCTCGCGGTAGTTGGCGCGGCTGGTTTCGAGGTTGGTGTAGGAATTCTGGTACTGGTCGAAGTCGTAGCCGAAAGTGCCGCCGTTGTTGGCATACTGGCCCAGCACGCTCCACTCCTTGCGGGGCAGGGCGTAGGTTTTGGTGTAGGTACCAGTCAATTCACTGTTGAGGCCACTGAATACGCTGTTGGTGGCGCGGGTGAACAGCTGGTTGGTTTGCGGCGCGGCGGGCGCGGCATATTCGTTCAGCATCGTGTTGTAGTTGTGGCCGGCGTAGCCATTCACCGAGGCGGCCAGCGACAGGCTTTGCTTGTCGCTTAGGTCGTAGTCGAGGCCCAACGAGCCGTAGTACCACTGGCCGCCGTAGTTGCCCGTACCCCGCTGGCGCAGGGTCGAGCCATCGAGCTGGCCGGTGCGGGTGAGCTCCGACTGGTTCGGCCCGTACCAGCCACCCGTGCCGCCCGACGAGGTGAAGCCCAGCTTCTTGGTCTTGAAGTTCAACGAGCTGTTCACGCCCGAGTTGCGGCTGCCGGCCGTGAGGCCCACCCGGCCGTTCAGGCCCTGCTCCACCCCTTTTTTCAGCACAATGTTGATGATGCCGGCCGTGCCCTCGCCGTCGTATTTGGCCGGCGGCGTGGTGATGATTTCGACCGACTTAATCTGCTCGGCCGGAATGCCTTTCAGCGCCTCGGCCAGGTTGCTGGCCAGCGTGGGCGAGGGCTTGTTGTTGACCAGCACCTTGAAGTTGCTGGAGCCCCGCATTTTCACGTTGCCCTCGCCGTCCACGGCCAGCAGCGGAGCTTTGCGCAGCACATCGGCCGCCGTGCCCCCGGCGTTGGTCACGTCCTGGTCGGCGTTGTAGACCAGCCGGTCGGGGCGCACCTCCACCACGGGCTTGGTGCCAATCACCACCGCCTCGCCCAGCGCCGTGCCCGCCACCGGCAGCTGGAAGGCGGGCACGGCGGTCGGGCCGGCGCTCACGCTCACGGACCGGGTCTGGG
The DNA here is from genome assembly GCF_040547115.1 of Hymenobacter sp. UYCo722. Taxonomy (NCBI): domain Bacteria; kingdom Pseudomonadati; phylum Bacteroidota; class Cytophagia; order Cytophagales; family Hymenobacteraceae; genus Hymenobacter; species Hymenobacter sp. UYCo722. The sequence continues at coordinate 92,967 of NZ_JBEPPC010000009.1, read as the reverse complement.
TGCCGTAGCCCACGTAGCTCACCCGCAGCCGAAATGCGCCGGGCTGGAGCTTGGTGAGGGAGAACTGGCCCGCCTCGTCGGCCGCCACGCCGGTAATGGGCTTGTCGTCGCCGCGGGCCGGCAGCAGCACCACCGTGGCGTAGGGCACGGGCTCGCGCTTGAGCGAGTCGAGCACGGTGCCGCTCAGCGAGCCCGTGGCGGTGGCGGTGGCAGTAGTGGCCGCGGGCGCGGCAGCCGGGATTTGGGCGGTGGCGGGGCGGGCCAGCAGCAGGGCCGCCACCAGCAATGCGCCCAGCGGGCGGAGAGTAGCACGTTTCATCAGCAGCGAAAAGGAAAGAAAGTTTAGAAAATAGCGAAAAGGGCGGGTGGGCAGGTTGGCCGCAACGACCGGATTACTTGCCAGTTGCCCCCCCCCCAGTTATCAGGGCCAGGGGCCAAACGTTACAGCGGGTCCTGTTATTTTTTTAGTCCCTCATACCCCATGCCCATCCCAAAGGAGGTGTCGCCGCTGATGACGACAGTTAGCTCGGCCTCGCGCTCGCCCAAGTTGCGCACCAGCGCCGCCGAGCCAGCGGCGAAAGCCAGCGTTGCGCGCTGCCCCGGCTCGAGGCGGCCAAGCTCGGTGAGCGCGCCGTTGGCGCGGCGCTCGGCCACGCTCACCGGCACCGGGCCGCTGTTGCGCGCTTTCACCCGGAAGGCTCCGCGCTGCTGCCCACCCAGCACGAACTGCTGGCCGACTTTGATGGTGGTGACGGAATGAATATCGCCCAAGGCGAACACGGCGCTCAGGGGCAGCAGTAGGGCCAGGGTCAGCAGGAAATTACGCATGGCGAACGAGGGATTAGGGTGAGGTGATTGAATGACCCAAAGGTCCTGCCTCACCCCCCGGCCGGCGCTCCAAACCATTATCTGGTCCGTCCCAACTTATGATTTGGGCCGCATCACTTCACTGGGGGCCTGGCCCAGCAGCTTCTTAAACACGCGGTTAAACGTTGATTTAGAGTTGAATCCGCTCTCCAGGGCCACGCCTACCAGTGAGTAGTGCGCGAAGCGGCCATTGGCCAGCTTGCGGCGGGCTTCCTGCACCCGGTAGGTGTTCACGAAGTCGTTGAAGTTCTGCCCACAACCCGCGTTGATGACTTTGGACAGCAGCGCCGGGTGGGTGCGCAGGCGGTGGGCCAGCTCAGTCAGGGTGAGCTCGGGCTCCAGCCAGGGCTGCTCCTGCTCCATCAGGCGCAGCAGCTTCTCGCGCCAGGGATGCAGCTCCGGGGGCAGCCCGGCGGGGATGGGCGCGGCAGCACTCTGCGCTTCGGCCGCGGCCGCTGGCACTGCTTCGCTAGTGGCGGCTGCTACCGACGCACCTCGGGGCACCAATGTAGCCGGGGGAACCGGCACAATGGCGGTGGGCACGGTGGCGGAAGCAGCGGTGACTTCCAGCTCTTCCAGGGCCAGCGGTTCGGGCGCTACGGCAGCTTCGGCGGCAGCTGCATTGCCAGCCCCGAAGCGCAATGAGCTGGTAGCGGCGGCATAATTGGCCTGAATACCTACCACAATCAGCCCGTAAATCAGCACGCCGCGCAGGGCGAAGAAGTACCAGGCCGTGTCGTAGCTAAAATCGAACACCTGGTTCAGCGTCGTAAATAATAGGCTGAGCACCAGCACCAGCGCCTGCAGGGCCAGCAACTGCCGCAGTCCGGCAAAGCGCAGGCGCTCGGGGTCCGAGAAGTTGTCGTTCAGGTAGCGGCGGTAGTGGCGGTAGTCGGCCAGCAGGCGCAGGCCATACCCCAGCAGCAGCGCCGAGCTGAGCAGGGCGGCGGGCAGGGCCGTGGCGTCGAGCACGGTAGCGCCGACGCCTTTAGTGCCAAAGAAATCGGGCAGCGGCCGGCCGCGCAGGCCGTGGTACCAGAGCAGGTCGTAGGCCGCCACGGCCCCAAACGCGGCCCATTCGAGCAGGCCCGGCAGCAGGTGCTTCAGGGCCGGCCGCCAGCGGAAATCCTGGTTGGTGAGGCTGCGAAAATACAGGTAGTAGGTACCGCCCAACAGCATGTTGGCCCGCCAGGGCACGTAAAACATCACCGTGGAGTGGCCGTCGTGGCTATCGAACCAGCCGGCATAGCCCAACATCCACTGGCTCACGCTGAGGGTCGGCACCAGCACCAGCAGCGCCAGCAGGGCATCGGCGGGGCTGCCGCGCCGCCAGGCCCGGGCCAGCAGCCAGAGCGTAGCCACCGCCCCCGGCACCACAAACGGCAAAAGCAGCGAACTATGCAGGCCGAACTGGAAGAACATGGCGACGAAAATACGGAATAGACCTTCGGCCCAAACGGCAGGCCGGGTCTGGCTTCCATAAAGCCACGACCGGCCCTGGTTGTTATCTATATTTCATTCGTTCGGTAACTGAGGCATCCGCCTGTATCTTCGGTTGTTCCAATTCCTTTTCCGCCTCTATCCATGCAGCATCTGCACCGCACGCCGCTCGACCAGCTCTTCGTCATCGACATCGAAACCGTGCCCTGCGTGGATTGTCACGACAGCCTCGACGACATGCTGCGCCAGCTTTGGGAGCACAAGAGCGAAAGCCTGCGCCGCCAGCAGGGCTACACCGGCCGGCCGCAGGCCGCCGAGCCCTTCCCCGACCACCTCTCGGCCGCCAGTCTGTTCGAGCAGGCGGGCATCTACGCCGAATTCGGCAAGGTGGTGTGCGTGTCGGTGGGCTACTTCGTGGTTGATAAGGAGGAGGAAATCGTGCGCTTCCGGGTGAAAAGCTACGCCGACCACGATGAGCAGCAGCTGCTGCGCGATTTCGCCGGACTATTGGCCAACAAACCTAAATTCCTGCTCTGCGCCCACAATGGCAAGGAATTCGACTTCCCGTACCTCGGCCGCCGCCTGCTTGTAAATGGCCTTGCCTTGCCCCCGCAACTCGACCTGGCCGGCAAGAAGCCCTGGGAGGTGCCCCACCACGACACCATGGAGCTGTGGAAATTCGGCGACCGCAAGTCCTACACTTCACTCAACCTGCTGGCCGCGCTGTTCGGCATCCCCACGCCCAAAGACGATATTACCGGAGCCGACGTGGCGCGGGTGTACTGGGAGGAAAACGACCTAGCCCGCATTGCCCAATACTGCCAGAAGGACATCATTACCACGGCCCGCATCCTGCAAAAGTTCCGGGGCGAGGAGCCCGTGCGCGACGAGCACATTGTATATGCCGACGCCACGCCAGCCCCCATGCGACGGGTGGTGTAGCGGCGAGCGGCGAACAAAAAAAGAACGTCGTGCTGCGCTTGCCGAAGCATCTTTACCACGCAAGTAATTAATTACTATTGCGGTAGAGAGGCTTCGGTAAGCGCAGCACGACGTTCCGGTGTCATCGGCTTGTGCCGGCTGCACCTAGTTGTTCAGCGTCGCCAAATCAATCACGAAGCGGTACTTCACGTCGCCTTTCAGCATGCGTTCGTAGGATTCGTTGATGTCCTTGATGTCAATCAGCTCGATATCGGACATGATGTTGTGTTCGGCGCAGAAGTCGAGCATCTCCTGCGTCTCGGCGATGCCGCCGATGAGCGAGCCGGCAATGCGGCGGCGCTTGCTGATGAGGTTGAAGGCGTGGATGTGCGGCGCTTCGGTGGGTACGCCCAGCAGAATCATGGTACCGTCGCGGCCCAGCAGGTTCACGTAGGTGGCCAGGTCGAGCTGAGCCGATACGGTGTTGATAATGAAGTCGAAGTAGTTGCGCACCGATTTCATCTGAGCTTCGTCCTTGGTTACCACAAACTTGTGGGCACCCAGGGCTTTGGCGTCGGCTTCTTTGCCGGGCGAGGTACTGAGCACGGTTACTTCGGCCCCCATGGCGGCGGCCAGTTTCACGGCCATGTGGCCGAGGCCGCCGAGGCCCATCACGCCTACTTTGTGGCCGGGGCCCACTTTCCACTGCCGCAGGGGCGAGTAGGTGGTGATGCCGGCGCAGAGCAGCGGAGCCACGCGGGCCAGGTCGAGCTTTTCGGACACCTTGAGCGTGTACTTCTCATCAACCACAATCTGGTTGGAGTAGCCGCCGTAGGTGGGGCGGCCGGTTTCCTTTTCGGTACCGCCGTAGGTGCCCACCATGCCGGTGGTTTCGCAGTACTGCTCCAGGCCTTCCTGGCAGCTGGGGCAGGTGCGGCACGAGTCGACCATGCAGCCCACGCCGGCCAGGTCGCCCACTTTGAAGTTCTTCACGTGGTCGCCCACTTTGCTGATACGGCCCACGATTTCGTGGCCCGGCACCATTGGAAAAATGCCCGCGCCCCACTCGTCGCGCACCTGGTGCAGGTCGGAGTGGCACACGCCGCAAAAGGCAATATCAATCAGTACGTCGTGCGGACCGACTTCGCGGCGCTCAAAATCGAAGGGAGCGAGGGGCACGCTGGCGGCCGGGGCGGCATAAGCTTTCGTTGGAAGCATCTTATGAATGGTTGGGGGTGAATGGAATAATCAGAACGTCATGCCGAGCGCAGCCGAGGCATCTGGCGTGCAATGGTAAATCCAGTCGATTGGATTACTACCCCACGCGAGATGCCTCGGCTGCGCTCGGCATGACGTTCATTAAGTACTGCTAGAACTGGACGGCACCGCCAAAGGTTGCGACGGCAGTGGCTGGCCGGCCAGGCTGGCAGCCACCAACTCGCGCATGCGCCGCAACGACTCGCGGGCAAACTTGCGCTGAAGAATTCGCCCAAACAGCTTGAAGCCCAGCCAGTAGAACGGGTTGCGAATCTGGCCGGCCTGCGACACGGCGTGGATGCGAAACTGCACTGCCCCGGTCGTCAGGTTTTTATGGATGGTGAAGTCAATCTGTCCCCGTTCGAAGTGGCCTTCGAGGGTGCGGTAGCCGTAGCCCCAAACCCGCTCCGGCCCACTGGGCGCGGCACGGGCGGCTTCGTCGGTCACTACGCTCACCCGCACGCCGAAATAGAAATTGAACACCAGAAAATGCGCCCGCAGCACCATCACGCGCTTTTCGAGCGGCACGGCGGGGTCGAAGTAGCCAGTGATGAGGTCGGGCGGTGGAAAGGCGTAGCGGCGCAGCACGTTCTGGGCAGCAGCGAAGGAGCCAGCAGCCTCGGGTGGGCCGGGAGCCTCGGTGGGCAGGTCGGTAGCGTAGTCGTCTAGCCGCCAGCCGGTGGCACCGGTGTACTCGCTCTGGCGCGCGAAATCATAGTTGACCTCGGCGTTGGCGTAGGCACCGAGCTGGGCGCGGTACTGCTCCCAGGCGGGTGGTTTGGCGGTACCCGGCCGGGCCGGGATGGGCCCGGCGGTAGGCTGGTTACTCATGGCGGGTATGCTGAACGTGGCCGGCCTCGTCGTGCCGGAAGGTTTCGACGACTACGTTGTCCAGCGCCTGGCCGCCGCTGGCTTGGGCCACGCGCCGGCAAAACTCCGTCCAGGTAGCTTCCTGCAGCAGCTTGCCGCCGCCGAGCGTATCGTAGGCAAAGGCAACCAACCCGTCGCGCGAGCGGGCCGAAGAGCGGATTTCAAAACGCAGCACCCCGGGCGACTCGTCGAGGTAATGAGCCTCAAAGCGGATGCGGCCGGCCTCAGGGTGGCCTTCGAGGGTGATGAACTCGAAGAACGTGGTGCCCACGTCGGTGACGCGCACGCAGCCATCCCAGGGGCCCAGAATGGTGATGCTGAACTCGTCGCCCACCTTAACCGGGCCGTCGTCGCCGTCCTTCTTTTTAAAATCGGCCAGCGCCTCGGGCGAGAAGTGGGGCACGTCGGCCTGCACCTCGGCCATAAGCTGGGCCGGCGAGAGGCGCGCCCGGGCCACGTCGATAAAGTAGCGGCGCTCCAGCAGCGGGCCGGAGCCGGTGGCAGCGGGTTGTTCGGAATGCTTATCAGCCACGGCGAAGGAGTTAAAAGTGAAAAGTTGAGAGTTAAAACCCCTTGTTGCGTATACGCCCTTCAGCCTTCGAAGATGCCCTGATGTGGCCTTCGTTTTCATCTTTATAACTCCTGACTTTTAACTCAACGAATGGCCTACTACCGCCCACCCGGCCCACCGCCCGACCCGGCCCTCGTGCGCAGCCTCACCCAGCAGCAGCAGGAAATGCGCCAGCGCGTGCGCCACGAGCCACTGGCGCACGAGCCCCGCCTGATTGCCGGCTGCGATTCCTCGTTCCCCACCCCCGACACGATTCTGTCGGTGTTCGTAGTGCTCAAGTTTCCGTCGCTGGAGCTGGTGGAGAAAGTGTACAACTACGGCCCCGTGGACATGCCCTACGTGCCCGGCTTCCTCTCCTTCCGCGAAGCCCCCAATGTTATCCACGCCTTTGCCAAGCTGGAACATAAACCCGATGTCATCATGGTCGACGGCCACGGCATCGCGCACCCGCGCCGCATGGGCATTGCCGCCCACCTGGGCGTGCTGCTCGACATGCCCACTTTCGGCGTAGCCAAGCAGAAGCTGACGGGCATTTTCACAGAGCCGGGAATCGAACGCGGCAGCAGCGAGCCGCTGCTCGACACCAAGTCCGGCGAGCTCATCGGCGAAGTCATCCGCAGCAAAGACAAGGTGCTGCCGCTGTTCGTGAGCCCCGGCCACCGCTGCGACCAGGCCACGGCCACCCGCCTCACGCTGGCCTGTTTGAAGGGATACAAGCTGCCCGAGCCAACCCGGTTGGCTGATTATTGGGCGGAGGAATTCAAACAGGAGGTGCGGTAGCCATTTCGCACCGAAATTAAAAAGCGGAAAAAGGGGGTTCCACCGACTTGACCGCCGCTTGCAGCGTGGCTAGCGTTTCGGCCGCGGCAGGGGGTAGCCGCAGCAGCTCCGCCACCGTCTGAAACACCACTTGCTTTCCCTGTTCCTGCGCCAGCACTCCCGCATCCAATGGCAGCTGCTGCGACTTGGAGAGCTTCTGCCCCGCCGCGTTTGTGAGCAGCGGATGATGGCCGAAGGTGACCCGCACCGCGCTAAAAGCGGCTGTTTCTGACAATAGCCCGGCCAGACACAGCTGCGCGGCGGTACTGGGCAGCAGGTCGAGCCCGCGCACAATCAGGGTGGTACCGAGGCGTAAATCGTCCACGATAGAAGCCACCTGATAGGCGGCCACGCCATCTTTTTTGCGGACGACAAAGTCGGGCATGAGCGCGCCCAGCGGCACGCGGGTTGGGCCCTGCCAGGCATCGGCAAACCGAATTTCGGTGCCGGCCGGCACCTGCGCCCGCCACGCCGCACCGGGCGTTTCGAGGGGCACGGGCGCAATGGGACCACCGGTGCGGGTGCGCTGGCTGGCCTGCACCAGACCCGGCACCAAGGCCAGGCGCCGCAACACGCGGTTGTACTCGGGCAGATGCAGTAGTTGGGAATGGTGGCGCAGAAAATCGTCGGGGCCGCTGGGGCCGTGGTCATGGTCAATCCCCAGCCAGTCGATGACTTGAAAAATGTTATCCAGGTATGCCGGGCGCAGGCGGGCGCGGTCCAGGTCGTCGATGCGCAGGTGCAGCGTGCCGCCCGCCTGCCGCGTGAGCAGCCAAGTGAGCACGAAGTTCACGGCATTGCCAAGGTGCAGGTAGCCGCTGGGCGTGGGCGCGAGGCGCGAAACGACGGGCGGCGGAAGGGGCATTGTCGGCGACATGGGTTTATCAGTTAGCTACAGCATCCACGCTGCCTGCTGCAGTACCACGCGGTAGCCGTCGGAGTCTTCGAAAGTGCGGCCCTGCTGGTCCCAATACGGGTTGCAGGCAGGTACTGCGGCAAAGCCAGCCGCCATCATTCGGTCCACGGCCGCCTGCCATTCGGCCGCCTCGGGCAGGTAGAACACGAGGAGGTTGTCGGTTGTGGGAGCGCGGCCCACGCAGTGCCCGGGCTGGTGCGTGAACTCCAGGTGGTAGGGCGCGTGCGGATGGCCTAGCATCACGCCATCGAAGCCGTTGTGCGCGGTGAAGGATGTAAGCAGCTGCAGGCCCAGACCCTCGCAGTAAAAGCGGAGCAGCGCCGACAAGTTGTCGGTAGGCCGGGCCACGCGTAGGACGGGAATTATTGTGGAAAGGGCGCGCATAACGGTATAGGTGCGGGAGTGCAAGCGGCAAAGTTCGCGCAACAGAATTTTCCAGCGCGGCTCAACTAAACTCCGGCCATTTATCCCAGTCAAGCTGCATATTGCCACGCTATTACTTATTGCCATGAAACAACCGCTACTGCTGACGAGCCTGCTGCTGCTGGCGCTGCTGCTCCCCCCGGGCCGGGCCGCCGCCCAAACGGCCAACCTGTACTTCCCGCCCCTTACGGGCAGCACCTGGGCCAGCACCCCGCCCGCCAGCCTGGGCTGGTGCCAGCCGCCGCTCGACTCCCTCCTGGCATTTGCCGGACGCAAGGGCAGCAAGTCGCTGCTCATTTTGAAGGATGGCCGGATGGTAGTGGAGCAGTATTACGGCACCTACACCGCCGACTCGGCCTGGTACTGGGCCTCGGCAGGCAAGTCGCTCACGGCCATGCTCGTGGGCCTGGCCCGGCAGGACGGCCTGCTGACCCTGACCGACAGCACCTCGAAATACCTCGGCCGCTGGACCAGCGCCACCCGCCCGCAGCAGCGCCAGATTCAGCTGCTGCACCAGCTCACGATGAGCACCGGACTCGACGACTCGCCGCCCGCGCCCTGCACCAACGAGAGCACCACGCCCGCCTGCCTACTCTACCTTGCCCCGCCCACCACCCGCTGGGCCTACCACACCGGGGCCTATCGCACCCTGCAAAACGTGCTGGTGCAAGCCAGCGGCGCGGCCAATATCACCACCTACACCAACCAGCGCCTGGGTAATCGCATCGGCATGACGGGGCTGTGGGCCAACGACGTATTCTACAGCAAAGCCCGCAGCATGGCGCGGTTCGGCCTGTTCGTCCTGGCGCGCGGTAGCTGGAACGGGACCCAGATTCTGGACACGGCCTATTTTCGCCGCATGACCACCCCCAGCCAGGCCCAGAACCGCAGCTACGGCTACCTCTGGTGGCTGAACGGGCAGGCCAGCTACCAGCTGCCCGGGTCACAGGCAAAGCTGCCCGGCCCACTCATTCCCGCCGCCCCCGCCGACCTCATCGCCGCCCTCGGCAAAAACGACCAGAAGATTTACGTGGTGCCCAGCCTGGGGCTCGTGGTGGTGCGCCAGGGCCAGTCGGCGGGAGCCAGCCGCCTGGCCGCGTCCTCATTCGATAACGAGCTATGGGCGAAAATCATGGCCATTTTCTGCCGCCCCACCGCCACGGCCGCCGCGGCCGAAGCGGCCGGCTTCCTGGCCTTTCCCAACCCGACGGCCGAACTGCTCATCCTGCGCCAGCCCGGTCGCCCCGCCGCCAGCGTACGCCTGCTCGATGCCCTGGGCCGCGAAGTACTACGCCAACCCACCGCCGGGCCGGAAACTTCAGTTTCGGTCGCGGGGCTGGTATCGGGGCTTTACACGGCGCAGTGGCTCGATGCCAACGGGCGCGTGCTGATGAGCCGAAAAGTAGCCCGCGAGTAGAAGTTGCGCAAAAACGGTGGTGCCTTGCGGGTCCGTGCGTAAGTTTGCGGTCAATTTGCGCCCGGGTTCCCCCGTGCCGCAACGCGCCCAATCCGCCTGCTGATGCTGACTGCTGTACTGCTTTTTCTCCCTTTGGCCGCCGCTTTGCTGCTGCTATTCGTCAAGGGAGCCGCCGCCCGCGCCCTCGCTTTCGGGGCCTCGCTCGTTGAATTCGCCCTCGCGGCCTTCGTCGCCTTCGACTTCACCCGCCACGGCTCCACTGCCTACAACCTCGATTACCGCTGGATTCCCTCGGCCGGCATCAACTTCCACCTCGGGCTCGATGGCCTGAGTCTGCTGATGGTGCTGCTCACCACCTTCCTGGTGCCGTTGATTCTGCTCAGCGCCTTCAAGCACGACTACGACAACCCGTCGACCTTCTACGCCCTCGTGCTGTTCATGCAAACGGGCCTGCTCGGCGTGTTCACCTCGCTCGATGCCTTCCTGTTCTACTTTTTCTGGGAAGTGGCCCTGATTCCGATTTACTTTCTGGCCGGAGCCTGGGGCGGCGAGCGGCGCGTGGCCGTCACCCTCAAATTCTTCCTCTACACCGTGGTCGGCTCGCTGCTGATGCTGGCCGGCTTCGTGTACCTCTACCTGCAAACCGGCCCGGCGGCCGGCTCGCTGGCCCAGCACTCGTCCGAGCTCACTGCTTTCTATAATCTGAAGCTGAGCGCCGCCGAGCAGTCGTGGCTGTTCTGGCTGATTTTCGCGGCCTTCGCCGTGAAGATGCCCATCTTCCCCTTTCACACCTGGCAGCCCGATACCTACACCGAATCGCCCGCCCCCGCCACCATGCTGCTCTCGGGCATCATGCTGAAAATGGGCATCTACGGCACCCTGCGCTGGCTGCTGCCGGTGGTGCCGCTCGGCGTGAGCCAGTGGCAGAAGCCGGTGATTATTCTCTCCGTTATCGGCATTATCTACGGGGCCATCATCGCCATCCGGCAGCGCGACGTGAAGCGCCTCATCGCCTACTCGTCCCTTAGCCACGTGGGGCTAATGGCGGCCGGCGTGTTCTCGCTCACCCAAATCGGCCTGCAGGGTGCCGTCATCCAGATGCTGGCTCACGGCGTGAACGTGGTGGGCATGTTCCTGGTGGCCGATGCCATCGAGCGCCGCACCGGCACCCGCTTCATCCCCGACCTTGGCGGCCTCACCCGCCGCACGCCGCTGCTCACCGTCTGCTTCCTGCTGCTGCTGCTGAGCACGGTGGCCCTGCCCCTCACGGGCGGCTTCGTGGGCGAGTTCCTGCTGCTGGCCGGCGTGTATCAGTACAACGCCTGGGTGGGTGCGGTCGCGGGCCTCACCATCATTTTCTCGGCGGTGTACCTGTTGCGCATGTTCCAGCGCGTGATGCTCGGCCCCGACTCGGCTCACTCCGAAACCATCACCGACCTCACCGGCGGCGAGCTGTTGATTTTCGTACCGCTCATCGTTCTGGTTTTCTGGCTGGGCCTGTTTCCCAACACCTTCCTGCACATCTCGGAGCCGGCCGTGATGAATATTCTGGCGCTGGTCGGGCGGTAAAATGCCTTTGTTTCAATGATAAAAGGAACGTCATGCTGAGCGCAGCCGAAGCATCTCTACCTCAATACTAATTAATTACTTGCGCAGTAGAGATGCTTCGGCTGCGCTCAGCATGACGTTCTGTTGGGGCACTGCTTATAGCCCAGCGTCTTTTTTGCAGTTATTACATGACCTCCATCATTCTCCTCTCCGTCTTCGGCATCCTCAACCTGTTTCTGGGCTTTCTGCGCTCGAACAAGGTGCTGCTGCCCGGTGCCATGCTGCTGCTGCTGGCCGTGTTCGGGGCCAACTACGCCGACTGGAACGTCGTGCACGCCCCCTACTTCAACCACATGCTGGTGGTGGATAACTACACGGTCGCCTTCACCGGCATCGTGCTGATTACGACCATTCTGCTGCTGCCCTTCTCGCGCAGCTACGTCACCTCGGGCGAGCCCAACCTGGCCGAATACTACGCGCTGCTGCTCTTCTCGCTGGTCGGGGCCATCATGATGATTGGCTACGACCACCTGCTAATGCTTTTCGTGGGCATTGAAATCCTAAGCATCAGCATGTACGTGCTGGCCGGCAGCAACAAGCGCGACTCGCGCAGCAACGAAGCCGCTCTCAAATACTTCCTGATGGGTGCGTTTGCTACCGGCATCCTGCTTTTCGGCATTGCGCTGCTGTATGGTGCGACCGGCACGTTCTCGCTCTCGCAGCTGGGCGCGGCCGTGGCCAACCCGGCCAATGCCAGCCTGCAGCCCATGCTCTACATCGGCATTCTGATGATGATTATCGGCATTGGCTTCAAGGTATCAGCCGCGCCGTTCCATTTCTGGACGCCCGACGTGTACGAGGGTACGCCCACCTTCTTCACCGCCTTCATGAGTACGGTGGTGAAAACGGCCGGCTTTGCCGCCTTCCTTAAGCTGCTGGCCGTGGCCCTGCCCGCCGCCCAGGGCTTCTGGATGCCCACTATTCAGGCCATGTGTGCCCTCACGCTGCTGCTCGGCAACGTGGGCGCGGCGGCCCAATCCAACACCAAGCGCATGCTGGCCTATTCCAGCGTGAGCCACGCCGGCTACCTGCTCATTGGCCTCGTGGCCAGCAAGGGCGTGCTGGTGGGTGAGGCCGCCAGCGCCATCTTCTTCTACTCGCTGGCCTACGCCATCGCTACCGTAGCCGCCTTCGGCGTATTGAAACTGGTAACCGACCACCGCCAGGACGACTCCTACGCCGGCCTCAATGGCTTGGGCAAGACCAATCCGCTGCTGGCCTTCGTGATGACGGTGGCGATGCTTTCGCTGGCTGGCATCCCGCTCACGGGCGGCTTCTTCGGCAAGTTTTTTCTGCTGGCCGCCGCCGTGGGCCAGGGCTACATCGGCCTCGTCGTGTTCGCCGTCATCATGAGTATGGTGGGCCTGTATTACTACCTGCGGCCCCTCATCGCCATGTATCTGCAGCCGGCTCCTGAGGGTGCCACGTCGGTGCCAGTCGATGGCATCCAGACCGCGACGCTAGTGGTGCTGGCGCTGCTCACGATTCTGCTGGGTATCGCCCCAGGCTTTCTGAGCGGGATTTTGTAGAATTGGCTTTCGATTTTGAAAACATAAAAAGCAGCCTTCCGGGCTGCTTTTTATGTTTATTTAGCTTTCTATTACGGTCGGTGTAGGGGCGGGGTCGTACCCGGTAGGGCTTGCCCCCGCCCAGGTGTTTGCACCGTCACAACGATTCCGTTCAACGACGGGCGGGGGCGAGCCCCGCCCCTACTTCAACCTATGCTACCTCGAGGATTCCAATTTTTCTGGCTGGCGGCGCTTCTCAGCATCTTCAGCAGCTGCGCGGCGCGGCCGCCGCACGAGGCCGGCCCCTTCCGCCCCGGCGAACTGGTGGAGCTCACGCGCATGGTGCCCGGCATCCGACTTGATATCCGCTACGCGACCACGCATAATTTCATGGGCCGGGTGCTGTATCCGCAGGCGCGGGCGTTTTTGCAGCGGCCGGCAGCCGAGGCGCTGGCCCGGGTGCAGGCCGAGCTACAGCCGCTCGGCTACGGCCTGCTGGTGTTCGATGGCTACCGGCCCTGGCGCATCACCAAGCAGATGTGGGACCATACGCCGGCCGACAAAAAGGAGTTCGTGGCCGACCCACGTAAGGGCTCGCGCCACAACCGCGGCTGCGCCGTCGACCTCACGCTCTGCGACCTCGCTACCGGCCGCGAAATCGAAATGACTGGCAGCTACGATGAGATGAGCCCCCGCTCCTACATCGCCTACGCGGGTGGTACTCCGGCTCAGCGTACGCCCCGCGACCTGCTGCGCCGCCTGATGGAAGCCCACGGCTTCACGGTGCTACCTGCCGAGTGGTGGCACTTCGATTTCCGGGACTGGAAGTCGTACCCGATTGAAGACGTGCCGTTTGAGCGACTGTGAAGCGAAAGCGCCCCCGCAACTCAGGTTGCGGGGGCGCTTTCACTACTGCCAGTATCAATCAATCCGCTACGGATTGGTCGACCACATGCCAGCCTCTTTGATGAATATGCGGCGGTTTAGCTTGAGCTGCGACACCATGAACTCGGCCAGGTCTTCGGGCTGCATTACCTTGTCGGGGTTGCCGTCGGTCAGGCCGTTATTCAGAGCCAGCGGTGTGGCCACGGTGCTCGGCGTAAGAGCCGACACGCGGATGTTGTGCTTGCGCACCTCCTGCATCAGCGCCTCGGTGAGGCCCATGATAGCAAATTTGGAGGCACTGTAGGCGCTGCTGCCGGCGGCGGCCCGTAGGCCCGAAGTCGAGGAAATATTGATAATATCGCCGGTCTGGCGCGCAATCATCACGGGCAGTACGGCGCGGGTCACGTAGTACGTCCCCATCAAATTCACCTGGATGATGTGCTCCCACTGCTCGGGCTCCATCTCCAGAAACTTGGCGAAGCTGCCAATACCGGCGTTGTTGATGAGGATGTCAATCGGGCCGAGCTCGTCGTGGATTTTGGCCACGGCGGTGTTCACGGCGGCGCGGTCGGCTACATCGGCCACGACGGTCGCGACCGTGCCGCCAGCGCCTTTGATTTCATCAGCGAGCGTTTGAAGGTCACTATCGGTGCGGGCCAGCAAGCCAACGTGTACGCCTTCGGCGGCCAGGGCCAGGGCCACAGCCCGGCCGATGCCTTTGCCCGCGCCTGTGACGAGGGCGACTTTTCCTTGGAGGGATTCCATGTGTTTATGCGATTGGTTGGGGAGGTGCCATAACCCGGCTGAAAGGAGATTGTTGGCTTTTGTCTATCATCCTGAGCTTGCGAAGGACCTTATCACGGCTGAACGATTTGCAGTAATCTAATCGGCGCAAGCGTGATAAGGTCCTTCGCAAGCTCAGGATGATAGACAAAAGCCTACATTCCGTGCAGCTTCTTGGTGAAGTCGCCGTGCATAATCCAGTCCTCCATGCGGTGGCGATAAGGCGCTACTTGGCCACGCAGGTATTTCTCAATCATCAGGCCAGCGGCGGGGGCAGCGCTGGTACCCCCAAAACCGGAGTTCTCGATGAACACCGCAATGGCGATTTTAGGGTCGTTGGCCGGAGCAAAGGCGGCGAAAGTAGCGTGGTCGAAGCCGTGGGGGTTTTGCACGGTACCGGTTTTGCCGGCCACCGAAATGCCGTATTGGGCCAGCGAAGCCAGATTGCCGGTGCCGCCGTTGCCATCCACCACCATTTGCATACCGGGAATAATATACTTGAACAGCGTGGTATCGATAGCCGTGTAGTGCTTCTGGCGGAACTGGGGCAGCGGGCCGCCCTGGCCGATGCCGCGCACGAAATGCGGCGTAATGTACCAGCCCCGATTGGCGATAGTGGCCAGCACGTTAGCCATTTGCAGGCCGGTAATGCCGATTTCGCCCTGCCCGATGGCCAGCGAGTACACGTTGCGGAAGCTCCAGCGGTGCTGCCGGTTTTCCTTCTTGTTGAAAAACTTGTGGTCGTAGAACTCCGGCGACGGAATCAGGCCGCGCTTTTCCTGGCTCATGTCTACGCCCAGCTTCTCGCCCAAGCCGAAAGATTTTACCATCTTCTGCCACTGCGCCAGACCAATGTGGGCATCGTCGTACTTATTGGGGGCCTGGCCGCGCACCACCGCCGCCCGCAACACCTGATAGAAATAAGGGTTGCAGCTCTGCTTAATGGCGATGCTCACGTTGCGCGGCGGCTCGTGGCGGTGGGTGCAGCGCACCAGCTTCTGGTTGCACTCGAAGCCCGTGCCGGGCGTGACGACGCCTAACTGCAGGGCCACCAGCTCGTTCACCAGCTTAAAAACCGAGCCGGGCGGGTAGGTCGCCATTAGGGGGCGGTCGAAGAGTGGGCGGTCGGGGTTGTTGAGCAGGGCCATGTAGCGGTTGCCGGCTCCCTTGCCCGTAAGCAGCTGCGGGGTGTAGTTCGGTACCGATACGAAGGCCAGAATTTCACCCGATTTTGGGTCGATGGCTACAATGGAGCCGCGCCGGCCGGCCAGCAGCTTCTCGCCGTAGGCCTGCAATTCCGCGTCGATGCTCAGGTGCAAGTCCTGCCCGGCTACCGAGAGCGTATCGAACTCGCCGCCCCGAAACTTGCCTTTCTCGATGCCCCGCACATTCACCATCTTGAACTGCACGCCGCGCCGGCCCATCAGCGTGTCCTCGTAGTAAGACTCGAGCCCCGAAATGCCCACGTTTTCGCCGGCCTGGTAGCTGGCATAGCGCGGCTTTTCGAGGAAGGCCGGCGTGATGGCTCCCACGTAGCCCAGGGCGTGCGCAAGATTAGGTGTGCGGTAGGCCCGCGCCATGCGCGCCTGGATGCGGAAGCCCGCGAAGTCGGCCAGCCGGTCGGAAATAGCGGCCAGGTCGGGCGTGGTCAGGTTCTGCACCACCGGCGAGGGCTTGATGCGCGAGTATTTCTTCGCCGCCTTCAAACTGGCCCGCAGCTGCTCTTGCGGAATCTGGAGCAACTCGCAAAAGCGGGCCGAGTCGAGCTGCTTCACGTCGCGGGGCACCACCATGAGGTCGTACACGGGCGTGTTCTGCACCAGCAATTGGTTTTTGCGGTCGTAAATCAGCCCCCGGTACGGAATCTGCACAATGCGCTGCAGCGTATTTTTATCGGCTGCCAGCTTATAAGTGCCATCGAGCACCTGCATGAAAAACAGCCGCGTCAGAAAGATGAGGGCCACCAACAGGAAAATACCCTGCACAACGTATTTGCGGCCTTCGAGATATTGCATTTTTATAAATAACTAACTTGGAGCGTCATGCAGAGCGTAGCGAAGCAACTTTACCGCCCGGCGCAATTCAATCGACTGATTTACTCTCACGGTAAAAATGCTTCGCTACGCTCTGCATGACCATGCGAGTAACACCATTAACAACTAACCATTAATTACGCCCCCGCCGCACCGGGTAAAACAGCAGCTGAATAATTAACAGCGCGACACTGGTAAAGAGTGCGCTCATCAGAATTTTTCCCAGCGTAGTGCCGAAATGACGGAAGCTGCCCAGCTCCAGCACGAAAAATGCCGTGTGATGCAGCACTACCAGCAGCAGCAGGTATACTCCGAACCACTGCCAGCCCATTTGGTGCACGTTCACAGTGTCGCCACTATCGTAGCCGTCGCGCGGGGTGAGGATGCGCAGCACCCACGGCCGCAGGAAGCCCAGCAGCACCGCCGCCGCCGCGTGCAGCCCGCCCGTGTCGTAGAAAATATCCATCGTCAGGCCCATCGCGAAGCTGAGCACCAGTTGCACCACAATGGGCGTGCGCAACGGCAGAAACAACAGAAAGCCCAGATACAGAAAGCACCAACCCAGGTCGAAGAGCACCAGCCGGCTAATGAGCAGCACGTGCACGGCCGCGTAGAGCACGAAGCGAAACAGCTGCACGATAATGTCCCGCAAACCACTCATGGGCGCTTCCCTCCTTTCGGGGCGGCGGTAGGAACGGCCGTGGGCTTGCCCGCCGACACCGGCCGTAACGTGCGGGCTTCCAGCGTATCGCGCTCAGCTTTTTGGCGGTTGGTGACGACGTACACGTAGCTGAGATTCGAGAAATTAATGCCCAGTTTCACCCGGATGGTCCAGAAGTTCTTGTCGGGCTCCTTCACAAACGAGTCGATGGTACCAATAAAAATGCCCTCCGGAAACACCGAGTTGTAGCTGGAAGTAACAATGGTGTCGCCCCGCACCAGCTTAGTTTCGCGCAGCACATTGTCGAGCAAGGCGTGCGTAGGGTCGTCGCCGAGCCAGCGGATGGTCCCAATCGTGCCATCACGCTCAATTTTCGAGGCAATACGCGTTTCCGAGTGCAGCAGACTGGTGACGGTCGCGTAGTGTTCGCTTACCACTTTCACACGGCCCACCACGCCGTTGGCGGCCACCACGCCCCGGCCCGATACCACGCCATCGGCGCTGCCCACGTTCAGGGTTAAGTAGTTATCCACATTTCGCAGCATATTGTTGATAACCCGAGCCGGAATAAGTGGATAACTCGGGTCGCGGGCTGCGATGGCCTGCTGGCCGAGCAGCAACGTATCGGGCCGGCGAGCCGGGCGCTGGTAGCGTACCCGCTTCAGCGAATCGAGCAGGGCGGGCGGCAGGGCCACCGAGTCGGCTTCGCGCCGGGCCGAGTCGGCCGGGTAGAGCTGCTGGCGCAGGCTGGCGTTTTCGGCCGTCAGCTGCTGGTTCAGCTCGGCCAGGTGGAAGTAGTCGCTCACCTGAGTGCGGCGGGCCAGCACTGTACCGGCGTAGCTGTTAGCCGAATTGAAAAAAGCCGCCCGCTGGTACGAGTTATTGGTAATATATAGAAACAGGCAGATAATTTCCAGCAAGCCAAATACCAACGCCCCGCGAAAGCGAAAAATAAAGAGAAACAAATTCCGCACGGGGCATCAATTAATTAATAACAGAACAGCCAGCAAAAGAACGTCATGCTGAGGGTAGTCGAAGCATCTCGCGGGCAGCAGTAATTAATTACTTCTACAATAGAGATGCTTCGGCAAGCTCAGCATGACGTTCTGGATTTTGTTCGGCAATTACGTCAGCAGCACCCCTTTGAAGGCCTGGATATCCTTGATAGCCTTGCCCGTACCGCGCACTACGGCGCGCAGTGGGTCTTCGGCAATGTGAATGGGCAGCTTGGTTTTGGCCGCCAGGCGCTTATCCAGCCCGCGCAGCAACGCCCCACCGCCGGTGAGGTGAATGCCGTTTTCATAAATATCGGCCGACAGCTCGGGCGGCGAAATTTCGAGGGCTTTCAATACGGCTTCCTCGATTTTAGCCACCGATTTATCGAGGGCAATAGCAATTTCCGAGAAGGTTACTTTAATAACTTTCGGAATGCCCGTCATCAGGTCGCGGCCGCGCACTTCGTGGTCGGGCGGCGGCATGTCGAGCTCGGTGAGGGCCGCACCCACTTCAATTTTAATACGCTCGGCGCTCCGCTCGCCAATAAGCAGGTTGTGCTGCCGGCGCATGTAGTCGAGAATATCCTGGTTGAACACGTCGCCGGCAGTTTTAATCGACTGGTCGCACACGATGCCCGACAGCGCGATAACTGCGATTTCGGTGGTGCCGCCCCCAATGTCAATAATCATCGAGCCCACGGGCTGCTCCACGTCGATGCCAATGCCGATGGCGGCGGCCATGGGCTCCTGAATCATCCACACTTCCTTGGCCCCGGCGTGCTCGGCGGAGTCGCGCACGGCACGTTTCTCCACTTCGGTGATGCCCGAGGGGATGCAGATAACCATGCGGTGGGAGGGCTGAAACAGGCGATTGCGCGTGTCAATCATCTTAATCATGCCCTTAATCATTTCCTCGGCGGCGTGGAAATCGGCAATTACCCCATCCTTTAGCGGGCGGATGGTGCGGATGTTATCGTGCGTTTTCTCGTGCATCTGCTGGGCCTGGCGGCCCACGGCGATGACTTTATTGGTAGTGCGGTCTTTGGCGATGATGCTCGGCTCGTCCACCACGATTTTATCGTTGTGAATGATGAGCGTATTGGCCGTACCCAGGTCGATGGCGATATCGCTGGTCAGGAAATTAAAGAAACCCATTGAGTTAGCGGCAATAAGGCGGAGCCCGGATTGGTAGCCGGGCGGAACAATGCGCAAAGGTACGGAAGGTTTGCGCGGGGTTGCGTCATAAGGTTTGGGCGGGTTGCGGCAGTCATTACGGTTGGAGCGAAGCAGTCATAAACCAGAACGTCATGCTTCGGCTGCGCGGACGCCAGATGAGCATGACGTTCTGAATGAACAGATTATGCCCTTTTTGACTAATGCTTGAAGTGGCGCGTGCCCGTAAGCACCATGGCCATGCCCAGCTCGTCGGCGGCTTTGGTGCTGTCGGCGTCTTTGATAGAGCCGCCGGGCTGCACCACGGCGCGGATGCCGGCCGCGCCGGCAATTTCCACGCAGTCGGGAAAGGGGAAAAAGGCGTCGGAGGCCATCACGGCACCGTGCAGGTCGAAGCCAAAGGCGCGGGCCTTCTCAATTGCCTGGCGCAGGGCATCCACGCGCGAGGTCTGGCCGACGCCGGAGGCCAGCAGCTGGCCGGCGCGGGCCAGCACGATGGTGTTGCTTTTGGTGTGCTTGCAGATTTTACCGGCAAATACGAGGGCTTCCGTCTCCTCAGCCGTGGGGGCCGACTGGCTCACGACGCGGAAATCGTCGGCCGATTCCGTCTGGCGGTCGGCATCCTGCTCGATGATGCCATTGAGCAGGGTTTTGATTTGCTTCTGCGGGAATTCCACCGGCTTTTGCAGCAGCAAAATGCGGTTTTTCTTGCTTTGCAGCACCGGCAGGGCCTCGGCGGCGAAGCTGGGCGCAATCAGCACCTCAAAAAACAGCTGGTTGAGCTCGGCGGCGGTGGCCGCGTCCACTTCCTTGTTCACGATGATGACACCCCCGAAGGCGGAGGTCGGGTCGCAGCTCAGGGCGTTCAGGTAAGCTTCGCGCAGGGTAGCGGCCTGGGCCACACCGCAGGCATTGGTGTGCTTAAGAATGGCGCAGGCCGGCGCGCCATCCGTGAATTCGGCCATCAGGGCCACGGCGGCGTCCACGTCAACCAGGTTGTTGTAGCTGAGCTGCTTGCCGTGGAGTTGGTCGAACAAGGCCGCGAGGTCGCCGTAGAACGTGCCGGCTTGGTGGGGGTTCTCGCCGTAACGCAGGGCGATGGGCGCAGCGGCCAACGAAGAAGGAGGAAGAAGAAAGGAGGAACCAGGGACGGCCGCACTTTCGGTCGTCGACACTTCATTGGCCTTGGCCAGGCTGGTACCCTGGCGCATGTACTTGAAAATCTCGGTATCGTAGTGCGAAGTGGTGGCGAAGGCGGCGGCGGCGTAGTGGCGGCGGTCGTCGAGGTCGGTCGCGCCGTTTTTGGCGGTTAGCAGTTCGGTGACGGCGGCATACTGGTCGCGGCTGCTCACCACGAGCACATCGCGGAAGTTTTTGGCGGCGGCGCGCAACAGCGAGATGCCGCCGATGTCAATTTTCTCAATAACGTCCTGCTCCTCGGCCCCGCTGGCTACGGTTTCCTTGAAGGGATAGAGGTCAACTACCACCAAATCAATGGGCGGAATATCGTGCTGCTCGGCTTCGGCGAGGTCGCCCACGTCGTGGCGGCGGTACAGAATGCCGCCGAACACCTTGGGGTGCAGGGTTTTCACCCGCCCGCCAAATACTTCGGGGAAGCCCGTGAGGTTTTCCACGGCAGTTACCTCGGCACCTTCTTCTTCCAGAAACTTTTGCGTGCCGCCCGTGGAGTATAGCGTGACGCCGTGCTGGCGCAATACCTGCACCAGCGGGGCCAGGCGGTCTTTGTGGTACACGGAAAGCAACGCAGCGCGAATGGGACGGGACGACATAAAACGGGCGGTTTGGGGAGGCATAATTGCCGGCACAAAGGTAGGGCCGGAGCCCGGCGGCGCGGGGCCATTGCGGAGTTACCGAATTGTTACTACCGCATATTGCGCTTCTCCGCACCTGCCGCAATGCAGAAACCTGAACACGGCACTGCTTTCTTAAGTATAGCCAGTTGTCGGCTCTGCTTCCCAATCAGAGCCACTTCCTTACGCCACCTGCCAACGGTTGGGGCTACCGAAAACGTCCTTTTCCTCATCATGACTGCTGCTTTTACACCCATTTTGCCTACCGTTCATTGCTCGCTGGCCACGCCCGATGCGGCCGAAGCTGCCGCCGCGCAGCAGGCCCCGCGCCTATTTTCCCAAGCCGCCGAAACTGACGTGGAAGGCAGCTTCCCCACGCAGTCGTTTGCCGATTTGGCCGTGGCCGGGCTGCTCACGGTGGCGCTGCCGGCGGCCCTTGGCGGAGCCGGGCTCGATGCGCCGACGGCTACGCTGCCGCTGCTGCGGGTATTGCAGCACGTGGGGCGCGGTAATCTGGCCGTGGGCCGCGTATACGAGGGCCACCTGAACGCGCTGCTGCTCATCCAGCAGCTGGCAACGGCGGCGCAGGTAGCGCGCTACGCCGCCGATGCCCGCGCCGGCCACCTGTTCGGTGTCTGGAACACGGAAGCCCCGGCTGAGGGCGTGCACCTGGAAGCCCTGCCCAATGGCCGCTACCGCCTGCGGGGGGCCAAAACATTCGCTTCGGGGGCCGGGCAGGTGAGCCGGCCGCTCATCACCGGGGCGCTGCCCGATGGGCGGGGTTGGCAGCTGTTTGTGCTACCAGCCGAGGCGCAGCCGCCGGCGCTCGACCGCTCCTTCTGGCAGCCGCTGGGCATGCGGGCCACCGCCAGCTTTCGCGCCGATTTGACCGGGCTGGAGCTGGACGCGAACGACCTCATCGGCCCGCCCAATGCCTATTATCAGCAGCCCGCTTTTAGCGGCGGGGCCATTCGTTTCGCCGCCGTGCAGCTGGGCGGGGCCGAGGCCGTGTTTGCCGAAACCCGGGATTTTCTGCGCGGCCTGGGCCGGACGGATGACCCCTACCAACGCCAGCGCCTGGGCGAAATGGCCATTTTGCTGGAAAGCGGCCGCCAGTGGGTGCGCGGGGCCGCCGAGCACGCCGCCCGGCCCGGGGCCGCCACGCCCGAGGGGGCCGAGGCCACCGTGGCCTATGCCAACATGATGCGCACCGCCATCGAAGCCATTTGCCTCGATATGCTGCGGCTGGCCGAGCGGTGCGTGGGCGCGCGCGGCCTGCTCCGGCCGCAGCCCTTCGAGCGCCTGCATCGCGACCTCACGCACTACCTGCGCCAGCCCGCCCCCGACGGCGCATTGGCCGATGTAGGCCGGTTTGTGCTGGATGGCAAGACGTTTTAGTTATCCATTTTTAGTTATCAAGATTTTCCTTTCCCCGCCTTGCTTCCTTTTGCTGAATACCCGTTGCGGCCCGCCGATTTCGCCGCTGCCCTTGGCCCTACGGTCGTTGTTGCCCCGCACCCCGACGACGAGGCCTTGGGCTGCGGCGGGCTGCTGGCGCTGCTGCATCGGGCCGGCCAGCCCACGGCGGCCGTGCTGGTGAGCGACGGCAGCATGTCGCATCCTAATTCTGAGACGTTTTCCCCGAATGCCCGGCGGGCGGTGCGCGAGGCCGAATTCCACCACGCGCTCACTATCCTGGGAGCCGATGCTACCGAACCGCTGCTTTTGCACCTGCCCGACAGCCGCGTACCCGATACCGCCGACGAGCCAGGCTTTGTAACCGCCGTTGAGCAACTGCGCGCGTTTCTGGGGCAGCAGCGGGCGGCCACCGTGCTGATACCCTGGCGGCGCGACCCGCACCCCGACCACCGCGCTACCGCCGCACTGGTGCAGGCGGCACTGGCCGGCTTGCCACAGCCGCCGCGCCGCCTCGAATACGTGGTGTGGGCCTGGGAGCGCGCCGCGCCGGAGGACCTGCCCACGGCGGCGGATGCCGTGCTAGGGTTCCGGCTTGACATAGGCCCGGTAATGTCGCAGAAGCAGCGGGCCATTGCTGCGCACCGCTCGCAGGTAGCGCCCGGCGTTTTTACCGACGACCCCGGTGGCTTCTTGCTTTCGCCGGAAATGCTGGCGCATTTTGCCGCGCCCTACGAAGTATATTTTGAAGCCAGTCAGCCAAAAAACCAGCCATGAGCCAGCACCAGTCCAACACCCTGCCGCCCGCGTATTTCGACCACGTGTACCAGGCCAACCGCGACCCCTGGAACTTCGAAACCAGCCCCTACGAGCGCGCTAAGTACGCCGCCACGCTGGCCGCCCTGCCCCGCCCGCACTACGCCGAGGTCTTTGAAATCGGCTGCTCGCTGGGCGTGCTTACGGCGCAGCTGGCTCCGCGCTGCGGCCACCTGCTGGCCGTGGATGTGAGCGAAGCCGCACTGGCCCAGGCGCGGGTCCGCTGCGCGGCGCTGCCACAGGTTGAAATAAGCCTGATGCGCGTGCCCGAAGAGTTTCCGGCTCAACAGTTCGATTTAATTATGCTCTCGGAAGTGGGCTACTACTGGTCGGCGGCCGACCTGGCCCGCGCCGCCGACCAGCTCATTGTGGCCCTGAACCCCGGCGGCCAGCTGCTGCTGGTGCACTGGACGCCCCCGGTGCACGACTACCCCCTGACGGGCGACGACGTGCACCAATTCTTCCTCGCTAAAACCGGCTCCGGCGGCCCGCTGCGGCACCTCACCGGCCAGCGGCACGAAACTTACCGGCTCGATTTGCTGGAGAAGCACTAAGCCGCTCCAGCAGCCCGCCCCGACGCAGCGGCATTGGTGCGAATTAGGCGCGGCAGCACCAGCAGTGCTTCACACAACGGCACTGAACTCAGGCGTAAGCTGGGGCTGTGCGCCAGCATCCATTCCCAAAGTTGGCCAAACGTAGCGCATGCGCTCATTTGGGCGAGCACTTCGGCGGCTGGCAACCCCAGGCGCGTCAGGACCGCATCGGTTTCGGCCCCGGGCGCGTTGGCCCAGCAGGCCCGCAGCTGGCGGCGCAGCTGCCACTGCCGGGCCAACTGCACGGGGTTGTCAACGAGGGGCTCGCGCTGCTGCTGGCTCAGGCGCAGCCACTCGCGCAGCTGCCACGACAAGCCTACCTCCACGCGCCCATCGCGCCGGGCCGAGGTGAGCACCCGCACGTGCGGGCTGTGGCGCAGGGTTAAGTCGTGGCGCCGCAGCTGCTGGCACAATGCCTCATCTTCCAGAAAACGAACTTCGGGCAGGCCACCCACCCGGCGGTAAGCCTGCGCCGTGAGGGCCAGGCTGGCCCCAAAATGCTGGTGGTGCCGGGGCCAGGGGTCGGCAGCGGCGGGGTCGAGCAGGTCTTCGAGCCGGGCGCAGAGCAGGCGGTAGGCGGCATCGCGCGCTTGCAGGCGCTGCAACGCGGATAGGCCCGCTTGGGCCAACTCTTCGGCTTCGGTCAGAATGCGGCCGCCTACGGCATCGGCCCCGGCCGTAATTTCAGCCTGAATGGCAGCCAGCCACGTGGGTGCTACGCGGGTATCGGCGTCGGTGCTGGCGATAATGCCGGTGGGTTGCCCCACCCATTCGAGGCGGGCGCAGGCTTCGTCCATTAAAAGGCGGCGGGCGCGGCCTACGTGGGCGTACTCGCCGGGTAGGCACAGCTCGGCCACGTGCAGCACCAGCCACGGAAACTGCCGGGCGTGCCGGCGCACCAGGCCCGCCGTATCATCCAGGCAGTTATTGGCCAGCACGATAACTTCGTAGCTATCAACGGGCAGTGGCTGGCCGGCCAAGTCGGTTTGCGCCGCCAGCGCAGCCAGGGTGGCCGGTAGGTTGGCAACCTCATCTTTGGCCGGAATGATGACACTGATGCGCAAGCCGGCGCGCGGTGGTGGCAGTTGGCGATGCAGGCGCACGGCGCAGGCATCGCGGGGGGCAGCCCGCGGCAATAGCGGGGCAAGCGCCGTGGTTTCGTGGGCCGCCAGAAATCGCGCGGGGGTAGCGTGGTCCATGGCCCGGGTGTACGCCGGGCCGCGCGAAAGGATAAAGCTGAGCTTATTTCCCAAAACTCCGGTAAGTCCGCGCCCAGACACCGCATAGCGCTATTTATTAAGATATTAAACGCCGGCGGCACCATCCCGACCGAGCTGTCGATGGTGAGCACTAAAACCAAAAAAGCCTCTCCCAGTAACTGGAAGAGGCTTTTTAAAATGACAGAAGTTTGCCTTAAAAAGCTTCGCCGATGGCAAACAGGATGCCCGGCGAGCTACCGGTCCCGGCGGCGTAGTCGAGGCGCAGGTTCACGCGGTCGCGCTGCAGAAAGTTGAAGCGAATGCCTGCGCCGCCGGCGTACTTGGTGTCCTTCAGCGCAAACTTGTCGATGTACTGGTTTACGTTGCCCACGCCGCCAAATATGGCCCCATCGATGCGCCAGAACAATTTCTGACGCAGCTCGGCCTGAAACATAATCATCTGGCGGTCGCGGAAGCGTTGCTCGTAGATGCCGCGCAGCAGGTTGGCGTTGTTGTAGAGCGTGCCACCGAGGTTAGCCCCCAACCCGGCCAGCTCGCGGAACGGTACGTCCCCGGTATGGAACTGGCCCAGAAACTGCGCCGCCAGAATGGTGCGCGTCGAGCCCAGCGGCTGGAAATGGCGGGCATCCAGCTGGTAGCGCACGAAGCGGTAGTCCGAACCCAGGCCGGTGCCGTTGAACGTCGCGCCAAAATCCAGCAAATCGCCGTGAAAGGCGGCCAGGGGCACGTCGCGGGTATCGTAGGTGATGACCGGACCCAAGCCCGAGATGCGCGTGTTCTGGCGCTCGCGCTCGGTTATGCGCGGGTCGGTGTAGAACACGTTGGTCATGCCATCATTCGTGGTCCTGCCTGGCGCGCTCACGTTGGTGATGCTGGTGTAGCGGTACAGCGCACCAAAAAACAGCTTGGGCGCTACCTGCTTCTGCAGGCGCTGGTTGATGATGAACAGCTTATAATTGGTTTCCGACTCGCTGGCGCTGGTCGTGTTCGGCCCTTTGCCATAGTAGTACAGCAGAATGTCGTAGGCGCTGATTTCGCCATTCAGGTAAAATTTCTCGCCCGGCGTATAAACGGAGTGCACCAGCTGAATCAGCGACTGGCCTTTGGTGGTCGTCCAGTACTGCAGGCGGGCGTTGGAGGGCCGCGTCAGCGTATCCTGCGAGAAGCGGCCGCTCAACAGCGCGCCCAGGCCGTAGCCAAAGCCGGTTTCGGCCTGGTAAAAGATAACCGGAATAGGCAGCAGGGTCAGCGTTTTATTCTTGCCCAGCTGGCCAAACGACTTGGTCGCGCGCGACTGCATTTGAGTGGTGAGCGGGGCCAGGCCCGGGGCCGAGGTCGAATTAGTATAGACGGAATCGGGGGGCGCGGCGGGCTGGGCGGCCGCATTGAAAGCCAACCCTGTCAGAAGCAGGGCTGCGAGAGAAAAGCGCATAGGAGCGGTGGGGTGAAAAAACAATGAATTGCCCTATCAACGGATTAACGCCCGCTACGGTTGGAAAGCGGCGGCCATAGCAAACCCGTTGGTGGTCCTACTATCGTTATTTCACCACGTGCAAGCGCTTTAATACCTGCCCCCGGCCAAAATGCTCGGCCACCAGCTCAGCCGCGTCGGCGGGCAGCACGTCGCCGTACGTCACGGCCTCGGGGTAGGCGATGAGGGCGGCCCCGGGGCCTTTTTTGCAGTGCTTACACAGGTCGAGGCAGTCGCAGGCCTGCACCTGAACGCGCACGGTTTCGCCATCCACGTCCTGCTTTTGCAGGCCCTGGCGCTTCAGTTCTTTTTTCAGGGCTTTGGCGACGTCCTTGCCCACGCCCGATTTCTGGGCGGTGCACACAAACAGGCGGCGAATTTGCTTCATATGCCTGGTAGAACGCAGACGAGGCACGGGCGTTGCCGGAAAGCCAAGTGCTGCGACAAGCGAAGCGTCATGCCGAGCGCAGCCGAGGCATCTCGGGCTTATTTCCTGCTTCCTCCTCCCCCTCCCCTACCGGCCGTGCCAGTGGCGGTTTTGCAGCTTGTAGGCGGCCAGCTCGCGGTTCGACCACAGGGTTTGGTATATCTGCTGGTCGTGCAGCAGCTGCGGGTCTTTTTCCATCATTGCCAGCAACTGCTGAAGCAATTCGACCGTCTCTTCCTTCAGCGAGTAGTACATCCAATTGTCGAGCCGGCGCACGTTCACCAAACCTGCATTCTTTAAGTACGATAATTGCCGACTGGTTTTGGTCTGCGTAAAATCAAGCACCTGTTCGAGGTCGGCCACCACCATTTCGCGGTTGCGCCACAGCAAATGCAGGATGCGGACGCGGCTTTCGTCGCCCAACGATTTAAAAAGTTGCTGCCCGAAAGCAACCGTGAAATGTTTCAAGCGCATCTGCTGTCTGGGAAGGGAGTTCCGCCCTTCGTTCATTCTCACCCAAAGGTATCAACGCCCCCGCCCCGGCAAGCGTATATTTGTTCTTCCGCTATCTGAATATGCCTGATTTCTTGCGCCTTCGAGGCCTTCCCGTATTTATTGCCGTGCTCCTGCTGAGTTTGCTGCTGGCCGCGCCCGGCGCGCATGCCCAGGGCAAGCGCCAAGTCATTCAGTTCACCGGCATCGTGGCCAGCGGCGATAGCCTGCTTGGCGTGCCTGGGGCCACCATCTACGTGCCCAAGGCCGGGCGCGGCACCTCGTCCAACATATACGGCTACTTTTCGATGGCTGTGCTGGCCGGCGACAGCATTGTGATTCGTTCGCTGGGCTACGCCAACCAAACCATCGTTATTCCGCCCGATTTCCGCCGCCAGAGCTATTCGGTCGTCATTCAGCTGATTGAGGATGCCACCGTGCTGCCCGAGGTGCGCGTGTTTCCATACACCACCGAGCGCGACTTCAAAAAGGCTTTTCTGGCCCTGCGCCTGCCCACCGAGCGCGGCAGCGCTGCCGCCGACAACCTGAACGAGGAGTTGATGAACCGCATTTTCCGCACCCAGCCCGTGGGCGCGACGGCCAACTTCCGCCAGACGATGAGCAACCAGAGCCTCGACTACGACCGCAAAATGGGCATGGCTCCCAACCAATATTCCAACAACCCGCTGCTCAATCCTTTCAGCTGGCTCCAGCTTATTCAGCAGGTGAAAAAGGGCGAGTTTAAGAAAAAAGCCAGCAACGACGACTATTAAATCCGAATTCAACGGACTGGCACTGAATAAGCCTCTGTTTTTCGTCTCCGGGCCTTACCGAGCTTCGGCTTGCGACTGGAACGGACGTTGCTGCTGACAATAGTATAAACCGGCCTTTATAAACAAAGGCCGGTTTTTTCGCGTTTTAACTTGACGGCTTGCCCCCGCTGAACCACAAAAAATCCGTTCAGTTCGTTGGAATCTGTCTAATCTGAGGTCTCTATGGATACTAACCTTCCCGTTTCGGATAAGCCCCGCGTGGTCATCGTGGGCTGTGGTTTTGGCGGCCTGCGTCTGGCCCAGGCACTGCGCAAAGCGCCGGTGCAAGTCGTAGTGGTCGACCGCAATAACTACCACAACTTCCAGCCGCTGCTGTACCAGGTAGCCACCGGGGCCCTCGAAGCCGACAGCATTGCGTACCCGATTCGCAAGATTTTCGCGGGGCAGGAAAACTTCTTCTACCGCATGGCCGATGTGCAACGTGTCGACCCGGCCGCCAACACGCTAATCACCAGCGTGGGCGATATCCGCTACGATTACCTGGTGCTGGCCACGGGCTCGCTCACCAATTTCTTTGGTTTGGAGAGCATAGAGCGCAACGCCATGCAAATCAAGAGCATCCCCAATGCCTTGAACCTGCGCAGCTTCATTTTTCAGAACTTCGAGAAGGCCCTGCTCACCAGCGACCCCGCCGAGCGGCAGGCGCTGCTGAACATCGTGGTCGTGGGCGGCGGGCCCACGGGCGTCGAAATCAGCGGCTCGCTGGCCGAGATGCGCAAGCACGTACTGCCCAAAGACTACCCCGAGCTCGACCTGCGCGCCATGCAGATTTTTCTGGTCGAAGCCGGGCCGGCGCTGCTCGGGCCAATGTCGGCCGCCTCGCAGGCCGACGCGCTGCGCTACATTAACGAGCTAGGTGTGCTCGTGCATCTGAACACGGCCATTAAGCGCTATGAGGATGGCAAGGCCTACTATTCCGATACCGAGTTTATTCCGACCGAAAACCTGGTGTGGGCCGCCGGCGTGAACGGGGCCGAAGTGCCCGGCCTGCCCGCCGAAGCCGTGACCCGCAACAAGCGCATCACCGTGAACGGCTGGAATCTGGTGCAGGGCCAGCACAACATCTTCGCCATCGGCGACGTGGCCAACATGGTAACGGCCGACATGCCCCAAGGCATGCCCATGCTCGCCCCCGTAGCCCAGCAGCACGCCGACCACCTCGCCACCAACCTCCAGCGCATGCTGCGCATCGAGAAACCGCTCGACTTTGTTTATAACAACAAGGGCTCAATGGCCATCGTGAGCCGCAACAAGGCCGTGGTCGACCTGCCCGGCAACATTCACTTTCGCGGCTTTTTCGGCTGGCTCACCTGGCTGTTTGTGCACCTGATGACGCTGGTCGGCTTCCGCAATAAGGTGGTGGCCCTGGTCGACTGGGCTTTCAGCTACTTTAGCTCCGACCAGGCCCTGCGCCTCATCATCCGCCCTTTCAGTCGGCGCGATGTGAAGGATGACCGGGGCAAAAAAAGCGCCGAACATCGCACCGCCACGGCCGAGTATAATGCCACGCCGCCGGCCATTCAAGTGGAAGCGTAAAGGGCTGTTTTAGTTTGATTAAAGCACGTCATGCTGAGCGAAGCCGAAGCATGACGTGCTTCTGTAGCTATTTGTTAGGCGATAGCCGGACCCGCCACCACAACCTGCATATCTTCGGCATTCAGGTAGTGCTGCGCCAGGGCCTGCAGCGCCTCGGCATCGGCGGCTTCGGTTTGCTGCACAAACTGGGTGTAATAATCGGCTGGCAGCCCCAGAAACACCAGGTTCTTGTACTTGTCGCACTGCTCGAAAACGGTAGACAATTCGTTGGCGAACTTGCCCAGCAAATAGCTTTTCACCGTTTCCAGCTCCTCGGCCGGGATGGATTCTTCCCGTAGGCGGCGCAGCTCCGATTCAATTTCGCTCACCGCGAAGTCGGCGCTTTCGCCTTTCACGTCGGTACCGATTACGAGGTAAGTACCGTACTCGCGCGGAGCCACGCTGGCGTAGATGCCGTAGGTCAAGCCCTTGTCTTCGCGGATGTTACGCATCAGGCGCGAGCCGAAGTAGCCGCCCAGCACGTTGGCCAGCAGTTTCAGGTGGTGCGTGTCGGGGTGGGTGGGCGCGGGCCACGGCCGGCCCATGCGGATGGACGCTTGCAGGCTGCCGGGCACGGCCACGCGGTCGGGCGCGGTCACGGCGGCTTCAGGCAACACAGCGTTAGGGTTGGGAAGGGCCGCGCCGGCCAGCGCGTCGGTACCGAAGGCCTGGGCCACCAGGTCGCGCTCGGCGGCCACGTCGCCGCACAAAAACAGCTCGGCATTGGCCAGCGAGTAGGCCGCGCGGTGAAAGGCGCGGGCCTGTTCGGCGGTGAGGCTCTGGTAGGCCGCTTCGTCGAAAGGCTGGCCGTAGGCGGTATCCGCCCCAAAAAGCAGCTCATTGAAACGCTCGGTGGCGAGGTAGCTGGTTTTCTGGCGTTCCACGCGCACGTTCTGAATGGTGCGGGTTTTTAGCTGCTGCAATTCGGCTGCCGGGAAGGCGGGATTCGTCAGCACATCCAGCACCAGCGGCAGCAGCGTGGGCAGGTGGCGCGTGAGGCAATAGAGCGTGAGCGTGGCCCGGTCGAAGCCCGAGTCGCATTCCAGCGACGCGCCGTAAAAGGCTACTTCGTCAGCAATCTGGCGGGCGGTGCGGGTAGTGGTGCCTTCCAACAGAATGCGGGCGGTGAGGGAGGCCAGGCCGGGCGTAGGCTCGGCCAGCTTGCCTGCTTTGAAGACGGCTTGCAGGCGCACCACGGGCTGGGCATCGTTGGCCAGCACATGGAGGCGGGCCCCGCTGGGCAGGTTCAGCACCTCGGCGGCGGGCAGGGCCACGCGGGCCAGCGGCTGCACGGGAGGAGCAAGGGTACGGTCAAGCATTGTCAGGAAAAAAGAGGGATGAAGAACATAAAAAGAACGTCATGCTGAGCTTGTCGAAGCATCTCTACCGCGCAAAGTAATTAGTTGCTTTGCGCGGTAGAGATGCTTCGACAAGCTCAGCATGACGTTCTGAGGGCCAAATAGCGAGACTAGTTAGCGGGCGTGTCGCCGCGGGTGCCACCGGCCCCGTTCTCGTCGAAAGCGTCGGCCAGCTTGTTCAGGTTAAAGTGCAGGCCGATGCGAATGGTTTGGGCCAGCGGGTTGTTTTTGGTGCCGCTGCCGGTGGGCACCAAGTAGGTGCCATCGATGCCGAATACCTGGTAGCGCACGCCCAGGCCCAGGCTCACGTACTGGCGGTCGCCCTTGTCGGGGGCTTCGTAGAAGTAGCCGCCGCGGGCGTACAGCAGGTCGTTGTAGTTGTATTCGAGGCCGGTCGAGAGCACAATCTCGCGCACTTCCTCTTTGAAGCCGCCCGGAGCATCACCAAACGAGCTGAATAAAGCCGGGACGATGGTTTGTTTATTAAGGTCCCGGTTTTTCAGCTTAATACGCTCCAGCTGCGCGTCGCGCTCGGCCGGGGTGCCGCCCACAATCAACTCCTCGTAGTAGGGCGAAGGCACCAGCAGCTTGCTCGCGTCGAAAACCAGGGTGATTTTGTTATACTGGTCAATCTCACGGGTGATGGCCGTGCCCAGCTTCAGCGTAGTGGGCAGGAAGCTCGGATTCTCAGGGTCGGTGTATGTAATCTTATTGCCCAGGTTGCTCAGGGCCCCGCCCAGCGCCAGGTTGTAAATGCCGGTACCGATGGTCAGGTCCTTGTGGTAGTACACGCCCAGGTCGACGGCCGCCGCGTTGCCGGGCTTGGCGTCGTTGCCCTGAATGGCCCCGACCAGGTTGGAGCGGATGTACCGGGCCGACACGCCCACACCCAAATTATCGGTAAGCTGCAGGCCGTACGACACCGCAAAAGCGTACTCCTTGGGGCTGAACGAGCCGTAAGGCGTGTTGTTGGGCGTGCGGTAGTCAATGGTGCCCAAATCAAAATACATGAGCGACGCCCCGAATGCCGAGCGCGCCCCCACCTTGCCGTAGCCCGACAGGTAGGAGATGCTCATGTCGTCGGTGATGTTGCGCAGCCAGGGCGAGTACGACAGGCCCACCGAGTACTTGTAAGGCACGAAGCCCAGCTTGCCGGGGTTGAAGTACGAGGCGTTGGCATCGGGCGAGGTGGCCACCCCGGCATCGCCGAGGGCCGACGAGCGGGCATCGGGCGCGAGCGTGAGAATGGGCACCGCCGTGGTGATGGTGTGGGGATTGGCTTGATTCTGGGCCTGGGCCGTGGCTGCCGAAGCCAGCAAGCCCGCCGCCAGGGCCAGGCGCGAACGCGAAACGAGTAGTTGCATAAGGGGGAACAAATCGGCCAGGGCGCGGCCGGGACGCAAAGAAACGCGGAAATAAGATTAGTTGAGAATGACGAGCTTTTCGTATTTCGAAGCCACGGTTTGGGTACGCTGCGAGCGCACGGTGAGGCGGTACACGTACACGCCCCGGGCCAGCGGGTCGTCAAAATCGTCGCGGCCGTCCCAGCTCAGGCTGCGCGAGTAGCCATCGGTGGTGGCTACGCTGGTGTTCAGGGTACGCACCAGGTGGCCGGCGACCGTGAAAACCTGCACCTGCACGTCGAGGTTGTCGGGCTCGGCTCCGGCCTGGTTGTGCTCGAAGAAGAACGTAGTATGATGGGCAAATGGATTGGGGTAGTTCAACACATGGTCGAGGGCTAGCTTTTCGTCGTGGGCCACGATAAACTCAATCGTGCGCTCGGCCGAGTTGTTGTAGGTGTCCCAGGCCTTGAGCGTGAGCGAGTGCGGCCCGGCGGCCAGCGCCTTGTACGGGTTATTGACGCGGCCGATGGTGAAGTCGCCCACATTAGCCACGTACGTATCGTTCAGCGTCAGCAGTTTGGTGGGGTCGTGGTCGAGGATGGCCGTGATGTCGTGCCCAATGCCCGCGCCAGTGGTGTTGATACCGCTTTCGTCCTGCAGCTTGGCCAGCAGCGTGGTATTCTGAGCCGTGAGGCCACCAAAGGCAAACTGTTCACTGTCCATAAACAAGCTGATTTCCGGCGGCTTGGTGTCGCTGGGTGCCCCCTTGAAGGCACCGCCCACTTTGGGCAGCTGGTAGCCGTTGGCATCGGTGCCGTGGCCGGCGTCGGCGGCATAAAGGCTGATTTTGCCCACGCCCACGTTGTAGTTAATGTCCTTGGGCACCACGAAACTCAGGCTAAACTGCCCATTCACCACATCGGCCTGCCCGCCATAGATGATGCTCTCTTGTACTATTACAGCCCGGCTTGAATCTCCCCATGTAATAGGCAGACTGGCGATATATTCGTCGCCCAACGTCTTCACCTTGGTGGGCTTGTCGTAAATAGTGACCTGGGCCCGGCCGGTAAAGCTGGTGCTCAGCGCACCGCCGCTCAGCACCTTGCCGTGCAGGCGCACGCGCGACAGGGCCAGCAGCGTGTCGGCCGTTACCCAGGCTCCTTTGGTGTTGCGGCGGCGCACGCTGTCGAGTACCACCGTCTGGCGTGGGTAAGCCAGCGTCATGCTGGGGTCGGCCAGCAGCGTGTAGTTCCGGTTGTTGATAACGCCCGGCAGCCCCGGCCCCGGATAGTCATTCTTGCTCAACATAATGGCCGTGCCAATGGCCGGGAACTGCCCGCCCGCCAGCGGCTGCAGTATCCGGTTGAAGTAGGCCTTGTTGAGCTCCGCGTTCGAGCCCGCATCCACCACCCGCGTGGTGGTGAACAAGCCTATCGCGCCGCCGGTGGTGTTGTCAGTCAGCACCTGCTCGCCGGCCGAGGTGAAGTCCGGATTGTCGTAGGTACTGAAATCGCAGGTGCCCGTGGTGAAGAATGCGAGGTTGTTGCTGTTGCGCAGCGCCAGCACCGAGGCATTACTCACAATCTGTTCATCGGCCCATCCTTTGGGGCCGCCATGGCCCAGGTAGTTCACAATTAACGAGCCCTGCTCGATGGACTGGTCGATGGCCTGATTCGCGGCCGGTGAGCGCTGCCCGGCCGCCACGGCCAGCTGCGGGTAAAGGTCTAGGTACACTTTGTGCACGTTGTACACCGGGTGGTTGGTCTGGATAATGTCCGTAATCAACTCCGAGCCGTAGCCCACGAACAGGTCGCCGTTGCCATCGTCCGACACCAGCGTAATGCGGTTGCGCCACTTGCCGAACGACGGGGCCGCGTCGTAGCTCTTCACTTTGTCGACCATCGTCCGAGCCTGGTCGGTGCTGGTGAGCTCGCCCTTGGGCTGGCGCACGGGTAGCCGGCCCACGCCCACATCAAGCAGCTCGGTACCGGGAGTGGTTTCGCTCCACTCGCCCTCGTTGTCATCGAGCAAAGCGTAATAGTCGTCCGAGGAGTAGCTGCTCACCGCTCCAAAGGCCGTCAGCGACTCGCGCGACTGGTAGGTGGGCACGAGGTTCTGGTTGGCTTTGTCGAAATCGGCGTCGCTCTTGAACGGCACCCGGTCGCGCCACCAGGTCGGCTCGAAGTCCTTGTTATTGTAAGGGTCCGATTTATAGTCGAATGAAGCATCGCCGAAGAGCAGCAGCTGCAGGTGCTTGCCAGCCGGAGCCCGCTCATATACCTGCTTCATCAGGTCGCGGATGGCCGTCACGTCCTGCCCGCCCGAGGCATACTCGTTGTACACCTCGGTGGTCGTTACCACCACGGCGCGCAGGTTGTCGTGCTGGGCACGGTGGTCGGCCAGGCGCTGGGCCTGCCCCCGGAACGCAGGCGGAGCCACAATCACCAGGTCGAGGCGCTGGTCGAGGTTGATGGCGTGCAGGTTCTGGCTGGATACTTTGCCAAAGGCCCGCGGCGTGGCAAACGTGCCGCCGCGCTCCAGAGCCACGAATTCGCGCAGGGTATCGGCCGGAGCCACGAAGGTCCCGCTCGGGTCAAGCGGCTGGGCGCGGGCCTGGCGGGGGTTGGTCACGTCCCACACCTGGGTGTTGGCGGTGGTACCCGCGAGCACGTAGCGGTTCCGGGCCCCGGGTGCGATGTTGACCAGCGTGCGGAACTCGAGCTGCGCGCCGCTCAGGCGCAGCTGGCGCTCGGCATTAAGGTCGAGGTAGTCGAGGTAGCCGCCGGCGGTGCCGTCGGGGCTGCTGTACGTCAGGCCCACTTTCAGCTCGCTGCCGGGGCTGGCCAGCGTGGCCTGCAAGGTCGAAGTGCCCGTAGTAGCCACGGCGCAATAATCGCAGTTGGGGCGTTGGGTGAGCGTAATGCTGCCCAGCGCCGCGCCATTAAGGGTAAACTGGAACAGGCTGGGCGTAGTTGAACCGGCCAGCACCGAGGCAAACACGCGCACCGGCGCACCGGCTACCAAGTCCGGAATTCCCGAAAACGCGAAATCCTGCTGCCCACCGGCCCGGAAGCCCTCGCCCACCCAGTCGCGACCCGAGTGCAATAGGTTCAGCAGGTCGTGCTCGTGAAAAGCGCGATAAGTGAAGGTGCTGACGGTGGCAGCACCGGCTACGGGCAACGCGGCGGCGGTAGGCACCCGCAGGCCCGCCCGGCCGTTGGCCCCCACAAAGTAGTAAGTGGTGTCGGTGTAAATGTTGTTGCGATGCCGGAACACGCCGCCCTGCGCCTCCCAGGTGTGGGCCCCCGGCGAGTAGAACAGGAAGTATTCGTTGTCGTCTAATACGTTGTCGTTGTTGCCATCGACGAACAGAATATTGTTTTCGGCCAGGTCATCGGGGCGCTTGGCAGCGTTGGGCTGGGGCAGAATCCCCATCGAGTTGCCGTAGAGGTGCAGGTTTTTGGGGTTCAGGCTGGCCACGTTCAGGCCCATTTTGCTCAGGGTAGCCTTGTCGAGCTTGTACACGCCACTTTCGGCCACGCCGATTTTAAACCAGTCGCCGCTGGCCAGCACCGAACTCGGGCCGAAGACGTGGGCCGCGCCAGCCGTAGTACGCGCCGCCACGGGCTGGTAGCGGTAGTCGAACGCCACGAGGCGCTCGGGCTGGCCGGTTTGGGGACTGCGGCGGACCGGGCGCACACTCAGGTAGGTCACGGGCAGCTTCATTTCGGTGCCGGTGTTCAGGCGCGGCTCGGGGCTGGTGGGCAGGCGGGCGGCATCAAAGAGCTTGGCATCAGCTGGGGTGAAGGGCTCGTACACCAGGTTCAGCAACTCGCCCTGGGCAGCGGCCCCGGGCAGGCGCAGGCTGTACCAGCCCACCTGGTCGTCGAAAACCGCGCGGGCTTCCTCAAAAGTCGGCACTTTCTGATGGCGGGTACCCCGGGTGGGAACCTCGGCGTAGCCGCCCCACTTGATAACACCGTGCACGGCGTTTTGGGCCTGCGCCGGGGCTGCTCCCAGCCCCGCTATCACCCCCACCAACGCAACCAAGAGAGAAAAAGGACGCATATACACCTGATAATTTGCTACGTATCGTCGGCCGGGCCGCCCTCGCAACAGCAGGGCGGGCCTGGGGGTTCGCCGGCCAGCGGCTTCTTTAACCGCCGAAACCGGAATTTATTGCCACGCCGCCTCCAACTATTGCCATGTATCAGCGCGCTGCCGTTTTGGGCACCGACAGCAACACGTAGAGCAACACCACGAGCGGCACGGCGGCGGCCTGCAGCCCTAGCAATAATCCTGCCGCCAGCAGCAGGAAAATGAACCGGCGGCGATTATCCGCCCAGCGCAGGGTCTTGAATTTCAGGGCGAACAGCGGCAGCTCGGCTACCAGCAGGCCCGATAGCAGTATCGTGAGCCCCACCAGCACTATCGGGTTCAGGATGACGGCTTTCAGCCCAAAGGTGTCGTGCGAGAGAATGAGCGGCAGCGAAGCCACCACCAGCGTGCAGGCCGGGGTGGGCAGGCCGATGAAGGAGGTAGTCTGCCGGGTGTCGTTGTTGAACTTGGCCAGCCGCAGGGCCGAAAAGATGCTCACTGAGAACCCCACGTAAGGCAGTATTTCGGTCAGGGCCGTGCTTCGTAAGGCGTAGCCCGCATCGCCGGGTTCCTGCCCGGTTGCCATATACAGCAAGCTAAACAGCATCGCGCCCGGCACCACGCCAAACGATACCATGTCGGCCAGCGAGTCCAGGTCTTTGCCGATGGCCGACGATACGCGCAATGCCCGGGCCAGCAGGCCATCGGCAAAGTCGGCCAAGGCCGCCGCAGCTACCAGCCAGGCACCCGTTTCGAGTTCTCCGGCAAAAACGTATTTCAGCGCCAGGCAGCCGCACAGCAGGTTGAGGCAGGTAACGGCGTTGGGCAGATGTCTTTTCAAAGGTCAATTATCAGTTAGCAATAAACAACGAGCAAAGATGCAGCGCAACGAACAGCCTTGCTCATTGCTTTCTGCTCGCTACTCATTGTAGGAACGGGTTACCGCGGCGCTCCTCGCCGATGGTGGTGGCGGGGCCATGGCCGGGGTATACGGTGGTGGCATCGGGCAGGGTCATTAGCTCGGTGGCGATGCTTTGCAGCAGCAGGGCATGGTCGCCGCCAGGCAAATCGGTGCGGCCAATGCTGCGCTGAAAAAGCACGTCGCCCCCGATAACGGTCGCCGTGGGCTCGTGGTAGAAGACGACGTGGCCCGGGGCGTGGCCCGGCGCGAAGCGCACTTCCAGCTCGGTCTGGCCGATGCGTACGGGCTGGCCGGCGGCCAACTCACCGGTGGGCTCAGCCGGCTGGTACTGCGGAAAGCCGTAGTTGCCGGCGTAGCTGGGCACGGCGCGCAGGGTGGGCAAATCGTGCGGGTGCAGCAGAAACGGCGTACCCGGCCAGGTGCTCAGCACGAACTGGTTGCCAAGCACATGGTCGATGTGAGCGTGGGTGTTCAGCAGCAGCGCCACCTGCAGGTTATTCTCCTCGATGTAGCTGCGCAGGGCCTGCTGCTCGCCAGCCGAGTAGCAGCCGGGGTCCACGATGGCGCACTGCTGGGTGGCCTCGTCGATGAGCAGGTAGGTATTTTCGGAAAAAGCGTTGAACGTGAAACCGGCGACCGTCATAGCGACTTCTAGGTGTAGATATGCAAAGCGGAAAGGTACAACCGCCACCCGAATGCCCCGTGCCCCCGAAGCCCCGGCCCCGGCCCCTCCGCGCCCGACACGCCTGATTGATTATGTTCTTGTTCTGCCCTTTGGCTACCTTCGATTAGTATGCCAACGCCCCCTTTTTATGCGTCTCAAATCCTTCCTCTACTACTTGCTGCTGGCCTTGGTGGGGGCTACAGTAGCCGGTTGGCTGAAAGTGCCGATTTCCATCTGGTGGGCCGAACCGCTGCGCAATAAGCTGGGGCTCGCTACGGGAGTGGCGCTGTTTGAGCTGTTCCGGCTGTGGCCGTACTATCTGCTGGGCATTGGCGTGCTGGCCGTGCTGGCCCCTTGGGTAGCCCGCACGGCGCAGGCCCGGCGCGTGGCGCTGCTGCTTGGCACCGCCCTCGGTGCTTTGCTACTGGCGGGCTACTGCTTGTTCAGGGGTTACAGCTACGGACGTATCTATGCGTTGCACGCGCTGGCCGGCGAACCGCAAAAACCCTGGTACACTTGGCTTGAGTGGCCCTATGATGTATGGTTGCTGCTGATTTATAGCATCGCCGGTTTCTGCGTGGGCTGGTGCTACTACCAATGGCTGATACGCCCGAAGCGCGAGGCTCCGCAGGCTGCTTTGACATAGAATCCGTTAGAATATAAACATCAGTATGTTGCCAAAATTAAGTGCTCCCAAAGCTGGTGCTTTCCGGGCCATTTCCCTACCTTGCCAGCCATGACGGACTGTGACTTCTTGCTGGTGGGCCATGGCATCGCGGGTGCCACGCTGGCCTATGTGCTGCGCGAGCGCGGTCATCGTGTGCTCGTGTACGACCCCGGCCAGGCCAATTCGGCCTCTAACGTGGCGGCCGGACTGATGAACCCGGTGGCCGGCAAGCGCTTCGCTCTGAGCTGGCGCGCCGCCGAGCTGCTGCCCGCCGCCGCTACTTTCTACCGCGCCATCGGGCAGCGCTTCGGCCAGTCCTTCTTCACGGAGACCCCGATTTTCAAAATTTTCAGCTCGCCCGAAGAGCAAAACAACGTGCTGGCCCGCAGCGCCGACCGTCCCTGGGGCGATTTCGTGGCTTCGCTCGCCACCACCGACCCGGGCCTGCCCGGCGTGCACGCGCCCTTCGGCGGGGCCTGGCTGCGGCACGGCGGCCACGTGGCCGTGCGCGAGCTGCTGGCTGCCCTGGCCGAAGAGGGCCACCAAGCCGGCTGGCTGCGACCAGAGGCCTTCGACTGGACGCAGGTGCAGTTTGATGCCACCGGGGCTACCTACGCGGGGCAGGTACGCGCCCGCCATCTGGTGTGCTGCGAAGGCGCAGCCGCCGTGCGCAATCCCTATTTCAGCTGGCTGCCGCTCACGCCCAACCAGGGCGAGGTGCTCGACGTGGAATGCGCCGACCTGAGCCCGGCACAGGTACTGAACCGCGGGGCCTACGTAGTGCCGGTGGGCGGTGGGCGCTTTCGGGTGGGTGCCACCTACCGCTGGCCACCGTTTGCCCCGGGCATCACGGCTGTGGGGCGCGAGGAGCTGGCGGCGCGGCTCACCGTGGTCACTGACCTACCGTTTGCCGTAGTGGAGCAGCGTGCCGGGGTTCGGCCCGCTGTGCGCGACCGCCGGCCGCTC
Organism: Hymenobacter sp. UYCo722; assembly: GCF_040547115.1. NCBI lineage: Bacteria > Pseudomonadati > Bacteroidota > Cytophagia > Cytophagales > Hymenobacteraceae > Hymenobacter > Hymenobacter sp. UYCo722. The sequence continues at coordinate 53,148 of NZ_JBEPPC010000009.1, read as the reverse complement.
ATCGGCCCCCACCCCTCCGTGCCCAGCCTCAGCTTTTGTGGCGGCTACGGCTCGAAGGGCGTGATGCTGGCCCCACGCCTGGCTACGCTGCTGGCCGACTGGCTGGTGGGCCAGGCCGAACTCTGGCCCGATGCCAGCGTGCAGCGCTACAACGCCTTGCAGCCCGTCGGCGTACGGTGAGCGCGGGGCAGCCTCCGCAAGCACCCGGCATCAACTCTACCTTTTCGCCCCTACCTTACCCGGCTTGTTACCCGCTCCAAACGGCTGCGGACGGGGTTAAACCCGGACTGGAATTTTTTTTCTACGCCGACGGATTAATTTTTTGCTTTTGCTCGTTGCCCTCCTACTATGACTAACTCAGTATTCGCAAAAGCGACCCTGGCCGGACTGCTGGGGCTGGCCGGAGCCCTGCTCGCCCCCACCGCGCAGGCCCAGACGGCGCAGGAGCCCTTCGGCCGGGTGCGGGTGCAGTACCAGCAGCCGCGCTGGCAGCAGTTCACGACCCAGAATTTCAATATTCTGTATTATCAGGGGGGCGAAGCCAGTGCCCGCCGCGCCGCCGAGTACGCCGAAAAGGAGCTGAGCCGCATCACGGCGCTCATTGGCTACTACCCGTACTCGAAAACCACGCTGCTATTCTACAACTCGGTGGGCGACCTGCGCCAGAGCAACATTGGCCTGACGGCCACGCAGCAGCAGATTAACGGCGGCGAAACCCCGCTGGCCCGCATGAGCAAGGTGCAGATTGCCTTCAGCGGCCAGGAAACCGAGTTTAAGCGCGAGCTCAGCACCCAGATAACCCAGGTGCTGCTCAACGACATGATGTACGGCGGCTCGTTGAAGGAAGTGCTGCAAAGCAGCTACCTGTTGCAGCTGCCCGACTGGTTTATCGGCGGGGCTTCGGCCTACGCCGCCGAAGGCTGGAGCGTGGACATGGACGGCTACATGCGCGACATGACCAAGCGCTACCCCGCCGGCAACCGCACGGCCCCGTTCTTTCTGCGCAGCCCCACGCTGGCCGGCCAAAGCATCTGGAACTACGTGGCCGAGCGCTACGGCTACACCACTATCCAGAACATTCTGAACCTGACGCGCATCACGCGCGACGTGGAGGTGGGCATCAGCTCGTCGCTGAACGTGCCTTATAAGGTCTTCCTTAAAGACTGGCTGGGCTACTACCGCGACCTGAACGGCCAGCCCGTGGCCACGCTGGTCGAGCCCGATGCCAAATTTCGCCAGAACGGGCGCAACCGCCACGCCGACGTGTTTTCGCAGCCCGTTATCAGCCCCAATGGCCAGCTGGTTGCCTATGCCCAGAACGAGGGCGGCCGCTACCGCGTAATGGTGGTGGACCGCGATGGCAAGCACCGCCGCATTTTGCGCCGGGGCGGCTACAAAACCCCCGACCAGCAGGTCGAAACCCGCCTGCCCCTGGTGGCCTGGCGCGGCAACGGCCAGGTAGCCGTGGCCGAGATGCGCCACGGCGAAATGGACCTGCACCTCTACGATGCCGGCGGCCGTGGGCTGGTAGCGCGGGTGCGGGAGGCCATTCGGTTGTCGCGGCCCGAGTCGGTGTTCTCGGGCTTCGAGCAGGTGCTGAGCATGAGCTATTCACCCGATGGCAAGGCATTGGTGTTTAGCGCCGTGCGCAACGGGCAGAACGACTTGTTTATCCTGCGCGCCGGCAGCCGCAAAGTTGAGCAGCTTACCAACGACTTGTTCGACGACGTGCAGCCGGTATTTCTGCCCAGTGGGCAAAGCCTGGTTTTCAGCTCGAACCGCTACCTCGATTCGCTGGGCCGCGCCCGGCCGGCCTCGTTCCAGAACGTGGTGAACAACTACGACCTGTTTGCCTACCACCTCGACGGCCGCGCCCTGCCCGTGGAAACGCTGGTGAGCACCATCTCGAACGAAACCCGGCCCCGCGCCCTGTCCGACGACGAGATTATGTACCTCGGCGAGGAAAGCGGCGTGCGTGCCCTCTACCGGTACTCTCTAACGACCAAGCAGCAAACGCTGGTTAGCAACTGGCTGCCCAACACCCAGGATTTCGACTATAACACCACAAGCAAGGCACTGGTGTTCGTGGCCCCGGCTCAGGCCCGCGACATCCTGTATGTGTACCCGCAGTATGAGTTGCCCCCGGCGCTGCCCCTCACCAAAACCGCCCGCCAGAAAACCCTGGAGGACCGGTCGGTAGCGGCTGTAGCCCCCAAGCCGGCTCCGGCACCCACGGCGGCCGAGCCGGCAACGGCGGCACCTACGACCGGCATGGTCACCGATTCGACCGCTACGCCGGTACCGGCCCGCCGCCGCAAAAAGACCGACACCGCCGTGAACACCAGCGACTACCAGTTCGAGGAAGACGAGCCGACGCCGGCCAACGGTACCGTTCCTTCGGCGGCAGCCCGGCGGCGACGCCTCACGCCAACGGCGGCGTCTAACGCCGCTGTTGCGGCCACCGCCGCGCAAACTGCCAACCCCGTGGCCGGCCCCTACCGCTACGATACCCGCTTCATGGTCGACAACGTGTCGAGCGCGCTGTACGTGGACCCGCTGCTGGGCCTGGGCCTGCAGTTCAAGGCTGTGCTCACGGACGTGCTTGAAAACCAGCGGCTCGATGCCAGCCTGTTTGGCCTGTTCGACCTGCGCACCAGCAACATCCGGCTGGCCTACACCAACCTCACCCACCGCTACGACTGGGGCGTATCCTACCAGAAACAGGCCTATTTTTTTGAAGCCGGCAACGGTGGTAGCCTGCGCTACGGCCGGCACGAGGTTGCGCCCACCATCAGCTACCCGCTCACGCATAATTTGAGCGTGCGCGGTGGGCCCCGGCTCATGAACATCTCGCGCACTATTCTGGGGGATATCTCGACGGATAACGACCAGTCGTTCAACTATGCCGGGGTGAATGCGGAGCTGGTTTTCGATAACACCCTGATAACCGGGGTAAACATGATGCAAGGCACCCGCATGAAGGCCAGCGTGCTGAGCCTGAAAAACCTGAACGACGGCGGCCTGAGCTACGGCAAGTTTGTCGTCGACCTGCGCCACTACCAGAAAATCAGCCGTTCGCTGGTGTGGGCTAACCGGGCCAGCTACGGGCAGTTTTTTGGTCCGCGCGCGCAGGTGTTCCGCCTCGGCGGCATGGATGACTGGTTGAATGCCGGCTACGCCGACTCTCGCTTCCTGCCCAATTACAGTGCCGTCGACCAGGTATTCGGGCAGGAGTTCGTAACCAACATGCGCGGCTTCGACTACGGAGCCCGCAACGGCCCGCGCTATCTGGTCTTCAATAGTGAGTTGCGCTTTCCGATTGTGCAGTACTTCGCGCGGCGGCCCATTTACTCGGGCTTTTTCCGCAACCTGCAGCTTTCGGGCTTCGCCGATGCGGGCACCGCCTACTCGGGCACCAACCCCTTCAGCACCGACAACTCGGCCAATACCCGCCGGCGGGAGTACAGCCAGTACTTCTCGGCCACGGTTATCAACTTTCGCAACCCCTTCCTGATTGGTTATGGGGCGGGAGTGCGGAGCACGCTGCTGGGCTTCTACGGCAAGTTCGACGTGGCCTGGGGCCAGGAAAACTACGTGACGACCAGCCCGCACTACTATTTCACGCTGGGCTACGACTTCTAAGGTCGCGGCCGCCAATCCCTGGTATCAAGCAACGCGTCAGGCCGGATTAGCTCCGCCTGGCGCGTTGTTTTTTATCCCCCCGCTGGGCAGTTCGGGCGTATCTTTGCGGCCCGAAACCCAACCTGCGTCCGTGCTGCTCCGCGAAATATCCACCCTGCTGGCCAAAGACTTCCGCCTCGAATGGCGGCAGCGCGCGGCGTTGGGCGGCCTGCTGCTTTACGTAGGCAGCACGGTGTTCGTATGCTTTCTGAGCTTTAGCCTGCGCGGCGGCACGCCCCCGCCTCCGGCCTGGAATGCCCTGCTGTGGGTGATTCTACTATTCGCGGCCTTAAATGCAGTGGCCAAAGGCTTCATGCAGGAAAGTCCCGGGCAGCGGCTGTACTACTACACGCTGGTGCGGCCCCAGGCCGTTATTCTGGCCAAGATGCTCTACAACACCCTGCTGCTGATAGCGGTGGCGCTGCTCGGGCTGTTTCTCTACACCGTGTTTTTGGGTAACCCCATTCAGGATGCACCACTATTCGTGGCCAACCTGCTGCTGGGGGCCGTGGGCTTTGCTACTACGCTCACGCTGGTGTCGGGTATCGCGGCCAAGGCGGGCGGCAACGGGGCCACGCTCATGGCCATCCTGGGCTTCCCGCTGATGGTGCCCATGCTGCTGCTGCTCATCAAGGTGAGTAAGAACGCCCTCGATGGGCTGGACCGCGGCCTGAGCCAGCAAGCGCTACTCACGCTGCTGGCCCTGAACATGATAGTGGGCGCGACTTCGTACGTACTGTTTCCTTTTTTATGGCGCGGCTAAAACTCTCTTGCGGATTAAGTCATTAGTAGTAAGAAGTAAGACAGCAATTATCGCCCGGCTTCTCGCATGATGACGGTCTCACTACTTACTATTCTTTACTAAGCACTTATTTATGAGTACAGCGGCAATTATCGGCAGTGTATCGGGCATCGTGATGACGGTGGGCGGCGTGTGGGGCGGGCAGCGCCTGGTGGAGCAGCGCGGTGGCGGCGCACTGTGGAAAGGCCTGGCCGTGCTCCTGATTGTGGGGGCCTCGGTGGCCGGCCTGCTGGCCCCGGTGCCGGCCCTACCCATCGTGAATGAAAGCATTCGCAACCTGTTTTTCCACGTGCCCATGTGGTTTGCCATGATAATGGTGCTGCTCGTGTCGGTGTGGTATTCCATCCGCTACCTGCGCGAGCCGTCGGCGCGGCTCGATGTACTGGCCCACGAGTCGGCCAAAACCGGCATTGTGCTGGGCCTGCTGGGCCTGGCTACCGGCAGCCTGTGGGCGCGCTACACCTGGGGCGCGTGGTGGACGCCCGACCCGCGCCTGAACGGCGCGGCCGTAGCCATGCTCATCTATGGCGCTTACCTGGTGCTGCGCGGCTCTTTTCAGGATGAGCAGCAGCGGGCACGGGTGTCGGCCATCTATAACATTTTCGCCTTCGCGGCGGTCATTCCGCTGCTCTTCGTACTGCCCCGTTTGAGCGGGCCTTCGCTGCACCCGGGCCAGACCGGCAACCCCGGCTTCAACCAATACGACCTCGACAACACCATGCGCAAGGTGTTTTACCCCGCCGTTATCGGCTGGATTTTGTTTGCCTTCTGGGTGGCCCAGGTAAGCAGCCGCTACGTTTTCCTGAAACTGAAACACGATGAATAATAAGCTTTTTGCCCGCCCGCTGGGTTACTTCTTTCAACTACTCCTACCGCTGCTGTTTCTAGCCTCAATGGCTTTTGCCCAAACGCCCGAGGCCGCCCCGGCCATGGCCGATGACTTACGCGCCAGCGGCAAAATTTACGTGGTGGTGGCCGTGGTGGCCGTTATCGTGGCGGGGTTGCTGGCCTACCTCATTTCGCTCGACCGGAAGGTGAGCCGCCTCGAAAAAGAAATTAAGGCCTAGCCGGGCACCCAAGCCCCACCAGACTTGTTATCATCTCATCATAGTCTATACTTAAATAACTGCCCGGCAACAGCGCCGTTTGCAACCGAAAGTAAGCGTGAGCTGAACTCTGTGAAATCCGCTTAAAACCGTGCTAAACCGTCGTTTATGAAGAAGACGCACCTGTTTGTCATCGCCATCATTGCGGTGGCCGCCGCCATCATTCTCAGCACCACCGCCGATGCCAGTGTGTACGTGGGCTTCGGCGAGGCCCGCGCCCGTGCCGCCGAGGGCAACAGCACCAAGGTGCACGTGGTGGGCAAGCTCCCCCGCGACGCACAAAAGCACCCCATGGGCCTGGAATACGACCCCGTGACGGACCCCAACTACTTTGCCTTTACGCTGGTTGATACCACCCACCTAGCCCAGCGCGTGGTGTACAACAACCCCAAGCCGCAGGATTTCGACGCTTCCGAGCAGGTAGTTATCACGGGCTGCATGAAGGGAGAAGTGTTCATGGCCGATAACATATTGCTGAAGTGCCCCAGCAAGTACGTGAAGAAGGACTTGCAGGGCGCGACGGCTTCGGTCAATTAATTGCTGGCGAGCCCACTCCCTTTGCAGCACCCGGTTTCTGTCACGCTTCGTCGCGTCGGAAAACGGGTGCTGTTTTCATTGCTGCTGGCTGGCTTCTTAGCTGGCAACGCCTTAGCTCAGGTAGCCAACGACAACATCGAAAACCGCCGCATGCTGCGCGCCGGCGAAACCATTACCTCCAGCACCGCCGGCTGCACCGTGCAGCGTAGCTGCGTGGACGAGCGCCTGACCGGCAAGTGCATCGAATACCACAACGACCAGTGGTTTGAGTTCACACCAAAGGTTGCGGGGCGTTATTTTGTGAACATCGGGGGGCAAAAATGCCGCGATGTGCGGGGCGTACAGTTGGTGGTTACGACCGGGCAGCCGTGCCAGCCAGCCACGTACCGGGTGCTCAGCTGCACTTCGCTCGGCACCCAGGACGACGTGTTCGTGACGCTGGATTCGCTGCGCGCCGGCCAGCCCTATTTGCTGGACGTGGATGGTTACCTCAAGGATTTTTGTCAGTTCAAACTGCAGGTGAGCGACCGTGCGGTGGGCGTACCAGCCGTGCCGCTGCCCGCTACGATAGCCGGCGCACTACCGGGCAGCAACCGCGTCGTTCACCTCGAATGGACGTTGCCCGACTCGCTGGCGGCCGCCGCGCGCTGCCGGGTGCTACGCCGCGAGTTGCGCGAGTTCAGAAGCAGCGAGCGGGTGCGGGTGCCAGTGGGCCGCAACACGCTGGGCGGCCAGCCTACTGCCTATACCGCCACCGATACCCTGCCCCACCCGGGCTACTACCTCTACCAAATAGTCGCTGATGCCGGCCCCGACGGCCAGCCGCCCGCGCTGCTGCGGCAGCAATGGGTGTCGTTCAGCCAGCTGAACCCGCTGCTGGACCAGCCGCCTCAGGTGCCGCACCTCGTGCTGCCGCTGGGCAAGTACCCGCGCAATGCCCGGCTGTCGGTTATCATCTCCAACCCGGCCAATGGGCAGGTGCTGCTCTCGCGGCAACTGGTGAGCAAGCCCGACGACAAAAGCCAAGGCTGGCTCCCGGTAAGCAAATGGCAGGACGGGGGGCTAAAAAAAATTGCCGTCGAAATCATTTGTCATCCCCCGAGCGGCGACTTTTTCGTCGACCGTTTGTTATTGAGTCTCCCGGCTCCGGCGGCGCGGCCGTAAATTTGCCCGATATTATTTGCTTATGAACTTATTAGTAGGACGAATCGGCCATTTCAGCGTTATTCTGGCCTTCGCGGCGGCGCTGGTGGCGGCGTATGGCTATTTCCAGGCCTCGCGGGGCCGGGCGCTGGGCCAGGAAGACCCGAGTTGGCTGCGGCTGGCGCGCGGCGCGTTTTTCGTGCACGGCGCGGCCATCATCTCCGTGATAGTGTGCCTGTTCAACATCATTCACGCGCACCGCTACGAATATTACTACGCCTGGAGCCACAGCTCGAACCACCTGCCGGTGCAGTACATGATTTCCTGTTTCTGGGAAGGCCAAGAGGGCTCGTTCCTGCTCTGGATTTTCTGGCACGTCGTCATCGGCCTGTTCATCATGCGCTACAACAAGAAGTGGGAAGCCCCGGTGATGGCCGTTTTCAGCGGCGTGCAGGTGTTTCTGGTGAGCATGATTGTGGGCGTGGTGGTCGGTGGCGTGCGCATTGGCTCGTCGCCCTTTATCCTGCTGCGCGAGTTCCTCACCGACCTGCCGGTGTGGAAGATGAACCCCAACTTCGTGCCCAAGGACGGTACCGGCCTCAACGCCCTGCTTCAGAACTACTGGATGGTGATTCACCCACCCACGTTGTTCCTGGGCTTCGCGCTTACGCTCGTGCCCTTTGCCTTCGCCATCGCCGCCCTCTGGAAGCGTGAGCTCACGGCCTGGGTGAAACCGGCCTTGCCCTGGACGCTCATTGGCGGCGGAGTATTGGGCGTGGGCGTGGTGATGGGCGCTTACTGGGCCTACGAAACGCTAAACTTCGGTGGCTACTGGAACTGGGACCCGGTCGAAAACGCCGTGTACATTCCGTGGCTGGTGCTGGTGGCCTCGCTGCACGGCCTGGTGCTGTGGCAGAAGCGCCGCACGGGCCTGCGCACCGCGTTTGCGCTGGTGGTGGCTACGTTCGTACTCATCCTCTACGCGACCTTCCTCACGCGCAGCGGCGTGCTGGGCAACGCCTCGGTGCACTCGTTTACGGACCTCGGCCTGTCGGGCCAGCTGTTCATCTACATGGCCGTTTTCACGGTGCTGGCCGTGGCGCTGCTGATTTCGCGCTGGAAGGAAATCCCGATTTCGGCAAAGGAGCTGGATGCCTACAATCCCGAGCTGTGGGTATTTGTGGGAGCCACGGTGCTATGCCTCGGCGCGTTCCAGGTGCTGTTTACAACCAGTATTCCGGTGTATAACTCGTTTATGGGGCTCATTGGCATCAAGACCAACGTGGCCCTGCCCGCCGACCAAATTGCCCACTACTCCAAGCTGCAATTGTGGATGGGCGTGGGCGTGGCCCTGCTTTCGGGCATCGCGCAGGTGATGTGGTGGCAGCGCAACAACAAGGAAACGCTCATCAACTCCCTCACCGCGCCCACGCTGCTGGCCCTGCTGGGTACGGCCCTGGTAGTCCTGCTGGTGCGTTACAATGGCCTCAGCATTTCGCCGGCCTACGTGGTGCTCACGCTGGCGGGCCTGTTTGGCGTGCTGGCCAACTTTGGGATGATTTTCACGCTGTTGCGGCGCGGCGTGCGCCTGTCGGGCGGCGCGGTGGCCCACCTGGGCATTGCCCTGATGCTGCTGGGCATTCTGGCTTCGTCGGGCTACTCCAACATCATCTCGCGCAACGTGTCGGGCCTGCTGTATTCGCGCGAATTCAGCGAGGATTTGAACCGCGATAATGTGCTGCTGTGGCGCAACGAAACCGCCCCCATGCACGGTTATCAGCTCACCTACACCGGCCAGTATTTCGAGGTACCCGGCGTGCCCGGCTACGTCGATAAGCAGTTCCTCTTCCGCACTGATGACGACTATAAAGCCGTAGCCCGCGCCCCCATTGCCGCAGAAGGCAAAACGTACTACGCCACCGGCGACACAGTGAACATCCTGCCGGAAAACACCTACTACCGCATCAACTACCGCGACCAGAAGTCGGGCGAGCAATTCGTGCTATACCCCCGCGCCCAGATAAACGACGAGATGGGCGGTGGCGGCCTATTAGCTTCCCCGGCCATCAAGAAATTCTGGGGCCACGATATCTACACGCACATCAACTCGGTGCTTGACCCGCGCAAGGAAAAGCCCTGGAGCGAGGCCAAAGAATACACGCTGAGCGTGGGCGACACCATCTTCCTGAACGACTACTTCGCCGTGTTCCGGGCCATTGAGCCGGCCCACGAAACCGCTGGTCTCAACATGCAAAAGGGCGACCTCGCCCTGCAGGCCGACATGATTGTGAGCGGCGAGAAGCGTGAATACCACGCCCACCCCGTGTTTGTGGTGCGCAACCGCATGGTGGGCCGCGTGCCCGACGAAGTCGAAGACCTCGGCGTGCGCCTGAGCCTGAACGCCATCGACCCGGTAAAAGGCAAGTTCACCTTCGGGGTGAGCACCACCCAGAAGGACTACGTGATTTTGAAAGCGATGGAGAAACCCTTCATCAATTTACTCTGGAGCGGTACCCTGCTCATGGCCATTGGCTTCGGCCTGAGCGTGCGCCAGCGCGGTGGCAAAGGCGTGCTCAGCAACGAGGTGGCGGCCGAAGTTGAAGTTTCAGCCGCGCCCACGGGCCGCGCCGTGCGGCCCCAACCGGCGGGCTAGTTCCGACCATATCTGAGGCAAGAAGCCGCTCCAGCTAACGGAGCGGCTTTTTGCTACTATCATTCATGATTAAATCTTCAGTGCTTCCTGCCACCCCGCTACGCATTGGCTTGTTTGGCGCGGGCCGCGTGGCCAGCCAGTTGGGTCCAGCCCTGGTAGCGGCGGGCCATCAGGTAGTATTTGTATGGAGCCGCACGCCGGCCGCTGCTAAAATTCTGGCGAGCCAGTTGCCCGGCACAACGGCGCTGCCCACCCCCGCCCCGCCCCTGCCACCGGCCGACGTGTACCTCCTGGCCGTGCCCGATGCCGCCGTGGCCCCGCTGCTGGCCGCCACCACCTGGCCCGCCGGGGCGCTGGTGGCCCACTTGGCCGGGGCGCTGTCGCTAGCGGTTCTTGAAGCGCAGCCGGACGTGCGTGCCGGTGTGTTCTACCCGCTGCAAACGTTTAGTCCCGGCCGGTCCATCGACTGGCCCACGGTGCCGCTGTGCATTGAGGCAGCTGATAATCAGACCGAAGCTACTCTGCTGGCCCTGGCCCACAGCCTGAGCCGCAACGTGCGCCGCCTCAATTCCGCCCAACGATTGAAGCTGCACGTGGCGGCCGTTTTCGCCAACAATTTCACCAACCACCTGTTGGGAATTGCTGATGCCTTGCTGGCCGAAGCCGACCTGCCCGCCGCGCTCCTGGCCCCGCTGGTGCGCGAAACAATTGCCAAAGCCCTGGCCAACTCCCCTTTCGAAGGGCAAACCGGCCCGGCCGTGCGGCACGATGCGCCCACGCTGGCCGCCCACCAGGCAGCCCTGGCCGCCCATCCGGCCTGGCAGGCCCTGTATGTGCAGCTCACGGCCAGCATCCAGGCGCAGCTTTGATGCCGGGACCGGGGGGAGTACCTTTGCGGCGGCAAATGCCGTGTATTATTCGTCTTTATTGATTCCTGTTTTGGCTGTTCCCGCTACCACCATCACCTTCCAGTTCAGCGACGGCCAGCCGGCCCAAACCCACGTGGCGGCCGCCGGCGAGTCGGTGCTCGACGTGGCCCTGAACAATGGCATTCAGCTGCAGCACAACTGCGGTGGCGTGTGCGGGTGCAGCACCTGCCACGTTTACATCAACGCGGGCGGCGACGACCTGCCCGAGATTTCCGACAAGGAAGAAGATTTCATCGACCGCGCCGAGAACCCGCGCATCAACTCGCGCCTGGCCTGCCAGTGCGTAGTGGAGCCGGATATGCAGCTGGTCGTCAGCATCCCCCCCCAGCACTTCCTGGGCCACTAGTTTTTGGGGTAAGAGGGTGTAGGGGTAGGAAGGCATGCGTTTTATTGCCCTTTTTCATTCTGCTAGCAGCAACTCCTACCCTCCTACCCCCTTACCCTCATACCCTAACAAAATGCCCCATTTCGAGCCGCCCATGCATTGGGCCGACCACGAGGATATCGCCATGGCCCTTTACGAGAAGTTCGGCAACGACTTCACCGAGGCCAAAATCTACCGCATCCGCTTTACCGAGCTAATTGAGTGGATACTGACCCTGGACAACTTCGATGGCACCCGGGAGCAATCGACGGAGGGCCATCTGGAGCAAATCCAAGCCAAGTGGGTATACGAGTGGCGCGATAACCAATAATGGAAGTGCCGGGGCCGCTGGCCAGCCAACCCCACGCCGGATTCCCGCGTAAGCGGGTTTGAAATGGCGCTTTGCGGCCGTTTTAGGCCTTTCCGCAGCCTTTACCCGGGCGGTTTTTCTTTTCCTTTTTGTTTTTTTGCATGAAAACCGGCATCATTAAATTTTTCAACGAAGCCAAGGGCTATGGCTTCGTGACCGACGACCAAACGAAAGAAGATTTTTTCGTACACGTAACCGGCCTGAACGGGGCCACCGTGCAGCAAGACGACCGGGTGGAATTTGAAACGCAGGAAGGCCGCAAAGGCATCAACGCCGTCAACGTGCGCAAAATCTGAGCTTGAAAGCAAATTGGTGGCCGCGCCCCGCGCCATCGCATAAGCCTCTCCCGTCACGGAGAGGCTTTTTTGTATCCCGCCCACCCTCATCCCGCTCCCGCAAGCCCGCCTCTTTCGCCGACCTTTGCGCTTCCGCTCCGCGCCCCCACCGATGAACCCGCTGCCCCCCAAGCCCCCTGCCCTGCCGCCGCCGCCCCCGGCCGAGCACCTGCGCACGGCGCTGCCCACGCTGGTGCGCTGGCCCAACCTGCTGATTATGCTGCTGTGTCTGGCCCTGGTGCGGGCGGGCCTGCTGCTGCCGGAGCTGCCGCTGCGCCAGTCGCTGCTGGCCCCGCGCTTCGGGCTGCTGGTGTGGGCGGCGCTGCTGGTGGCCGCGGCGGGCTACATCATCAACGACTATTACGATGTGAAAATTGACGCCATCAACCGGCCCGACCGGCTGGTGATTGGCCGCGTGGTGAACCGGCGCATGGCCATGCTGGCCCACTTGGCGCTGAGCGGGGTGGGCGTGCTGGTGGCGGGCTGGCTGCATCCGGTGCTGGGGGCCGTTACGCTGGGCACGGCGCTGCTGCTGTGGGGCTATTCGGCGCGGTTCAAACGGGTGGCGCTGGTGGGCAATGTCAGCATTGCCACCCTCACGGCGGCGCTGGTGCTGCTGCCCGAGCTGCAATTGCAGCTGGAGCGCAACGACAGCCACAGCGTGGTGTGGCCCTACGCGCTGGCCGCGTTTCTGCTAACGGTGGTGCGCGAGATTATGAAGGACGTGGAAGACATGCGCGGCGACGCGCAGCACGGCTGCCGCACGCTGCCGCTGGTTTGGGGCGTGGCGCGCACCAAGTGGGTAGCCGGTTTTTTCCTGGCTTGCCTGGCGCTGCTCACCCTTGGGGCGACGGGCCGGCTTTTTGCGAGCGGGCACTGGCCGCTGGGTCTGTGGCTGACGCTGCTGGTGCTGCTACCTATGGCTCAGCTGGCGCGCCTGCTCATCCGGGCCGACCGGCGGCGGCACTTTCGGCACCTCAGCACGTTCTGCAAGGGCATCATGCTGGCCGGCGTGCTGAGCATGGCCCTTGCCGGCTCATTATAATGGTTAACGGTCAGTGATTAATTACTAGTATCAATGAGTGACCCACTTTCCCGTTCCGCTTCGACTATTAACCACTAATCGTTAATCATTAACCACTGCTAATGAAATACCGTCACCTCTTCTTCGACCTCGACCACACGCTGTGGGACTTCGAGAAAAATGCCAACGAAACCCTGCACACCCTCTACGAGCGACACGATTTTGCTCGCTTCGGCACGTTTTCGGTGGAGGAGTTTATCCGGCTGTACAGCGACATCAACCACGCGCTCTGGCGCTTGTACCAAAGCAATAAAATCACGCAAACCCAGCTGCGCGAGGTACGCTTTGTGCGTACCCTGACGCGGCTTGGCGTGCCCGAAGCGGATATTCCGGCCACCATCTCGGCCGAGTTCACGGATATTCTGCCGCAGAAATCAGCAGTCTTTCCCTATACCCACGAAGTGCTCGACTACCTGAAGCCCAACTACCGGCTGCACCTCATCACCAACGGCTTTCAGGACGTGCAGGGCCTCAAGCTGGCGTCCTCCAACCTAGCTCATTACTTCGAGGAAGTTATCACCTCCGAGCACAGCGGCCATCTCAAGCCCGACCCGCGCATGTTCGCCCACGCCCTGGAGCGCACCGGTGCCACGGCAACCGAGAGCCTGATGATTGGCGACAACCTGGAATGCGATGTGTTGGGCGCATACAACGCCGGCATCGACCAAGTGTATTTTAACCCCGATAAGCGGCGTCATTTTAATGATATTACCCACGAAATCAGCTGTTTGAGCGAGCTGAAGGAGTTTTTGTAAGAACCTTGAATAAAAAGAACGTCATGCTCATCTGGCGTTCTGATTCCCCACCCCATGGTACACCTCATTGGCCTCTCGGGCCGCCGGGGCAGCGGCAAGGACACCGTGGCCCGCATTCTGCAGCAGCTCCAGCCCGAGCGCATCTGGCAGATTCGCTCCTTCGGCGACTCCATTAAGTCCGTTTGCGCTGCCCTCACGGGCGAAGATGTGGCCCCGTACTACTCCCAGCGCGGCAAGGCCGAAATCGTGCCCACCTTCCACCGCACGCGGGGCGAAATGCTGCAGCAGGTGGGCCTGGCCCTGCGCGCGTGGGAACCATTGGTCTGGGTCGATGCCTTCTTCGCCGCCCTGCCGCCCGATGCCTTCGTGCTGGTGCCCGACATCCGCTTTCCCAACGAGGCCGACCCCATTCGGGCCCGCGGCGGCCTCATGCTGCGCGTGGAGGGCGACCCGCTGCACCAGCGCGGCGACGGCACCCGCGACGACAACCACCCCAGCGAAGTCGCCATGGACGACTACCCGCACTTCGCTGCCACCCTGCACAACACCGGCTCGCGCGACGACCTAACCCAACAGGTGCGCGAGCTGCTGGCGCGGCTGTAGAAGTTAGAATGATGAAAACTATCCCGATAAAAGTCTGGAACTGGATAGAAATGCTGCACCATCCGATTGCGGCTATTGCCCCCTCATCAGCAAGCAATCGAAACCGCTGGGTAGCCATTCATTACGCTACCAACGGGCATGCTATTGCAGTGCAGCCACCGCATCGCTATTGTGTTATCGACACAGAATTTGATACTGCGCTCTTGAAACAGCATACGGAGTTTGGGGATGAAGATTTAGCAATTGTTAATCAAACAACGTCTTACGCGGCTAATGTTACCGAACTGTATGTTCTATTAGGCAATCTTGAGATTGACCCTAAATCATTCACCGCACCTTGACTTGTCGAGCATCCGCTACTATAGCTGCTATTTTATCGTCCTACCTTTGTCCCATCCCACCCAGAATTCTCTTTCAAACCAATCCGAAACCCACTATGGCCACCGGCTTTTTCAACGTCCCCGTCCCGATTAACGAACCCGTCAAAGGCTATGCGCCCGGCTCGAAAGAGAAGCTGGAGCTTCAGCAGCAGCTCAGGCATCTGAAGAATCTGGAGCTGGATATTCCCATGCACATCGGCGGGCAGGAAGTCCGCACCGGCGACCTGCGCCGCATGAGCCCGCCGCACGACCACCAGCGTACCCTTGGCCACTTCCACTACGGCACGGCTGCCCACGTTACGCAAGCCATCGACGCGGCTCTGGCTGCCCGCACCGCCTGGGCCGATATGCCCTGGGAGCACCGCGCCGCCATCTTTCTCAAAGCCGCCGATTTGCTGGCCGGCCCCTACCGCGCCCGCATCAACGCGGCCACCATGCTGGCCCAGAGCAAAAATGCCTTCCAGGCCGAAATCGACGCCGCCTGCGAGCTGATTGACTTTTTCCGCTTTAACGTGCACTTCATGCAGCAGGTGTACCAGCAGCAGCCCGAGAGCCTGCCCGGCATGTGGAACCGCTTGGAACAGCGTCCCCTCGAAGGCTTCGTGTTCGCCCTCACGCCGTTCAACTTCACTTCCATCGCCGCCAACCTGCCCTCCTCTGCTGCCATGATGGGCAACGTGGTGGTCTGGAAGCCCGCCGATACCCAAATCTACTCGGCCCAGGTGCTGATGGAACTGTTCGAAGAAGCCGGCGTACCGGCCGGCGTCATCAACATCATCTACGCCGACGGCCCGGTGGTAGGGGACGTCATCTTCAAGCACCGCGACTTCGCGGGTATCCACTTCACCGGCTCCACCAAGGTATTCCAAACCATCTGGCAGGAAATCGGCCAGAACATCGCCAACTACAAGTCCTATCCGCGCATCGTGGGCGAAACCGGCGGCAAGGACTTCATCGTGGCCCACCGCTCGGCCCACGCCAAGGCCGTGGCCGTCGGCATTTCGCGCGGCGCGTTCGAATATCAGGGCCAGAAATGCTCCGCCGCTTCCCGCGTCTACTTGCCCTCGAACCTGGCCGATGAAATCCTCGGCTACGTGAAGGAAGACCTCGCCTCCTTTAAAATGGGCGACGTGGAAGACTTTGGCAACTTCATCAACGCCGTTATCAGCGAAGTTTCCTTCGATAAACTCGCCCAGTACATCGACGGAGCCAAAGCCGACCCCAACGCTGAAATAATCGCCGGCGGCGGCTACGATAAGTCGAAAGGCTACTTCATCGAGCCTACCGTCATCCTGGCCAAAGACCCGAAGTACATCACGATGTGCGACGAGCTGTTCGGTCCCGTCGTCACGGTGTACGTTTACGATGCCGATAAATTCGAGGAAACCCTGGAGCTAGTTGACACCACCTCGCCCTACGCCCTAACCGGGGCCATCTTCGCCCAGGACCGGTACGCCATCGACCTGGCCTCTAAGAAGTTGGTGCACGCTGCCGGCAATTTTTACATCAACGACAAGCCTACCGGCGCGGTCGTGGGCCAGCAGCCCTTCGGCGGGGCCCGCGCTTCCGGCACCAACGACAAGGCCGGCTCCATCCTTAACCTGCTGCGTTGGGTATCGCCCCGCACCATCAAAGAAACCTTCGTACCTGTAACGGACTACCGTTATCCCTTCCTGGGGGCCGCTCCGGCCGAGGATTTGAACCGCGATAAAGGCTTGTAAGCCCAACGAAAAAGGCCCGCATCGAGTGATGCGGGCCTTTTTGCTATATATCCTCTCTGTTCCGATAATCGGGGTCTTCCGAATCAAATCGAATAGCTAGCTGCGTAATTCCGGTGTCTTCATAAATATCGTGCAGGCGCAGCGTCAGGTCGAGTTCAGGAATCAGCAGCTCATCCGTGAACAGCGTCAGCGCCGTAAACGACCACAATCCGCTTTCCTCGCGCCGGAACCATTCGACCAGGCAGGTTGCTTGCGACACTAACAGGTAGTGGCGTAGCGAAGGCAATTGTTTGTATTGATTGAATTTCCAGCTGCGGTCACGGGTTTCGGTCGATTTCGAGAGCACCTCAATCACCAGCGTCGGCGATTTCATGGTACGCTCGGCCAACAGGTCGTCGGGCGCACAAGTCACCATTACGTCCGGGTAGTTGTAGTAGCGTCCGTGTTCAACTGCTAGCTGAACGCTTTCGAAGAACGTTCGGCAAGTTTTGCCGCGCAACCCGGCGCGCAAAGCCGAGTAGCAGTTGCCGATGAGCAAATTATGCCGGGCCGTGCCGCCCGCCATCGCAAACACTTCGCCTTCGAAGAATTCGTGGCGCACGCTGCTTTGCTCTTCCAGCGCCATGTATTCTGCCACCGTGTAGCGCCTGACTGCGGGTTTTTTCTGTTCCATAAGTCGGAGTATTATCCCCAAAGATACCCCCGCAAACCCGTCCGTTTCCTTTGGCATTGCGCCCCAACCCCGTGGGCGTTACCTTTGCCCTTCAGCGCCCGTGAGGCCTGTGCACTATATAATTGACCGCTATGTACCTAGCCCTGCCCGTCAACGGTTATCAGCCGTCCGATTACCTCCCGATACTCATTCAGTTTGGTCTGGCGCTGGCTTTTGTAGCTTTCGCCATGATTGTTTCGCACCTCGTGGGCCCCAAGCGCCACAGCACCGTGAAAG
This sequence comes from Hymenobacter sp. UYCo722, assembly GCF_040547115.1. Taxonomy (NCBI): domain Bacteria; kingdom Pseudomonadati; phylum Bacteroidota; class Cytophagia; order Cytophagales; family Hymenobacteraceae; genus Hymenobacter; species Hymenobacter sp. UYCo722. Next base: position 35,736 of record NZ_JBEPPC010000009.1, on the reverse strand, counting down.
ACGCCTCCTTTGAGTGCGGCATCGAGTCGGTGGGCAACGCCCGCACCCCAATTTCGGTGAAATACTTCCTCACGGCCATTGTGTTCGTGCTGTTCGACGTGGAAGTCATTTTCATGTATCCCTGGGCCGTGAATTTCCGCGCCCTCGGCCGGGCCGGTTTTATCGAGATGATTTTGTTTATGGCGCTGCTACTGGCGGGCTTTTTCTACATCATCAAAAAGGGCATCCTGCGCTGGAATGAAGCACCGGCCAGCCAAACTTTCGCTACCGCCCCGATGTTGGAAAAGCAGCCCGCTTCTGTATCGAAGGCGGCCTAATCCGCTAGTTCTCTATCCCTATGGTTGACACCCGCGTTCCCGAAATTAAAACCGTTGAAGCCCCCGAGGGCGTTGAGGGTGCTGGCTTCTTTGCTACCTCGCTGGAAAAAGTGGTGGGCATGGCCCGCGCCAACTCGCTCTGGCCCCTGCCCTTCGCCACTTCCTGCTGCGGCATCGAGTTCATGGCTACCATGGGCTCGCACTACGACATCTCGCGCTTCGGCTCCGAGCGGCCCAGTTTCTCGCCCCGCCAAGCCGATTTGCTGATGGTGATGGGTACCATTGCCAAGAAAATGGCCCCCATTGTGAAGCAGGTGTATGAGCAAATGGCCGAGCCCCGCTGGGTGCTGGCCATGGGCGCTTGTGCCTGCTCGGGCGGCATTTTCGACTCGTACTCCGTGCTGCAGGGCATCGACCGCATTATCCCGGTCGACGTGTACGTGCCCGGCTGCCCGCCCCGCCCCGAGCAGGTCATCGACGGCCTGATGCGCGTGCAGGACCTGGCCCGCAACGAATCCTTCCGCCGCCGCAACGCCCCCGAATACCAGGCGCTACTGGCGTCTTACAACATCAAGTAATTGAGCTGTTAGCCATTAACTGTTAGCTGTTAGCTCCGTGGGGCAAAGCAGACAACGGTTATACGACAAGCTAACAGCTAATAGCTCCCAGCTAACAGCTAAGAAATGACTCCTCAAGATGCTGCCGCCGCGCCCGAAGTGCCCGTTGCCGAAGACCCGATAAAGGCCCAGAATGCGCAGGTATTGGCATTGCTTACCCGCCTGTTCGGAGAGGGTACGTTCACCGACGTGCACGAGCCCTACGGCCTGCTCACGGCGACCACTACGCGGGAGAAAATCCACGCAGTTATTGCCGGCCTGCAGCAGGACCAGGAGTTGAAATTTCACTTCCTGACCACGATGTGCGGCATCAACTACCCCGAAAATCCGGGCCAGGAGCTGGGCATGATTTACCACCTGCACAGCATGACGAAGAACATTCGGCTGCGCCTGAAAATCTTCTTCCCCATCGTTGACCCGGTGGTTCCGACCCTGACTGACCTCTACAACTCCGCCAACTGGATGGAGCGCGAAGCCTACGATTTCTACGGCGTCGTCTTCACCAGCCACCCCAATCTCATTCGCATCCTCAACGTGGAGGACATGGACTACTTCCCAATGCGCAAGCAGTACCCGGTAGAAGACGGTACCCGCGAAGACAAAACCGACCTGTTTTTCGGACGATAAAATTTGGTGGTTGTTCGTGCTTGGTGCTTGGCACAAACAGAAGCGTGACCAGGCATTAGCATCAGACATTAGCTACCAAGCACCAACAACCAAGCACCAGGCACCAATAACAATGGCAGTAAACGACGCCCTGGCAGGCACCCACAAAATCATCGAAGAGGCCGCTGCCCAGCGCCCCGGCCAGTTGATGCCCATTCTCAACGACTTCAGCCAGGAGCTGACGACGTTGAACCTGGGCCCGACGCACCCCGCCACGCACGGCATTTTCCAGAACATCCTGCAAATGGATGGCGAGCGCATCGTATCCGGCGTGCCCACCATTGGCTACATCCACCGGGCGTTTGAGAAGATTGCCGAGCGCCGGCCCTTCTACCAAATCACAACGCTCACCGACCGAATGAACTACTGTTCGTCGCCCATCAACAACCTGGGCTGGCACATGACGGTGGAAAAGATGCTCGGCGTGACCGTGCCCAAGCGGGCGCAGTACATCCGGGTGATTATGATGGAGTTGGCCCGCATTACCGACCACCTCATCTGCAACTCCATTCTGGGGGTGGACACGGGCGCGTTCACGGGCTTTCTCTACCTGTTTCAGGAACGGGAGAAGGTATACGAAATCTACGAAGAGGTGTGTGGGGCCCGCCTCACCACCAACATGGGCCGCGTGGGCGGCATGGAGCGCGACCTTTCGCCAGCCGCTATCGCCAAGCTCCGCGCCTGGCTGAAAAGCTTCCCGGTGGTGATGAAGGAGTTCGAGGACTTGTTCAACCGCAACCGCATTTTCATGGACCGCGTGGTGAACGTGGGCCCTATTTCGGCGGAAAAGGCACTGAGCTATGGCTTCACCGGCCCCAACCTGCGGGCCGCGGGCGTCGACTACGACGTGCGCGCCATGAACCCGTATTCCTCCTACGAGGACTTCGAGTTCGATATTCCGGTGGGCACCAACGGCGACACCTACGACCGGTTTATCGTGCGCAACGAGGAAATCTGGCAGAGCCTGCGCATCATCAATCAGGCGCTCGACAACCTGCCCGAAGGCCCCTACCACGCCGACGCCCCGCACTACTATCTGCCCGACAAGCCGGACGTGTACAAGAACATGGAGGCACTGATTTACCACTTCAAAATTGTGATGGGCGAGATTGACGCGCCCGTTGGCGAGGTGTACCACTCGGTGGAAGGCGGCAACGGCGAGCTGGGTTTCTACCTGGTTTCGGACGGGGGCCGCACGCCTTACCGCCTGCACTTCCGCCGGCCGTGCTTCATTTATTACCAGGCTTATCCCGAAATGGCCGTGGGCACCACGCTCTCCGATGCCATTGTTATTCTCTCGTCCATGAACGTCATCGCCGGCGAGCTGGACGCCTAGTTTTTGTTGAAACTGACTGCTATGGAGCCGACGACCTCGCCCACGAAACTGCAATTCTCGCCCGCTGGCCAAGCGGAAATCAAGCGCCTGCTCACGCACTACCCGGCCGACCGGAGCAAGTCGGCGATGCTGCCGATTCTGCACATCGCGCAGGCCGAATTCGGCGGCTGGGTGAGCCCGGAGGTGCAGGACCTGGTGGCTGAAACGCTGAACATCAAGCCGATTGAAGTGTACGAAGTAGCCTCGTTCTACACCATGTACAACCTCAAGCCGGTGGGCAAGCACGTGCTGGAAATCTGCCGCACGGGCCCCTGCATGCTGCGCGGCTCCGACGAACTGACCGAGCACCTGGAGCGCATCACCGGAGCTAAAGTGGGCGAAACCTCGCCCGACGGCCTGTTCACGCTGAAAGAAGTGGAGTGCCTGGCTGCCTGCGGCTTCGCCCCCATCGTGCAGGTGCGCGAGAAATATTACGAGGAGCTGCACACGCCGGAAGCGGTGGATGCCATGCTCAACGAGTTGCGCAGTCTGGTGCACCGCCCCATTTTGTCGTGGGAAGAAAACAGCCTGCCCAACTCCGTTCAAAATAACTAAACAGCTGGTCTCCAGCCCAACGCCTACCATTATGGGACGCAAGCTATTAACCGAACACATCAACGTCGAAGGCATTAACACCTTCGAAGTGTACCGCAAGCACGGCGGCTATCGCTCCGTGGAGAAGGCGCTCAAAACGATGACGCCCGATGAGGTCACGGAGGAAGTGAAGAAGTCGGGCCTGCGCGGGCGTGGCGGCGCGGGCTTCCCCGCTGGCATGAAGTGGGGCTTTCTGGCCAAGCCGGAGGGCGTGCCGCGCTACCTCGTCTGCAACGCGGATGAGTCGGAGCCCGGCACCTTTAAGGACCGGCAGCTGATGTCGAAACTGCCCCACCTGCTCATCGAGGGCATGATTACGGGCAGCTACGCTTTGGGCGCACGCACCAGCTACATCTACATCCGTGGCGAGTTGTTGTACGTGTTGCGCATTCTGGAAAAGGCCATTGCGGAGGCTTACGCGGCGGGTTTCCTGGGTGAGAACATCCTCGGCTCGGGCTACTCGCTCGACTTGCACGTGCATCCCGGCGCTGGTGCCTACATCTGCGGTGAAGAAACCGCGCTGCTGGAATCGTTGGAAGGCAAGCGCGGCAACCCGCGCAACAAGCCGCCATTCCCGGCCGTGCAGGGGCTATACGCCCGCCCCACGGTGGTGAACAACGTGGAAACCATCGCGGCGGTGCCGATTATCGTGAACGAGGGCGGCGACGAGTACGCCAAAATCGGCGTCGGGAAAAGTACTGGTACCAAGCTGATTTCGGCCTGCGGCCACGTCAACAAGCCGGGCATCTACGAAATTGAATTGGGCGTGCCGGTCGAAGAATTCATCTACTCCGATGAGTACTGCGGCGGCATCTGGAAAGGCCGAGACCTGAAAGCAGTAGTAGCCGGTGGCTCGTCGGTGCCGATTCTGCCGAAGGAGCTCATTCTAAAAACCGCCGCCGGTGAGCCCCGCCTGATGACCTACGAGTCGCTGAGTGACGGCGGCTTCATTACGGGCACCATGCTGGGTTCGGGCGGCTTCATTGCGATGGACGAAACGACGTGCATTGTGAAAAACACCTGGAACTATAGCCGCTTCTACCACCACGAGTCGTGCGGGCAGTGCTCGCCCTGCCGCGAAGGCACTGGCTGGCTGGAGAAAGTGCTGCACCGCCTGGAGCACGGCCACGGCTCGATGCACGACATCGACCTGGTCGTGAGCGTGGCCAAGCAGATTGAAGGCAACACCATTTGCCCGCTGGGCGAAGCGGCCGCGTGGCCGGTGGCGGCAGCAGTGCGCCACTTCCGCGACGAGTTTGAATGGCACGTGAAGCATCCAAAAGAAGCTACGGCTCCCGGCGCAGTTTATCGCGGCGCGGCGGTATTGGCGTAACCCTCTTAAAAAAACGTCATGCTGAGCTTGCCGAAGCATCTCTACCGCTTCGTTGAGTTGATTGAATTACTTACTAGGTAGAGATGCTTCGGCTACGCTGCGCTTCGCTCAGCATGACCTAATAATCCGATAAACCAATGGCTAAAATAACCTTCGACGGCATTGAGGTGGAAGTTCCGGATGGAACGACCATCCTGAACGCGGCCCGCCAGATTGGCGGTAGCATCGTGCCGCCCGCCATGTGCTATTACACCCCCCTGAAGGGCTCGGGCGGCAAGTGCCGCGCTTGCCTAGTGAAGGTTTCAGCCGGCTCGGCCAAAGACCCGCGTCCCATGCCTAAACTGGTAGCCTCGTGCATCACGACGGTGCAGGACGGCATGGTGGTCGAAAACACCATCAACCAGCAGGTGATGGATGTCCGCAAGGGCATTGTGGAGATGCTGCTCATCAACCACCCACTCGACTGCCCGGTGTGCGACCAGGCCGGCGAGTGTAGCCTGCAAGACTTTGCCTTCGAGCATGGCCTCAGCACCACCCGCTACGAGGAAGAACGCCGCACGTTCGAGAAAATCGACATTGGCCCACTCATCCAGCTGCACATGACGCGTTGCATCCTGTGCTACCGCTGCGTGTACGTGGCCGACCAGCTTACGCCCGAGCGCGTGCACGGCGTACTGGGCCGCGGCGATGCCTCGGAAATTGGCACCTACATCGAGAACATCATTGACAACGATTTCAGCGGCAACGTCATCGACGTGTGCCCGGTGGGCGCGCTGACCGATAAAACCTTCCGCTTCAAGCAGCGCGTGTGGTTCACGAAGCCCGTGAATGCCCACCGCGACTGCGAAACCGACAAGTGCGCCGGCCACGTCACGCTCTGGTATAAAGGAAAAGACGTGCTCCGCGTAACCGCCCGCAAGGACGAATACGGCGAAGTGAAGGAGTGGATTTGCAACACCTGCCGCTTCGATAAAAAGGAAACCTCGGACTGGACGCTGGAAGGCCCGGCGCATATCAACCGTTCCTCGGTTATTGCCCAAAACCATTATGAGCTGCCGGTAGTGAACCCGCAGGTGCTGGCTGACTTGCCGGAAAGCACTACCCGCGAATTGGAACGCAACCCGCCGTTGCGATTGGGTGGCCTGAATAACTAAATTAATCGTCTGTCATGCTGACGAAGGAAGCATCTTATCACCGCTGCTTTCGTCAGAATAAGTTACCCGAGCCCTGCGAACGTGATAAGATGCTTCGCAAGCTCAGCATGACAATTACACTATGACTCTCCCCGCTCTGGGCTGGCAAGGCCTCGTCGTTCTGGTAGTATTCGGCGTTTCGCTGCTGATTGCCACCTATTCCACCTACGCCGAGCGCGTGATTGCCGCGTTTCTGCAGGACCGGGTGGGCCCGGACCGTGCCGGGCCTTTCGGCCTGTTGCAGCCGCTGGCCGACGCCGTGAAGCTTTTCACCAAGGAAGAATTCTTTCCCGCCGGGGCCAACCGGGCGCTGTTCGTGTTCGGTCCATGCTTGGCCATGACCACCGCGCTGATGTCGTCGGCGGTCATTCCGTTCGGCAACGTGCTGCAGTTTGGCGAAACCGCTATTCATCTGCAGGGCATTGAAATCAACGTTGGGATGCTGTATGTGTTCGGCATGGTGTCGCTGGGCGTGTACGGAATTATGATTGGTGGCTGGGCCTCGAACAACAAGTTCTCGCTGCTCGGTGCCATCCGCGCCGCCTCACAAAACATTAGCTACGAGTTGGCGATGGGCCTGGCCCTGATTGCTATCCTGATGATTTCACACACCTTGTCGCTGCGCGAAATCACGTTCCAGCAGGCTTCGGAAGCGCCGTTTGTGTGGCGCGACATTTTCAACTGGAATGTGATGAAGCAGCCGCTGGGCTTCATCATTTTTATCGTGTGCGCCTTTGCCGAGACCAACCGCACGCCCTTCGACCTGCCCGAGTGCGAAACGGAGCTGATTGGCGGCTATCACACCGAGTACAGCTCGATGAAAATGGGCCTGTACCTGTTCGCTGAATACATCAACGTATTTGTGGCTTCGGCCGTGATGAGCGTGCTATACTTCGGCGGCTTCAACTTTCCGTTCCAGTACGAACTGCGCGATTGGTTGGTATCGAGCCGTGGGCTGGAGCTGGTGACGGCCCAGAACATCATCACCATTGTGGGTCTGTTGGGCCTGTTCGGCAAAATCTTCGCCTTCATTTTCTTCTTCATGTGGGTGCGCTGGACGCTCCCGCGCTTCCGCTATGACCAGCTGATGCGCCTGGGCTGGACCATCCTCATCCCGCTGGCTATTTTTAACATCCTGCTCACGGGCGGCCTGATTACGTTCGGCGTAATTAAATAACGACCTATGGAATCCTTAAGCAACCGCGCCAAAGTTCTCGAAAAGAAGCCCATGACCCTGGCCGAGCGGGCCTACCTGCCGGCAATTTTCCAGGGTTTGTCGATTACGATGCAGCACTTCTTCCGGGCGGCGACCAAGAAGCAAATCACCATTCGCTACCCCGAAGAGACGCGCCCTTTCTCCCCGGTTTTCCGCGGGCTGCACGTGCTAAAGCGCGATGAAGCCGGCCGCGAGCGCTGCACGGCCTGCGGCCTCTGCGCCGTAGCCTGTCCCGCCGAAGCCATTACCATGGTAGCCGGCGAGCGTAAGAAGGGCGAAGAAGGCCTCTACCGCGAGGAGAAATACGCGGTGAGCTACGAAATCAACATGCTGCGCTGCATCTTCTGCGGCCTGTGCGAAGAAGCCTGCCCCAAAGCCGCCGTGTACCTGCAAGCCGATAAAATGGCCCCGCCGCGCTTCGAGCGCGACGAGTTCATCTACGGCAAAGACCGACTGGTAGAGCCCGTGACGCCGGATAACCGCTCAAAGCGCGGCATTCAGCTCACGCCCGAGCAAGCCGATAAGCTGCGCACGCAGCTGGCGTAATCGCCTGTCATGCTGACGAAGGAAGCATCTTATCACCGCTGCCTTCGTCAGATTTAGTTATAACGCCGAGCGGCGCAAGCGTGATAAGATGCTTCGCTGCGCTCAACATGACAGATTTATGTCTCTTTTTCTCTTTCTCACCTTCGTGGCCCTGCTGAGTGCATTGGGCGTAGTGCTGGCCAAAAATCCGGTGCACAGCGTTCTGTTCCTCATCCTCACGTTCTTCACGCTTTCGGGCCACTATCTGCTGCTAAATGCGCAGTTCCTGGCCGCCGTGAACATCATCGTGTACGCGGGAGCCATCATGGTGCTGTTTCTGTTCGTGATTATGTTCCTGAACCTGAACGAAGATACTGAGCCGCACAAGCCGGCTTTGGCTAAATTCGCGGCCGCCATCGCCGGCGGCTCTCTCCTGCTAATATTGGTGGCCGCGATGCGGAACATCAATCCTGCTGGCTACGATGCGGCGACGTTCGATTCGCAAATCGGCATGGTTGATAAGCTAGGCATGGTGCTGTTCCGCGACTACGCGCTGCCATTCGAGCTGGCCTCCATCCTATTGCTAGCCGCCATGGTGGGCTCGGTGATGCTGGGCAAGCGCGAAACGGGCGAGCGAAATTTTTAACGTTCCTGAAAGAATTCTAACCCAAAAAGAGCGTCCGGTCGGGCGCTCTTTTTGCTTTTCAGCGACTCGGGCTTTGGGGCGGGCGACCCCTCTTTCTAGGTGGCAGGCCCGTAGCCAGCTCATTTTCAATTGGGAAAAACCCAGCTGTAGTCAGGGCCTTTTGCAGCGAGGAAAGCCGGTGAAATTGCTGCATTAGTTCCGAAGCGAATAGTAGTACCTGTTGCGCAAGGGCTGGTAGCGACACCAAGCTGCGCAAAATCGTCGCAATGAACTGATAGAGCGGACTGCCGCGCAAGGCCTGATTATTCAGGTAGCCTTCGAAGCGTTCCATCACCGCGTCGAAGGTCGCTTCGGGCTGGGCGCGGGCCGACTCGGCCAGCAGGTAGGGCCAGGCTTGGGTATCGTAAACCTCGGGCTGGCGCAGCCAGTCTACCGATAGAAGTAATGACAGCAGCTCAGAACGCCTGTTGTTGTTGATAAGCGCATGGGCTTGCTCCACGAAGGTGAGCAGCCGGCGCGGCCCGGCCCGGCGGCCGCGTGGCTGGGATACGGGGGCCGGCGGATGATTCGTCGTCGCTAACAACAAGGCTTCATCAAACTCGAATGCCTCCAGGAAACGGCGGAGCATCTTGGGCTTTTGCAACAGGAGCTGCCGCAGAAACCCCAGTCGTTCGCGGTCATTGGTGCGGTTCCAGGCGGCGGTTAGCAACCGGGCACGGCGGTCTTTTTCAGTCAATACTGCGGAGGCAATCGGGACTATCTCGGGTTCGTCGTTGCTAAACCAGTCGAGCACGGCTAAGCCCAGGGCGATGCCGTGCTTGCACACATCGCCGTAGTCATAGGGACAGTCGCAATAGATTTTCGGCGGCTTGCCAGCGCGGATAGTTAGCTCGACGCGGTAAGTTTCGGTGCCTTCTACATTGGCTTTGAAGACGTCGTCGGTGCGACGAATAAGGCCTACGGCATTGTCTTCGTAGTACGCGCTACCGCGCTCGAAAATCTTGCGCGGCACCAGGGCTTCTAAATCAGCTTCCGTAAACATAGCGCGTGGCTTGAATAGCAGCAGGTGTTGGCAAAAATACAGAAGCGGCCTTTCTTGGCTCTCGTTTTGGCCACTACGCAAAAGAGCCGCGCCTAATGGGCACGGCTCTTTTATTTATCCATAATTTATTGAACGAACTATCAATCGGTAGTTATCACATAATTGGCCTTACCATAGTTGGTGGGTCCATAATTAATTATATGAGCCCGTAGCGGCACCCGCCTGCACCTGCGCAATAACCGTGGCGTGCATGGGCTTGGAACGGTAAGTTGGCACCCGCATCTCATGTACCGGCGAAGCCACCAGCTGCACTTGCATGAGCGAGGCAGTAAGAGCAGTCCAGAAGAGGAAGACGGCGGCGAAAATGTACAGGTTAGACATGGATGCGAGTGCTTAAGTGGTTAACTGATACAAACCTACTAAGTCGGGGCACCGGCGGATTTTCAACTTCGCCCAAATAGACTCGCCGTTCGTTAAAGACGCTTAATTACCCGGTAAACGATTGATTTTATGGCATCAATTCCGAACTATGTGCAGGACCGTACTCAATGCGGTGCGCAGGCTGACGTGCGGCGAAAGCCATCAGGCTGGGATAGTTTACCGGGTTTTAGCCGCAGGCTACATCCACTGTTGGGCTAGGCAGCGTGCGGACGCTTGGAGGCATGGCAGGCCAGATTGGCTAAAACGGAAGCGGCTACTGATGCATCAGTAGCCGCTTCCGTTTTACAAGTATCAATGGCACTTACAGATACGACAGCCACCAGTAAGCATGCTGCTGCTTGAAACGCTGGTACCAGCGGCAGGGCAGATACACCACCACCACGACACTGACCCATACCACATAAGCTCGCAGCAGGCTCGGTTCGTAAGCAGGCGGGTACTCTTTGGCGGCAGCAAACGAAAGGTTAATGGCCTTGCCAAAAGCCAGGGTCGTCCAAAGCCAGGCACTGCTGCTGATGAGCAGCAAGTGCAGGAGGAAATAGAAAAAAGGAACCTGACCGAACGTCCGCAGCCGGCGGCTAAGCCACCCCACCGTTTCCTCCGCACCGCTGAGCAACAAGAGCGCTACCCCGAGGGTGAGGCTGAGAAATAGCAGCGATGGCGGGTATTTGGTTACGTTCAGAAAGGAGAGGATGGTATACACCAGGTCCCGCGGCTGGACGCTCCACGGCGTGAGGTCGCCGTACCAATTGGTGGCGCGCAGTACCACAAAAAGTAGCAGCAGACCGATACCGGCCCAGCGCAGCCGCTGGTTCCGCAGGGCCAACGGCAGTTTGAACCACGGCCCCAGCACGTAGCCCGCCACCAGCACGCCCAGCCACGGCCCCAGAGAATAGGCCACCAGCAACGGGGGCAACCCGGGCAGTGGCAATACAAATGGGGTGTTGTGCAGCATAGCCCACCCGGCATTATCTGCCGTTACGGGCTGGATGGGCGACAGCAAGTTGTGCCCCGCAAGAATGACGAAGGACAACACAGCCAGCAGCCAGCGGGGCAGCCAGATTAGCCCGGCAAGCAGCACCATTCCTGCCCCAATGGCCCAAATCACTTCCAATAGCAACAGATTATAATTCCATTGCAGAATGAAGGTGATAACGACGAGTTCTACCGCTACCAGCCACAGGCCCCGCGTCAACAGAAATCGACTTGCTAAAGCGCGACTGGGCTGCTTTTGCTGATAGAGGTAGATGCTGATACCGGACAGAAAAACGAACGTGGGCGCGCAGAGGTGCGTGACCCAGCGCGTGAAAAATAGCAGCACCGAAGCCTGTGCCACGTCCTCCGGCCGCATGAGCGTAGGATTCCAGAACTCGCGCACGTGGTCAAGAGCCATGATGACCATCACCAACCCGCGCACCACGTCAATGGCTTGCACCCGCGCTGTATCGCCACGCAAACTCCGGGAAGGCTGCGGACTGACTTGGCGCTGAGTTTTTAGCTCGTGAAGGCTGGCGGGTTGGGTAGTGCGGTCGAGGTCGGAGAGCATGATGCCAATTGTAAATCATCGAATCACCTTGATTTTAGCGAGAAGCAAAGTCGCCATCCAATTACGGCAATAGTTTTTCACATTTTCCGCTACGCATTTGTAAAATTTGTTGCCCGATAAGAAATGGTTAGGAAAAGCCTGCCACATTAGTACGTAAACTACGGCAAAACCAGAAGCGGCGACTGAAATATCAGTCGCCGCTTCTGGTTACTAAAGCTTCTAAAATTCCTACTTCGCCACCACGGCCGTCTTGATGCTCAGCTCCTTGAGTTGCACCTCCGAAATGGGCGAGGGCGAATCAATCATCACGTCGCGGCCAGAGTTGTTTTTGGGAAAGGCGATGAAGTCGCGGATGCTGTCGGAGCCGCCGAAGAGGCTGCACAGGCGGTCGAAGCCGAAGGCGAGGCCGCCGTGGGGCGGCGCGCCATACTCGAAGGCATCGAGCAGGAAGCCGAACTGGGCCTGGGCTTCTTCGGGCGTGAAACCGAGCAGCGAGAACATGCGGGCCTGCACGGCGCGGTCGTGGATGCGGATGGAGCCGCCGCCCACTTCCACGCCGTTTATCACGAGGTCGTAGGCATTGGCGCGGGTCTGGCCGATGGTAGCCGGATTGTCGAGCAGGGCCAAATCCTCCGGCTTGGGCGAGGTGAAGGGGTGGTGCATGGCGAAATGGCGGTTTTCTTCCTCGCTGTATTCGAGCAGCGGGAAATCGACCACCCACAGCGGCGAGAACGTGTTGGCATCGCGCAGGCCCAGGCGGCGGCCCATTTCGAGACGTAGCTCGCTCATGGCCTTGCGGGTCTTGGCTTCGGAGCCGGCCAGCAGCAGCAGCAGGTCGCCGGGGTTGGCGTGGAAGGCAACGCTCCACTTCTGCAACTCCTCCTGCGAGTAGAACTTGTCGACCGAGGATTTCACCTGGCCGTCGGCTTCCACGCGGGCGTAGATGAGGCCGGTGGCCCCAATTTGGGGGCGCTTCACCCACTCGGTCAACTCGTCGATTTGCTTGCGGGTGTAAGCGGCGCAGGTGGCGGCGTTGATGCCCAGCACCAGCTCGGCGCTGTCGAACACGGGAAAGCCCTGGCCGCGTACCATTGCGGTGAGGTCGGCGAACTTCATTTCGAAGCGGGTGTCGGGCTTGTCGTTGCCGTAGTCGCGCATGGCGTCGGCGTAGGTCATGCGGGGCACGGTGGGGAAATCGAGGCTTTTGATTTCCTTGAACAGGTAGCGCACCAGGCCTTCGAACATGTCCAAAATGTCCTCCTGGGTTACGAAGGCCATTTCGCAGTCAATCTGCGTGAATTCGGGCTGGCGGTCGGCGCGCAGGTCTTCGTCGCGGAAGCATTTCACAATCTGAAAGTAGCGGTCGAAACCGGATACCATGAGCAGCTGCTTAAACGTCTGGGGCGACTGCGGCAGGGCGTAGAACTCGCCGGGATTCATGCGGGAGGGCACCACGAAATCGCGCGCGCCTTCGGGCGTGGATTTGATGAGCACCGGCGTTTCGACTTCAATAAAGTCCTGGCCATCGAGGTAGCGGCGCACGGCCTGGGCCATTTTGTGGCGCAGCATCAGGTTGTTGCGCACCGGGGTGCGGCGCAGGTCGAGGTAGCGGTATTTCATCCGCAAGTCGTCGCCGCCGTCGGTGTCGTCTTCGATGAGGAAGGGCGGCAGCTTGGCGGGATTCAGAATTTCGACTTTCTCGGGGCGAATTTCGATGCCGCCGGTCGGGATTTTGTCGTTCTTGGAGTAGCGCTCGGTCACCTTACCGGTCACGCTCAGCACGAACTCGCGGCCGAGCTGGCGGGCGGTTTCGCGCACGGCTTCGGCCTCCACGCCTTCTTCGAGGGTGATTTGGGTGAGGCCGTACCGGTCGCGCAGGTCAATCCAGAGGATGGCCCCCTTGTCGCGGGTGCGCTGCACCCAGCCGCAAAGGGTGACGGTTTGGCCGATGTGCTCGGGGCGGAGCTCGCCGCAGGTATGGGTACGTAGCATCTTGTCAATTAACAGGTAACAATTCGCAATTAACAATTATCGACATTCCTCTGGCAGCTTCCGACGGTCTTCCGGTCGACAACCACCTGTTAAATGTTAATGGATAATTGCTAAATGAATCTGCCGCGAAGGTAGCCACTAGGCCGCCGGGGCGAAACTCGAAATTTGGTACGGAGTATGTAATGGCCGCTAACAACGGCGTTCCTTTGTTCTCTCAATCTCCTCACATCCCCATGAAATTCCTCCCCGCGCTCGCCCTGGCCACCGCCCTATTCGCAGCCAGCACTGCCCAGGCCCAAACTAAAATCAAAACCAAAACCAAGTCCGATGCCACCGGGATGGAAATTAAATCGAAGGGCACGGCCGGCGCGGTCACGCTCGATGGCCCCATTAAGCGCGTAGAAACGCTCTCGGGCATCGACGTTTTCCCCAAGCCGAACTCGACCGACATTCTGCTGAGCTTCACCCAGCAGTTCACCAAGCCCGGTACGCTGGTGATGACCGACTACAAAAACAAGGTGATGTACCAGACCGAGCTGGACCCGGCCAACAACACCGGTGCGCCCGTGAACCTGGGCAAAATTCCGGCTGGTACTTACCTCGTGGAGGCCAAAACCGGCAACTACGTGTATTGGAAAAAGGTGCGTATTAAATACCCCGCGATGCGCCGCTAGTTGCCCTTTAGCGCTTCCCAAAACGTCATGCTGCGCTTGTCGGAGCATCTCTACCGCAGCAGTAACTGATTACTCTTCGCGGTATAGATGTTTCGATAAGCGCAGCATGACGTTCTTTTTGGCCCGGCGGGCAACCGTGCATTTTACCGTTCTTTTGCATTGTTTTATTCCCACGCTTCTATGAAAATCACCCCGTTTCTACTCCTTCTGCTGGCCCTCACGGCTTTCGCGCCCAAGCCCAAGCTCACCACCGTGAAGCTGGCCTCCACCCTGTCGGTGGGCGTGCCCAAGGAGTTCGCGGCCCTGCCCGACGACGGCATTGCCGTGAAATACCCCTCGCCGCGCAAGCCGCTGGCCGTGTATTCCAACCCGAGCGGGCGCGTTGATTATAGCGTGGCCGTGCGCCCCACCACTTTCGAAAGCTTCGACTACGGCGTACTGCTGAAGATTTATAAGTCCAGCATCCAACGGCTCTACACCAAAGTCGATTTCATCAAGGAGGACATCCGCACCGTGAACGGGCGCGACTTCATTTACTTCGAATTTGTATCAACCGTGTCGGATACCCGCCGCAATAGCCAGCTGACGCCCATCAGACGGTACCAGGTGGTGCAGTATGCCATCGAAGGCACGCAGCTCTATGTGTTCACCTTTGTGGCCCCCGCCGATGAGCAGGCCCAGTGGCAACCCACGGCCCAGGCCGTGATGGGAGCCATCGTGATGAAGAAGTAAGCCGTGGCTGCCCCCGACGATGAGTATTTTATGGGCCAGGCCCTGGCCGAAGCCGAAAAAGCCCTCGCCGCCGATGAAATTCCCATCGGGGCCGTGGTTGTGTTCGAAAACCAGATAATCGGACGGGGCTACAACCAAACCGAGCGTTTGCGCGACGTAACCGCCCACGCCGAGATGCTGGCCCTGACGGCTGCCGCCAATCACCTCGGCAATAAATACCTGGCCGACTGCACGCTGTACGTCACCATCGAGCCCTGCGTAATGTGCGCCGGGGCCAGCTACTGGGCCCAGCTAAAGGCCGTGGTGTTTGGCGCGGAGGAGCCCAAAGTGGGTTTTCGACGCCACGGGCAGCTGCTGCACCGGCGCACGCAGCTGCGCAGCGGTATCCGGGCGGCGGCCTGCGCCGGACTGATGCAGCAATTTTTCAGTATGAAGCGGAAATAATCTACTTTTGAAGCATAACCGATGATAAGCGCAACCATGCGCGCGGCCGGCGAGTTAAACAGCTACACTTCCCACGCTCTCTTCACCAACCCAAACCCTTTTAGTTATGGCTTTCGAACTTCCCAAACTTCCGTACGCTTACGATGCGCTCGAACCTACGTTTGACGCGCAAACCATGGAAATTCACCACGGCAAGCATCATCAGGCGTACGTGACCAACCTGAACGCGGCCGTCGCGGGCACGGAAATGGAGAACCAATCCATTGAGGAAATCCTGCACAACATTGCCAAGGCTCCCGTGGCCGTGCGCAACAACGGCGGCGGCCACTACAACCACTCCCTGTTCTGGACCATTCTGTCGCCTAACGGCGGCGGGCAGCCCACCGGGGCGGTGGGCGAAGCCATCACGAAAACGTTCGGCAACTACGACAAATTCAAGGAAGATTTCACCAAAGCCGCCACCACGCGCTTCGGCTCGGGCTGGGCCTGGCTGTGCAAGCAGGCCGACGGCTCGGTGCAAATTTGCTCGACCCCGAACCAGGACAACCCGCTGATGCCCGAGTCGGGCTGCAAGGGCATCCCCGTGCTCGGCCTCGACGTGTGGGAGCATGCCTACTACCTCAAGTACCAGAACCGCCGTCCCGACTACGTCGCGGCCTTCTTCAACCTCATCAACTGGGACGAAGTGAACAAGCGTTTTGCCGAAGTTTACGCCGCTTAGCTTCGGGCGTAGCAATTTGATATTATTGCCCTAAAAGGCCCGTCTCCCCCCGGAGGCGGGCCTTTTTTTTATGTGCGATAACGCCAGAAAATCAGTCAAAAACAATTCGTGTACGTACCTGCTTTATCACCGCGCTTCATCAAACCCGGTGGCCTACGCACGCCGCCACTTTAATCGACCTTATGTCAAGCAAAGCTTTTGAGCCCGCCAAACTGGGCAACCTCACCCTCACCAACCACCTTGTAATGGCCCCCATGACGCGCAGCCGCGCCCTGGGCAACGTGCCCAACGAGCTGATGGCTGAGTATTACCGCCAGCGCGCTACCGCTGGCCTCATCATTACCGAAGGCACGTCGCCCTCGGCCGATGGCCTGGGCTACGCCCGTATTCCCGGCTTGTTCAACCAGGAGCAAGCCACCAACTGGCAGCGCATTACAGAAACCGTGCACCACCACGGCGGCCATATCTTCATTCAATTGATGCACGCCGGCCGCGTGTTCCACCCTCTCAACCTGCCCGAGGGGGCCGAGGGGATATCCCCATCCGCCATTGCCGCCAAAGGCCAGATGTGGACCGACCAGCAGCAGATGCAGGACCAGCCCACGCCCCGCGCCCTGCGCCCGGAGGAAATTGCCAAAGTGCGCGACGGGTTTGTGCAAAGCGCCAAGCTGGCCATCGAAGCCGGTTTTGATGGCGTGGAGCTGCACGGAGCCAACGGCTACCTGTTGGAAACGTTCCTGAACCCCGCCAGCAACGAGCGCACCGACGAGTACGGCGGCAGCATTGAGAACCGCGCCCGCTTCGTGCTCGAAGTTACCAAGGCCGTAGCCGAGGCAATTGGTCCCGAGCGCACCGGTATCCGCCTCTCGCCCTGGGGCGTGTTCAACGACATGGCGGCTTATCCCGAGACGAACGAAACTTACGCCTACTTGGCCGAGGGGCTTCAGAAAATCGGCATCGTATACCTGCACCTCGTCGACCACCAGGCCATGGGTGCCCCGGCCGTACCGGCCGAAGTCGTTCCGCTCATCCGCGAGAAATTCACCAACACCCTCATCCTGAGCGGCGGGTACGACAACGTCGAGCAGATTGATGCCGCTCTAGCTGGCAACGCCGACCTCGTGGCCATTGGCCGTCCCTTCATCTCGAACCCCGACCTCGTGGAGCGCCTCGAAAAAGGCCTGCCCCTGGCCGAAAGCGACCAGGCTACCTACTACGCCCCCGGCCCCAACGGCTTCGCCGACGGCTACACCGACTACCCCACGGCCGACGGCCAGCCCGCCGGCACGTTCTCGCCCACCTACGAGGCGTAAAATAGCCCTCAACGGCTAAATAAAGCCCCTGCGAAGCTCGCCCCCGGCCGGGCGCTTCGCAGGGGCTTTTTTATTTATCTTTGACGGTCGTGGGCCGTGCGCCGCGCCTGCATCTGTCTTATCCCACCCCTTTTGCCCCGTTCCCGCATGAATACGAAGCTGCGCCTTACTGTCCTGAGTTTCCTCCAGTTCTTCATCTGGGGCTCGTGGCTGATTACGATTGGCGCTTATTGGTTTCAAACGAAGCAATGGTCCGGGGCCCAGTTTGGGGCCATCTTCTCGACCATGGGCATTGCTTCCATCTTCATGCCCTCGCTTATGGGCATCGTGGCCGATAAGTACGTGAACGCGGAGAAGCTCTACGGCATCCTGCACATTCTGGGCGGTATCGTGCTGCTCACCGTCCCGCTGGTCGATAACCCCACAACCATGTTCTGGGTGATGCTGCTGAATATGATTTTTTACATGCCCACGCTGTCGCTGTCCATCGCCGTCTCGTTTTCGGTGCTGAAGACCGAAGGCCTCGACGTGGTGAAGGACTACCCGCCCATCCGGGTCTGGGGCACCATCGGCTTCATCGTGGCGCTGTGGACGGTGAGCCTGCTCGGCTTCGAGAAATCACCCAACCAGTTTTACGTGGCCGCCGGGGCTGCCATCCTGCTGGGGCTGTATGCGTTCACGCTGCCCAAGTGCCCACCGCAGTCGGCCAATTCGTCGAGCCAGAGCTTGGTAGAAATTCTGGGTCTCAAGTCATTTGCCCTGCTGCGCGACCGCAAAATGGCGACCTTCTTTATTTTCGCCCTGCTGCTGGGAGCCGCCCTGCAGCTCACTAACGCTTACGGCGACACCTTCCTACACGACTTCGACCAGAACCCGGCGTACAAGGACACCCTTACGGTGAAGTACCCGGCCATCATCATGTCTATCTCGCAAATTTCCGAGACGCTGTTCATCCTGGCCATTCCGTTTTTTTTACGGCGCTTCGGTATCAAGCAGGTGATGCTTTTCAGCATGATTGCCTGGGTACTGCGCTTTGGCCTGTTCGCCTACGGCAACCCCGGTCAGGGCCTCTGGATGATTATTCTCTCGTGCATCGTGTATGGCATGGCCTTCGACTTCTTCAACATCTCGGGCTCGCTGTTCGTCGAAACCCAGACGCAGCCCAGCATCCGGGCCAGCGCCCAGGGCCTGTTTATGATGATGACCAATGGCTTCGGGGCCGTGCTGGGCAGCTCGCTCAGCGGCCTCATCATTCAGCACTACTTCACCAATGCCAACGGCGTGAAGGACTGGCACAGCATCTGGCTCACGTTCGCGGGCTACTCGCTGGCCATTGCCGTGCTGTTCGTACTCATTTTCAAGCACAAGCACACCACCCAGTCGGTCGAGGATGCGTCGCACGTTGCGCCGCTACTCTCGGTTGAGCAAGCCTGAGTAAGCTCGGCAATACAAGATTGGTATAAAAACAGTCTGTTTTTAGTATAAAGAAAAAGCCCGCCCTGCATGCGCAGAGCGGGCTTTTTCTTTATTGCACCGGCGGTTAGGCTGGCACACGCTGGCTGCTTACTTGTTGCCGAAGAAGAACTCGCCTTCAATCTGGGCGTTTTCGTCCGAGTCGGAGCCGTGTACGGCGTTGGCTTCGATGCTCTTGGCGTACTTCTTCCGGATGGTGCCTTCTTCGGCATTGGCCGGGTTGGTGGCACCGATGAGGGTACGGAAATCAGCCACGGCATTTTCTTTTTCGAGAATAGCCGCCACGATGGGGCCGCTCGACATGTATTTCACGAGGTCGTTGTAGAACGGACGCTCGGCGTGCACGGCGTAGAACTCGCCGGCGCGCTCGGCAGTGAGGTTAATTTTCTGGAGCTCCACGATGCGGAAGCCGCCGGCCTCAATCATGCTCAGAATACCACCAATGTGGTTTTCCTGAACGGCATCGGGCTTAATCATCGTGAATGTGCGGTTGGTGGCCATCTTAAGGGCTAAGGAGTGAGTGATAAATAGGAATCAGCCGCAAAATTACGGCACAACGGCGGGTATTGAGCAGCAGTTATCGAACTAACTGTATTTCAACATCATCAACCGCCACTGCGCCCGCCCCGGCCTTCGCCAGGTACACTTTGAGGACATCGGCCGGATTGCGGGGCCTGGGCAGGGGAAATGCGCCGCCCACGCTCCACCACGAGCCTGACGAAGTGGGCTGGCAGGGCATTGAACGGTGCCAGTAGGCTGGCCCGCCCTGCGCGGGCTCGAGGCTGCACACGAGTTGGGCCTGCGCGTCGCCTTCGGTCTGGTAGCGCGCCGTCATCAGCAGGCGTTCGCCGCCGCCGACGCCCAGCGCCGCCGCCGTGCGGTACCACGTCAGGCCAACGGTTTGGGAATCGCGCAACCAGGCCGCCGTGCTGCCCGACAGGGCCGGGCCCTGGCCGGCGGGCGGCAGGTTGCGCCACATGGCCGGGTCGGGGCTTTCCAGGTCGGTGAAACACTGCCACTGCGGGACAACTGCCGTAGGGCGCAGCCGCCACAGCGTGAGGTGGCCGTTGGTGGCCACCGGTTGCAGCCGCTCGGTGATGAGTGGATAATTGTAGACGATATCGGTCAGGTAGCTGAAGTTTTGGGTCACCACGTAGTCGGCCGGCAGTTGGAGCGCATCGGTCAGAAAATGCGCGGCGGTGTTCACGACCGTCCATCCCGAGCGCTGGGCCAGCAGCAGCGGCAGGTTGTAGGAGCGGGCATCGAGCACGAGCAGCGTAGCCGCGCGGGGCACCCCCAGCGAGTCGAGCCACCGGGCACTGGTCCGGAAATTCAGTTCTGTGAGCCGGCCGGCATCGTCGGGGGCCTGCGTGATGCGATTTTGCTGCTCGGAGCGGGCCGCCAACGCGGCCAGCAGCAACGCCCCGGCCCCGGCCAGCCCACCCGCTACCCGCACGGCGCGCAGGGGCGGGCGGCGCAGCAACACGAGGCTGCCGGCCGCCAGCAGCACCAGCGGCAGCAGGAACGTGTCAATCAGGTAATAATCGTGCACTTCGTATTGCTTGCCCATCAGCACGTAGTAGCAGCAGCTACCGCTTAGCAGCAGCTGCCAGTGCCCGCTCCACTCCCAGCGCCCCAGCCGGCGCCCCTGCTGAACCAGCACTACCGCTACCACCGTGGCCAGCGCTCCCCATTGGGGCGGGCTCAGCAAGCTGCCGGCCCAGGCATTGAATACGTTGCGGGATATCTGGCGGGCTTCGTCAAGGGAGGTGAACGGGAGCGGCTGGGCCAGAAACATGCTGCCGTGATAAACTGCCGCCAAATGCGCGTTGTAGAGCAGCGTGCCGGCCACGAACGCAAAAGCCAGCCCATAGCACCCCGCTACCCAGCCACGACCCAGCATAGCCGCCGGGCGCCGGGGCCGCAAAACAACCAGATGGCCCAGCGAAGCCAGCAACGGAACAGCAAACGGGGTGCGCATGGCCGCCGCCGCCGCCATCAGGCCCACCCCGATGGCCAGCCAGCGGCGAGGGGCGGGCTCGCGGCCGGTTGGCGTGGCTTCCAGGGCCCGCACAAAGCAGTAATAGCCCAGTAGCACCACGCCAAAAGCCGACACGGACGGCAGGAAATTGGCCTGATAAAACACGTAAATCGGCGAAACCAAGGCGAATACTGCCCCCGCCAACCCTTTCCAAAAAGACCCGCTGGCCCGCCTGATGAGGCTAAACAGGGCCAGCAGCCCGCTCAGGCCAAATCCCAGTGTCACGAGGCGCATCACCGCCGGCGAATCGGTACCCACCAGGCCCATGAGCAAGGCTGCCAGGTACGCGGGCACCGGAAAGCCGGCCCCGGTAACTCCCTGGTCGGTGAGCAGGTTGAAAGTGGCCGGATGAAAAAAATCATAGCCCCCCTGGCGAAATTTTAAGGCTAGGGCAAACCAGTCGGCCTGGGCCCACGCGTGGTTAAAAGCCGGGTTGCTGGTAATGGAATCGTGATAGAACCACGCGCAGAGCCCCAGGAGTACCACTCCGGCCGCCAACCCCTGTTTCAGCCGGTGATTAGGCATCGGCGGCGGTGGCGACAATTCGAAAGGAGGAGGCATAAAATTTTTAAATAGGCGGCTAATGGCCCGGTAAAGTTATTTACCGGGCTTCGGCAGGGAGCCGTTCGGCACTTTTGCGCGAACCTTCCGGCGGGCTTTAGCTGTTAAGACAAGATTTCTTCCGACTTTTGCCGGCCCAATTCTTTGTAAGCCACCGGCCCGCCGTTTCTAACAGGGCCATTCACGTTGTCGATGTCTAGTTCCATTTCCGCCCTGCGGGCGTTGCTGGCGCAGCCCAAGCAGGTTGTCATCACTACCCACCACAAGCCCGACGCCGACGCGCTGGGCTCGTCGCTGGCCTGGGCCGGCTACCTCAAGCAAAAGGGCCATCACGTCACGGTCGTGACGCCGTCCGATTACCCCGCCTTCCTGAACTGGATGGAGGGCAACGACGAGGTGGTTATCTACGAAAAGCGCCAGAACGACCGGCAGGTGCGCGACCTCATCGCCCGCGCCGAGGTTATCTGCTGCCTCGACTTCAGCTGCCTGGGCCGCATCAACGAGCTGGGCGAGTACATCCGCCAGGCCAGCGCGACCAAGGTGCTCATCGACCACCACCAGCAGCCCGAGGACTTTGCCGACATCGTATTCTCGGTGCCCACGGCAGCGGCTACGGCCGAGCTGATTTTTGAGATTATCCGCGACCTGGGCGACCAGGACCTCATCACCAAGGGCATGGGCGAGGCCCTGTACGCGGGTATTATGACCGATACGGGCTCGTTCCGCCATCCCAGCACTTCGCGCAACGTGCACCTTATTATTGCCGAGCTGCTGAAGGTGCAGATTGATTTATCGTCGGTGCACCGCCGCATCTACGACTCGCACTCCGAAATTCGTTTGCGCTTTCTGGGCTTTATTTTGAAGGATAAGCTGGTGGTAAACCGCGAGTTCAACACGGCCTACATCGCCATCACGCAGGACGAACTGCGCCAGTACCAGAGCAAAACCGGCGACACCGAAGGCCTGGTGAACTACGCGCTCAGCATCGAAGGCATCGTGTTCGCGGCGGTATTTATCGACCGCGGCGTGGCCGTCAAAATTTCGTTCCGCTCGGTGGGCAGCTTCTCCGTCAGCGACTTCTCGCGCAAGCATTTCGACGGCGGGGGGCATCACAATGCCTCCGGTGGCATCAGCTACGAGCCCCTCGATGCAACCGTGGAGCGCTTTCTGGGCATCCTGCCCGAGTACAAGGAGCAGCTGACGGGCGTGCCCGCCGCCGTAGCGCCGCCGGTGGTGTAACTTTACACCGTTTCTGACCCTTCATCCCCTTTAATTATTTTCATGCGTTTTTCCTCCCGCTCTGCGCGGCAGCTGGCCCTGGCGGCTGGCGTGCTCAGTTTCGCTTCGCTCACGGCCTGCAACAAAGGCGGTGGCGACTTTGCCAAAACCAAGTCCGGCATCGAGTACAAAGTCTTTAAGAAAGTGGACGGCAAGTACGAGCGCCGCGAAATCGGCCCCGACGGCGACCCCACCTACAAGAACCGGGTGGGCAAGTTCCTGATGGGCTACACCGAATACCGCACCGGCAAGGACTCGGTGCTGCAAAACACCCGCACCGACATGGGCATGGCCGTGCCGATGCCCCTGCAGGAGCTGAAGCAGAAGGGCATGCCCGACGAGGCGCTTTCGCTGCTGCAGCCCGGCGACAGCGGCGTGTTCCGCTTCCAGGTCGATTCGCTCATCAAGCCGAAGTCGGGCCAGGCGGTACCGCCTTTCCTGAAGCGCGGCGGCCCGTTCGTGCAGATGTTTGTGTCGACCACGCCTAAGCTGGCCACGGCCGAGGAAGAAAAAGCGATGGAGCCCGAGCTGCAGAAGCGCTCGATGGCCGCCCAGATTAAGAAGCGCATGGCTTCGCCCGATTTCCAGAAGCAGGTAGCCGGTCAGCAGCAGGCGCTGAAGACCATGCTGGGCACCTCCAAGGTGGCCGAGCAAATGAAGAAAGATGATGCCCTGCTGCAGGAATACATCAAGAAAAACGGCCTGACGATGCAGAAAACGCCCCTGGGCGTGTACTACCAGGTGCTGAAGCCGGGCACGGGCGAAAAGCCCAAAACCGGCCAGGTGGTGAGCGTGAACTACAACGGCACGCTGCTGAGCGGCAAGCTGTTCGACTCGTCGGACAAGCAGGGCCATCCGATTGACTTTCCCATCGGCCTGGGCCAGGTAATTCCGGGCTGGGACGAAGGCATTGCCATGCTGAACCCCGGCAGCAAAGCCATTCTGCTGATTCCGTCGCCGCTGGCCTACGGTGAGCGTGGTGCGGGGGCCGACATTCCGGCCAACTCGCCCCTGCGCTTCGAAGTGGAGCTGGTAGCGGTTCAATAGTTCTTTTTATTTCTCCCGATTCCGGCCAACGGGTGGCACGGTGCCACGGCCCGGGCCCCTGCTGGCCGGAATTATGTTAGCTCTTGTCGACATGAATACTTCCCTGCTTCGGACGCGCCACTGGCTGCTGGCAGCCCTGCTACTGCTGGCTATTCCCACCATGTGGAGCTGCAACAGCAAAACCACCCTGCAAAAGCAGCTGAGCGAGCACCAGGACCAGCTCAAGCAAATCGACGATGATACGATTCAGAGCTACCTGCGGCGCAACAATCTGCTCGCCAAAGCGACCAAGACCAACTCGGGACTGTACGTAGTGAACCTAGTGGACGGGACCGGAACGACGGTGAAAGCCGGCGACCGGGTGCGCATGAAATACATCGGCAGGGTCCTGAGCAACGGGGCCCACCCGTCCTCGACGGGCTACCCCGCTTCGCCGGGCGACTCGCGCTTTCCGCAGGGAGTTATTTTTGACAACTCGGCAGACAAAAACACGCAGTGCGGCTGCGCGGTGTTTGTAGCTGGTACTGGCTTAGCACCAGGTTTTTACGAAGGACTGTTGCTGATGCGCGTGGGCGACCGCAAACTGCTGCTGCTGCCTTCGCGCCTGGGCTACGGGCCCAGTGGCTACACTGACCCAAACACCAGGCAGGTAATTGTTCCGAGCGATTCGGCGCTGCTGTTCGACGTGGAAATTCTCGGCATTCAGTAAATCGTTTTTCGCATGGCGACGAGGACCTCCGGCGAAGATTGGCTCCGCGCCTGGTTTTTGGGACTGGGGTTGCTAGCGCTGCCGGTTGGCAGCGCCCTGGCGCAAGCCGGGCCGGGCGCAACCTCGCCCCTGCCGCCGCTCGATACCCTGCAAACGCCCCCGCAGCGCACGCCCAACGGCGTGCGCTACGTGTTTCGGGCGCGTGGTACCGGGCCGCTGCCCCAGGCTGGCCAGCGCGTGAGTGCCCGCTACACCGGCTTCTTGCCCGACGGCCACATTTTTGACGCTTCCGAGGCCCAGGGTGGCCTGTTGAAATTTCGGGTGGGCCGGCACGAAGTCATTGCCGGGCTCGACGAGGTGATGCTCCTGCTGCCGGTGGGCTCACGCGTGCGGGTCTGGATTCCGGCCGCGCTGGGCTACGCCGCCAAGGGCGTACGCCACCCCGACGACGATGACCGTTTCCTGGTACCGCCCGGCACGCCGCTGGTCTTCGAGCTGGAGATTGTCGGTGTCCGCTAACGGACCCGGCTATTTATTCTGTTTTTCTATTCGCTATGCGACACTTTCTTTTGGGCGCGCTGGCCGCCTTGCTGGGCCTGGCCCGGCCCGCTCAGGCGCAGGACCAGCCTTTCGCCCGCCTACCTTCGGGTACCGAGTACCGCCTGTTTCGGGCCGATGCGACCGGCAAGTACCAGCCCCGCGCCCTGGCCCCTACCGATGCGCCCTACGCCAGCCGGGCCGGCCAGGTGCTCACCGTGTTCATGGAATTCCGCACCGGGCGCGACTCGGTGCTTATGAGCTCGCGCCGCATGCAGCCCACAGCTCAGCCCGTGGCCCTGCCGCCCCAAACTACGCCCGGTAGCCTCGAAGAGGCCCTGGGCCTGCTGCTACCCGGCGACAGCGCCGTGTTCCGCTTCCCGGCCGATACGGTATTCGCCAAAACCTTCCGCCAGCCCGTGCCGCCCTTCGTTAAGCGCGGCGGCAATACGCTCACGGTGCTGGCCAGCGCCCGCGAGCTGCTGACGATGGAGCAGATGCAGGCCCGCCAGCAACAGCTGCAGGCCGAAATGCAAAAGAAAGCCGTGCAGCTTTCGGCCGGCCAGCTGTTGAAGGACAATGCCCTCATCGGGGCTTACCTGAAGAAAAACCACGCTACCGCCAAAAAGACGGCCGGTGGCACCTACTACATCATCAAGAAAGCCGGTACCGGCCTGCCGCCCAAAAAGGGCCAGACGGTGCGCGTGCTCTACCGCGGCACGGTGCTCAGCACGGGCAAGGAGTTCGACTCGACAGCCAAGCGCAACAACGACCCGTTCAGCTTCACGCTGGGCGTGGGCCAGGTAATTCCGGGTTGGGACCAGGGCATTGCCATGCTCACCAAAGGCAGCAAAGCGGTGCTGCTCATCCCCTCGCCGCTGGCCTACGGGGCGCGTGGGGCAGGGGCCGACATTCCGCCGAACACCGTGCTACGCTTCGAAGTCGAGCTGCTCGATTTTAAATAGTTGGCGGTAGCGCAGTCACGCAAAAGTAAGCGTAGCCCAAAAGGCGGTCATGCTTATCTGGCGTCCGCTTAAGCATGACGTTCTAGAATCAATGCGCCTACTTCTGCGCGACTACTTATTCGTTGGCATTTGTCAGACTTTTATTGCCTGGCAACGAATAACTGCCAGCGAATCAATTCAGCACTTCCGATAAGATATCGAGGGAGCGAATCTCTCCCATTTGCTCCACGTGCAGCTGGTAGTAGCGGATGAGGACGTTCAGCAGCTCGTGGCGCACGCGGCCGTTGGGAATGGTGCTGCCAGCCGGGTCGCGCAGCAGCTCGTCGAAATAATGGTCGAATTCGCGCAGGCGCAGGGTAGCCGGGCCAGTGCTCCCGGAAACGGTAGCCGCGTGGCCGGCCATAATTACCTGGTCGGTCAGCTCGCCCCCCGAGCTGGTACCGAAACCTAGGTAATTAGCCAATTCCAGCAGAAAAACCAGGGCAAAATTCTCCGCGCCGTGAGGTTGGCGGTCGAATGCCAGTATGGAGTCGTGCAGAAACGCGAACAGCGGCTCGTTCTGCTCTTCCTCGCGCACAGCCCGGCCCACCACTTCCGACAGAAATAGCACCACACTGCTTTTCGCCACCTCGTAGGGCAGCGTCTGAAACGGCTCGGCGCAGCGAAACTCGGCGAGGCGGGTAAGGCCGCTGCTGCCGCGGGCCACGTAGGCCACCAGCTCCAGCAGCGTGAAGGGCTGAAACAGGGCAATGCGCCCGGGTGGCTTAGCCTTGCGCACGCTGTTCACCACGTAGGTTTGCACGCCCAGGCGCTCGGTATACACGCGGGCAATAATGCTGGTTTCCCGGTATTTGAGGTAGCTGAGGACGATGCCCCGCGTTTTAATTAGCATATCTTATTCCATATGAAGAGCCGGGCGATGTACGTGATGTGCAAGTTTACCCGGCCGTTGAAACACGGAGCCGGGTCCTTTTTCCTAGGTTCACTTCATCCGCATTCCCCACATCAGCACATTTTCAAATCATTTGCTCAGTACGGCTACTTTGCTCACGCAGCCATTTTTGCCGTCGGCATCGGTCGAGAGCACCAGGTAAATACCCGAGCGCACGCGCTGGCCGTCGGGCATCATCAGGTTCCAGGTCACGGCACCACCGGCGGCCGTGGTAGCGTACACGAGGTGGCCGGCCACGTCGGTAATTTTCACAATGGCGTTGTTGGCCAAACCAGTGATGCCCACCAGGCCCTGAAAATCGGGCCGCACGGGGTTAGGAAAGGCCGCCGCGCACTTCGGCGCGCCTTCGGTGATTGTGGAGCCGCCGCGGTAGGCCACCACGCCCGCGTCGGTGGCCACCCAGACTTCGCCGGTTTTGTCGTTCACCTTCACATCCACAATGCGGTCGGAGGGCAGCGGGCTGTTGGCGGTCGTAAAGTGCAGCAGGGCCTCGTCGGCATCGGGGCTGAAGAGCCACAGGCCGTGGTCGGTGCCAAACCACTTGCGGTCGCCTCCATCAATGGCAATAGCCCGTACTGCCTCCGTAAACAGGGCCGGGAAGCCAGAACCTTCGCCACGCTGCACGGTGGGAGCGTTAAACCCAAGGGTGGACTGAAAAGG
Organism: Hymenobacter sp. UYCo722; assembly: GCF_040547115.1. Taxonomy (NCBI): domain Bacteria; kingdom Pseudomonadati; phylum Bacteroidota; class Cytophagia; order Cytophagales; family Hymenobacteraceae; genus Hymenobacter; species Hymenobacter sp. UYCo722. The sequence continues at coordinate 8,126 of NZ_JBEPPC010000009.1, read as the reverse complement.
CCCGCTGGGGTCGTTGAACACCGCCACCCCCTTAATAGTGGCAGCCCAGATGTAGCCCCGGCGGTCTTTGGCCAGTTCGTAAATCTGGTCATCGGGCAGGCCATTGGCTTTGGTGAAGAAGCGCGGTGGGCTAACGTTGTCGGGGTCGACCGCAAAAATGCCCAAAGCAGCCGAGCCCGCCCCGCCGCCCCGGTCCGACTTGCGCGCAACCGACACCCAGGCGTAACCGAAATTATCGAGTGCAATGCGGTCGAGCGCATCAAAGCCCGGCGTGGTGGGGATGACTTTCCAGGTGGTAGCAGCCGGGTCGAAAATCGACAGGCCGGAAATTCCCTCCCGCAGGTGGCGGTTCACCACCCACACCTTGCCTTCGGGCGTGGCCGCTACGTCGGTAATTTCAACGCGGTTGGCATCGCCAAACGTGCCCAGCAGCGGGTTAGCCATTGGTGTGTTCTGGCCGAAGCGCCGGAACTTGCCCGGCCCCTGCCATTCGAGCAGACCGCCGCCGTAGTTGGCTACGTACAAAGTTCCATCGGGCGTGCGGGTGCCGCGCACGGGGCTAGTGGGGTTAGGAAAATCAGTAGTGTTGGGGAAAGTGGTAGCGGTTATGTTGGTCCACTGTCCATTGGCATATTCGTAGAAGCCCGCCCGCGAAAAATTGGGCTGATAGCGCTCGGAATAGCCGCCCGTGAATACGTCCACGGTGCTGGTGCGGGCATCGGTGAGTAGGCTAAAAGCCAGGCTGCTTTCGGGGCCGTTGGCGAGGAAGGTTTCGGCCGGCTGCCCGGGCCGCAGCCGCTTCAGGCCCTGCTCGTAGTTGGCCAGAAAATAGCTGCCGTCGCGTGCGCGCACAGCGTCCTGAATCGAGGTACCGCGCGAGGGAGCCACCGCCACGCTCACGGCACCGGTTCGGTCGACCCGGCGTACGCCATAGTCGTCGTCAATTATCAGCACACCGATGCTACTGGCCCGCAGGTTACGAAACTGCGCCGTATACGTGTTGGCCACTCCCTGCCAAGTCCCGGCCCCAGCCGGATTGAACACGTAGAGCGAGCCCGAAAACATGGGCCCCACAGCCGCGTACACCTTGCCATCGTAAGCCGCTACGTAGTGGTACACCTGCTGCGTGGCACTCAGCGGCACGGGCAGGTACTGCGTCCAGCTGCGGTAGTCGAGCAGGTTGCTGGTCAGGGCGCCACGCAGCAGGCCAGCCGAAGTAGCCGCGTAGAGATAGCCGTTGGCCACGGCCGCGTCGTACACGTTCACAACGGTGCCGCCGGGCCCAATGTTGCTGTACGTATCGCTCACCTCCAGCTTATTGAGGTCGAGAACGACCAGCCCGAACGTAGTGGACAGATAGGCTTTGCCGGCCTCAACGGACAGCTTATTGATGGCCTTGCTGCCCTGTATCGACTTGCGTAGAATGTCGCTCAGGTTGCGCACGCGGCCTCCGGCCGTCAGCACGTCGATGTTGGTGTTGCGATAGGCAACTACAGTTTGGCGGGTGGTCGAGTCGTAGGCCACGGCCACGGCGGCCACGTCGCTCAGGCCATCGCGGCGCGAAAGCACCTGCGTGGTGCTCAGCTTCTGGTCGAAGAAATAAAAGGCGTTTTCAGCCACCACGTATATCCGGTCGCCGTCGTCGGCCAGGCGGGTGGGATGGCTGGAGGGCAAATGCAGCTGCCAGTCGCCGTAGCCGGCCGTGCCCTGGGCCTGCGCCGCTCCGGCCAGCAGCATCAACCCAACTACTCCCGCCAACCAACGAAAAAGGTGCAACATACGCGCAGCAAAAAAAAGGCAACGTGAAAGGAATACCGGCCCGCCAGCCGCCGGGGCCCAACGCCCGGCGGGGCCGTTTAGTGCGCGGCCTGGGCCGGCTCGGCCGCGGCTGGTGCCTTGGCCTGCATCCCTTCCAGGAAGCAGGGCCGGCAGCGGGCCTCGTACAAATCGGTTTCGCCGAGCAGCACCTGGCTGGCGCTGGCCGCAATGCGGTAGGAATAGGAGGCGATTTCGCCGCAGCATACGCACACGGCGTGCACTTTAGTCACGTATTCGGCCGTGGCCAGCAGCGCCGGCATGGGGCCGAAGGGCCGGCCGAGGTAGTCCATATCGAGGCCGGCCACGATGACGCGCGTGCCATTATTGGCCAGCTGCGCGCACACATCTACCAGCGAGTCATCAAAAAACTGCGCTTCGTCGATGCCCACCACGTCGGAGCCGGCCGCGAGCAGCAGGATTTCGGAGGCAACAGCCACCGGCGTCGAGCGAATGCGGGCGGCGTTGTGGCTCACCACGTCTTCAGCGTGGTAGCGGGTATCGAGGGCGGGCTTGAAGATTTCGACCCGCTGCCGGGCAATGCGGGCGCGGGTGAGGCGGCGAATCAACTCCTCGGTTTTACCCGAGAACATGGAGCCGCACACCACTTCAATCCAGCCCCGGCGCGGAGCGTTGTGCCGGTTGCCGACGCGGGGTTCAATAAACAAAATGCAGCGCGTTTGAGGTGGGTTGGAAACCTAAAGTTAGCAACGAACGGCCAAGCGAAAAGGGCTCCCCGCAACGAATGTTACCCCGTAAAAAAGCAAAGCGGCTGACTGGCTGGCTTCTCGGCTGCATTAGAGCGGGTCGAATTGCCGAGCTGCTAGCAATACCGCACGTGCGGCAGTTTGGTAGCTTCGGGCACGCGGCCGGTTACGTTGCCGGCCGGCAGCCGGGCCTGGCAGGTGAGGCGCTCGGTGGGTAGCAGGCGGCCGGCAGCCCGGTAGCGCTCCTCGGCGGCGGTGAGCGGGCCCAAGTGCTCGGCTCCGGTCAACACGCGCACGCGACAGGTAGTGCAGCGGCCTTTGGCCCCGCAGGCGTGCATCCAGTCGTGCCCGGCGGCTTGCAGGGCCGCCAGCAGCGTCGCATCAGCCGGCACCTCAACGGGGATGCCGGGCAAGTTTTCAATCGTTAGCAGGGGCATTTGTGCCTAACTTCGGCCACCGAAACCGGCCTTTTTATGAACGACAAATATAGCCTCGCCAAGTGCGCCCAATACGGCCGCCGCCTGGCCGCCCGGCTCTGCGACCAGCACTTTGGTACCCAACCCGATGCCACGCTCGACGGCCCGGCCGTGCTCAGGTTTACGCCCGTGCGCCAGCTCAACCTGCTGGTAGTGCGCCAGCTGCTGGGCCAGTGGCAGGCCGAAACCGCCCGCCTGCGCAGCCCCTACTTCAACTTCGAAACCGAGCCCGTGCAGCTAGCCCTCACGCAGTTCATGAACGTGCTCTCGCGCCACATTCGCCTCGGACGCGCCGCTTTCGAGCCCTTGCTGGCCCAGGCCGCTGCCGGTACGCTGGGCTTGGTGGCCGACCCACTGGGTAGCTTCCAGCGCCTGCTATCGGGCGCGGGCGAAATACCCACGCTGGCCAGCCTGCGCGATGCCCTGCGGTACATCGATGTCGACAAAGTTTTTTACCAGGGATTCTTCGACAGCCTTTCGGCCAACAATGCCCTGAGCCGCGATTTCCTCACGCACCGCTTCGAACTCTACCACGCGGCCAACTACCGCGCGCCTCAGTCCATGCAGCGGTTGGTCGAAGAGCTCAGCGCCCTGCTGCCCCTCACTACGGCCGACCTGCTGGAAGATGGCCCGGTATCGTCGCTGAACGCGCCTCCGACCGAACCAGCGCCGGCAACTACCCCCGCCGAACCAGTCGCGCAGCCGGCTTCCGTGGCTACACCTTCGTTCGTATCCATTCCGGCTCCAGTTCCCGCCGCCCCTCAAACGATTGTCCCAACTGCCGCGCCGGTAGCTGCTCCCGCCCCCATAGCCACCCCAGCTCGCCCGCTGCCCGATACCGACCTGACTGCGATTCCGCTTCACGAAAAGCTGAAGGCCGGCCAGCCCGCTGCGCCCGCTCTGGCCGATACATTCCGCTCCACGACTGCGTCCGCCACCTTGGCCGAGCGCGCCGGCCCCAAGGTGGAAACCCTGCGCGAAGCTATTTCCATCAACCAACGCTTCAGCTTCATCAACGAGCTGTTCAACGGGGAGAACATGGACTACCACGCCGCCATTCAGCACCTCGACTCGCTGCCCACCACCGAGCAGGCCCGCGCTTACGTCAGCGGCGACCTCTCGCAGCGCTACGACTGGAGCCGCAAGGAAGAACACGTCAACAAGCTGCTGAAGCTCATCGAGCGCAAGTTTGCCTAGTCTCGCGTCCATCGTGCCCTCATTTGGCCCGCGCCTGCGCCGCTGGCTGCTGCCGTGGCTGCTGGCCGTAGCGGCCCTGGCCAACCTGGCCTACCCGATGTACGTGCACTACGATTTCTCGCACTCGCTCGACACCCGCAGCTACCTGCGCATGGCCAGCGGGCGGTTCGATAGTGTTAATGTCACGCGGCGCTATCGCGTGCTGGTGCCAGGCGCGGCGGCAGCCGTGGCGGCCCCCATCGCCCGGGCGTATGCGCGCGTCTGGCCGCACCGGCCCGCGGGCCAATGGCCGTTGCGCTTCGCGTTTTACTTAGTGAATTGCCTGCTGTTGGGGGCTGCCGGGGCCTGCTGGTTCAATGCTGCCCGGCAGGCCGGTGCCGCTCCCACCGCCGCTGTGTTGGCCATGCTGGCCGTGCTCACCAGCCGCTGGGCTGAGTACGCCGCGGGCCTGCCCCTCACCGACAGTTTGTACCTACTCGTCTTCGGCTTGGGCTACTATGCCGTGCGGCGCGGCCCCGGCGGCGGCTGGGCAATAGTGCTGGCCCTGTTGCTCGGGCCGATAGCCAAAGAATCCTTTCTTTTTCTGGTACCCTGGCTGCTGTGGTTCGGGCGGCCGGCCCTGGCGTGGCCCCGGCAGCTTGGGGCGTTGGCGGGGGGGCTGTTTTTGTTTTTCATTGTTCATCAGCTAATTGATAGCCAGTTGGGCGTGCCGGCCAGTCAGTCCGTCAGCAATGCCCTCTCTCACTTCGATAACATTGCATACTCGTTGCGCCGGGCGGCTTCCCTCAAAGGCCTGGGCGAGCTACTTAGCATCTTTGGCTTGTTCACCCTCATCCCGCCGCTGGCGCTGGCATTCCAACGGCGCGCCTCAAGCCCGTCGCCGAACGTCTTCACAACCTTGGGCAGCCCTGAAATCGGCCTGATTGCCGTAGTTGGAGTGCACATGCTATTGTCCGGCGACCTGGGCCGCATGGGCTATCTGGTTGCCCCCGTCTTCTGCACCATGCTCGCCCTGGTCTTCACGCATTGGCGGCGCCTGCTGCAGGCGTAGTCGGCGCGCGTAGCCCCACCAGCGCCAGCGCCAACAACAGGGGCCAAACTGGCATCAGGAAACGGGCCGCCCCGAGCGGTCCCGTTAGTAGCGCCAGATACGCCAGCAAGCCTACGGCAATCCATCGTTCCGCCCGCCCGGCCCCCGCTTCCCGCCCAAGCCGCCGAAAGCCCCGCACGGCCAGCACCAGCCGGATAATATTAGCCAGTAGTATTACCAGCAAAGCCGTCAGCATTCCTAACGGCAGCCGCGTAATGGCGGGCCACAAGCCGCCCGCCCGCGCCTGCGCCAGCAACCCACCGCCCGCCAAAGGCGCTAAGTTCAGAAATTCACTTACATCGAAGCGGCCAGGGTCGAGGAAAAACGCGACCATCCCCAGCAGATGCTGCCGGGCGTATACCAACGGGTGGGCCAGCAACACCGCTCCCGCCTTCGTTTGAATAAATTGCTGCCGGGCAGCAAAATTTCCCTGCGCATTCGCGTCGCGCAGTACTTTGGCCACCCAGGCATCTTCAGCCGCCGGCCCTTCTACTTGCCGCACTACGCCCGCCGCGTTATAGTGCAGCAGATTAATTTCCGTAATGCTGGAAAAGTGAAAGTAGCCCGTGCGCTGCTGATTCCAAGCCATATATGCTCCCATCACTATTAATGGCAGCATCCCAACAACCGCCAACGACAACTGACGCTTTCGCCAACCAATTACCAGCCCGCCTACTGCCATACCCAGGGCCAGCATGCCACAAACCGGTTTAAGCAGGAGTGCCAGCGTCACCGCGCCCGCTATTCCCAGCCAGTAGCGGAATCGGCCCGTTCGATGGAATGCGAGGGCAGCTGCCAGCGCCACCAGCAAAAGGCTCTGCAACATCTCCTCGCTCATTACCGCATTAGCGTAAATCAGCTGCGCCGGAAATGTGAGCACTAATGCCACCGCCCCGACCCAATGTCTGAGGAAAGGCTGCGTTCGCCGTGCCCACCAACTCAGTACAACTCCCAAAGCCAGCAGGCTGAGGCCGTTTTGCACCAGCAACACCAGCCACGGATTAGTCGAAAAGCTCCCCAAAGCGACCAGTACCGCCGGATACGCTGGCGGGCGAATCGTAAATTCCTGTACTTCTGGACCGCGCGGACCGTCAGCGGGCCAGCTCCGGGCATATAATTGGCCGTGCGCTACCAAATTAGCGGCAGCCTGGCGATACCGTCCCGAGTCCGGAAAATTCCAACGGCCGCTGTGCAAGGCCCAGGTCAGTGCCAACACGTGCGCCAGCCCCAGCAGCACCCACACCCAGCCCGGTACCCGCGCGCGCTCCATTAGCGCACCAAATCCTGTTTGCGGTACGCATCCAAAGCCAGTAGGCTAAACAGCAAAATAGTAAACGACCACAGCGACGAACCTCCATAACTGAAAAATGGCAGCGGAATGCCTACCACCGGGGCCAGCCCCATCGTCATGCCCATATTCACTGTCATATGGAAGAATAGTACACTGGCCACGCAATAACCATACGTGCGCCCAAACACCGATTTCTGGCGCTCCGCCACATAAATAATACGCCAAAGCAACGTCATAAACAGCCCGATGACGACCAAGCTGCCCATCCAGCCAAACTCCTCCCCTACCGTGCAGAAAATGAAGTCAGTACTCTGCTCTGGCACGAAATCAAATTTCGTTTGCGTCCCCTGCAAAAAACCCTTCCCTACCAACCCACCCGAGCCAATCGCAATTTTACTCTGGGTTACGTTCCAACCCTTACCCAACGGGTCTGAAGAAGGATTAAGCAAAATTTCAATGCGCTGCCGCTGATGAGGCTGCAACACTTTGTTATAGAAAAAGTCGACGCCCACTACCATCCCAATCACGGCCAGCCACACCCCCAACGCTACCGGCAAATGGTGGCGCAATATGCGCCGGTTCAGCCCGAGTACCGCCAGCAGCAGCACCGTAAACGCAATTACGAGCCAGAGTTTTGGCACTAGCAAAGCCAACAACAGAATCACTCCAGCCGCTGCCAGCAACAGCAAAATCAGTGGCGACATGCCCTCACGAAAATAAGCCAGCAGCAGAGCCCCAAAAACCAGCGCCTGCCCCGACTCATTCGAAGCCACAATCAGAAGCGGTGGCAACAAAGTAATGCCTGCCAGCACCAACTGGTCACGCCAGTTCTGATTACGCAAATTGATGCTCGCCATAAACCGAGAAGCCGCCAATGCCGTCGTAAACTTGGCGAACTCAGCCGGTTGCAGCCGCACTGGCCCCAATTCCAACCACGACCGTGAGCCTGCAATTGGCCGCGCTACCACCATTGTCACCAGCAGCAACACTATCATCCCCGCATAAAGGCCATACGCCAAGGTGTCGTATGCCTTGTAGTCCACCACGAGCAGAACAACTATTAGCATCAATGCCGTCCCAATCCACAATAATTGCTTAAACCAGTTGAAGGCCATAAGCTTATCAAAGCTCATGCTACTCAACGGATTATTCGGTGCATCTGGCGAATAACTGGAAGCATAGATACAAACCCATCCCAATCCAACTAGCACTACGTACAGGAGTACTGTTATCCAATCAACGCTTCGGCTGTAACGCGCCGGTGAAACTTGCACTGCAGTTTAATTAGTAATAGACCTCAAAAATACGACCTATTATCCTTTGCTACTGAATGATTTTATGCTCTGTTGCGCAATTTCATTTTCTCATTTGCGAATTGCCATTTGGGGGCCTATTTACAAGCAAAAACCCTCTTGGCTGCTGGTGAAAGCATCCAAGAGGGTTTCCTGTTGTAAGGTTGGCGGCGACCGACTCTCCCACCGGTGAAGGCAGTACCATAGGCGCACCGGGGCTTAACGACTCTGTTCGGAATGGGAAGAGGTGAACACCCG
>NZ_JBEPPC010000008.1:0-283207 GCF_040547115.1 Hymenobacter sp. UYCo722 | reverse complement strand
TCTCAGCTCCCCTAGCCATCGTCGCCTTGGTGAGCCGTTACCTCCCCAACTAGCTAATGGCACGCAACCCCATCTGAATCCAATAAATCTTTAACTGTTACTTGATGCCAAATTGCAGTTTTATGCGGTATTAATCCGCCTTTCGGCGGGCTATCCCCCAGATTCAGGTAGGTTGGTTACGCGTTACGCACCCGTGCGCCACTATCTCTATTGCTAGAGACCGTTTGACTTGCATGTATTAGGCCTGCCGCTAGCGTTCATCCTGAGCCAAGATCAAACTCTCCATTGTAAAAATCTCTACACCATTCCGAAGAATGGCTGATGTCGAGTGCTGACCTTGCTCACATATTGACATTATGGTCAAATTCGTTTCGCTTGGTTTGTTTCACTGTGTTTCTTCCGAAGAAAAAACAGCAAATGAAACTCTTACTATTTGTCTATTTCCGTCATTCAAAGAACGTGTGATGTTTCCATTTGAAACATCAGTGTGGATTGCTTTTCAATCCATTACCGTTGTATTTGCAGCGCTTTGTTCGTTTTGGGAGTGCAAAGGTAGCAAATTTCTATCACTTTCAAACTGTAAGACGAAAAAAATTTAATTATTTTCGATTCGTTTTTCAAGTTTGTGTGCTTCCGGTTGAAGCGGGTTGCAAAGGTACGGTGGCTTTTTTCGGCTTTCCAAGGAATCCGAAAAATAATTTCAAAGCTTGTGAGCGTAGCATGGAATAGACAAGCTAGTCATAGCAGTAGTTCCGTAACGTTTCAATTTCTGCCAGTAACTGGCGTTTTTGGCGTGCCCCTTAGTCCGTTTGACGTCTTGGGACTGCAAAGGTAGAAGGAGATTTTGGGTGAGCAAGCGGGTTTATACGAAATAGCTGAAACGAGGTTGTAACTAGCTGATTGATGCGATGAAAAACTTCCGCTGATATGGTGTTGCATTGAGGAATGTGATTGAACACAGCTTAATAATACTGAAAAAGGGCAGCATTTATTTCGGCTCGTTGCTATTGGCGATTGTATCCATTAATCTCTGAATCGCTGAGCAGTAGTAAACCGTTCCTGTTGTTAGCGGTGCTGATTTCGGGCTTTCGAAGGCAAAAAGCCCCGCGAATGCTTTCTCCTTAATACAGGAAAGGCACCTCGCGGGGCTCCGACAGTGGATTACTCAAATGAGACCATCGGTTTCATCATTCATCAGTTACTAGCGATGGAGAGTGCTAACGCGGTCGGGACCGACACTGACGATGCGGATGGGCACTTGGAGTTCGCGCTCTAGGAAATCGAGGTAGGCGACGAGGTTGGCGGGCAGTTGGGCGGCGTCGGTGATTTGGGTGAGGTCGGTGTTCCAGCCGGGGAGGGTGATGTACTCGGGGGTAACGGTGGTGAGCTCGCCGGGGTCGGGTAGTTGGGGGGTGCTTTCGCCGGTGGCGGTGCGGTAGTGGGTGCAGGCCTGGATTTCGGTGAAGGCGTCGAGGACGTCGGCTTTCATCAGGTGGAGCTCGGTGACGCCGTTGAGCATGATGGCGTAGCGGAGAGCGGGTAGGTCTATCCAGCCGGTACGGCGCGGGCGGCCGGTGGTGGAGCCAAACTCGCGGCCGGCCTGGCGGATTTGTTCGCCTACTTCGTCGTGGAGCTCGGTAGGAAACGGGCCGCTGCCAACGCGGGTGCAGTAGGCTTTGGTGATGCCGTAGACCTTATCGATGTGGCGCGGGGCGATGCCGAGGCCAGTGCAAGCGCCGGCGGCAATGGTGCTGGAGGAGGTAACGTAAGGATAAGAGCCGAAGTCGATATCTAACAAGGAGCCTTGGGCACCTTCGGCGAGGATGCGCTTGCCTTGGGTGAGGAGGTCGTTGAGGAGGTATTCGGTGTCGGTGAGCTGGAGGGTACGCAGGAACTCGACGGCGGAGAAGAACTCGGCTTCGAGGGCTTCGATTTCGAGTTCCTTGTGGTTGTGGGCGGCGATGGCGGCGTGCTGTGCGACGGCTTCTTTGTAGCGCTGCTCGAAATCGGGCAGCAGAATGTGGCCTACGCGGAGGCCGACACGGCCAATTTTATCGGAATAGGTGGGGCCGATGCCTTTGAGGGTGCTGCCGATTTTAGTGTTGCCACGGGCTTCTTCGCTGATGCGGTCGAGGGCGCGGTGCGACGGGAGGATGAGTTGGGCCTTCTTGGAGATGTAGAGGTTCTTGGACCAGTCTACTCCCCTATCGGTGAGTTTCTGCAGCTCCTGGCGGAACACAACGGGGTCGAGGACGACGCCGTTGCCGACGATGTTGAGGATGTGGGGGTGAAAAATGCCGCTGGGTACCTGATGCAGAACGTGCTTTACGCCGTCGAAGAAAAGGGTGTGGCCAGCGTTGGGACCGCCCTGGAAGCGAGCCACGGCATCGTAGGTTGGCGCTAATACGTCTACAATTTTGCCTTTGCCTTCATCGCCCCATTGGAGGCCTACTAATACGTCTACTGGCATGTGCTTGTGTGAAAACCTCACCCCCGGCCCCTCTCCGAAAGAGTGGGGAGCCTGACGATGAATAATTGAAAAGTTACTGGTGACAGATTTGGGCAAAAAAACGGCCGCCTAATTGGCGGCCGGGGTTAGCTGTTGGCGGGCGGCGGCTTCGTCGGCCGAAACGGTGAAGATGTTGTTTAGCTTCGTGATGGCCAGCATCTTTTTAGGGTGGTCAGCGGGATTGATGAGGACCATCTCGCCGCCGCGGCTGCGGAATTTGGTGAGCAGCGAGACGAGGACGCCAATGCCGGTGCTGTTGATGTAGCGGATTTCGGAAAGGTCGACGGCGCACTGGTTGAGCTCTTCGCCGAGGTGCGTATTGACGGATTGCAGGAGTTGGTCGGTATCGGGGCTGCCGATGAGGTCGCCGCTGAGGCGAACAAACAGAATGCCGTTATCGACGGTGCTGGTGGAAGTCATGCGTGGGTGTTTCGGGCGGCCGCTTGGGCGCGGCAGTCGCCGCAGATGCCGTACAAATTTAAAGAATGATGCAAGATATGGAAGTTCAGGAGGTCGCCGACCATGGTTTGGATTCCGTGGATGCGGGGGTCACAGAATTCTACCACTCTATGGCATTCGGTGCAGATGACGTGGTCGTGCTGGCGGTAGCCATAGCTCTTTTCGTACTGAGCAAGGTTGCGGCCGAACTGGTGCTTGCTGACAAGGCCCTGCTCGACCAGCAAATCTAGGGTGTTGTAAACGGTGGCGCGGCTCACTTGCAGGCCCCGCTCCTTCATGCCGGCGTAGAGCTCATCGACATCGAAGTGACCGGAACGAGCATAGATTTCCTCGAGAATGGCGTAGCGCTCGCCGGTTTTGCGCAGGCCCTTATTTTCGAGGTGGGCAGTGAAGAGTTTTTTCACCTCCTCGAGCTTATCGGTATTCAACGTGGCCTGGGAGGCAGCGCTGGGCGTGTGCTTGGCCGCGTAGCCGGTTTCGGACGAGCCGCCTATGCCTTGCCCGGCCGCATCGGCGGAGAGATTAGACGGGTTTGGGACGGCGGCGGGTTTATTCACTGTATATATAAGGAGTGATGCGGTGGGACAAAAGTACGGCTGTTCTAACGGAACACATACCCCCCGGTGCGCCTACTGCTCGAAATAGAGGTGGTAGTGGTTGGCGCATCCTGGGTTAAAGGCAGCCTGGCAGTACGGGCAGGTACTATCGCAGCTTAAATAGCTGGCGATGGTGAGGATTTGGTGGCAGCTACCGCAGTAGACGGCTTGGGTTTGGAATTCGGCTTGGGGCCAGACTTGCGCCTCGTGGCCGGCATTTTCGTTGTGACAGTGAATGCAGGCGTAAAATTCGCCGCAGCATTTGTGCCGGATGGCGATGATGTCGCGCTCGGAATGATAGTGGGCACACTGGGTGCGCTCGTTGACGGCCGTGCCGTGGATGCTGGGCTTGGGTGGGTTCACTTCTACGAATCGAACCGCTCGACCTGGAGTACGCCGTCGACTTTTTTGAGGCGCTGGATGAGCTTGGTTAAATGGTCGGTGTCGTTGACGAAGACCATAATCTGCCCTTCAAAGAAACCGTCATCGGCCGTAATCGTGATGGAGCGCATGTTCACCTTGAGGCTGGTGCTGATGATGCGCGTGACGTCGTTGACGAGGCCCACGCGGTCGGAGCCCTTGAGGCGGACACCGGCCAGAAAGGCCAGCTCGAGCTGCTCGGTCCATTTGGCACGCACGATGCGGTTGCCGTAGTTCGACATGAGGTCGACGGCGCGGGGGCAACTGGTGCGGTGAATGATAAGGCCCTGGTCGGTTTCGAAGCCGAACACGTCGTCGCCGGGGATGGGGTTGCAGCAGCGGGCGATGCTGTAGTTAAACTTGTCGGTGTGCTCCCCTACTACGAGCATATCCGGTTTTACGCCTCGAATTTTTTGAACCTCATTGTCGAAGGTTTTGGGTTCGAGCACGGCCGGTAGCGGCTTTTCAGAGCTAAAGAGCGACTCGCGAATGACGCGGCCATCAATCTGCCCCACGGCCAGGCGGTAATAGAACTCCTGGGCGCTGGCCGCGTTGAAATAAGTCAGCAGGCGGTTAAAATTGTCCTGTGTAAAAGGCACGTCGATGAGCTCCAGCCGCTTTTCGAGCAGGAAGCGGCCGTCTTCGGCTTTGGCGCGCTTGTCGTCGCGCAGGAAATCCTTGATTTTGGAGCGCGCCTTGGTCGTGATGACGTAATTGAGCCATTCAGCCGTGGGGCGCTGCTTGTGCGAGGTCAGGATTTCGACCTGGTCGCCGTTGTGCAGCTGGTAGCTGAGCGGTTCCAGCTTCTGGTTTACCTTGGCCCCGAGGCAGTGCATGCCGATTTGGGAATGAATATCGAAGGCAAAATCGAGCGCGGTGGCCTTGTCGGGCAGAATCACCAGCTTGCCCTTGGGCGTGAAGGCATAAACCTCCTTCACGAACAGGTTCTGCCGGAATTCGTCCATGAATTCGAGGGCGCTGGAGTTGTTCGACTCCATCATCTCGCGCACCTTGTTCACCCAGCCTTCGAGCGAGCTTTCGGGCTGGATGCTGCCAGTGTCCTTGTATTTCCAGTGGGCGGCGTAGCCTTTCTCGGCGATATCGTCCATGCGGCGCGAGCGAATCTGCACTTCTACCCACTGGCCGGCCCGGCTCATTACGGTGGTGTGCAGGCTTTCGTAGCCATTGGCTTTGGGCGTGGAAACCCAGTCGCGCAGACGGTCGGGGTTGGGCTGGTAGAAGTCCGTCACAATGCTGTATACCTGCCAGCAGGCGGCTTTCTCCTGCTCCGGCGGCACATCCAGAATTACGCGAATAGCAAACAGGTCATACACCTCCTCGAAGGTGATGTTCTGCTTCTTCATCTTTTTGAGGATAGAGTAGATGCTCTTGGGCCGACCCTTGATTTCGTACTCGAAACCCTGCACCTTTAGCTCCTCATCAATCGGCTGCACAAACTCCTTGATAAAGCGGTTGCGGGCGGCCTGGCTCTGGCGCACTTTAACCCGAAGCTCGTTGTACATCTCCGTATCGGTGAATTTGAGGTACAAATCCTCCAGCTCACTCTTTATAGTATAGAGGCCGAGGCGGTGAGCCAGCGGCGCGTACAGGTACAGCGTTTCCGACGCGATTTTGAGCTGCTTGTGGCGCGGCATCGAATCCAGGGTCCGCATGTTGTGCAGGCGGTCGGCGATTTTGATGAGAATCACGCGCACGTCCTCGCTCAGCGTGAGCAGCATTTTGCGGAAGTTTTCGGCCTGCTCGCTGGTACCGTACTCGAATACGCCCGAAATCTTGGTCAGCCCGTCGATGATGCGGGCTACTTTGCTGCCAAACTCGCGCTCGATGTCGGAAATTTCGGTGGGCGTATCCTCCACCACATCGTGCAGCAGAGCGGCCACAATGCTGGTGGTGCCGAGGCCGATTTCCTCCACCGCAATCTGGGCTACGGCCAGCGGGTGCAGAATGTAGGGCTCGCCCGATTTGCGGCGCATTTCCTTGTGGGCCTCCAGGCTCTGGTTGAAGGCTTTTTTGATGAGCTTGGGGTCGCCGTCCTTCAGGTACGGCTTGGCGGTGCGCAGCAGGCGACGGTAGTGGCGCAGGATTTCCTGGCGCTCGGCTTCGGGAGAGATAACGGGAGGCATAATAGGTAAAGTAACAACTAGCGGGCGGAAAAGGTGGCCGGGCGGCGCTGGTTAGGAAAAAACGTCATGCAGAGCGCAGCGAAGCATCATGCCCGCAATTAGTAAGCTAAAATGCTCCAAAGATTGATTCAACGGTGGCGGGCAAGATGCTTCGCTGCGCTCTGCATGACGTTCTCATTGTTTGGGTGGTCCTCCTGCACCCTAACTACAAAACCCTTTTGCACGCAAACACTTTCCCGAGTACCTTTGCGGGCCCGTAGCAAATGGCGACGGGCGCTCATATTGCGGATATGGCGAAATTGGTAGACGTGCCAGGTTTAGGTTCTGGTGCCGCAAGGCGTGTGGGTTCGAGTCCCTCTATCCGCACTTTCAATCTGATGTAGGCCTTCAGTCGTATAGGCTGGAGGCTTTTTTTTCAACCTTTCAATCTGGCCGGCAGCAGCTGGCTCCCTGTTTTGAACATTACTCTCGACAAGAACGACGAGCAGCTGACCGGGCTGCTGACCGTGAACCTGACCGAAGCCGACTACGCGCCCACCGTCGAAAAACAGATTAAAGAGTACACCAAGCGCGCCCAGGTAAAGGGTTTCCGCCCGGGCATGGTGCCCGTGGGCATGGTGCGCAAGATGTACGGCAAAGGCATTCTGGGCGAGGAAATCAACAAAATGCTGGGCAAAGCGGTGGATTCCTACATCAAGGAGAACAACGTGAAGCTGCTGGGCGAGCCCCTGCCCGTGCCGTCGGAAGTTAATTTCGACACGGACAAGGATTTCGCTTTTCAATTTGAGTTGGGCCTGCTGCCCGATTTCGAGCTGCCCGCCGACCTCACCGTGGAGCGCCACCAGGTGAGCCTCGACGAGGAAACCCTCAACCAGACCAACGAGCAAATTGCGCGTCAGTACGGCGAGACGACCAACCCCGACGAGTCGGAGGCGGGCGACTACCTGTTCGGCAAACTGAAGAAGGAAGGTGAAGAGGCCGAAGGCCGCACCATCCTGCTGCCCATCGCCAAGGTAACCGGCGACTCGGCTCCTTTCATCGGCAAGAAGGCGGGTGATGTGGTGAGCTTCGACCTGCAGGCGGCTTTCAGCAACGACGCGGCTTCGATTTCGAACTTCACCGGCCTGAGCAAGACGGAAGCTGCGGAGGCCACCGGTAATTACGAACTGAGCGTGGAGAAGGTGAACCGCACGGCCGCCCCGGAAATGAACCAGGAGCTGTTCGACAAAGTATTCGGCCCCGATGCCGTATCGAGCCAGGAAGAATTCGACGCCAAAGTGCGCGAAACCATTCAGGAGAACTACGACCGCGAGAGCGATGGCGCGATGAACAACAGCATCGTGGAGCAGCTGGTAAGCAAAACCGCAATCAAGGTGCCCACGGAGTTCTTCAAAAAGTGGCTGGTGCGCGCCAACGAAGGCAAACTGACCGCCGAGAAGGTGGAAGAGCACTACGCCGACTACGAGAAAGAACTGAAGTGGAGCATGATTCGCAACAAGGTGGTGGAAGACGCCGGCTTGAAGGTGAGCAACGACGAGATTGTGGACCGCACGCTCGACAAAATCATGGGCCAGTTCAACATGCCCAACATGCCCGACGAGATGCGCGAGTCGATGCGCAGCTACGCCGACAGCTTCTTGAAGCAGGAAAACGGCAAGAACTACGTGAGCGAGTACGAGGCCATTCTGGCAGAGAAAGTAATCGAAAACCTGCGCGGCAAAGTTGTTGTTACGGACAAGCCCGTAACGGCCGAAGAATTCCGGACCCTGCATAGCTAAGCCTTCGCGCTGCCCTACGCAGACCAGTATTTGGAAAAGCCCTTACGGAAACGTAGGGGCTTTTTTGTTGGGGTTCCAACAACATTTGCTTTCTTCGCTCGTCATTCTAACCTCAAACATCACCTGCGCAAGCTGCGGCCTGCGCGCCATTTTTCTCCCATGAATCCATTACTGAATAGACAAGAGTTTCGCAAGTTCGCGGTGAAAGGACAGGGCCTCAACGGCCTGGGTGTAGACCAGTACCTGAACCACATGGAAGGCCAGGTGCGCAACGGCATGATGCTGCCCACCAACATGACCCGCTCAGTGATTGAGGAACGGCCACAGAACTTCCGCGAAATTGACGTGTTTTCGCGCCTGATTATGGACCGCATCGTGTTCCTGGGCACGGCCGTGGACGATTACATCGCCAACATTCTGACGGCGCAGATGCTGTTCCTGGAGTCGGCCGATGCCAAGAAGGACATCCTGCTCTACATCAACTCGCCCGGCGGCTCGGTGTATGCCGGCCTGGGCATCTACGACACGATGCAGTATGTGAACCCGGACGTGGCCACCATCTGCACCGGTCTGGCCGCTTCGATGGGCGCCGTGCTACTCGCGGGCGGTGCTGCTAACAAGCGCTCGGCCCTCCCCCACGCCCGGGTGATGATTCACCAGCCAAGCGGCGGCGCGCAGGGACAGTCGTCGGACATTGAGATTACGGCTCGGGAAATCCTGAAACTGAAGAAGGAGTTGTATGACATTCTGGCGCAGCACACCGGCAAAACCTACCAGGAAATCCACGACAATTCGGACCGCGACTACTGGATGCGCGCCGACGAGGCCAAAGAGTATGGCCTGATTGACGAAGTGCTGGAGAAGAAGAAAGCCTAGTCACGAATTCGTCGGATTTCTTCGGATTTCCCGGATTCTAGAGACGATAAAAAAAGCTCCTGCTGAATTGGCAGGAGCTTTTTTCTTACCCTGTGGCCATTGGCTGAGCGGACACTGAACTGGCTTTGAGTTGACTGCCCGGCCAGTATCGGCTAATGATAGTAGGGGTTACTTCGGATGGAGGCACCTTTTTTCTGGCCGTCGACGTTGGGCCTGTCGTATCTTTGAGCCCGCTTGTCCAAAAGACAGCCCTCCCACCCTCTTCTATTCCTTTTTCCGTGGCTGAAATATCCTGTTCCTTTTGCAATAAGAGCAAGCGTGAAGTTGCCGTCATGATTTCGGGCATCAATGCCCACATCTGCGAGCAGTGCGTGGGCCAGGCCCAGCACATCCTCACCGAGGAGGCCAAGGCCCAGGAAGCCGGCAAGCAGCCCAAGTTCAACCTCATCAAGCCCAAGGCCATCAAGGAGCACCTCGACCAATACGTGGTGGGCCAGGACGAAGCCAAGCGCGTGATGGCCGTGGCCGTGTACAACCACTACAAGCGCCTGATGCAGAAGCCCCAGGAAGACGAAGTGCAGATTGAGAAGTCCAATATCATCATGGTGGGCGAAACCGGCACCGGCAAAACCTTCCTGGCGCGGATGCTGGCCAAAATCCTGCAAGTACCCTTCTGCATCGCCGATGCCACCGTGCTGACTGAGGCCGGCTACGTGGGCGAAGACGTGGAAAGTATCCTCACCCGTCTGTTGCAGGCGGCCGATTACAACCTGGAAGCTGCCGAGCGCGGCATCGTGTACATCGACGAAATCGACAAGATTGCCCGCAAGAGCGACAACCCCAGCATCACGCGCGACGTGAGCGGCGAGGGCGTGCAGCAGGCGCTGCTCAAGCTGCTCGAAGGTACTAACATCAACGTGCCACCGCAGGGGGGCCGCAAGCACCCCGAGCAGAAGATGATTTCGGTGAACACCGAGAATATCCTCTTTATCTGCGGGGGCGCGTTCTCGGGCCTCGACCGCATCATCAAGAGCCGCCTGAACACCAAGCCCATGGGCTTCGCCAAAACCAACCTCGATGAGCAGGTGGACACGCAGAACTTCCTGCGCTACGTGTCGGCCCAGGATATCAAAAGCTTCGGCCTGATTCCTGAACTGATTGGTCGCCTGCCGGTGCTCACCCACCTCAACCCGCTCGACCGCAGCACGCTGCGCCTGATTCTGACCGAGCCCAAAAACTCGCTCGTGCGCCAGTACAAGCGCCTGTTCGGCATGGAGAACATCGAGCTTAGCTTCACCGAGGATGCGCTGGAGTACATCGTAGAGAAGGCCGACGAGTACCGCCTCGGCGCGCGCGGCCTGCGCTCCATCTGCGAAAGCATCATGACCGATGCCATGTTCGAAATGCCCTCCGAAGCAGAGTCAGATGCCTTGCAAATCAACCTGAGCTACTGCCGCAGCAAGTTCGAGAAGTCGCCGTTGCGCCACATGCGAGCGGCGTAAGCAGTTAACAATTAGACATTAAAAATGCCCGCATGAATTATCAGGCGGGCATTTTTATTCCTAATGTCAGCTGTCTTCTACTCCACTACCACACGGCGGGTAATGGGAGCCTGCCCATCGGCCTGCACCGTTAGCAGGTAGGTACCGGCGGCCAGGCCGCTTAGCGGCAGGTCGAGGGCGAGGCCACTGAAGCGGCGCGTGGCCACAGGCTGGCCCAGCACGTTGCGCAGGGTGGCGCTGGCCGAGGTGGCAACGGCGGAGAGCGTTACGTGCATGGTGCCCTGGCCCCCTACCGGGTTGGGATACACGCTAAAGCCACCGGACTGCACCGGGCGGCCGGCTCTGGCGGCTGTGCCCGGGCGGGCCGGGCCGCAGGTTACGCTAAGGCCGAAGGGACCGACGGCCCCGGCATAGCCGCTCACGAAGATGAGGTAGGGCGTGCCGGCCACCGACGTAAAGGCTACTTCCGAAGCGGTAGTGCTGCAGCTGGGGCCATCGTCGTTACCACCCACGCAGGTGAGGCTGCCGCAGGTGCCCGAGTACACGAACAGCTTGCTGTCGTAGTTAGTAGTGGGGGTGCAGGTCGATACGACCACGGCCTGGCCGTTGCCTACGAAACGGTAGAATACGCCGCCGCCATCCACGCTTTCGGTGCAGCTGCCGGTGGGGTCGCCGATGGCATCGGCTCCGATGGTCGTACCAACCAGGGTCTGGCCGCAGGCAATGGGCACAGCATTGGCGCACAGGTCGTTGGCCGGCGGCACCAGAAAGTCGGTGGGCGAAGTGCCCACGCCGGCAATGCCCGTTACCAGAATGGGGCCGGTAACCACGCCAGCGGGCGCCGTGGCCGTAATCTGGGTGGCCGAGTTCACGGTGTAAGTGGCCGCCGCGCCGCCAAACGTCACCTGCGAAGTACCCACGAAGTTGTTGCCGCTGATGGTGACTACCGTGCCGGCCGGACCACGGCCGGGCGTGAAGGCCGCGATTTCGGGAGCCTGAATGACCACGAAGCTGCTGGCCGACTGGCCGGTGCTCACGGGCGTAGTCACGGCTACGGGGCCGGTAGTCGCGCCCACCGGCACAGTCGCGGTAATCTGGGTGGCCGAGTTCAGGGTAAATGTGGCGGCGATGCCGTCGAACGTCACGCGCGAGGTTCCGGTGAAGCCTACGCCACGGATGACGACAGTAGCGCCCTCCGGCCCGGTGGCCGGGGCAAAGCTGCTAACAACGGGTGCGGTGCCCACCACAAACGCAGTGGCTGAAGTAGCCGACCCATTCCAGCCCATTACGGTGATAAGACCGGTCGTGCTGCCGGCCGCCACGGTGGCCGAGAGTTGAGTAGCCGAAACCACGGTGAAGCGCGCAGCGGCCCGGCCGTTGAATTTCACGGCGGTGGTCAGGCCAAAATTCGACCCCAGGATGGTGACTACCGTGCCAACTGGCCCACCCGTGGGCGAGAAACTGCTGATGGTAGGGCTGGCCACGGCTGGCACAATAGTGAAGTCGGTATTTGAAATATCGAAGAAGTAATTGTCGGCGGCCTCCACCATTAGGCGGGCGTGGGGGTTGGCGGCCGCGAGGCGGGGCACCAGTACCACGGCGCTACCGTCGTTGGGCTCGTCATCGGCCAGTACCGTGGGGTAGGTCAGGCCACCATTGAGGCTGAGGCGGATGCTGACGCGGGCGCAGCTGACGGGAGCGGCGGTGGTGTTGGCCACGTTCCAGGTTATGGCCTGGGCCGAGCCGCCCACCCAGGTTACGGCGGTGTTGGGAGCCGTGAGCGCGAAAGGACCGGCCGAACGGGTCACGCCCAGCTCGACGGGGGTGGTGTAGGCCACGCTGCCCACCACGCCCGAGGGGCCGCTTTGTGCCGTGCGGGCCGTGCAGCGAAACTTCAGGGTGCGGCTCACAGTGGGCAGGCGCTCGCCGAATACGGTGGTATTGTTCAGCAGGTCGCTGAGGCGGGGGAAGTAGCGGGTACGGCTGGCCGAGGGCACGAAGCTGCGGAACAGCGGCACGGTGCGGCCCGCCACCTGCGGGTCGTTGGGGGCATCGGCCGGGCCGAGGTCAATTTCTTCCCAGAGGTAGGTTACAGCGTTATCGTCGTCGTCGCCAGCCTGGGCCTTCAGTTTGAAGGGCGTGCCCACGGGCAGGGTTTTGCCATTGGCCGGGCCGCTCACCAGCGGAGCCGTATTGCCGGTAGGCGTGGCTACGGCGCAGGTACCGCTCTCGATGAAGGCGCGCATTTCCTCGTAGTTGCCGGTATGAAAAAACGGGTCGGAGTTCGGCTGCAGGTCATTGGCCGAGGTGCAAATGCCCGCGTAGGCCATGATGGTGCTGCCCGAGCCCGGCTCGAAGGCCGTACCCGGGTTGCGGTTGCCGCCGCCGCAGGAGCCGGCCTCCCCGTTGAACGTGTGGTTGCCGGCAAACTGGTGGCCCATCTCATGGGCCACGTAGTCGATGTCGAAGGCATCGCCCACGGGGCTGGGCGAGCCGGTGACGCCTTCGGCTTTCAGGCCGTCGTTGCACACCACGCCCAGGCCGGCAATGCCGCCGCCGCCGGTGCTCACCACGTGGCCGATGTCGTAGTGGTTGGGGCCGATGAGCTGGTCGATGTTGGCCTGGTTTTCGGCCAGCATGGCTCCGCCGTCGAAGTTATCGTAGGGCGTGGGCGGCTGCGGGCCGGTGCCGCTCAGGAAAATCAGGCGGTCGTTGTGGCGCACCAGCACCAGGCGCACGGCCAGCTCGCGCTCGTACACGCCCACCACGCGGTTCACGGTGGCTACCTCACCGGCCATTACGCCGGCAGCGGTGTTGCCCTTGGTCAGGGCATATTCGGGGGTATTGGCCAGGGCCAGGCGGTAGGTGCGCAGGAGCAGCTTATCCTTGCGGCCGGCCGTGGTAGCGTTCGTTTTGGCCGCAGCAGCCTGCCGCTGGGCCGTGGCCTGCTTATCAGCCAGCGAGGGCTTAAAGCCGCAGCTGAAACTGCCCGCCCCGGCGGCGGCGCGGTCCATGTCGCGGCGGTAAAAGCTCAGGCAGCGCCGGGCGTCGGTGGCGGTAGCCGGGTCGATGTAGAAGCTGTTGCCATCGTCGGTGAGCACCTGGGCATGAAAACCCTGGGGCGACAGGTCGAGCCGCACGGTGGCAGCGGCATCGTCGAGGCCCACCCCGGCGTAGGTTTTAATTCCGGGGAATTTCGCGGCCAGCTCGGGCTCCATCACCGGGGCCTCGCGCAGGGCGAAGCGGGCGGTGCTGCCGTCGGGCAGCGGTAGCGCCAGCACCAGCGGGGCGGCGGTGGCTTGGGTTTCGGGTGGGGCCGTGGCCAGGGCGGCCCGCAGGCCGGGCACGTCGAGGCTCAGGGCCTGGGCGTGGCGCAGGGCGGGAGTCAGGCGCGACTTCGCCGCCGCCGATTTGGCCGCCGCGTCGGCCGTGAAGAAGTTGGGAGCCGGCCGCTGCTGGGCCTGCGCTACGGAAGCGAGACCCAGCCCGAGCAGTAACAGCGCACCGAACTGTTTCAGACGAGTACCAGCGCCGGCCGCAGCCGGAGCACCCGACCCCAAAGGAGCCGCCAAATTGCAGGAAAGTTGTTTCATAGAAAAAGAGAGATAAGTACAGTGTTAAAAGTAAGTCTTTTAGTACTCAAGTACTAAAAGACTTACTTTTTTTCAACACCAACATTTTGGCTTGCCCGCAGCCCGTGGTTTCCCCGTGGGCTAAATGCCCCGGCAGCCCCGCTCTCACCTTCCCGCTTTAAACGCAAAAAGCCCGCCTGGCTTAACCAGACGGGCTTTTGCATTCTTTAACTAACGCTACTGCACCACCACGCGCTGCACGCTGGGCGTGCGGCCGGCAGCCTGCACGGTAAGCAGGTAGGTGCCGGCGGCCAGGCCGCTCAGGGGCAGCTCGGTGGCGCTGCCGCTGAAGGTGCGGGTAGCTACCGTCTGGCCCAGCACGGTGCGCAGGGTTACCTGCGCCGAAGCGGTGGCGGCGGCCAGCTTCAGGTTTAGGGTGCCCTGGCCCGCTACGGGGTTGGGGTACACGCTGAACTCGCTTTGCTGGGCCTGGGCCGTGGCCGTGGCCGTCGTTACGGTGAAAGCCGCGCCATTGCTGGGAATACCAGTGGCCGTGGTTATCACCACATTGCCGGTAGCGGCACCGGCAGGCACGATGAAAGTGACAGTAGTCGCATTCACTACCGTGAAGCCAGTAACGGCCACGCCGTTGATGGTGGCACCGGTTGTGGAGGTGAAGTTGCTACCCGTGGCGGTGACGGTGCTGCCAACCGGGCCGTTGGCGGGGCTCAGGCTGGCGATAACCGGAGCGGCGGGCGGCGTGGCGCAGGTCAGCGTCAGCCCGAAGTTGCCGGTATCGGTGCTGTTATAGCCATTGACGAAGACAAAATACGTGGTGCCAAATCTCGAAGTGAATACCACTTCCGAGCACGTAGTGGTGTTATCAACGTCGTCGTTGCCCCCTACGCAGGTGTAGTTGCCGCAACGGCCAGCGTAAACGAATAGCTGGGTGTCAAAGTCCGTAGTGGCGTTGCAGGTCGAGACGGTCATGCTGGCCCCGGTGCCCACCACCGTGTAGAATACCCCACCTTGCCTGACGGCAGTACCGCAGCTGCCAGTAGGGTCGCCGGTGGCCGTAGCCCCCAAGTTGGTACCGGTCAGGGTTTGCCCGCAGCTCAGCGGCACGGCATTCGCGCACATGTCGTTGGGTGGCGATATAAGGAAAGGGGTGGCAGAGGTGCCGCTGCCCAGGGGCGCGGTCACGACGATGGGGCCCGAAGTGGCACCGGCCGGTACGGTTACGGTAATCTGGGTAGCCGAGACTACCACGAAACCCGGAGCAACAACGCCATTGAAGGTTACCTGCGTGGTATTGGTGAAGTAGTTGCCATTAATCGTTACCTGCGTACCAATTGGGCCGCTGGGGGGCGTGAACGAGGTGATGACCGGTACCTGCACCGTGAAACGAGTAGTGGAAACGGCAATGCCGTTGGGCGTCGTCACGGTGAGCAGCCCCGTGGTAGCGCCGACGGGTACGGTTACGGTAATCTGGGTGGCCGAAACCACCGTGAATACCGGTGCGACCGTGCCGTTGAACGTTACCCGGGTAGTGCCGGTGAAGTTGTTGCCGTTAATCGTGACGACCGTACCGGGCACGCCGACCGTGGGCGAAAACGAGGTGATGGCCGGAGCCGCCGGAATAGTGAAGCTGGTAGCCGAGGTGCCCGTACCCAGCGGCGTCGTCACGGCGATAGTGCCCGTAACGGCCCCAATGGGCACCATCACGGTAATCTGGGTGGCCGAGTTCACGGAGTAGACCGGCGCATTGATACCGGCGAAAGTTACCTGCGAGGCCGCCGTAAAGTTGGTACCCGTGATAACCACCGTGCTACCCACTGCGCCGGTGGCGGGGGTGAAGCTGGCAATGGTAGGCGGCACACCTACCAGGAACGGCGCGGCCGACACGGCCGTACCGGCCGGCGTAGTCACGCTGATGAGGCCGCTGGTGGTACCAGCCGCCACCGTCGCGGTGAGGCTGGTGGCCGACCCTACCGTGAACGCAGCAGCCGTGCCGTTAATGCTCACGGCCGTGGCACCCGTGAAGTTGGTGCCCGTGAGGGTAACCACCGTGCCCACCGGGCCGCTCGTAGGCGTGAAGCTGGTGATGGTAGCCCCGGGGCCCGGCGCGATGGCAAAGTTGACGTTCGAGATGTCGAAAAAATAGTTGTCGGCCGATTCCACCATGACGCGGGCCTGCGCCGTTGCCACGTTGGGCGCGGTTACCGAGGCCGTGCCATTGTTGGGCACGCCCGCAGCCAGCAGCACCGGGTAGGTAAGGCCGCCGTCGAGGCTCAGGCGCAGGTTCACGGTGGCGCAGCTTACGGGGGCCGCGTCGGTACCAGCCACCGCCCAGGTCACCGTCTGAGCGGTACCGCCGGTCCAACTCACGGCCGTATTGGGGGCCGAAACCACGAAGGGGCCGGCGGTGCTCGTCACGTTCAGGTCCACAAAGTCGCTGTAGTCGACGCCACCAATCACGCCGGCCGGGCCGCTGTGCTGGTCGCGGGCCGTGCAGCGGAACTTCAGCGCGCGCGTCACGGTGGGCAGTCGCTCGCCGATGACGGTAGTGTTGTTCACCAGGTCGGTGAGGCGCGGGAAGTAGCGAGTGCCGTCCAGCAAAGGCACGAAGGAGCGGAACAGCGGGACATTATCGTTGGCTACCTGGGCATCGTTCGGGGCTCGCTGCGAGCCCAAGTCCAGTTCCTCCCACATGTAGGTCAGGGGGTCGTTTTCGGCATCCGTGGCCGTGGCCGTCAGCTTAAAGGGCGTGCCGATGGGCAGGGTTTTGCCGCTGGCCGGGGCCGTTACCACGGGGGCCGTGTTGCCGGTGGGCAAGTCAGTGCCGCAGGTTGCCGTGGCGGTAATGAAGGCCCGCATCTCCTGATAGTTGCCGGTGTGGAAGATGGCATCGGAGTTGGGCTGCAAGTTATTGGTCGAGGTGCAGATACCGGCGTAAGCCATGATGGTACTGCCCGAGCCCGGCTCCCAGGCTGTTCTGGGATTGCGGTTGCCGCCCGCGCAGCTGCCCGCGTTGCCATTGAAAGGGTGGTTGCCGGAAAACTGGTGGCCCATCTCATGCGCGACGTAGTCGATGTCGAAGGCATCGCCCACGGGATTGGGCAGGCCGGTTACGCCCGCCGCTTTTCGAGTCGAGGAACACACCACGCCCAGGCCGGCAATGCCGCCACCGCCGGTGCTCACCACGTGGCCAATGTCGTAGTTGGCATTGCCAATGATGCGGTCGACGTTGGCCTGGTTCTGGCCCAGCAACGACGGCCCGTCGCTGTTGCTGAATGCAGGCACTGGCTGCGTTCCGATGCCGCTCAGAAACACCAGTTGGTCGTTGTTGGCCACCAGCACCATGCGCACGGCCAGCTCTTTTTCATACACGCCCACCACGCGGTTCACGGTCGTGACTTCGGCCGCCAGCACGCTAGTTACCGTGTTGCCCTTGGTTACGGCGTATTCGGGGGTGTTGGACAGGGCCAGGCGGTAGGTGCGCAGCTGCGAGCCACTGGCCAGCGACTTGCCCGAAGCAGTAGCGGCCGCCAGCCGCACCCGGGTTTCTTTCAGCTCGGCGGCAGTGGGCGCAAAGTCGCAGGCCGGTACCGGGCCAGCGGCGGCGCGGTTCATATCCTGCCGAAAAAAGCCGAGGTAATGGTGTTTATCGGTGCGGGCAACGGGGTCGATATAATAGGTATTGCCACCGCCGGCCAGTACCTGGGCGTGGAAGCCCTGTGGCGTCAGGTCGAGGCGCACGGTGGCCGCGGCATCGTCGAGGCCCACGCCGGCGTAGGTTTTGATGCTCGGAAACTTTCGAGCCAGCTCCGGAGCCATCACGGCCGTTTCGCGCACGGCGAAACGGGCCACGCTGCCATCGGGCCGGGGCAGGGCCAGCACCAGCGGAGCACTGGCCTGGCCTTCGGGCGGGGCCGTGGCCAGCACGGCGCGCAGGGCAGCTTCATCGAGCGTGAGCGCCTGCGACCGGGTAAGGGCGGCGGCCAGCGGCGACACGGCCGCCGCACTCCGGGCTTCGGCATCGGCCCGGAAGTAAGGCGTGGCTTGTTGGGCCTGCGCGCCCGCTGCCAGGCCCAGCGAAGCCAGTACCAAGGCACTGGTGCGGCGCAAATGGCGGCCGGCGGCCACCAGTGCATTCGAAGCAGTTGGCCCGCTATTGTAACGTTCTTGCATGAATAAAAACAGTTGGGGTGAAAGTGTAAATATATGGGCAAAAGCATTGCGGAAGCGTTACCATCCTCCCGTAGTGCGCAGACCCAGCGGGCGTTGGCGCCGCCGCCGTAGCCGGACGCAAAAAACCCCAGGCCAAAGCCCGGGGTTCCATTTCCAGCAAAGTCAAAAAATAGCATTATAGCATCTCTCAGCCCCAGATTCGGCAACCGAGTGGATGCAGGCGGCTGTCAGCGACCTTCGCTCAGGTAGCCCACCATTAGCTCGGCGGTTTTTTTGGCGGCTTGGTGCTGGCCCAGCTTTTCGCGTAGCTCGGCGTAGCCGGCTTTCATGCGGGCCAGGTAGGCGGGGTCGGTGAGCAGGCTGCGCAGCTCATCGAGCAGGTTGCGGGCCGTAAACTCCCCCTGAATCAGTTCTTTCACTACTTCGCGGCCGGCAATCAGGTTTACCAGCGAGATGTAGGGCACCTTAATCACCATTTTACCGATGGCGTAGCTCAGCGCGCTGGTGCGGTAGCACACAATTTGGGGCACGCCAAATAGAGCGGTTTCGAGGGTTGCCGTACCGCTTGTGACGAGCGCCGCCGTGGCGTGGCTCAGCAGGTCGAACGTTTGGTCGAACACGAACCGGATGCCGTTGCGGTGAAAGTGCTTGTAGTAATTGGGGTCGAGGTTATTCACGCCGGCCACCACAAACTGGTATTCCTGAAAACCCGGCAGAATGGCAATCATCTCGTGCAGCATCTCCTCAATCTCCTGCTTGCGCGAGCCCGGCAGCACCGCGATAATCGGCTTATCGGGCTCCAGACGGTTACGCTCGTGGAAATCGGCCGTGGGCTGGAACTCGGCCACGGAGTCGGCGGTAGGGTTGCCGGCGTAGTCGACGGGGTAATTGAACTTCTGGTAAAACTCCGTCTCGAAGGGCAGGATAACGAACATCTTGTCCACGTAAGCCTTCACTTTTTCGACGCGCCCCTGGTTCCAGGCCCATATTTTGGGCGAAATGTAGTAGAACACCTTAATTTCCTGCTCCTTGGCAAACTTGGCCATGCGCATATTAAAGCCGGCGTAGTCCACTAAAATCAGCACATCGGGCTGGTAGGCCAGAATATCGGCCTGGCACTGCTTCAGGTAGCCCCGAAACTTGAGCACGCTGGTGGCAGCCTCCAGAAAGCCCATGATGGCCAGGTCCTGGTAGTGGCGCACCAGTTCGCCGCCCTCAGCCTGCATCATGTCGCCGCCCCAGTAGCGGAACTGGGCGCCGGCATCCTGCCCGCGCAGCTCGCGCATAAGGTTGGCGGCATGAAAGTCGCCCGACCGTTCGCCGGCTATCAAGTAGTATTTCATTTGTTGAGTTAAGAGTTAAAAGCCAGGCGTTAGGAGTTCTTGTTCTGGAAGGTGGCTGGGCAGAATCGACCAAGCCTCAACTCCTGACTTTTAACTCTTAACTCCTACCTTCTTCAGCCGCCGAAGTACTCTACGAAATTGCGCGGGGTTTCGTACAGCTTCACGCAGTGCAGCCTGGCGGGCGTGATGGCGGGCAGCTCGCGCTCAATGATTGCCCAGAAAGCCATGGCCAGGTTCTCGGTGCTGGCCATCTGGCCGGCCAGGAAGGGCACATCGAGGTTGAGGTTTTTGTGGTCGAC
This sequence comes from Hymenobacter sp. UYCo722, assembly GCF_040547115.1. Classification (NCBI taxonomy): domain Bacteria; kingdom Pseudomonadati; phylum Bacteroidota; class Cytophagia; order Cytophagales; family Hymenobacteraceae; genus Hymenobacter; species Hymenobacter sp. UYCo722. The sequence continues at coordinate 263,518 of NZ_JBEPPC010000008.1, read as the reverse complement.
CTGGTCGGTGATGTGCGTGCGCAGCAGGTCCGAAAGGGCCTTGAGGTCGACGACGAAGCCGGTTTCGGGGTCGGGGTCGCCCTTCACCGTCACGATGAGGTCGTAGTTATGGCCGTGCCAGTTGGCATTGGCGCAGGGACCGAACACCTCGCGGTTGCGCTCGTCGCTCCACTTGGGGTTGTGCAGCTTGTGGGCGGCATTAAAATGTTCCTGGCGAGAGACGTAAATCATTTTCTAAGCTTTTAGCTACTAGCTGTTAGCTGTTAGCTTTCTTTGGCTTCCTCCGAAAAAGAAGCTGATAGCTAACAGCCAAAGGCTAGTAGCTTGATTGTTTTTTTCGCAGCAAATATACGAAGAAGGGTACCCCGAACAGGGCCGTGACCAAGCCCACCGGTAGCCCGGCCGGCGGATAGAGCAGGCGCGCCAGCAGGTCGCAGGCCAGCAGGAAGGCCCCGCCCAGCACCGCGCAGCCCAGCATATTGTAGCGCCCGGTCGTACCCAGCAGGCCCCGCGTGAGGTGCGGCACCAGCAGCCCCACAAAGCCCACCGGCCCGCACAGCGCCACCACCCCACCCGTGAGGGCCGCTGCCAGCCCCACCAGCAGCCAACGTCGCGCCGCCACCGGCAGGCCCAGCGCGGCGGCCCGCTCCTCGCCCAGCAGCAGCAGGTTCAGGTCCTTCTGCAGGAAGGCCAGCACCACTAGGCTGCTGCCCAATACGGCGGCCGGCCAGGGCAGCACGCTCCACCCGGCCCGCTCGAAGCTGCCAAATGCCCAGAACACCACGCTGCGCAAACTCCCCTCACCGGCAGCCAGAAAGGTAAGCAGGCTGCCCACGGCCGCCGCCAACGCCCCCACCGCCACGCCCGCCAGCAGCAGCGGGGCCGGTAAAATCTTGCCGCGCTGGCTGCCCAGCGCCACCACCAGCACCGTGGCCCCGAACGCGCCCGCCAGCGCGGCCACCGGCGGCAAATACACCCCCGCCAGCGTGAGCGAAGGCACCAGCACGTAGCTGGCAATAGCCCCCAGCGATGCCCCCGAGGCCGTGCCCAGCAGGTAAGGGTCGGCGAGCGGATTACTGACGAGGGTTTGGAGCAGGGAGCCGCTCACGGCTAGGCTGGCCCCGGCCAGCAGCGCCAGCAGCAGACGCGGCAGGCGTAGCTCCACGAGGGCCAGCTGGGCGGGGTCGGCGGGGTTGTAGTGCCGGAAGGTGTACAGGATGAACCCGTAGGAGGTACTGTAGCTGCCCACGCGCAGGCCCAGCACCAGCAGCGCCAGCGTGAGGAGCAGGCCAGCGGCCAGCCAAAGCAGTGAGCGAGGAGACTTCAATTAAAAATTGAGAATTAAAAATGAAAAATGAAAGACTTAGTACGTTGGTCGGCCGACCATTTTTAATTTTTAATTCTCAATTTTTAATTAATTCTCGCAGCTCGCGCACCGACTCCACCACGCGCGGGCCGGGGCGCTCCAGCAGGTTGCCGGTAATGGGATACACGCGTCGGTTGTGATAGGCGCTGATGCGTTTCAGCTCGGGGTAGTTTTTGAAGAAGGTGCTGTCGAGCTTCTCGAAGCTGCCGCCGAGCAGCACGTCGGGGTTTAGCTTAAGGATGTACTCGCGGGTGAGGGCCGGATAGGGCTGCGGGAAGGTTTCGGCAACGGCATTCTGGCCCCCGGCGAGGCGGATTTCATCGGTAAAAAGCGTGTTCTGACCGTAGCAGTAAATAGGGTCCTGCCAGGTAATGGCCAGCACGCGGGGCCGCTTAGCAGGCTGGCGGGCAGCTGAAACGGTGAGTGCCTTGAGGTTCTGCCGCAGCGAGTCGGCCATACGGTGGCCCTGGGCCGAGCGGCCCAGCAGGCGGCCCACTTCCTCCATCGCCTTAAACACGTCCTCCACCCGTCGAAACCGCAGGTAGTACACCGGAATACCGAGTTGCTGGAGCCGTTGCGCATCATCAACCGAGGTGATGCCTTCGACGGTGAACACCACGTCGGGCTTCAGCAGCACCAGCTTTTCCATATCGAGCGGGTAGTTGTTCACGACGGGCTTGCGGTACACGGCGGCGGGGTAATTATCCTGCGGGCAGCGGGCCACGATGGTGGCCGTGTCGGCCACGGCGAACAGCATTTCGGTCATGCTTGGGGCCAGGGCCAGCACGCGGCGCGGGTGGGCGGGCAAGCTCATGGCCCGGCCCAGGCCGTCGCGCACGGGTACAAGAGCGGCGTTTTTAGTTTCGGAATGGCAACCCAGCAACAGGGCCAGCGGTACAAGCAGCAGAAAGAAACGCATGCGGCAAAGGTAGAGCCCGCACCACGCGGCGCGGGGGTTTACCTTTGCCGTCCGACCTAATTTTTGCCCCATGATAGTAGTAACCGGCGCGGCCGGCTTCATTGCCAGCTGCCTTGTCTCCCGCCTGAACGCGGCCAATTTCAACGACATTGTCGTGGTCGACAATTTCTCCATTGAGAAAAAGCTCGCCAACCTCGAAGGCAAAAAGCTGCGCGAATACGTGGACCGCGAAACGTTTTTCGAGTGGCTCGATGCTCACCACGAGCAAGTGGAGTTCGTTTTCCACCTTGGCGCGCGCACCGATACCGCCGAGATGGACCCGGCCGTGTTCGACCTGCTGAACCTGAACTACTCGAAGCAGATGTGGCAGGCCTGCGTGCGGTATAATCTGCCGCTGGTGTACGCCTCGTCGGCGGCCACTTATGGCGACGGCACCCTCGGCTACTCCGACCAGGACGAGGCCCTGTTCCCCCTCTACCGCCCGCTGAATCCCTACGGCGACTCGAAAAACGACTTCGACAACTGGGCTTTGCAGCAGGCCGAAAAGCCGTATTTCTGGGCCGGGCTGAAGTTTTTTAACGTGTACGGCCCCAACGAGTACCACAAGAGCCGCATGGCCTCGGTGATTATGCACGCCTTCCACCAGATTCAGCAGTCGGGCTCGATGACGCTGTTTAAATCGCACAACCCCGACTACACTGACGGGGGCCAGATGCGCGATTTCGTATACGTGAAGGACGTGGTGGAAGTGTGCTTCTTCCTGCTGAACCACCGCCGCGATTCGGGCATCTACAACCTGGGCAGCGGCGAGGCCCGCACCTTCCTCGACCTGGCCCTGAACACCTTTCGGGCCCTGGGCCGCACCGCTGATATTCACTTCCGCGATACGCCGGAGGACATCCGCGACAAGTACCAGTACTTCACCGAGGCCGACATGAGCAAGCTTCAGGGCATTGGCTACGACCAGCCGTTCACCCGCCTCGAAGACGGCATTCAGGACTACGTGCAGAACTATCTGGTGCCCGGCCGGTACCTGTAGCGCCAATAGCTTCATTGAAACGGCACGCCATGCTGAGCATGCCGTTTGACTTTATCCCACTTACAACTTCCGTGATTTCACCCGCTCGTCCTGTAATTACCATTGTGGGCGGCGGTTTCGCGGGTACGGCCCTGGCACTACAGCTGCGGCGGCAACCCGCCCTGGCCGCCGCCGCAATCCACCTCATTGAGCCCCGCCAGGCCCCGGGCCCGGGCCTGGCCTACACCGCCCGCCGGCCCGAATACCTGCTCAACGTGCGCCCCGGCGCATTGAGCTTATACCCCGAGGTGCCGGGCCACTTCGCCCACTGGCTGGCCCGGCAGCCCGAAAGCAGCGCAGGTGCGCCCGAATTTGCCTCGCGCGCCGCCTACGGCCGCTACCTGCACGAAGAGCTGGCCGAGGTGCTGGCACCGCCCGCCGGCCCCGCCGGGGTGCAGTGGCACCGCAGCACCGCCGTGGCCGCCCCGCTGGTGGCCAATGGCCAGCGCGCCGTGCGGCTGGCCGACGGCACCACCATCGTGAGCGACTACGTGGTATTGGCGCTGGGCAACTTTCCACCCCCACCACCCGCCGGCCCCGACCTGCGCTACCTGCACCACCCCGGTTTCCACGCCGACCCCTGGACCGCGGGCAACCTGCGCCGCATTGGCCCCGCCGAGCAGGTGCTGCTCATCGGCTCGGGCCTGACGGCGGTGGACGTGCTGCTGGCCCTGCGCCAGGATGGGCATCAGGCCCCCATCACCGTAGTGGCCCGGCATGGGCGCTGGCCCGCCGCCCACGCGCCGGTAAGCGCACCCTACCCCAATTTTTACGCCGCGCTGGCCTCCGAAACTACCGTGAATGGGGCCGTGGCGGCCTTTAAGCGCGAGCTGCGGACCGCTGCTGCCCAAGGCATTGGCTGGCAGCCGGTGCTCGATGCGCTGCGCCCCGACCTGGGCCGCATCTGGGCCAAGTGGCCGCTGGCCGAACAGCACCGCTTTTTGCAGCACCTGGCGGGCCTGTGGGCCGTGGCGCGCCATCGCAGCCCGCCCCAGAACGCGGCGGCCGTGGCCACCTTCACAGCGGCCGGACTGGTGAAGATGCACGTGGGCACGGTGCGTGAAATCATCCCCGAAGGCGACCTGCTGCGGGTGCGGGTGGGGCCGCACGGCGAGGCGGGGTCCTGGCTCACGGCTCATCATGTAGTGAACTGCGCGGGGCCACTGCTCGACTACGCCCGCATTGCCGACCCGCTGGTGGTGAGCCTGCGCGAAGCCGGCGACCTCACGCCCGACCCGCTACGTCTGGGCCTGCTCACCGACGCCTACGGGGCGCTGCTGGCCGATGATGGGCTGGCCTCGCCGGGGTTATTTACGCTGGGCTCCAGCCGCCGGCCCGCCTATTTCGAGTCGACGGCGGTGCCGGAGCTGCGCCTGCAGGCGGCCGCGCTGGCCGCCTACCTGGCTTCATAGAAAAGAGAATCCCCGAAATTTTATTTTGACCCGGGCGAACGACTTGTTCCGATGGGCCGAAATAAAATTCCGGGGATTCTCTTTTTTTGGGCCTGCCTAAGCTGCCTGCCGTTGTTGGCCGGGATAGAGCGGCAGTACGGTAGCCTCGGCGGCAAAGAAAGAGGTGCCGGGTACAACCGGTGCGTCAGTATCGGCCGCGGTATGGCGCAAGGCGCGCATCAGGAGGTAGCGGTATTTTTCGGCGTCGGCCACGGCCTGCTCGATGGCCTCCACGGCAGCGGCGTAGGCCACAACGGGCTGCAATTCGCGGCGCGGACGGCGGGCTTCGAACACTTGGTTTTCGAGGTACTGGGCAGCAGATTTCATGGGCAAAAACACGCGGATTTTTAGTCGGCTACCCGCGTGTTTATCTAACCACAAAAACCGCAATTTCATTCCCAAAAAACAGGTTTTAGCCCGAATTAATAAGCCAAAAAAGGTGCTTGAAAACGTCCTGCTTTCAAGCGAATTTTTTCTCAGCTCCAAAGGGTATTCCTACCCTATTTTCAGCACTATTTTGCCGAACTGCGCGCCGGCTTCGAGGCGGCGCAGGGCGGCTTCGGTTTCGGCCAGCGGAAACACTTCGTCGACCACGGGCACGATGCCCTTGTCCGTGACCAGAGCCAGCAGGTCTTCGAAATCCTGCGGCGTGCCCATGGTGGAGCCCAGCAGGCTGAGCTGCTTCCAGAACACCTTGGCGGGCGGCACGTCGGGGATATTGCCCAGTGTGCCGCCGAAAAACACGATGCGCCCACCCGGCGCGGCCGCGTCGAGCAATGGCCCGAAAGCGGCCCCGCCCGCGCTGTCGATGATGACATCGAACGGCCCGCCGGCTTGCTGCGTGAGGGTTTTCACCCAATTCTCGGCGTTGTAATTGATACCGCCTTGCGCGCCATGCTTCTTGGCGCGGGCAATTTTTTCCTCGGCGCTGGAGGTCACCCACACTTCGGCACCGCGGGCCACGCACAGCTGCACGGCCGTGAGGGCCACGCCGCCGCCCACACCCGTCACGAGCACGCGCTCGCCGGGCTGCACCTGGGCCCGGGTGAAGGCCGCCCGGTAGGCCGTGAGGCCCGCCAGTGGCAAGGCCGCACCCTGCTCGAAACTAAGATGGGCCGGCAGCGGCCGAATGTATTCGGCGGGCAGCACGATGTATTCGGCGAAGGTGCCGGGGTCGGGCATGCCCAGCACGGCGAATTCGCGGGCCTGGGCGCGGGGGTTGTCGCCCCAGCGCAGGCCGGGGTTGATGAGCACGCGGGCCCCCACGGCGGGCGCGTCGGCGGGCACGGCTGCACCGTGGGCAGCTACCTCGCCGGCCCCATCGGCCCCAAGCGTGCAGGGCAGCTTAATGCCGGCATACTTACCCTCCTGAATAAACACGTCGCGGTGGTTAAGGGCGGCGGCGTGCAGCTTCACGAGAATTTCGCCGGGGCCGGGCGTGGGCGTGGGAATGTCGCGCAGCACCACGGATTGGTGAATCGCATCGAGCTGGAGAGCTTGCATAGGTTTGGTGAGTGGTGAGTGGTGAGCAGTGAGCAGTGAGCAGTGAGCAGTGAGCAGTGAGCAGTGAGCAGTGAGCAGTGAGCAGTGAGCAGTGAGCAAAAGAACGTCATACCGAGCGCAGCCTAGGCATCTCGCAGGCTGAAGTAATCCAATTAAGTAGTCGTGCAGAAGTAAGCGTATTAACTCTTAAACGTCATGCTGAGCTTGTCGAAGCATCTCTCCCGCTTCGTCAGAACTATACAACGAAGCGGGAGAGATGCTTCGACAAGCTCAGCATGACCGCCTTTTTTGCTACGATTATTTTGCACGACTACTTATTAAGATTAGTGTCTGCACGCGAGATGCCTCGGCTGCGCTCGGCATGACGTGCTGGTTGACGTGTTGCTCAGGACGTTCTACCCGCAAGCCGCCCGAACTGTTCACTTCTGCTCGTGGCCGACCAGGTGTTCCCACCCACCCTTCAGCCCCAGCAGGGCCAGCGGGCCGGCGATGAAAAGGCCGGTGGCCAACCCACCGAGGTGAGCGGCATTGTCCACGTTGCCGCTGAGGCCGGAGAGCAGGTTGCTCAGCACGAGGTAGAGCACCAGGCCCAGCATGGCGCGACGGTCGGACTTATCAAGCACCAGCTTTTTGCTGATGAGCAGCACCAGCAGCAGGCCGTAGAGGCCAAAAATGGCCCCGCTGGCTCCGACTGAGTTGACGCCCCGGGCAGCATGCCACCACAGGCTGGCCAGGCCACCGCCCACGCCGCTGGCCAGGTACACCAGCAGCAGGCGCAGCGGCCCGGTCCGGTCTTCCACCAACAGCCCCAGCAGCCAGAGCGAGAACATGTTCATCAGCAGGTGCGAGAGGCCGGCGTGCACGAAAACGTGCGTGAGCAGCCGCCAGGGCTGCCCGTGCAGCGTGAGGCCCGACACATTCGAGCCCCACTGCACCAGCTGGTGCCCGGTAGGGTCGGTGGCCGACACGCTGCCGAGGCCCACCATCAGCCCGAATACCAGCAGGCAGGCATCAATCAGCAGCGGGGTGGCCAGAAAGCGGCGCGAGGGAATGAACAGCCCCCGCAGCAGCTGGCCCAGCAGCTGCGGCCAGGTTTCGGGCGGGGCCGGGGGCGACGGGGCCGGTGGGCGGGCCGTATCGGGTAGCAGGCCGCGCCGGCCCAGCTCGGCCACGGCCGCCGCCCCCACGGCGGGCGGGTAGCGGGCAGCATTCTGGGCCAGGTACAGCAGCTCAGCCTCCGGCTTTTGGGCGAAGAGCTGGGCCGCCAGGGTGGCCGTGGAGCCGGGAGGGGCGGGGTCGGGGGTTTCCATTGCGAAGCGGCGCGGCAAGGAGCGCGCCAGCCTGGGCAACCGGCCACTTTGCCAGTTGTTGGGAATGTGGAGGCTGATTTAACGTCCGGCACTCCGATTACGCTACAGGTGCATTTTGCGCACCAGCACGGAGTAGGGCTTTGCGGTGACCGGCGACTTGGGCAGCAGGCTGCTGAGCAGGTCGTTTACGTCGGCCTCGCGCCGACGGGTTTTGGCGGTTTCGTAGGGCTGGGGGTTGCGGGCCACGATGAGCAGGTCGGCCAGCCCTTCCTGCTGCTGCCGGGCCACCCGCGTCATGGCGTCGAAATGCTGGGTCATTTGCGGGCCAAACTGATAACGGTAGACCGTGGCTTTGTTCCACTGCTCCCACGTCGCCATCGCCGATTCGACGTGGCCGGGTAGGGCGGCGTCCATCTTGCCTTGGCGGGCGCGGTCGACCACGTACTCGGTTTGGCATTCGGCCGTCCAGAAGCGTTTGGCTAGCTCGCGGTACTGGTGCATGGGCATGGTGGCCCGGGCAGCCGTAGCGCGCTCGCCGGCCGGCACGCGCTGTACCTGCCGTTGCACACTCACCCTTACGGCCGCGCCGTAGTCGGGAATGACGGACGTGGCCACTTCTTCCAGATGTGGCGGGGCCTGGGGCTTTTCGGCTGCGGCCGCCGGTTTGTCCTTTTGCTTCATTACATAAAAGCCGCCCATGCCCACGAATAGCACGGCGGCCAGGCCCAGTGTGAGTGGCCCGGTGCGCAGGCCCACGGGCGCGGCCGTGTCGGCGGGCGACACGTAGGTGAGGGGCGGGAATTCAGCCGGCGGGGCCATAGCTGGCACCACGCCCCGGCGGCGCAGCTCGCCGCGGGCGGCCGCAATCAGGCTGGGCTGATAGAGTTCGGGGTGGTCAACGAAAAACTGCAGCTCGGCGTCGGTTTTCTGGTGGTAGAAGTCGTCGGTGGAATTGGCCACGGCGGGTAAAGGGGAAAGGAGAAAGGGAACAGGTGAAACGGGGGCGGTTGGCAATGCGGACGCGCCGGGGCCAGCTTCCCGTTGGCAAGTTGGCACCGGCCGGGCAATAATTCACCATTGGCCACCGTGGGCCCAACCGCCCCGGGCTGCGGCCGTACACCTACCCAGGCGGCCCGCTTTCATTCTCCCTTATCCTAAAATCCCCCTTCCATCATGCCTACGCCCGAGCAAACCCCCACCGACCCGCGCCCCGACCAGGCCAGCACCGGCGGCGAAACCCCCACCCAAGGCACCGACCGCGACCAAAATGCCACCGGCAACCCCGAAGCCGGCACCGCTGCCGACGGCGCTATTCCCACCAGCACCCAGGAAAACATGGGCGATGGCGCGGGCATCCGCGGCGACTACGGCGATGCCAGCCAGACCAATGGCCTCGAAGGCGGCCCCGATACCCCCGACCAGCCCCTAACCGATACGGAGCTGACCGGCTCCTGAAGCTAAATGCCACCCGATAGGGAAGAGCACCCCGCGCGGTTATTTCGGTCCGGCAGAACGACTTGTTCTGCCGGACCAAAATAACCGCGCGGGGTGCTCGTTTTTACAGGCCCTGATGGCCTGAGCCGGGCTTTGGCAGCCCGGGCGTAATTTGCGGGCGTTTCCGTGTTGCCAATTCTGTTTGATGGTCCGTTTTCTTGCCGCTGGCCGGCTTCTGTTGTTTCTGGGGTTGCTGAGTAGCGGCCTGTTTAGCGCCGCGCGGGCCCAGGTGGCCGCCGATGGCCCGGCACCACCCAAGCGTGAGCTGCGCGGCATGTGGGTGGCCACCGTCGAGAACATCGACTGGCCCAACCAGCGCGGCGAAGCGCCCGAACAATATCGCCGCGACTACCGCCGCCTGCTCGACGCCGGCCAGCGCGCCGGCATCAACGCGGTGTTCGTGCAAATCCGGCCCGCTTCGGATGCCTTTTACAAGTCCGACCTCGAACCCTGGAGCAAGTGGCTGACCGGTGTGCAGGGTAAGGCCCCGGCCAACGGCGACGACCCCCTGCCCTTTCTCATCACCGAGGCGCACCGGCGCGGCATGGAATTTCATGCCTGGTTCAATCCCTACCGCGCCACCATGGATTCGGTGACGCGCCGCCTGGCCCCCAACCACCCCTACCGCCAGCACCCCGAGTGGTTTCTGCGCTACGGCGGGCAGCTGCTCTACAACCCCGGCCTGCCGGAAGTGCGCGCTCACATCACCCGCGTGATTCTGGACGTGGTGCGGCGCTACGACATCGACGCGGTGCATTTCGACGACTACTTCTACCCCTACCCGGCCGTCGGGCAGGTGTTTCACGACGAGGCCGCCTTCCGCGACCAGAACCCCGACGGCATTGCCAAGCTCGCCGACTGGCGGCGGCAAAACGTGAACATCCTCATCCGCGACCTGCACGACAGCATTCGCACGGCCAAACGCTGGGTGAAGTTCGGCATCTCGCCGTTTGGCGTCTGGATGAACAAGTCGGCCGACCCACTGGGCTCCGACACCCGCGCCGGGCAGCCCTCCTACTCGAACCTGTATGCCGACTCGCGCCTGTGGCTGGAGCAGGGCTGGATTGACTACATCGTGCCGCAGCTGTACTGGAGCAGCAACTTTAAGCTCGTGCCCTACCCCGTGCTGCTGGAATGGTGGACGCGCAACCACTTCGACCGCCACCTCTACATTGGCCACGGCACCTACCGCATGCTCGAAAGCACGCGCTCCGACACCACCTGGCGCAACCCGCGCGAGCTGCCCCGCCAGATTCGGATGAACCGCAGCTACGACGGCGACGTGCCGGGCAGCGTGTTCTTCTCGGCCAAATCGGTGCTCACCAACCCGCTGCACACCACCGACTCGCTGCGCCAAACGCTGTTCCGCTACCCCGCTCTCATCCCCACCATGCCCTGGATGGACGCCATGCCGCCGCTGCCCGTGGCCAACTTCACCCTGCGCCGCCTCAGCCACTACGTCACGCTGAACTGGCAAAGCGGCGCGCCCGCCGCCGACGGCGACATCGCCACCTACTACGTTCTGTACCGCTTCGAGGCCAATGAGCGCGCCACTCCTAACGACCCGCGCCACATTCTGGCCCTGCCGCGCCCCGCGCCCGGCTACCCCGCCACGTTCGTGGACACCACTGCCGTGCCCGGCCAGGCCTACGCCTACTACGTCACGGCCGTCGACCGCCTGCACAACGAGAGCCGCCCCATGCGCGTGATTACCGCCGGCCAGGCTGGCCCCGAGTTGGCCCTGGGCCAGTCGCCGGCCGGGGCCCCGCGCCCGGCCAGCCCGTCGGCAGCGCCCGCAGTGGCTGCTGTACCAGCACCGGTCCGGCCCTCAATAGTGCTGCGCCCCGCGCCAACGGCCGAAAAGCCGGAGGGCGCGGCTCCGTTATCAAAAGTCAAAATCAAAGTGAAACCGGCCAAAAAGAAGGGTTTCTTTGGCCGACTGTTCGGGGGGAAGTGAGACTAGTACCGCTCTTCCGTTTTTGCGGGGCTTAACTCCAGCAGGAACTCGCAGCACCGCCGGAAACTAGTGTTTTTACCGTTCGGGCTTTGGCGGGCTACTATGTGGTAGCGCGTGGGTTCATGGGCTTCGAGAAGCCAATTTGCCCCATCGAGTATGCCAATAGGCTGGCAGCCAGGCAGCTGCCAGAAATCAGCTTTAGCCAGCAATTGCCTGAAGTGCCGGACTTGGTCTTGCGTGAGGACTACATGGGGCGCACGCAAAATCTTCAATGGAGATTTTATGAGTTCCAGTAATTCCGTTTCCGTTCTGGCTGCTTCCAGCCGGGCCGTATCGGAGGGTAAAGCGCCTTTACGATATACCCAGGCAATTACTTTGGCAATGTGCTGCTGTTTCTCCAGTTGCTCGGCGGCGGTAGCAGTCCAACCGGGCTGCTTGTTTAGGTATTGCGTTGTGAGCAACCCGCCAACATTGGTTGTTGTTAGGGTGAGCAAAACGGGCGGATGGAAAGACCGGCTCCACAAAAACCGGTAGGTAGAACGTCCCAGAAAATAGTTGGACAGGACTGGCGCGTGGAAGCTAAACAGGTCTTGTGAGGCATATCGCAGTGCGGCCTTGCAGTCCATTGTGTTTTCGTAGGGCACCGCCTCCAGCGAGTCGCGCGGAACAATCCGGTTAGGATTCTCCCCAGCCTCAACCGGGAAATAGCTGGTGGACGAATCACGCGGCACTCCTTGCGGAGTAGATACCGCTTCATTTCCAGGATAAGCAGCGGGCAACGACTGCCTGGGGTTCGAACAGGTCGTTAGTCCCCCAATCAACACAAGAACAGCGGGAAATTTCAGGTAGTGAAACAGCATTATAAACGCAATTTGATTCAAGCAACGCAGCTTTGGTCGATAACTTATATCAGCGGTTAGCCGCACTGGCTCAAAAATAAATCGGGGCACCTTCCGTGCTGGAAAGCGCCCCGAGTCGTTGCGGAGAAGCAGGCTGAAACTACAGCGCCTTCACGTTGAAGCTCACCGTCACGTCCGTGGTCGAGGTGCGGTTGAGGCCCGTTACCTGCACCACGGCGTACTGGTCGAGCCCGCGCAGCTTGAGGATGATGACGTCGCCCACCACGATGTTATCGAGCGTGGTTACCTGGGCGGCGGCGGCCGTGGCGTTGTAGGCCTGCCGGATGCTGGTGAGCGTGGCCGCCGCGTACGCAGCCGTGGTCGAGCGCACCAGCTTGGTACCGGTGCTCAGGGTGCGGAACTGCACGACGTTGGTGGCGGTGCTGCTGATAACCAGGTCTTTGCTGGTGGCCGGGCCGGTGGCGGGCACGGCAGCGAAGGTCGTCAGGTCATAGGCCGCAAGGTCGCCGCCGGTGGTACCGGTGTAGATGAGCGTGCCGGTGCGCACGGCCGCGAAGGGCGTGGCAGCGGCGGGCGTATAAGTAGCGGCGGCGGTAGCGCTGGCGGCCCGGGCGGGCGTGCGCACCTTCACCTCGAAGCGGAAGGTGATGGGCTGGCCCGCGCTGCCAGCCGGCAGCGGAATATCCACGTTGGTAGTGAGTTCGGCCCCACTGGCGGTGAGCTTGGTGCGCACCACGCGGCGCTCGGCGGCAGTGCCAATTTTGGCGTAGGTTACCAGGCTGTCGAGGTCCTTGTACAGAATGCCGGCCGGAATAACGGCAATGCTGGCGGGCGGCAGCGGCGCGGTGCTGATGCCGCCCTTGTTCAGCGTTACGTTGTAGCGGATAATGTCGCCGGGTGCGCCAATGGCCGTGGCGGTGGGCAGCGTTACGTTGGTTGGGCCCGAGTTGATGACAATGGTGGGGGTGGCTTCGGCCAGGCGGAAGAAGAAGCTGCGGGTTTTAGCCAAGCCGTTGTTGCTGTCCACGCGGGCATCCACGCGCACCAGGGCCTTGTTGGTTCCGGCGGGCACGGTGTAGCTCACCACCAGCGTATCCACATTTTTGCGCTTCGAGAAGGCCGGCGCGTACGGAATGGTCTGCACCACGGATGAGTCGCGGGCGGGCTCCACTTTCTGCAGAATCACAATCTGCTTTATCGGGTCGGTTTGCTGCGCAAACTGCAGCTCAAACGTCACCGTTTCGCCGGTGGCATACTTGGTGGCCGTGCCGAAGGAATTGGTCGTGAGCAGCGTCGGAAACTGCGGGCCCGTGCCGGTATAATAGTCGTCGAGCTCTTTTTTGCAGCCGGTAGCCAGCAGGGCCAGGGCCAGGAGCCCACCCCAGAGGGCGCGGGCGGTGGGAATATATTTCATGGGAGGTAAAGTCGGTTGAGGGAATGGATGGAGCATGGCCGGAATGCATTTAGATGCGTCTGTCATCCTGAGCTTGCGAAGGACCTTATCACGACGGCACCGTTTCACATCACGGCAAATTACTCGTCGGTGATAAGGTCCTTCGCGCTGCTCAGGATGGCTAACGTCTACTGCCTCACGGCATGTCAAACCACAGGGGTTTGGTCACGTAGTCCTGGTCCGAGGTGGCCCCTACTTCGGCGTAGTTGGCGGCCACGGCGTTGGGGTTCACGGTAACTTCGGTAGCGCCCGGCAGCAGGCGGCGCGGGTACTTGCCCAGCAGCGGGCCGGTGCCCGACGAATACACCGGGTACTGGAAGTTGACGTAGATGGCGGGGTCGAAATCGAGGCGGCGCAGGTCCGACCACGAGTCCGGGTTCAGGAACATGCCAATGTACTTCTGCTCCATAATCGCGCGCAGCGTGAGGGCCGCCTCGGTCTGGGGCACGGCCGCGCTGGCGACGTACGCCTCAATCTGGGCCGAGGTAATGGCCGGGAACGTCACGGCCGGCGGCGAGAACGTGCCGCCGGCGCTCATTTTACGAATGTGCGCCCGGATGCCTTCCTTCAATGAAGCCAGGGCCGCCGTCTTATTATTGGCCCGGAAGTAAGCCTCGGCCTCAATAAACTTGACCTCGTGGTAGGTAATCACCTCGAAATAGCCCAGGTCGCGGGCGTACCAGCCACCGTAGAAGTCGGTGAGCGTGGAGCCGGGCGTGAGGTTGGCCGTGCTGGCCGTGCCCGCGCCGGGGGCCGCGCCGGTGCTGGTGCTGGGCACCATCACGCCAAAGCGCGGGTCGGTTACCCCGGGAAAGGTGGTGCCGTTGAGGTATTTGATGAGGTTAAGCGAAAACGTAGCCCCGCCGAAGTTGGCCCGCGTCGGGCCGAAGATGCTGGTGGTGTTCGCGAGCGGCGACACGGCTACCTGGTACTGCAGCTGGGCATCATCGGCCGACGACTGAAAGGCCTTGGCGCACAGGGCCAGCACGGCGGCGGGGTCGTAGCTGCTCTTTTTGGTGAGGTGCTGGGCCTGACGGGCCTTCAGGGCGTAGGCCAGGCGCTGCCATTTCACCACGTCGCCCTTGTACAAGATGTCGCCGCTTTCGCTGGGCGAAGTGCTGTAGAGCGGGCGGAAATTGGCGCTGGCCGGCTTCAGCATCTCCACCAAGCCTTCGTCGAGCAGCTGGTTGATGGTGGCATAAATCTGCTGCTGCGAGTCGTACTTGGGCGTGAAGTTGGCCCCGCCCTGGTAGGCTTCCGAGTACGGAATGTTGCCCAGCATGTCGGTAGCGTGGGCCAGAATCAGGGCCTGCATAATCTTGCCCGCGCCCACGTAGTAGGGCGAACCCTCGGCCACGGCCGCCTTCTGCATCACCGGAATATTGCCGCCCGACTGAAAGTACGAGAAGTTAAACGTGTTGGTGCTTTGGGCGTTGGTGAAAAAATACTGGTCGTTGCCGCCGCTGTTGGCCGTGCGGCTCACCACGTACTGCGTGATGAACGGCGTGCGCAGGGCCGTGAACATCTGCGTTTGAATGCCGTTGGAAATAATGCCCGGCAGAATGAAATTCGGCGTGGAGGACACCGGGTTGTTGGGGTTGTTGTTCACGTCGAGAAACTTCTCGCACGCGGTAAGGGCCGGCAGGCTGAGTAAGATGAGACCGAGGATATATCGTTTCATTAGGGGAAGGAGTTTAGTTGTTTGGCCGTCATGCTGAGCGCAGTCGAAGCATCTCTACCGCGCAATGCAATTAGTTACTTGCGCGGTAGAGATGCTTCGACAAGCTCAGCATGACGTTCTATTTCGTTTCATCAACGGTCAGACTAAAAATTGACCCGCAGCGCCATGTCCACGCCGCGCGTGGCGGGCACGTTGCCGTAGTCGAAGCCGTTGGAGCCGCCGCCGCGCACGCCCGCGCCGGCCGCCGCCGTTTCGGGGTCGGCTCCGCTGTAGTTGGTCAGCAGCACCAGGTTGCGGCCGGTCACGCTCAGCTCCACGCCCTTGATGAACTTGGTGGCGCTCAGCAGGCTGGCCGGCACGGCGTAGCTCAGGGCCACGTAGCGCAGGCGGGCCCACGAGCCATCCTCGATGAAGGCTGTGCCCACGGCTCCCAGAATGTTGGTGTAGTAGGTCTGGGTCAGCTCCACGGAGCGGGTGTTGGGGGTGTACGAGCCGTCCGTATTCTTCACCACGCCATCGAACACGACCTGCTTGTAGCGGTCGGCGGTGCGGGGCGAGGTGCCCACGCGGGTCTGGTACCAGTCGTTGCCATTGATGACCACGCCGCCCACCCGGAAATCAAACAGCGAAGTCAGCGACAAGCCTTTGTAGGTGAACGTGTTGGTGAGCTGGGTGGTGAAGCGCGGGGCGCGGTTGCCGGCGTAGGTGAACAGGCTGTTGACGGTGGGGTAGCCCGCCGCGCTCACAATCACCTTCCCGTAATCGGAGCTGCTGGGGTCCGTCACGCGCACGAAGTCGCTGGCCCCCACGCCCGTAATGGCGCGGCCGGGGAAGGCCCCACCCTCGTGCACATCCGTGATAAAGGCGTCGGACTGAAACACGACCGTGAGCGGGAAGGGCAGCTCCTCGACGCGGTTGGTGTTGTGGTAAAAGTTGGCCACAATGTCCCAGTTGAAGTCTTTGCTCTTCACCGGCGAGCCGGTCAGCGACACTTCCTGGCCTTCGTTGGTGACAATGCCGCCGTTGATGTACTGCAGAATGAAGCCGGCCGACTGGCTCACGCGGGGCGCGATAATCTGGTCGGTGGTGCGCGAATAGTAGTAGTTGAAATCCAGGCCGAGGCGGTTTTTCAGGAACTGCAGCGCCACGCCGGCCTCGTAGGTGCGGGTGCGCTCAGGCTTCAGGTTGGGGTTCGAGCCGAAAAAGTCGTTGCGGAAGCCGCCGCCGATGTAGGTGTTCTGCGTCAGGGCCGATTCCACGCGGTAGGGGTTGGTGTCCTTGCCCACCTCGGCAATGGAGCCGCGGATTTTGCCGTAGTTCAGAATATTGCTCTGGTCGAGGCCCAGGGCTTTGGTGAACTCGTAGCCCAGGCCGGCCGAGCCGTACAGAAAGCCCTTGCCGTACACCTTGTTCTGGTCGGGGCGCGGCAGGGTCGACGACTGGTCGTAGCGGCCCTGCAGCTGAATGAACAGCTGGTTGAACAGCGTGCCGTTCAGCTGCGCGAAGTTGCCGATGACGTGGCGGGTGTTGTCGCGCTGCAGCGCGCCGCGGTTCACGGTATTGTTGAGGCCGGTGAAGTTGGGATTCTGGAAAATCAGGCCGATGTAGTCCACCGCCTGGTCCTTGTTCTCCTCAATGGTATTGCCCAGAATCAGCGAGCCCCCAAAATTAGACCCGAAATCGTGCGCGAACGTCGCCAGCGTCGTCGCCGTGAGAGACCGGAACTGGTCCACGGTTTCGGCAATGCCGCCGTTCTGGTTGCCCACCTGCGAGGTGCCCACGGCCCGCACCGACGTGTTGCGCGAGGTGTAGATGTCGGTACCGATATTATGGCTCAGCGTGAGCCAGGGCGCTACTTTGAAGCTCAGCTGGGCGTTGCCGATGAAGCGATTGATGCGCTCGGTCTGGGGGTTGTTGTACACCGTCCAGTACGGGTTGTCGGCGTCGGTATCGGTGCCGTTGCCCAGGGCCAGCAGG
Source organism: Hymenobacter sp. UYCo722 (assembly GCF_040547115.1). Lineage (NCBI taxonomy): Bacteria > Pseudomonadati > Bacteroidota > Cytophagia > Cytophagales > Hymenobacteraceae > Hymenobacter > Hymenobacter sp. UYCo722. The sequence goes on along the minus strand of NZ_JBEPPC010000008.1, from coordinate 246,469 downwards.
CGGCGGCGCGAGCCGTCGGGGTTGAGGTAGTTGCGGGCGTCGTCGCCGCGCGGCCAGTTCAGCAGGCTCAGCATGTAGCCACCCGACGAGCCAAACAGGCCCGGCCCCTGAATGGGCCGCTTGCCGCCCGAAGTCAGGTACTGGGCTGAGCCGGTCACGCTCAGCTTATCGGAGATGGCGGCCGTGCCCGACAGGCGCACCGTGCTTTTATCGTAGGTGCTGTTGGGCACCACGCCCGTCTGCTGCAAGTTAGAAGCCGACACGAAGAAGGAGGCCTTCTCCGAGCCGCCCGACATGTTCAGGAAGTTCTGGTAGGTGTAGCCCTTCTGAAAGAAGTTGCCGATGTTGTCGTACACCGGCTGGCCAGCCCCGAAGCGCGGCCCGAACGACACGCGCGTGGTGCCGTCGAAAATCCCGTTCGAGCCCTGGCCGTACTCGCCCTGCAACTTGGGCAGGCGGTTCACCTCATCCACCGACACCTGGGTGCGGAAGTTGAGCGTAGTCACGCCAGCCACGCCTTTTTTGGTGGTAATCACCACCGCGCCGCTGCTGGCGCGCAGGCCGTAGAGGGCGGCCGCCGCCGGGCCTTTCAGCACCGTGATGCTGGCAATGTCCTCGGGGTTGAGGTCGCCGGCGCGGTTGCTGGCTCCCACCGAGCGGCCCAGCAGGCCGTTGAAGGCCGACCCGCCGCCGGGCGCGGTGCTTTCCTGAAACGAGCCGTTGTCCATAATCATCCCGTCGATGACGAACAGCGGCTGGTTGTTGCCATCGAGCGACGTACCACCCCGAATAACGATGGCCGCGCCCTCGCCCGGTGCCCCACCCGACGAGGTGATGCTCACGCCGGCCACTTTGCCCTGCAGCGCATTCACCACGTTGGTCTGCCGCGAGTCGATGATGTCCTTGCTCTGCACTTCCTGCACGGCCGTTACCAGCGTGCGCTTTTCCTGCTTGATGTTGTAGGCCGTCACCACCACCTCATCGAGGCCAGTCGTGCTTTCCTTGAGCACCACATCAATGGCCCCGCTTTCGCTCACCTTGCGCTCCTGGGCGGCGTAGCCAATAAAGCTGAACACGAGCACCGCGCCCGGCGTGGCCGAAAGCGAATAGCGGCCGTCGGAGCCGGTGGTGCTGCCGTTGGTGGTGCCTTTCACGAGGACTGTCACGCCGGGCAGGGGCGATTGGTCGGTGCCGGAGCTTACTATGCCCGAAACCGGGCGGGCCGTTGTCTGGGCCCAGCCGGGTGGGGCCAGCAGCACGGCCAGCACCAGCAGCAATAGCCAGTAAGGTTTTTTCATGGTGGGAAATAAACTGGTGAGAGAAAATGGAATTAGGGGAGAAATAGCGGGAAGAAGCACGGGCCTCCGGAAATCAAGTACACATCGGAGAAGCGCGGCAATAAGGTGGCAGGAATCCTGTTCCGTGGCGGCAAGGAGGCTTAAACGGCCCGCTGAGGGCCACCCGACGCCCGAAAATCGCCAGAGTAGCACGAGTCGGCGGCCGGGGTAGCGGCGGGGTATCGTGGTAGTTGACACGTCGCGCACTCCAATCAAAAGTGCGAAATATTCAGGCAATATTGACTTAAAATTTCGCAATTGCCCAGGCAGGGCCCAAGGTGGTGAAGCATCGCAAGAAGCATGTCTTTGAGTATAATCGACCCCCTATTTTGTTGCTAGCTGGGCTGAAGCAGTCGGATTTATTTTGATAATCAGCGCAGTTTCGCCACCTTTCGACTCGGCCCACGCGGGCCCGGCGCTGTCCACTTTCGCTATTCGCACCCATGCCTGCTCTACTCGCCACCCTACCCGCCACGGCGGGAGCCCGCCTCCCGGTCCAGCTCTACGCCGATTCGGAAGCGGCCTCGGCAGCCGTCGCAGGCCAGATTGCCGACCTCATCCGCACCCGCGCCGCCGAGGGGCGGCCCTGCGTGCTGGGCCTGGCCACGGGCTCCTCCCCCACGCGGGTTTACGAAGAGCTGGTGCGCCTGCACCGCGAAGACGGCCTGAGCTTCCAGAACGTCATCAGCTTCAACCTCGACGAGTATTACCCCATGGCCCCGGGCTCGCTGCAGAGCTACGTGCGCTTTATGCGCGAGTACCTGTTCGACCACGTCGACATCCGGCCCGAAAACGTGCATATTCCCGACGGCACCGTGCCCGAAGCACAGGTGGCCGCGTTTTGCCAGGGTTACGAAGAGCAGATTCGCGCCGCCGGAGGCATTGATTTGCAACTGCTGGGCATCGGGCGCACGGGCCACATCGGCTTCAACGAGCCGGGCTCGGGGCCAGCCTCACGCACCCGGATGATTACGCTGGACCACGTGACGCGCACCGACGCGGCGGCCGACTTCTACGGCGAGGAAAACGTGCCCCGCCGCGCCCTCACAATGGGCGTGGGTACCATTCTCGAAGCCCGCCGGGTTGTGCTGCTGGCCTGGGGCGAAGGCAAAGCCGCCGTGGTGAAGCGCATGGTGGAAGGCGACGTGACCGACTCGGTACCGGCCACCTACCTGCAGCGCCACCCCGCCGTGCAGGTAGTGCTCGATGAAGCCGCCGGGGCCGAGCTCACGACCCGCAAAACGCCCTGGCTGCGCGGCCTGCCCTGCGACTGGCACAATCCTGCCCTGGTGCGCAAGGCCATCACCGGCCTGGCCCGCACCGTGAGCAAGCCCATCCTGAAGCTGACCGATGAGGACTACAACGAAAACGGCCTGTCGGAGCTGCTGGCCCAGTCGGGCCCGGCCTACGACATCAACATCCGGGTTTTCAACGAGCTCCAGCACACCATCACGGGCTGGCCCGGCGGCAAGCCCCACGCCGACGACACCTACCGCCCCGAGCGCGCCGCCCCGTTTCCGAAGCGCGTGCTCATCTTCTCGCCGCACCCCGATGACGACGTTATTTCGATGGGCGGCACCCTGCTGCGGCTCGTCGACCAGGGCCACGAAGTGCACGTAGCTTACCAGACCTCGGGCAACATCGCCGTGTTTGATGACGAGGCCATTCGCTTCGCCGAGTTCGTGGCCGACTACGACCATGCCTTCCGCCTGCCTTCGGACGAGCCCGCCGGCCACCTCTATCACCGCGTAGCGGAGTTTCTGAAAACCAAGCAGCCCGGTCAGGTCGATAGCGACGAGGTGCAGCAGATTAAGGGACTTATTCGGCGCGGCGAGGCTAAAAGCGCCCTGCGCTACGCCGGCCTCGACCCCGATACCCGCGCCCACTTCCAGGATTTGCCCTTCTACGAAACCGGCCGCGTGCGCAAGAAACCCCTCGGCGACGAGGACCTGCGCCTGACCATGGAGCTGCTCAACCGCATTCAGCCCCACCAGATTTACGCCGCCGGCGACTTGAGCGACCCGCACGGCACCCACCGCGTGTGCCTGGCCGCCATTTTCGAGAGCATCACCCGCCTCAAAGCCTCGGGCACGCCCTGGCTCGACGACTGCTGGGTATGGCTCTACCGCGGGGCCTGGCAGGAGTGGGACGTGGACCAGATTGAAATGGCCGTGCCGCTCTCGCCGCAGGAGCTCACGCGCAAGCGGCGCGCCATCTTCAAGCACCAGAGCCAGAAGGACCGGCCGCTGTTCCCCGGGGCCGACCAGCGTGAGTTCTGGCAGCGCAGCGAGGCCCGCAACCGCACCACGGCCAAGCTCTACGACGAGCTGGGCCTTCCCGAATACGAGGGCATTGAAGCTTTTGTGCGCTGGGAATTTTAGGACCTTGCTTACCCACCGGGGCTATTTTTGGAGCACAAGGCGGCACAAAAATTCTTTGTGCCATTGCAGAAGTTTATCGAAGTTCTAACATGAATTCCTACGTTAGTCGGCTCTGTCAGCTTGCCAGCCAGCCCAGTCGCCGCATCATCGGTCTCATGTCGGGCACTTCGCTCGATGGGCTCGACGTGGCCCTGTGCCGGCTCGAAGGCCACGGGCCGGGCACGCGCCTCACGCTGGAACAGTTTCGTACCGTGCCCTATGAGGAGGAGACCAAGCAGCGCATCCGCGAGGTATTTGCCCGCGACGCGGTAAGCCTGGAGTATCTCACGCTGCTCAACCCCTGGCTGGGCCGGCTGCACGCCCGCGCCGTGCTGGCCTGCCTGGCCGAATGGCAAGTAGCGCCCGCCGAAGTCGACCTTATCGCCAGCCACGGCCAGACCATTTACCACGCCCCGCGCCACCAGCACCAGCGCCCCGATTTCGACCTGAACGCCACCTTGCAAATCGGCGATGGCGACCACATTGCCGTGGCAACCGGCATCATCACGCTCTCCGACTTTCGGCAGAAGCACGTAGCCGCCGGCGGCGAAGGGGCCCCGCTGGCCGCCTACGGCGACTTCCTGCTGCTGAGCAGCCCCGCCGAAGAGCGGCTGCTGCTTAACCTCGGCGGCATTGCCAACTTCACCTACCTGCCCCACGCCAGCGGCGACGCCACCACCGCCTTCAGCACTGATACCGGCCCCGGCAACACCCTGCTTGATGCCACCATTCGCGCCCACCGCCCCGCCCTGGCCTACGACGAGGACGGCCGCCTGGCCCTGGCTGGCCGCGTGCACGCCGGCCTGCTGGCCGAGCTGCTGGCCCACCCCTTCTTCGCCGCGCTCCTGCCCAAAACCACCGGCCCCGAGCTATTTGGCCCCGCGTACCTGGCCGCTGCCCGGCAGCGCAGCGCCACCGAGAACCTGGCACTCGAAGACCTGCTGGCCACCCTGGCCGAGCTCAGTGCCGTGGGCGTGGCGCGGGCGGTGCAGCTGGCCTTCGTTGGCCGGCCCGCGCCGGCGGCGGTATATGCCAGCGGCGGCGGGGCCCACAACCCTGCCCTTATGCAAGCCCTGGCCCGCCACCTACCCGGCACCCGCTTCGCCCGCACCGACGAGCTAGGTGTGCCCGGCGATGCCAAAGAGGCCATCCTGTTCGCCATGCTGGCCAACGAGGCCGTGGCCGGCACGCCAGTGGCCATTGGGGCCGGGCGCCAGCGGGTGCCGCCCGTGAGCATGGGCAAGGTGTCGTTTCCGAGGTGATTTTTTCAGTTAAGAATTAGGAGGTGCTAATCCGCTTGCTCAATAACTCCTAACTTTTAACTCTTAACGCTCCACTCACTCTATGAACACCACCACCCAGGCCGCCCTCGACACCACCGGCACCACGCCACTCATCGAAGCCTCCCAGCCCGGCCGGCTCATCAGCCTCGATGTATTTCGCGGCCTCACCGTGATGGCCATGATTCTGGTGAACAACCCCGGCGACTGGGGCCACATCTACCCCCCACTGGAGCACGCCGAATGGAACGGCTGCACCCCCACCGACCTCATCTTCCCGTTTTTCCTGTTCATCGTGGGCGTGAGCTTGGTGTATGCGCTTGATGGGGTGAAGCGCCGGGGCGGGCCGCAAGGTGCCACGCTGGGCCGCGTGGCGCGCCGCGCAGCCGTGCTGTTTGGGCTGGGGCTCCTGCTGTCGCTCTACCCGAAATTTGATTTTTCGGTGGTGCGCATTATGGGCGTGCTGCAGCGCATCGCGCTGGTGTTTTTTGGGTGCAGCGTCATTTTTTTGAATACCAGCCGGCGCACCCAGCTGTGGCTGGCGGCCGCCTTCCTCATCGGCTACGCGGTACTGATGCAGCTGGTGCCGGTGCCCGGCTTCGGCCCGGCCAACCTGGAGCCCACCACCAACCTGGGGGCCTGGCTCGACCGCCTCGTCTTCAGCGAGCCCCACCTCTGGAAACAAAGCCGCACCTGGGACCCCGAGGGCCTGCTCGGCACCCTGCCCGCGCTGGCCACCGGCCTGCTCGGCGCGCTCACCGCCCAGTGGCTGCGACGGCCCGACCGCGAGCCGGCCGCCAAAGTCGCCTGGCTGTTCATCGCGGGCGGCGGGCTGGCCCTGCTTGGCCTTAGCTGGCACCCGTGGTTTCCCATCAACAAAGCCCTCTGGAGCAGTTCTTACGTGCTGTATACCGGCGGGCTGGCCATGGCGGGGCTGGCCGCCTTGTATTGGATTTGCGATGTGCAGGGCTACCGCGCCTGGACGCGTCCGGCGCTGGTCTACGGCGTCAATGCTATTCTCGTATTCTGCCTGTCGGCGCTGCTCTCGCGCACGTTTGGGCTGTTCAAGCTCGCGCTACCCGGCGGCAAAACCGGCGGGCTGAAGGAGTGGCTTTACGAATGGGGCGTCGCCCCGCATTTTGCCGACCCACGCACGGCCTCGCTGGTGGGGGCCGTCACGCTCATCAGCATCTGGTACTTCATTCTAAGCTGGATGTACAAGAAAGGCGTGGTGCTGAAGGTCTGAGCCCACCCGGCACCGGGCCGGATGGGCCGCGCAGCCGTACCTTTGCGGGGTATTATTCCCGCTATTGTTGCCATGCTCGAGGCGCTGATTGTTATTTTGACCCCGTTGTTTTTCATGCCGCTCATGACGGCATTTATGGCCTACAACCACGGCCGCTCATTCTGGCGCTGGTTTGGCATCGGCTGCTGCCTGCCCTACGTATCGCTGTTCGTCATCATGTTCGTCGTGCACCGCGATAAGAAGCAGCTTAGCACCGCGCCGGCGGCGATGGCAGCCTAATATTCAAAATCAGAACGGCATGCTGAGCGCAGTCGAAGCACCTCTACGGCTTAAACAATCCAATTGCCAGAATTAGTCATGTGGTAGAGCTGCTTCGACCGCACTCAGCATGACAGTCCGTACTCGCTAATACACCCCGAACTTCTGTTCTTTTCACCTCCCCCCTTTTTTATGTACCAAACACTTCTCTATCTGCACTCCTGGTCCCGCTGGTTCGTGCTCATCTTCGGCCTCATTGCCGTGTACCGCGCCTACGTGGGCTGGACCGGCCGTCGCGCGTTCGTGAGTGCCGACAACGGCATGAGCGCTGCTTTTTCGGGCTTCACGTGGCTGCAGGTTATCATCGGCCTGGGTCTGTACTTTGGTCTCAGCCCCTGGGGCCTGAACGCCATGAAGCAGGCCGGAGCCATGCACGACCCCACCAAGCGCTTCTTCGGCATGGAGCACGTGGCCGTGATGATTCTGGCCGCCATTGTAGCGCAGGTGGGCCGCATCGTTGTCAAAAGAACTTCCGACAGCACCCAGAAGCACCGCAAGGCCCTGCTCTATTTTGGCGTGGCCCTGCTACTCATCTTGGTAATGATTCCGTGGGGTCTCTGGAATCCGTACCGGCCGCTGTTTCGTTTCTAATTTTTCCATCCTAAGTTTGAGTGCGCTACGTATCTGCCGTAGCCGCCGGCTATGTTGCCCGCCATCTTTTTGCAGTTCCGCCCGTGACCACCGCGCCGAAACGTACTTACTCTGTTGAAGACTTTTCCGAGTTAATCAACGCCCGTCTGCAACGGCTCGAAAGCACTCAGGAAGCCCGCCAACGCTACGGTGGCCTGCTCGCCGTACTACGCCAGCAGGTCGATTCGTACCGGCAAACCCGGGCGGGCGGCAAATAGCGCTTACCGTTGAAATTCCACCAAAAAAGCCTTCCCGCTAGCTAGCGGGAAGGCTTTTTTAATTTAAGGCGCGGATGTGAATCTAATCCTCGCGGGGCTTAGTCGCTATTTTGCACTGCTTCACTAGCAAGGCATACACACTTTTCGTTGTGCTTTGGATGCTTTCTACCGTGCTTAATTGACTTGTATATTTTTTGGTAGAGTCAGCCATTACCACTTCTACCAGCGAATGAGAAATGCAATTACGCACGACAGTTTCCGTTGCTACTTTCTCCTTTTCAAGGCATTCACAACTCTTTGCCGCTATTTTCGCTTCTAAAGATTGAGCGGCGGCGGCGTGAAACCCAAACGCAAGAAAAGCGGCCATCGGAAAATATTTCATAGGAGCTGGTTGAAACGCTAAGCTACGTAGTGACTAGCTACCCTGGCAACTTTTAGTTGATAGCGTTTTTGTGTCGGCGTTGGCTTCTAGATAAACATGCCGCCCGAAGCTTCCAACCGCTGAGCATTCACCCAGCGCCCTTCCTCGGTGCAGAGGAAGGCTACGACGCCGCCGATGTCATCGGGCTGGCCCGTGCGGCCCAGGGCCGTTTGGGAAGCCACGAAAGCATTGAGCGGAGCATTGTCGCGCACCGCCCCGCCGCCGAAATCGGTTTCAATGGCTCCGGGTGCTACCGTATTGACCGCAATGCCGCGCGCGCCCAACTCCTTGGCCTGGTAGCGGGTCAGCACTTCCATGGCCCCTTTCATGGCGGCGTAGGCCGACGAGCCGGGCAGCGCGAACCGGGCCAGCCCCGACGAGATGTTGATGATGCGCCCGCCGTCGGCCAGCAGCGGCAGGGCCTGCTGGGTGAGGAAGAACGGGCCCTTGAGGTGAATGTTCAGCACCTCGTCGAACTGGGCTTCGGTGGTGTCGGCGAAGGCGGCGTGCAGGCCAGTGCCGGCGTTGTTCACCAGAAAATCGAATTGTCCGGTGCCATAGGTGGACTTCAGCGCGGCTGCCACCTGGCCGTAGAAGGCGGGGAAGCTGGCCACGTTGGCCGCGTCGAGTTGCAGGGCCACGGCCTGCTGGCCCAAGGCCACGATTTCGGCCACTACCGCGTCGGCATCGGCCTGCTGGCGGTGGTAGGTAAGGATAACGTCGATGCCTTTGCGGGCCAGGCTCAGGGCCATATTACGGCCAAGGCCGCGGCTGCCGCCGGTTACGAGGGCTATTTTGGAGGTGCTCATCAGGGCAAGTGGTTGGGGTGAATGATGAGGCAAAGGTCCGGCCCCCGGCCGCCGGGTTTATGGTGAGTAGTTCAGTTTAAATGGTGATAGTTTCCGCCATTTCGGCGCGCTCGGCGGCCCACACCTGCTCGCGGTACTGCCGGGGCGTGCAGCCCTGGAAGCGCTTGAAGAACTTGGTGAAGTTGGACGGGTCGTAGGTGAGGTTGGCGGCGACGGCGGCCACCGAACGGCGCGGGTCGTGCAGCAGCTCGCGGGCTACTTCCAGAATGCGCGCCTCGAAAAAGTAGCACGGCGGATGCCCCGTCGCCAGCTTAATAGTGTTGCTCAGGTGCGTGGGATGGATGCAGAGAATGCCGGCCAGGTCGCGCACTTCGAGCATCTCGGTGGCGCGCCCGGCCACGATATCGGCCAAGTGCCGGTCTACCTCGCGCCGGAAATCGGCGGTGATTTCGTGCTGCCGGGCCAGGAGCTTTTTGGGGATGGGGGTGGGCATGGGAATAGGAGTGGCAGTTAGGGAGCTTTCGCAGTAAGAAACAAGCTTTTTTACATCCCGGTTAATTCCCTCCTGATTCAGCAAACCGCTAGGTTCTCACGAGCCGATTGTGAGCGGGGAGCCATCTGGTCACGTTACGGCGCTGCCGACAGCTACGCGGGCAACCAGCAGCTGAATTATGCTTGGTCCGAAACAGAAACGGCCTCTCAAACAAGTGAGAGGCCGTTTCGGTCTGGCTTGAATTTAGGCTAGCGGGACTTCACCACAATTTCTACGCGCCGGTTTTGCTGGCGGCCCTCCGGAGTGGCGTTCGTCGCCACGGGCTTCCGCTGGCCAAAGCTTTCGGTGGTGACGTCGTTGGCGGATATTTTACCGGTTTTTGTCAGGTAGCTTTTCACCGATTCGGCGCGTTCGCGGCCCAGTTCCCGGTTGTAGCTGGCCGAAGCCGTCGAATCGGTGAAACCCATTACCATGATTTCCTTGCCGGCGTAGCGCTGGTTGATGGACGCCATAATTTCATCCAGCGACGCAGCCGCCTGTGGCTTAATGGCCGCCTTATCGACGTCGAAAAGCACGGCTTCATCCACGGAATACACCTGATAGTCGGCGTCGCCGCGCACCGTGGTAGTGGTGGTTTTGATTTCCGGTAACGTCACCGTCGGGAGCATTGTCCGAGTCGTATCAAAGTATTCACGGTCGGTTCGGTACACCACGGCCGTATCGGCCGTCGCTTCCGAAGGCTCGTTCATGGTCTGGGGCTTTTTGAGATTGTCGCAGCCAGTAAAAGCCACGGTGGCTACGGCGAAGGCGGAAAGAAGGAGCGTTTTCATAGAGGTCGTTTTGGTGTCAGAATAAGAATGCCAGCAGTTGCTTTACGCACGTTTACCAAGCATTGTTGAACCCAGCCATTTCGGCGGCACGTGCGGCAGTGCCCGATACGCCCGCCTGTACAACCGCTAAACCAATGTTCCTCGGCGCATTTAAGCGCAGTCTTCCCTCAAACGCTGGGGTGGCTTTGACCAGCCAGAAACCCGCCGCTTCGGCGTGCCCGGCTGTTCTGGCTGGTGCCTTTCCCGGGCTTTTACCCGGGTGTCGCAAAACCGACTTTTGCCCACATGCAAAAGCCGGCCGCTGATGGGCGGCCGGCTTTTGCATGTGGGCATGAGCAACACTATTGCCCCAGCACAATCGCGAAAATCAGCGGGGCCACGATGGTGGCGTCCGATTCGATGATGAATTTGGGGGTGTCCTGGCCCAGCTTGCCCCAGGTGATTTTCTCATTCGGCACCGCGCCCGAGTAGCTGCCGTAGCTGGTGGTCGAGTCCGAAATCTGGCAGAAGTAGCCCCAAAGCGGCACGCTGGTGCGGCCCAGGTCCTGGTGCAGCATGGGTACCACGCAGATGGGGAAGTCGCCGGCAATGCCGCCGCCAATCTGGAAGAAGCCCACCGGGCTCGCGTCGGTGGCCTGCTTGGTATACCACTCGGCCAGGAAAATCATGTACTCGATGCCCGTGCGCACAGTGTGCACGTTTTTGATGTCACCCGAGATAACGTGGCCAGCGAAGATGTTGCCGAGCGTGGAATCTTCCCAGCCGGGGCAGATGATGGGCAGGTTTTTCTCGGCCGCGGCCAGCATCCAGCTGTGCTTGGGGTCAATCTGATAGTACTGCTCCAGCTCGCCCGACTTCAGAATCTGATAGAAAAACTCGTGGGGGAAGTACTGCTCGCCGGCCTTGTCGGCCTTCTCCCAGAACTTCAGCACCGAGTGCTCGAGGCGGCGCATGGCCTCTTCCTCGGGGATGCAGGTATCGGTCACGCGGTTCATGTGGCGTTCCAGCAGGGCCTGCTCGTCGGCGGGCGTAAGGTCGCGGTAGTTGGGCACGCGCTCATAGAAGTCGTGGGCTACCAGGTTGAAGATATCTTCCTCCAGGTTAGCACCGGTGCAACTGATAATCTGCACTTTGTCCTGCCGGATGAGCTCGGCCAGTTGAATACCCATTTCGGCGGTGCTCATGGCTCCGGCCAGGGTAATCATCATTTTGCCCCCCTCGGCGAGGTGCTTGTTGTAGCCATCGGCGGCGTCGATGAGAGCGGCCGCGTTGAAGTGGCGGTAATGGTGGCGGAGGAATTCGGTTACTTGCATTGATTGGGGGGGGAATTGTCGTTCTGAGCGCAGCGAAGAATCTTATCACGTCCGCGCTGCCACGGGTTACTATATCCAACGAAAGCAGCCGTGATAAGATGCTTCCTTCGTCAGCATGACGAATTAGTTGACGTTGGCCGGCACTGGAATTTCCAGGTCGCGGCAGATTTTCAGGGCCGTCGGGCCTTTTACTTCATTGTGGCGCGGCACGGCCGAAACCGTGCGCCGGGCAGGGTTGAAGAATACGAAATGGCTGCCACGCTCCCGCTTCAATACGCAGCCGTGCTGTTCGAGATGCCGCACCAGGTCGCGCCGCTTCATTTAGGCGGCGGCCAGCTGAATATTCTCCCGGATAACGACGCGGCCCGCCTGCTGCTCTTCGGCCAACTCGCGGCGAACGTCGAGCACCAGCTCCAGGGCTTCGCGCAGGTTTTCGCGGGCTTCTTCCAGCGTTTCGCCCTGCGTATTCACCCCGGGGATTTCTTCCACGTAAGCAGCATATCCGCCTTCGGCAACGGGCTCGAAGACAGCGGTGAATTTCACAAAGGCTTCCATTGACAATAGCTTAAGAAGGCGACTCAATCATCAGATTATGATTGGTATAGATGCAGATGTCGGCCGCGATGTGCAGGCCTTCCTCCACCATCTGGCGGGCGGTGAGGTGCGGCGCGTGCTTTTTCAGGGCCAGGGCGGCGGCCTGCGCGTACATCGCGCCAGAGCCGATGGCGGCCACGTCGGAATCGGGTTCCAGGACATCGCCGGTGCCGCTGAGGATGAGCAGCTCGTCCTTATCAGCCACCACCATCATGGCTTCGAGCTTGCGCAGGTACTGGTCTTTGCGCCAGTCTTTGGCCAGCTCGATGGCGGCGCGCTTCAGGTTGCCGCCGTAGCTGGTGAGCTTCTCCTCGAAGCGGTCGAGCAGCATGAAGGCGTCGGCGGTGGAGCCGGCAAAGCCGGTCACGACCTTGCCATCGAGCAGCTTGCGGATTTTGCGGACGTTGTTCTTGGCCACGTGCTTGTCCATGGTGGCCTGCCCGTCGGCCCCAACGGCGATTTCGCCGTTGTGCCGAATGCCGAGCACGGTAGTAGAGCGGATTTTTGCTTGCATAAGGCCGCAAAAATACGACGCCCGCGCCGGGTGGCAGCGGGGAGCACACAGAACGAAAAAAGAACGTCACGCTGAACGCAGTGAAGCATCTCTACCGTGCAACTAATCAATTTTAGTATTGCACGCGAGATGCTTCGACTTCGCTCAGCATGACGTTCTTTCGGTGATTATCAAACCCGCTGCCCCTACTGCTTGCTTACCCGAAACTGCAGCTTGGCGAATACGAAGCGGCCGTTGCTGCCCATTTGCACGGCGTCCCAGGCACCGCCGTTTTCGGTGGCCTGCGGGTTGAAAAAGGTGGGGTACACGTTGAAAAGGTTCGATGAGCCCACCGACAAACGCAGCTGGTTGGTGAGGGCGTACGACAGGGCCACGTCGGTAGTGAGGTGGTCGCGGTAGGGGTTCGGGTCGCCGTTGTAGTCGTAGAGCAGCACGTGGCCGAACTGCACCAGCCGCACCAGCGCGCCAAAGCGGCCCACGTTGTAATCAAACGTCAGGTTCACTTTATAGGGCGGGGCGGAGGCTTTCACGAAGGCCTGCTCACGCTGGCCGAAGAAGGTCTCCTCCTTGCCGGCCAGCAGCTTGGTGGTCTTGGCATCGCCCACGATGAGCAGGCGGTTCACGTTGGCCGCCAGCGTGGTGGTGAGGCGGCCCGGCCCCACCGTGATGGTGTTGGCCAGCACGGCATCGAGGCCCCAGGTATCGGTCGAAACGGCGTTGGCGAAAAACTGGGCCTGGCCCACGTTCAGGTTTTGCAGAATGGGCCCGATTTCGGGGTCGTCATCCGCAAACGTGCCGGTGAGCACAATCCGGTCCTTGATGTGAATGTAGTAGCCATCCACAGTGAAGCTCAGCACCGAGCCGGCGCGGCCCGTGAAGCCCACGCTGGCCGACTGCGACCGCTCCTGCGTGAGGGCCGGAATGCCCAGCGCCCGCGACACCGGCCCATTGTTGCGGTCGAGCAGAATATCCACCGGCTTTCCGCCCACCACGTTGGTAAACACGGTGTTAAAGTTAATCTGCGCCAGCGAAGGGGCCCGGAAGCCAGTGCTCACGGTGCCGCGCAGCGAGAAGCTCTCGCTCAGCTTGAGGCGCGTGGCCAGCTTGCCGGTCACGCTGCTGCCGAAGTCGGAGTAGTTCTCGAAGCGCACCGCCCCGGCCAGCAGAAAGGCTTTGGTCACGTCCAGCTCGGCATCGGCGTACACGCCCACGTTGCTGCGGTTGGCCTTCAACTCGTTGCGCGGCTGAAAGCCGGGGAAACCCTGCGAACCCCCGGCCCGGTCGTTCAGTGCGCCGGGGTACTTGCGGTACGACCCTTCCTCGCCGGCAAACAGCGAGTACCACTCGCGGCGGTATTCGCTGCCAATGGCCAGGTTCAGGCCCTGGAGCACGGTTTTGTAGTTGCGGCTCAGGTTCAGGTTCACCACGTTCTGCTGCAGCTGGAAGCCGCCGGCATCGAACGCGGTAGGCGAGGCCGCGCCCAGCGTGGCGTTCAGCGTATTGGTCACGCCGTAGTGGAAGCGGTTCGAACCGAAGCCTTCGCTCAAATCCACGTCGAAGCCGCCGAAGTTGCCGCGCAGGCCCACCGCGCCGTGAGCATCGGTGAGGTCGCTGGTGATGATGGGGTCGAAGCCGTTGGGGTAAAGCGTAGGGTTGCTGCGCGGGTTCGGGATGGGATTCCCGTTGTCGTCGGTCGAGGTCGGGAAGCGGGTGTAGGCGTAGGCCTCGCCCTTGCGCAGGTTCACGCCGCCGAAAGCGTAGGCGTAGAGGTTCTCGTTGATGGGCAGTTTGCTATTGAGGTAGGCCGACAGGTTGCGGGCCTTCGGGTCGCCGTACTCGCGGCGCTGAATGCCGTCGGGGGCCGGCACGTTGGCGCGCTGGGTGTGCTGGCGCTGGTTGTAGTCGAGGGTGGCGTTCACGAAGCCGCCGGTGCCCACGCCCACCCCGTAATTGAGGTTGGCGTTGAGATTACCACCATCAAAAGACTTGTCGTCGAAGCGATACTTGGCGGTGTAGGCGCCGTAGTTGGCGTTGGCCGTCAGCTCGTTCACGCTGGTTTTCAGCACGATATTGATGACGCCCGCAATGGCGTCGGAGCCGTACTGGGCCGAGGCCCCGTCGCGCAGAATCTCAATCCGCTCGATGCTGGCGGCCGGAATCGTGTTCAAATCGGTGCCGGTGTTGCCCCGGCCGCGGCTGCCAAACAGGTTCACCAGCGCCGACTGGTGCCAGCGCTTGCCGTTCACGAGCACCAGGGTCTGGTCGGGGCCGAGGCCGCGCAGGCTGGCGGGGTCCACGTGGTCGGCACCGTCGGCCCCGGTCTGGCGGTTCGAGTTGAAGGACGGGGCCACGAACTGCAGCAGCTGGTTCACGTCGAGCTGGCCGGTTTTGGCCGTCACCTCGCGCACGTCGATGATGTCGACCGGTGAGGGCGAGTCGGTGACGGAACGGTTCTGGCTGCGCGAGCCCACCACCTGCACGTCGTTCAGGCTGGTGCTGCTTTCGGCCAGCGTCACGGTCAGGCCGCTGGTGCCGGCCACCTCCTGGGTGGCATAGCCCAACGAGCTGATAACCAGCTTCGGCGCGGCTGTACGGGCCCGCAGCGTGAAGCGGCCGTTGGCATCGGTGGAGGTACCGTTGTTGGTGCCCTTCTCCACGATGGTCGCCCCGATAACGGGCCGCCCGGCGGGGTCGTTTATCTGGCCGGTGAGGGTGGTATTGGCCTGGCCCCAGGCGGCGGTACTGGCCAGGCAGATGAGGGGGAGTAGATGGGTTGCTTTCATAAAAAGGCGAGCAAGTGAAGAATGAAGCAGTTATATTTTTTCAATCAGATATTATTGAAGAAATATATTTTGCTGCCTGCAAGCTAGTGCATCGCGCATAAAAAAAACCAGCCTTGCGGGGCTGGTTTTTTTATTTCGGTTTTTAGTCGCCTCAAATCATCAAACGCATCGGGTCTTCGAGCAGGCTTTTCAGCGTTTGCAGGAAGGCCGCGCCGGTGGCACCGTCCACCACGCGGTGGTCGCAGCTCAGCGTCACCTTCATGATGTTACCGATGGCCAGCGCGCCGTCCTTCACGATGGCGGTTTGCTTGATGCCGCCCACGGCTAGGATGCAGGCATCGGGCGGGTTGATGATGGCCGTGAACTCATCGATGCCGAACATGCCCAGGTTCGAGATGGTGAAAGTGCTGCCCTCCCACTCGGCCGGCTGCAGCTTCTTGGTTTTGGCTTTGCCGGCCAGCTCCTTCACCTCGGTGGCGATGGCAGCGAGGCCTTTCTGGTCGGCGTTGCGCACCACGGGTACCAGCAATCCTTCGTCCACGGCCACGGCCACGCCGATGTTAATAACCTTATTCTGGCGAATACGGTCGCCGAGCCACGAGGAATTTACGGCCGGATGCGAGCGCAGGGCCACGGCCGCCGACTTCAGCACCAGGTCGTTGAAGCTTAGCTTTACCGGCGACAGCTCGTTGAGCTTCACGCGGGCTTCCATGGCTTTGTCCATGTTGATTTCCATCGTGAGATAGAAATGCGGGGCCGTGAACAGGCTTTCCGACAGGCGCTTGGCAATCACCTTACGCATCTGCGACACGGGCGTGTCGGTGTAGGTATCTGGTGCTTGGTTGTTGGTGCTTGGTGCTGGGGCGGCAGATGCAGCCTGTGGCGCCGGAGCGGCCGCCTGCGGCGCGGCGGCCGGGGCCGGAGCAGCCACAGCAGCAGCTTGCGGAGCGGGAGCAGCAGCGGTTGCAGCGCCGGGCTGGAAGTTTTCCACGTCGCGTTGCACGATGCGGCCATTATCGCCGCTGCCCACTACTTGGGCCAGGTTGATGCCTTTTTCCTTGGCAATGCTCTTAGCCAGCGGCGAGGCCAAGATGCGGCCAGTGCTGGCCGGGGCCACCTCGGCGGGGGCCGGAGCAGCCGCGGGGACTGGAGCAGCCGCCGGAGCCGGAGCCACAGGAGCAGCTTCAGCCGCCGGCGCGGCAGCAGCGGCCGCTTCGGCCGGCGCAGCGGCCGGAGCCGGAGCGGCACCGCCACCGAGCAGGGCCTGAACATCAGCGCCTTCTTCGCCGATGATGGCCAGGATGCCATCGACGGCCACGGCTTCGCCGGCTTTGGGGCCGGTGTAGAGCAGGGTGCCATCTTCGTAGTTTTCGAGCTCCATGGTGGCTTTGTCGGTTTCCACTTCGGCCAGAATATCGCCCGATTTCACCTTGTCGCCCACGTTTTTCAGCCAGGCGGCAATGGTGCCTTCGGTCATCGTGTCGCTCATTTTGGGCATGCGCACCACGGTAGCTTTCTTGCCATTGGCGGGCGCGGCCGAAGCGGCGGGGGCCGGGGCTGGCGTGGCAGGCGCAGGGGCAGCTTTTGGCGCTTCGGCTACGGGCGCGGCGGGAGTTGGCGCGGGAGCCGGAGTTGCAGCCGGCGCAGGGGCCGCAGCAGCCGGAGCCGCGCCGCCGCTCTGGCCGTTCAGCAGGCCGGAAATGTCTTCACCTTCCTTGCCCACAATGGCCAGAATACCATCAACCGGCACGGAGTCTTTCTCCTTGGGACCGATGTAGAGCAGGATGCCATCTTCGTAGTTTTCGAGCTCCATGGTGGCCTTATCGGTTTCCACTTCGGCCAGAATATCGCCGGATTTAACTTTATCACCCACTTTCTTGAGCCAGGCCGCGATGGTCCCTTCGGTCATCGTGTCGCTCATTTTGGGCATTTTTATAATTTCGGCCATCGGATTGTCGCGTCTTGGATTGAGGAGGCCAAAATTAGCCCGAAAAGTTTGGGGGGCAATGTGGCAAGTGGGAGAATAATGGGCGGGCTTATTCGCGGCTTTCTCTCATCCTGAGCGCAGCGAAGGACCTTATCACTTTCGAACGATGCGTAGCAGCGCACGTGATAAGGTCCTTCGCTCCGCTCAGGATGAGATAAGTTACCTACCCCGCCACCTGCAAGTGCGACACATCCAAAAAGTTCTTCACCGTGAAAACGCTGCCCGTGTATTCCAGCTTATACAGGCACAAGTTGCTGTGCTCGAAGCCTTCCATGCAGCTGAGCGGATAGTTGAGCAGCTGGCAGAGCAGCACGCGCAGGGCCCGGCCGTGTAGGCACACGAGCACGGTGCGCTCATGGTCGCGGGCGCGTAGCAGCTCGATGAAGGGGCGCTGGCGGGTAGCCACCTCCTCGGGGCTTTCGCCGCCGGTGAGGCGGGCGTGGGTGTCGCCGGCGGCCCAGCCGGCCAGCACGCGGCGGTATTCCTCATCTTCCTCCATCGTGATGCGGGTGCCCTCACGCACGCCCCAACTGATTTCGTTGAGGCCGGCGTGGGCCTCGTGGGGCAGGCCGAGGTCGAGAAACTGCTGCACCGACTCGTGGGTGCGGCGCAGCGTGGAGGTGTAAACCTTGTCAAAGGGGACCTGACCATAGGACGCGAAGAACTGCGCGGCCTGCTGCCGGCCGGTGTCGTTCAGGCTCGAATCGACGCCGCTGCCCTGCACAATGCCGCGCACGTTGAAATCGGTCTGGCCGTGGCGCAGGAGAAAGATGGTCCGGGGCATGACGGGGCGAGTAGTTTTGCGTAGTCGTACGTCAACAATATCTCAAAGTACGGGTTTTTAGCCTGACTTTCGCCCTTTGCTGCCAAAAAACGCGGTTGCCGGCTCATCAGTCCGGCTTCGGCCTCTCCACCCTTCTCTTCTATGACCCCGCTGGAACAAGTGAAACGCTGGACGGCCTCACGCCCCACCCTGGCCGATGCCCTCGGCATGGAAATCACGGCCGTGACCGATGAGTGCATTGAGGGCCGCATGCCCGTCGATGGCCGCACCCACCAGCCCATGGGCCTGCTGCACGGCGGGGCATCGGTGGCCTTTGCCGAGACCCTGGGCAGCATCGCCGCCGCCCTGCGCGTCGACCCCACCAAGCAAGCCTGCGTGGGCCTCGAAATCAATGCCAACCACCTCAAAGGCGTGCGCGAGGGTTGGGTGCTGGGCCGCGCCACGCCGGTGCACATCGGCCGCAGCACTCAGGTGTGGGAAATCCGCATCACCCATGAGGAAACCGGGGCGCTGGTCTGCATCAGCCGCATCACCATGGCCGTGATTGACTTACCGACCACCAGCACCCAGGCCAGCTAGATGCCGAGCAGCCCACTTCGCCGGTTGCCCTGGCCGGCCGGAGCCGCCGGGCTCGATGCCCCGGCCCGCCTGCGCCACCTCGTGGCGGGTGCCCTGCGCACGGGCCGGCCGCTGGCCGTGTGGCGCGAGCCCGGCGCGGCCCAGCCCCAGCTGCTGGCCGCCCGCTCGCTCGAAGACACCTACACCGGCCTGCCCCCGGCCCTCGACGACCGCGCCCCGGCCGGCTTCGCCTACTTCCCCTTCCGCGACTCGGACCACAACCCGGCCCTGTTTCTGCCCGCCGACGTGCACTACGACCTGGCCCGGCCCGAGGCCGTGACCGTGGCCCCGGCCGCCCGCGAGCTGGTGCCCAACCTCGCGGCCTGGCTGGCCCTGCCCACGCCGGCCACGCTGGGCTGGCACTACAGCGCCCAGCCCCTGCCCCACGCCGCCACCGAAGCTGAATACCGGGCCCTGGTGCGGCGCGGCGTCGCCGCCATCGAGGCCCGCGAAGTAGTGAAGGTGGTGAGCTCGCGCGCCGCCCGCCGCCCCCTGCCGCCAGGCTTCGACCCACTGGCAGCCTTCAATGAGCTGAGCGAAAAATACCCGCGCGCGTTCGTGTCGCTGGTGAGCGTGCCGGGCGTGGGCACCTGGCTGGGAGCCTCGCCCGAGGTGCTGGCCGAGGTCACGGCCGACGGGCAGTTTCACACCATGGCGCTGGCCGGCACGCAGCCCCTGGTGCCGGGCGTGCCCCCGCAGGCGGCCATCTGGCGGCAGAAGGAGATTGAGGAGCAGGCGCTGGTGGCCCGCTACATCGTGAGCTGCTTCAAGCAGCTGCGGCTGCGCGAGTACCACGAAACCGGCCCGCGCACCGTGGCCGCCGGCGAGCTGCTGCACCTGCGCACCGACTTCGAAGTGGACTTGAAAAATGTGCCCAGCCCCGCCTCGCT
Organism: Hymenobacter sp. UYCo722; assembly: GCF_040547115.1. Lineage (NCBI taxonomy): Bacteria > Pseudomonadati > Bacteroidota > Cytophagia > Cytophagales > Hymenobacteraceae > Hymenobacter > Hymenobacter sp. UYCo722. The sequence goes on along the minus strand of NZ_JBEPPC010000008.1, from coordinate 226,984 downwards.
CGGCACCGACATGCTGCGACTGTTGCACCCAACCTCGGCCGTGGGCGGCATGCCCAAAACGGCTGCCATGGCCTTTTTGCAGCAGCACGAGGGCTACGACCGCGCCTACTACAGCGGCTTTCTGGGCCCGGTGAATGTGGAAGCACCCGGCGTCGCTCGCCTCTTCGTAAACCTGCGCTGCCTGCAGCTGCGCGCCACCGAAGCCATTCTCTACGCCGGCACCGGCCTCACCGTGGACTCGGAGCCGGAGCGCGAGTGGCAGGAAACCGAGATGAAGATGAAGACCGTGGCAGCTGTTTTGAATTAAAAATTGAGAATTAAGAATTAAAAATGTGCTGGTCTTCGTGTCGACGAAAACCGGCCATTCCCTTATCACTCTCCATTTTTAATTATTCATTTTTAATTTTTAGTTCAAGCAATGCAGGCCGTTTATAACATCGCCGAAATCTGCGCCCGCCACGGCATTACCGATGTGGTGCTTTCGCCCGGCTCGCGCTCGGCCCCGCTCACGCTCGCCTTCGCTCGCCACCCGGCCCTAACCGTGCGCGTGGTGCCCGACGAGCGGGCGGCCGCCTTCATCGGGCTGGGCATCGCGCAGGCGCAGCGGCGGGCCGTGGCGCTGGTCTGCACCTCCGGTACGGCGGGGCTGAACTACGCCCCCGCCGTGGCCGAAGCTTTCTTTCAGCAGATTCCGCTGGTGATTTTCACCGCTGACCGGCCACCGGAGTGGATTGACCAGCTCGACGGACAGACCATCCGGCAGCACAATTTGTACGGCGCGCACGCCAAAGGCGCGTTCGAGTTTCCGGTCGACACCTCGCATCCCGATGCCAAGTGGCACTCGGCGCGCATCGTGAACGAGGCCATTAACCTAGCGCAGGCCGCGCCCGCCGGGCCGGTGCAGGTGAATGTGCCGCTACGCGAGCCGTTTTACCCAAAGGCGGGCGAGGCGATTGAGTATGATGAGGATGTGAAGATTATTCGGGAGATTTCGCTGCCGTCGTCAAATTTTGATTTGGTTGATTCAGGAGTCTACTCAGAGTTGAAGCAGGCGAAGCGAATGCTCGTCGTTATCGGCCAGCAGCCGGCAAATGCGCGCCTTACGGCGGCCCTTACCAAGTTCGCGGCGGTATTCGGGGCTCCGGTAGTGAGCGACAGTATTGCCAACATCGCCAGTCCGACACCAACTCAGCAGGGTAATTCCGGAGCATACTATCCCGAAGCATCCAGCTTGCTGGCCCCGGCGAGCCAGCTTGTGACGCACCAGGACGTATTTCTGGCGGGAATGTCGGCCGCGGCTAAACAGGAATTGCGACCGGATTTGCTCATCACGTTCGGACAATCATTGATTTCCAAGAGCCTGAAGCTATTTCTGCGGGATGCGGCCCCAGCCCAGCATTGGCACATTCAGGCGAGCGGCCCGGTTGCGGACACCTTTCGCAGCCTCACCCGAATCATTCGCTGCGAGCCCGAGCAGTTCTTTTCGCGCTGGGCTTCGGCCGAGCTCCCCGCCCGCGAAACGCTGGAGCCCTGGCAACGGGCCGAAACTGGAGCTGCGGCATTTCTGCATTCGTTTTTCACGGCGGAAGCAGTGCTTAACGAATTTTCCGTTTTCCGCGCGGCTTTAGCGGCTTTATTACCCCAAACCGCCCTGCACCTAGCCAACAGCATGGCCGTGCGCTACGCCAACATTCTGGGCATCCCCCAAAATCAGCAAATCGAAGTTTTTGCCAACCGCGGTACCAGCGGCATCGATGGCTGCAACTCCACCGCCGTGGGCGCGGCGCTGGCCCAGCCCGCGCGGCCGGTGGTACTGATGACCGGCGACGTGGCGTTTTTCTACGACCGCAACGCCTTTTGGCACAACTACCCCACGCCCAACCTGCGGGTGGTGCTGTTCAACAACCACGGCGGCGGCATCTTCCGCATTATCGACGGGCCGCGCCAGCAGCCCGAATTGGAGGAGTTTTTTGAGACGCGCCAGGCGCTCACGGCCGAGAACACGGCGCGGGATTTTAACCTGCGCTACTTCCCCGTTTCGAGCTTTGCAGAACTAGAAGCCGCGCTACCGGTTTTCTTTGCAGCCGAAACCGGTGCGGCAATCCTCGAAGTCTTCACCGACTCGAAGACCAACGCGGCGTTTTTTGAGGAATACCGGGCGGCGGTGAAGGCCGCCTTTGCTTGACAAACTTATTCAAACGGTCATGCTGAGCGCAGCCGAAGCATCTGGTTCGCTTGGTTGCAATCAATAATTGATTACTGCTGCACGCGAGATGCTTCGGCTTCGCTCAGCATGACGTTCTATTTCATTTATTCCATCTCAAATGACCGAACCAATCGTCTGGACCCCGATTAAGGAGTTCCAAGAAATTCTCTTCTCGCAGTTTGGCGGCATCGCCAAAATCAGCATCAACCGGCCGCAGGTGCACAACGCCTTCACGCCGCTCACGGTGCAGGAAATGATTGAGGCCATGCGCATGTGCCAGGACCGCACCGACATCGGTGTGATTATCCTCACCGGCGAGGGCGGCCGGGCCTTCTGCTCGGGCGGCGACCAGAGCGTGCGCGGCCACGGCGGCTACGTGGGCGAGGACACCGTGCCCCGCCTCAACGTGCTGGAACTGCAGAAAATAATCCGCTCCATTCCCAAGCCGGTGATTGCCATGGTGGCGGGCTGGGCCATTGGCGGCGGCCACGTGCTGCACGTGGTGTGCGACCTGACCATTGCGGCCGACAACGCCCGTTTCGGCCAGACCGGCCCCAACGTAGGCTCGTTCGACGGCGGCTTCGGGGCCTCCTACCTCGCCCGCGTGGTGGGCCAGAAGAAGGCCCGCGAAATCTGGTTCCTCTGCGACCAGTACGACGCCCAGGAAGCCCTCGATATGGGCCTAGTTAACAAAGTAGTGCCCCTCGACAAGCTAGAAGAAACGACGGTGGCCTGGTGCCACAAGATTCTGCAGAAAAGCCCGCTCTCGCTGCGCATGCTCAAATCGAGCTTCAATGCCGAGCTCGACGGGCAGGCCGGCATTCAGGAACTGGCCGGCAACGCCACGCTGCTCTACTACCTAAGCGACGAGGCCAAGGAAGGCCGCGAAGCCTTTATGGAAAAGCGCCAGCCCGACTTCTCGAAGTTTCCAAAATTTCCGTAAGCGGCCGGGTAGTACTTCAGCGAAAATCAAGTCCGTAGCCATTGCTGCGGACTTTTTTTGCTATATTTCGGATACACCCTGCTTTCCAATTTATGCCGAAATACGCTGCTTTTGTTCTGACGGCGCTGGCCTTGGCTACGGCCTGCCAGCGGCACTCCGCCGAAACGCCTACTCCCACTCCGGCCGAAGACCCCGACTGGATACGACTGGAAATCCCGGGCGAGCGAGAAGCCACTGCGGTGGCGGGCAGCCTCGATGGCACCTTGCTGGTCACTACGTACACCCACGCCTACGTTACCGCCGACCAGGGCCGGACTTGGCAGCAAACCAAGAATTTTTTCGGCTCGGTCGAGGGCTTGGTGACGCGCCACGATACTGTAGTAGCCCTACGCAGCGTGGTCGGCGACCTGTACGATAAATCAGCCGTCCACGCCGAGTTGTTTACCACCGATTACGGCCGCACCTGGCAGGACATTACCAGCATTACCGACCCTCGGGGTACCCTGGCCCGACTGCGCCAGTCCGTGGGTCGGGTGCAAGCCATCAACGGCCCGGCTTACCGCGTTAAATTCAACTACACGCCTTTTGCGCCGGGCTCCAGCAGCTATTATTCGGAGCCGTCGGACTTGGTTAAAATCGAAGGAGGAAGCCAAACAACGCTGCGCGCCCCGGCAAAACTCGTGTTCCGCAACCTGCAACTGGATGCTCGAAACCGGCTGTATGTAACGGCCGCCAGTTGTGCTCACCGCACTGCGCTCACCGATTGCCCCGACTGCCAACCGGGCAACGGCCAACAGTCTCCCGCCGTAGTTTTTGTTTCGCGCAAGCCGCTGCCGTAGCTGAGGTGCTCCACCTGCCATTCTCAAAGGGGTCTTGCTACATCGGCAGGACCTTTTTTTTGCGTCGGAACAGTAGCTGGGGCACTTCCGGGGATTGCCGAAGCTGCCGCCCAGTCAGCAGCCGGCGCACCAGATAGATGGAACAAGCAGTACCCCCTTAGAGCGGGTTCCAACCCAGTGTACATATTTCTGATGTGAAGGGAAATGCGCGCCGCATCGCGGCGGTGAGCCACTTTTCTACCGCCTTCTGAATTATCGCAAATCATTTCGCTGCTCGCTTGAAAACCCCGGCGGTTGTAGCTTGTGGGTTGTTGAAGCAACGCGGATACCTCCCCCTTTTTGCGGCCATGAACAATGTTGATTTCCACCTGAATATCCGGCGCATTCGGCGGCGGCATTGGCTGCAATACCCCGTGCAGGGCCTGTTGATGGGTGGGGCAGTGCTGGGAGCCAGCGGCCGAATGGCCGTGGGGCCAACCCTGGAGCCGGCGCTGACGACGTGGCCGATGTTGCTGGGGCTGTTGGCGCTGCTGCCAATAGTAGGCGGGCTTCTGTACGTGGTTTCGCGCTACCTGCAGCCCAACCTGCGGCGGCCCACCGAAGAGAACCTGCGCGTTTACCAAGGGCGGGTGTTGCTGCGCAACAGCTTACTGGGCCTGCTGGCCCTGCCTTTGCTGGCTTCGTACGTCATCAGCCACAAGCCGCTCGACCTCGTTCTTTGCGCGGTGGTGCTGCTTACAATGGGCTGGCAAACGCAACCTTCGGCCGAAAGGTACCAGCGGTGGCTGGTGGCCTGAGGCCCGCGCTCCAGTCTTTATTCTGACATTTATGACTTCTGCTTCCGATTTGCTTCCCACTTCCCTCCTGCTCAACGGCCGCGAATACGCCTACGCCGCCATCCGCGAATATCCGGCCCGGCTCGATGCGCCCGTGAATGGCTACGAAGCCAAAGTGCTGGATTTTGTGCGCCAGTGGCTGAACGGCACCCAGGAGTTTACGCTGACTACCTCGGGCAGCACCGGGCCACCCTCGCCCATCGTGCTGCGGCGGCGGCAGCTCGAAGCCTCGGCCCGGCGCACGGCCGACTTCTTCGACCTCGGCCCGGGCGACCGGGCGCTGGTCTGCCTCAACGGCGAATACATTGGGGGCATGATGATGCTGGTGCGTGGGTTGGAGTGGAACATGCACCTGACCATTGTGGAGCCGCACGCCGACCCGTTCGCCTACGTGGCGGCGGACGCGAAATTCGACTTCGCCGCCTTTGTGCCCTTGCAGCTGAAAACCGTGCTGACCGCCGGCCATGCGCCCCGGCTCGATAAGATGAAAGCCTTTCTGATTGGCGGGGCCCCCGCCGACACGGCGCTGACGCAGGAGCTCCAGCCGCTGAAAGCTGCCGCCTGGCTGACCTACGGCATGACCGAAACCTGCTCGCACGTGGCCCTGCGCCGCCTAAATGGCCCGCACGCCACCACCAGCTTCCGGGTGCTGCCGGGCATCGCAGCCGGGCAGGACGAGCGCGGCTGCCTGACCCTGCGCGGCGACGTGACCGACGACCAGCTCATCGTCACCAACGACGTGGTGCAGCTGCTCGATGCGCACTCGTTTGAGTGGCTGGGCCGGGCCGATTTCGTGATAAACTCGGGCGGCGTGAAGGTGCCGGCCGAGAAAGTGGAGCTGGTGCTCGACGTGGCGCTGGCCGAAATCGGGGCCTCGCGCCGCTGCTTCGTGGCGGGCCAGCCCGACGAGCGGCTGGGCCAGGCCGTGACGGGCTTCATCGAAGGAAAACCGCTTACTACCGAACTGGAAAGCCAGCTCCGGAGCCTGCTGGCCGAGCGGCTGGGGCGCTACGAGCAGCCCCGACAGCTGCGCTACGTGCCGGCGTTCGCGGCTACGCCCAACGGCAAGCTCGACCGCGCTGCCACCCTGCGCCGGGCCAACGCTTAATGGGGGTAGGCGTTGGTTGAAAAGTCGTTTGAATGGTATAAAGACCCAATTTATTGCGTTTCATCATGGAACGATACGGCGAATGAAGCCCACCCGACATCCGAAAGGCGCGGCCAGGCATGCCGTTCCTGTTATTCCCAACTCGGCCTTAGTCGGCCTGGAAGTAGGCCTGCGTGAACAGGGGTTCTCTTTCCTTCAGCACCTTGACGAATTCGCCCAGAAACAGGTTGGCCCGCAGGTAGAACACCGGCCCGTTGAGCTCGCGCTGAATGGGACCGGGCACGAATACCGGCTGCCGCCAGCCCAGCCCCGTGCCCACGCCCGCCCACCGAAACACCCGCAGCTGGGCCGCCAGCGTGGGCTCGACCACCCCCATAAAATCGCGCGGGGTTTTGGCTTGGTCGCCGGCCTGGTTCTGATAGAGTACGTAGGCCGAGCCCAGCCCCATTTGCAGGTTCCCGCTGATTTCCCAGCGGCGGGTTTCAAGCAGGGCGTAGCCGGCGTAGGCAGCCAAGTAGCGGAAGCGAATCTGAGCCTCGAAAGCCGAAGAGGCATCGGGCGGCGAGGCCTGCCGGGTGGGCACGCCGGTACTCAGGAAATACACCGCCGCCCCAATGCGGAAACGGTTTTTGAATTCAACGCCCAGCTTCAGGCCGTTGATGGTGGTGAAGTGGTGGTTGAGAATGGAATAGCGCGAGTCGTACTGCGCCACGAAGCGACTGCGGGGCAGGTACACGATGTTGGGCCGGCGCGCCACTGAGTCGCGCCCCGCGCTGGCGGGAGCAGGCAGCCCCTGCGCCCCGGCCGGAAGCCCCGCCCCCGCCAGCAGGGCCAGCCACAACGCACAACGCACACCTATTGCCATCGCCACTTACCTACGGGTTTCACCGCCACAAAGGTACGCGCCCGGCCTACTGCGCCAGGGCCTGCTCGATGGCAGCCACGGCCTCGGAACCCGTGCTGGGCCGCGGGGCCGTGCGCGTGAGAATGCGGCCATCGCGCCCGATGAGCCAGTACGTGGGGTAGCCCTGCACCTGGTAACGGCTGGCTACGTCGTCTTTCTCGGGGCTGCGCAGGTGCACGCTGTTGGCGCTGGCGAGGTGCTGGGCGGCCAGCACTTTTTGCCATTTGGCTTCGGCATCGCCCACCGAAATAAAGACGAATGCCACGTCGCGACCTTCAAATTTCTTCTTCAACTCGATGCTGGCCGGCATTTCCTGCATGCACGGCCCGCACCAAGTACCCCAGAAATCGAGGTACACGATTTTGCCCCGCAGGTCGGCGAGCGCCACTGGTTTGCCCGCGTTGTCGAGCAGCGTGAAGGCCGGGGCCGGGCTGCCCACCCGCACGGCTACCTGCCGGCCGAGGAGCGTGCGCAGCTCGCGGGCAAAGGTCGAATCGCGGTTGAGCGCGCGAAAAGTGGGGTAAGCGGCTACTACGCCGTCGAGGCTGGAATCGAGCTTCCACGAGTAGAGCTGGTACATGGCCCGGTCGAGGCTGGCCGTGCTGGGGCCGAAGTCGGCTTGGGCCAGCGCATAATGGCGGGCAGCTTCGGCGGGGTCGGAGCTGAGCGCGCCCGAGGGGGCAAGGCGGTTGCTATAATTCGTCAGGAATCCCATCACGGCCGTGTTGCCATCGATGCCACGGTCGGCGAGGTACTGGTCGAACTGTTTCAGGGGCAGCTGCTGCAAAAAATCGAAGTACGTAGCCGGCAGCGTGGGTTCCTGCTTGGCCAGGGCGCGGTAATACCCCGGGTATTGGAGCAGGGTGCTGGCCCAGCGCAGGTCAATGTCCAGCGCGGCGTTGCGCTGGAAATCGGCGGGCAGCGGGTGGGCCTTGGCGTAGGTGGTCAGAAAATCGCGCCGCGCCTGCCGGAAGGCGTCGGCCTGCTGGCGCATCTGGGCGGCAGTGGTGGTAGCGGTGGGCTCGGGGCGCGGCACGGTCCCGGCCGGCCCGAACTCGAATTTCCACAGCGCCTGCGCCAGGTAGTTGCTGACCGTGGCACCGCGCCCGGTGTAGCGCAGGCTCTCGTCGAAACGCGGAAAGTCGAGGGTCATCTGCACGTCGTCGCCGGGCGTCAGGTAGAGGCTGGTGCGCTGGCCGGCGTAGGAAAACTGCACGGGTGTGCCGGCCTTCAGGTCTTGGAGGGCAATGCTGAAATTGCCGGCCGGGTTGAGCACCGTTTTGACCGTGCGCGGGCCGTAGTGCCGGCCGTAATTCAGGCGCACGGTGTCGCCGGGCGGCGCGTGGTCGAGGTGACCGTGGAGGGTGGCCGGTGCCGGCGGCGCGGGCAGGCGCAGGGCGGCCGCGAGGGCCAGCGCCGGTAGGAAAAGTAGCATGAGGCAGCAGGGTTTATTGGAAAGTTGACGGAAGATAACTCCTGGCACAGAGTCGCCCGGCGGCCCGCAGGTTGCTTCACCCCGGCCCAAGAGCCGTTTTACCGCCCGCCCGCCACGCTTCGCCCCGATGGCGCTGGGGCCGGCCGGGCCGGCCTGCTAGCTTTGGCCCAACGCTTTACCCCTGCTCCCATGCTCACCCCCGACTTCCTGTTTTCCGTTGCCAACCCCGTAGCCCTGCTGGGCTGGGCCCTGCTGGTACTGGCCCCGCGCTGGCGCGGTACCCGCGCCGTGGTGCTCAGCGGCGCGCTGCCCCTGCTGCTGGCCGTGGCCTACACCGCGCTCATCGGCTACCAGACGGTGGTGCACCCGGCCGCGGAGGGCGGGTTTGGGTCGCTGGCCCAGGTAGCCGCGCTGTTTCGGCAGCCGTGGGCACTGCTGGCCGGCTGGGTGCATTACCTCTGCTTCGACATGTGGACCGGCGCCTGGGAAACCCGCGACGCCCAGCTGCGGGGTGTGCCGCACTGGCTGCTGGTGCCCTGCCTGCTGCTCACGTTTATGTTCGGGCCGGTGGGGCTGCTGCTGTATTTCGGCGTGCGGCAGCGCTATCCGGCACCGCCCGCCGGGGCTTGATTCTCCGAGCTTTTTGCCGCGGTACCATCTGCTTTTTTTCTGGCTTCAACTTGCTTACTTCATGAAAACCGCCCTGCTTTCGAGTGCTGATTTTTTGCCACTCGGCCCGGCCGCGGCCGGCACGGTGCGCGAGGCCCTGCGCCTGCTGCACCGCGCCAACCCGGCCCTGTCGTGGACCGGCTGGCTGAACGTAACCCTGGCCGCGCTGGCCGTGGCGCTGCTGCTCATCGACCACCGCCTCGTGACCGGGGCCCCGGTCTGGCTCAAGCCCCTGAAGTTTTCGTTGTCCATCATCGCCTTTGCCTGGGCACTGGGCTGGCTGCTGGCCAGCCTGCCCGCCGCCGCCCAGCGCAGCGTGCAGTTCCTGAGCTGGGGCGTAGCACTGAGCATGGCCGTGGAGCAGGCCGTTATTTTCGTGCAGGCGGCGCGCGGCACCACCTCGCACTACAACGGCAGCTCCGGCCTGAACGCCGCGCTGTTCGGCCTGATGGGCCTGTTCATTGCCGTGAACACGCTGATGACGACCTGGGCCCTGTACCTGGTCTGGCACTACCAGCCAGCCGGGCCGGCGGGCTACGTGTGGGGGATGCGCCTGGGGCTGCTGGTGTTTCTGGTGGGGTCGGTGCTGGGCGGCTTCATGATTCACAACATGCAGCACACCGTGGGTGCGCCCGACGGCGGCCCCGGCCTGCCCGGCCTGGGCTGGAGCACCCGCGCCGGCGACCTGCGCGCCGCCCACTTTCTGGGCATGCACGCCCTGCAGGTGCTGCCCCTGCTGGGCTGGGCCCTGAGCCGCACGCTGCCGCAGCAGGCCACCGCCCTCACCTGGACCGGCGCGGCGCTGTATGCCGGCGCGGTGGGCGGGCTGTTTATGCTGGCAATGGCGGGCCGGCCGCTATGGGCCGGGCAGTAGCAGGCGCTACTTTTACCCCTGATGCTTTCTCACGCGCCCAACGACCGCCGCTTTCTGCTTTGGGGTATTCCGGGGCTGAGCCTGCTGATTGCGGCGTTCAGCCTGCCCACGGGGCCGTATGGCCGCTGGCCGCTGGTGCTGGTGCACTGGCTTATCGGGCTGTACTTCACCACGGGCTACTGGCTGGCCAACCGGCAGCTGTGGCGGCTGCTGCTGGTGCGCTTCCCCAGCCCGGACCAAACGCCGCGCCGCCTGTGGGCACTGGCGGGCCTAGCCGTGCTCGTCACCACTGCTGCCACCGTGGCCCTGATGCTGCCAATGAGCCTGCTCCAGCCCAGGGAGCATTTGCTGTCGGCAGGCAAGCTGCTGGAGGAAGTGCGCTTCAGCCTGGTGCCCACGGTGGCCGTGCTCACGCTCTACGAGGCAACGTACTTTTTTCAGGAGTGGAAGGCCAGTCTGGGCCGGGCCGAGCAGCTGGCCCGCGCCAGCACCCAGGCCCAGCTCGATGCCCTGCAAAACCAGCTCGACCCGCATTTTCTGTTCAACAACCTCAACACGCTGGCCGCCCTCATCGAGCCCGGCAACGCCCCGGCCCAGGATTTCGTGGAGCAGCTGGCCGACGTGTACCGCTACGTGCTGCTGGCCCAGGGCCGCGCCACCGTGCCCCTGGCCGAGGAGCTGGCCTTCGTCGAAACCTACCTGGCGCTGCACAAAGCGCGTTTTCGGGATAATCTGCGGGTCGAAATCCACATCGCGCCCGCCGCCCTGGCCCGACACGTAGCCCCGCTCAGCGTGCAGCTGCTGGTGGAAAACGCGCTGAAGCACAACGTGGCCTCCCGCGAGCACCCGCTGCACCTACGGCTAGCCGCCACCGCCGAAGCACCCGAGACGCTGGTGGTCGAAAATACCCTGCGGTCCCGCACGGCCGGTTTTGCGCCCAGCACCGGTACCGGCCTGGCCAACGTGCGCCGCCGCTACGAGCTGCTGGGCGCGGCACAGGCCGTGGAAGCCGGCGCGCAGGGAAACCTGTTTGTGGTGAAATTGCCGCTGCTGGTACCGTAGCCCGAACCTTAGCAACTTGCCCTATGACCGTTCTGCTCCTCGAAGACGAGTACCCCGCCGCCGAGCGCCTGCAACGCCTGCTGCTGCAAGCCGCGCCCGAGGCCCGGGTGCTGGCCGTGCTCGATACCGTGGCCGGGGCCCTGGCCTGGTTGGCCACTCATCCGGCTCCCGACCTCATCCTGAGCGACATTCAGCTGGCCGACGGGCTAAGCCTCGAAATTTGGGAGCAGGCCGTGGTGCCCAGCCCGGTCATCTTCACCACCGCGTTTGATGCCTACGCCATCCGCGCCTTTCAGGCCCACAGCGTGGCCTACCTGCTGAAACCCGTGAAGCTAGCTGAGCTGCAAGCCGCCCTGGCCAAACTGCGGCGGTGGAGTGAGTTAAGCGTTAAAACTGAAGAGTTGAGGGCTGATTCGGCCGACCAACCACCTGCAACTCCTAACTCCTCACTCCTAACGCTCAACTCCATCGAGCATTTGCTCGATGCCCTGCGACCCTACAAAACGCGGTTTCTGGTGCGGCAGGGCGAGCAGCTGCTGCCCCTGCCGGTGGCCGAGGCGGCCTGGTTTCTGAGCCGGCACGAAACCGTGACGCTGGTGACCACCGACGGCCGCCGCTTCGTGCTCGACTATACCCTGGAGCAGCTCGAAGCCCTGCTCGACCCGGCCCGGTTCTTCCGCCTCAACCGCCAACTCATTGCCCAATTACCGGCCGTGCGCCGCCTGCACCCGCATTTCGGCGGCAAGCTGTTGGTCGAGCTGCACCCCGCGCCCAGCGAGGAAATCCTGGTGAGCCGCGAGAAAGCTTCGGCCCTGAAAGCCTGGTTGGAAGGGTAGGTTTCGGAGTATCTTAGTGCTCTAATCCCCATTGTCATGACTGCAATTACCCTGAAAAGCCCCGTGTTCGCGCGCCTCACCGACGAGGAGTTCTTCCAGTTCTGCATGGACAACCGCGACCAGCGCATCGAGCGCGATGCCAACCATCAAATCACGTTTATGCCTCCAACTAATTCTGAAACCGGTGCGTCCAATGCTCAACTGACACGTTTGCTAGGCAACTGGACCGAAGATACAGGCCTTGGCATCTTTTTCGATTCTTCCACCGGCTTCAGCCTCAATACGGGAGCTATGTTCTCGCCCGATGCCAGTTGGATTGCCCAAGCCCGATGGGATGCTTTGAGTCCCGAGGACCGGCGTGGCTTCGCTCGTATCTGCCCCGATTTTGTGGTGGAGCTGCTCTCGCCCACCGACCGCCTCAGCGACACCATGCGGAAGATGGAGCACTGGCTTGAAGCCGGGGCGCGGCTCGGCTGGCTCATCGCGCCCGGCACCGAGTCGGTCTATATTTTTGAGCCAGGCCAGCCCGTGCGCCCCGTCGTGGGTTTCGACCAGGAGCTGGTGGCCGGCCCCGTGCTGCCCGGCTTCACGCTGGAGCTGCGCCGGCTGCGTTTTTAATGGTTAACGGTTAGTGATTAGCGGTTAACAGATAAAGGCTTGTCATTAATCACTAACCGTTAACCATTAACCACTACCTATCCAGCCAGCTTTTGAACGTATTCACCTTCTCCCGGCTCACCAGTACCTGGGCGTCGGGCGCGACGGGCTTGAGCACGGTTTGCAGGCGGGAGTTGGCGTAGTGAATGATGTCCTGAATGGCCGACTGCTGGGCCAGGTAGGCGCGGTTGAGGCGGAAGAAGCGGCGCGGGTCGAGCAGGGTTTCGAGCTGGTCCATCGTGTAGTCGACCACGAACTTGCGGTTTTCGGTGGTTTGCAGGAAGGTAGCTTTTTCGAGGCTGAAGAAGTAGGCAATCTGGTCGAGGGGCACCACTTTCAAATGCTCGCCCACGCGCACCACAAACTGGGTTTTGTATGTGGCGGTGGGCGGGGCCGCCTGCTGCATTTGCTGCATCAGCTGGGCCAGCAGGGCGGAGTCGAAGGCGGGCGCGGGTGCGGTAGGCAGGCGCTGGCGCAGCTTGGCCAGGGCGGCGGCCAGCTCGTCGGCATCAATGGGCTTGAGCAGGTAGTCCACGCTGTTCACCTTGAAGGCTTGCAAGGCGTACTGGTCGTAGGCGGTGGTGAAAATGACCGGGCAGCGCACCGCCACCTGCTCGAAAATCTCGAAGCTGAGCCCGTCGGCCAAGTGAATATCGAGAAACAGCACGTCGGGCGTCAGCTCTCGCAGCAACTGCACCGCCTGACTCACCGATTCGGCGGTGCCGAGGATTTCGAGCGGCTCGGGCTGGCGGGCCAGCAGGTCGGCGAGGCGGCGGGCGGCGAGGGGTTCGTCTTCAACGATGAGGGCGCGGAGGGGCATTTCTTGAATTAAAAATTAAAAATGAAGAATTAAGTAATCGTGCAGAAGTAACCGTATTGACTCTTGAACGTCATGCTGAGCGTAGTCGAAGCATCTCTCCCGCTTCGTCAGGACCATGCAACGAAGCGGGAGAGATGCTTCGACTACGCTCAGCATGACCGCCTTTTTTGCTGCGATTACTTTTGCACGACTACTTAAAATCTGGCCATTTTGAGCCATTTCTAATTCTTCATTTTTAATTAAATCCTCAGCAGCGGCAGCGTCACCACAAACTCGCCGGCCTCCTCCCCTATCGCCAGCGGCTTATCGGTGAGGAAAGCGTAGCGGGCGGCCAGGTTTTTCAGGCCCCGGCCCGATGACTCGCCCGGGGCCAGCCGGCGCGGGCGGCGGGTGTTGCGCACGGTGAGGGTGTGGGCGGCTGGGTCGAGGGTCACGCGTAGGCGCACCGGGTCGGCCTGATAGGCGGTGTTGTGCTTGATAACGTTTTCGAGCAGGAGCTGTAGCGCCAGCGGCGGCACAAAGTACCCGGTCAAGACAGCGGGCAGCAGGTCCATTTCCACGGCCAGGGCTTCGCCGAGGCGGGTTTGCTGGAGGTAGAGGTAGCTTTCGGCGAATTTCAGCTCCTCGGCCAGCGGCACCAGCTCCTGGCTTTCGCTGTCGAGCACGTAGCGGTACACCTGCGAGAGCTGCCGGATGAAGCGTACGGCGCGGGCGGGGTCGTTTTCCTCCACCAGACTGGTGAGGGCATTCAGGGAATTGAAGAGAAAGTGCGGGTCAACCTGCCGGCGCAGGGAATCGAGGCGGGCCACGGCAGTTTCTTTTTCGAGGCGCTCGGCGCGCACGGCGGCTTCCCGCCACTGGAAGAAAAAGGCCCGGCTGTGGTTGAACAGCGAAATAATGACCGTGATAACCAGCGGCAGCATCAGCGGCCAGTACATGGCCGGAGTAAAGAGCTGAGCCAGCGGCCGGCCGCGCAAGAGCAGCAGCACGGCGTTCATCAGCAAAATAACCAGCGCCGAGCCGCCCAGCGACACCGATAGGGTGAGCAGCAGCCGGCGGACGGGGCGCTCCGTCCAGGTGTAGCGCCGGTTCAGCCAGTCCACCATGTAGCCATTGGTCAGCCACAAGCCCATCGAATACATCAGCGTGTAGCCGTAGGTGATGGCAAATGCCGTGAAGCTGCGCAGCGAGCCGGGATTCACAATCACGCTGATGACAACCGATAACACCAGGATTATGCGCAGGGCCTTCCACAGGGTTTTGGCAGAGGTGGAACTGGGCACGCTGCCGAATACCGGGTCAGCAGCGTCATCGGCGTAGGGGCGGGCGGAGGTGGACACAGGCGAAGAAGTTTGCATCAAAGTAACCATGAAGCCGGCCGAAAAGCCGGCCCGGTGTCGGGCAATGGTTTCCGGCCGGCGGGGTGGATGCGCCGATTTACTTAGCGGCCACGGCGGCGTTGGCTTTGGCCAGCATGGCATCGGTCATGGCCTCGCCCCAGGTTGGGCTGAGGGCAGTGGCGGGCCGGAAGGTGGCAAACAGGGCCTTGGCTTGCTCGTAGAGCGGCTTGGCTTGCTCGGCCCCGCCGCCGAACATGGCCGGGCGGTAGTACAGGTCGTTGGCCAGCAGCAGGTACACGCGGGGGTTGGCGGGGGCCAGGGCTTTAGCTTGGTTCAGGGCCTCGGCCACGCGGCCCGTGTACACCATGCCCCGCGTCATCGGGCTCACCATGATGCGGCCCTGGTAGATGTAGGCCTGGAGCACGAGCAGCTCGGCCGGGTCGACACCGGACAGCTTTTTGGCTTGGTCGAGGGCGGTCTGGGCCTGGTCAAAGAGCTTGTCCTGCTGGTCGCCGTCTCTGCCGGCGAAGCCCAGCTTGAGGTAGGCGCGGGCCTGGTAGTAGCGGGGGGGCCAGGCGGTGGGGGCGGCGGCGGCGGCGCGCTCCAGCTTGGCGAGGGTGGCCTGCACATCGGCGGGAGTTTTGGCGGCGTTCTGCTCGGCAATGGTGGCCGTCATCATAGTGGTGTAGGCATCGGCGGGCACGGCAGCGCTGCTGGCCACGGCCGGGGTGTTGGACTGGGCAGCGGCGGCCAGCGCAGCAGCGGCCAAGGCGAGGGTGAGGAGGGCGGTTTTCATTTTAGTTAAGGGTTAAAAGAATTGCTGTGGTTGATGATTCAAAGGTGGCGGCGGGGCCGGCTGGCCGAAAATGGCCGTGCCCGAAACGTCGGATGAGCCGGATGAACCGTCGGGGCTAGCGGATGGGACTTGGCCGCCCATATTCCGGTCTTTGGCTTTTTTCCGGCCCCGTGCAACGCCAGGGCCGGTTGAGGCATCATCCCGATGTTCCACTCTTTCCCGACACCCGCATGCGTTTCCTTTCCGTTGCCCTCGGCGGCCTGCTCCTCGGCGCTGCCTTTCCTGCCCTCGCCCAAACCGCTGCCGATGCGCCGACCACGCCCCGCTTCTACGTGGGCCTGGGGGCCTACAGCAGCTACTACAACCAGCTGGGCGGCTTGTCGCGCGGCTACAATAGCCCCGTGCGGCTGCCAGTGCAGCTCGTGGCCGGCTACCAGCTGCGCCCGCGCCTGGCCGTGCAGGTAGGCGTGGCCTACAGCGGCGCCACGGCCAACTTATCTGCCGTGGGGCTCGCCTATAACCCCGCTAACCCCAATAGGGGCACCTTCTTCGAATACTACGGCACCAGCACCCAGCGCAACACTTCCCTGTCGGCGCTGGGCCGCTACACGCTCACCCGCAACCCGGCCCACCGCGTGCAGTTCGACGCGCTGGGCGGCTTCACCCTGGAGCATGCCAGTGGCTTCGACCGGGGCACCTACTCCGACAGCCTCGGCGGCACCCGCAACGTGACGAACTACAGCTACCGCGCCTCCCGCAACACGCTGCTGCTCACGGCCGGCATCGGCACCCGCTTCCGCCTGAGCCGCCACGTTGAGCTCACCTACGATTTCACCCTGAACAAAGCCCTAACCAACTACGGCTCGACGGGCCAGTTTCAGGGCCTCACGAGCAGCAGCGCCCTGGGCCTGCGCTACCGGTTTGGGCGGTAATCTGCCGCCTTTTTTTGCAGCCGGCAGCTACCCGGGCCCACCAAGTCTCATTTCAGCGTTCCAACCTTACTTTCCATTTCAACCCATGCGCTTCCTTTCCGTTGCCCTCGGCGGCCTGCTCCTCGGCGCTGCCTTTCCTGCCCTCGCCCAAACCGCTGCCGATGCGCCGGCCACACCCCGCTTCTACGTGGGCCTGGGGGCCTACAGCAGCTTCTACCAGCCCATCGGCCATCCGGCCTCAAATGGCTACTCCAGCTTCATTCAGAGCAGCTCGTTCCGGCTACCGGTGCAGTTCACGGCGGGCTACCACATTAGCCCGCGGGTGGCGGTGCAGGTGGGCCTGGCCTACAGCACGGGCACCTCACAGTACGGCCAGACGTTTGTGTACAGTACCACCACACCGGGCACGCCATCGCCTTCCTACACCATGGCCGGCACTACTACGCAAACGCAAACGTCCGTTTCGGCGCTGGCCCGCTACACCCTCACGGCCAACCCCGCCCACCGGCTGCAGTTCGATGCCCTGGGCGGCTTCACGCTGGAGCACGGCACGACTGATAACCAAGGCTCACGCACCGAAAATCTTCAGGGCCCGCCCACGACAACCACCTACGACTACCGTCTCTCGAAAAACAGCTATTTACTTACCGGCGGCGTAGAAGCCCGCTACCGCCTGAGTCGCTGCCTCGAGCTCACCTACGACTTCACCGTGAATAAAGCCCTCAACAGCCCCAATATCTACGGTGGCAACGGCACGGCCAACACCCTCACTACCAGCCAGGCGCTGGGCCTGCGCTACCGGTTTGGGCGGTAGCACGGCATTAAGCGCCCATCTAAACAGGCGGTAATGCTGAGCTAGTTACCTAATCCGGCCGCTTGTCCAAATCTACTTTCGCAGTCTTGTTTATCGAGATAAATACGCCCATGAATACCATGCGCGGCGCGGGTGGCAGCACGGCGGCGCGGGCGTACTGCCCGCCGGCATCGGCCGCGCTGGCGTAGGTGTAGCCGTAGATGTTGCGGCGGTTGAGCACGTTGCTGGCCGAGATATAGACGATGGTGAACTGCTTGAACCAGTGGGTGAGGTAGCTCACGTTCAGGCTCAAGTCCTGGTAGGCGGGCAGGGCGGCCTGGTTGTAGCCGGGCCGATTGGGGTCGTGGTAGCGGCGGGGCGAGCCGTAGCTGTAGGTGAAGCCGAACTGCGTGTGCAGCCGGGCCACGTAGTACTTGCCCACCACGCTCAGGTTGTGCCGGGCGGCGAAGGTGGGGATGGCCGCCACCGGGTCGGCCCGGTACTGGCGGCGGGTATCGATAAAGCCGTAGCTCACCCAGTAATCGGCCATTTTGAAGGTGCTGCGGTCCCGAAACAGCAGGTCGAGGCCCCGGGCGTAGCCGCTACCGGCGTTCTGGTAACCGGCGGGGTCGAAGGCGTTGGCGCGGTCGTAGGTCACGAGCTGGCGGTAGTTTTTCTGGTACAGCTCGGCCCGCAGGGTGCGGTCGCTCACGGTGCGCTCATACAGCAGGCTGTAGTGCTCGGCCCGCTCGAAGTCGAGGGCGGGGCTGATGCGGAGCAGGTCGGTGGTGGGCGTTTGATAGAAGTAGCCCCAGGCGGCCGAGAGCTGGCTATGCGCCCCGGTTTTGTAGGCCAGGCCCAGGCGCGGCGCGGCATTGAACTGCCGCAAAAGGGCCGAATATTCGGTGCGCCCCCCCACGCGGGCGGCCAGGCGGTGGCTCAGCACCAGCTCGCTTTCCACGAAGGCGGCCCCGCGCTGCTCGTTCACGGCCCGGGCCAGGGTGGGCGCTTCGGCCGAGGCCTGGTACTGCTGGCGGTAACGCTGGGCGTAGCCTTCGAGGCCCATTTTGAGGTTGAACCAAGTGCTGGCCGAGTCGTTGGTGAGCACCACCCGCGCCACGGCCGAGTGGTCGAGGTCGCGCACCGACTGCATGTCGGGGCGGATGCGGTTGTCGTCCAGGGTCAGGGCCAAGCCGGTGTTCAGGCTCCAGCCGCGCCGCAGCGGGGCCCGGTAGGTGGCGTTGAGGTAGGCGTTGTCGTTGGCCAGCGTCACGGGGTGGCCGTCGGTAGCGTAGGCGGGGTTGCCATCGGGCTGGCGCAGGGCCAGGCGCTGGCGGCTGTAGGTGGCATACAGTTTCAGCATGCCGGCCTCCCCTACCCGGTGGGCCACTTTAACGGAGCCACCCATAGCCAGCGGGGCGCGGTCCCAGCCCAGGCTTTGGGGCACGAGGTGGTAGTAGGGAGCTAGGTTGGTGTAGTCGGCGCTCACGGCCACGGAGGTGCGGTCCCAGCGCCGGGTGCGCCCGAGGCTGCCGCCCACACTCATCAGCGACACGCTGGACTGGGTTTCGGGGGCCAAATCGGTCGAGTTCTGCACCACCACCGCGCTCAGCGCCTGCCCGTACTCGGCCGAGTAGCCGCCCGTGCTGAACACCAGCCCCTTGAACAGAAAAGGCGAAAACCGGCCCCGGGCCGGCACGTTGGGCACCGCGCCGCCGTAGGGCGTTTGCACGGGCAGCCCGTCGATATAGTATTTGGTTTCCGAAGCCGCCCCGCCGCGCACGAACAACTTGCCGTCTTCCCCCACCCGGGTGGTGCCGGGCAGGGCATTGAGGGCCCCGGCCACGTCGCCGAGGGCTCCGGCGGTGGTCACGATGTCGAGGGGCTTGAGCAGGGTGCCGCGCTTGGTGTCGCTGGCCTCGAAGGCCCCGGCCGTCACCACCACGTCGCCGAGGGCGGCGGGGTTGGCTTTCAGCCGGATGTTGGGCAGGGCCACGGGGCCTTCGCCGAGGCTCAGCAGCAGCTCCTGCGGCACGTAGCCGATGAAGCTCACCACGAGCACCGCCGGCCCGGCGGCGCGGTCGGTACGGAAATCGAAGCGCCCCAGCGAGTCGGTGCTGGCTCCGTCGAAGGTCTGCTTCAGAAACACGTTCACGCCCGGCAGGGGCTGGCCCGCAGCATCGCGCACGGTGCCGTGCAGGCGGGTTAATGAGTTAGTGTGCTGGTGGGTTTGGGTAGCCGGCGCAGTTTGGGCGCGGGCGGTGGCGGCGCTCAGCAGCAGCAGCGGGAGTAGCGAGGTTTTCATGGCGGCGGGCAGTTTGATGGCTCAAAGGTGCCCGCCGCCCTCCCCGGCCTTCAACTTCCCGTTTCCGAACTGTCGGATGAGGCGGATGAACCGTCGGCTGACCCGCTGGGCAGCCCCGCCAAGCCACCCCGCTTCCGTGGCTCGGCGCTACCTTTTGGCCGACTGCTGAACCACGCACACCGCCCGAAAGCCCACCGTGGGCGCAGGGCCCTCAGCGTGCCCGCGCGCCTTGATGCGACACGCAGCTAGGTCGTCGCGGTAGCTGCCGCCCTTGGTCAGGCCGCGTTCCTGCACCATTTCGGCCACGTTGCCCAGCATCTGGTACAGGCCAAAGTCGTTGGGCGGGCCTTGGTACACGTAGCCCGGGGTAGCCAGCCGCAGGAAGTAGGGCTCGGCTTGGGCGTAGTTCAGCCACGAGCGCACCGGCTGGCGGCGGTTGTACGCCTCAATGTCCGCCTTGATTTGTGCCACCGACCGCGGGGTGCCCGAGCGTTTTTGCAGGTAGGCCGCCGCACCGGGCGCTACCCGCACCGGCAGCTCCAGGCAGGTGGTGCCGTAGGGCAGGCCGCTGCGCACTTCGGCGGCGTCCTCCCATTCAGCTTCGGTGGGCAGGCGGTATTCCACCCTTTCGCCGGCAAAATTACTTCCCTGCTTCAGCCGCTCATTCACTACTTCCGTGCGCCACTGGCAGAACAGCACGGCCTGCTCGTAGCTGATGCCTACTACCGGGTAGTAGGCATAAAATGGGCTGCCGTAGTAGTCGGGCACGGGCAGCGCGGCCGGGTCGGGCAGCACCGAGGGCCGGATATCATTCGATGAAGAATTGTCCGGAAACACCTCGGCCACGAACAGCCGCCAGTCCAGATTAGTAATTTCTGCTTCGTCGATGCCCAAGCCCGAGTGTGAGAAGTGCACCGCGCCCGGTCCTTCCAGCATTCCGTGCAGGTGCCCCAGGTTGGGCACCTGGAACGTGTCGCGGCACAGCTTCGAGCCCGGCCGGTATCGCAGCACTTCGTTGTCCGGAAACGGGGCCGGGTTCACCATGGGCTGGCTTTCAATATTGACCACGTTCGGCGGGCCGGCTGGCGGTTCCGCAACGTAGCCGGCCGGCCCCAGCGGCAAGCCCGTTGCCGCGTTGTAGTAGCCAGTGCGCAGGCTGCTGGGCACGGTCGCGCAGCCCGTGAGCAGCAATGCCAATGGTCCGGCCAGCATCCAGCAGTTTCTTCTGTTCAACATCTTGCCTTATTTAACATGCAGCAATAGGCTACACCTGCCCCTCGCCCACACAGGTAACGCCGGCCACGCGGTTGGCGCGCGCAAACCTCATCTCCAGCGAGTTCAGGCCCAGCAGCACTTTGTTCACCAGCGGGTTCATCGGCTTCATGTTGGAAACCGCCGCGCTCTTGCGCATGTTGCCCAGGCGGCGCACCGTCCAGACCAGCGGAAACAGCGCCCCGTAGAGGTAGTAGTTGCGGATGCGGCGAAAGCCGGCCTGGCGCAGCACGCCACTCAGCATCGGGATGTGGTAGCGGCGGTAGTGCTCCAGAAATACGTCGTGCCCACTCCAGAGCGATTGAAACGCCGGCACTGTGATAAAGAAATAGTTATTGTCGCCCACGCTGGCGGCCTTCACGCGCTGTAGCATGGCCAGGTCGTCGGGCAGGTGCTCCAGCACATCCATCATGATGAACAGGCCATTGGTCACCGACGTAGGCACATCGTGCACCTTCTCGATTTTGGTGCCGCACGTCGGGGCCATTTCCGCTTCCGAGTAGCCAATATCCACCAGCCACACCTTGGCAATGGCCGCGCCCATTGTCTTTTCCAGTTCGTAAGCAAAAAAACCCGAGCCCGCGCCGATGTCAATAATCGTCAGCGGCTTGCCGGCCCGGGCCAGTTGGTTGGCAAAGCGCAGCAGCGGCAGCTTCTTGCTTTGGTAGTACCAATGCGTGTCGGCATCAACACCGTTTTCGAGTTCTTTTAAATCCATGTGGAAGGAGCAGGGTGCGGCAAGGTAGGCATTCGCTCTCTTGCCGGGCATTCCCGGGCGCGGGTTTAGGGTGCGATTACCACCCATCAGAAACCGGAACATAACCACAACGGCCGCCCCGGTTTCCCGAGGCGGCCGTGGCTGCTTAAGCGGCTTTGCGCCAAAATATCAGGCTGCTGCCTTACGGTGAATCTTGGCTGGCTGCTTAGTGGCTACCTGACGAGCATCAGCAATTAGCTTCTCATTCTGGGCCCGATGCGCTTTCAAGTATTCGCTAAGCCGGGCAAACTCTTCCTCAGTGGGTTGCAAGGCCGGGTCTTGGCTGCCAAAATTGCCCTCGAAATCGACGAATTGATTTTTCATAGTTGAAAGTCGTTAAAGTATTTCCGGGTAAGGGCAAGGGCGGGGCCTGTCAGCATTACCATCAAATGTCCACCAAAATGCACTGCTCCCAAGGTGTCAACATAATGCTGAATGAGAACCGTTTTAGAAACGAAGGATACGCTGCCTTGGTGCCCGCTTTTAAAAGCTAATTTACAAGCAAACGCCACCAGATTACCCGCCACACCTTGGTATATCTTGTGACGTCCCAGATTGGCCGGGGCATTTTCGATGAGGTGCATGTAGAAATGGTCACCCCGGTTTTCAAGACTGACTAAGCCCTGTACAACGTCGGTATTTTCTACAGTCACCAACTTATAAACCGTTCGCAACGGCTGACGAACCTCAGCCCGCCAATCGAAGCGCCAGCCATTCTTTTTAGTGGTTGTTTTCAGGTCAGCCGCCGATATAGGGACGACTGCCGTGGCAAGTGCCTCTCCCGTTAAAACATTCTCAATTGAATTCGTCAGCTTGTCAATCTCGACATCGAATAGAACTGGTTGGAACGATTTCATACTCAAAGATACCAGAACGGCCGCCCCGGTTTCCCGAGGCGGCCGTTGTTACTTGAGCTATAACCAAGCGGGATTTACACCGCCTGGCCAGCCTCTTTCAAACGAATCAGGTTCAGGGCCGAGCCGGCTTTGAACCACTCAATCTGCCCTTCGTTGTACGTATGGTTCAGCGTAATCAGGTCGGTGTCGCCATCGGCGTGGT
The DNA here is from genome assembly GCF_040547115.1 of Hymenobacter sp. UYCo722. Classification (NCBI taxonomy): domain Bacteria; kingdom Pseudomonadati; phylum Bacteroidota; class Cytophagia; order Cytophagales; family Hymenobacteraceae; genus Hymenobacter; species Hymenobacter sp. UYCo722. Next base: position 204,541 of record NZ_JBEPPC010000008.1, on the reverse strand, counting down.
GTAGGCGGGCCTGCAGCGGAATGCCTTCGGCGAAGGTGGTCAGGCCCAGGATGTCGATGATGTCGCCTTCCTCAATCAGGTCGTAGTCGGCCTTGTTGTCGAAGGTGAGGCCGAGCATGCCCTGCTTCTTCAGGTTGGTTTCGTGGATGCGGGCGAAGCTCTTCACAATCACGGCGCGCACGCCCAGGTGGCGGGGCTCCATGGCGGCGTGCTCGCGCGAGCTGCCTTCGCCGTAGTTCTCGTCGCCAATTACCACGGTGCCGATGCCCATGCCCTTGTAGGAGCGGGCCGATTGCGGCACGGTGGCGTAGTCGTCGCCCTGCACCGCAAAGTTGCGCACCTTGTTGGCCTCGCCGTTGAAGGCGTTGGTGGCTCCGATGAGCATGTTGTTGGAGATGTTATCAAGGTGGCCGCGGTATTTCAGCCACGGGCCGGCCATCGAAATGTGGTCCGTCGTGCACTTGCCCTGGGCCTTGATGAGCAGACGCAGGCCCATCAAATCGGTGCCTTCCCAGGCTTTGAAAGGCTCAAGGAGCTCCAGGCGGTCCGACGAGGGGCTTACCAGCACCTGCACGCCGCTGCCATCGGCAGCGGGAGCCTGGAAACCGGCATCTTCCACATCGAAGCCGCGCGGGGGCATCTCCACGCCCACCGGCTCGTCGAACTTCACAGGGCCGTTGGCACCGGGCAATGTGTCGGTGAGTGGGTTAAACGTGAGGTCGCCGGCAATGGCGAAGGCCGTCACGATTTCGGGCGAGGCCACGAAGGCGTGGGTGTTGGGGTTGCCATCGTTGCGCTTGGCGAAGTTGCGGTTGAAGCTCGTAATAATGGAGTTCTTGCGCTTGGGGTCGTCGGTGTGTCGGGCCCACTGGCCGATGCACGGGCCGCAGGCGTTGGCGAGCACCACGCCGCCCATGTCGGCGAAGGTGTCGAGCAGGCCGTCGCGCTGCACGGTGTAGCGCACCAGCTCCGAGCCGGGCGTAATGGTGAACTCGGCGGCCACGGTCAGGCCCTTGTCCACGGCCTGCTTGGCGATGCTGGCGGCGCGGGTAATGTCTTCGTAGCTGGAGTTGGTGCACGAGCCGATGAGGCCGACTTCGAGCTTCTCGGGCCAGCCGTGCTCTTTCACGGCGGCGGCGAACTCCGAAATGGGCCAGGCAGCGTCCGGCGTGAACGGGCCGTTCACGTAGGGCTCCAGGGTGTTGAGGTCGATTTCGATGAGCTGGTCGTAGTAGCGCTCGGGCTGGGCGTACACCTCGTCGTCGGCGCGCAAGTGCTGGCGCACGGCGGCGGCGGCTTCGGCAATTTCGGCCCGGCTGGTGCCGCGCAGGTAGTCGCCCATCTTCTCATCGTAGGCAAAAACCGAGGTAGTGGCCCCAATTTCCGCACCCATGTTGCAGATGGTGCCCTTGCCGGTGGCGCTCAGGCTTTCGGCCCCGTCGCCGAAGTATTCCACGATAGCGCCGGTACCGCCCTTCACGGTCAGGATGCCGGCTACTTTCAGAATCACGTCCTTGGCCGAGGTCCAGCCATTCATGCGGCCAGTCAGCTTCACGCCAATCACCTTCGGGAATTTCAGTTCCCAGGCCATGCCGGCCATCACGTCCACGGCATCCGCGCCGCCCACGCCGATGGCCACCATGCCCAGGCCGCCCGCGTTGGGAGTGTGCGAGTCGGTGCCAATCATCATGCCGCCGGGGAAGGCGTAGTTTTCCAGCACCACCTGGTGGATGATGCCCGCGCCCGGCTTCCAGAAGCCCAGGCCGTACTTATTGGAAACCGAGGCCAGGAAGTCGTACACTTCCTTGTTCTCGGTGTTGGCTTCGGCCAGGTCGGCGGTCGCGCCGTCCTTGGCCTGAATGAGGTGGTCGCAGTGCACGGTGCTGGGCACGGCGGCCGTGGGCTTGCCGGCCTGCATGAACTGGAGCAGCGCCATCTGGGCGGTAGCATCCTGCATGGCCACGCGGTCGGGGGCGAAATCGACGTAGGAAACGCCGCGCTCATACGCCTGCTTTACATCGCCGCCAAAAAGGTGGGCGTAGAGGATTTTCTCGGTGAGGGTGAGCGGGCGCGCCACGGCGGCACGGGCCGCCTCGATGCGGGAACCCATGCCGGCGTACACGGCGCGAATCATTTCCAGGTCGAAAGCCATAGGATGCAAGGTAAATAAGGGTGATGCCGCAAAGGTAGTACCCACGCGAAGTTGGACCTAGCCCCGTGGGCGGTTATCCGGGTTAACGCAGGTTGGGCGGGCGGCGTTGGGCAGATTGGCCTTAACCGGGGCACGGGCCCTATCCACGGCCCCTGAGGTTGCTTCCGGCAACCAGGCCGGATGAGATGGAGGCCTGGTTGTTGAACTTCTGTTCGGACATTTGCGCTCATCATGAAAGTAACTTCCCCGTACCTGCTGGCCGCCGCTATCCTGGGCCTGGGCCTGACCGGCTGCGACACGCCCAATTCCCGAAAGGAAGCCGCCCAAACCAGCGCGCCAGCCGCCACAACCAACCCGGCCAGCGCCCCAGCTACCAGTACCGATGGCAGCACCCCGGCCACGGCCAAAACCTCCGCTGCTGCGCCACCCGATGCGAAACCCAGCGACGTTGCCCTGCCGGCTGGACTGAAAACAGGGCGGTGGCAGGCCTTCCTTGTGGCGCAGCAGCACGCAGTTCACTTCGTTTTCGAAGTGGCCGTGGAGAATAACAAGGCCGTGGGCTACCTTGTGAACGAAGGCCCCGACGGCCAGGAGCGGCTGCGCTGCGACCACGTGCGGCCCATCGGCGACTCGGCCATTATCAGCCTGCCTGGCACCGACGCGACCCTGGTGGTGCGCGCCAACGGCACCGACCACCTGGCCGGAGCCTGGGTGAAACCAGACGGCAAAAAGCCTTCCCGGATGGCTTTCAGTGCCGTATACGGCGAGCAGAGCCCCCTGCGCCCGGACGCGGCCACGCCTGGTTTTGCGGGCACCTGGCGGGCTACCTTCAGGGCCGGCAACGGCAAAACCTACCCGGCCACGATGGTTTTCAGGCAAACCGGTGCCCGGCTGGCGGGTACGCTGGCGGGCCCGGGCGGTACCTACCGCTACCTGTCGGGCGCGGCCCTGCCCAGCGGCATGGGCATTTCCAGCTTCGATGGCCGCCACGCCGTACTGTTCCAAGGCAAAAAACTACCCAACGGCACCCTAGAAGGCAGTTTCTATTCCGGCAAGTCAGCGCCCGAAACCTGGACGGCCGTGCCCGTCGCGCCAGCCAGCTCCCCCCAGAAATAACCGGGGAGCCCCCGCCAGCAAAGCAAAACGCGGAGTGGTGCCAACCTAACCGAGCGGCGCGTGGTTGTTGAGCTTCTATTCGCACATTTGCGCTAATCATGAACGTATTTTCTCCTTACCTGCTGGCCACGGCCGCGCTGGCCCTGGGCCTCGCCGGGTGCTCCTCCCCTTCCACTTCTTCCTCCGAAACGGCCGCGGGCGGCGCGGCCCCGCCGGTACTGGTGCCCGGCCCCTGGCGCGGAGTGCTGGCCACGCAGGGCCAGGAAATCCCGTTTTTGTTCGAGGTGAAAACCGAGGCTGGGAAGCCGGTGGTGTACCTCCTCAACCCGGGCCTAAGCGGCGAGGAGCGCCTACGCTGCGACGATATCAAGTCGGCCGGCGACTCCACCACCATTCGCCTGCACGCCTTCGATGCCGCGCTGGTGGTGCGCGCCGACGGCGCGGATAAGCTGAAAGGCATTTGGGTGAAATACGATTCGAAGACGCCTTACCGCGTACCCCTCACGGCCACGGCGGGCGCGCAGGAGCTGTTTCCGGCCACTAAGTCGGCCGAAAAAATGGGGGACTTCGGAGGTACCTGGCGGGCCACTTTCCGCGACGATAAAGGCGCGAGCTACCCGGCCACCGGCGTGTTCGCTCAGGCCGGCAGCCGCCTGACGGGCACCTTCCTCACCACCACCGGCGACTACCGCTACCTCAGCGGCCAGGTAAGCGGGCAGAAAATGTCTCTCAGCACCTTCGATGGCAGCCACGCCTTCTTGTTCAAGGCCCAAAACGGCCCACCCGAGCCCATTGACATTACCAAGGAATACGCCCCCAACACCTTGTTCGGCGACTTCTACTCCGGCATAGCCGGCCACGAAACCTGGACGGCCGTGCCCGACCCTAAAGCCAAGCTGCCCGATGCCGACACCCTCGTCTACCTCAAAAAGGGCGAAAGCCGGCTGAATTTCAAGTTTCCCAACGTAGTGGAGGGCAGCAGCGTCTCGCCCACCGACCCCAAGTACCGGGGTAAGGTAGTCGTGCTGCAAATTCTGGGCTCGTGGTGCCCCAACTGCATGGACGAAACCAACTTTCTGGCCCCGTGGTACCAGCAGAACAAGGCCCGCGGCGTGGAGGTAATTGGCCTGGGCTACGAGCGCAGTGGCGACTACGCGGTGTCGGCCCCCAAGCTGCGCAACATGCGCGAGCGGTTCAAAATCGGCTACGACGTGGCCTTCGCCGGCGTTTCGAACAAGGATTCGGTGGCGCGCTCGCTGCCGCAGCTGGCCAAGTTTCTGGCCTTCCCCACCACCATTTTCCTCGATAAAAAGGGCAACGTGCGGAAAATCCACACCGGGTTCAGCGGGCCGGGCACGGGCAAGTATTACCAGGAGGAGTTGGCCGGTTTCAACCGCGAAGTCGACAAGCTGCTGAAAGAGTAGCCGCCACGGGGCAATTGCCCTCCCAACAGCCAGGCCCGGACAAATCGATTCATTTGCAACGATTTATCCGGGCCTGGCTGTTGTGGTTTTAAGCCGTTGTAGCCAAGCATCCGTATGACGAACAGGTTCGGAGTCGGCAGGTTGGTATCGGTTGGTACCGACTCCGCTGGCCTCTCACACCTAGCTCCTTACTACTCACCTCAGCCCTTTTTGCCATGAAAAACATTCTGGTTCCCACCGATTTTTCTGCCGAGTCGCACCACGCCTACGCGGTGGCGCTGCAAATGGCCAAGGCCACCGGCGGCCACGTCACGCTGCTGCACGTGCTCGAATCAGTCGAAACGTATACCCCCAATTTCAGCACCTTCGGCGGCCCCGTGAACGGCAGCGAGCTGCCCAACAGCGAAGGCGGGATGGACCAGATTTTCATGATTAAGCTGATGGAGGCCACCAAGCACCGCATGCACGCCCTAAAAGAAGAGGCCGGCCAGCTCGCCGCCGGCGTGCCCGTGGCCGACGCCGTGGAGATGGGCCGCATCGGCGACGGTATTCTGAGCGCCATTCAGCGCCACGGCATCGACCTCGTGGTGATGGGCGCGCAGGGCCACGGGGCCATGGAAAACTTCTTCGTGGGCTCGAACACCGAGCGCCTGATTCGGCTCGCGCCCTGCCCGGTACTTACCGTGAAGCACGCGCCCCGGCCCAATTTCGCGGTGCGCACCATCGTTTTCCCTTCCGATTTCACCATCGAAAGCGCCGGCGCGGCCGAGGGGCTGCGCCAGGTGCAGGCGGCGTTCCCGCAGGCCACGCTGCACCTGCTGCACGTCGTGACCGGTACCGGCACCACCACCGCCCGCGAGCACATGCGGGCCTTTGCCGAGCGCGCCCAGCTAGCCAACACCCAGGGCGAGATGATTGAGGCCAGCAGCCCGGCCGCGGGCATCGAGCAATACGCCCGGCAGGCCCACGCCGATTTGGTAGTGATTCCGACCCACGCCCGTACCGGCCTCAGCGGTTTCTTCCAGTCCAGCATTGCCGAAACTGTGGCCACGCACATCTTCCCGCCGGTACTCACCTACCACTTGGCGAGCAAGTAGCGTGTAGCGTCGCCGCTGCGAGTCGGTTCAGATGGTGCAGTAGGGTGTGGGGCTTGCCTCCGCTCTACATTGCTCAAACCATACAACGTAAGTAGTCACGCAAAAATAACCGTAGCAAAAAAGGCGGTCATGCTGAGCGCAGTCGAAGCATCTCTACCGCTTCGCATGAGCCGTTCAACGAAGCGGTAGAGATGCTTCGACTGCGCTCAGCATGATGTCCTAAATTCAATACGCTTACTTCTGTACGACTACCTAAGCCCGAAACTGCTTTTAGGTGCTCGTCCACGCGAAGACTCGTAGCGGCCACGCTACCGCACCCGTAGCCGCACCCGGAAATCGTGCTTCGGGCGCAGGGTCACGAGCGGCTGCATGGTGACTTCGGGCTGGCCCGGCACCCATTCGATATCGAATTGCCGCAGCAGCTCCAGCGTCACGAGATGCATTTCGGTGAGGGCGAACTGCATGCCGATGCACAGGCGGGGCCCGCCACCGAAGGGCACATAGGCGTTGGCCTGCACCGGATGAGCCTGGCCGGGGGCAAAGCGGGCCGGCCGGAATTCCTCGGGCGCTTCCCAATATTTCGGGTCGTGGTGCAGGCCGTGGAAGTAGAGCGAAAACAGCGTGCCCGCCGGAATGCGCAGGCCCTGAAACTCGTCGTCGGCCAGGGCCACGCGGTCCACCATCCAGGCGGGGGGGTAGAGGCGCATGGTTTCCTGCACGGCGTGCAGGGCCCGGGGCAGGCGCGGCAGGTCCTCGAAGGCCGGGGTGCGGCCGGCCAGCACGGCCGCGCTTTCGGCCTGAATCGCGCGCGCCTGCTCGGGGTGGCGGGCCAGTAGGTAGGTGAGCCAGGTGAGGGCGTTGGCACTGGTTTCGTGGCCGGCCACCAGCATAATCAGCGATTCGTCGATGAGGCGGTCGGGGCTCATGGGCTCGCCGGTGTCTTCGTAGCGCACGTCGAGCAGCATTTGCAGCAGGTCGTCGGGCGGGGCGGGAGCATGAGGCTGGGCGCTAGCCAACTGGCGCTGGGCAATGAGGCCGGCCAGCAGCGTGCGCAGTTCCAGGGCCAGCGCATCGTGGTACTTGAACTGCCCACGCAGCCGGAACCAGGGCATGAGGTAGGGCTGCCGGATGGAGCGCACGAAAAACGCCTGCAATTCGGTAATCAGTCCGGCCAGCCGGTCCAGCTCGGCCTCCGGGAAGTTGGTACTGAACACCGAGCGCGCGATGATGCGAAAAGTGAGGCGCGTCATCAGCTCGTGTACCTCCACGGTGGTTTCGCCGCCGTGGGCGGCGGCGCGGGCCGCCAGCGGGGCCAGGCTATCGGCGGCAATTTCCTGCATCAGCCCCGTCAGGGCCGCCACCCGCTGCCGGTGGAAACCGGGCTGAATGAGCCGGCGCTGCCGCAGCCAGTCGGGCCCCTCGTTGGTGAGCAAGCCGTGGCCGATGTAGCGCGAAAAGCTTTGCGTGAATTTTGACTTAACGTAGTTGCGGTGGTTTTTTTGCAGCACGTGCTGAATCAGGCCCGGGTCGCGGGTAAGGATGCTTTTTTCGACCCCGCCGATGAACAGCTCCACGGTATCGCCGTGCCGGGCCAGCACCTGGCTCAGTACCGGCAGGGGGTCTTTGGCCAGCGCAAACGAGCGCAGCAGCGAGCGCCAGCGCGGCACGCGCGGAAGCCGCACCGACCCGGCCGGCGCAACAGGTTCGGAAGGCAGCAGCTCGGGCATAGCGCGGGGCCGCAATCGGATGCGACGCCCAAAAATAATGCTGCGCCGGGCCCCGCCTATCTTTTTTCGAGCGCGCCGCGTACAACTTAAAGGGCCCCGGCCTCCTCTGTTCTTTCACCTCCCCCATTTCCCGCGCCTTATGTGGATTCAGCAACAACCCAACGCCCCCGCCCCGCTCGCCGACTTGCAAGGCCGGGCCGTGGGCCTCAAATTTGAGTGCAATCATTGCCACACCGAAGTCTTCACCGACCTCATCGGCGTGCCCGCCCCCAACGACCAGGCCGACTCGCCCGCCCATGCCGAGAACCACGAAATCGAGGAAATAAAGTGCCCCGGCTGCGACATGACCCACACCCTAGAAGTCGACAGCACCTTCGATGGCGTCACCTTTAAGGTTAGCGAGGTGCAGCCCGGCGGCGTAAGCTACCAGGTAGCGCAACCGCAATAGACCCCAGATGCGCACGAATTTTTATTCGTTATTCAACGGTCAAGCATCATCATTCCAAAACAGAAAAAGCCGCTCTATAAGCGGCTTTTTCTGTTCAATATCGGGTAGCTCCCGGCTACGAAAGCCGTGCGAATCGGTGGGCTACTTTTCCCGCTCAATCGTGTAGTTAATCAACTGCTCCAACGAGATGCGACTCGGTGACTCGGGGAAGGTGTGCAGGATGGCCAGGGCCTCGTCGCGGTAGTTTTTCATGGTCTGAATCGCGTAGTCCAGCCCGCCCGATTTCTTCACGAACTCAATTACCTGCTGCACCCGGTCGCGGTGGCCGGCGTTGTTTTTCACGTTGAAGATAACCTGGCGCTTTTCGAGCCAGCTGGCCTGCTGAAGGGCATAAATCAGCGGCAGGGTCATCTTTTTTTCTTTGATATCGATGCCCACCGGCTTGCCGATTTCGGCCGTGCCGTAGTCGAACAGGTCGTCCTTAATCTGAAAGGCGATGCCCACCTTTTCGCCAAACAGGCGGGCGCGCTCAATCGTCTCCTTGTCCGCCCCCACCGAAGACGCGCCCACCGCCGTGCACGAAGCAATGAGGGAAGCCGTTTTCTGGCGAATAATATCAAAATAAACGTCCTCGGTGATGTCGAGCTTGCGGGCTTTCTCAATTTGCAGCAGCTCGCCTTCGCTGAGCTCACGCACGGCGTTGCTCACGATTTTGAGCAGGTCGAAATCGTCGTTTTCGAGCGCGAGCAGCAGGCCGCGCGAGAGCAGGTAGTCGCCCACGAGCACGGCAATCTTGTTCTTCCACAGCGCGTTGATGGAGAAAAAGCCGCGGCGGTAGTTGCTTTCGTCCACCACGTCGTCGTGCACCAGGGTGGCCGTGTGCAGCAGCTCAATCAGGGCCGCGCCGCGAAAGGAGGAATCGGGCAGCGGGTCGCCGGTGTTGGGTTCGGCGCGGGCGGCGCGGGCCGTGAGAAACACGAACATGGGCCGAATCTGCTTGCCCTTGCGCTTCACGATGTAGCCCATAATCTTGTCGAGCAGCAGCACTTTGGTGCGCATCGACTGACGGAACTTGTGCTCAAACTCTTCCATTTCGGCCGCGATAGGAGCCTGAATCTGGTCGAGGGAGAAGGTAGGAGGATTGGGCATTGCGCCGGCAATGATACGCCAGGAGTGATGAAAGCAGTCCGTTCGGAACTATCGTTTGGCGCTTGCCAATGACGTTGCCGCGTCGGCACGACGGGCCGTAATCAATTGAATACTGCCCACTGTTCTGCTGTCGCAAGGTCCTTCGCAGTGCTCAGGATGACAACCACCTCGCCCCCTCGCCTACCCTTTTCCCCTGATTACCTTCGCGCCATGCTCACCCACCAGTCTTTTTTGCTCACCGGCGCGGCCCACCGTCGGCCTTTCGAAGCCGATGTCACCTATCAGGCCGATGGCCGGGCCAAGCCCGTGCTGCTGTTCGTGCACGGCTTCAAGGGGTTCAAGGACTGGGGACATTTCCCGTTGCTGGCCACGTTTTTTGCCGAGCGCGGCTTTGTATTCGCAAAGCTGAACCTCTCGCACAATGGCCTGGTAGTGGGCGGCACCGGCGATTTGGAAGATTTGGAGGCCTTCGGCCGCAACAATTTCAGCATCGAGCTCGACGATATCGGGCAGGTTATCGACGCGCTGTTCGCGCCCGGGGCCACGCCCGTGCCGGCCACCGAAATGGATTTGAACCGCTTTTTTCTGGCCGGGCACAGCCGGGGCGGCGGCCTGGTCCTGCTCAAGGCTGCCGAAGACCCGCGCGTACGGGCCCTGGCCACCTGGGCCGCCATTGCCGAAGTGCACCCGCAGTGGCCGCAAGCGGTATTTGATGAATGGGCGCGCACCGGGGTGCTGCACGTGCCCAACACCCGCACCGGCCAGGAGCTGCCCCTGCACTACCAACTGGTAGAAGACTACCAAGCCAACCGCTCGCGCCTTGATATTGCCCACAACGTGCGCCGCCGGCTGCGGCAGCCCCTACTCATCATCCACGGCGACGAGGACGAAACCGTGAGCGTTGCCGCCGCCCACGCCTTGCAGCAATTGCGGCCCGATGCCGAGCTGCTGCTGCTGGCCGGCACCACCCACATGTTTGGCGGTGCCCACCCCTGGCCCCACCCCGAGCTGCCCGCCCCCGCCCGCCAGCTGGCCGAGGCCACGGCGACATTTTTTGAGCGTCAGGCGTGAGTTCGCCCCCCTCCACCGCACCCACGCTGGCGTACCTGCTGCTGGGCTCCAACCTCGGCAACCGGGCCGCGCTGCTGGCCGCCGCCCGGCAGCAGCTGGCCGCTACGGCTGGCGATGTGGTCGCCGTATCGGGCATCTACGAAACGGCCGCCTGGGGGCGCGAAGACCAGCCCGCTTTCCTGAACCAGGCGCTAGCCGTGCGCACTTCGCTGCGGCCCGAAGCGCTGCTGGCCGCCTGCCAGGCCGCCGAGCAGCACGCCGGCCGCCAGCGGCTCGAGCACTGGGGCAGCCGCACGCTCGACGTCGACGTACTGCTTTTCGGGGCTGAAATCGTGGATACGCCCACGCTAGTAGTGCCGCACCCGCGCCTGCCAGCGCGCCGCTTTGCCCTCGTGCCATTGGCCGAAATTGCCGGCGCGCTACCGCATCCGCAGCTGCACGAAACCATCGAAACGCTACTGCTCCGCTGCTCTGATTCCTTGCCCGTGCGGCTCTGGCCCGGGTAATGAAGCCGCCGCCAGCGGCGGCACCCGGCGCAGGTCGAGCGCCACGTGGCCGGTCCGAAAAGCCAACCCCAGCAACCATAGCCCCAGCAGCCCCGCTCCCAGCCAGCGCGGGGCGCGGGCGGGCCAAGCGGCCAGCACCAGCAGCACCACCGGCCCGTACAGCACACTGGCGTACCGCTCGGCATCGTGCACGCCGGCCGCGCTCTGGGCAAACACCGTGAGGCCCGCCACCAGCGCTACCAGCGCCACGGTGGCCGCCCACAGCACCTTGCGCATCAGCGGCGGGCCGAAGCCAAGCCCGGGCGGGACCGGAAAGGCGGTGTTGGCTGCTACAGCATCGTGCGGGCTGGGCGGGCCGGGCAAGGCCAGCGCCCCCACCGGCCGCCGGGACCGCCACCGGGGCCACAGCACCGCGAACAACCCCAGCAGCGCGGCTGCCCACAGCGCATCGGGCAGCCCCGCCCGCGCCGAAGCCGGCAGGGGCACCAGCCAGCGCCCCAGCACAAAGCCGTAGTCGGCGGCCGAGCTCAGCAGCTGGCCCCAGCCCCGGGGCGGGTGGTAGCGGCTGGGCGCGGCCACCACCAGTAGCGCGTAGGTCTGCCAAATTAACCCGCTCAGCCCACTCAGCAGCAGGTGCAGCAGCAGCAGCCAGTGGCCCCGCGCCGCCAAGTGCCGCCAGGCACCCAGCAGCAGCGCTACGCCCACGCCCGCCAACAAAAACAACCCCAGCGTGCGCTGTAGGGGCAGCAGCACGCCCGCCGCCGTAGCCAGCGCCGCCCACTCGCCCCGGGCCGTGCGGAGCCATTGCAGCAGAGCCGCCAGGTAGGCCGCCACCAACATTATGAACACGCATTCGGCCCACACAAACTTGCCCACCAGCAGGCCGGGCGTGCCCAGCGCCAGCAGCAGCGGCAACAACAGCGCCCGCCGACGCGGCAGCAGCTGCCGGCCCAGCCAGCTCCAGAGCAGCAGGCTGCCCAGCAGAGCGGCACCGTGCAGCAGGCGTACCCCGGCCAGCGAGCCCACCGCCGCCAGCAGCAGCGGGTACAGCGGCGGCCAGTAGCGGTAGGGCGTGCCGTCGGGTTGCAGCAGCTGGCCGGTAGCGCGCAGCGTTTGGGCGGCGTGCAGGTACAGGCGCGAGTCGCTGGTGCCAGCCAGGCCGGACGCGGTCGTGTAGCTAAATAGTGCCAGCTGCACCAGGACGCCCACCGCTACCAGCCACCCGATAAGCGGCCGCGATTGGCGGCGGGCAGCACGGGCCGGGAAAGGAGCAGTAAACATCAATGGTCAATAACAGAGCTGAATGCCTTCGCGTGGCTGGCGTGGCAGCGGTTGAGAACCCAAAGAGCTTTCCCCAACGGGTCGTCAGGCTCATCTGCCGTCCCTTGGTCGAAGCAACTACACCGCGCCAGTAATCCAACCGACTGCGTCAATTACGCGGCAGAGATACTTCGGCTACGCGGACGCCAGATGAGCATGCCCGGATTGCGACAACCTACGCAGCCCTAAAAGCTGCTGACAGTGGCCGTGGGCACAATTTTCTTCACCAGCCCCTGCAGCACCTTGCCGGGGCCGCACTCCACGAAGTCGGTAGCGCCGTCGGCGGCCATGTGCTGCACCAGCTGCGTCCAGCGCACGGGGGCCGTGAGCTGAGCCAGCAGGTTGGCCTTGATTTCGGCCGGGTCGGTGTGGGGCCGCGCGTCCACGTTCTGGTACACGGGGCAGCGGGCGGGTCCGAAGGTGGTTTTCTCGATGGCCTCGGCCAGGGCGGCGGCGGCGCTCTGCATCAGGGGCGAATGGAAGGCCCCGCCTACGGGCAGCGGCAGGGCACGCTTGGCTCCGGCGTCTTTCATGGCCTCGCAGGCGCGGGCCACGCCTTCGGCTGAGCCGGAGATGACGAGTTGGCCGGGGCAGTTGTAGTTGGCGGCTACTACCACGGGCCCATCAGCGCTGATTTCCTGGCAGATGCGCTCCACCACGGCATCTTCAAGGCCCAGAATGGCGGCCATGGTACCGGGCTGCTCTTCGCAGGCGGCCTGCATGGCCTGGGCCCGGCGGGCCACCAGCGGCAGGGCGTCTTCAAACCGGAGCACGCCGGCCGCCACCAGCGCCGAAAACTCGCCCAGCGAATGGCCGGCCGTACTGCCGGGCGCGAAATCGGGCCGGGCCATGAACTGCGCCACCGAATGCACGAAAATAGCCGGCTGCGTTACATCGGTGCGGCGCAGGTCTTCCTCGGAACCCGCAAACATGATGTCGGTGAGGCTGAAGCCCAGAATGTCGTTGGCGCGGGTGAGCAGGGCGCGGGCGTCGAGGCTCTGGTCGAACAGCTCGCGGGCCATGCCCGGAAACTGGCTTCCCTGGCCAGGGAAAATAATGGCGGTTTTTACCACGTGCGAAGAGAAGTTTAGCAAGGTTGAAAGCCCAAAGAAACAGCCTGGCCCCGAAACGAGCCCGGGGCACGGCTGGCCCAAACAAAACGGGCGGGCCAATTGGCCCGCCCGGTAAGCATGTGCAGCAAGCTCGCGCTAGCGGACGATTTCGACCCAGCCCTTGTAAGTACGCTTGGTATTGGCGAAGTCGGCAAACTCCACCTCGGCCAAGTAGTAGTACACGCCGTCCGACACTTTGCGGCTCGCCGCGGTTTCGCTGGCCGCCCCGCCCCCGTCCCAGTTGATGAGAATGCGGTCGTTGGCCGTCGTCGTGTTTTCAAACACCTTCACGCCCCAGCGATTGTAGGCCTGAAAGTGAATCCTGCGCACGGGGCTGTAGTTCTTGGGCCGGAACACGGCGTTCTGCGCGTCGCCGTTGGGCGTGAATATATTGGGCAGCTTGAAGAACAGGCAGTTATCCTGGCACGCGATGTTGCTCGAGTCGCTCACCAGCCCGTTCGGGGACACGGCCTGCACCCGGTAGCAGCCGGCCGAGAAGGCCAAGTCGGTATGCAGGTAGCTGGTGGCCGTGGTTGTGGTCAGCAGCTGGAAGGCCCCCGTTTGGCCGGGCCGGTAAAACACATTGTAGCTGAGGTTGGAATCGTCGCAGCCGGCGGGCGTCTTGGTCAGCGACCACCGCAGGCGGTTCACATACCGGTCGCTCTGCCGCGGAAACTCCTGAAGGCTGGCCAGGCTGTCGCAGTTGGTGGGCAGCAGCGTAAGCTGCGGCGTGCAGGGGGGCGCGCTCAGCACCACGCAGCTTTCCTGGCTGCGGTTGGGCAGGTTGCTCAGGAAAGGATAAGCGGCATAGCGGCCCGTTGTGCGCACGTAGTAGCAATAGCGCTGGTTTTTTACCAGCCCGGGGTCGTTATCCGCATAAGTGCCGCCGGTTGCCGTGCTCGGGGCCGTGCCAATCTGCACGTAGCCACCCGTGGGGCCCCTGCGATAGATAACGGTAGGCTGCGCTGTATTATCCCAGGGCACATTAAACGTCCAGCTCACGGTAGCCGCCGTGCCGCCGTTGCGCGGCACCGCGCTGGCCCGCACGCTGCTGGCCGGGGCCGTGGTTTCGATAATGGTGCTCCCCTGCCCGGCGGGAAAAGTCCGCACAAAGCTCAGCTTGTAGCTGTACTGCTTGTCTTGGGTGTTCAGCACATTATCGGTGTAGCAGGTATCGGCCAGCGCAGTGATGGTGGCAATATCGCGGAAGTCTGCCGCCGCTGGGCTCAGGCCTTCGGCCCGGGCCAGCACGTAGCTCGGCGTGCCCGTAAACGCGGCACTGGTGCCGGTGCGCGGCTGCGTCCAGCACACCTGAATCTGGCCGGTCGTCGTCGTCGTCGTTGCCACGTCTACTTTGGTCAGCAGCGCCTCGCGGCCCGGAATGATGAGGCAGGCCTCGTTGGAGGCAATGCTTTCGCCCAGGGCCGGCGGCGGGAAACCCGCGTAGATGCGGTAGCAGTAGTTCACGCCCCGCTTCAGCCCACGGGCCGTGCCCGTGGCATCAGGGTTGTTATCAAGGTAGCTCACGTCGGAAGCCGCCACCCGCTTGATGAGTTGGTAGCCCGCGCTGGCCGGAATGCCCGTGATGCAGTTCCCCGGCACAAAGCCCGATTTTTCTTCCCTGCGGTAGATGTACATGTACTGCGCGTTGGTGCAGGTATACGAGTCCCAGGTCAGCTGCACGTTGTTGCCAGCGCCTGCTGGGGTAGCGCGCAGGCTCTGGGGCGGCGGTCCTACCACGGTTATGCGCCAGGTTTTTTCATCAATGAGCGGTGGGTTGGTCGGCGTGTTCGGACTCGGACTGTCCTGCGCCTTAAACACCACCAGGTAGGGCTCCTTGGCAACGTTGTTGCAGGCCGTATTCCAGGTAAAATTACCGGTGGCGGTGGGTGGGCCGGTCTGCGTTTGGACAAACGTGGCCGGCGGAATAATGCCCGCGTAGGCGAAGAGCGTTATCGGCGTCTGCGTGGTGTTGGGGCCGGTACCGTCCACGGCCGTCACTACCCCCCGCACTTGCTCCCCGGCAATCACGCATATGTCGGGCGGAATCGTCAGAATCGGCCGTCGGTTGGCGGTAGCAGCAATGGTAATCTGCATCTCCCTGATTACCAAGCCAATAAGGTCGAAGCCTCCCGGCGAGCGCCGATACTCTGAAATTTCGATGGCGACGTTGTACTCGCCCGCTTCTACCGGGGCGTTCCAGGTCAGCTGGCCGGTGCGGGCGTTCACTTCAAAAATAGCCGGTGGCGTGCCGTCCTCCTTTACCGGCGGAGTGGTCGTCACCGCCGGGTCATTCGGAAAATGGTAGCCCGAGCAGGTAACGGCTACCCGCTCGGGCCGGTTGGTGCCGGTACCCACGCAGGGCGGCCCAAGCAGCATCGTAACCGCACTCGTACTCCCCGGCACCTGCCGGCTGGGAGCCAGGCGAAAGGCCAGCGAGTCGCCGTCGGCATCATAGGCAGCCGGGTTATGCAGAAAAATCTGCCCGATGGCTCCCCGGTCAATGGCCGGGGCCTTCAGCACGGCCCCACGGTTGCCGCGCAGCGTGGGGTCGAGGTACACGGTAGTGGCGATGTAAAACGTTTGCGTGCTGGGGTTGGCCATGTTACGCACGGTACCATTTCGGTTTTCCCCCACAAAGCTGACGATGTAGGTACCCGAAGCGGGGTAGGTGTGCTCAAAATAATACACGTTGCTGCCCACCCGCGGGTCAGAGGCCACTGGTACGGCCTCGGGCGTGGTGCGCGCTATTTCGGAGCCCGGGCAAGTAGCCGTACCATCGCCAAAAAAAATGGTTGCGGTGGGCTGCTTGGCAATGATACTGGGGGTAATGTCGGTGTATAGAATCATCCGAAAGAACACCCGCCGCGAGCCCAATGGGGCATTGGCAGTCGTATCGTAGGTGGCTCTGATGTCGCCGGCGCGCAGGTGGGAGGCTTGAGCAGCCCCGGGACGCAGGACCATAGAGGCCAACAGGCCTAATAGCGCCAGCGCCAGCCGGGTCCGGCTCCGCACCCGAAGAGAAAAGAGTGTGGTCATAGTCAATCGGAGGTATTGAGAGGAAAAGAAGTGCGGGCCAGACGCCCGGCATTGCTAACAAGCACGAAGCCGTGCGTGTTAACGATGCCGGCGGTGGATAGATTCACCACGCCCGGCAATGTTCGGCGCAGCCCCGGTTGCGCGCAAGAATCGGGCCGGCCGTTGGCCGATTAGCGGGTGGGGCCTACCTTTGAGCAACCTAAACATACATCTTCACTTCCCAAGTTTGGCGACTTTATGAGTTGGATAACCAAAACACTCTCCAGCAGCATTGGCCGGAAAATTATTATGGCCGCTACGGGCCTGTTTCTGTGCACTTTCCTGGTGGTTCACCTCGTTGGCAACCTGCAGCTATTCAAGCACGACCAGGGCGCGGCCTTCAACACCTACTCGCACTTCATGGGTACCAACCCAATCATTCGCACCATCGAGTGGGGGTTGGTGCTGGGCTTCGGCTTCCATATTTTTGAGGCCATCGTACTTTCCCGCCGCAACAAGGCGGCGCGCGGCGCGCAGGGCTACGTGAGCAACCACTCGGAACAGAATTCGGAGTGGACCTCGCGCAACATGGGTATCCTGGGCAGCATCATCCTGATTTTCCTGATTGTTCACCTCTATAACTTCTTCTGGCGCGCCCGTTTCGCCGGCGACCTGACCCACATGGGCGGGGCGAACCTGGAGACGCGCGACTACGACAACCTATACCTGGCGGTGGTATCGTCGTTCCACATCTGGTGGTACGTGCTGCTGTACGTGGCCGCTCAGCTTAGCCTCGGCTACCACTTGTGGCACGGCTTCCGCTCGGGCTTCCAGACGCTGGGCCTGAACCACCGCAAGTACACCCCGCTTATCACCTACGTGGGCTATACCTTCGCCGTGGTCGTGTCGGCTGCCTTCGCCTCCATGCCGCTGTACTTTTTCCTGTTCACCAACGAGCAGGGCGAGCTGGCCGCTAATGCCCCGGCGCTGCTGCACAGCGTGGCTTCTATCTTTTAATTGACCTGAGTCGATAAAAACCCGTCGGCCGGGCCAACACCCGGAACCGTTTGCGGTTACTATATCACTCAATCTCTCAGTCACTCCCTCAATTCCGTCACCCTATGCTGTTGGAATCCAAAGCCCCCGAAGGCCCCCTCGCCGAAAAGTGGGAAAAGCACAAGTTTAACGTTAAGCTCGTGAACCCCGCCAACAAGCGGAAATACGACGTAATTGTGGTGGGTACCGGCCTGGCCGGGGCTTCGGCCGCCGCGTCGCTGGCCGAGCTGGGCTACAACGTGAAGGCCTTTACCTACCACGACTCGCCCCGCCGCGCGCACTCCATTGCCGCGCAGGGTGGCATCAACGCCGCCAAGAACTACCAGAACGACGGCGACTCGGTATTCCGCCTGTTCTACGATACCATTAAGGGCGGTGACTACCGGGCCCGCGAAGCCAACGTGTATCGCCTGGCTCAGGTATCGGTTAATATTATTGACCAGTGCGTGGCCCAGGGTGTGCCCTTCGCCCGCGAATACGGTGGGCTACTTGCTAACCGCTCGTTCGGCGGCGCGCAGGTAAGCCGTACGTTCTACGCCCGGGGCCAAACCGGACAGCAGCTGTTGCTGGGAGCCTACTCGGCCCTGAGCCGCCAGATTGCCTACGGCAAGGTGAAAATGTACACCCGCTCGGAAATGCTCGACGTAGTGGTGGTTGATGGGCAGGCCCGCGGCATCGTGACGCGCAACATCATCACCGGCGACATCGAAACCCACGCGGCGCACGCCGTGGTGCTGGCCACGGGTGGCTACGGCAACGTGTTCTATCTGAGCACCAACGCCATGTATTGCAACGTGACGGCGGCCTGGCGCGCTCACAAGAAAGGCGCGTACTTCGCCAACCCCTGCTTTACCCAGATTCACCCTACCTGCATCCCGGTATCGGGCGATTACCAGTCGAAACTGACGCTGATGTCGGAATCGCTGCGTAACGATGGCCGCGTGTGGGTACCTGCCACCAAAGAAATTGCCGAGCGCCTGCGCAAGGGCGAAATCAAGGCAACCGACATCAAAGAGGATGACCGCGACTACTTCCTGGAGCGCAAGTATCCGGCTTTTGGCAACCTCGTGCCGCGCGACGTGGCTTCGCGCAACGCCAAGCTGATGTGCGATGAGGGCCGTGGCGTGGGCAGCACCGGCCTGGCCGTGTACCTCGACTTCTCCGACATCATCAAGCGCACGGGGGCTGAGGCGGTGAGCCAGAAGTACGGCAACCTGTTTGCCATGTACGAGAAAATCACCGACGAAGACCCCTACACGCTGCCAATGCGCATTTACCCGGCGGTGCACTACACCATGGGCGGGCTGTGGGTCGACTATAACCTGCAAACCACCGTGCCCGGCCTGTATGCCACCGGCGAGTGTAACTTCTCCGACCACGGGGCTAACCGCCTCGGCGCGTCGGCCCTGATGCAGGGCCTGGCCGACGGCTACTTCGTAATCCCTTATACCATCGGCGATTACCTGGCCCAGACGCCACCCAAGCCGGTGGGCACCGACCACCCCGCCTTCGCCGAGTCGAAGGCCGGTGTGCAGGCCCGCACCGAGCAGCTGCTCAACATCAAGGGCAACCGTACGCCGGATGATTTCCACAAAATCCTCGGCCACATCATGTGGGAGTATTGCGGCATGGCCCGCTCGGCCGAAGGCCTGACCCACGCCAAAGCCGAGATTCAGAAGCTGAAGAAGGAATTCTGGAGCGATGTGAAGGTGGTGGGTACCGGCGAGGAAATGAACCAGGCGCTGGAGAAAGCCGGCCGCGTGGCCGACTTCATCGAGCTCGGCGAGCTGATGGTGGACGACGCCCTGAACCGCAACGAAAGCTGCGGCGGCCACTTCCGCGAGGAGTACCAGACCCCCGAGGGCGAGGCCCTGCGCGACGACGATAATTTCGCCTACGTGGCAGCTTGGGAGTACACGGGCGAAAATCAGCCCGAGAAACTCAACAAGGAAGAGTTGACGTTTGAAAACGTGAAGCTGACCCAACGCAGCTACAAGTAATATCCTGTCATGCTGAGTGCAGCGAAGCATCTTATCACGCTCGCGCCAGTTTATTTACTAAACCAACGAGCCCAAGCGTGATAAGGTCCTTCGCTGCGCTCAGGATGACATACTGTAAAATAACCAATGGCCGGTTCCAACCCCAACGCTAAACCGATGAACCTGACCCTGAACGTGTGGCGGCAGCCCAACCGCCAGGCTCAGGGGAAGATTGTGGAGTACCACGTGAAGGACATTTCGCCCGATATGTCGTTTCTGGAAATGCTCGACGTGCTGAATGAAGACCTGCTGCGCGGCGGCCAGGACCCCGTGGCCTTCGACCACGACTGCCGCGAGGGCATCTGTGGCTCGTGCGACCTGTTCATCAACGGCCGCTCGCACGGCCCGGAGAAGGGCACGACCACCTGCCAGCTGCACATGCGCAAATTCTCGGATGGCGACACCATCACCATCGAGCCCTGGCGCGCCAATGCCTTCCCGGTGAACAAGGACCTGAGCGTGGACCGCTCGGCGTTCGACCGCATCATCCAGGCGGGCGGCTATGTGAGCGTAAACACGGGCGGCGCGCCCGACGGCAACGAGATTCCGATTCCGAAGGAGATTTCGGACCGGGCCTTTGAGGCAGCTACCTGCATTGGCTGCGGCGCGTGCGTGGCCGCCTGCAAGAATGCGTCGGCTATGCTGTTTGTATCGGCCAAGGTGTCGCAGCTCGCGCTGCTGCCCCAGGGCCAGGTCGAGCGCAAAACCCGCGTCGAGAACATGGTGGCCCAGATGGACAAGGAAGGCTTCGGGGCGTGCACCAACATCGGCTCGTGCGCGGCCGAGTGTCCGGTGGGCATCTCGCTGGAAAACATTGCCATTCTGAACCGCGAGTTCCTCGCGGCCAAAGCCGTGTCGAACAACCTGGCGTAAACCAGGAAAACCGACGTTTAGGGCAAGCCCTGGCAGTAGCTACTGCCGGGGCTTGCCTTTTTACCGAGACAGTGTGCGGGGCTTTTGCCTTCTGTTGCTTCCTTTCGCAGCTCACTCCAAGGCCCGCTTGCTGGCGGGGAGTAGTGTGAGACGGTTGGGAGCAGTAATACTTGGCTCGGGCCGAAAGCGCCATGTAGCTCGGGCTCCGCGCAGTTCGCACTACCCGGCAGCAGTGCCGTTACTTTGACCCGTGCCCCTGCTTCCCCCCTCCTCCGACCGTCGCCTGCCGCTGCTCTACGCCATTATACTGGTTGATGTGATTGTGGGAACGGCGGTGGGACCGGTACTGCCGGAGTTCGTGCGCGGGCTGCCCCGGCCGCAGCTGTGGCTGAGCGTGGGTACCGGGCTGTTTTTGGGGGTGCAGTTATTTTCAGCCCCGCTGCTGGGGCGGCTGGGCGACGGCTACGGGCGGCGGCCCATTTTCATCCTGTCGGCGGTGGGCACGCTGCTGGCCAATGCGCTGCTGCTGCCGGTACGCACGGGGCTGTACTTCGTGAACCGCGTTTCCGATGGCCTTACCAACGGCATGTATGCGACGGTGCGCTCGGCCATTACCGACATTTCCCCGCCCGAACGACTGTTTCGCAACCTCGGCATCGAGGGAGCCATTATTTCGCTGGGCTTCGTGCTGGGGCCCATGGCGGCGGGCATCATGCTCACGGTGCTGCACGTGCCGCCGGCCCAGCAGGCCACCTACGTAGTGCGGCTGGCCCTGGCCCTGGCCGCCCTGAACGTGGCCCTTAGCCTGTGGCTGCCCGAAACCCACGCCGGGCGCGGGGGCGTGCGCGGGGCCGAACTGCGCGCCGAGCTGGCGGCCAGCCTCAACCCGCTTACATTGTGGGCGCGGCTGCGGGCGAAGGACCAGCAGAACCCCGGCATCCGGCGCATTGTGCTGACGCAGGTGGCCCTCACGCTCAGCACGGGGTACTATTTCTATTTCGTGCCTTTTGCCAGCCTGGGGCCGCTGCACCTTGATGCGCGCCAGATTTCTTACTTCTTCATGTATTTCGGGGCGCTGAGTGTGGGGCTGAATTACGCGTTCTACACCTTCCTGGCCGACCGGCTCGACCAGCGCCGGGCCATTGTGTGGCTGGCGGCGCTGGGCACGCCGGTGCTGGCCGGCTACGGCCTGATGGGCACTTCAAAAGTAGCCCTCTACGCGCTGGTGACGGCCGACTGCCTCACGCTCTCGCTCATTCAGGGCTTGCTGGAAGGGCGGTTGGCCCGCCGCACCACCGAGGACGACCGGGGCGAAATATTCGGGCTGAACCAAGCGTTTCAGTCGCTGGCCAGCTTCGGCACGGCCCTGGTGTTCGGGGGGCTGTCGGTGCTCGACTTGCGGCTGCCGTGGGCGTGGTTTGCGCTGTGCCTGGCGGCGGTGGCGGCACTGGCCGCGTGGCCGGAGCCGGCCGAAGGGCCCGGCCCCGAAACCACGCCGGGGTAGCTGATTTAGAACGGCTTTTGCCGATGGTAGTCAGTTGGGCCTCGTTCGGCATGTTTTAGCGTTGATTCATAGACTATTTGACCTCACGTTTGTATTGAAATAGCTACCTTGGATGGCTTGGTTGGCGGCCGGGCCATTTATTTTCTGCAGCCTCGTTTGTTTAACCAATTTGCTGGCGGGCTTTGGTTCAATAGCGGCGGCGGCTTGTTCCTTACTGCTTATTTCCGCATCCATGAACTACCTGATGATTTTGGTGCAGCTCGCTCTGCTGCTGACGGGTACTGCCGCACGGGCGCAGCAACAATCAGTGGGAGCCCCGGCTAGCCCGCCCCAGACCACGCCACCCAACGAGCTGGAGTGTCGGGTGCTGACCGGCCGCGTGACCGACCCATTTGCCTATCCGCTCACGGGGGCCACCATCATGCTGCGCAGCCCGGGCCAGGGTTTCTCGCCCGATGCTTTCAGCACTAATTCGGAAGGCCACTACATTATCACGACCAAGCAGGCCATTCCGCGCAACACCGTAATGGAAATTACGGCCAGCGGCTATGCCACGCTGGAGCTGCCCCTGGCCAACTGCCGCCCCCTCGACCTCACCATGACGCCGCTGGTGACCACCAAATACAAGGTGAAGTTCCGCGCTAAAAAGGCTTTGGGCGACGGCAAGGTGCGCTAGGCAGCTTTTTGAGTTATCCAGAACGGGGTAGAGAGCTGTAGATTTGGGGTATAAGATGCTTCGGCGATGGGCAGCCAGAGGTAGCTAAAGGCTGAAACGAAGGGATGGGGTATTGGCAGCGGCTGGAAAAGGGGTTGTACAGCACGCGAAAAATTTTCGGAGGCCATTTGCACAACCTCTGCCCCACCCAGCGGTTTACCAGCATACTTACACTTCGTATTACCGCGCACCTTTGATTACCATCCTCTCCGGCACCAACCGCCCGGGCTCCCGCGCCCGCCGCGTGGCCGACTATTACGCCACCATGCTCGCCGAGTTGGGGGCCGAATGCCAAGTCCTGGACCTGGCCGAGCTGCCCGCCGATTTCACCACCACGGCCCTCTACGCCAACGCCGGCACCCACCCCGAATTCAACCGCCTGGCGGGCCTGCTGGCCGCCAGCACCCACTGGGTCATCATCACGCCCGAGTACAATGGCTCATTCCCGGGCGTACTCAAGGCGTTCATTGATGGCCTGCCCTACCCGGGGGCCTTTCAGGGCAAAAAGGCGACGCTAGTCGGCTTGAGCAGCGGCGGCCAGGGTGGCCTGCTGGCCATGACGCACCTCACCGACGTGCTGATGTACCTGGGCACCGCCGTGCTGCCTCAGCGCGTGCGCCTGCCTTTTATCAGCCAGGACCTTGATGCCGAGCTGGGACTGCGCCAGGAGTTGTCGCGGCAGCTGCTGCGCGAGCAAGCAGAGGCATTGCTGGCGTTTTAGGCCCGGCCGGTACCCCGGTTCGCTGCCAAGCGTCGGAACAGCGGCTTTAATACGGCATACAACACGAGTACCAGCGGCACGGATGCCAGTAGCCACAGTACTAGCGCTCCCAGTTCGGCCCGCCACAACAAGTGCAGCGCCGCGCGCCAGTCTTCGGCAAACAGGTGGCGCACTTGGGTCAGGCTAAGGCTTTGCTCCTGGGCATTGCCTAACAGACGAGCACCCTGGCGCAGCAGGGGTACTAACAGCAACAGCTGCAAAGGCGTCATCAGGTGGCTTATGAGCTGGATGGCCGCCATATTTAAGCGCAGGCGCAGGGCCAACACTCCTGCCACGGTCGTGATAGCGCCCAGGAAAGGCACCAACCCCGCCGCCACGCCCAGCGCCACAGTCAGCGCCAATGTTTCGGGGGCCAAACCTTGCTGCAGCAGAACCAGCAGCGGGCCGGTTACCCGGCGGCGGAACCAGCCACCGAGCGGGGCCGACGGCTCCGCTGCAACTTTGGGCCCGGGTGGCGGCAGGGGATTGAGCATGAAGTGGGCCCGGGGCCGGGAATTGGGTTAGCGTCGCTAAATATAGCACGCCGCCGGTAGGACAGCAGTAGATATCCAGCCAGTGGATTAGCGCCTACAGCCGGCGCAACCGAACAGCTTCTTACGGCAAAGTAGTCTACCAGAAGCGAGCAAATCGAGCGCCGCAGCATAAGCCCCTGCTGCCTTATTCCCGCAAAGGGCTCCCCGATAGGACAACCATACTCGTTGCGAAGTTGGGTGTGAGGTCGCGCGTACCCTATTGCTTTTTCGCAAATCATTTCCTAGCAAGTATTCCATTTACCGGAAATCAGGTATTTGGCATGCGAGTGCCGGCTGAACCGGTCATCAGGAAGCTGTAACCTCCTCGACCTCCTGCCGGGCCACGATGCGGGCAAATACTGGCTTCAATACCAAGTAAAGCATGCCCACCAGCAAGGTCCCGCCTACCGCCCAAATTGCCAGGGCGCCCAGCTCGGCGCGCCAGAGTAGGTGCAGCGCCTCGCGCCAATCGGTGGCGATGAGATGACGCACAGAAGACACGCTCAGAACCTGAGCCGAAGGGCCGCCGAGCAGCCGCGCCCCCTGGGTGAGCAGCACCGGCAGCAGCAGCAGCTGCACGGGCGTGAGCAGGTGCGTCACCAGCTGCAGGGCAGCAATATTGAGGCGCAGCCGCCAGGCGACCAGCACGGCCAGCGCCGTAGTAGCCCCGAACAGCGGCACGACCCCCACCACTACCCCCAGGGCCACGGTGAGGGCCAGCTGCCCCGGCGACAGGCCCTGCTTCAGCAGGTGGAGCAAGGGAGTGAGCACGCGGCGGCGCAGCCAGGAGGCAGCCGGTGGCGTAGCGAGAGGAGGTGGGGGCAAAGCAGACATAAGTGAGCAGGCAAACGCATCGACCCGGCCAGAACCGATACCGCGTCGGGTACGGCACGGGTGCGCCGTACGTTGGGCAGTGGGCTCCGGGCCGGGCTATTTCTAACCACAAAGGTACCCCGCCCCGGCGGGCGCGAGGCCAAGGCCAGTATCTGCCGGAACAGAACATGCAGGCCGAAGTGGAGCCCGGCCACGAGCGGAACAGCCGCCAGCAGCCATTGCAGCAGCACCCCCAGCTGGGGCGCGCCACCGCCGCCGCCCGGCCGCGCCCCAGCCCGCGTAGTCGATGAAAAGCCGTAAGCTGCGAATGGCAAGGTGAGCCATTTTATGTTCCGCTCCCACAAGCCAGACCTGGAGCGTGGAGCAGGTCGAGAAACGGGTTATCGGACCGTCGCCGCATCCAGGAAGGCGGCGGCGCGGCGGGCAATAACGGGGTGGGCTTGGGAGGCAGCGTGGCGCAGGGGCCGAAACTCGGCGGGCCGGCGTTCAGCCAGCCCGTACCTTCGCAGCAGGCGCAGTCTTCCTGTATGCCTGCGCCGCAAAACGTTGCCACCTGGGCATTATGATAAAGTTAGGTTCTGAGGCCGAGCTACCCGGCCCGTGGTGGCGTGAGTTGCCCATTTTGCTGCACCGCGCGGCCCGCGAGCTGGGCCAGAACGACCCATTGCGGCTGGGCGCGGCCACGGCCTTCTTCACCTCGTTTGCGCTGCCGCCCATCCTCATTATTCTGGTGCAGCTGCTGAGCTCGCTCTACCCTTCGTCCTTGGTGCGGGTGATGCTGCTGGGCAAGGTCAGCAACCTGGTAGGAGCCCCGGCGGCCGGGCTGGTATCCCAGATTGTGATGAACGTGGCCGACCCCCGGCGCAGCCGGCTGGTGACGGTGGGCGGGTTTGTATTTCTGCTGTTCGTGGCTACCACGCTGTTCACCATCATTCAGCACTCGCTCAATCAGCTCTGGCAAATCCGGCCCAAGCGGGGCGCGGGCAAACTGTCGCAGGCCGTGGGCGAGCGGGCTCGCTCGCTGGGCATTCTGCTGGCCACGGCGGGCCTGTCGCTGCTGGCCTTTGGCACCGATGCGGCCCTGAGCCTGTTTGCCGAAAGCATTCGCGACTTCGATATCACCTTCACCTACTTCGTGGTGCGCGGGCTGAACGCGGTAATTGCCTGGCTGATTCTGGCGGCCTGGTTTGGCATCACCTTCCGCACCCTGAGCCTGGCCAAAGTGCCGTGGCGGGCCGTCACGCGCGGGGCGGCGCTCACGGCCCTGCTCATCAGCCTGGGCGAAGTGGTGCTGGGCCAGCTGCTGGTAGCGCGCAATTTGGGGCCGGTGTACGGGCCGGCCTCTAGCCTGGTGCTGGTGCTGCTGTTCGTGTTCTATTGCGCCATGATATTTTATTTCGGAGCGGCCTTCACAAAAGCTTATGCTCACCGGATTGGACTCGATATCCGACCCAAAAAGTCGGCCGTGCGGTATCGGCTGGTGAATGTGGAGGAATAAGAAGGAATTCGTCTGTCATCCTGAGCATCGCGAAGGACCTTATCAGGGCTGAACGGTTTGCAGCAATCAACTGGCGCAAGCGTAACAAGGTCCTTCGCTGCACTCAGGATGACAGACGCTGCCTCAAAGCCGTACCTTTGCCCCGTGCAAACTCCTGATACCTCCGCCGCCGGGGCCGCTGCCGAAGCGCCCAAATCCGCCAAGCCTGACCTGCAATTCGCCGATTTCGGCCTTTCCCCCGCCCTGCTGGCCGGGGTGGCCGAGCTAAATTTCACCCAGCCCACGCCCGTGCAGCAGCTGGTGCTGGCCCCCGCCCTCGAAGGGCAGGACGTGGCCGGGCAGGCCCCCACGGGCTCGGGCAAAACCGCTGCTTACGGCCTGGCCATCCTGCAGCAGGTTGATGTGACGTCGGCCACCATGCAGGCGCTGGTGCTGGTGCCCGCCCGCGAGCTGGTGATGCAGGTGCGCGATGCCCTGCGCGGCCTCGGCAAGCACATGGCCAACCTGCGCGTGGCCGGCTACTACGGCGGCCACGCCATGCGCGAAGAAGTGAAAGGCCTGCAGCAGATGCCCCACATTGTGGTAGCCACGCCCGGCCGCATGCTCGACCACCTCGAGCGCCGCACCATCGTGCCCAACCGCCTGAAAGTGCTGGTGCTGGACGAGGCCGACAAGCTGCTGGAGCTGGGTTTTCAGGAGGAAATGGCCACCATCATCAGCCGCTTGCCGCAGCGGCGGCAAACGCTGCTGTTCTCGGCCACCATGCCCGATAAGGTGCTGAACCTCGTGCGCGAGTACCTCACCCGCCCCCGGGTGATGAACGTGGGCGGCTCGAACGCCACCACGCTGCCCGAGAGCCTGGTGCTGCGCGGCCACATCCTGAGCGCCGCCGACCAGAAGCCGGCTGCCCTCTTCCAGCTCCTCAACGCCCCCGACGCGGGCCGGGCCCTGGTATTTGCCAACACCCGCGACCGCGTGGAGGAGCTCACCCGCTTCCTGCGCGGCCGGGGCATGGCCGCCGAGGCCCTGCACGGCAAGATGCTGCAGCCCGAGCGCGACAAATCCATGATGAAGCTGCGCAACGGCTCAGCCACCGTGCTGGTCGCTACCGACGTAGCCGCCCGGGGCCTCGACGTGAGTGAGCTCGACACGGTGGTGCAATTCGACCCGCCCCACGATGCCGACACCTTCCAGCACCGGGCCGGCCGCACGGCCCGCGCCGGGGCCGTGGGCACCGCCCACCTGCTGGTAATTCCGCACGAGCAGCAGAAAATTCAGCAGTGGCCCGCCGCCCGCACCGTGGACTGGAAGGGCCTGCGCCCCGCTACCCTGCCCAACGCCCTGCCCAAAGCCCCGCGCCCCAGCACCGTCACGCTGCACGTATCGGCGGGCAAGAGCGAGAAAATCAGCCGGGGCGACCTGGCGGGGGCCTTCGTGAGCGTGGGCGAAATGGAGCGCGAGGCCGTGGGCCGCATCGAGGTATTCGACCACCACAGCTTCGTGGCCGTGCCCGAGGCCCAGGCTGAGGAGATACTGGCCCGCATGCAGGGCGCGAAGGTGAAAGGTAAGAAAGTGAAAGTGGCGCTGATTCGATAGGGCTGGAACCACATCCTGAACGTCATGCTGAGCGCAGCCGAAGCATCTCGCGTGCAGCAGTAAATCAATCGTGAAATCGGGATTGGTGAGTGATAGCACGCGAGATGCCTCGGCTACGCTCGGCATGACGTTTTTTCGTTCATTTCCAGCATTTGAAAATCCTTTTCATCTGTAGCCAGAATAAGTGGCGCAGCCTCACCGCCGAGCGGCTTTTCGACGAGCACCCGCACTACGAGGCGCGCTCGGCCGGCACCGAGCCGGGGGCCCGGGTACGCGTGGCGGCCGGCCACCTGGGCTGGGCCGAAATCGTCTTCGTGATGGAGCGCCGCCACGCCGACCGCCTGCACGAAAAGTTTGCCAACGAGCTACGCGGCAAAACGGTGGTTACGCTGCGTATTCCGGATAAATACCCGTTTGGTGATGCGCGGCTGATTGCCCTGCTGCGCGAGAAGTTGGCGGCGCATTTGCCCTTACTTTAGGGCCAGATTTCTACCCGATTCAAATTATATGAAGCTACGGCTACTTTTCGCCTTGCCGGCGCTGCTGGCGGCCTTCTCCTCTCCTGCCCAAACCTTCGAGCCCGGCCTGCTGGTGCGCAGCACCGGCGACACGCTGCGCGGGGAAATTGAAAATGGCTTTTGGGTTGAAGCCCCGGAATTTATTCGTTTTCGGCCTACCCCGGACAGCCCCAGCCAACTGTTTCAGCCCCGACAGCTGCGGGCGGTGAGCTTCACCGGCGGCCGGTATTTCCGGTACGAAGCCCTGCCGATTAACCATGCCGCCGAAGTGCAGCTGAGCCGGCTGCCCCACGGCTATACCACCGACATGCGCACCGATTCGCTCTTGGCTGAAGTGCTGCTGGAAGGGCCAGCCCGGCTATTCCGAACATCCTATGAGGGTATTACGCACTACCTTATTCGCCGTGCCGACCAGCCTTACCTAGAACTGAGCGAGCGGAAATACTTGCGCACAACGGCTACTGGCAGTCGGGAAGTAGTGAATGGCAATAATTACCAGAGCCAGCTGGAGTTGTATTTCGGCGACTGCCCAGCGGCTCGTATGGCGGCGGCAAAGGCTCCGTTCACGATGCAGGGAGTAGCGGCGGTGGTGCAGGCCTATAACCAAATGTGCGCGCCAACGGCACCCCTAAGCCGCAGCTGGCTGGCCCAGGCCACCCCCCGGCGGCGGCTGGCGCTTCAGGGCGGGTTATTGGCCGGGCTGCGGTACAATAATTTTCGGAATGGCTACGCGACTCTGCCCGAAACCATGGCTTGTACCGATTGCCAGCCCCGGCCTTTCGCCGGACTGTATGCCGACCTGTTGCAGCCAGGCCGCACCTCGGCCCTCTACGGCGAGCTGAGCCTGAGCAGGTTCAGTAACCAGAACTACGAATATTACCAGCTAAATTCTTACATCTCCTATTACGTCGTCGATTACAATGCTTGGCTGATGTCGGCCCGGCTGGGGCTACGCTTCTTTTTTCCACTGCCGCACGAGCGTCAGTGGCTGCTCAGCCTGGCATATGAGTTGAACAGGTCCTTTGCTCCCACCATTACTTCCAGCACCGGCGGCTCAGTGGCGCTGACCTCCGACCAGCTTGGCTTTGGATTGCCCTCGCTCCTGCCCAGTCTGGGCCTGGGGTGGCGAGCCCGGCGCTGCACCCTGAGCCTGGATGGTCAGTTCTATATCAATCGAAATGGGGAAGGCGCGCTCACCCGCCTGGTGGGCACCAACTTCGTCGCGCGGGCCAGCGTTGCCTACCGCCTGGGCCGCAACCCCGATGCCGCCCGGCTGGCCCCAACTACCCGCTAGCCCAACCCCACCGGGGCCAGACCGTACTACCGGGCAATGCCTTATCTCATTTCCCTGGCCGTGCTGGCGGCCGTGCTGTACGCTTTTTACCAGTACGCTACCGCCGACTCGCGCCGCACCACCGCCGCGCTGGCCCAGCCTTTCCCGCCCGCCTGGCGCGCCATTCTGACTGAGCGTGTGGCCTTCTACCTGGCCCTGACGGAAACCGAAAAAGCTCGTTTCGAACAGCGAACGCAGGTTTTCCTGGCCCGCACGCGCATCACCGGCGTGCAGACCGACGTGGACGATACCACCCGCCTGCTGGTAGCCGCCTCGGCCCTGATTCCGGTGTGGGGATTTCCCGACTGGCAGTACGCGAACCTGGGCGAGGTGCTCATCGTGCCCGATGCCTGGACGCTGCCCGACGCGCCCGACCGGGAAGTGCGGCCCTTGCAGGGAACGCTGCTGGGCTCGGTGCAGGGCTTCCAGAACCAACACTACATGCGCCTGTCGAAGGCCTCGCTGGAGCAGGGCTTCCAGGACGCGACCGACCGGCAGAACGTGGGCATCCACGAGTTTGCCCACTTGGTTGATGAGGCCGACGGCGTGATTGACGGCCTGCCCCAGGCCGCGCTGCCCCCCGCGCTGCTGCAGCCCTGGACGGCGCTGATGCACCGCGAAATCGCGGCCATTCACGAAGGCAAGTCCGAAATCAACCCTTACGCCGCTACCAACGAGGCCGAGTTTTTTGCCGTGGTCACGGAATACTTCTTCGAGAAGCCCGATAAGCTCCAGGAGCATCACCCCGAGCTCTATGCCCTGCTCACCGAGGCTTTCCATCAAAATCCCCAAAAGCGCTTTCTGGACCTGCCCACCGACCCGCGCCAGTGGCTTAAGGCCCTGCGCGGCCGCCGCCAATTCGGCCACAACTCGTCCTGCCCGTGCGGTAGCGGGCGCAAATACAAGGAGTGCCATCTGGCGCGCGAGGATTTATCAGATTAAAAGGGGTTTCACAAGATTCGCCCGACTGTAAACCGGCAGAAACCTCGCTTAACCTGGCGAAACTTCGCGCTACGTTACTTTGCCTTATGAAAAAGCACTTTTTCCCGCTGGTTGCCGCCGTCGCGCTCAACGCCTGCGCATCCACCGCCCAAACCCCGGTGGTGAAGACCCCTGTCAAGCCCACGACGGCGGAGACGCCGCCGCCGCCCGTCCAGCCGGCTCATATCGACTACGGCGCGCTGGCCGACGAATTCCTGCGCGACTACAACACGCAGTACGTGCGACTGTACACGGCTTCGAGCGAGGCCGAGTGGCGCTCCAACACGCACATCGTGCCCGGCGACACGGCCAATGCCGGGGCTACCACCCGCGCCAACCAGCGCATGGCGGCCTTCACGGGTAGCGCCGGCAATATTGAGCAACTGCGCGACTTGCTCACGCACCGCGACGAGCTGAACGGCCTGCAAGTCAAGCAGCTCGAAACCGCCCTCTACAATGCCGCCAACAACCCCCAGACGGTGGCCGACGTGGTGAAAGCCCGCATCAAGGCCGAAGCCGCTCAGACGGAGAAGCTCTACGGATTCGATTATAAGTACGCGGGCAAGTCCGTCACGACCAACGACCTCGACGAGCTGCTGCGCAAGGAAACCAGCCCCGCCAAGCGCCAGCAGGTGTGGGAAGCCAGCAAGGCCATCGGCCCCACGCTGAAGGATGGCCTGCTGAACCTGCGCGACCTGCGCAACCAGACCGTGCAGGCTCTGGGCTACCCCGACTATTTCACCTACCAGGCCAGCGACTACGGCCTGACGCGGGATGAGATGATGGCCCTGGTGCGCAAAATCAACACCGAGCTGCGCCCGCTCTACCGCGAGCTGCATACCTACGCCCGCTACGAGCTGGCCAAAAAATACGGCGTGAAGCAGGTGCCCGACTATCTGCCCGCCCACTGGCTGCCCAACCGCTGGGGCCAGGACTGGGGCTCGATGGTGGACGTGAAGGGCCTGAACCTCGACGCCGTGCTGGCCAAAAAAGGGGCCGAGTGGCAGGTGAAACAGGGCGAGCGGTTCTACCAGAGCCTGGGCTTTTCGGCCCTGCCGGCCTCGTTCTGGGAGAAAAGCAGCCTCTACCCGCTGCCCAAAGGCGCGACTTACAAGAAGAATAACCACGCCTCGGCCTGGCATATCGACCTGAACAACGACCTGCGCAGCCTGATGAGCGTGGAGGCCAACACCGAGTGGTACGAAACTTCCCACCACGAGCTCGGCCACATCTTCTACTACCAGAGCTACTCGAACCCCGACGTGCCGCCGCTGCTGCGCCAGGGAGCCAACCGCGCCTATCACGAGGCCATTGGCTCGATGATGGGCCTGGCCGCCAAGCAAAAGCCTTTTCTGGTGGGCCTGGGCCTGATTGATGCCAAAACCCCGACCGACCAGACCCAGCAGCTCCTCAAAGAGGCGCTGAGCTACGTTCCGTTCATCCCTTTTGCCTCGGGTGTGATGAGCGAATGGGAAAACAGCTTTTACGCCGATAAGCTGCCCGCCGACCAGCTCAACGCCAAGTGGTGGGCCTTGTGCAAGCAGTACCAGGGCATGGTGCCGCCCACTACGCGCGGGGAGAACTTCCTCGACCCCGCCACCAAAACCCACATCAACGACGACCCGGCCCAATATTACGACTACGCCCTGAGCTACGTCATCTTGTTCCAGCTGCACGACCACATTGCGCGTAAAATCCTGCATCAGGACCCGCACGCCACCAACTACTACGGCCACAAAGAAGTGGGCGACTTCCTGCGCGACATCATGCGCCCCGGCGCGAGCCGCGACTGGCGCGTGGTGCTGAAAGAAAAAACCGGCGAAGACCTCTCGGCCCGCGCCATGGTGGCCTATTTTCAGCCCCTAATGACCTACCTGCAACAGCAGAACAAGGGCCGCAAATACACGATGTAAAGGCGCAGCCTGGCAGGTTTACCGACAGCGAGTAACTACTCAAAGTAAAACGTCATGCTGAGCGAAGTCGAAGCATCTCGCGTGCAATAGTAACTCAACCGCTAAAGAAGAGAATTACTACTGCACGCGAGATGCTTCGACTCTGCTCAGCATGACGTTCTTTTTCCTGTTTCCTACGCTGCTTCTACTGCCGGCCCAGCTGCAACACCCAGTCGCGCACCGTTTCGAGCATCACAGCCGATATCACCGGGTCCACGGTGCCATCGGCGTTGGGAATGCGCTCGGCGGCGGGCGTCTGGAACCAATGCTGCACGCCGGGCAGCCGGCGCACCGTCACGCGCTTGTTGGCTTTGAGGCCCTTTTCGAGGGCGGTGAGATTGATGGCGGCGTTCACCTCGGCATCGTCGGTGCCGTTGAGCAATAGCACTGGGCATTTCACCTCGGCCAGCGTAGGCTGGGGGTCAAAGGTGAGGTAATAGCGAAACCAAGGCGTAGTCAGGTCTTCAACCCGGCTGCGGATGAGGGCGGCGTCCTGCTCCGGATACCGCTGACGCAGCATGTTGGTAACGATGGCCTGGGCCTGGTCGCGGTTAGCCGTCAGGCGCACAATATCAAACAAAGCCCGCCGGAATTTAAGCGTAGCCTCGGCCTGCTTCCGCTCGGCGCTGCGCAGCTTCAGCGATTGCTGGGCCACGTAAGTATCTACCTGCGCCGAGTTCGAACCACTGGCCCGCAGCACTTTCGCTTGAGCGGCGATATCGGCCAGCGCTTGGCGCCGGGCCGCACCGGCCCGGGCCGTGTCGGCGGGCGTGGCGGGCTCGGGCTGGGCGGTTAGCAGTTCCAGCCCGCCCAGCCCGGCCGCCGCCATCCCCACCACAAAGGCAGGTGGCAGTTGCTGGGCCGCTGCTAGCAGGGCCACGTTGCCGCCCTCGCCGTGGCCAATAAAGCCCGTGCGCGCCGGGTCGATGCTGGGCCGCACGCGCAGAAAGCTCAGTGCGGCCTGGGCATCGCGCACTAGGTCGGCAGTAGTAGCCAACCGGCTGTCGCCGCCACTCTGGCCTATTCCCCGGTCGTCGAGGCGCAGCACGGCAATGCCTTGCCGGGCCAGGCTACTGGCCAGGTCGGCAAACAGGCGGTAGCTCCCCTGCCGGGCATCGCGGTCCTGCCCGCCCACGTCAGAAAGCAGCACGGCGGCTGGAAACGGGCCGGCCCCGTCCGGAATACTAAGCGTACCGGCCAGGGCTACGTTGCCGGCCGGGGTAGTCAGCGTCACCGTCTCGATATGGTAGGTAGTAGCTAGGGGTGCCGGCGCAGCTACCCCAGTGCCGACGGGCTGCACGGCCGCGCGGCGCAACACCAACGGCACCCGCAGGCCCGGCTGCACCCAAATACCCCGGAGTTCCTGGCTACCAGCCGCCAGCACGCAAGCGTAGCGGCAGTTCGCTTTGGCCGCAAAAAACACCACTGAATCCTCTTTCAGCGTTACCGACACGGGCAGCCGGCTCATGCGGCGGGCCGGCAAATCGAGCGTAGCAAGGAGCTTATTGGCGGCCGGCTGTTGCACGGTGAAAGCCACGGGCAGGCTACCGCCCGGAATGGGCAAAGGCCCCTGCCACAGGCCCGCCAGCCCGGGCGCATCGGGGGCGGGCAAAGCCGGCGTTTGGGCCAGAACGCCAACAGGCAAAATTCCGGCCCCAACGAGAGCCAGCGCCACCAGCAAACGGGTATGTTTCATGAAAATGTAGTGCCGCGGCCCTTTAGCGGATTCCGGCGGATAAGAAAACCCGGCGAAAGCCCCGCGGGTAGGCATGTGAAAGGCAGCGGGCACTACCAAAACCCGGCATTGGGCAGTCGAGCAAAAGTAACCGTCAGGCAGAATGCTTTGCCTGGCGGTTGCTTGTGCTCGACTGCTTAGGGCAGCAATACCCGGTCGATGACGTGTACCACGCCATTGGTGCACTGCACGTCGGGAATGCCCATGTTAGCCGGTGTCGAAATACTTTTCGACTTCACCGTGAGCACGCCGTTGCTGAACGCGCCAAGCTGCAGGCTGCCCCCCCCGAACGTGGTTACGCTGGTGCCATCGGGCAGCTCAGGAGTGAACTTATTGCCCAGGCTGCCGGCCAGCACGTGGTTGGCCAGAATGCCGGTGAGGGCCGTTACCTGCGCCGGCGTCATGTTGTTGATGGCATCGACACTGGCAATGCCGGCGTCGCGGAAAGCCTGGTCGGTAGGCGCAAACACAGTGTACGGGCCGGGCTGCGACAGCAGTCCTTCCAGCTTGCATTTCAGCACGGCGGCCACCAGCAGCGTCAGCTCGGGCTTGGTAAATACCTGGGCCGACTGCAAAGCCACGGCCGACTGCACCACGTTGCCGCCGGTGGCAATCAGCACCTTATCAATGGCATGCACCAGGCCGTTGGCGGCCTTCACGTCGGTGCCCAGAATTTTGGAGCCGTTCACGTATTTGCTGCCATCGGCGCGGATGATAATACGGCGCGTGGGCCCGAGCAGCGAAGCCGAGGTATTGCCCACCGTGAGGGAGCTACCCGCCAGCAAGCCGCTATACACGTGGTACAGCAGCGTATTGGTGAGAAAAGCCGGTTGCAGGGCCGTCAGGTCGACAGCTTCGCGGATGCCGAGGCGGTTGAAGGCAGCATTGGTGGGGGCAAAAACAGTGTAGTTGCCCTGCGGGTCGTTGGGGTTTTTGTTGCCCAGCGTGATGGCGACTCCGCCGCGAATCGCGGCGTCTTCGAGCAGCTGAAAATTGGGGTCAGTAACGGCGATGTTAGTAATAGATGGGTCAATATCTTTATTTTTTGCGCAACCGCTGCCGGCCAGGGCCAAGCCCAGCATCAGCACGCCAGCTTTGAGAGGGGTAAAAATTTTCATCGGGTAAAAAAATGGGTTGGTCGAAGATATAGGGTTGTTGAACTCAATTCGTTGATTATAAACGACTCTATCAGCGCTTTGGATTGCGCTAAGCTAAATCCAAAGATTGATATCGCGCCGTAAGTTGCAGCCATTGCTCTTTTTTGGAACTCTTTTAAATAGCTCTCAAACCCTATTACCGTCCGTCCTGTTTCGGCTTTTTTATTACCCCTGTTAAACGTTATATGAAACAATTTTCCACGCTGCTGCTGGGCACCCTACTAATGGCCGGAGCCACTCCAGCGCTCCGCGCGCAAAGCCTTGTGAGTGGCTTCATGGCGGGCAAAGGCCACGGCTCGTTCGTAGTTTCGGGCACGACCGAACGCTACTCCAGCGCCTACCTGGCCCCCGACAAAGTGAGTGGTGTGCCTGTATTTCAGGAAGTGCGCGTCAACTCCGTTAACCTCTATGGCACCTACGGCCTGACCGATAAGATTGACGCCATCCTGAGCCTGCCCTACATTCAGTCGAAAGGCCAGGCGTACGGCACCACTATCGACGACCTGAATAACCTCTACCCCACCCAGGGCTATGCCAACATCCGGCAGGGATTCCAGGACCTCACGGCTTTGCTCAAGTTCAAATCCTACTCCCGCGAAATCGGCAGCAGTATTCTCGACCTGCTGGGTGTGGTGAGCCTGAGTACCCCCGTGAGCAACTATCAAACCAACACCGGCCTGGGCTACATCATCGCCATCGGCAACCAGGCCACCAAAACCACTGCCCTGGGCGTAGCCCACCTCAAAACGGCCTCCGGCGTGTTTGCTACCGGGCAGGTGGGCTACAGCCTACGCACCGGCGACGTGCCCAACGCCCTGGTAGGCGAGGCCAAGCTGGGCTATGCCGGTCCCAAAAACTACGTCGAAGCCTACGCCGCATTCCAGGAATCGAATGGCGGAACTGACATTACCGAAAACGGTTTCGACGGCACGTTTACCGCCACCCGCGTCAACTTCGTGCGCCTCGGGGCCAGCGCCTACCGGCCCATCACCAACGGCTTTGGCCTTACGCTGGGCATCAACACCTACGTGGCCGGTCGCAACATCGGCAAATCGACGGGGGGCTCAGCCGGTATCACCTACAACTTCTAGGTTTTCCAGTTCCAAGCGGTAAGCCCCAGGCGGCCAGCCTCGTCCGAAGTCACGGATGAGGCTGGCCGCCTGGGGCTTACCGCTTGGAACTGAAGGCTTAATAATTAGCTTCCGACGAAGGCAGGTCAATCAGAATAAACTGGGCATCCGTGGAGGCCCGGATTTGCACCACGTCGTCGTCGGTCATGCGGGCCTGGTCGTTGGGGCCAAGCTCAGTACCATTCGCAAAAATGTTTCCCTCTTTTACATAGATAAAAGTGAGGCGAATAGGGAATGTTTTGAAGACGATTTCCTTCTCGGCACTCAGATTCGACCAGTACACGGTGCTGTTCGAGTTCATGTACACCACGTCTTCGAGCACTTTCTGGCCGGTCACCAGCGGCACCAGCTCGTTGGCATTGCTGCTGAGAAAGTTCAGGTCCTTCTGCTCGTAGCTGGGGGCCAGACCGCGCTGGCCGGGCAAAAACCACAGCTGGTAGAGGTGTAGGGGCTTGTCCTGCTTGTTGAATTCGGAGTGGGCCAGGCCGGTACCAGCCGTCATGCGCTGCACCTCGCCGGCCTTAATGGTCGTTTTGTTGCCCATGGTGTCCTGGTGCGTGATTTCGCCGTCGAGCACCAGCGTCACAATCTCCATTTCGGAGTGCGGATGCTGCGGAAATCCCGACTGCGCAGCCACACTATCGTCGTTGAAGACGCGCAACGGGCCGAAATGCATGTTGGTGCGGTCGAAATAATCGGCAAACGAAAACAGGAAGTAGCTGCTGAGCCAGGCGGCGGGGGCAGCGTGGTGGCGGTCGGCGGAGGAAATGTACTTGAGCATCAGGAAGGCATTAGCGTGAAGGCGAGAGTTGCGCACGGGCGGCCAACTCCATACGCAGGCGGCCGGCCGGGGTTGGCCTCATCAGCAGGACGCAAATAAAGCCCTGCCGTAGCGAACGACAGGGCTTTACTGGTGGGCCGGCCGGGCAAGACGAGGAAGGTTGTACGCTCCCTAGTTCCGGCGGGCCGGATTGAAACTTAGGGCTACTTCGCCTTACGCCTTCTTGAGCAAAGCCACCTGCTGCTGCAAATCGAGCACGAGGCTGGCCACGCGCTCCAGCGAAAGCTCGGCAATGGGGAACGTGCTGCTGATGTAGCTCTTGGCTTCCCAGATTTCGAGCACTTCATCTGCCTTCACATCATAGGGCGAAAAGTGCGGGTTGTCGGAGTGCAGCACGAACAGGGAGCCCGAACGCAGCTTGTTGTACACGCGCTTGAACACGATGCCGTCGCGCGAGCTCACCACGATGCAGGGCGTACCGTCCTTCACGCTGGCCCAGTCCTCGACGTAGCGCCCCACGATGACCGTGCCGCTGGCAATGGGCAGCATGGAGTCGCCGGCGATTTCGAAGGCCCGGTACGTGCCCGTGTTCGAAAGCATGGGCAGGCGAAACTTGGGCAGCACCTCCAGGTACTCGCGGTCGGCGTAGCCGTTGAGGTAGCCAGCAGCGGCTTTCTGGGGCACCAGCTCGATGTTCTCGTTCTGGTCCTTGTCCACGGTGAAGGCCAGCACGCGAAGCTTGCCACCGGCAGCCGGCGTGGGCGGCTCGGGCTGGTCGTCGGCGTCGGTGGGCGCGTTGGGGTCGGGCGGGGGCAGCGAGCCAATGATTTTGGTGTTCTTCTTCTTGCTGAAGTCGGTGGTGACGAGCTGGTCGAGCGTGATGCCGAACAGGCGGGCCATGTTCACGAGCGTGGCAATGCGGGGTTCGGCGCGGCCTTCTTCGTAGGCCCCCACCAGCGAGCGTTTGATGCCGAGCTTTTCGGCCATCTGGGCCTGGGTGAGGGCAAGCTCGCGCCGGCAGAATTTTAAGTTGGTATTAATCATGGGGAGGGGGCAGCAGCCGGGAATAGCGTTTGCTTCAACG
This sequence comes from Hymenobacter sp. UYCo722, assembly GCF_040547115.1. Taxonomy (NCBI): domain Bacteria; kingdom Pseudomonadati; phylum Bacteroidota; class Cytophagia; order Cytophagales; family Hymenobacteraceae; genus Hymenobacter; species Hymenobacter sp. UYCo722. The sequence goes on along the minus strand of NZ_JBEPPC010000008.1, from coordinate 166,322 downwards.
CAGATTCGGCTGGTCAAGTTAGCAACGCAAGCGCAAAGTTACTAATTCATTTAGTTAATAATTTTCTGCCCACCACTTTAGCGTTTAGCTACTTGCTTTTCAACCCACCATTCGTCGTTCTGCCAACAGGGGTTCCAGCCCAAGCGGGCGTAGCGCGGCCTGAGGTGCACATGGCGGTTGCTAAGTTGGGAGCGCGTGAACACCTAAAGGGCCACGGCCATGCCCTTTTTTAAACGACCGGCACGGTGTCGGCTTCGTACCGAGCACTCACTAGCTAGCAAAAGCTCCACCGCCATAGCGGGTGGCCGGGTGGCGGTGGGCATCGGCAACGGTGCCCGGCCGCTGCTACCGAGCTAAAAAACCGATGGTCAGCCGCGCATCCTGGCAAAACGGCCCTGCGATGCCAGCTGAAACTTACCGCCCGTTACTGCCCGCGCAGGCGCTTGTGGTACAGCGCGGCCATGCGCAGCTGGAAGTAGTCGTACTTCTCGCGCAGGTGGTCGAACAGGTCGCGCAGCGTAGGGTCGCCGCCAAGTTGGGCCCGGGCGGTGAAGACTTCGGCCAGCTCCGCGTCGCTCACAAAATCGTGGATGCGCAGCTCGCGGCCCTTGGCGTAGGCGTTGTAGAGGTGGGTTTTCACGGTACTCAGGGCTAGGCCGCGGCGCTCGGAAATGTCCTCCGGCGTGAGGCCCATCTGGTGGAACTGGATGGTGGCATCCTCCGAGTCGCTCACTGATTTATCGGCTTTGTCGGTCTTGTCGGCCTTACTGGAAGGCGACAGACGCGGGCGCGGTTCCTGGAACATACTGTCCGAATCGGAGGGCACGGCCCCACCGCCTGCTTCCAAAATGAGCTTGATGAAAGCCTCGCCGTAGGTTTCGAACTTCTTCATGCCCACGCCCGATACGCCCAGCATGCCCACGCGGCTCACGGGGCGCTCGGCGGCCATTTCCTGCAGCGTGGCATCGGAGAACACCACGTAGGGGGGCACGCCCTGCTCGTCGGCAATCTGCTTGCGGAGCTTGCGCAGCTTGTCGAACAGCTGCGCTTCGGGCGTGCCGATGGCGGCGCTGGCGGCCGCGTTGGCGGCTTTTTTGCCGGCGCGGGTGGGCTTTTCGGCCTTTTCGGTGGGCTGGAACTTGCGCAGCGGCAGCGGCAGCTCGCCTTTCAATACCTGGTGGCCGCGCTCGGTGATTTTCAGGGCGTAGCCTTCCTCGTAGGCGATGTAAAACAGGCCGTCGTTTAGCATCTGGTGCACGTAGCTGTACCAGTCGAGGTAGGGCAGGTCGCGGCCCGCGCCGTAGGTTTTAATCTGGTCGTAGCCGCCCTGCAGCACGGCCTGGTTGCGCATGCCGCGCAGCACATCAATCAGCAGATTGATAGCAACTTTCTCGCGGCTGCGGAACACGGCCGACAGGGCTTTCTGGGCAATGAGCGTGCCGTCGAACGTGGTGGGCGGGTTGCGGCAGATGTCGCAGTTGCCGCAGTCCTGCGGCAGGGTTTCGGAGAAGTAGTTGAGCAGGATTTTGCGGCGGCAGCTGGCGGCTTCGGCAAACTGCTGCATGCGCTCGAGCTTAGCGGTGTTGAGCTGGGCCTGGCGGGCGGGCACGTCCTTGGTCACCATCTCGCGCATCTGCATCACGTCGGCGAAGCTGTAGAACAGGATGGCGGTGCTGGGGGCACCATCGCGGCCGGCGCGGCCGATTTCCTGGTAGTAGCCCTCGATGTTTTTGGGCAGGTTGTAGTGCATCACCCAGCGCACGTTGCTCTTGTCGATGCCCATGCCAAAGGCAATGGTGGCCACAATCACCTGAATATCATCCTGCAAAAAAGCCTCCTGGGCCTTGCCGCGCTGCAGGGGCGTGAGGCCGGCGTGGTAGTGCGCCGCCTTGATACCCTTGGCAATCAGCTTGGCAGAGATGGTTTCGCAGGTTTTGCGCGAGAGGCAGTAGATGATGCCGGGGTCTTCGGGATGCCGGCCGATGTAGTCGATAACCGCCCCCACGCGGTCCTGGCCCGGGCGCACGTTGAGGTTGATGTTGGGCCGGTCGAAGCTGGAGAGGAACACCCGGGGCTCGCGCAGGTTGAGCTGGGTGATGATGTCGCGCTTGGTGAGACGGTCGGCCGTGGCCGTGAGGGCGATGATGGGCGTGCTGGGAAAGTGCGTGCGCAGGGTTCCAAGCTTGGTGTACTCGGGCCGGAAATCGTGGCCCCAGCTCGAAATACAGTGGGCCTCATCAATGGCAAACAAGCTGATATTGACTCGCGTCAGAAACTGCAGGAAGCCGTCGCTCAACAGCTTCTCGGGCGATACGTAGAGCAGCTTGAGGTAGCCGCCCGTAGCGGCGCGGGCAATGTCGTTGGCCTCGCTCTGGCCCACGCTGCTGTTGATGTAGGCGGCGGCGATGCCGTTGGCTTTCAGGGCCTCCACCTGGTCCTTCATCAAGGCAATCAGCGGCGAAACCACCACGCAGGTGCCTTCGGAAACCACGGCCGGAATCTGGAAGCAGACCGACTTGCCGCCGCCGGTGGGCATGAGCACGACGGTGTCTTTTCCGGCCAGGATGTGCTGGATGATGTCGCCCTGCATGGGCCGGAAATTGTCGTAGCCGTAGTACCGTTTCAGGGCCTGGCGGGCGGCTTGCAGTTGCGGGGCGGGGGCTAGTTCGGGCATGTTGTTCGGGGTCACCTCACCCCCCGGCCCCCTCTCCTGCGGAGAGGGGGAGCCTGATGACTCCTGCGGTGGGGTGAATGATGGAAGGTTTTTCTGGATATCGGCTAGTACTTCGGTCAAATGGTTTAGCACTTGCTGGTTGGTGAAACGCAGTTCGCGGTAGCCTAATGCCGTTAGCGTGAAGGTACGGCCGGCATCGTATTCGGCGTTCTCGGGGGTGAGGTGAATTTCGCCGTCGAGTTCAATGGTGAGAAGGACTTTGGCACAGAAAAAGTCGACGATATAGCCCGCAATGGCGTGCTGGCGGCGGAAGCGGATGCCAAGTTTGCTATTGCGCAGTGCCTGCCAGAGCCGGTCTTCGGCGGGTGTGGGTGCTTTGCGGTTTTGGTGGGCGAACTCCTTGAGGTGCTTACGCCAGGGCTTGACTTCGGTGGTGAACACGAAGTTGGCAACATCTTCGGGACCAGTTGGAACAGGGGGTAGCGATTCCATTTGGGGAAGTTAGCGCGGCGCGACCGAATCACCTCACCCCCCAGCCCCCTCTCCCGCGGAGAGGGGGAGCCTGACGGCTCTTTTCTATTTTCCCTTTTACTCCTCGTCTGCATTGTCTGCGCCGCCGTGGCTCCCCCTCTCCGCGGGAGAGGGGGCCGGGGGGTGAGGTGACGGCGTCCGCCGGCTCCCCCCATACAGCTCATACTTCAGCAGCCGGCAGTCAATCGGCCCGTTGAACAGCGGCACCCGCCGCGCCGGCTTCAGCCCGATGCGCTTGGCCGCTTCCAGATTCCCGGTGAACACAAACGCATTGTAGCCCTGGAAACCTGATTTCAGCGTATCGCCAATGGTTTTGTACAGGGCATCCATTTCGGCCTCCTCGCCTATTCGCTCGCCGTAGGGCGGGTTCATCAGCACGATGCCGGGCTCCTCCTTGGCGGGCGCGGCGGCATCTTTCACATCGCGAACGGACAAGCGAATGCAGTCCTCCAGGCCAGCGGCTGTGATGTTGGCCGCCGCCATCTCGATGGTTCGCGGGTCGAGGTCGGAGCCGGCGAGGTAGGCCTGCGGCTCGTCGAGGCGCTGGGCTTTGGCCTCCTCGCGCACCTTTTCCCACAGCTCAGGGTCGAAGTCGTACCAGTTTTCGAAGCCAAACTTGCCCTGGTGGAACAGGCCGGGCGCGATGCGCTGGCTGATGAGGCCCGCCTCGGTGAGGATGGTGGCCGAGCCGCACATGGGGTCAATCAATGGCTTTTTGCCATCCCAGCCCGAGAGCAGGACCAAGCCGGCGGCCAGCACCTCGTTCAAGGGAGCTTCGTTGGTGTGCTGGCGGTAGCCGCGGCGATGCAGCGAGTCGCCGGCCGCGTCGAGGCTGAGGATGACTTCGTTCTCCGTCATGCGCAGGTGCAGGCGGATGTCGGGGGTGCGGGTGTCGATGCTGGGCCGCTCGCCGGTACGGGCCCGAAATTGGTCCACGATGGCATCCTTGGTGAGCTGGGCCACGAAGAGCGAATGCTCAAACGTGGAGCGGTTGACCACGGGCGTTATGGCAAACGTCTGGCCGGGGCCAATGAAATCCTGCCAGTCGATGCGGCTCACCTCGCGGTACAAAGCTTTTTCATCGGCGGCATAAAAGGCGGCAAAAGGCCGCAGCAGGCGCATGGAAAGGCGGCTCCAGAGCGCGGCTTCATACAGCAGGCGGTGGTCGCCGATGAACTCGACGGCCCGCGAGCCGACGTGGGTAATATCGGCTCCGAGGGCGTAAAGCTCGTCGGCGAGCAGTTCTTCCAGGCCGAACTGGGTGGTGGCGGTAAGGTGCATAGTTCGGCAAAGGTCGGCAGAAAGTGTAGCGCATGCTTTAGCTTGCGCCATCAAACCCGTCACCTTCCCACCGGGCGCACGCCGAAGCATGCGCTACGCACCTATGGCCCTCGCTCCTTCCTCCTCCGCTCCCATCGCCACCGCCGCGCCGGCCCGCTCCTACGCCGGCCCCATGGTGCTGATGACGACCCTGTTCTTTCTGTTCGGGGCCGTCACCAACTTCAACGACGTGCTGATGCCGTATTTGAAAGACGTGTGCCAGCTCACCGATTTGCAGTCCTCGGCGGTGCAGTCGGCTTTTTTTGGGGCGTATTTTCTGATGTCGTTACCGGCTGGCTGGGTCCTGAAGAAGCTGGGCTACCAGCGTGGCATTGTGGTGGGCCTACTGGTGATGGCGGCCGGCGCACTACTGTTCATTCCGGCGGCCGATTCGCGCGCCTTTGCTCTGTTTCTGACGGCGCTGGCCACGCTGGGCGCGGGCATCACGTTGCTGCAAGTGGCGGCCAACCCGTACGTGAGCATTCTGGGGCCGGCGCGGGGCGCGGCGGCGCGGGTGAGCGTGGTGGGCGTGGCCAATAACTTCGGTGGGGCCTTATCGCCACTGGTGGGCGGGCTGGTGCTGTTCGGCGGCTCGGTGGCCCTTAAGGCCCGGCTAGCCGCTTTGCCGCTGGCCGAGCGGCTGGCCGAAGAGTCGCAGCTCGTGAAGGGGCCTTACATCGGCTTAGCTGTGTTTCTGGTGCTGCTGGCGGCGCTGTTTTTCTTCCTGGTGAAGCTGCCCGACATCGAAGGCATCCCCGAAGAGGCGGCCGAGGAGGCACGGCCTATGGCAGCCGGGCGCACGTCGGCACTCGCGTTTCCGCACCTGGTACTGGGCATCGCGGCCATCTTTGTGTATGTTGGAGTCGAGGTTGGTCTTGGTTCATTTCTCATTCGCTACGGCGAGTCGCAAGGCATCAAGCAGCTTTCGGCCTTCACCCAAAGTCTGGTGCAGGGGCTGAACGTGGCCACTAACTACGCGTTGGTGCTATTTGGCAAAGAGCCCTCGGCTATTGATACCACGGCTGGCTTCACCAAGGCGGTGGGCGCGGTGCTGGTGTCGTCGTATTGGTTCGGCTCGCTCATTGGCCGGGTGGTCGGCATTCCCCTGCTGCTCAAATTCCACAACCGGGTGCTACTGGTGGCGGTGTGCGCAGCCGGCACGGCGCTGGTGGGGGCAAGCATTCTAAGCACCGGCGAAACGGCTCTTTGGCTCATCGTCCTCTGCGGGCTGATGAACTCGATTATGTGGCCCGTCATTTTCCCGTTGGCCATTACCGGCCTGGGCCCATTCACTAAGCAGGGCTCCTCCTACCTGATTATGGCTATCGTAGGCGGGGCGCTTATTCCGCCGCTCATGGGCTGGCTGGCCACGCACGGCGGCGGGCTGCGGGTGGCCTTTGTAGTGCCGGCGCTGTGCTACGTGTACCTTTTGTTTTATGCACTAAGCGGCTACCGCGTCCGTTAAAGGCCCAATCACAAAATCTCTTTATCATATTCCCAACTTATTTTTTATGAAAAAAACACTGTTTGCCCCCGCCTTACTCGTGCTGGCGCTGCTGCTGGGCACCGTTGGCTGCAAAAAGATTCTGGGCCTGCTCACCTTCCAGATTAACGACTCCACCAGCTTCCAGCTGCCGGCCACCGGGCCGCTACCGGGCGGTATCGGCCCGGTTATCACCCTGCCAGGCGTCACGGTGAACTCCACGGCCAGCAGCACGTACCAGAACAACAACACGGCCGGCGACTATGTGCAGGACGTGACCCTCGACCGTCTGGCCCTCACCATCACCGACCCGGCCGGGCAGAATTTCGACTTCGTAAAGAGCATCAGTATATCAATCTCGACCGATGCGGCTGGGACCAACAAAGTGCTGCTAGCATCGCTCAACCCCGTGCCCACCGGCCAGACCACCATCGAGCTGAAGCCTGCCGACCAGAAGCTTGATGTGTTTCTGCGCGGCGGCAACTACACGCTGTTCACCACCGTGGAAATGACGCCGCTGGGCCTGCGCCAAGCCACCACCGTGCGCGCCGACTCGCGCTTCAACGTGAAGGCCAACTCGAAGTAGCGTAGCCCGGCCGCTACCTTTGCGGCATGATGCCTCTGCTCGAAGAAAACGTCTCCCTCCGCCCCTACAACACCTTTGGTCTCGATGTGCGGGCCCGCTACTTCGCCCGCTTCGCCTCGGCCGATGCGCTGCGCCAGCTGCTGCAGCTACCACAGGTACAAGCCGCCGAAAAGCTGATTCTGGGCGGCGGCTCCAACCTGCTCTTCACGCAGGATTTTCCGGGCATCGTGCTCAAAAACGAGATTTGTGGGCTCGAAATCATCGGTGAAGATGGGGCCGAGGGCACGGCCCTCGTCCGGGCCGGGGCCGGGGAGAGTTGGCACGGAATGGTCGAATACGCCCTCGACCAGCAGCTGAGCGGTATCGAAAACCTCTCGCTCATTCCGGGTACCGTGGGCGCGGCCCCCTTGCAGAATATCGGAGCCTACGGGGCCGAGCTGCGCGACACCTTCGACCATCTGGAGGCCCTTGAGGTCACGACCGGGGCGCTGCGCGTGTTCTCGGCCGCCGAATGCGGCTTCGGCTATCGCGAGAGCGTGTTTAAGAATGTACTCAAAAATCAGTTCGTGGTCACGGCCGTGGTGCTGCGCCTGCACCGGCAGGCCCGGCCCGCCGGGTACGCCCCCAACGTGCGGTACGGTGCCATTGCCGAAACCCTGGCCGAGCTCGGCATCACAGGCGAGCCCACGCCGCAGCAGGTGAGCCAGGCCGTGGTCCACATTCGCCGCTCGAAGCTGCCCGACCCGGCCGAAATCGGCAACGCGGGCTCGTTTTTTAAGAATCCTGAAATATCCCAGGCTGCCTTCGACCGCCTCAAAAGCCAGTACCCCGACCTGCCCGGCTACCCCGTGCCCGGCGGCGTGAAGGTGCCCGCCGGCTGGCTTATCGAGCGGGCCGGCTGGAAGGGCCTGCGGCGCGGCGCCGGCGACGGCACCCACGGCGTGCACGCCCGCCAGGCCCTCGTGCTGGTGAACCACGGCGGGGCTACGGGCAGCGAAATCCGGGCTTTGGCCGAGGAGATAATCGCGTCCGTGCGACAACATTTTATGGTCGAGCTTCATCCGGAAGTTAACATTTTGTAAAGATTTAGCAAAACGAATCCAAGCCATAATTTTGCGGCCTGGGTGGCGGAGAATGAATATTTTATCCTGAACTTTGCGAAGATGACCTCGTTGTCAGTCTGTTTATTCTCCAATTCCCCCGAGCATGAATTCACTCTTTCTCTTCGCCGGCCTCTTCACCGGGTTCGCCTCCGAAACTCCATCGCCTCCCGGCACGGGCATCCCGCCCGTGCTCACTGTTAAAGCCGCGCGCGCCCTAGCCCCCGGCAGCACCGTTACCATTCGCGCCGTCGTGCTTAACGGCCCTGAGATGGGCAACATCCGCTACGTGCAGGATGCCGACGCGGGCCTGGCCCTGTATGCCCAGCCCGCCAAAACGCCGGGCTTCGGTGAGCTGCACGCCGGCGACAGCATTCAGGTAACCGGCCAGCTGAAGGTGTACAACGGCCTGACCGAGATGGACCCCATTGCCTCGTTTCATAAGCTGGCCAGTGGCGTGCGCGTGCGCGCCCTGCAAGTCCCCGTTGAGCGCGCCACCGAGGCCTTTGTAGAAGCCAACGAAAGCCGGTTGCTGGAGATCAAAGGGGTAACGCGCCTCACCATGCCCACCGGCACGGTAGCCACCACCCTGGCGGGCAACTCCAACTACCTGCTCAACGGCCAGGTCGGTGGCCTGGTCCGAATCATGGCGGCCAGCACCGGCCCCGAAGGCCTGGTCGATGCCACCCCGCCCACCAGCGAAGCCTTCGATGTGCGCGGCGTACTGAGCCAGTTTGCCCCCAGCGGCGTGGGCGGCTATCAGCTAATGCCCCGCCTGGCGACCGATATGGTACGCGGCGGCGGCCTGCCCCGCCTCACCGAGGAGCCGGTACCCGTGAACGTGACCGGTAATGGCTTCACGGTGGTGTTTTCGACGCTGAACCCCGGCGATACCCGCGTGCGCTACGGCCTCGACCCCAAGCAGCTGAAAGACAGCCAGACTGACCCCACCTTAACGACCCGCCACAGCCTGCCCCTCACCAACCTCATTCCCGGCACCACTTACTACGTGGAAGTGAGCTCGCGCAATGCCACCGGCACCGAAACGGCCTCGCCCGTGCCTTTCATCACGGGCAGCGGCAAGCGAGTGCGCCTGGGCGGCAAAAATTAACTTATGGTCAAGCCGGGTGCTTTTGGCGGCCGGCCGGGGTTCGTTTAGCTGAATATCAGCATCTTTGTGGTTCGGCTCCGGCTCCGACCTATTTTATTTTACTCCCACTCAGTTCTTTTTTAGCATGAAAAAATTTACGCTGCTAGCGCTGCTGGCGGGTGTCCTCACGGGCGGCTCAGCGGCCGCCCAAACGGCCATCACCATTGCGGCGGCCCGGGCACTGGCCCCCACCACCAACGGTACGGCCGGCCCCACGGTCACGGTGCGCGGCATTGTCACGAACGGAGCCGAGCTGGGCTCTACGGTGAGCATCATCCGCTACATTCAGGATGGCACGGGCCCGAACTCGGGCGTGGGCGTGTACTCGACGGGCACCGGCACTTTTGCCACTACCCTCAATTCGCTGGCCCTCGGCGACAGCATTGAAGTAACCGGCGGCCTGAAGATGTTTCGCGGCTTGCTCGAAATCGACCCCGTGGCCTCGCTGACCGTGCTGGCCGGCAACCGGCCGGTGCCGGCCCCCATCGTTTTCACGGCGGCCAATGCGGCAGCGGCTTACGACGAGAAATACGAAGGCATGCTGGTGCGTATCAACGGCCTTACCTCGGTGAACACGACCGGCGGGGCTTCGGTCACGTCGTTTGCGGCCAATACCACCTACCGGCTCAATAACAACGCCACGCTGGTGACCTACGTGCCCACCAACTCCAACGGGGCCGATGGCCTGATTGGCAAGCCCAGCCCCACCGGCACATTCGACGCGATAGGCATCGTGAGCCAGTACGCGTCGTCGGCCACCAGCACGACCGGCGGCTACCAGCTGCTCAACCGCAAATACGGCGACTTCATCCAGGGCCTTACGCCCAACCTGACAACAACTCCGGTGCCGAGCAATATTACCACCACGGGCTTCACCGTGTCGTTCAACACCTCGAACACCGGCGACACGCAGCTGGCGTACGCAACCTCACCCACCGGCACCTTCACAACGGTACCGGGCAGCACTACCCTCAGCAACGCCCACAGCCAGGCGCTGACGGGCCTGCAGCCGGCCACCATTTACTACGTGCAGGCCGTGTCGGTGAACAGCGTGGGCCGCTCGGAGTCGCGCGTGGTGCCCATGATTACGGCTTCGCTGTCGTCGGGCCTCATCAAAAACTACTTCAACAACCCCGTGGATGCCACGCTGGCCAGCGCCGGCAACGTGGCCGTGTATACGCCCAACGGCAGCGCCGCCGATACGCTGGCCAAGTACATCGGCCGCGCCACCCAGACCCTGGATATTGCCATCTACAACTGGAACAGCACGATAATTAAGGATGCCGTGATTGCCGCCAAAAACCGGGGCGTGCGCGTACGCATCATCTACGAAGACGACAATGCGAACGTGAGCGTGGGCCAGCTGCCCACCAACATCCCTCGCGTGGCCCGCCCCGCCCAGGTGGGCAGCAGCGGCAGCAGCATCATGCACAACAAGTTCGTGGTTATTGATGCCGAAAGCACCAACCCCAACATTCCGTGGGTCTGGACGGGCTCGATGAACTGGACGCCGGCCCAGCTGGCCACCGACCGCAACAACGTGATTGCCCTGCAGGACCAGGCCCTGGCCCGCGTCTACACCGTCGAGTTTGAGGAAATGTGGGGCTCGCGCACCGACGTGGCCGGCACCATCCTGTTCGGCTCGCGCAAAACCGACAACACTCCCCACTTCCTGATGATTGGCGGCCGCTCGGTCGAGTCGTACTTCTCGCCTACCGATAACGTGAACGGTCGCCTGCTCACCGCCATCGCCTCCGCCGACAACGACCTGCACTTCGAGTCAATGCTCATCACCCGCGCCGACCTGGGCCGGGCCCTGGCCAACCAGGTAATCTCGCGCAACATCGCCGCCTGCTCCGACGGCCTCGTGAACGACACCAGCGGCACGGCCGGCTTCGCGTTCCGCCTCATCAAGGCGGGCATGGGCAACCGCGTGCTGCTCAAGAAAACCAGCGGCATCATGCACCACAAAACCCTGATTGTGGACGCCGGTGCCAATCATTCGGACCCGACGGTGTTCGTGGGCTCGCACAACTGGACCGCCTCGGCCGATACCGAGAACGACGAAAACACGCTGGTGGTGCACGATGCCAAAGTAACCAACCGCTACTACCAGGAGTACGCCGCCCGCATTGCCGAGCAGAACGTGCCCGGCGTGGTGGTGTGCCGCCTCGTGCTGGCCACCAAAGCCGGCAGCATTCAGGCCAAAACCCTGCAAGCCTACCCCAACCCGACCCGCGGCAGCTTCCAGCTGCACCTGACCGGCGCTTCGGCCCGCACCGCCACGGTGGTGCTGCGCGACGTAACCGGCCGCGTGGTACTCACCCAGACCCAGCCCCTGAACGGCACCGACCTCACCATCGACGCCACGTCGCTGAAGGCTGGTCTGTACCTGGTGCAGGTAACTACCCCCGAGGCCGTGCAGACGAGCCGTGTAGTAGTGCAGTAAAGCGTTAGACTTGTTCCCAAATACTGAAAAGCATCAATTTGGCGGTCATGCTGAGCGCAGTCGAAGCATCTCTACCGAGCAAGTAATCTAATTCGGAGCGACGAAGCGGTAGAGATGCTTCGACTGCGCTCAGCATGACGTCCTTTTTTTGTTTTTGCTTATTCGGGAACAAGTCTATTAGGTTAAAAGTGTAAGAGGCGGCTCCCGATGCGGGGGCCGCCTCTTTGCGTTTGAACATAAATGCTTTACGGTAGTGCGCCAGCCCGCACAAGCCAATCAACAAGCCCCCATCAACTAACGGCAATGCATTGCCGGCTCACGGTTACGAATGCAGGACCCGGGCCGCGCCCCGCGAACGCCGCAGATGCCAGCCGGCCAGCAGCAGCCCGGCCGCCAGCAGCAGCAGTGCGCCGCTGTCGATGGGCGTGGCAGTGGGAGCCGAATTCTCACTTTCCACGGTGTCGAGCGAGGCGTTGGCGGCCAGGGTTTGTTCCTGCTTGCGGTGCAGCGCGGCTTTTTGAGCGTCGTTTTCAAGGGCCAGGAAGGAGGTGAAAGGGGTCAGAATACCCGCCCGAAAGCTGGCCTGAATAAACGGCACCCGCTCGCGGTCGGTGATTTCGGGGTGGAAGCTTTGCCACTGGCCGTAGCCGCGCAGTCGCAGCCCCGCGAGCCAGCGGCTGGCCGCCGGGGCATCGGCCGTATGCACAGTGGGCCGGCCGGTTACAACCACGGCAGCCTCGGCGGTGGCGGCCAGGTAGGCGCGCGGGTGGGCGGCATCGGGCCAGGCGCGCACCCGCGCGGGGGCACCCGGGGCGGGCAACGCGGCGGCCGCAGCTGGAGAAAGCGGCTGCCGGGGCGCGTGGCGCAGCGAGTGCGGCACGAGGCGGCCGTCGGAACCCAGCACGTAGAACACGTCGCTTTCGGGGTAGGCACTACGGAAATCCTCAAAATCCGCATCCAGCACGGCATTGTTGAAGTCGTCCGTCACCGCCACCAGCACGGGGTAAGTAGCGCTGGGGTGCTCCTGCGCCGCAAACAACACCCGCCGAATGGCCCCACCGAGGTAGAAGCCGCCGGTGCCGGATGCTGTACCCAAGGCCTCGGCCCAGCTGGTGCCCGCGGGCACGGGCGTGGTAGCGGCATTCACCAGGCTAAAGCGGGCCGGCGCACCGTTGGGCAGCGACTGGGCCAGCTGGCGCGCCAGGCGCGCGCGGAATGCCTTCACCGGCGCGGGTTGGCCCGCCGAAGCATCCAGCAAAAACTGATAGTAGGGCCGGCGCTGCACCAGTGGCAGCCGCAGCTTGGCCGCGCCGCTCAGGTAGGCTACGCCGCTGCCGGGCACACTAATGGGCGCGGTGAGCGGGGCGGCGGCGCTATCGCCCAGGGCCAGGGGGCGGCCGTCCACAGTCAGGGTGCAGGGCTCTTTGTGCAGGAACTGGATGCTGGTGCGGCGCGCCTCGCCCCCCGACACGGGGTAGACGCGCACGGCAATTTCATTGGGGCCCCGGTAGGCCAGCAGGCCGGGGTCGCGGGAACTGTTTTCGCTCAGAATCTGAGCAAAGACCCAGGTGGCGGCCTTCTTCTCGGCCAGGATACCGTGCTCCTGCCGGTTGCCGATGGTGAGGGTGTAGTCGCCCACCCAGCAACCTTCGGGCAGCCGGATGGCGGTGCTGTACTCGCGATTCTGGTAGCTGGGGTTGCGGTTGACCACTTCCAGGTCGACCCAGCTAACCCAGGCCTGCTGTCGGGCATCGTAGGTGCTGCGGACGGCGGCGCGGCGCAGCTGGGGGGCCTCGGGGTCGGGGGCCGGGTCGCTGGCGCCGTCGAGGTCGGCCCCGGAGAAGCGGTGGGCGGTACCCGAAGCGGGGTTGAATCTATTCCTGGCCAGGTAATCCGGGTCGGGCACGGTGCCGACGAACACCAGCTCCAGCTCGTTGATTTTGTGCTCCGACAACATCAGGTTATCAAGCACCAGCCAGTTGAAAAAGGTGGATAGGTAGGGCTGCTGCGAGCCGAAGAACAGCTCCTGGTTCCGGTCCTTGTTCTGCCGCACCTGGGCCAGCGTGGCTGCCAGCGCCGGGGCATCGACGTGCGGCAGCTGGGTATAGTCAGGCGTGTAGACGTAGGCCAGGGCCTCGTGCAATACCCGCCGCCGGTGCCAGAAGCTCCCCGTGAAGTAGAGCGGCAGCACCGCCAGCCCAGCCACCAGCGCCGTGGCCACCAGCCGCGCCGGGTACACGGTGCGCAGCGCGGCCACGTCGTCGCTCAGTTGGCGCACATGCACCACAAACAGCAGCAGCGGAGCCAGCAGCAGAAACCCCACCCCAATGAGAATGATGGCTGGAATGGCCAGCGGCAGAAACGGCAGAAACACCAGGAAAAAGTAAAACGTGAAGCCGAACAGCGCACTGCGACCCAGCAGCTGCGCCAGCCGCAGCCCGGGCCGGCCGCTGTCGGGCAGGCACAGCAGCACCCCGTTCAGAATGGCCAGCCCATAAAACCAAGGACTGCTGAAGTTGCCGAAAATGCCGTTGGCCTCGCGGAAGCCCTGCCCGAAAAACAAGCCGTTATTCACTCCCAGCCCCAGCAGCGGCAGCCCGATGGTGACCACCACTTTCCAGACCAGGCCGCCATCGGCCCAACTCCGCTCGCGGCGGCGCGAGACGATGAACAGCGCCCGCGTGAGAAAGAAAAAGAAGCTGAGCGTGCCCAGCACCAGCGCCACCGCGAGGATAACCGTACCGGCCGTTTCCCAGTGCGTCGGCCCGGTGTACACGTCGGGGCTCATGCTGCCCAGCAGGAGTTCCACCCACTTCAGCACCTCAAACACCAAGCCCCAGCCCATCGGCACCACCACCGCGAGGAGGATGTTGGGGGCCGCCTGCTGCGGCTGGTCGTCGGGCGTAAACTTGGCCACCAGCGCCAGCATGGCGTGGGCCAGCGTGGGCATCAGGAAAGTCCAGGCCATGAGGATGGGGTTGGTGGGCACCATCCAGGCGGGCACGCTGCGGGGCAGCAGCTCATCAGCGTGCCAGGTGAGCAGGCATAGCCACAGGCTGAAAGCCAGCAGCGCCACCACGCTGTACCAGCCGCCCACCGGCTGCCGACGTGCCAGCTGCCCGCCCGCGTAGCCCGCCCCACCCAGGCCCAGCAGCCCCAGCACTGCCCCAAACGCTCGCCACTCCCCCACGCTGGCCGTCGGCAGCAGGGTCTTAATAACCGAAAACTCGCCAGCGCAAATCAGCAGGTACACCAGCAGCGGCGCGGTGCTGGCCAGAAAAATCCATTTGGGAGTGCGCAGGCTTTGCATGGGTTGAGGGGCAGAGAACTGCCGGAAGAGGGTGAGGAAAAGGCACAGGCACTCCCGCCCGGCCACGCAATGCGGCCGGCAGCAAAACCCAGGTATCAGGAACTGGACAAATGTATTTTAAAGAACTTTGTATTTCAAAGTATATTTTCATTCAGCTGGTTGCCTACTAACGAAAAAACCGTTTCTGCATCAGAAACGGTTTTTTTTATTTTTACCCATTGAATAGTTTGTACCGCTTTATGGGCTTGCCCCGCCGCAGCTGGGCAGCGTGCCAGGCAGTGGGCACGTCGTTGGTCCACTGGCGCAGCAGCAGGATGATGGCCACAATTTCGAGCCGGCTCAGTACGCCGAGGTAGAAGGATACTTCGAACAGCCCGCCCGCCTCGCAGCTCGAAACAAGCTGGAGAAGCGCGGCAAACGACACCAGTACCCAGGCTTTGGCCGCCCACGAGTGCGTGGCAATTTCCTTGCGAAATTTCAGGTAGCACACCACGTAGGTCAGCGCTTCCAGCGCCAGCAGGGCCAGCAGCTGCGCGGCGTGCTGCCGGAAAAACCCAGGGCAGGCCAGCCAAGTAGCCCCCACCACCGAAGCCCAGAAAACCTGGTCAATCGTGGAATCGAGCCGGCGCAGCTTTTCCGTCGACACGCCCAGCTGCCGGGCTACAATGCCATCGAAAATATCGGTGAGCAGGCCGGCCGAAATCAGGACCACGGCCAGGGCAGCGAAGTGCGCCACGCCCAGCCATGCCAGCGCCAGCAGCACCAGGCCCAGCGCGAAGCGGGCGTACATCAGGGCCAGGGGTAGCTGGCGTAGGGCGGCCCCGTAACGCGTTTCCATCAGGGAGTTTGGCTACCGCGATTAGGCGATGGGTTCTAACTCAACGGACTCCTGCTTCAGCGTATCGCGCGTGTTTTTCTGCACGGCAATGGCGGCAAACAAGCTCAGCACGAAGGCCATGGCGTAGAAGCCTTTCTCGCTCAGGGTGAGCGTGGCATTCCAGAGGCCCACGGTCAGCAGCAGCACCGTGAGCAGCACCGACACCCAGCTGATACCATAGTACAGGTTGGTAACCGGGATGCCTTCGAGGCGGTCGCGCACGCTCTTCTGCACCGAAATGGCGGCAAACAGGCCGTACATCAGCACCGTGAAGTAGTAGCCCTTCTCGTTCAGGGCCATCGGAGCATTCCAGAGGCCAATGTTGAAAGCGGCAAAGCCCACGAGCAGGGCCACCCAGGAAGCGCCAATAAAAGCGGCGGACGTTTGCGTAACAGACGGACGGTTGGTTGGGGAGTTCATGCAGCTAAAAAGTGGGGGAATGGTGGCTGCTTGCGCCGGGCGCGACTGCGCGGCTTTCGGGAAGCGGAGCAAACATACACCACGCGGTTAGCGCCAATTAACCAATTTTTGCGTTTATCCGACTTTCCAGCGCCCGGGTATGGCGTGCTATCAACGCTTAAAACCCGCCCAAAAACAAACCCAGGCCTTATCCAGACCTGGGTTTACCTTCTTAAGAAGAGACTTTAGCGGCACCGCGAGGCCGCGGCGGCTACTTCAGTACGGCAATGGTAACGCCGTCGCCGCCGCGGTCGGCGTGCTCGTCGGCCACGCTGGCCACGGCGCGCTGCGAGCGGAGGTAGTCGCGCACCACCTGGCGCAGCACGCCGTTGCCGCGGCCGTGCAGGAATTTGATTTCAGGCATGCCCAGCATCACGGCGTCGTCCACGAAGCTCATGGTTTTGGTGATGGCATCTTCAGCACGCTCGCCGCGCAAATCGAGCGTGGGGCTGAAGCCGGCCATGCGGTCGGTGATGTTCACGCCGTTGCCGCCGCCGGTGCTACCGCCGCTCAGCCGCGACTTGGTGGCTTTGGCGGCCTGCTCCCGCTCGCGAATTTCGGCCCGGCCCAGCTTTTCGAGCTGGCTGAGCTTGGTCAGCGTTTTCATGCCCCCGAACAGCACCTCGGCGGTCTGGCCTTTCACGCTCACCACCTCGCCGTAGCCGTCCTGGCCAAAAAGGGCCACTTTGTCGCCGGGCTTGAGGTCGCCGGCCTCGGCGCGCTCGCGGGTGGCTTTGGGCTTGGGCGGCTCGATGTGCAGCTCCTGGCGCACGAAGGTGTCGAGCTTCTCGCGGGCGGCCTTGTTCACTTCCTTGTCGGCGTTGCCGCGCCGGATTTCGCCGATGGTGGCCTCAATCTGCTGGTTGGTATTCACCAACAGGGCCTTAGCCTGCTGCTTGGCGGTGCGCAGGGTTTCGAGCCGGGTGTCTTCGATGTGCTGCTTGAGGTCCTGGTATTCCTGGGCGGCGCGCTTGAGGCGCTTTTCGGCCTTGGCGGCCTCGGCAGTGCGGGTTTCGAGCTCGGTTTTTTCGCGTTCGAGGCCTTCGAGGAGCTGGTCGTAGCGGATTTTGTCCTTGCCCACGAGTTGGGTGGCGCGCTCCACTACTTCCTTCGGCAGGCCGATTTTGCGGGCAATTTCGATGGCGAACGACGAGCCCGGCTTGCCCACTTCGAGGCGGTAGAGCGGCTGCAGCTTCTCGGGGTCGTAGCGCATGGCTCCGTTCACGAGGTGCGGAGTGCGCTCGGCGAAGTTCTTCAGGTTGGTGTAGTGCGTCGTGATAACGCCGTAAACCCGCGCTTTATTTAGCTGGTCGAGCACGGCTTCGGCGATGGCCCCGCCCAGGCTGGGCTCGGTGCCGGTGCCGAATTCGTCAATCAGCACCAGGCTTTTCTTGCCGGCCAGCAGCATAAACTGCTTCATGGCCAGCAAGTGCGAGGAGTAGGTCGAAAGGTCGTTTTCCAAACTCTGCTCGTCGCCGATGTCCAGGAAAATATCCTCAAACACGCCGGCTTCGGAGTTGTCGGCGCACGGAATCAGCAGGCCCATTTGCAGCATGAACTGCACGAGGCCCACGGTTTTCAGGCTCACGGACTTGCCGCCGGCGTTGGGGCCGGAGATGACGAGGATGCGCTGCTCGTGGTTCAGCTCCAAATCCAGCGGCACCACTTCGCGCGGGTCGCCGTTGTCGCGCTTGTGCTGGGCAAAAGCGAGCTGTAGCAGCGGGTGGCGCACGCCGTGCCACTTCAGCAGGGGCTTGTTGTGCAGCACCGGCAGCTGGCAACCGAGCGTGACGGCCAGCCGCGCCTTGGCCCGAATAAAGTCAATCAGCCCCAGATAGGAATAGGCCTTGCGCAGGTCCGGAATGTGGGGCCGCAGCTGGTCGGTAAGGGCCGTGAGAATGCGAATCAGCTCGCGGTGGTAGGCGTTGTCGAGGTCCTTGATGTCGTTGTTGAGCTCAAAAACGGCTTCCGGCTCGATGTACACCGTCTGGCCCGAGGCCGACTCGTCGTGAATCAGGCCCTTCACCTTGCGCTTGTGCTCGGCGATAACCGGCAGCACCAGCCGCCCGCCGCGAATGGTCGGCTCGGCATCGGACGGAATCCAGCCCTCGTTTTTGGCCTGGCGCAGGATGCCGGCAATCTGCTTGCGCAGCTGCCCCTGCCGGGCAATGAGCTCCTGCCTAATCTGGCGCAGCAGCGGCGAGGCATCGTCGCGCACGGCCCCTTCGTCGTCCACTACTTTGTCCAGGGCGGCCAGCAGGTTGCGGTCGACCTGAATGCCGATACCCAGCAGCCGCAGCGTAGGATACAGGCCCGGGTCGGCATCCGAGAAAAAGCTCAGCGCCTGCCGAATGGTGCGCAGGCTCATCTTCACTTCGAAGAAGGCGGCCACGTCGAGATAGGCCCCCGGCAGGGCGGCGCGCTTGAGGTGCGCCTGGGCATCGTGGTAGTGAGAAGCCGGAAAATCGGCCCCCGAGCGCAGCAGATAAGCGAACTCATCGGTTTGCTGCAGCAGCTTCAGCAGCGGCTCGTGCTTGGTCTGGAACTCCATGCGGGCCACGTAGTGCCGGCCGAGCGCCGAGAGGCAATTGGCTTCGAGCTGCTCGCGCAGGGTGGTGAAGCCGATTTTTTGTTCGAAGTGTTGGGGTAATAGCAAGTAAGTCGTCTTTCGGTAATGGGATGCGAAGGTAAACAGCCGGGCGGGGGCGAAAGATTCGTGGGGATTAGACTATAAAGCAAGTCTCTAAGTAATGAGGCAAAGTAACCGGACT
Organism: Hymenobacter sp. UYCo722; assembly: GCF_040547115.1. Classification (NCBI taxonomy): domain Bacteria; kingdom Pseudomonadati; phylum Bacteroidota; class Cytophagia; order Cytophagales; family Hymenobacteraceae; genus Hymenobacter; species Hymenobacter sp. UYCo722. The sequence continues at coordinate 147,612 of NZ_JBEPPC010000008.1, read as the reverse complement.
CTCCGGTCAAACCGCACAGGCAGTCTGACCGGAGCACACACTAAACAGATGCTTACTGCTGCCCGATTACTTGAGCCTTTCTGCCCACTTTCTATGACCGATTCTGCTACCGCAAGCTCCACCGCTCCAGCCTGCCCAACTATTTTGCCTACCGTGTGACCACCTGCGACGACATGGTACCACTCCCGCCGGCCAGCCAGCCGCCGGTTACCATCGAGGCGCGGGTAGCCAGCGCAGCTGTACCGCTCTCACCCGCCTGGTGTTGCTGCTGTGTGTCCAACTCAAACTGCCTCACTTCCAAGGAATGTGAGAAACTACCGTTTCATTTCCTGCGGTTTTATCCGACTATCCCGGGCGGGATACCTTAAACATAAGCACGAAAACCCTGCCACGCCCGATGGGAGGCATGCATCCGCAGTTCAAGCACCTGGGCTTGGGGAATCACCACGGCTTAGGGAATCACCACCTTGACGTACTTAATTACATCGATGTCGGCCAGGCCACCGTCGTTGTATCGGTTGGCCGCCAGCTGGGCATCGGCTGCGGTGAGGACGAGAGTCTGCACCGTTTGGACGGGTTGATTCGGGGCGCTCTGGCCCAGCAGCTCCAGCGTGACTACCGCGTTGGGGCCGGGGGGGTCTCCATACGCGCCTTCAAACTTGATGATTAGGTAGAGCGTCTGGCCGCTGAGGTTGCTGCCGCCGGTGATGGCGGTGGTGGTAGTTGGCTGGTTACTCGTGTACCAATAGCTGCCGCTGTTGTTCACCAGCAGGTTGCTGCTGCGGGGACCGCAGTTGGTGGAGATTAACTGGCCGTTTACCGGCGAGCAGGGCATGAGTTCCAGCGCCACCCGCGGCATATCGACTCCGGGCTGGCTGCCGATGCCGCTGATGGAAAACCGGGCCGAGTACGTGGCTTGTGCGGCCGGACGGGGATTGTCACGGCCGCCGCACTGACTGACTGCCAGGGGCAGGGCGAGCATCGCGACCACGCGGAGGAGCCGGCGCAAATGGGGAAGGACCATCATCGGAAAAAAGTTATAAGGTGTGATTATAGGAGTCAAAAAGGCGCTCAAACAGCATAACGCCAGTTTCAATTGGCCTGACCGGGTGCTAACGCAAAAGGTTGCTGCACCATGAAAAAAAGGTTGCTGCTTTAGCGCATACTGAAGCGCGACCCGAGTTGCAGCCCAGCACGCTTGAGGTGCGCCTGGGCATCGTGGTAGTGCGAAGCCGGAAAATCGGCCCCGCTGCGCAGCAGATAAGCAAACTCATCGGTTTGCTGCAGCAGCTTCAGCAGCGGCTCGTGCTTAGTCTGGAACTCCATGCGGGCCACGTAGTGCCGGCCGAGCGCCGAGAGGCAATTAGCTTCGAGCTGCTCGCGCAGGGTGGTAAAGCCGATTTTTTATTCAAAGTGTTGGGGTAATAGCAAGTAAGTACGCTTAGCGGTATTTCAGAATAGGATACGAAGGTAAAAAGCTAAGCGGGCGGGAAGATTCGCGGGATGCTTCTGTATCCTCGCGACAGTAGCAGCAACAGCGACCAGCGCGTCAGAACCGAATCACGTCTTCGGCTACGAAGGCGGCCAGGATGGCATACAGGCCAGCGTCGGCCACCGAGGCCGGGGTCATGGGCATGGGGTTGGCCGGGTCGAGGTAACCCTTGAGTTGAACAAAATCGGTGGGGTTCACAGCTTTAAATCCCATCGACCACTGCTCAAACTGACGGTGCTTGATGGGGCCATCGGCGAGCTTCACCACGTGAGCGTGGCGGTTATCGCGCGAAATGCGGGCAAAAATGGCTTGCACCTCGTTGCGCGCGCCCTCCAACACCTGCATTATACCCCCGTCGCTGTACAGCAGAATACCGGTGAGGCCGTGAGCCGAGTTCCAGGCCCGGGACTGGGCCAGTACCCGCTCTAGTTCGGGCTCGCTCATGGGCAGCGTGGCAAAGCTCTGGTAAACGAGGTGATACAATTCTGGGGGCATCGTGATAACAGCGGGAATAAATCCCCAGCGGGGGAATGACAATTAGCAAGCGGTTTCGAATCGGCTGGGGCTACCCGACGGCTCAGAAAGAACGGGGCAATAATACGGCCAATGCGGCCAACTGATTACATTTTTATACACGCTTAGAACGTCTTTCCCCGGCTTCCGAAAAAAACACTCTTGCCAGCCGGCTGCACTACGGCACCCACCGCTAGCCCAAGCCCGGTTCCGGTGGCCAAAAACACGCCCATGATGCAGGTCGTCCAGGGTCATGTCAGCGATGCCGAAGGCCAGCCAGTGCCCGGCGCGACGGTGCTGGCACCCGGTACCCTGCTGGTAACCACCACCAACGCCACCGGCGACTATACCCTGAGCGTACCCGCTGGCACAGCACTCAAATTTGGCTACGCTGACTTCGCCGACGAAGTGCTTCGCCGACGAAGTGCTTCGCACCAGCAGCAGCGCCATCAGCAGCACACACAACGTGGTACTGACCCCGGAGGATGAGCCTGCCAAACGTTCGCGCCGTCGCTGAGCATCACTAAAATCGAAGCTCCGTTGCATCTTTTTTCCTGATTTACGCTACTTATCCACCCCCGCCCCAAACAGCGCGAAGTCGTACTTCACGGGGTCCGTGGGGTCCAGCAGGCGCAGGTTGGCGGTGAGCTCCTCGGCGGCCTGCCAGTCCACGAGCTTGCGGGTGAGCAGGCCCAGCGGGCGGGCCTGGCGCTCGACGTGCAGGTCGATGGGCATGATGAGGTCGGCGGGCGAGAGGCGGGTCCAGAGGCCGAAGTCCACGCCGTGGCCGTCGCGGCGCACCAGCCAGCGCAGGTACATGTTCACGCGCTTGCAGGCCGAGCCCCGGGCTGGGGTGGCCACGTGCTTGCGGGTGCGGGCCGGCGCATCGGGCAGGCTAAAAAAGTGGTTATGGAAGTTGATAAGCCGCTCACGCTGCGAGTGGCCCACCAGAAAAGCAGTTTCGAGCGAGTCGTGCTGCCGGTACCAGTCGCGCAGGAAATGCACGAAGTATAGCAGGTCGGTATCGCAGAACGTGCGGTGGCAGAAGCCCAGCAGGCGCTTCAAGTCCTCGTCCTGGTGCTGGGTGATGAACTGGTGCGGGGCATCGTCCATGCGGCGCAGCAACTCATTGCACTTGTTGATGATGGTGGGCCGCTGCCCCCAGGCCAGTAGCGCCGCAAACAGCCCCGCAATCTCAATATCCGGGCGCTGGGTAAAGCGGTGGGGGATTTGAATGGGGTCGTTGGCGATGAATTCCGGGCGGTTGTAGCGCGCATACTGCGCATCAAGCTGGCGGCGGAGCTGGGGGATATTCATGGGTAGCGTTTGGAAGAGTGCAGAACCGAATAAAAGCCGAACGTCATGCTGAGCTTGTCGAAGCATCTCTACCGCGCAACTAATCAATTTTAGTATGGCGGTAGAGATGCTTCGACAAGCTCAGCATGACGTTCTTTTTATCCAATCAATTCAATCGGTCGCTACTACTCCGGAATGTAGTTCGTTTCGACACGAAAGCGCGAGTCGCTGGTGCCGAGCTTCTGCACGGCACGGGGCGAGAGGCGCACCAGAATGTTGTTATTTTCGCCGGTGTTGGGCAGCCGGCCGATGACGCGCACATACACATACAGCCCGTTCATGGCGTTTTTCACCTGCATGATGGTGCCCACGGGGGCCGTTTTGTGCAGGGCCAGGTACTTCTCGGTCACGCTGTTTTCGATGGGCGCGCCCAGGCCCGCTTCTACCACGCGGCCCAGCAACTCGCCGGCGCGGGTGGGCTTCTCCTCGCGTTCGTCCTTCTTCTCCTCGTGGTCGGCCGGCAGAGCGGGCGTCACGGTTGCCACCTGCGCGGGCTTGTCGGGGGCCGGGCTGGTGGGTGTTTTGCTGGCGGGCACGGCCTCGGTTTCGGCCGGACGCACGGGAGCAGCCGCTTTGGCCGTGGCGGCGGCGTCTTCCGTAGCCGCCAGCAGTAGCTGCTGGCCGGCGCGCACGGTGCCGGCGGCGGGCAGCTTGTTCAGCTTAATCAGCTCCTCGGGCGAAAGCTGATAGCGGGTAGCAATTCCAAACAGGGTTTCGCCCTTGCGCACGGTGTAGCGGGCGGGCACGGGACCGGGCGCGGCGCTGGCGGTGGGGCTTTTAGCCGGCGCGGCAGCCGCGCCGGCTTTGCCAGCGGCGGGCCGGGGCACGTACACAATCTGGCCGATGCCAAGGCCATTTTTAATCTGCGGGTTGGCAGCGTTGAGCTGGGCCAGGGTCACGCCGTAGCGGCGCGTGAGGGCAGTGAGGGTTTCGCCGGGGCCCACGCGATGCTTCACGAAGCGCTGGCCGCCCCGCATTTCCTGGCCAATAGAGTCGGGAGGCGCGGCTTTGGCGTGGCCGGGTTTGCCGGGGCCGGGGCTGTTCAGGGCCAGCACCGTCAGCAGCGAAAAAAATACAGTCATGATAGTAGCCTTGCAAAATTCACGTTTTCCCACGCCCGGGAGGACCGGGCGCACCGCCCGACAAGGCAAAATAACGCAAAAACCGGCGGGGAATTGGCGGCACCTCGTTTCAACTCGCCACGAGCCCGTTCTTTGGCATTCAATCCGGGAGAGTATTCCGCTCCTCACGCCCCACTTCCTGCTCCCAGCCTCATGGTTCTCGGCCTCATTCCCGCCCGTTTCGCCTCCACCCGCCTGCCCGGCAAGCCGCTCATCGACCTCGGCGGCCAGAGCATGATTCAGCGGGTAGTGCGCCAAGCCCGCGAGGCCAACCTGGCCCGGGTAGTGGTGGCTACCGATGATGAGCGCATCCTGCGCCACGTGCAGGAATTCGGCGGCGAGGCCGTGCTCACCCGCCCCGACCACCCCAGCGGCACCGACCGCCTCTGGGAAGCCTTCCAGCAGCTCGGTGCACCGGCCGACGTGCATTGCATCGTCAATATTCAGGGCGACGAGCCGTTCATTCACCCCGCTCAAATCAACGCCCTGGCCGATTTGTTCGCCACTCCGGCCACCGCGCCCACCATTGCCACGCTGGTGAAGCCCGTGGTTTCGGCCGAGGAGCTGTTCAGCCCGCACCTGCCCAAAGTGGTGCTCGACGCGCAGGGCCACGCCCTGTACTTCAGTCGCCACCCTCTACCCTACCAGCGCAGCCGCCCCGAGGCCGAGTGGCTGGCCCACCACCGCTACCTGCGCCACCTGGGCCTGTACGCCTACCAGCCGGCGGTGCTCGGGCGGCTCACGCGCCTACCCGTGTCGCCCCTCGAAGCCGCCGAGAGCCTGGAACAGCTCCGCTGGCTGGAGGCGGGGTATAAAATTCGTTGTGCCGAAACGGAGCTGGATGCCTTCGGGATTGACACGCCCGAGGATGTGGCAAAAGCGCGGGCCCGGCTGGGGGTGTAGCACAGACGCTGCGAGTTCACGTACCGGCGCAGTTGACATAACGCGCTGCGCGACCTCGCCGAACTCAGGCTACAGCCTCAATCAGCCCGTTCTACCGTTTCTTCCTCGGGCGAAACCTGGTGCCGCTCCTCACGCATCTCGCGCGATAAGAAGTAGTTGAGTGCCGTGCGGATAACCGCAATGGCACCGAGCTTGCCAATCTGCTCCCAGCTTGGGGCGATGGCCGTGCTCAGGATATCGGCTCCGAGCTGAAACTCCAGTGCCAGCGCCAGGTAGCGCGCCAGCGCTAGCCGAATGGCCGTGAAATCGGCGGTTTTCTGCCGGCGCAGCGCCTTCAGCAACAGCCAACCGGCGCTGAGGATGCCCAGCGCGATAATGGCCGCGCCTACGGTTTCGATGCCCAGCTTCAGCCATTGTACGCCGTTGATTACGGCTACTTCGGCCCGACCGTGCACAGAGCTCGTGTCGCGCGCGGCTTCGGGAAGGGTAATCAGGAGCAGGGATAAAAAGAAGTGCATCGGAGCGGCGGCAATAGTGGGGGATTAATCTATGGTGGCTGATATAGCGCTCGAGCTTGGGGTTAAATAGTGCCCAGCAAGGCTCGCTGAACAGTTTTATGGCCGGTCTGCCGGCACCCTGGCTCCAGCCAGTTGCCATCCATTGCACTACCTTACCCGCCGGCCTTTTTGGCTTTATAGCCTTCCTTCAATAGCACTTCGAGCACTTTATCGCGAAAATCGCCCTGCACCACCACCTCGCCATCCTTGGCGCTGCCGCCCACGCCGCACTTGGTTTTGAGGAGCTTGCCCAGAGTTTGCAGGTCGGCATCGGTGCCCATGAAACCCGTTACAAGCGTCACCTGCTTGCCGCCGCGCTGCTTCTTATCGAGCTGCACGCGCAGCTGCTGCTGCTGGGGTGGCAGCGTGGTGGCCTCCGTCGGCTCGTTGCCTTGGTAAGTGAAATCGGGATTGGTCGAGTACACGACTCCGGTGCGGTTCTGTTTCATGCTGATTAGTTGGCAGTTGCTAGTAGTCCGTTGCTAGAGTTGGGTACGACTTATCAGGTTGCTAACAACGGACAACGAGCAACTGACAACTTAAACGCTTACACCGCCACGGCCAGCGCCAGCGGCAGCAGGCTCACGTCAAACTCGGTGGCATGGCCCAGGTAATCGCCATCGACGTGGAAGCCGATGGGCGCTTCGGCCACCACGCGCCCGCGCGGCACCCGAAAGTACTCGGCGGCCTTGCTTTGAGGCAGGTTGCCCAGGGCCATGGCCAGGCTCACCCGGAAGGCGCGCAGGGGCGGCAAGTCATCAATCAGGCACACGTCGAGCAGGCCGTCGCGCAGGTCGGCGCGGGGCGCGATGTAGGCATTGTTGCCGTACTGGGAGGCATTGGCAAAGGCCAGCACGTAGCAGTTGGTGCGCACTTGCTGGCCATCGAGGTTGGCCTGCACGCGCACTGGCTGGTAGCGCCGGTATTCGCGCAGCGTCACCTGCAGGTAGGTACTCAGCCCGCGCGAGCCGGCCAGGGCGAAGTGCTGGCTCACGTGCGCATCAAACCCCAGCCCGGCCGTGCAGAAGAATTCGTGGCCGTTGATAACGCCCACATCCATGCGGCTGAACGTGGGCGCGGCCAGTCGGCGCAGCGCGGCGGCTAGGCCCAGCGGCACCTTCAGGTGGCGGGCCAGGCCGTTGCCCGAGCCCTGCGGAATGATGCCCAGGGCCGTTTCGGTGCCCAGCAACCCCCGGCCCACCTCGTTCACGGTGCCATCGCCCCCCACGGCCGCTACTATCGCGAAGCCTTCGGCGGCGGCGGCACGGGCCAGCGCCACGGCGTGCCCGGCGTACGCGGTCGGCCGGATTTCATAGTCGGCCTCCCGCGTGCCGAAATAGCGCGCAATCAGCGCCGGCAGGTCGTGGCGCTGGCTGGGGCCGGCTTTTGGGTTCAGAATGAAGCAGGTTTTGGCCAATTTTTTTTACTGTGGAGGGTAGATATGGGCACTACGAAGAATGAGCAGCATAAGTGACGAATAGCCAGAGAACGGATATGAAGCAAAAAAGCCTGCCATCTGGCAGGCTTTTTTGTTGCTTCGCCGAAAATCCGCGGTTGCGCACATTTTCACCTTCAGCGCCTTTTCACATCGAAAGGCTACCCGTTCATCTGCTCGCCGAGCTTCTGAATGAGGTCGGCGGTGCGGGTCGAGTAGCCGGTTTCGTTGTCGTACCAGCCAATTACCTTGGCCAGCGTACCGTTGGCCGAAGTCAGCTCCGAGTCGAAAATGCAGCTGTGGGGGTTGCCCACGATGTCGATGCTCACAATCGGGTCGGTGGTGTACTCCAGAATGCCTTTCAGCGGGCCATCGGCGGCGGCCTTCATCACGGCGTTGATTTCCTCCTTGGTTACTTCCTTTTTCAGGATAACGGTCAGGTCGGTCATCGAGCCATCGGGCACGGGCACGCGCATGGCCAGGCCGTCGAGCTTGCCCTTCAGGGTGGGCAGCACCAGGCCCACGGCCTTGGCCGCACCGGTGCTGGTGGGGATGATGCTGTAGGCAGCGGCGCGGGCGCGGCGCAGGTCCTTGTGGGGCGCATCCTGCAGGTTTTGGTCCGAGGTGTAGGCGTGCACCGTGGTGATGTAGCCTTTCTCGATGCCGAAAGCGTCATCGAGCACCTTGGCCATCGGGGCCAGGCAGTTGGTGGTGCAGCTGGCGTTCGAAATGATGGTTTCTGAGCCATTGAGGATTTCCTCGTTCACGCCCAGTACCACGGTCGGGATGTTGCCGGTGGCAGGAGCCGAAATCACCACTTTCTTGGCACCGGCGGTGAGGTGCTGGCCCGCGCCGGCCTCGTCCACGAAGCGGCCGGTGCTTTCGAGCACCACGTCGACGCCCATCTTGCCCCAGGGCAGCAGCTTGGGGTCGCGCTCGGCGAGGGCGGCAATTTTCACGCCGTTCACGGTGAGGCTTTCCTCGTCGTAGCTCACAGTGCCGTCGAAACGACCGTGCACAGAGTCATACTTCAGCAGGTGGGCCAACGTTTTGTTGTCGGTCAGGTCGTTGATAGCAACGATTTCCACGTTGTCGCGGCCCAGCAGCGACTTGAAGGTGAGACGGCCAATGCGGCCGAAGCCGTTGATGGCGACTTTAATTTTTGCCATTAGTAAAAACAGAGAAAGATAGGTGGCAGGCTCCCACACTGGCAGCCATTGAAACGCGGGGCGAAGATAACAGCCCGGCGCGGGTTGGCCGCGTGGCCCGGCAGCCCGCCCCGTTCGATTCCCCTACGGACTGCCAATTGGCGAAGTAATGCCCCTTATTTTAGCCTGCCTTCCTCCCCCAACGATGCGCCCTGGCCGGCCCGCCAAAATCTTTTCCCCTGAAAAACAGCACCCTTTGCTTAATTCGGCGCTTTTTTTGGTCTGCCGCTTGCGTAGCAACAAGCACGCCGTACCTTTGCATCATCAAAACGAAAAACGGTCCGTTCGTCTAGGGGTTAGGACAGTAGATTTTCATTCTACCAACAGGGGTTCGATTCCCCTACGGACTACTAAAAGCCACCTCGCAAGGGTGGCTTTTTCTTTGTGCTCCGTGTGCGAATACTGGCCACCTAGCGGGCACACCGCTACCTTGGTCGTACTGCTTGCCTTATCTTGCTGGCATGCATGCCATGGCTCCTCGCCCCGTTCCGTCGTTGCGCCTGTTGGCCGCCTGGGACGACACGGACCTGCTGGCCGCCCTGCCGGCGGGCCACGAGGGCGCATTTGCCGAAATATACCGGCGCTACGGCCTGCTGCTACTGGAGCAGGCCAGTCGCAAAACCGGCTCGCGCGAAGCGGCCGAGGAAATCGTGCAGGACATTTTTACGGCCCTTTGGCAGCGGCGCGAACACGCGGCCAGCATTCAGAAGCTACCCGAATATTTGGGCACAGCCGTAAAATTCCGGGTTATCAACCTGATAAAAAACCGCTACACCCACGATGACTACGCGGCCTACTGCCGCACGCTAGTTACGGAGGCCGACCGCCGCACTGAAAATGAACTGGCCGCAACCGACCTGGCCGGGGCGCTGCACGCGGGCCTGACCCATTTGCCCAGCCACACCCGCGAAATTTTCCAGCTGAGTCGGTTTGAGCACCAGACGGTGCCCGAAATCGCCGGGCGGCTGAAGCTTACGCCCAAAGCCGTGGAGTACCACATCACCCGCGCCCTGAAGCTGCTGCGGGTTTCGTTGAAAGATTTCCTGGTCGTGCTGCTGGTGATAAGCTGCCTAATCTCCTGATTTTCAAAATGTATTTTCCATTTCGCTTGCTGGTATGAGGTTGCGTCAGCCGTAAGCAGCCGTCCTTTTGGCGGTTGCGTTTAGGGGGTGGCGGGGTTTGATTGACTATCAGGTAAGCACTCCCTCCGGTATGGCCTCCAACTCGTCCGAATTCCGCCAGCTATTGCAACGTTACCAGCAGGGTGAGTGCACCCCGCAGGAGGTGCGTCACATCGAGGCCTGGTACCGTCAGCTCGGGGCTGAGCAGCCATTAGACCTGACCAGCAACGAGAAAGAGGCCCTGACGGCGGCCGTGTGGCAACGTATTGCAGACCGCACGGCACGTGATAACGAGCACCGCTTGAAATCCACTGGCTGGGCTTCGTGGCCGGCCAGCGTGCGGGCGGCAGCTGTGGCAGCCGGTGTGCTGGGAGCCAGCGTATTTGGTATTCAACTCGCCAATAGCCCATTGGTGAAAGAAATGGCTCGGCAACGCCTGGCTACCGCACCAACCCCGGCAACCTGGCTACTGTATACCGCGCCGGCCATGGCCCCGGAACGGCGGGTAGCCCTGCCCGACGGCAGCTTTGTGACGCTGGCCCCGGGGGCGACGCTACGCTACCAGCGCGTTAAAGCTACCGGACGCCGCATTGCTTACCTCAGGGGAGAAGCCTTTTTCGACGTGTTTCACGACGCGCAGCACCCGTTTTCGGTGCTAACGGACCAGGTGGTGAGTACCGTGCTGGGCACCAGTTTTCGGGTGCGGGCGGTGGCGGGCCAGCCCGACGTGCAGGTGCAGGTGCGCACCGGGGCTGTACGGGTGAGCCCGCGCGCGGGAGCAGCGGGAGCCGGGCCGGTGGCTGCCATCATAGTGCGCCCCAACCAACAGGCCGTGTATTCGCCTGTGCGCCGGCAGCTGTGGCGCGAGCTGGTAGCGGAGCCGGTGCAACTAGCTCCGCAGTCGTTCGTATTCAACGACCGGCCGGTGGCCGACGTACTACAGGTGCTTTCGGCGGCTTACGGGGTCGAGATTAGCTACGATGCCGAGGCGCTGCGCAACTGCACCCTCAACCTGCGCCTGGGCAGCGAGCCGCTGTTCGACAAGCTGAACCTGGTGTGCGAGGCCCTGGGGGCCCGCTACGAAACGGCCGATGGCCGCATTATTTTTCACGGCCAGCCCTGCGCGGCTGAATAATCCGAATGAACCGAATAGCCTGACTTATTTCTGTCTGCTGCCTATGAAACAACTCCCACAATCGATTCCGGCGTTTAAAACCGCCGCTTAGCGTTGCCTCATTTGTTCCCTAATTCCCACCAATTTCTTATGACAACTCCCTTACCAATTGCCCCCTTGCCGGGCCGCCTGTGGCACCTGGCCCTGCTGCTGCTCCTGCTTGCGGGCCCGGGTGTGGCGCGGGCCTCGGCCGGCCAGCCCCTGCTCGAACAGCCCGTTACCCTGCGCGCCACCGATGAGCGCATGGCCACCGTGCTAAGCAAGATTGAAAGCCAGACCAACGTGCATTTTCAGTACAGCCGCCAGCTCATCGGAGCCGGTCGGCGCGTGAGCCTGAACGCCGTAGACCAGCCCCTGGCCCAGGTACTGACGCAGCTGCTTGCCCCACTGCGCATTGATTATCGGGTAGTGAACGACGGCATTCTGCTGAAGCCGGCCGCGACGGCGATGTCCTCCGACGCGGTGGCCGACCCAACCGTAACCGGGCGGGTAGTGGATGAGAAAGGCACGGGCCTGCCCGGCGTGAACGTGGTAATTAAGGGCGGCACCAACGGCGCGCAGACGGACCTGGACGGCAAGTTCTCGCTGGCCGTGCCCGCGGGCAGCACGCTGGTGTTCAGCTTCGTGGGCTACACGTCGCAGGAAGTGGCGGTGGGCGAGCAGACGACCATCAATATCTCGCTGGTGCCCGATGCCAAGGCCCTGAGCGAAGTAGTGGTGGTGGGCTACGGCACCCAGCGCCGGCAGGATTTGACCGGGGCCGTGGCCCGCGTGGATGCCGCCGAAATCGTGAACCAGCCCGTGCAAACGCCCACCCAGGCCTTGCAGGGCAAGATTGCCGGCGTGCAGATTATCAGTGACGGCACGCCGAACTCGCAGCCTAAAGTACGTATTCGGGGCACGGGCACGCTACTGGGCGGGGCCGAGCCGCTGTACGTGGTAGACGGCGTGCAGACCACCGACATCCGCAACCTGAGCAATGCCGACATTGCCTCGATTGACGTGCTGAAAGATGCTTCGGCCGCCGCCATTTATGGTGTGCGCGGGGCCAACGGCGTGATTATCGTGACCACGAAGCAGGGCAAGCTGGGCAAGCCGGCGCTGAGCTACAGCGGCTCGGTGGGCTTTAGGGAGGCGGCGCGAGTGGTGAAGATGGCCGATGCCGGGCAGTACGTGAGCTACATCACCGACACGGCACCGGGCACCACGTTTCCGGCCTACTCGGGCTCGACGGATTTCTACAACGCTATTCTGCGGCGCGGCACCTACCAGAACCACAACCTGGCCGTGTCGGGGGCTTCGGATAATGTGAAATATTACTTTTCGGGCAACCTGCTGCAGGACGACGGCACGGTGATTAACAACAAGTTTCAGCGGCTCACCATTCGCTCGAACACCTCGTTTGCGCTGTCGGAGAAGGTCACGATTAGCTCGCAGGCCTCGTTCAGCCACGCCAATACGCGCGACGTGAACATCGGCACGGCCTATAACAACGCCTACCGCGCGGCCCCGATTTTCATTTCCAAGCAGGATGGATTGTACGGCAATACTTCGTCGTTCGGCAACGTGGGCAACCCGGTGCTCGACATTGAGCAGAACGACAACCGCTCGCTCGAAAACCGCCTCCAGGGCAACATCGGCCTCGATGTGCGGCCCTTCGCCGGCCTCACGCTGCGCTCGGCCATCAACGTGGACCTGAATTCTGACAACCGCCGCGTGTACGACTACCAGTACGGCAACGCGGGCCTGACCAACGTGTTTCTGACCAGCGGCGGCAACCAGCGCAACGACCGCAGCAACCTGGCCGTGACGCAGGTGAATGGCTACCGCTACCTCTGGGAAAACACGGCCACCTACCAGCGCACCTTCAACGAGAAACACAACCTGACGCTGCTGGCCGGCACCGTGACCGAGGAAGGCCTGCGCAACCAGTTTTCGGGCTCGCGCAAGGACGTGCCCGCCGACCCCAACCTGTGGTACCTGAACACCGGCGACCCCAACACCGCCGTGAACGACGCCGGGGCCGCCAAGGACCGCCGCCTCTCGCTGCTGGGCCGTATCAACTACGCCTACGACGGGCGCTACCTGCTGACGACCAACCTGCGCTACGACGGCACGTCGAAATTCAACAGCAGCCAGCGCTGGGGCTTTTTCCCGTCGCTGGGTTTGGGCTGGGTGATTTCGCAGGAGGACTTTTTGCGCGACAACAAAACGCTGAGCTTCCTGAAGCTGCGCGCCAGCTACGGCCAGCTCGGCAACGACCAGATTCCGGCCGATGCCTACATCCTGACCGCCGACGCCAATATCCCCTACGTGTTCGACGGCAAGCCGGTGCTGGGTAGCGCCATCCGGCAGATTAAGGACCGCAACGTGCATTGGGAAACCACCACCGAGTACGACGCGGCCCTGGAGTTCGGCTTCCTCGACAACCGCCTGACGGGCGAGGTGACCTACTACGACAAGCGCACCACCAACGCCCTGATTCCGGTAAACATCCCGGCCTTTTTTGGCGACCCCGACGGGCAGTACATCACCAACGCCGCCGACATCACCAACCGCGGCGTGGAGGCCGGCCTGAACTGGCGCGCCGCCATCGGCGGCAGCGCCGACTGGAGCTACAACCTGGGGGCCAACGTCACCTTCAACAAAAACCGCATTGCCAACCTGAACGGCGGACAGGCCCTGATAGCCGGCTACAACGGCGTGACGAAATCGGACAACGGCGTGGCCGCCGGCAGCTTCTTCCTGCTCGATGCCATTGGCGTGTACCAGAGCGCCGAGGACATTAAGAACTCGACGCCTTCGGATTTTCCGCGCAACATCGGCGACCTGAAATATGCCGACACCAACGGCGACGGCAAAGTCGATTTGAAGGACCGCGCCTACTACGGCTCGTACCAGCCGCCGGTGTACTTCGGCATCAACGGCGGGCTGAACTACCGCAACGTGGACTTCTCGTTCACCTTCTCGGGCAACCTGAATAACAAGGTGTACAACGCCAAGAAGCAGGCCCGTAGCAGCAACCTCAACAACGTGGAGGCCAGCTTCGCGAACGACCGGTTCACGGTTGCCAAACCCTCCAACACCAACCCCAGTGCCCTGAAGGAAGGTATGCCCAACTCGACCTACTTCCTGGAATCGGGCTCGTACCTGCGCCTCACCAACCTGGCGCTGGGCTACACCGTGCCGGTGGCTTCGCTGGAACGCGTGCACCTGGCCTCGGTGCGCATTTACGCGGCGGGCCAGAACATCTTCACCCGCACCAAGTACACGGGCTTCACGCCGGAGCTGGCCGGCGGGCCCCTCGATTCGGGCATCGAGCTCAACACCTACCCCACCAGCCGCACGCTCACGCTGGGCCTGAACGTTAACTTCAAATAAGTACGCCGATGAAAACCTATACCAACGCCTTCTTCCGCCGGGCCGGCACGGCCGCCCTGGCCGCGTCGCTGGCCCTCGTCAGCGGCTGCAAAGACTACCTGGACGTGCCCCCGCAGGGCCAGCTCAGCGGCGACACCGTGGACCCCGCCACCGCCCAGAAGCTGGTGGACGGCGTGTACAACGCCATGTACCAGGGCGGCTTCGGCAACGACGTTCACGGCCTGCAGTTCGTAATTCTGACCGACATTGCCTCGGACGATTCTGACAAGGGCAGCTCGCCCAACGACTACAAAGATGCCCTGGACGTGGACAACTTCACGCTGGGCTCGACCAACAGCAACGTGAACAACGTGTGGAAGGGTTACTACCAGGCCATTGCCAGCGCCAACCAAGCCCTCGACAAAGTGCCGCTGAGCACGGCCCCCACCGCCACCAAAAACGACCTGATTGGCCAGGTGCGCTTCCTGCGCGGCTACTTCTACTTCAACCTCGTGCGCCTGTTTGGCGGCGTGCCCAAGCTCGACCGCGTGCCGCTGCCCTCGGAGGCCAATAGCGCCGCCTTCCAAACCCGCGCTTCGGCGGCCGATATCTACTCGCTCATCATCAGCGACCTGCAGTTTGCCGTGGATAACCTGCCGGTGAAAAGCGCCACCCAGGTGGGCCGGGCCACCAAGGCCGCCGCGCAGGGCATGCTGGCCAAGGTGTACCTCTACCAGAAGAACTACCAGAAAGCCTTCGACCTTAGCAATGAGATTGTGACCGGCAAGTCGGGCAGCTACGGCCTGTTCCGGCCCTACGCCGACATCTGGCGCACGGCCGGGGCCAACAGCAGCGAGTCGATTTTTGAGGTGCAGACCGGCATAAACGCGGCCTGTAACAACTCGGCCGTCGAGCTGTACGTGGTGAGCCAGGGCCCCCGCGCGGGCGGCAAGGGCGGCTGGGCCGATTTGGGCTTTGGCTTCAACTCGCCCAGCAGCGACCTGGCCAATGCCTACGAAACCGGCGACGTGCGCCGGGCCGGCAGCATCATCTTCATTCAGCCCACGGCCCCGGCCGGGCAGCGCTCGACCGGCACGGTCCTCTGGGACGGTTTCCGCATCCCGAGCAAGGACTCGGTGGAGAACTCGCGCTACAGCTACAAAGCTTACCACAGCCGCAAGCAGGAGCCCAACTGCGGCAACAACGACTTCCTGCCCAAGAATATCCGGGTGCTGCGCTACGCTGAGGTGCTGCTCATCCGGGCCGAAGCTGCCGCCCAGCTGGGCAACGCCGCCACCGCCCAAACCGACCTCGACGCCGTGCGCAACCGCGCCGGCCTCACGACCAAGCCCGCCACGGTGGCCAACATCTGGCAGGAGCGCCGCGTGGAGCTGGCCCTGGAACACGACCGGTTCTTCGACCTCGTGCGCCAGGAAAGCGTGATGCCGGGCCGCATCGTGCCCATTTTCACGGCCCAAGGCAAAACGTTTACCAAGGGCAAAAACGAGCTATTTCCGATTCCGCAGCCGCAGATTGACCTCAGCGGCGGCCTGCTGACGCAGAACCCGGGGTACTAGCGCATTGAAATCACCATACAAGAACGTCATGCTGAGCGCAGCCGAAGCATCTCTACCGGGGAAGTAATTCATTTACTGCTGCGGTAGAGATGCTTCGGCTGCGCTCAGCATGACGTTCTTATTTATTCGACGTTCAAACTCCAATCAATGAACGCAAAACCCCTGCTTCTCGCGCTGCTGCTGCTGCTGCCCGGCTACTCCCAGGCCCAGCAAAAGCCCGCGCCTAAAAAAGCCGCTGCCTTCGACCCACGCCAACGCCCCCGCCACCTCACCGATGAGCAGCTGCTGGACCTGGTGCAGCGCCAGACGTTCCGCTACTTCTGGGATTTCGGGCACCCGGTTTCGGGCATGGCGCGCGAGCGCAGCAACGTGGCCTACGACTACGGCAACGAGGTGGTGACTACCGGCGGCACGGGCTTCGGCATCATGGCCATCATCGTGGCCGCCGACCGCAAGTGGATTACCCGCGAGCAGGCCGCCACGCGCCTCTACAAAATGGTGCGCTTCCTGGAAAAGGCCGACTGCTACCACGGCGTGTTTCCACACTGGCTGAACGGGGCGACGGGCAAAGTCATCAAGTTTGGGGCGAAGGACGACGGCGGCGACATCGTGGAAACGTCTTTCCTCATGGAAGGCCTGATTTGCGCCCGCCAGTACTTCACCGGCGAAAGCGCCGTGGAGCGCGACCTGCGCAACCACATTGGCTGGATGTGGGAGAACGTGGAGTGGAACTGGCAAACCCAGGGCGGCCAGAACGTGCTGTACTGGCACTGGAGCCCGAACAACGGCTGGAGCATGAACCACCAGATTCACGGCTGGAATGAGTGCCTGATTACTTACGTGCTGGCCGCCTCGTCGCCGAAGTACGCTATCGAAAAGCCGGTGTATGACCAGGGCTGGGCCGTGGGGCCGGAGTTTAAGAACGGCAAGGAATACTACGGCATCCGGCTGCCGCTGGGGCCGGATTTGGGTGGGCCGCTGTTTTTCACGCACTATTCCTTTCTGGGCCTGAACCCCCACGGCCTGAAGGACCAATACGCCGACTACTGGACTCAGAACCAGAACCACACGCTCATCAACTACCAGTACTGCGTCGAGAACCCCAAGCACTTCAAAGGCTACGGCCCCAACACCTGGGGCCTCACCGCCTCGGACAGCTACCAGGGCTACGCCGCCCACAACCCCAAGGAGGATTTGAGCGTGATTTCGCCCACCGCCGCGCTCTCGGCCTTCCCCTACACGCCCGAGCAGTCGATGCGGGCGCTCAAGCATTTCTACTTTGACCTGGGGGATAAAATCTGGGGCGAATACGGCTTTGTGGATGGCTTCAGCGAGGAGCACGACTGGCAGGCCAAATCCTACCTGGCCATCGACCAGGGCCCGATTGTGGGCATGATGGAGAACTACCGCACGGGGCTGCTGTGGAAGCTGTTCATGAGCTCGCCGGATGTGCAGCGCGGGCTAGGCAAGCTGGGGTTTGAGAGCGCGCCGGGGAAGAAGTAGGAACGATGGGAAGAGTTGATAAAGAACGTCATGCCTCATCTGGCGTCCGCGCAGTCGAAGCATCTCTACCGCTTCGTTGTTTAGATTGAATTACTTCTGCGGTAGAGATGCTTCGACTGCGCGGACGCCAGATGAGGCATGACGTTCTTTTTTCCAACCATGCGCCGATTCCTCCGCTTTTTCTGCTTCTTTTCGCTCTTCAGCTACGCCGCTCAGGCGCAGCCAAGAGCTACCCCGCGCCCCACCTACTGTAACCCGCTCAACCTCGACTACGGCTACACGCCCATCCCCGACTTCGCTACTGCCGGCCGGCACCGCGCCACCGCCGACCCGGTTATCACCCGCTATAAGGGCGACTACTACCTGTTTTCGACCAACCAGTGGGGCTACTGGTGGAGCCACGACTTGAACCACTGGAAGTTCATTCCGCGCCACTTCCTGCGCCCCGAGCACAAGGTGTACGATGATTTATGCGCCCCGGCCGTGTTCGTGCTCGGCGATACGCTGCTGGTGTACGGCTCGACGCACGAGAAGAATTTTCCCATCTGGATGAGCACCAATCCCAAAGTGGATGATTGGAAAGAGGCCGTGCACGACTTCCAGATTGGGGCCTGGGACCCCGACTTTTTCCTCGACACCGACGGCAAGCTTTACCTCTACTGGGGCAGCAGCAACTCGCTGCCGCTCTACGGCCAACAAATCAGCCGCAAAACTTTCCAGCCCATTGGCGAGCCCCGAATCATGTTCGGGCTGAACGACCAGCAGTTTGGCTGGCAGCGTTTCGGCGAATACCTGGATAACACCTTCCTCGACCCGTTTATGGAAGGCGCGTGGATGACGAAGCACAACGGGCGTTACTACCTGCAATACGGCGCGCCCGGCACCGAATTCAGCGGCTACGCCGACGGCGTGCAGGTGGCCGACGCGCCGCTGGGCCCGTTCCGCCCGCAGCCGCACAACCCCTTTGCCTACAAGCCCGGCGGCTTTGCGCGGGGCGCGGGCCACGGCAATACCTTTCAGGATGCGTGGGAAAATTGGTGGCACGTTTCCACGCTGGTGGTGAACGTGAAGAATAACTTCGAGCGCCGCCTGGGCCTGTGGCCCGCTGGGTTTGATGCCGAAGGCACGCTCTACACCAACACGGCTTTTGGCGACTACCCGCACTACCTGCCCACCGGCCCGGCCAACCACCTCCAGCCGCAGTTCACGGGCTGGATGCTGCTCAACTACCAGCGCCCGGTGCAGGTGTCGAGCACCCTCGGCGGCTACCTGCCCAATTACGCGGTAGACGAAAGCATCAAAACCTACTGGAGCGCTGCCTCGGCCCGGCCCGGCGAGTTTATCCAGACCGATTTAGGCAGCCTGAGCACGGTGCGTGCCATTCAAATCAACTATGCCGACCAAGACGCCGAGTTCCTGGGCAAGTCGCGGGGCGTATTCCATCAATACAAACTTTACCACTCGCTGGACGGCAAAGCCTGGCAGCTGCTGGTGGATAAAAGCCGCAATAAAACCGACGTACCGCACGACTACATCGAGCTGGCTAAACCAGTCAAAACGCGCTTTCTCAAGCTCGAAAACGGGCACATGCCCACCGGCAAATTCGCCATCAGCGGCCTGCGCGTTTTTGGCCTCGGCAGCGGCGCGAAACCCGCGGCAGTGAAGGGTTTCGTCGTGTTACGCACCGAAAAAGACCCGCGCAGCGCCTGGCTCCGCTGGGCACCGGTGGATGGGGCCTACGCCTACAATATTTACTTTGGCCTCGCGGCCGATAAACTGTACTCCTGCATCATGGTGCACGGCGCCAACGACTACACCTTCAAAGGCATGGACAAGGACCGGCCGTATTATTTCACCATCGAGGCGCTGAACGAGAACGGCGTTTCGGCCCGCCCGCCCGTAGTATTGGCCAAGTAATTTTTCGCACAGAGTTGGATGAGTCAAAAGGAGCTTCACAGAGCGTTTTTACTCCATGAAACTCCTTTTAACTCATCCAACTCTGTGCGAAATAATATCCTCATCATTTCACTCTCTCTTCCGCATGAAACGAATTCCTCTTGCCTCGCTCCTCCTCGCCCTGGCCCTCGCCCCCGCCGCCCAGGCCCAGAAAAAGCCGGTGCCAACGGCTGCTACTGACCAGAAGATGAAACAGTACGTCGACGGGCTGATGGCGAAGATGACGACGGAAGAGAAAATCGGCCAGCTCAACCTTGTTTCCGTCGGTTTTGACGTGACTGGGCCGGTGGTGAGCAAGGACGTGGATGCCAACATCCGCAAGGGCCTGGTGGGCGGCGTGTTCAACACCTACACGCCGGTGGCGGTGCGCAAGCTCCAGGAAATGGCCCTGAAGGAGTCGCGGCTGCACATTCCGCTCATGTTTGGCTATGATGTCATTCACGGGCACCGTACCATTTTCCCGATTGCGCTGGGGCTGTCGGCGAGCTGGGATTTGAAGGCCATTGAGCAAAGCGCCCGCATCGCGGCCGAGGAAGCATCGGCCGACGGGCTCGACTGGGTGTTCTCGCCGATGGTGGACATTGCCCGCGATGCCCGTTGGGGCCGCATTTCGGAAGGGGCCGGCGAAGACCCCTACCTCGGCTCGCGCGTGGCCGAAGCCATGGTGCGCGGCTACCAGGGCCCCGGCAACGACCTCACCCAAGCCAATACCGTGATGGCCTGCCTCAAGCACTTCGCCTTGTACGGGGCCGCCGAAGCCGGCCGCGAGTACAACACCACCGACATGAGCCGCCAGCGCATGTACAACGAGTACCTGGCACCCTACCAGGCCGCCGTCGACGCCGGCGTGGGCTCGGTGATGTCCTCGTTCAATGACATCAACGGCACGCCCGCCACCGCCAACAAGTGGCTGATGACTGACCTGCTGCGCAAGCAGTGGGATTTTAAAGGCTTTGTGGTGACGGACTACACCGCCATTCCCGAGCTGATGGACCACGGCCTGGGCAACGCCGAACAGGTGGCCGCCCTGGCCCTGAACGCCGGCATCGACCAGGACATGGTGGGCGAGGAATTTCTGAAATACACGGCGCTGAACCTGAAATCCGGGGCCGTGAGCAAGGCCCAGCTCGATGCCGCCTGCCGCCGCATTCTGGAAGCCAAGTACAAGCTCGGCCTCTTCACCGACCCCTACCGCAAGGTGAGCGCCGAGCGCGCCACCAGCACCCTGATGAAGCCCGAGTACCTGGCCGCCGCCCGCGACATTGCCCGCAAAAGCATGGTGCTGCTGAAAAACGACCGCAACACCCTGCCACTGAAGAAAACCGGCAGCGTAGCCCTCATCGGCCCGCTGGCCAACCGGCAGCGCGACGTGATTGGCAGCTGGAGCGGGGCCGGCGACTGGAAGCAGGCCGTGTCGGTAGAGCAGGGCCTGCGCGCCGCCGCGCCCGGCCTCAAAATCACCTACGCCCAGGGGGCCAACGTTGCCGACGACCAGCAGATGCTGGACCGCCTGCAGGCCCACGGCGGCGAGCTCGAAATCGACAAACGCTCATCGGAAGAGATGATAAAAGAAGCTGTGCAAGTGGCCCAGGCCGCCGACGTGGTGGTGGCCGTGGTGGGCGAGAGCCAGGGCATGACCGGCGAGGCCGCCGCCCGCGCCGACATCAGCCTGCCCGGCCAGCAGCTGGCCCTGCTCAAGGCCCTGAAGGCGACTGGCAAGCCGCTGGTGCTGGTGCTCATGAACGGCCGCCCGCTGGCCCTGCCCTGGGAAAACCAGCACGCCGATGCCATTCTCGAAACGTGGTTTGCCGGCACCCAGGCGGGCCATGCCATTGCCGACGTGCTGTTTGGCGACTACAACCCGAGCGGTAAAATCACGGCCACTTTCCCCGTAGCCGTGGGCCAGGAACCCATCTACTACAACCACAAAAACACCGGCCGTCCCTACGTGGGCGTGAAGCTCGACAAGTACAAGTCGCGCTACCTCGACGTGCCCAACGAGCCGCTTTATCCATTCGGCTTCGGCCTGAGCTACACCACCTTCACCTACGGCAAGCCCACGCTCAGCAAAGCCAGCATCGGCCCCGCCGAAACCCTGACCGTGAGCGTAACCGTGCAGAACACCGGCAGTCTGGATGGCGAAGAAGTGGCCCAACTTTACCTGCGCGATATGGTGGGTTCCATCTCCCGCCCGGTTTCGGAGCTGAAAGGCTTTCAGAAAGTCATGCTAAAAAAGGGCGAGAGCAAAACCCTAACCTTCCGCCTCGCCCCCGACGCGCTGAAATTCTACAACAACGACCTCAAATTCGCGGCCGAGCCCGGCGATTTTCAGGTGATGGTGGGCGGCAACTCCCGCGACGTGCAAACGGCCACCTTCAAACTGGCGGCGCAGTAAGGGGGGCGGCGGGCAGCGGCTAGCGCTTCAACTGCACGCTGGCGGCCTCGCCCAGGCGCAGCGGCGCGCGCGAAGTGAGGCGGATTTCAAGGTTAATGCCGCCGATGGTGTCTTTGGCGGCAGCCGCCACACCGGTTACCACGCGGGTGGGGCGGCTGGTAGCCCACACGCGCACCGAGTCGCCGGGCTGCACGTGGCCGGGGCTACCGGCGGGCACGGCCACGGGCACCAGCAGGTAGCCCCGCTTCGTGATGGAAGTAACGACCGTACCGGGCTTCACATATTGCCCCACCAGCACCTGCCGTGCACCCAGAAAGCCGTCGTGCGGAGCGGTTACGAAGTTGTAGTCGGCCAGCTTGGCAATAATGGCCCCGCGCCGCACGTATTGGCCCGCATCGAAATACACGTTGCGGATGCGGCCGGGCTTTTTGGCCCGCACCGGCTCGGTGCCGCCCGCCCCGACCTTGCCAGCCAGCACCACCGAAGTAGAATCGGGGATGATTGCGGCGGGCGCGGGGCCGGCGGCCAGTATGGCCACTTCACGGTCCGATTTCACCCACCAGCGGCGACCCAGCACAGCCACCGCTGCCAGCACAACTACTAACACAATCAAAGTAGATTTTTTCATAAACGCGTCAATGGCGAGCTTCGGGCAAACGGCATCTGTGGGACCAGCCACACTGGTTGTTCCCGTACTTTCCCCTGCTACGCCGGTTCGGGGTGCAGGTTAAGCGGCACGAAGGTAGCCGGCCGCTTCGGTTAACTGCCGCCGCGGCTGCCACAGCCCACTGCCCTACTTGCGCGCCCACCGCACCGTAGCACCCCGGCTGGGCAACAGATGGGCCCCGCGCCCCGCGATTCACTTGCCGTTGTTACCTAGGCAGCTCCAAGCTATCAACATAAAGAGTACCACCAAAAACCCACCGGTCGGTGGCTGCTTCTCGAAAGCTACCTGATATGATTATGGGGAGCGGGCGTATCATTCGCCATGTTTCTGCCCCTCGGCTACGCCGCCGCCCCTGGGGCCGTGATGCAGGACGAAACCCAGCACCTGGCCGCACAGGTCATCCTGATACGAACGGGTGTACATCAAGTGCAAGTGCCAGGCTTGGTCTGCTTCATCGGAAGGCTTGCCAAGGTGGCCGCAGGTAAGAGCCGGAATATGAAACGCTTGTATTCGAGCACCACGCGCCGGGCAAAGGGGGGTTTCAGCCGTTGTCGCGGGCTAGGCATCGCGCAAACGGCCTTTAGCTCCGACAGCATCGAGGCTAAAGGCTTCGGGGCGGTGCCACGGGTCGACGGTTGCGGCCGGCGGGCAGAGAGTGGCAGGTACCATAGCGGCTGCGGGTATTCGGTTTTTTTAGCGCTGTACAATAAGGTCGGGGAGAGAATTCCGGAATGTGTTCTCTCGAAAGGATGCCATTAGCCTCGGGCACAAAAACATAAAAGCCCCGGCCGCGCAAGGGCAGCCGGGGCTTTTTTGCAGGGCCGCTGGCAGCTTGCCAACACGGCAATCCGCAGTTCAGCCATTGATAGCACCTTTGCCGGTGGTAGGATTATCGGCACCGGCACCTGTACTATAGGGCCGATTTCGCGGGAGTGGGGGAAAAGCAGGAGCCAACTTTGTCGCCATGAGCCAGATGCGCTTGCACTGCGTTCGCATCGACAGTAATTTCCCGGCCTTTGTGGCAGATAACCACCGGGTCGTGCGAAGCCTTCAGACGCTTGGCCAACACTATGGTGCTCGCCTGTTGCTGGCTGCCCGGCTTGCCGGGCAAATTAGTTGAGGCAAAAGCCGCCGCGCTCATGAGGCAGCAGCCAACAATCGTGAATACTTTTTTCATAAATAAAGGGGATGGAGAATGTGGTAATGCAGGCAGCAGGTCCTTCCTACCTATGAAGGGCTACATGAAATGATGTTAAACTATTTCATGCAGCTAGCACAAACATAAGTAAAACCGCCTACAAATTCAACCTCTTTTCATCCTTGATTATCAATTAGTTGATTTGATAACTTTAACAATATTGCATTGCATCAGTCAATACCGAAATTGATTTTTTATTATAACCACACTCAATTAAATTATTTGAATACCTCGGGCCTGCACCCGCACCAAACTGGGTAATTCGCAGCGCAGCTGCACGCCCCGCCACACAGCGCAATGGAAAAGGCAGACAGTGGGTTGAGCCGGCATTTCCCGCCAGAACGCTGGCAGCGCAACGGTTTGGAGCGAAGGCAACGAGCCCGTGGGCAATAGCGAGGCGGATGTTTGGGCGCGAGAAGCAGCCCAGCCGAAAAGCACCGGCGCTACTCGTCGCCGGCGAGCCTGATGGGCTCCATGCGCGGTACCAGCGCGAACATCAGCACCCAAGCCAGCAGGTATGCCCCGCCGCAGATGAAAAACATGATGTAATAGGCCTTGTCAATCTGGCCGATGCTTTCGAAGTGTACGAATAGGCGCTTCTGCACCAGGGCCGTGAGGGCGATGCCGCCCAGCCCGCCGGCCATGCCGCCAATGCCCGTGACCGAGCCCACCGCTCGCTTCGGAAACATGTCCGACACGGTGGTGAAAATGTTGGCGCTCCAAGCCTGATGAGCGGCCGCCGCGATGCCGATGACCAGCACCGCCAGCCACATATTCAGCTGCCCCAGCCACTGCGCAAACACAATCGGAAACACGCAGCAGGCAATGAGCAGCATCGCGGTTTTGCGGGCCTGAAACGCCGGCATGCCCCGCCTGATGAGGCCCATTGGCAGGTAACCGCCGCCCACGCTGCCAATGCTCGATAAAACGTACACGCCCGCCACCGGCAGCGCAATGGCCGTGCCTTTGAGGTGGTACTGCTTGCCCAGGAAATCGGGCAGCCAGAACAGATAGAACCACCACACCGGGTCGGTGAGGAACTTGCCAATGACGAAGGCCCAGGTTTGCCGGTAGCTCAGCAGCGTGGCCCACGAGGCCTTGGGCTTTTCCTCCGTCACGCCCTCGGTGGGCAGGCCCGCCGGAATATCGGCGTTGATGTAGGCAAACTCGGCCTTACTCAGGCGGGCATGGCGGGCCGGGGTTTCGTAATACACCAGCCACAGCACCAGCCACACGAACCCCAGCGCTCCCGTAATAACGAAGGCCCATTTCCAGCCAATGGTTTCGGCGATGAGCGGCACTGTGAGCGGGGCCACAATGGCCCCCACGTTGGACCCCGAGTTGAAGACGCCCGTGGCCAGGGCCCGCTCGCGCTGCGGAAACCACTCGGCCGTGGTTTTGATAGCTGCCGGGAAGTTGCCGGCCTCCGTGAGCCCCAGAAAGCCCCGCGCGATGCCAAAGCCGAAGGTACTGCCCACCAGCGCGTGGCCCATGGCCGCCACGCTCCACAGCGCCGTCGAGAGCGCATAGCCCAGTTTCGTACCCAGCTTGTCGATGATGCGGCCAGCGCCTACCATGCCCACCGCGTAGGCCAGCTTAAAGGCAATTTCGATGTTGGCGTAGTCGCCCGCGTTCCAGTGAAACTCGGTTTCCAGGTACGGTTTCAGCAGCGAGATAACCGCCCGGTCGAGGTAGTTGATGGTGGTGGCGAAAAACACCAGCGCGCAGATGGTCCAGCGGAAGCGGCCCAGCGCGGCACTGGCCGTAGCCAGCGGCGAGTCGGGAGGGCTTTGAGTAGCAAGTGGCATCATCGGGCGGGTGGGGTTGTGTGGGCGGGGTATCAGGAGCAGGCATTCGGCAGAACGTCATGCTGAGCTTGTCGAAGCATCTCTACCGAGGTAGTAATTCAATCGGTCCAACGAAGCGGTAGAGATGCTTCGGCTGCGCTCAGCATGACGTGCTTTTTTCTACTTTCAGGATTAGTTAATTCTTTTTCAATTCGCTAACAAAGGCCATTAGCTCGCCGATGCGGGCGGCCAGCGCCTCGGTATCGTCGGCGTTTTTGAACAGCTGCGAGCCCATGCCCACGGCATTCACGCCCGCCCCAAACCAGGCGGCCAGGCTCTCGCGGGTGGGCTCCACGCCGCCCGTCACCATCAGCTTGATGTGGGGCATGGGGCCGCGCAGGGCTTTCACGTAGTCGGGCCCGACAACATTGCCGGGGAATATTTTCACCACAGCCGCGCCAAACTGGCTGGCGTGGTATATTTCGGTAGGCGTCAGGGCGCCGGGTAGCCACGGAATGTTGCGGGCGCGGCACACGTCGGCGACCTCGGCGGTGGCCACCGGCTGCACCACGAACCCGGCCCCGGCGGCGATGAATTGCTCGGCCTCGGCAGCCTTGTAAATCGTGCCGATGCCCAATATCATTTCCGGGCACTGCTGGGCCACGAAACCCTGGAGTTCGGCGAAAACTGCCAGCGCCTGCTCGCCCCGGTTCACGAACTCGAACACGCGGATGCCGCCGGCGTAGCACGCCTGCACAATGCGCTGCGCGTAGGCCGCGTCGGCGTGGTAAAACACCGGCACCACCGGGTAGCGCAGCAGCGCGGCAAGGGTTTCGGAAGGCGTATGGCGGGGCATGTGTTTGGGTCAATGTCAGCTTTGAATCAGCATGACGTTCTTCTAGGGTTAGGGTGGTTCATCATCGCATCAGGCGGCCGCTGGTATTGCCTTGCATGATTTCCTCCACTTCAGCCACTGTTACCAAATTGATGTCGCCGTGGATGGTGTGCTTGAGCGCCGATGCCGCCACCCCGAAATTGAGGGCCTGCCGCGGGTGCTCGTAGGCCAGCGAGCCGTAGATGAAGCCAGCCATGAAGGCATCGCCCCCGCCGATGCGGTCGACGATGGGATTGATTTCGTGGGTGACGGTTTCGAGTAGCTGTCGGCCGTCGTAACAGATGCCTTGCAGGCCGTTGTGCGAGGCACTGTGGGTGGTGCGGCGGGTAGTGATGACCTGCTTGATTTGCGGAAAACGCGCCATTACCTGCCGCGCTACCGAGACGAACTTGTGGTCGGCACCGGGCTCGGGTACGATGCCGAACAGGTCCTCGGCATCGTTCTCGGAACACACCACCACATCGCAGCCCCGCACCAATTCGCTCATCACGGCCTGGGCCGTTTGGCCGTACTGCCAGAGGTTGCGGCGGTAGTTCACGTCGGCCGATACGGTGAGGCCCCGGCGACGCGCGGCGGCAATGGCCTGGCGCGTGGCCTCGGCCGCAGTGGCCGAAATGGCGGGCGTGATGCCCGTCCAATGCAGCCAGCCAGCATCTCGCAGGATTTTGTCCCAGTTGAATTTCGCGGGGTCGAGGTGGGCGAACGCCGAGTTGGCGCGGTCGTACACCACTTTGCTCGGGCGCATTCCCGCGCCCACTTCCAGGAAATAGAGGCCGAGGCGGTCGCCTTCGTACACCGTCGCGTCCATGTTCACGCCCAGGGCACGAAACTGCCGGGCAGCGGCGCGGCCCAGGTCGTTATCGGGGAAGCAGGTAACGTGGGCGGCGGGCACACCCAGCCCGGCCAGCGAAGCGCCCACGTTGGCATCGCCCCCGCCGTAGGTGATTTCGAGGCCGCTGGCCTGCGCGAACCGGTAGTTCAGCGGCGGCGAGAGCCGCATCATGATTTCGCCGAACGTAACAACTTGCTTCATGGGTTTTTGGGGACTTTATTGAACGTCATGCTTCGACTGCGCGGACGCCAGATGAAGCATGACGTACTTTTTTCAGCAGGATATTCAATTACCCAGCCACTGCCGCTACGACCGCTGCTTTCGTCTCAGCAGTTTTGCCGAAGCCGAAATACGCCTTGGCATTGCCGTAGCAGATGTTCTGCACCATGCCGCCGAGCAGCCCCATATCGGCCGGCAGCTCGCCGTTCTCCACGTCGGTGCCCAGCAGGTTGCACAGCACGCGGCGGAAATACTCGTGGCGCGGATACGAGAGAAAGCTGCGCGAATCGGTGAGCATGCCCACGAAGCGCGCGAGCAGGCCCATGTTGCTCAGGGTGTTGAGCTGTTTTTCCATGCCGTCTTTCTGGTCGAGGAACCACCAGCCGGAGCCAAGCTGCACCTTGCCCGCCACCGAGCCGTCGTTGAAGTTGCCCACCATCGTGGCCATGAGCTCGCTGTCGGCGGGGTTCAGGTTGTAGATAATGGTTTGGGCGAGCTTATTCTGCCCGTCGAGGCGGTCGAGGAAAGCGGAAAGGGCGCGGCCCTGCGGGAAGTCGCCGATGCTGTCCCAGCCCGTATCCGGCCCCAGCTGGCGGAGCATACGGCGGTTGTTGTTGCGCAGCGCACCCAGGTGGTACTGCTGGGTCCAGCCCTTTTCCCAGTCCATTTCGGCCAATAGCACCAGCAGGGCCGATTTCAGCTGGGTATTCTCAACCGCCGTCAGCTCCTGCCCCGCCCGGATTTTAGCGAAGCTGGCTGCCACTTCGGCGGGCGTGTAGGACGCGGCGTAAAGCTGCTCCAGCCCGTGGTCCGACAGGCGGCAGCCCAGGCTGGCGAAGAAATCGTGGCGGCGGCGCAGGGCCGTTTCCAAATCGGCCAGCGTGCAAATGTCGATTTCGGCCACCGCGCCCAGCTTATCGAGGTAGGCGTTGTAGCCGGCGGCCTCGTCCAGGGCCATGGCTTTATCGGCGCGGAAAGTGGGCAGCACGCCAATTTCGAAGCCCGAGCCGGCCAGGGCCTGGTGGTGTTCGAGCGAGTCGGCCGGGTCGTCGGTAGTGCAGAGGGTTTCCACCTGCATCATCCTCAGCAGGTTGCGCACCGAGTACTCGGGGGTTTGCAGCCGGGCGCTGCACTCGTCCCAGATGCGGCGGGCGCTGTCCTTGTTCAGCAGCTCGGTAATGCCGAAGTAGCGGCGCAGCTCCAGGTGCGTCCAGTGGTAGAGGGGGTTGCGCAGGGTATAGGGCACGGTTTCGGCCCATTTTTCAAACTTCTCCCAGTCCGACGCATCGCCGGTGATGTAGCGCTCGGGCACGCCGTTGGCCCGCATGGCGCGCCACTTGTAATGGTCGCCGTAGAGCCAGATTTGGGTGATGTTGTCGAACTGCTTGTCGGCGGCAATCTGGTCGGGCGGCAAGTGGTTGTGGTAGTCGATAATGGGCATCTGCTTCGCGTACTCGTGGTAGAGCAGGCGGGCCGTAGCAGTTTGCAGCAAAAAGTCATCGGACAGGAATGGCTTCATAATCAACGCGGATAAAGAGGCGGATATCGGTTGGAATAGGCGGCGTCAGGCCGCCGAAGGTAGCGGCAAAACCCACCCGCCCCGTTACCGGAAACGGGTCCTGAGGGAGGTTTATTTACGTAAACGGTTGCGGAAGCCACCCGAAAAAGGCGGCAGGCGGAGCAGTCCCGGGCGCGGGGCGGCCAGGCCCGATGCAGTCAGGGCTATGGCCGCAACCGGCAATGCCTTTGCTGGGCGCGACGACCAGGCCCCGGCACCCAGCGCTCCCAGAAGCCTTAAACCGGGCGTGCCGCACGGCCAACAGGCCCGCCAATCGCCAGGGCTGTCCCAACCCGTCGCGCCGGTTCGGGGCGTCTCGTTGATGCAGCCCTTGCCGGACGAGTTGGCACCAGCTACTCCATTGCCAGCGCGGGTTGGTCGAGCTCAACCAGCGTGCGGGTGCCCTCGCCCAGGGCCGTATGCTGCACCAGCCGCGCCCCCAGCAGCTGCACGCGCGCACCAATGCTGCGCAGGCCCACGCCAGCCCGCACCGCTACCCCGGCCGCCGCCTGAGTTTCCGACACGAAGCCGCAGCCATTATCCTCGACGGCCAACACCAGCTTCGTGCTTTCCTGATGCAGCCCGATGCGCAGGAAAGTGGCCCCGTGCGCGTGCTTGAGCGCATTGTGCACCAGCTCCTGGCAAATGCGGTACAGGGCCAGCTCGGCAGCGGGCGGCAGGGCGTGCGGGTAGCGCGCCTCAAAATGCACGGCCAGGCTATCAGAATGCCGGCTGAGGTCGGCCAGCCGCGCCAGCGCATTCACCAGGCCCACGCGGGCCAGGCTGGCCGGATAAAGCTGGTGTGAGGTGCTGCGCACGTCGGCCACGGCCGCGCCCAGCACTTCGCGGGCCAGGCCGAAGAGCACGGCCGGGTCGTCGGTGGCATCGTTGGTAGCGAGGCGCTCGACCAGCATCTGGGCCATGGCTAGGGAGGAGGCCACGTCGTCGTGCAAATCGCGGCCGATGCGGGCCCGCTCGGCTTCCTGCGCTTCGATAACGGCGGCCAGCAGGGCCTGCTGGTGGGCGGCCTCGGCCGTGCGCAGGGCCAGCTGCTGGCGGTAGAGGCGCTGCTGGTAGCTCACCACAAACCACACGAAGCCTCCCGCTACCAATATCATCAGGGCAATGCCACTCAGCAGCAGGGGCGCAAACGTTACTTCTGCGGGCGCAACCATAGAGCCCGAAGATAGCAGCTATGCAGCACGAAAAGCAGCACGGCGTGCACGAACCATACCCACAGGTTCAGCTCTTTGGAGTAGTGCGCCAGCAGGTAGTTGCTGAACAGCCCAATCAGCAGCTTGCCCAGGAAATAAAGTAGCAGGCCGGTCGATACCCAGAACATGGCATCGCGGGCCAGGTTGCGCACGTGCAGCTCGTTCAGCAACTTCCGGAAATACAGCCCCGGTAGCAGCAGCACCAGCAGACTCTCGCCTACCATCAGGGCGGGCTGGAAATGCGCCGGGTCCGGCAGCAGCCAGCCGCTGAGGGCGGCAACGAGCACAAAGGCCCCGGCTACCCACGGCCGCCAGCGCGAGTAAGCTGGCCATTGCAGCGCCCGCTCATACACCAGCGACAGTAGCCATAATTCAACGGCTGCATCGATGGGAATGAGAAATAGGTTGGGCAGATGTTTCGATTGCAACACGACAGCCATTATTTCCACCGTTAACCCAATCCAAACTAACACCGCAAGGTATCGCAGGTTAGTCGGCAGTTTCCGAAATAATAGCAGCCCACTCACCCCAGCCACTGCAAGCGGCAACAACTGAACCTTTGCCGCCAGATTCACCCAAAAAAAGGTATTTTCCATTATCTACCGTTGAAGGCACTGGCGTAAAGCGGCTGGTTGCGACCAAAACCGCCTTAGCATAAAGGCGGGCAGGGATTACCCATATTCACCCCCTCGTCGCCACCTTCCATCTTGCCGGCTTCCGTCCACAGCAGCAGGCCGAAGGTATGCACGAGCACATCGCCCTGGGGCTGCGACTGGTAATAGTCGTGCAGGTCGAATTCCAGGATAATATTTTCGTCGTCTAATGAACCGACATCGCGCAGCAGGCTGATGAACTCCTCTACCCCGTACGAATAGCCGCGCAGTGGGCCATAGCTGGTGGCAAACAATGCCGTCGATGCCCGGGTGACCTTGCTCCAGGCAGTTACCCAGCGGTCGGTCAGCACGTTGGGCATGTCGTAGCGGGCAAGGGCCCGCACGCGCGATTGCCGCACAG
This sequence comes from Hymenobacter sp. UYCo722, assembly GCF_040547115.1. NCBI lineage: Bacteria > Pseudomonadati > Bacteroidota > Cytophagia > Cytophagales > Hymenobacteraceae > Hymenobacter > Hymenobacter sp. UYCo722. Next base: position 116,557 of record NZ_JBEPPC010000008.1, on the reverse strand, counting down.
GCATGGGCTTCGAAGCGAGGCTCCTGGCCATGCGCTGTTGCTTTGGCAGCCAATACCTATCGGCCAGGTAGTAGGATGACACCCGCTTATCCAGGGCATCGGTGGCAAACAGGGCCAGCGTGAAATGCGGTTGCGCCCGCTCGTCGTACATAATAAGAAAGCGGGCCTTGATAGTCGCCGCACCGACGGTTGACACCAACCGCGCAATCTGCAGAGCCTGAAAATTCAGCGAGGCCAGTACGTCCTTCTTGTTCAACACGAAGCTCTGGGCCAGCACCGTGCCCGCCGGGTCGCTGGCAGCTACGAGCCAGTAGGCCGCCGCCTGGTCGTAGTCGTTTGGGTTGATGATACCGTCGTTTTTACCGGCCGGAACCGGAGTGGGGTAGGGTGGATTTTCCACGGAAGGGCTTTGCAGAAATGGTGAGGGGAAAACCAGCACCGGTAGCACTGGCCTGGCAAAGCTAATCTGACCACGACCATATTCAATTAGTTATTTCCTGCGTTGTACCCACTGTTTCGCGGCCCCGCCGCTACTCCACCCGGCGCACCCGCAGGTAGTCGAGCATGGCCTGGTTCACGGCGATGTTCATGTTCTGGTTGGCGGGCTCGTAGGCCAGCTGCAGGCGGGTGGCACCTTTCTCCAGCCGCACCAGCACGGGGTTCGAGAAGCCCCAGTTGCTCCACTCTTCCACGCCGCGCTGGGGCAGCACCACGGTGCCCAGCAGCTCGGAACCGCGCCGCAGCGTGCGAACCGCGCACTTGTTGTTGGTGTTGATGGGGCCGTTGCCGTTGGCGTAGCGGAAGTCGAGGGCGTAGACGCCCGCTTCGGGCACCGTGATGGGGATGGTAAGGGCCGTATTTTTAGTGGTCGTGGTTTCGATGAAGCCTTTGCCCGAATAGCCTTTGTAGGGCAATGAGGCTTTGCCGGCCACGGTTTCGAGCTGCACCAGTACGCCGCCGGTGGCCTCGCGGCCCAGCTCCAAGGGCTCCGAGGCGAAGGACTCGCGGCTGGCATCGTCCACGGCAATCACCTGCCAGGCGGCGAAGCCCTCGGCCGGCACGGCAAACGCTGTTTCGCGGATGGTGGTAGCGAGCTGGCCGTTTTTCAGTACCAGGTATTCATCGGCTCCCTCCACGGCGGGCCAGCGCAGACTACCATTGGCGAAGGTCACGGCGGGCGTTTCGGGGGCTACGCGGTCGGCCACGCGGGTTACGGGTGCGGGCACTGCCGTAGCCGCATCGGGCGCAGCGAGGGTTATTTTAAGGACGTGGCGGCCGGTGAGCGCACCCGACACGGCCGCGTCGGGCAGCGGCGCGCCGTCCATGGTAATGCTGGCAATGCTGCTGCCGGAGCCGTCCATTTCAATATCAAGCACGGCGCGGCGGTAGCGGAAGTTTTCGAGGCGGCGGTGCCCGGCAAAGGCCGTGGGCACGAAGGGCCGGAACACCAGCCGCTCGCCCTGGTACTGCATCCCAAACAGCACCTTGTACACCAGGCTCAGGCTGCCCGACAAGCTCCAGAGCATGTTGCTGGAGTTAATCTGGGTGCCGGCGTAGTCGCCGTTGCGGGCCACGAAGTTTTCCTTGTTGGTGAGGAACAGCGCCGCCGGCCGGTAGATGGCGGCCATGCTTTCCATCACCGAGGTTTCGTTGCCGGCCCGGGCGGCGGCCAGCGCCCAAAAGCTCTGCACGAAGGGCCACACCGCGTCGTTGTGGTAGGCCGGAATGCCCGGAATCTGGGGGTAGATGCACGAAATACCGAAGGGCGTGGTGGGCGTTTTGCTCACCACGGTTTGGGCCCGCTCGCCCTCGGCGATGCCAAACAACACGCACAGGGCCTCGCCCAGCGCCTCGGCCTTGGGCGAGAGCGAGAGTGCCGTGCGGCCGTACAGGTACTGGCCATAGTAGCCCTTATCGGCCTGCCACAGGTGCTGGTTGATGCCGAACTTAATGGCCTCGGCCTGGCGCTTGTACAGGGCAGCCTGGCCGGGCTGGCTCAGGCGGGCGGCCATTTGGGCCAGCACCACGTTGGCCTGGTAGTGCACGGCGTTGGTGCCCAGGGTTTCGCTTTGGTAAATGTCGGCGGGCTGCATCCAGCGCGGGTAGGTTTGCTCGCGCCAGTCCAGAAACGACGACTCGCCGCGCACGAGGCCCGTTTTTTGGTCGTAGGCATTCTGCACGTCATCGGCCACGCTCTGCTTGATGATGGGGAACACCTTGCGCAGCCAGGCCACGTCGCCGGTAGCCTGGTAGATTTCCCAGGCCGCCACGGCCCAAATCATGCGGTCGGTCGAGCACGGATAGGCCCCGCCGGTGCCGGTGTCCTGAATGATGCGGCCGTCGGGGCTCACTTTGCGCAGCAGGCTGTTCATGGCCACCTTGGGCTGCAGGCTGGCCTGCGCCAGAATGATGCTGTAGCTCACGTCGCGCGTCCAGACGCCCGCCCACTCCTTGCCGGTGCGGAAGGTGCTGTCGGGCTCCACGGCGCGGCGGGCCTCTTCCAGGGCCAAGTTGTAGAGCGCATCGGCAATAGGGTAGTCGGAGCTGTACTGCGGAAAATCGGCGGTATTAACCGTTTTCTGCCAGCTCGAGGCGGTGGTTTTGGCGGCCGCAGGCTGGTTCAGGGTGAGGGTGGCTTCGTAGATGCCGTCGCCGTTGGCATCGGTCAGCTCCAGCTCGGGCTTGTTGGTTAGGTTGTCGAAATCCCAGCTCAGGGGTGCGGTGCCGCCGGCCACGTACACGTGCTTGAAATCCTGCTGATAGATTTTATCGCCCTTGAAAGTCGTGAAGTAGCCGTCCTTTTTGAAGGCGGCCAGCACCGCCCGCATATCGAGCTGGATGCGGACCGGCGTATTCGGGTCTAGGTATTGGTTGGCCGCCACGGGCGTGGCATCCTGGTAGCGCTGGCCAAACACGATGGGCGGCGTTTCGATGGGTCCGCCGCCGGGCCGGGGCACGGCCAGCAGCAGGTGGTTCAGGCCGGGGGCCATCTCATTGTCCTTGCCGTTGATACTGAACTTAAACTCGACGCGCGGGCTCAGCCGGTCGTTCACCGGACTCACGTAGTTGGAAGTCAGCTGCGTAGCCGAGAGAGCACGGCCCTCGTGCGAACCCTGCACCACTTTGTCGCGGTAGAGGCTGTAAGCGTCGGATTGCCAGATGGGTTTCATCACAACGGGAGAAGCAGTGGTGGCCGCCGGCTTGGTCGTCTGGCAGGCGTTAAGCAGGCCCAGCGTGAGCAGGAAGCTGGTGGCAAGGTGCGTAGGTTTCATCGGGAAGAAGCCGCGAATAGGGCGCGGATATGCAAATTACGCGGTTCCGGCCTGCGCCGCACGAACGGAGCGAGGTAATTACGCGTCTCTACATCACTTCCGCACGTCAACGTTGCTCCATGAAAATTTCCGCTCTTATCGCAGTGCCGCTTCTGCTCGGCTTGTTCTTGCTCTTCACCGCCCAAACCCCCAACCCAGGGCCGTTGGAACAAACCCTGCGCGAAAGCCGCGGCCGGAAGCGCGTGCTGCTCATCGCCGCGCCCAATGCCGGGCAGGCCGATTTCAAAACGCAAAAAACCTTGCTGGCCGCGCACCCGCAGGAGTTGACCGACCGCGACTTTTTGGTATTGGAAGTGCTATATGACCAACTTTCACCAGTTGACCGCAATTACTTAATGCAGCGCATCGGCCTCAAGCTGCCCACGTTCTGCGTCGCCCTCATCGGCAAAGACGGCGGTGTGAAGGAAAAAAGCCGGCACCCCATGCAGCCCGCCGACTTATTCGGCACGGTGGATAAAATGCCCATGCGGCGCGAAGAAATGCGCCGGAAGTAGCCTGTAGGGGCGGAGTTATACCCGGCCAGGCTTGCCCGCTCCTACCCCAGCGACTTTGTGAACCCGACTTTAATCTTGAGCTGAAAATCGGCGATAACCTTGAAGATTTCCTTCAGCGTCACCTGCTCTACTTTGGTGAGGATGCTGGGGTCGAGGTAGTTGTCGGGCGCGGTGTGGTCGCGGATAATCTGGGCGGCCTGCTTTTTCAGGCGCACGCCCATCAGGTAGTAGTAGGCTTGCAGCAGCTCCTGGGTTTCGCGCTCCGTGAACACGCCCTGCCGGCGCAGGGCATCGAGGCGCTCGCCGGTGTTGGTAGCAAAAATGCGGTGCTTAAGGGCGTACATGCGCACCAGGTCGACGATGGGCGACATGGTTTTTTTCAGGTTGAACACCTGCTGGTCGCCGTGGGCGAAGGTGCGGATATTGCGGAAGAACGTGAGCGGCGGCTCGTACTGCAAGGCGTTCACGGCCAGGTAGTGGAAGAACCGCTCGTTGGGCTGGTCCAGCTCCACGGCCAGGAACTCATGCAGCTCGTCCATGATGCTGGCGTCGCCGTAGAGGTAGCGGCAGTCGAACGACGCGGCGAACTGCATGCCGTTTTCGGGATTGGTCTCGCTCATCCAGGCCACGTAGTTGCGTTTCCAGTGCGAAAGCGAGTGCGTCCACTTCGGGTTTTTGGCCATGAAGCCGCCGTCGCAGTAGCTGAAGCCGATTTCGTGCAGCTGGTCGCTTACCAATTCAGCGAATTTCAGAAAGTAGGCGCGCACCAATTCGCGCTGCTCGTTGGCCTTGTCTTCGTAAATAATGGCGTTGTCCTGGTCCGTGAGCAGGGTTTGCTCCTTGCGGCCCTCGCTGCCCAGCACCATGTACACGAAGCGGGCCGGCGGCGGGCCCAGCGCGGCAATGGCCCCCTCAATCAGCTTCAGGGCAATGGTATCGGATACCGTGGTGATGACCTGGTTCACGATTTCGGGCTTCACGCCGCGGTTCAGCAGCTGGTACACCATTTCCGGCACCTGCTCCCAGCGGCGGCGCAGCTCGGGCACGGCCTGCGCCTGCTTCACCGACTGGATAAAGATGAACGGCGACTGGGCCTGGTCGTCGGTCAGGAGCTTGTTGCGGCTGATGAAGCCCACGTACTCGCCATCGGTTTCGACCAGCAGATAGCGCGTCTTGGTCCGGAACATCAGCAGAATGGCCTCGTACACAAAGGCCCGCGAGCTGATGCTGACCACCGGCGCATCCACCACTGTTGAGACCGGCAGGCGGGCATCGGCCAGGCCGGCCACTACTTTGTCGCGCAGGGTAATGTCCGTGACGTAGCCGATAACCTGGCCGTCCACGTCGGCATCGGTGATGAAGTAGCAGCTGGTGCGGGCGGCGGCCATGCGCCGGGCCACCTCGCAAATGGGCACGTAGGCCGCGCACAGCAGCACGGGGCGCAGCTCCAGCGTTTCGAGGCGGCGGGAAAACAGCTGGTCCGAAGCCAGGTAACTGGACGCGGAGTTGCCGCCCGTAGCCGGGCGCACGAAGTTGGCGTACTCCTCGTCGAGCATCCGCCGCCCGTAGCGCGCCGTGAAGAAGTGGAAGAAGCCTTCGTAGCCCTGGCACAGGGCCAGAAACTCGCGCCGGTGCAGGAAGTACACGCGGGTGTCGCGCTTGGCCACCACCGTGCGCAGCGAGCGTTTCTTGTTCAGCAGCAGCGAGATGCCGCCGTAGCACTCGCCGCGTCGGGTGTATTCCACCACGCGGCGGTGCTGCTGGCTGTCGTAGAAAAACGTTTCGTACTCGCCCTCGATGATGATGTCGAGCCCACGCAGCTTGGTTTCATCCTGCAAATAGATGGTGGCTTCGCGCGGGTGGTGCACCTCCTGCAAGCCCTCGGCGACCTCGGCCAGCACATCATCAGGCAGCATGTCGAACGGGGCCACGGTGCGGAGGAAGGCAAGTTTGTCGGACATGGCAGGCGAGTAGTAGGTAGGGTTGAGGGTTGAGGGTTGAGGGTTGAGGGCTGAGGATTGAGGATTGAGGAAAAGGACGTCATGCTGAGCGTAGTCGAAGCATCTCTACCGCGTAACTAATCCAATTGATTCAACGAAGCGGTAGAGATGCTTCGACTACGCTCAGCACGACGTTTTTTCATTCATTCACTCCTTCCCTCACGCCAGCAGCCAAAACGCCAGCAGCACCAGCAGCACGGCGCTCACCAGCAGCCACGGAGCCACGCCAATTTGCAGGCGGCGCGCCGGGCCCAGGGGTTGCGGCAGGCCCACCGGCGGCCCTTGCTGGCGCATGGTTTCGTCGGTGATAATGCCCTGCCGCTGCATTTCGAAGAAGCAGCGGGCGGCGGCGTAGGCATCGGCGAGGGCATCGTGGGCGCGGGGCTGGGGCTCTTTGAACAACCGCTGGTAGAGTTCTGGCAGCCGCAGAAAACCCTGCGCCGAGTGCCGCAGCAACGGTCCCGTGGCGCGCATGGTGCAAAAAAGGGGCAGCCCGAGCAGTGGGTTGGTGAGGCCGGCCCGGTGGAAGCCCACACCCACCATGTGGAAATCGAGCTGCATGAAATGGGCCACCACCAGCGGCTGGTAATGCGTCAGGTCGCGGTGCAGACATTGCATCACGGCGTGGCGCGACTCGCCATTCTCCCGCAAAAAAGCCACCGTCAGGCCATGCACGCTGCCGGCCGCCGGGTCCAGGTCGTAATCGCTGGGCTGAATGTAATGGTTTTCGGCCTTCACCTCCGCGCCCTCACGGGTGTAGACTACCCAGGCCAGCTGCGCAATATGTGGCCAGTTGCCCCGGCTGGCATACGGCTGGTTCCAGTCGCGCGGGATGCCTGAGGTTTCGGTATCGACGAACAGGAGGTAGTCTTTCACAGGTTGCAGCAGCTGGAACTATCAGAACGTCATGCTGAGCGCAGCAAAGCATCTCGCGTGCCGCCACTAACTCTTTTTCAACGATTAGATTACTGCTGCACGCGAGATGCTTCGGCTGCGCTCAGCATGACGTTTTTACTTATTCCAAACTCAATCTACGCCCCTACCCCTTGCCCTTCAACGACGACTCCCGCTTCATCAACCTCGGCTGGATGACGACTTTGCGCGGAGCCACGGCCACATCGCCAGTGTCGTGCACCATTTCCATGAGCAGCTGCATGGCGGCCCGGCCCATTTCCTCGGGGCACTGGTCGACGGAGGTGAGGCCGGGCTCGGTGAGCGAGCAGAAGCTCTCGTTGCTGAAGCCGGCCAGCGCCATGTCCTGCGGAATGCGCAGGCCGCGCTCCTTGAGCACGCGCATGGCCCCGGCCACCGAAAAGTCGCTGGCCGAGAACACGGCATCGGGCGGGTTGGGCAGGGCCAGCAGCTGCGTCATACCGGTGCGGCCATCGGCCTCCCACATATCACTGAACAGCACCAGCTCATCCTCGACTTCGATGCCATACTCCTTGAGTGCCTGGCGGTAGCCCCCGAAGCGGTTGATATAAATCTGGAGATGCTGGGGGCCGCCGAAGTGGGCAATGCGCCGGCAGCCCTGCTCCAGCAGGTGCTTCGTGGATTGGTAGCCGCCCTGGAAGTCGTCGAGCTCCACCGCATTCAGCTCGGGGCTGTCCACGATGCGGTCGAAAAACACCAGCGGGATACCACGCTTCTCAATTTTATCGAAGTGGCTGAAATCGTGCGTGGGCCGGGCCACCGACACCAGAATGCCATCGACCTGCGCGTTAATCATGGTCACCACGTTCTTCTGCTCCTGCTCGTAGTCTTCGTTCGACTGGCAGAGCAGCACGTTGAAGCCGGCGCGGTTGGCCACCGACTCGGCCCCCTTCATCACCTGCGAAAAGAAATGGCCGTCGATGTGGGGCACAATCACGCCCAGCGTGTTGCTGTGGCCCTTGCGCAGGGCGGCAGCCAGGTGGTTGGGCTGGTAGTTGAGCTGCTCGGCCAGCGCCTGCACCCGGTCGCGGGTGGCTTTACTGATGCGCGAATGCCCGCTCAGGGCCCGCGAAACCGTCGACACGGCCAGGTTCAGCTCCTTGGCGATATCGGAAATGGAGGCTCGTTTTTGCGACAAAGCGGTGGGAATTTAGGGGTGGTGGGAATTCAAATGTAGCAGCCGGGACTTGATAAACCGACGAGCTCCAGCCGAAGTTGGCGGTCTGTGTCGAGCTTGGTACCAGCCCAATTTCGGCCGTTATGCTGAGCGTAGCCGAAGCATAACGGCCGAAAAGAGTAACTCTTTACTGCGACGGCAGAGATGCTTCGACTGCGCTCAGCATGAGTGTTCATTGAAAAGATGCTTATTCCACCGCGTCCTTATAGTGTACTTCCGACTGCTCGCGCAGCCGCCCGGCGCTGAACTCGGGCGTGATGTCGCGCTGCGGGTCGCCCAGCAGCTCGTAGCCCACCATGAACTTGCGCACCGTGGCCGAGCGCAGCAGCGGCGGGTAGAAGTGCAGGTGCAAATGCCACTCCGGGTGCGCCTGGCCATCGGTGGGGCGTTGGTGCAGGCCGGACGAATACGGAAAGGAAATACTGAACACGTTGTCGTAGCGAATGGTGAGGCGGCGCAGGGCATCGGCCAGCGCGTCGCGCTCGGGCTCGGTGAGCTGGGTCAGGTCCTGCACCGGGCGGCGGGCGATGACGATGGTTTCGAAGGGCCATACCGCCCAAAAGGGCACCAGTACCACGAAATGCTCGTTTTCGAGCACCACCCGCTCCTTTTTCTCCATCTCGATTTTGAGGTAGTCGCTCAGCAGCGTGCGGCCGTGCTCCTGGAAATAAGCCAGCTGGCGCTCCCCTTCCTTGGCGGGCTCGCCGGGCACGGTGCGCTGGGCCCAAATCTGACCGTGCGGGTGCGGGTTCGAGCAGCCCATCATCGGGCCCTTGTTCTCGAATATCTGCACGTAGTTGATGTCGGGCCGCGCGCCGAGCGTCGCAAACTCGCTCGCCCACAAGTCCACCACCTTCCGAATGGCGGGCGTGGTCATCTGGGGCAAGGTCAGGTCGTGGCGCGGCGAGAAGCAGATGACGCGGCAGATGCCCGACTCGGCCTCGGCCCGCAGCAGCCCGCCCTCGTCGATGCTGCCGGCAGGCACGTCGGCCTGCAGCGCACTAAAATCATTGGTAAACATGAAGGTGTCGGCGTAGGCCGGGTTCACCTCGCCACCCACGCGGCTGTTGCCGGGGCAGAGGTAGCAGCTGGGGTCGTAGGCGGGGCGCTCGTCGGCCTCGGGGGCCTCCTGCTGGCCCTGCCAGGGCCGCTTCGAGCGGTGCGGCGATACCAGCACCCACTCGCCCGTGAGGGCATTGAGGCGGCGGTGGGATTGTTCGTTAGAATCGAAAGGCATAAAATCAGTGAACAGTTAACAGTGAGCAGTTATCAGTTTTGGGCGTTGAGTAGTTGAGGTGAGCATTAAAGCAGCGCATTGGGGCACAAAAGCATTATCAGCGAATGGCACGCAGATTTTGCGCCGCACTGCTAACTGTTCACTGCTAACTGTTCACTGCTAACTGTTCACTGCTAACTGTTCACTGCTAATCTCCCCCACCCCATCCACAATCGTGGTTTGGTAAACTTCGGGCCGGCGGCCGAAGCGCTGTTCGTACACGGTGCTCACGCTTTCGATGAAGGCCTCCACTTTGTCCGGGGCCACCAGGTTGATGGTGCAGCCGCCGAAGCCACCGCCCATCATGCGCGCACCAAAAATGCCAGGGGCGGCCAGGGCGGCTTCGGCCAGCACGTCGAGCTCCACGCAGCTTACCTCGTAGTCGTCGCGCAGGCCGGCGTGGCTGGCGTTCATCTCGCGGCCAAAGGCGGCCAGGTCGCCGGCTTCGAGGTGGCGGCAGGCGGCCACCACGCGGGCATTTTCCTGCACCACGTAGGCGCAGCGGCGGAATACGGTATCGCCCATTTCGCCACGGCAGGCTTCGAGCTGCTCCATGGTGGCATCGCGCAGGGCCGCAATGTGGGGGTAGTGCTGCTGCAGCACCGCCACGCCGCGCTCGCACTCGCGGCGGCGGGTGTTGTATTCGGTCGCAGCCAGGCTATGCTTCACGCCGGTATTCACGAGCACGATGCGGCAGGCCTGGGTATCGAACGGGAAATACTGGTAGTCGAGCGAGCGGCAGTCGAGGCGTACGACCTGGCCGGCGCGACCAAACAGGCTGGCAAACTGGTCCATGATGCCGCACAGCACGCCGGCGTAGGTATGCTCGGCCAGCTGCGCCATGCGGGCCAGGTCCATTTTCTCAAACCCGGTTTTCAACAGCTCATTCAGGGCGTAGGCCAGGCCGCACTCCACGGCGGCCGACGACGACATGCCCGCGCCCATGGGCACGGTGCCGGCCAGCACGCAATCGAAGCCCGGCACGGCCACGCCGCGCTGCTGGAACTGGGCCGCCACGCCCAGCAGGTAATTGGCCCAGTGCGTGTCGGTGGGGCTGATATCGGCGGCGTTGGGCAGCTCCAGGCTTTCGGCGAGGTCGTGGGCGTAAAGGCGGATGTGCTCGCCGCCGTTCAGGCCCACGGCAAACACCATTTCCTTGTCGACGGCCGCCGGCAGCACGAAGCCAGCATTATAATCGGTGTGCTCGCCGATGAGGTTGACGCGGCCGGGCGCGCGCACCAGCAGCGGCGCGTAGCCGTAGCGTTGTTGGAAATCGGCCTGCACGGCCTGGGCCAAAGAGTCGGACATGGGATAGCAAGCGGAAAGAAAGGGGTGAGGTAAAACTGCCAGCCAACGGCTTACAGTTTACGCAGGAGGGCGCAAAAATGCCGGCCTGCCCCGGATTCCGCGCTGAAAAGTAGGGGGTATTTTGCGAATTTGCACAATCGTTTGTGTAAAGAATATCACCCGTACCTTCGCCTTCGGATTTCTCCTTTGTCCTTTATCATTGGTTTCTATGGCCGTGCGTTGGGTGTCGCTGCTTTTGTTGAGTCTCATTTTTTTATCCAGCGCACAGCTCGCGGCGGCCCAAAAACCCACGACCGCGCCGGGCGGCGACGTATTTGTGGATAATGCCGGCGTGCTGCGCTGGCAGCAGACCAAGCAGGAAGTGGCGTTGTTCGGGGTGAATTACACCACGCCCTTCGCCTACGCCTACCGGGCCCACCAGCAGCTGGGCGTATCCCACGAGCAGGCCATCCGGCAGGACGTGTACCACCTGAGCCGGCTGGGCGTCGATGCCTTCCGGGTGCACGTGTGGGACGTGGAAATAACGGACACGACGGGCAATCTGCTCGAAAACGAGCACCTGCGCCTGCTCGACTTCCTGATGAATGAGCTCAAGCAGCGCGGTATCAAAATCATCCTCACCCCCATTGCCTACTGGAACAACGGCTACCCGGAAAACGACTCGGGCACCGGCTTTTCGAGCATCTACTCAAAGGGCGCGGCCTACACCAACCCGCGCGCCATCGCGGCCCAGGAGCGCTACCTCACGCAGTTCCTCAACCACCGCAACCCCTACACCAAAAACCGCAACCGCGAAGACCCCGACATTCTGGCCTTCGAGGTGTGCAACGAGCCCAAGTACCACCTGCCGCTGCCCCCGATAACCCGCTTTGCCGACCGGATGGCGGCCGCCATTCGGGCCACGGGCTGCCGCAAGCCGGTGTTCTACAACGTGTCGGAAAATCCCGACGTGTCCGAGGCCATTCTGAATGCGAAAGTCGATGGCCTGACGTTCCAGTGGTACCCGCAGGGGCTGGTGGCCGGGCACACGCTGCGCGGCAATTTCCTGCCCTACGTCGACCAGTACCCCATTCCGTTCAGCGGCGACGCGCGCTTTCAGTCGAAGGCCAAGCTGGTGTACGAGTTTGAGTCGGCCGATATTCTGCAGCCCATTATGTACCCATTCATGGCGCGCAGCTTTCGCACGGCGGGCTTCCAGTGGGCCACCCAGTTTGCCTACGACCCGCTGGCCCTGGCCCCCGCCAATACCGAGTACCAGACGCACTACCTAAACCTGGCCTACACCCCGGCCAAAGCCCTGAGCCTGCTCATTGCGGGTAAAGTTTTCCGCACCGTGAAGCGCGGGCAGCAATCCGGCCGCTACCCGCAGGATTCCGTGTTTGGCGACTTCCACGTCAGCTACCGCCAGCAGCTGAGCGAACTGAACACGCCCACCGAGTTCTACTACACCGCCAACACCAGCACCGCTCCGCAGCAGCCCGCGAAGCTGGCGCATCTGGCCGGCGTGGGCTCCTCCAAAGTGGTGCGCTACGGCGGCACCGGCGCGTACTTTCTGGATAAGCTGGCCCCCGGCGTGTGGCGGCTGGAGGTACTGCCCGACGCCATCGCCATCCGCGACCCGTTCGAGAAAGCCTCGCCCGACAAGATGGTAACCCAGATTTTGTGGAACGAGCAGCCGCTGCGGGTTTCGCTGGCTGAACTGGGGCTGTCGTTTTCGCTGCGCGGCCTAAACGAGGGCAACGCCGCCCAGGCTACGGCCACCGACGGCCAGGCCACCGTGCGGCCCGGCGTGTACCTGCTGGCTGCGCCCGGCAAGTCCACGGCCGCCTTCACGGCCCTCACCGTATTCAACCACATTAAGCTGGGCGAATTTGTGGCTCCCGCGCCCACGGCGCTCGGCCCGCAGGCGCGGCATGCGCCGTTAGCGCAAACTACCGCCGGGCAGCCGCTCAGCATCAGTGCCACCGTCACCGGCGTGGGCGCGGCCGACAGCGTGCTGCTGGTAGCGCAGCACTACTACGGCCGCACCCGCACCGTGCCGATGCGCGCCACGGCCTACGCCACCTACGCGGCCCGCGTGCCCGACGAGCTACTGTATGCCGGCGAACTGCGCTACTGGCTGGTGCTGAAAAAAGGCGCGCAGGCACTCACCTTCCCCGGCGGGTTTGCCGGCCAGCCGCGCGACTGGGACTACGCCCACGCCGAGCACTACGCCGTGCCCATTGTGCCGGCCAGCGCCCCCCTGCTCCTCTACCGCGCGGGCCACGACCAGGAACGCATCGAGGCCCGTGGGCTGGCCCCCAACACCTGGACCGACTACGTGCCCACGCCCGATGGCAGCCTGGCATTGCGCCTGGTGCAGGGACCGAGCCGCGCCGGCCAGCCCGCCGCAACTGGCCCGGCCGCCAGCCTGCGGGCCTTTTTCGGCGACCGGCTAACCGGCCGGGCCGAGGATTTGGACCGGTTTACGCAGGTGGTGGTGCGGGCCCACACCAGCCAGCCCGGGGCCAGCTTGCGCCTGCAGCTCACCACCAAAGACGCCACTAGCTACGCGGCTCCGCTAACGCTGGTGCCGGGCCCGGCGGTGCAGGAAGTGGTGCTACCGCTCAGCGCCTTCCGGGCTGCGCCGGGCTTGCTGGTGCCCCGCCCCTACCCCGGTTTCGGCCCGCTGGAGTACCAGCCCGCCACCCCGCCCCCGCTCAAGCTAGTTGATGCCGAGGTGCTGCAGCTGGTCTGGGATGCGGCCAGCGCAACGGGCAGCCCGGCGACGGTAGACGTGGAGGCGATTTTCCTGCGTTAGCTGTAACGTCATGCCGAGCGCCGCCGAGGCATCTCGCGTGCCGCCACTAACCCAATCGTGCTGCCATTTTGATTACCATCTCAGGCGAGATGCCTCGGCGGCGCTCGGCATGACGTTCTATCCGAGCCGCAGATTTCACACCCGACGATGCCGCTCCATCTTATGAAACGACTTTCACTTTTCCTGACCCTGCTGGCCGGGTTTGTGCACCAGGCCAGGGCCCAAACAACCCCACCCTTCGCCAAAGGAGCCGACGTAAGCTGGGCGACTGAAATGGAGCAGTCCGGCTACCGCTTCTACACCGAAGGCGGCGCGCAGCAGGACTTGTTCCAAGTGCTCAAGGGCTACGATATGAACACCATCCGCCTGCGAGTGTGGGTGAACCCGGCCGGCGGCTGGAACGGCCCGGCCGATGTGCTGGCCAAGGCCCTGCGGGCCCACGCGCTGGGGTATCGGCTGCTGCTTGACTTCCACTACAGCGACACCTTTGCCGACCCCGGCCGCCAGACCAAGCCCGCGGCCTGGGCCGCCTACACGTTTCCGCAGCTGCTCACGGCCGTGTACGACCATACCTACTCGGTGCTCGAAATGCTGAAAAGCAACGGCATCACGCCCGAGTGGGTGCAGGTAGGCAATGAAACCAACGACGGCATGCTCTGGCCCAATGGCCAGGCTTCGACCAACATGGCCCAGTTTGCCCAGCTCTTCGACCGGGGCTATGCGGCCGTGAAGGCTTCGAGCCCCACCACCAAAGTCATCGCCCACGTTTCGAATGGCTTCAACAGCAGCATCTCGCGCTACATTTTTGGCGGCCTGGTGGCTAACAACGCCCGCTTCGACGTGATGGGGCTTTCGCTCTACCCGAGCATTACCGACTGGCCCACGCTCACGGGGCAGTGCCAGGCCAACATGAACGACCTGGTGGGGCGCTACCCCGGCAAGGAAGTGATGGTGGTGGAAACCGGCATGCCCGCTGACGCCCCCATCCCAACCCAGCAGATGCTGCTCGACCTGCAAGCCAAAACCCAGGCCGTGCCCGGCAACAAGGGTCTCGGCGTGCTGTACTGGGAGCCCCAGGCCTATAACTGGATGAACTACAACCTGGGCGCGTGGAACAACGCCGGCCGGCCCACCGCCGCCCTGCGCGCCTTCCGCAGCCCGCCGCCGGCCGCCGGGCGGGTGTATAACCCCGGCTTCGAGTTCACCGGCCCCACCCAAACGCCTCTGGGCTGGAGCACAGCTTCTACCACTGACGCGGATGCTGACTTCACCCAGGCTCCCGGCGTCGCGGGCCTCTACCAGCTCACGCACCAGAAGGCGGCGGCATATCAGGTGCGCACCTACCAGCTGCTCACCAACGTGCCCAACGGCATGTACACGCTACGCGCCCGCGCCCAAAGCACCGGCGGCCAGGCGCAGTGCCAGCTTTACGCCAGCGGCTTCGGCGGGGCCGAATTAGCCACCACGCTACCCACGTCGGCCACCTGGACGGAAGTAGTGGTCAACAGCATCGTGGTGAGTAACGGGCAGTGCGAAATCGGGCTGCGCTCGGTGGCCGGCGCGGGCCAGACGGCCCGGCTCGATGAGGTGGAATTCGTCATTAGTACCACGGCAATAAGTAACCCTCCCTTCACGATTGACGGCCAGGCCTCAGGGGCCGAGCTTGGGCTGGGCATGTACCAGCTGGCCGCCACCTACACTGGTCCGCACGCCGAGGCCGACCGGGGCCTGCAGGCACTCTACGTGGGCAGCACCGCCACCACCCTGAACCTGCTGCTGACCGGCTCGGCCGAATCGGCGGGCGGCAGCTACCGCGCGCTGGTGCTGTACCTGAACACGGCCGGGCAGCCGGGCGCGCCGGCGGGCCAGCAGCTTATGGGCGGCAACAACGGCCCCTCGCCGCTCAAGCACCGCCCCACGCTGGACATGCAGGCCGACTATGGCTTCCGCGTGTCGGTGGGGCCAACTTCGGCCACGGCCAGCGACGTGTACTTCAGCCGCGTTTCGTACGTGACGGGGGCACCCGTGGTGCCGGGCAACGACACCTACCTCGGGGCGGGCACCAAAGCCGGCGGCGTAGTCGTGGCCCCGGCCACGCTCGATTTGGCCGGCGCGCGCTTCGCCTACTTCAACACGCCCGCCCTCACGGCCAACACCGGCAACTCGGGGTTGGAAATCGAGATTCCGCTGGCGGCGCTGGGCGCGGCGGGGGCTTCGGTGGGCGCGGGCAGTCGCATCGAGCTATTTGCCGGCTACACCGATGCCGACGGCGTTTTTCTCACCGATGTGATTCCAACAATTCCGGGCCGCACCACGGTGCTGGGTCCCAACCCTGATTTCACGGCCATTCCCGGCAACCAGTACGTGGCCTTCCAGCTGGGCACCGGCGTGCTGGCCAGCCGCCACGCCGCCGACCAGGCACTGGAGGTTGCGGTGTACCCCAACCCTACTGCGGCGGCGGCCACCCTGGCCTACACCGTGCCCGGCCCCGGCGCGCAGCCCGTGGCGCTGAGCATATACAATGCGATGGGCCAGCGGGTGCGCACCGTAACGGCCCGGCAGGTCGGCCATCAGGAACTGGCCCTCGACCACCTACAAGCCGGCATCTACCTGCTGAAGCTGCAGGTGGGCGGGCTCACGACCAGCCGCCAGCTGGTGGTGGAGTAGCCGACGTGCTCCGGCCCGACCGCCCTAGGCGGTCCGACCGGTTGAAGCACCACCGATGCAGACCCAACGACAACCGGTCGGACCGCCTAGGGCGGTCGGACCGGTGGGGCCGCTACCAGTTTCGATTATAAGCTAAAAAAGGACGTTCCCACACCGGGAACGCCCTTTTTTCAGGATAGCGGGAGCAGCTTAAGCGGCGGCCTGAATCTCGAAGCCGGCCGCTTCCACGGCTTGCACGACCTGTTCGGCGGTGGCCTGGTCGGAGGTTACGGTCAGGATTTTGGCGGGGTTGGCGGTATCGACCTGCCAGTTGCCGGCCCCAACGGCCTGGTTGAGGGCGGGCGTAACGGCTTTGATGCCGCCGCCGCAATTAATGGTGGTTTTAAATTGAAGCGTGGACATGGCGGAAAATGCGTTTTAGTGAGAAATCTATCCGGAAAGCTGGCGGTAAGCAGTGCGCCGACATGGCAAAATTACGCTTCAGACCTACTAAAACCCGTACAGAATTCTCTCCCCAAAGTTGCGTCATCAGGCCCTTAACAAGCCGGTGCCGGTGCACCAGCCTCGTTCTGGCGTTCGCCTCAGACCCTGGCCCCAAAGCCACTTCGGGGAGCACTTGTAGTGGGCCGGTGGTGGCTGGGCAATCAGCTTTATTCAAAGCCTTTGCCGCCGGCATCGTCGGCCTGGTCCTCCCGGCGCTTGGGGCGCGGAGCGGCGCTGGCGTTGCCAAACCGGTAGCTGAAGCCCAGGTACACGATGCGCGACTCGCGCTTGTTGCGGCTGATGGACTCGAAGCCGGTGCCGTAGGCGTTGAAGTTGTATTGCAGGGTGTTGAAGATGTCGGAAACCCGCAGCGTAATACTGCCTTTCTCCTTTAGCACGCTTTGCTTGGCGGCAAAGTCGGCGTTGAACTGGGTGAGGCGCTGGCCCTGGGCCGACACCACCGGCGAGCGGTAGTTGGCCGAGAGCTGCAAATCGAGCAGCTTGGTGGGCGACACCGTGGTGTTCAGCCGGCTCGTGTAGACGAAGTTGCTGTTGTTGAAATCGAGGTTGGTCGGGGCCGAGCCCTTGATGATGCGCCGGAAGGCCGAGGCGTTCAAACTCACCTTCCAGCGGCTGGTGAGGGGCGCGCTGGCCACCGCTTCCAGGCCGTAGTTGGTTTCCTGGCCCACGTTCAGGCGGGTGGTTTTCGTGACGACGGATTTGGTGACGGAATCGAAAAAGAACGGGTCGCGGATATTGGTAATCGTGTTTTCCTCCAGCCGGTAAAACGCCGTGGCGCTCACCGAGCCGCCGGCCCCGAAAAAATGCTGGTCGCCCAGCTCGAGCGAATGCACGAACTCCGGCCGCAGCGAGGTGTTGCCGGCGCGCAGGTTCAGCGGGTCCGAGCGGTCGGGGAAAGGGTTGAGCTCGTCGGCCCCCGGGCGCTGCACGCGGCGCGAGTAGCTGAGCTGCACCCGGTGCTCCTTGCTCACGTCGTAGGCCAGCACGGCGCTCGGAAACAGGCTCAGGTAGTTGCGCGCGAAGCTGGAGTCGGGCAAGGCGGCCGCCACCAGGTTGCCGCGGGTGTTGGTTTGCTCCAGGCGCAGGCCGAACTGGTAGCTGAACGCGCCGGCCGCGTTGGCATAGGTACCGTAGGCCGACTGAATGAGCTCGTGGTAGATGAAGCGGTTCGAGGGGTTATAGGCCAGCGCGGGCTGGCTGGCGAAGCGGTAGTCGTTGTCGGAGCGGCGCGAAATGCTTTTGGCCCCCAGCTCGTAGCGGCCCTTCTCGCCCACCGGCCGCACGTAGTCGAGCTGGGCCGAGGCCAGGTCGTTCTGCGTATCAAACTGCTGCTGCTGGTAGCCGGTGGCCTTGTCGAAATAATTCACCGTCGAGCTCACCCCAATGTTGCTCTGCACCGGCGTGTAAATCATGTTGGCGGTGAGTTCGCGGCCTTTCTGCGCGGGCCAGAGGCGGCGGTAGTCCAGGCTGAAATCGGCCTGCCGGGCGGTACCGGCGTTGGTGTTGGCGCGCGTGGTGTTGCCCAGCGAGGGCCGGTCGCCGGTGGTCTGGTTGGTTTGGGTCGAGAAGATATCCTCGCGGTTGTTCTGGGTATTGTAGCGCGGCTGCACGGTCAGGGTCAGGGTCTGGTCGGGCGTGAGGGCGTAGTCGAGGCCTAGGCGCACGGCGTGCGACACGCCCGTGCTCACGCCGGTGCGGTCCTGGTTCAGCACCACGGGGCCGGCGGCCGTCTGGCTGCGCTGGCGCACCGAGCCGGAGCCGGTGCGGCGGTCGTCGCGCCAGTCGTAGCTGCCGAACACGTTGAGCTTGCCCCGGTGGTAGTTCAGGCTCAGGGAGGTGTTGTACTTGTCGCCGGTACCGGCCGTGGCGCTGGCCTGGCCGTTCAAGCCGTCCTGCCGCTCCTTTTTCAGCACGATGTTGATGATGCCGGCCGAACCCTCGGCATCGTAGCGCGACGAGGGGTTAGTAATTACCTCAATGGTCTGAATCGAACTAGCCGGCAGCTGGTCCAGCGTCACGCCGGTGGGCTTGCCATCCACCAGAATCCGCACGTTGGCCGAGCCGCGCAGGCTCACCGCGCCGCTCTGGTCCACCGTCACGCTGGGCACGTTCTGGAGCACGTCCACGGCAGTGCCGCCGGTGGCGGTCAGGTCCTTGGTCACGTCGATAACCTTTTTGTCGAGGTTGTCGGTCACGATGGCGCGCTGGCCCTTTACCACTACTTCGGCCAGCTTGGTGGCGGCCGTGCGCAGGCGCAGCGGGCCCAGGTGCAGCTCGGGCGCGGCGCTGCTCAGGGCCACGGCACGCAGGCCGGTGCGGTAGCCCACCACGGTGGCTTTGAGCACGTAGCTGCCCAGGGGCACTTTTTCGAGCACGAAAGCGCCGCTCTCCAACGATTGCGCGCCGGTCACGAACGTCGAATCGGCGGCCCGCAGCAGCACCACGCCCGCGTAGGGCAGCGGCTGCTGGCTGGCCGCGTCGAGCAGCAGGCCGTCAATCCGGCCCGTAGTTTGGGCCTGCGCGCCCAGCGGCCCGGCCAGCAGCAGCAGCAGCGCCACTAGTTTCAGCCATCGTTTCCCCTCGCAGCCCCGCGGTTGCGCGTATTCCCGGTAGTGTTTCCGCATCATCTCAATCGCACTTTTCGCTGGTCGCCTCATTTATGCGCCCCATCATCCGGACGCGGTTTGCCCGGCCGGGTTGCAAATCAGGCCCCGAAAGTCGGACGAGAATCTGGGCGAAACCTGTGCTCCGCCTATTTTGACTGGTGCTCGGCCCGCGCCCGCCTACGCCGCTACGTCGAAGCTGATGATGGTGCCCCGCCCGCGCTGCGAGCGCACGGCCAGCTCGCCGCCCAACAGGGCCACCCGGTTGCGCACCCCCGCCAGCCCGATGCCGGCCAGCGGCTCGGCCGCCACCGAGGCCGGCTCGAAGCCGCGGCCATTGTCCTCCACGCTCACGTAAAGGCGGCCGGCCTCGTGGGCCACGTGCACTTCGACTTCGGTAGCCTGGGCGTGCTTCATCACGTTGTTCAGCAGCTCCTGCACGGTGCGGTACACGGTTATTTCGACCGGCGCGGGCAGGCGATGGTCGAGGTTGCGCAGGTGCAGGTGCACGGGTAACCGGGCCGGGGCAATGCGCTTGACGAGGGCTTCGAGGGCGGTGCGCAGGCCGAAATCTTCCAGAATGCCGGGCGTGAGCTCGAAGGAGATGGTGCGCGTCGTCCGAATGGCTTCTTCGAGCAGGCGCAGCGCGTCGCGCGGGGCCGGGGGCACGCCGCCGGGGCCGTCGAGGCTGAGCTTGGTAGCGTAGAGCAGCTGGCCCAGGCCATTGTGCAGGGCCTCGGCAATGCGCTTGCGCTCGGTTTCCTGGGTGGCGAGCACGGCGGCCAGCACCTCCTGCTGCTGGCGCAGGCGCAGCTGAATGGCTTCTTCGGCCAGGCGCTCGCGCTCGGTCACGTCGCGCATGATGATGAGCACCCCCCCCGCCTGGGTCCCGGCCGGGGGCGGCAGGGGCACGAGGTGGGCATCGTAGCGCCCGGTGCGCAGCCGGAACGCCCGGTTGTAGCGGTCGATGCGCTCGCCGGCCAGGGCCCGGGCCACCTCGTGGCGCACGGTATCGTCCAGCCCGGGCAGCACCTCAAACAGGGGCCGGCCCAGCGCCTGGGCCGCACTCGGGCCGAAGAAGTGGGTGGCTTCGGCGTTCCAAACGGCAACGCGGCCGGCCGGGTCGAGCGAAATAATGCAGTCGACGCTAATTTCGAGCAGGCTTTGGCTAAACTCCTTTTCGGTTTGCAGCTGCTCGCGCTGCTGCTCGGTGGCCGTCACGTCCACGGCCAGCACCACGGCCTGCTGGCCCTGCTCATCAAAAAAAGCGTATTTCTGAAACGTCACGGGCAGACCGGCTATCGGTACCTCCACCCTGAATTCGGCCTGCCCCCCCTGCATCACCTGCACGAACGCGGGCTCCACTACCGGGTACAGGTCGTATACGTTCTGGCCCTTCATCGCATTGTCGGTCAGGCCCAGGGCCCGCAGGCCCGCCCCCAGCGATTCGAGCACCAGTCCATCGTGCCGAATACGGCTCAGCGAGATGGGCATGCGGCTCAGCATCCGTTCCAGCACCAGGCTTTTGTAGTGCAGCTCCTCGTCGGCGACGCGCTGCCGGGTCACGTCGCGCACCATGCCCGCGAAGCCCGTCGCATGGCCCTCGGCGTTGGCCACCACGCGGCCGGCTAGGCTCAGGTGGTGCACCGAGGCATCGGCCCACACCACCCGGAAATCCAGCTCCAAGGGCTCCTGCACGGCAATGGCCGCCTGCAGGCTGCCCCACACCCGGGGCAGGTCGGGCCGGCAAATACCGCTTTTAATCAGCTCCCGGGGAATGAAGCCCGCCACCGGCGCGCGGCCGAATATGGCCTGCACGCGGGCATCGCCCTCGACCTGGTCCGTCGCGAAATCCCAGGTGAACACCCCCGTTTGCGAGGCTGCCAGGGCCTGGCTCAGGCGGGCCTCGCTGGCGTGCAGCCGCTGGGCGGCGGCGCGGCTGGCCGTGATGTCGCGCCACACGATGTGCACCAGCGGCGCGGTGCCGCCCAACTCCATGGGCGTGAGCACGGCCTCGACCCAGATTTCCTCGCCCGTGAGCCGGTGCATCAGGGCTTCGCAGCGCGTCGAGCCGGCCTGCATGGCATCGGCCACGGTTTGGCGAAACAGGTCGACGGTGCGCTGGCCATTGGGCTGCCGCTCGGGCGCGTGGCTCCAGGCGGGCCGGCCCACCACCTGCGCGCGGGCCGAGGCCCCGATGAGGTGCAGGGCGGCGGCGTTGCAGTCGACAAAAAGATGGCCCTGCAGCAGGGTCACCGCGTCGTGGCTGTCGGTGAAGAGCCTGCGGAAGCGGGCCTCGCTGGCGACCAGCGCGTCGGCAGCCCGGCGGCGCTCCGTCACGTCGAGCACGGCCAGGCGGCACTGCGGGCCGGTGGCCGTGGCCACGCACAGGCCTTCGAGCTGGCCGTAGAAGCTCGTACCATCTTCGTGCAGCAGGGCCAGCTCGATGCTTTGCGCGCCCTCCGAGCGGAACACGCGGGCCAGAAACTGGCCGAAATTCAGGCGCTGGGCCGGGGCCACGAACAGGGCGAAGCGCCGCCCCGCCAGCCGCTGCCGCACGGCCCCCAGCAGCTGGGCGGCGCGCAGGTTGAGCTGCTCGATGAGGCCGGTTTCGCTCAGTGAGCAGTAGCCCACCGGCGCAAACTCGTAGAGGTCGACGTACTGGGCGCGGGCGTTTTCGGCTTCGGTCTGGGCGCTCAGCAGCTCTTCGCACTGCATTTCCAGCTCCAGCTGGTGCGTCTGCAGCTCCTGCACCAGGCGCTGGGTTTCGGCCGGGGTTTGTGGGGCGGGCACCTGCGTTACGAGGCGGCGGCTGGTTTCGGCGCGGTCGCGCAGGGCCAGCAGCGTCGCGTGGGGAGTGGCGGCTTCAGGGAATAACTCGTCGGGGGTGGCGGTGGGCATCGCGGGGGCGGTGGAAAACGGTAATGAAGGTAAGCCCTTTGGTACGGGCAGGCAAGCCAGGGCGGCAAATACCGTATTTTAAACCCGGTCAAATCCGTGTTTACCCCCTGCCCGACCGGCTTGGTTGCCGCGCCCTCCCAAGGCCGAAGCCAGGCGCTTGCGCCCACCGCCGTGCTCTTGGGCGACGCGCCCGGCTCAGGCCAGCAGCCAGTGGCGGGCACGGGCCTCGTCGTCGAACAGGGCCACGCGGTAGTGGCGGTCGGGGGCTAGGGCGTCGTGCAGGTAACCCGCCAGGTACGTGTCGGCGGCGAAGGCCGTGGCCCGCTCGGGGGCCACCAGGTAGGCCACCGCCAGGCTGCCCGGCGGGTACCGGGCCGCCGCCCGGGGCAGCCAGTTCAGCACAATCCAGTTGAGGAGGTCGAGCGGCGGCATGGCCCGGCGGCGCACGTCGAGCAGCCAGCGCGAGGCGTGGGCGGTGGTCGCCTGGCCGAGCAGCGCCTCGTATTCGGCCTGCAGCGCCACCGGCGACGACTCGCCGGGCCAGCGGGCTACCAGCAGGCCGGGCTCGGCCACGAAAGCAGGTTTGGGAACAGCAGGTTGCGCCATAACAGGCCCAAAGCTACGCCCTGGCCCCATTAGCCGGCTCCAAAGCCGCCGGCAATGCCCGCACGGTACATGGCAACATCAAGTTCCTGGCCGGGAACTTCCAGCCCGGGACCCAGGCCGCCCCCGATGACCTGGATGTGCGCTTTCCCGGCGACTCCGGAGCCGGCCGCAAGCCAAATCCGGCTAAGGCCCAAGCAGCCAGTCGAGCCAGTCAGAAAGGAGTAGCGACGCACCCAGGCGTCTCGTCGCTGAATGGGCGAGGCCGCGCCAACTGCTCAAATCAAACAACATTAGCAACGATGAGACTCCAACTTTCAAGTAATCGCGCAGAAGTAAGCGTAGCAAAAAGGCGGTTATGCTGAGCCTGTCGAAGCAGCTCTACTGCTTCGTTGAACGGCAATTGCGAAGCGGTATAGCTGCTTTGGCAGGCTCAGCATGACGTTCTATAATCAGTAAGCTTACTTCTGCACGACTATTTTAAATCGCAACCCCATTGACCCGCTTTTTTCGCCAACTCAGACACCTTCTTAGGCCAGCAGCCAGCGCACGCCCTCTCCTTCGTCGGTGAAGATGCGAAGCGGGTGGGCGCGGGCTGCAAAACCGGTGGGCTACGTGGTGCCGCCGCCGCGGGCCGTCTACGCGGCGGGGGCCTGCAACCAGGCCAGGGCATCGGTCTCGGTCGTGAACAGGGCCGCGTCGTAGGGTTGGGTGGCTACGAGGGCGGCCTGCACGGCTGGGGCCACGCTGGCGTCGGTGCGCATTTGCTCCAGGCGCTGCATCGAACTGAACACGGCCAGCCGCAGCGGATGCGGGGCCAGCTGCGCCACGGCGGCCGGAAAAAATACGCGGGTGAGCCAGGCCGTTTCGAACAGGTCGAGGGGACCGCAGCGACGCGAGTCGAGCAGCCAGTTGCCGCAGCGGTGCTCCAGGGCCAGGGCCAGCGCGGCCTCGTACGACGCCTGGGCCTCGGCCAGGGTATCGGGGGCCAGCCAGCGTAAAAACACGATATCGAGGTCGGGCCGGTAGGTAAGGTTATAAGTGCTCAAGGACGTAGCAATAAGAATATAGGGAACACAACCCGGCGGCGCGGGCTATGTTTTGGCCCGTTTCGGGGTTTTGGCCGGGGGCGGCAGCAGGGGGGCCTGCAAGGCGCGGTAGGCGGCAAACAGAAACTCCAGCCGCGCGAGCTCGGTGGCGAAGGCGTCCGACCAGTACCTGCGCGGCGGCGGCTTCCATGGCCGCCACCTGCTTCGGGCTAGGCGACGGAGGGAAGGGGAATAAACTACTCGGCCGGATTATCCGGAATCGACTGGCCAAATTAAAGCAGGTTGGCGGCACCCCTGATATTAGCCACCCGCCGCCGCTTCACGTCGAAAACGTGGAAGAAATCAATCCAGAACGCCTGGGCGTCGGCGCGCTCGTCGGTGGCGGCCTGCCACTCCTGGGCGAAGCGAATGGCGCGGTCTTTTAACTCGGAAAGGGAAAGGGGCATGGGGCAGCTTTTGGGCGACAAGATAGGGCGGGGCTGGCCGGAGTGGCGCCGCCCTACCCCGGTTGCCGCCCTTCGGCAGCCACCCGAACGGCTTTGCGGCGTTGGTGGAATCCGGGCTCGCAGCGTACGTATTTTACTAACGCAATATCCGTATTAATGCTCTTGCCTCATCTGCCAATACCTCCGAAATTTGTCCTACTCCTTCTTTGCTTTCTCTCCTACCCGATGGAATACGACGCCCGGTTCGGCCCCTACGCCCAAACCCCGCAGCAGCGGGCCTACGTACTGCAACAGCTCCAGGCCACCAAGCCCCACCTGAGAACGAGGGCCAGCGCCCGCGCCCTGGGCCTCTACGCCCGCTACGTCGCCGGCGAAATCACCTGGGCCGACGTGCGCCAGCTCCTCGACACTGAATTAAGTTAAAGCCTGCCCGTGCAGGCCCGTTAGCCGGCCCCGGCGGCAGGCGCGGGCGGCCCGGCCGGCATCCCAATGCCGAAGGCGCGCAGCAGCGCCAGCAGGTTCGGGTCTTCAATGGCCGGGCCGGGCACCACGGGCCGCGGGCCCTGCACGGCCACCAGCACCCGGTCCAGGTCGGAAGTGGTGGCGTGGCCAAAGGCCATGCTCCAGCCGGCGAAGTGCCGGTCGGCGGCCTGGCCGGCGCTCACCGTCACCACCTGCGTGTGTCGGGTATCCTGCTGAATGCTGGCGTACAAGTCGCGCACGGCCTCTTCGGGCCCTTCCAGCGCCTGCACGAAGTACCCGGCGCTGTAGAGCAGCATGCCCGAAATCCGGTGTTCCACATTAAAGCGGCGCGCCTCTTCGAGCAGCTGCCACAGCGCATCGTCGCTGAAGGGCACGGTGGCCCGGCTGCGGTACAGCACCTGGTACACGCTGGTATCGAGCAGCTCAATCACCTGGTCGATGGTGAGCTCGCCCTGTTGGTAGCGGGCCAGCAACTGGCGCTCGTAGCGGTGGGGCGCGAGGCGGGTATTTACCGTCATGGCGACGGCCCAGTCTACGGCCCGGCGGCGCTGGATTTCGGTGGTCGGAAGGGCGTGGTCCATAGCCCTACTCATACGCCGTTTTCCCCTGGGCGGGTTTTCTATATATGCCCCGGATAAATACGGATTTACCGCACCGGTCTTGTTCGGCTGGCACGCCCGGCAGCAGGCGGGCACGGGCTCTCCGCTCAAAAGAGGGCTGGCTACAACAAGCTAACACGGGCAGAAACAGGGGCGGAAGAAGGAGCGCGAAGGTCATTTGGCGGCGCGGGCCGGGGCCGCGGCGGGCGGCCCCGCCGGGCAGGCGCGGGACGCCCGCAGTTTATTTTGATTTTGCTATATTTAGTAGCTGATGGGACGCTTCCCCTCCTTCAGGCGAGGCTGGGGGGGTAGTGCGAACCTGAGCATCCACGGTTCTGCGCCGGCAAGGCCAGACAATGGCGCACGGATGCGAGCTGCCGGGTCCGCACCACCAGCGCTTTTCTCTCCCCACCACCTCCGGCACGGGGGTGCGCGCTACCGATTGCCGCTATTCACCACTTACTTCTCCGAGCTATGAGCACTTATCAACTCATTTATCAGAGCCAGGCCACGGTGCCCTTCGAAGCGCCCGAGCTACGGGCCCTGCAGCGGCAGGCCGTCGCCAGCAACCGCAGCCACGGCATCACGGGCGTGCTGCTGCACACGGCCGACGGCCGGTTTCTGCAGCTACTCGAAGGCGACGAAGCCGCCGTGCGCCAGCTCTACTGCCGCCACATTGTGCCCGACCCGCGCCACCGCGACTGCCACATCCTGGCCGCGGGCCCCTGCCCGGAGCCCAGCTTCACGGGCTGGCACATGGCGCTTCGCTTTGCCCAGCCCAGCGAGGTGCGCGACCTGCTGGCCCACGTGCCGGCCTGCAACCTGGCCCTGTGCGTGCCACGCGCCCGCACCGCGCCCGAGCTGGCGGCAGCGCTGCGCGCCTTCTTCGCCGCCGGCCAATCCGGGATATTCGCGCTCCAGCTGGCTTAGGGCGCAATGGTGCGGCGCGGCTAGGCGCACTTTTGCCGGAAGCCCAGCAAGTACCGGGCGCGGCCCACCCAGGTTTTCACGGTGCCCACCGGCACGCACAGGTGGGTGGCGGCCTCGGCCTGGGTGTAGCCTTGCAGGTAAATCAGGTCCATCACCAGCCGGTACCGGGGCTTCAGGGGCAGCAGTAAATCCACCACGCCAATGTGCTCGGGCCGAAAACCCTCCGTGGGCAGCAGCAGCAGCTGCGGCGCGTCGTCGAGGGAGGCCGTGCGCGCCAGCAGGCGGTTACGGCCCAGGCGCAGGTGGTCGATGGCCGTGTTGGAGCATACTTTGGCCGCCCAGGTGAAAAGGCCGCTCTGGGCGGCATCGTAGGTGCCGATGGCGAGCCAGACCTTCACCATGCTTTCCTGAAGCACGTCCTCGGCCGTTTGTGGGTTGCGCACAATGCGCAGTAGCAGCGACAGCAGCGCCTGGCGGTGCTGGTGGTAGAACTGGTCCATCACCCGCTCATCGCGGCGGAGCAGGCCCCGTACAAGTTCTTCGGAAGATAGCGGCACGGAGGGGTAGGAAAGGACAGACCTCCCTTACGCACACGGCCGGGCTTTGTTTCCCGGCTACGCGGGGCTCAGGCTTCCTGCACGCCCAGCAGCAGGCAGCCCGTTTGGGCCCCGTGGCTAACAAGGGCCCGCCCGTTGAGCAGCAGCGTGCGGGGCCCAGCCCCGGGAAAATCGGCGGCGTAGCTAAAGTTCTCAAACGGCTGCCCGGGGTGGGCCAGTGCCTCTTCCAGCTGCCGGCGCAGGGCTGGCTGCTGCCAGGCCCCGCCGTCGAGCTCGCGCAGCGGCAGCCCTTTGATGGCCGCCACATCGAGCCCGAACAGCTGGCCAAACGCCCCGCTGATGGCCAGCACCCGCTGGCTGGCATCGAGCACGAGCAGGGGCTCGCGCATGCTTTCCACGATGCTCTCGGCGAAGCGGGTGCTTTCCTGAAGCTGGCTTTCGAGGGTTTTGAGGGCCGTGATGTCGGTGAAGGTGATGACGGCCCCGCTGATGTAGTTATCGAGGGTGCGGTAGGGCAGCACGCGCATGGCGTACCACTCGCCCTGGATGGTCTGAATGTTGGCCTCGATGGGCACGAGGCGGTCGAGCACCAGGCGCAGGTCCTGGGCCAGGCGGTCGTAGCGCAGCAAGCTGGCAAAGTGCGTGATGGGCCGGCCCACGTCGGCGGGCAGCAGCGGCACAATGCGGTGCACCGGCGGCGTGAAGCGCTTTATCACCAGGTCGTGGTCGAGGAAGATGGTGGCTATTTCCGTCGCATCGAGCAGGTTTTTCATGTCGTTGGCGGCCTGGCTCAGCTCCTCGGTTTTGTTGAGGTACTGCAGGTTCAGGGTCATCAGCTCCTCGTTCAGGCTCTGCATCTCCTCCTTGTTGGTCATGGCCTCCTCGTTGGTGCTTTGCAGCTCTTCGTTGGTGCTCTGCAGCTCCTCGTTGGTGCTTTTGAGCACTTCCAAGCTACTTTCCATCTCCTCGACGGTCGATTGCAGGCGGTGCTTGGTGTACTGCAGCTCCTTTGCCAGGGCCAGCGCCTGCCCGGGGGCATCGGGCGCGGGCGCGGCGGCCTTGCGCTGGCGGCGGGGCGTGGGCTGCTCCTCAAACACCACCAGCAGCAGGCCGGCCAGGGCCTCGCCCTCCTCCAGCAGCGGCTGCACCGTGAGGCGCAGCCGCTGCACGCCCGCCTCCACGCGCAGCTGCACACTGGCCAGCACCACGGCTTCGCGGGTGGCCAGGGCCTGGTGCACGGCCGCGCTCAGCTCGTAGTTGAGCTCCTCACGGGCCATGTCGAACACGTTCATCGCACCCAGCCCGGGAGCCGGCTCCAGGAAGCGGCCGGTGCGCCCGTTCACGTACAGAATGTCGCCTTTGAGATTTATCACCACGGCGGGCGGCGTGTACTGGCGCAGCAGCAGGCGCTGCACCAGCGCGGCAAACGGGCCGTCTTTGGATGTGATGGCGGGGAGCATAGGGCCGGGCAAAGTAGCAAGAGGCAGGGCCGAGAGCAGCGGCTGGCCCATCAAAAAAGGAAAATTAGCCAGCCGCGCCCGGGACGCCGGCGGCTCGGTGCGGCGCACGAGCTTCCATTTCACGTCCAGGGCCTGAAACAGGTCCTGAAAGCCGGTCAGGTTCTCGCTGGGGCCCAGCAGCAGCAGCCCGCCCGGGTTCAGGGCGTAGTGAAAAACCGGAATCAGGGCCTTCTGCAGTTCGGCGCTGAAATAGATGAGCAGGTTGCGGCACACCAGCAAGTCGAGCTTAGTGAAGGGTGCGTCCTTGTTCAAATCGTGCACGGCAAACACCACGGCGTCGCGCACTTCCTTCTTCACGCGGTAGCCGCCCTCGGTTGGCACGAAAAAGCGGCGCAGGCGCTCGGGGCTCACATCGGGCACCAGGCTGCTGGCGTACTCGCCGGTGCGCGCCGCGTCGATGGCATCGGGGTTGATATCGGTGGCGAAAATCTGGATACTCAGGTGCCGGGGGCGCACCACCCCGTCGAGGGCTTCGAGCAGCACAATGGCCAGGCTGTAGGCCTCCTCGCCCGTCGAGCAGCCGGGGGCCCACACCCGAACGGTGCTGCCTTTGGGTTTCTGGCGCAGCAGTGGCAGCAGCCGGGCTTGCAACTGCTCAAACGCCTCGCGGTCGCGGAAAAACCTGGTCACCCCAATCAGCAGCTCCTTGAACAGGGCCGTAACCTCCGCCGGGGTTTCCTGCAAAAAGCGCACGTAGTGCGCGAAATCGGTGAGCTGGTGGGCGCTCATGCGCCGCTCGATGCGCCGAAATACCGTGTTGCGCTTGTAAAAGGAGAAGTCGTGTCCGGTCTGGGCCCGGATGAGGTGAAAAATCTTTTGCAGGGCATGGGCCGGCCGGGGCTGGCCGGAGGTGCCGACCTCGCGCCGGGGCCGGTGCGGCGGGTGGCGCACATACTCCAGCAAGCGGGCCGGCAGCTCGCCGGCCGGCAGCACGTAGTCCACAAACTCGGTGGCCAGCGCCGAGCGGGGCATCGAGTCGAACTCGGCCGTGGCGGGGTCCTGCACCATCACCATCCCAACGTTTTCCATCACCATCCTCAGCCCCAGCGTGCCATCGGTGCCCAGCCCCGAGCAGATGATGCACACGGCCCTTTCGCGGGCATCCTTGGCCAGACTCTGAAAAAAGAAGTCAATGGGCAGGCGGCGGCCCGGTGGCTGCGTAGGCGTGAACAGCAGCAGCGTGCCGTGCAGGATGCTCATGTCGCGGTTGGGCGGGATGACGTACACCTGGTTGGGGCGCACGGGCAGGCCGTCGGTGGCCTCTTGCACCGGCATGGGGGTGAAGTGCTGCAGCACCTGGGCCAGCGCCGATTCCTGGCCGGGCGAGAGGTGGGTGATGACCACGAAGGCCATGCCGCTGCCCGCCGGCAGCGCCCGAAAAAACTGCTCAAACGCCGTCAGAGACCCCGCCGAGCCCCCCAGCGCCACCACCGGAAACGAGGCGGCTGACGCGGCGCGGGCGGCCTCGCGGCGCAGGGCGGGCAGGCGCAGCTCATCGCCATCGCGCGGCATTGCCTCGGGGGAGTTGCTGCCAAGGCCGGGCTCGGTGGCGGGCGCAGGGGCGGCGGGTTCGGTCATGGAGCGGCGAGCGGCGGGGAGCGGCCCAGGCCACCCCGGCAAATTTACCGCTAATCCGGGGCCCGCGCGAGAACTATTACCGCCCGTCGGTCGATGCGCTGTTTCGGTCGGCGGCCGTGGCCGATGGGCCGCGCACGGTGGGCATCGTGCTCACGGGCATGCTGCACAATGGCACCGCCGGCCTGGAGTTCAGTAAGCCCTGCGGCGGCATTGCCATCGTGCAGGAGCCCGCCGAGGCCGAGTTCCCCGGCATGCCCCAGAGCGCCCTGCAAAACGTCGACATCGACTACGTAGTACCGCTGCACATGCTGGGCCAGCTGCCCTGGGCCCGCACCAACCCACAGGCCCCGTCCGGGGGGGGTTAGTTGTGGGCCAGCTGCCGCACGTTGGCTGCCCATCGCGTGGCCGGGGCCTGCCGCACGGCGTCAAGCAGCGTGGGCACGATGCGCGGCGTGGGACCCAGGTACTGCGCCAGCAGGGTTTTCCTCACCGGTTCGGCTACGTGCACCAGCACCAGGTGGGCAAATCGCTCCTGGAGCTGATAGTGCGCGTCCCACAGCAGGCGGGCCGCTTCGCCGGATAGCTCGGTCAGCAGCCCACAATCGACCCACACTTCGGGCTTGCCGCTACGCTCGGCGCACCGCAGCCGGCGAGCCAAGGCTACCTCGGAGGTATCGACCGGGCCCGGGGCCAGGGTAATCAGGTAGCTATCAGGCAGTAGCTCGTGGAAAACCGTTGTCATCGTGGGGGTTGGCTGAACAAAAGGAGGCTGGGCGGGAGGCAGAGAATTACTTGTACGCCCATAACTCTTCCCAGAATAGTTATTTACGACACAAACTTCGTAATATTTAATCGTATTTTAATCCGTTTAACTACGAATTCTATCAGGGATAAATACTTAAATTTTATCTGCCATTAATTCAATTCCCTTGGGCTCGCCGGCTTGGAATGCCAAGCCGGCCCCTGCCCGCTCCATCCCGAAGCAGCCAAGAGCCGACGGACGCCCGCACCGGCTATTCGCCACGATGCCCGGTTCCGGCCGCTGGCGGCCTCAAAGCCGTACCAGCTGCTGTTGCGAAAAAGCCATGTCGGGCTATGTCGGGCCACGTCAGGCAACCCGAGCCAGTCGGCCCATCGCCCTCCGTCGTAGCCCGAATACCGGGATTAAGCCAGCAACCGATAAAGTATTTGCGCCCGTCCAGCGTCTGCCGGAGGCAGGTGCACCGCCGCAATTCGCAACTTTGGCACTCACAACGCGGTATTCACCATTTTCTGATTTTTTATGAGTCCTTCCGTACGCAACATCATCGCCTGGATTTTGCAGGCCCTACTGGCCGCCTCCTTCGTTTATGGTGGCAGCCAAAAGCTCCTAAACCTCGACGGTACCATGGCCATGTTTGGCCAGCTGGGCTTGCCCGGCTGGTTTGGCGGCTTCATTGGCGTAGCCGAGCTGCTGGGCGGCATTGGGCTGCTGGTGCCGCGCACGGTGCGCCCGGCGGCCATGGGCCTCATCATTATCATGATTGGGGCGGTGTTCATGCACGCCACCAAAATCCCCGGCGGCCTAGCCAATGGTGTACCGGCCATCGTGTCGTTGGTGCTGCTGGTGGTGGTACTAGTGCTGCGCAGCCGCACCGAAGCCCGGGCGGTATAAGCCACGCTTCGGCCCGGTCGTGGGCCAAACGTTTTCCCAAACCATTGCCAACCGGCCGGGTTGCTTGCCTTCTGGCCGGCCCGGCCGGACAACTTGTGTGTTCCCCTTATGAAAATCCTTTATAGCTACCTGCGCAACTACTGGCCGCTGCTGGTGCTGGCCCTCGGGCTGGCCACCGTCAACCAGGTGTTCTCGCTGCTCGACCCGTATTTCTTTCGTAAGCTTATCGACCACTTTTCGCCCAAGGGCAGCGAGCTGGCGGCCGTTCGGCTGGTGCCATTCGGGCCGTTTCTGCGCGAGGCCCTGCCCTACATCGGCCTAATGCTGGGCGCGGCCATGGTATCGCGCATCGCCAAGAATTTCCAGGATTACTACGTCAACGTCATCACCCAGCGGCTGGGGGCCAAAATGTACTCCGATGGCCTGCGCCACTCGCTGGAGCTGCCCTACCAGGTGTTCGAAGACCAGCGCTCGGGCGAGACCCTGGGCAAGCTCCAGAAGGTGCGCATCGACGTGGAGAAACTGATTCAGAGCTTCGTGAACGTGCTGTTTACAGCGATGGTGGGCATCATTTTCGTCATGTGGTACGCCATCACGGTATACTGGCCCATTGCGCTGGGCTACTTCCTCACCATTCCGCTGCTGGGCATTCTGAGCTTTTTTCTGAGCAAGCGCATCAAGGTGATTCAGAAAACCATTGTGGCCGAAACCACGGCCCTGGCCGGCTCCACCACCGAAAGCCTGCGCAACATTGAACTCATCAAGAGCCTGGGACTGGCCCAGCAGGAAACTGAGCGCCTGAACGCCACTACCAACAAAATCCTGAAGCTGGAGCTGCGCAAGGTGCGCTACCTGCGCTCGCTCAGCTTCGTGCAGGGCACTTTCGTGAACCTGCTCCGCAACGTGATTGTACTGCTGCTGCTGTACCTGCTGGTGCAGCGCCACATCAGCCTGGGGCAGTTTTTCTCGTTCTTCATCTATTCGTTCTCCATCTTCGGGCCGTTGCAGGAGCTGGGCAACATCATCGGCGTGTACCGCGAAACCGAGATTTCGCTCGGCAACTTCCAGTCGATTCTCGACACGCCCAAGGATGTGAAGCCACTGCACCCGCAGTCGGTGGCGCACATCGAAAACCTGGCCTTCGAGCACGTCAGCTTCCAGCACCTCACGGCCAAGGGCAAGGCCCTGTCCAACATTTCCTTTGGGGTGAAGCTCGGCGAAACCATCGCCTTTGTGGGGCCCTCGGGCTCGGGCAAAACCACGCTCGTGAAGCTGCTGGTCGGCCTCTACCCGCCCCTCTCGGGCGAGATTCGCTACAACGGCATCCCCGGCTCGGAAATCGACCTCGATGAGCTGCGCGAGCAAATCGGCTTCGTGACGCAGGACACCCAGCTGTTTGCCGGCACCATCCGCGAGAACCTGCTGTTCGTGGCCCCCCACGCCACCGACGAGGAATGCCTGCACGCCCTGCACCAGGCCGCGGCCGACACCCTGCTGGCCCGCGCCCCGCTCGGCCTCGGCACCGTAATTGGCGAAGGCGGCGTGAAGGTTTCGGGCGGCGAGAAGCAGCGCCTCAGCATTGCCCGCGCCCTGCTGCGCAAGCCCACCCTCATGGTGTTCGACGAAGCCACTTCAGCCCTCGACTCGCTCACGGAGGAAGAAATTGGCAAAACGGTACGCGAGCTGTCCGGCTCGCGCCAGCACATGACCATTCTCATTGCCCACCGGCTCAGCACCATCCTGCACGCCGACCGCATTTTTGTACTCGAGCGCGGCCACATTGCCGAGCAGGGCGGCCACGCCGACCTGCTGGCCCAAAAGGGCCTGTACTACGCCATGTGGCGCCAGCAGATTGGCGAGCGCAAAGAGCCCGAAACCTCAGCGGCCCTGGTCTAGCGGCGGGCAGTAAAACCCGGGCATTTCGTAACCCTGCCCACCGGCCGGGGGTAAGAGAAGAAGTGAATATAATTTCACTTCAACGACTCTTTCAAACATGGCGCATATCAAAGCAGGCAACGACAAGGCCGGGCATCCGGTAAATATTTTCTACGAAGACTGGGGGCAGGGCGCGCCGGTGGTGCTCATCCACGGCTGGCCCCTCGACCACACCATGTGGGAGCATCAGGCCGTGGCGCTGGCCCAGGCCGGCCACCGCGTGATTGCCTACGACCGGCGCGGATTCGGCCGCTCGTCGCGCCCCTGGGGCGGCTACGACTACGACACCCTGGCTGCCGACCTCAACGCCCTGCTCACCGAGCTCGACCTGACCGGCGTGACGCTGGTGGGCTTCTCGATGGGTGGCGGCGAAATTGCCCGCTACATCGGCAACTACGGCCAGCAGCGCATTGCCCGCGTGGCCTTCGTGAGCGCCGTGACGCCCTACATGCTGCACACCGGCGATAACCCCGAGGGCGTACCGCAAAAGGTATTCGATGGCATGCACAAGGGTATCAAAGAGGACCGTTTTGCTTTCCTCGAAAGCTTCGCCAAGGACTTCTACGGCCAGAGCCTCATCAGTCACCCCGTGAGCCAGGCCGTGCTGAACTGGAACCAGACCGTGACCACGCTAGCCGCCCCCAACGCTACCGACGACTGCGTGACCTCCTTCTCGGGCACCGACTTCCGCGACGACCTGAAGAAAATCACGGTGCCCACCCTCGTCATTCACGGCGATAAGGACCAGACCGTGCCCTTCCCCGTGAGCGGCGAGCGCACTGCCAAAATGGTGGCCGGTGCCGAGCTGAAAGTGTACGAAGGCGAGCCCCACGGCCTGTTTTTCACGGCCAAAGACAAGCTGACCAAAGACCTGCTAACCTTTGTGGGCGGCAAGTAATTAGTTAATTTCTGCACAAGCAAAAGGCCCCGACACAATTGCGTCGGGGCCTTTTCTGTGGGCGCTGGTCTGACCGCCCTAGGCGGTCTGACCGGTTGAAGAACCACCAGTTCAACCTCCCGACAACCGGTCAGACCGCCTAGGGCGGTCAGACCAATTTAGACCTAGACCGGCGCATAGCCTTAGGCCGCGCGGCCCATCTGGCGCAGGTAGCCCACGTGCGAGGCAATGGCGGTGCGGGTGTGCTTGTAGTTGTTGTACGTCACATCGAACTCGGCGCAAACCTGCTGCACAATTTTGCTGATGGCCGGGTAGTGTACGTGCGAGATTTTGGGGAACAGGTGGTGCTCAATCTGGAAGTTTAGGCCGCCTACCAGCCAGCTAATCACTTTGTTGTCGGTCGCGAAGTTGGCGGTGGTGCGCACTTGGTGAATGGCCCACTCGTCCTCCAGCTTGCTCGTAACGGCGTGGGGCACCGGGAAAGCGGCATCTTCCACGGTGTGGGCCAGCTGGAACACCATGCTCAGTACCAGGCCAGCCACGGCCGTGCTCAGCATGAAGCCGGCCAGCCAAGGCAGAAAGCCCACCATGTAGATAGGCAGCGCCACGTACAGCAGCAGGTTCAGCGCCTTGAAGCCCCAGAAGCTGACGTGCTCACCGGCGTTCATGGGCTTGAGGCCAATGGCTCCAATCTGGCGCGAGAAGTACTTCTGGTAGTCCATCGCGAAAATCCAGGAGATGTAGAGCATGCAGTACAGCGCCCAGAAGTAGAAATGCTGGTAGCGGTGCAGGGCATGCTTGGGCTGGTCGGGCGTCATGCGCATCCAGGGCTGGATGTTGATGTCATCGTCGTGGCCCTCGATGTTGGTGTAGGTGTGGTGGATGAGGTTGTGCTTGGAGTTCCACATGTAGGGGCTGCCGCCGAGCACGCCGAGCGTGTAGGCCGCCAGCTTATTCACCCAGGCAAAGCGCGAGAAGCTGCCGTGCGCCCCGTCGTGCATCACATTAAAGCCAATGGCCGCGATATCGAGGCCCACCAATGCGCATTCCAGCAGCGCCCAGCCGGTGGGCGGCGTGAAAAACACCAGATGCACGTAAAGCGCAATCAGAATACTGACCAACAACACCGCCTTGAATAGAAGGCTGAAGTTGCCCGTCATTCGCTGCCCCGACTCTTCGAAGTATTGATTGATTCGGGTTTTGAGCTCGGTATGAAACGAGCGACTGGCAGCAAAGCGGGGAAGGGCCATAGGCGGAGAGATGGGAATATTGAGCGGTAAAGATACCCCTCCTCAACACCATCCATGCCAACATAGTTGGCCAAGGCCCGAAAGTTAGTTCAGGTACGCATGCCAGTTCTGGTCAATCGTGCCCGCCGACAGGCGCAGAAAACCCGCCAGCGTGGGCTTTTTGGGCTGCTGCCGAATGGTTAGGCCGGCCTCGCTGGGCGTGTGATGACCCTTGGCGTGGTTGCAGCGGGCGCAAGCCGTGAGCAGATTCGTCCAGCTCGATTCGCCGCCGCGCGAGCGGGGCAGTACGTGGTCGAGGGTCAGGTTTTTGAGCGAGCCGCAATACTGACACTCAAAATGGTCGCGCTTGAAAATATTGTGGCGGCTCAGCGCGATGCCTTTGTAGGGCACGCGCACGTAGCGTTGCAGGCGGATGATGCTCGGCTTGGGATAGGCGTGCGAAATAGTCCGCAGCGTGCCGTGTTCGGACTTCGCTATCATTTCCGCCTTGTCCAGAAACAGGAGTACAAACGCCTTTTGCACGCTGCACAGGGTGATGGCGGTATAGTCGCCATTCAGCACTAACACTTTTTGGTCCATACACACTTTTGGGTTCGGATAACCCGCCGAAAGCTAGCGGTTTCCGGCCAGATAAACAAGTGCGGCAGGGTTAAGTTCAGTGAGCGGTTGGGGAAGGAAAAACGAACGTCATGCTTCGGCTGCGCTCAGCATGACGTTCTGTTCACAAGCTGCTCGCGCCTCCCCCTCCTCTCCTTACTCCGGCAGCAGGCGCTTTATCAGGCGCAGCTGGTGCGAATACTTCTGCCGACCGCGGTTGAAGATGCCGTTGTGGTCGAGCGGGTCGAGGCGCACCTCGCCGTGGGCGTGCAGAATCTGGCCTTCGTCTAGCACCATGCCCACGTGCACGATGCGGCCCTCGGCGTTGTCGAAAAATGCCAGGTCGCCGGGCTTGGTCTGAGTCACGAAATGCACCGGCCGGCCATGGTCGACCTGCTGGCGGGCATCGCGCGGCAGCTGAATGCCCACCAACCCGTAGAGCTGCTGGCACAGGCCCGAGCAGTCGAGCCCGAAAACGCTTTTGCCGCCCCACACATAAGGGGCCTTCAGGTACATGAGGGCAATTTTGCGCAGCAGGGCCGTTTGGCGGCCCAGGTCGGGCGCGGCGGTGGGGTTGGTGGCGGTGCCGTTGTAGAAGTACAACTGGTCGCCGATGCGCACGTTCATGCCGTCGAAAAACGGCAGCCGGCAGCCCAGCGTGAGCGGAATTTTAGTAGTGGCATCGCTCACGGCCTGCACCACGTCGAGGGCGCGGGGATGGTCCTGCGCGCCCCAGGCAGCATAATACTCCGGCGAAACGGGCGTATGCTGCTTGAAATCCATCCAGCCCACGTAGTCATCGGCGGCCAACTGCACCTGAAGCCAGCTGCCTTGGGTGGCCAAAATCTGATAGCACTCGCCGAAGAGCAGCTGGGTAACGAGCTCGGCCCGGTCGTTGGGCTCGGCGCGAACGGGGACGGCGCTGAGCGCGCAGATGCCGGGATTCAAAGTGGTGAGGTGGTGAAATGGTGAGCGGTGAGTTGATGCAAAGAACGGTAGCTGGGGGCTTACTCACCATCTCACCACCCCACCATTTCACCGCTACAGCCGGTCCATGTCGCGCTTCTGGGCTTTTTCCTTGAGGTCGTTACGCTTGTCGTAGAGCTTTTTGCCCTGGGCGAGGGCTATTTCAATTTTAGCGAAGCCGCGGTCGGTCACGAACAGGCGCAGGGGGATGATGGTCAGGCCCTGGTCCACCGCTTTGCCGGCCAGCTGCTTCAGCTCGCGCTTGTTGAGGAGCAGCTTACGGGCGCGCATGGCGTCGTGGTTGTTGTAAGTACCTAAGGAATAAGGCGCGATGCGGATGCTGTGAATCCAGAGGTCGCCGCGCTGGTCGAAGGTGCAGTAGCCGTCGGTCAGGTTCACGTTGCCCTCGCGGATGCTTTTTATTTCGGTCCCTTGCAGCATCACGCCCGCGTCGTACTTGGCCAGAAAGGTGTATTCGTGGCCCGCGCGGCGGTTTTTAATGTTGATGATGACGGGTTTAGCTTCTTTGGCCATTGGGCTAGTTGTCAGTTATTCGTTGTCAGGTGCTAGTCTAACGGCGGCGGATGAGGCGGCAAAGGTAGAACGATAGTGCCGGGAGGTTACGTCAGCTTCAGGCGCGGGTTGGGGCTGGTGAGTTGACTGGCAAAGTCGCCGGCCTCGTACTGGAAATGCGCCGTCATGGCCACCATGGCGGCGTTATCGGTGCAAAAGGCGAAATCGGGGATGAACACCTGCCAGCCCTGGGCCACGGCCTCGGCCTCCAACGCAGTGCGCAGGCCCGAGTTGGCGGCCACGCCCCCAGCCAGCGCCACCTGCGTAAGGCCGGTATCGGCGGCGGCGCGACGCAGCTGGCGCAGCAGCGTGGCCACGATGGTGTGCTGGATGCCGGCGCAGAGGTCGGCCAGGTTTTCGGCCACGAAGTCGGGGTTGGTGGCGGTCTGCTTTTTCAGGAAGTAAAGCACCGCCGTTTTCAGGCCGCTGAAGGAGAAGTCGTAGCCCGGCATGGCCCCCACCGGGAAGGCGAACCGGAGCGGGTCGCCCTGGCGGGCCAGCTTGTCGAGATGCGGGCCGCCGGGGTACGGCAGGCCGAGCAGCTTGGCGGTTTTGTCGAAGGCCTCGCCAGCAGCATCATCAATCGTCGAGCCGATAACGTCCATTGCCAGCGCCGACTTCACCACCACCAACTGGGTGTGCCCGCCGCTCACCGTCAGGCACAGGAAGGGAAATGCTGGCTTGGGGTCGCGGATGAAATGGGCCAAGATGTGGGCGCGCATATGGTTCACGGCCAGCAGCGGCTTGTCGAGGGCCAGGGCCAGGGTTTTGGCAAACATGCCACCTACTAATAAGGAGCCCAGCAGGCCGGGGCCCTGGGTTACGGCCACCGCGTCGAGGTCAGCCTTGGTGATGCCGGCCTGCTTGAGCGCGGCCGTGACGACGGGCAGCAGGTGTTGCTGGTGGGCGCGCGAAGCCAGCTCGGGCACCACGCCGCCGTATTGCTCGTGTACCTTCTGGGTGGCCACCACGTTGCTTAGCAGCTCACCACCGGCCAGCACGGCGGCCCCGGTGTCGTCGCAAGATGATTCGATGGCGAGGATGATGGGATAGGCGGGCATGGTATCAGAAATGAGAAAAGCAAAAAACGTCAAACAGCAGATTACGCATCTGTTTCGCCTGCCATCCTGAGCGAAGCGAAGGACCTTACCGCGCTCTAACGATTCGTTCCGGCGTCATAGGGTCCTTCGCTCGGCTCAGGATGACAAATGAAACAGGCGCATTGGCACTGGATGAGCATGCAGCTGCACCGCCAACACCGTTTGGCCCAACCCTTGCGAAGGCGCAAAGTTCGGGCACGAACGGCGAACCCGGGTCGCGCCCCGGCCGTTCCTGTGCGTAGCCAACCCAAAGCATTTGGCCTAACTGGCTAAAAAGCCGCAACTTTGCGGATTATCGGTCTTTTTCGTTTTCTTCCCTCCTGTCCCGGTGCGTCGTTTCCTCGCCATTTTGCTGAAAGTACTGCTGGGCCTCGGGCTGCTGCTGGTGCTGGCCGTGGTGGGGGCGCTGCTGGCACTACGGGTGCCGAGCGTGCAAACCCGCCTCGCCCGCGAGGCCGCCGCCGTGCTCACCCGCAAGCTGGGCCAACCCGTTACCATCGGGCGGGTCGACGTGCGGCCCTTCTCCAGCGTGCTGCTGGAGGGCATGCGGGTGCAGGACCGGCGCGGCGGTGAGCTGTTCAGCGTTGGGCGGGCCGATGCCGACATTTCGCTGTTCTCGGTGTTCGACCCGCGCCACCTGCACGTGGCCACGCTCACCCTGAACGAGCCGCGCTTTATCCTGCGCAACCTGCCCGGCCAGCCCGACACCACGACTTTCAGCCATTTTATGCGGGCTGTGAAGCGCCTCATCGGCCCCTCAACGGACACGACAAAGTCCGCCCCATTCGATTTCCAGGTGGCCAAGGTGGCGCTGCGCAACGGGCATTTCGCCATTTTGAAGGACGACGTGCCCCGGTCCAAAACCTACGGCAAGAGCATCGACTACGCCCACATGGTGGTTGACAGCATCTACGCCGACATCTCCAATATTCACCTCGGCGACACGCTCGGGCTGCGCATCAGCCAGCTGCACGCAGTGGAAACGCCCTCGAAAACCCAGCTGCGCGAAATCACGGCCGACATGACGTACGGGGCGCATTTCTGGGAATTTAAGGATTTGAGTCTGCGCGTGGGGCGCAGTCAGATTAAGGATTACCTGCGGTTTGAATTCCGGGTGTTCAGCAACTTCACCGACTACAACGACTCGATGAAGACCATTGCGCGCCTGCGCAATTCCAAGATTTATTCCGAAGACATTGCCAGCTTCGCACCGCAGTTGAGCGAGCTGCACGAGTCGGTCGCGCTGTCGGGCGATGCCTCGGGCTACGTGCGCGATTTCAAAGTAAACAACCTCGATTTGCGCTACGGTACCGGCACGCACATCGTGGCCAAGCGCGCCCACGCCGACGGCCTGCCCAACTACAAGGAGAGCTTTTTTGATTTTCGCCTGCTGCCCTCGGTGGTGGAGGCCCGCGATTTGAAGAAGTGGCTGCCGGCCTCGGCCAACAAGATGGTGCAGCCGCTGGGCCGCGTGAAAGTGCAGGGCCAGCTGCTGGGCTTTTACAGCGACTTTGTGGCCAACGCCTCGTTCGACACCGCCCTGGGCTTTGTGGCCACCGACGTGAACCTGAAGACCAAAACCGACCTCACGCACGCGACCTACGAGGGCACGGTGCGCAGCCAGGCCTTTCAGCTGGGCAAGTTTTTGGGCGATGAAAGCGTAGTGCGGGACGTGACGTTGAACGGGCGCGTGGCCGGCACGGGCTTCCTGCCGGCCTTCGCCACGGGCCGGGCCAAGCTCACGGTGCCCGCCATCTGGCTGAACGGCTACCGCTACCGCAACATCGCCTTCGACGGCGTGTTCAAGCCCCTGCACTTCGACGGACACGCCAGCATCAACGACCCGGCGGTGCGGCTGGTGGCCGACGGCCACGTGGACCTGGAGCGCAAGCACGAGAACGTGAACGTGCAAACCAAAATCGACTACGCCAACCTGCGCACCCTGGGCCTGACGAGCCAGCCGCTGACGGTGAGCACCACGGCCAACGTGAAGTTCAAAGGCATTCAGCTCGACTCGCTTATCGGCTACGCCTACCTGCGGAACTCGCGCTTCGGGCTCGATGGCCGCGTGCTGCGCCTCGACACGCTGGACGTTGTCAGCACCCGCAACCGGCTGAACTACCGCACGGTAACGGTGCGCTCGGAGGCCCTGAACGCCAACGTGGCCGGCACCTTCAACACCTCCGACGTGGTGCGCGACGTGCAAACGCTCATCACCGAGTACCGCCTCAATTTCGAGAGCAACGCCGCCGCCACGGCCGCTTACTACCAGCGCAAGCAGCAGCGCACGCTGCCCGTGTATCAGGTCGATTTGCTGCTGAACCTGAAGAAGCCCAACCCGGTGCTGCAGCTATTTGTACCCGAGCTGGAGGTGGCCGGCGGCAGCCGCATCGACGGCTCGTTCCGGAGCGGCAGCACCAGCATTTTTCAGCTCGGCGGGCACCTCGACAGCCTGCGCTACGGGCCGGTGCGCACCGTGAACGACGATTTCGACTTCCTGACCTCGAAGCTGCCCTACCAGCCCGACATCCTGGCCCAGGCCAGCATTACGAGCGACCGGCAGGTGCTGCCCGGGCTGGGCCGCACCGAAAAGTTTATCGTGGAAGGCGTGTGGGACCAGCAGCGCATCAACTTTTCGACCTCGTTGGCCCAAACGGGCACCACTAACAAAGCCACCATCAACGGCTCGCTGGGCTTTTTGCAGCGGGCGGTGGAGGTGATTTTTCGGAAGTCGGATGTGCGTTTGCTGGACAAGGACTGGACGATTGCGGAGAACAACTCGGTTAAGATTTCCAACTACGGCAAGGAGTTCGACATCAAGAACCTGACGTTCAGCAACGGCGAGCAGTTTGTGGGGGCGCAGGGCTTTATCTCGCCCGATGCCACCAAGCCGCCTTTACAACTGCAAATCAAGGACTTCGAGCTGGCCAGCCTCAAAACCCTGACCGGCCAAAACCTGGCCGGCCGCCTGAACGCCCAGGGCACGGTGAGCGGCGTGTACGGCCCCCTCACGATTACCAGCACGCTCGGCGTGGATTCGCTGAAGTACGACAACACCCTGATTGGCCAAGTGGCCGGCCGGGCCGATTGGGACAATGCCGCCGGTAAGCTGCGCACCAACCTCGACGTGGCCCGCAACGGGCAGTCGGTGCTCACGGTGCTGGGCGACATCGCGCCGGGTAGCAAAACCAACCAATTCAACCTCACGGGCACCCTGAATGATGCCCCCCTGGTGCTGGCGCAGCCGTTTTTGGGCTCGCTCTTCAAAAACATCGGCGGCACGGGGCGCGGCGAGCTGCGGCTCACGGGCCTGTTTGCCGCGCCCAACCTGCTGGGGGCCGTGGACGTGAGCAACGGCCGCCTCACGTTCGGCTACCTGGGCACGACCTACACCTTCTCCGACCGCATCAGCTTCACCAACACGTCGATTGAGTTTCGCAACGTGCGGCTGCGCGACGTGCTGGGCAACACCGGCACCGTCGACGGC
Organism: Hymenobacter sp. UYCo722; assembly: GCF_040547115.1. Taxonomy (NCBI): domain Bacteria; kingdom Pseudomonadati; phylum Bacteroidota; class Cytophagia; order Cytophagales; family Hymenobacteraceae; genus Hymenobacter; species Hymenobacter sp. UYCo722. The sequence goes on along the minus strand of NZ_JBEPPC010000008.1, from coordinate 74,337 downwards.
ATTGTGCGCCACCAGGGGTTCAAAAACATGAGCCTGGACATTGCGGCCAACTTCCGCAAGATGCAGGTGCTCAACACGACGCGCAAGGACAACGAGCTGTATTTCGGCACGGCTTACGCCACCGGCACGGCCCGCGTCACGGGGCCCACCAACGACCTCGATATCACGGTGCGAGCCAGCAGCGAGGCTGGCACCCGCGTGAGCCTGCCCCTCGACAACGCCGCCAAGGCCGAGAAGGCTGGCTACATCAAGTTCGTGAACAACAACCCATTGCTTGACACCACCAAAACGAAGAAAGTGGTAGTAGCGGCAACCGAAAAGGTGGACTTGTCGGGCCTGCGCCTGAACATGAACCTGACCATCACGCCGGAGGCCTACGTCGAGATTCTGCTCGATGAGAGCACCGGCGACGTAATTCGGGGCTCGGCGGCCGGGCAGCTGCGGCTGGCCATCGATACGCGGGGCGAGTTCAACATGTACGGGCAAGTCGAAATCGTGCGCGGGGCGTATAATTTCACGCTGCAGGGCCTGGTAAACAAGGAGTTCGTGGTGCGCCCCGGCGGCATCATTTCCTGGAATGGCGACCCGCTGGCCGGCGAGATGAACCTCACGGCTACCTACACGCAGCGCACGTCGCTGGCCCCGGTGCTGGAGAGTGGCGCGTCGGGCAGCGTGGCTGTGGTGCCCGTGACGGCCGTGATGAACCTAACTGGCCCGCTTCTGCTGCCGGCCATCAAGCTCAACCTCGAATTCAACGACGCGCCGGGCACGCTACAGGGCGATTTGGCGGCCTTCACGGCCTCACTCCGCAACGATGAGCAGGAGCTGAACCGCCAGGTTTTCAGCCTGCTGGTGTTCAAGCAGCTGTCGCCGCGTGGGTCGTCGCTGGGCAGCACCATTTCCATCAAAGGCCAGGACAATACAGTGTCGAACAGCTTGGGCCAGATTCTGAGCACCCAGCTGGGCCTGCTCACCTCGCAGATTGACCAGAACCTGGAAATCGACTTTAACATCAACGGGCTCACCGCCGCCCAGCTGCAGGCCCTGCAGGTGCGCCTGAGCTACTCCTTCCTGAACGGCCGCCTGCGCGTGACCCGCGAGGGCGGCTTCACCAACAACCCCAACCTGGTGAGTCAGGGCACGGGCACCGGCACCACTCCTTCCACTGCTAATACCGCCGGCCAGGCCTCGCTGCTCGGCGACTTGAGCTTGGAATACTACTTGCGCCCCGACGGCAAGTTCCGGGCGAAGCTGCGCTACGAAACCACTCCGCGCGATTTGGAGACCATCAACCAGCCCCGGGCCGGCTTCTCGCTACTCTACACCGAGCAGTTTAACACGTTCGGGGAACTGTTCACGCGTCTCATTCCGAAGAGCAAAGAGCGTAACATGCAGAAGGCCCGCGAAAATAAAGAGGTGATGACCGTGGACGAAGACCCTAGAACGACGCTGTAAGGACTATTAGAATCCAACTAAACGTCATGCGGAGCGCAGCCGAAGCATCTCTACCGCCATACTAAAATGGATTAGTTGCGCGGTAGAGATGCTTCGGCTGCGCTCCGCATGACGTTCTCGCCTCCCGCATACCCCCATATCCGCTTCCCTGCTACCTTTGCCCACATATGGCTGCCCCCTCCACCCCACATACCCGTAAGAAAAAGCTCGGCTCTTACCCCACGCTGCTCGTGGTGTTCAGCATCACGCTGGCTCTAGTGGTCATCGGCTTGTTCGGGCTGCTGCTGGTGCATGCCCAGAAACTAAGCGAAGTAGTGCGCGAAAACCTGGAGGTGCAGGTGTACCTCGACCGCGACTTACCCGAGACTGAATTGTTGCGTTTGCAGCAGGATTTGGGCCAGCAGGCTTTCGTGGCCGAGCGCAACGGCAAGCCCCAGATTCGCTTCGTGAGCAAGGAGGAAGGCGCGCGCCAGCTGCTGCAAAGCACTGGCGAGGACTTCCGCCAGTTCCTGGGCGACAACCCGCTGCGCGATGCCTACGTGCTGAAAATCAAGCCCGAATTCACCGACACCTTGCACCTGCGCCAGCTCAACCGCAGCATCAGCACGCAGCGCGGGGTGTTTGAGGTGCAGTACCCGCAGGATTTGTTTGCCAGCATCAACAACAACCTGACGCGGGTGAGCTTGGTACTGCTGGGCTTCGCGGCGGTGCTGGTGCTGGTGGTGGTGATTCTGATAAACAATACGATTAAGCTGGCGCTGTTCTCGCAGCGCTTTCTTATCCGGTCCATGCAACTGGTGGGCGCGACGCGCCTCTTTATCCAGCAGCCGTTCTTGCGGCGCGCCACCTGGCAGGGCCTGGCCAGCGGCGTACTGGCCGCGCTGCTACTCGTGGCGCTGCTGCAATACGCCTACCTCGAAGTAGAGCCGCTGCGCCTGTTGCGCGACGACCTGCGCCTGGGCCTGCTGCTGCTGGGCGTGGTGGTGCTGGGCGTGGTTATCGGCTTTTTCAGCTCGGCCCGCGCCGTGCACAAGTACCTTCAAATGTCGCTCGACGACCTGTATTAAATTCTTTGAAACAATCAGGAACGTCCTGCTGAGCGCAGCCGAAGCATTTCGCGTGCTTCAACTAATGCTAATAAATTGAATTACTGCCCCGAGCGAGATGCTTCGGCTGCGCTCAGCAGGACGTTCTATTGACAACGACCCATCGACAACTGCCTTATGCAACCAACCACTTTCCGCTTCGCCTTTGGCCCCCGCAACTACCGCCTGATGTGGGCCGGCCTGGCCCTGCTAGCCGCCGGCTTCATCACGATGATGTTTGGCGACAAGGCCAATTACGGTGAGGACTTCGTCGGCATCACGCTGGGGCCACTGCTGCTGCTGGCGGGCTTCGCGGTCGAGTTTGCCGCCATTATGGTGCGCGATAAGTCGCTGGTCGTTGCGCCCGTAGCGCCCGCCTTCACGCCCACCCTCACGGCCGAGCAGATAGCCGCCGCCAATGCGCCCGTAGCGCCAGCGGCACCAACCACCGCGCCCACCTACAAGCGCCTCTAAATTAGTGGTTAACGGTTAGTGATTAATGGTAAATCCCAGCAAGTCATTAACCACTAACCGCTAACCATTAACCGTTGATTAGATGACTTACTGGCACGCGCTGCTCCTCGCCATCGTGGAGGGCATAACTGAGTTTTTGCCCGTTTCCAGCACCGGGCACATGATTATTGCCTCGGCGCTGCTGGGCATTCCGCCCACGCCGTTTTTCAAGCTCTACCTCGTCCTGATTCAGTTGGGGGCCATTCTGTCGGTGTTGGTGGTTTACTGGAAGCGTTTTTTTCAGAACATCGACTTCTACCTGAAGCTGCTGGTGGCCTTTCTGCCGATTGTGGTGGTGGGGTTGCTGTTCAAAAAGCATATTGATGCGCTGCTCGAATCGGTTACGACCGTGGCCGTGATGCTGGTCGTGGGCGGCGTGGTGCTATTGTTCGTCGACCGCTGGTTTCCGCAGGAGGACCCCAAGGAAGGCGGCCACCCGGTTACCAACCCCAGCTTCAAGGAAGCACTGATAATCGGGCTGTTCCAGTGCCTGGCGGTGGTGCCGGGTACCAGCCGCTCGGCGGCCACCATCGTGGGCGGCCTCACCCAGAAGCTGACGCGCAAGGCGGCGGCCGAGTTTGCCTTCTTCCTGGCCATGCCCACGATGGCGGCGGCGGCGGTGAAGGACATTTACGACTACTACAAGGAGGCCAAAGCGGCCGGCACTGATGTGGCCCATCTGTTTTCGGCGGCCGAGGTAAAGATGCTGGTGCTGGGCAACGTGGTGGCGTTTGTGGTGGCGCTGCTGGCCATCCGGCTGTTCGTGGGGTTCGTAGCGAAGTACGGTTTCCGGGCCTTTGGCATTTACCGCATCATTGCGGGCGGTATTTTGTTGATTATGTTGGCGTTGAAGCTGCCGTTGAACGTATTGTAAGGATGACGACGAAAACCCTGGCCGATTACGATTTTGAAACGGGCGAAGTGCTGCTGCTCGACAAGCCCCTGACGTGGACTTCGTTCGACGTGGTGCGCAAGGTGAAAGGCGCGCTGCGCATTAAGAAAATCGGCCATGCCGGTACCCTCGACCCCCTGGCCACCGGCCTGCTCATTCTCTGCACCGGCAAGAAAACAAAGGAAATCGACCTCATTCAGGCCCAGGAAAAGGAATATGCCGGCACCTTCCGCCTCGGCGAAACCACGCCCAGCTTCGACCTCGAAACCGCCGTGGACATGGCCCGCCCCTTCGCCCACCTCACCGATGAGCAGATTCGGGCGGCCACGGAGCAATTCACCGGCCTCATCCAACAAATACCGCCCATTTTCTCAGCCGTGAAAGTGGATGGCAAGCGCGCCTACGAGTTGGCCCGCACCGGCCAGGAAGCCGAAATCAAACCCAAGACGGTCGAAATCAAGACCTTTGAAATCACGCGCATCGAGCTGCCGGAAATTGATTTTCGGGTAGTCTGCTCGAAGGGCACCTACATCCGCAGCCTGGCGCGCGACCTGGGCGTGGTCCTGGGCTGCGGCGCGCACCTCACGCGGCTGGTGCGCATGCGCATCGGCGAGTTTCGGGTGGAGGACGCGTTTTCGCTCGAAGCCCTTGAGGCTCTGCGCCCACCTCGGCCCGAAGGCGACGGCCCCGCCCGCCCCCGCCGCGAGCGGCCCGCCACCGCGCCCAACCGCGCCGGCCTGCAATATTTCGCCGCCCTGCAAGCCGATGCGCTGGCCGCCCAGCACCTCAAAGACGCGGCCGAAAAGCCCGAAACCAGTCCGGAGTAGGGCCCGGCCGCTACCTTCGTAGCTCGTTCCGCTTCATCTTACCCGCTTCCCCGGTGCCTTATGCACGTCATCCACGACCCGGCCCAATTCCCGTTTCTTGGCAATGCCGTCGTCACCAGCGGCACGTTTGATGGCGTGCATGTTGGGCACCAGCGCATTCTGGCGCGGCTGCGTGAGGTGGCACAGGCCAGCGGCGCACCGTCGGTGGTGATTACCTACTGGCCGCACCCGCGCCTGGTGCTGGGCCCGCCCCCCTCCCACCCCGAGCTGCTGGAGCTGCAGCTGCTGAACACGCTGGAGGAGCGCATTGCCCGGCTGGCCGCGCTGGGCGTCGACTACCTGCTCATCGTGCCCTTCACCAAGGAATTCGCCCAGTGGACTTCGGAAGATTATATCCAGAAGCTGCTGCTGCAAACAGTGGGCGCGCAGCAGCTGGTGATTGGCTACGACCACCGCTTTGGCAAAAACCGCGAGGGCGGCTTCGACTACCTCCGCCAGCACGCCGACCGCTACGGCCTGACGGTGGAAGAAATTCCACGCGAAGACGTGGATGCCGTGGGCGTGAGCAGCACCCGCATCCGGCAGGCGCTGCGACAGGGCGACGTGGCCACCGCCAACCGCTACCTGGGCTACCACTACCCCCTCACCGGCCGGGTGGAGCACGGCCAGAAGCTGGGCCGCACGATTGGCTACCCCACCGCCAACCTGCGCGTGGAGGAGCCCTTGAAGCTGGTGCCGGCGCGCGGCATTTATGCGGTGTGGTGTATTACGGCGGCCGGCACCCGGCACCCGGGCATGCTCAGCATTGGCGTGCGGCCCACCATTGGCCACGGTTTGGCCCAGACGATTGAGGTGAACCTGCTGGATTTTAGCGGCGATTTATACGAGCAGCTGCTGACGCTGGAGTTTGTGGCCTGGCTGCGGTCCGAAGAAAAATACGACGGGCTGGACGCGTTAACGACCCAACTGGCGTTGGATGCGCAGAACACCCGCGCGGCGCTGGCGGCGGGGTAAGTGTTTTGGCCGTATTGCCAGAGACGCCTGGTTGCGGCGCGGTCCGGAATGAATTGTGGCAGGACTGTTGAGAGCGTTTGCTCACCGATGAGACGCGAACAGGCATTTTTACTGTCGTTCGCCAATACGACTACTTACTATCAACTTATCTTCTTTCAATGAATTATCTGCGATTGTTGCTCCTGTGCTGCGGCGTATTGTTTTCCTTCGCCGCACAGGCGCAGAGCAAGATTACCGGCGTGGCCCTCGATTCGGTGACGCACGAGCCGCTGGCGTTTGCCAGCGTGTTTCTGGCCAATACCACGCTGGGGGCCACCACCACCGAGAAGGGCGAGTTTGAGTTTCCGCGCGTGCCGAAGGGCACCTACGACATTGTGGGTTCCTACGTGGGCTACCGCCTAGGCAAGCAAACCATTACGGTCGAATCCACGCCGCTCAAACTGACTATCAACCTCGCCCCTACGGGCAACCAGCTGGGCGAAGTGGTGGTGCGGCCCGAGCCCAACAAGCCCGAGCAGTACCGGCAGTTTGCCACGCTGTTCCTCGGCGGCAGCACGTTTTCGGAGCAGTGCCACATCAGCAACCCCGACGATGTGCGGGTGATGCTCGACGACTCGACCCAAGAGCTGACGGCCCGCACCAAGGAGTTTTTGCAGATTGACAACGACGCCCTGGGCTACCGCCTGAAATACTACGGCCTGTACTTTGCCTACGACAAAGAAGCGGGCTCGATTACCTACTACGGCCAGCCCGTGTTCGAGGAAATGAAACCGCGCGACGAGGGCCAGCGCCGGCTGTGGGCCGCCAACCGCCTCGCGGCCTACACGGGCTCGTTCATGCACTTTCTGCGCTGCGTGTACACCAACCGCCTGGAGGCCGGCAGCTTCCTCACCCAGCAGGTTAAGGTGATGCCCAACCCGCGCTACGAGCGCGCCCAGCAGCAGCGCGAAGCCCTGCTGGCCGCCGGCGCGGCCGGTGCCTACTCGCCCGCCGAAAAAGACTCGCTGCGCCGCTGGAGCCGCGAAGCGCCCGAGCTGGCCACGCTCTATTCTGAGCCCCGGCCCATTGACAGCCTGCGCCGGATGAAGCCCAACGGCCGCACCTACCTGCGCTACACCGGCGAGCTACAGGTGGCCCACTTCGGCGAAGCACCCGACCCGCGCTTCAAGCAGCCAATGAACACGCTGGGCTACTCGCGCACGCCGTTCCCGCCGCTGCGGCAGGTTTCGCGCCTGCAGCTGACCGACGGCGAGGCCGAGATTCAGGCCGACGGCTCGCTGCGCAACCCGCTCGCCGTGGCCATTGGCGGCTACTGGGGCTTCGAGAAAATTGGCGAGTTTCTGCCCTACGACTACGTGCCCACGGGCATGCCCGCACCAGCCCGGGCACCGGCCGCGCGGCCGGTGCGGCGGCGCTAGCACGCACATCGCGTGGCGGTAACTACCTTGGCGGGGTGGCCCCATTGGCGGCCGGCTTTTCTTATGGGTTTTTCTCATTTTGCTATGCCCCTCCCGGCGCGGCAGTGGCTGGCGCTGCTGCTAAGCCTGCTGCTGGCACCCGTGGCGGGGTGGGGGCAGGCTTCCGTGGCGGGGCAGGTGCGCGACTCGCTCACGCACGCACCGTTGCCGTTCGCCAGCGTGTTTCTGGCCAACACCACGCTGGGGGTGACGACCACCGACCGGGGCCGTTTTCTATTCGATAACGTACCGGCTGGCACCTACGACATCGTCGTTTCCTATGTGGGCTACCACTTGGCCAAGCAAACGGTGGTGGTGGGCAGCACGCCGCTTGAGCTACTGCTGCAGCCGGGGCCAGCCGCCAACCAGCTGGGCGAAGTCGTGGTGCGGCCCAACCCCAACCGGGCCGCCGACTACCAGCGTTTTGTGGAGCTATTTCTGGGCCGCACTTCCTTTTCGCAGCAGTGCCGCATCAGCAACCCCGACAACCTGCTGGTTGATTACGACCCGGCCCAGAACGTTTTGACGGCCTCAGCCTATAAGTTTGTGCAGGTCGATAACCAGGCACTGGGCTACCGCATCAAGTATTATGGCTTGCGCTTCAGCACCGATTTCGAGCGACACATTGTGCGTTTTTACGGTCAGCCGGTTTTCGAAGAAATGACGCCGCGCAACGCCCGCCAGCAGCAGCGCTGGCAGGCCAACCGCCGGGCGGCCTATTCCGGCTCGCTTACCCACTTTCTCAAGAGCGTGCGCGATGGCAGTGTCACGGCCGAAGGGTTTGTGGCCCGGCGGCTGCGCATCGTCCCCAACCCAAATTTCGCCCGGGCCGACAGCCTGCGCAAGCTGCTGTTGCGGCGGCGCCTGCACGAACAGTTGACGGCTACCGAAACGGACTCCCTGACCCGCTGGCACCTGGTGCCGTGGGGCCATTCCCTGCTGTACACCACCCCGCACCCGCTCGATAGCCTACGCCGGGTGTCGGCCGATGGTACCCACACGTTTCTGCGCTTTACCGACCACCTGCAGGTGAGCTACTTGCGCGAGGCTCCCGACCCGCTGTATCCCAGCGCACGGCGGCTGCCAGGTACGCCGGCAGCCAGCCAGCAGGTTTCGGAACTGGTGCCTTTGCTGCGGGAAATCGAGATTCTACCCAATGGCCAACTGGCCAATCCGCTGGGCGTATTGACCAACGAATACTGGGGATTCGAAAAAATGGGTGAATTTTTACCCCTGAATTACCTGCCGCCCGCGGCTACCAGCCCTTCCCACCCCACCCCATGATTGATAAAACCGTTCCCAATGCCGAGGCCGCCCTGCAAGGGCTGGCCGACGGCATGACCCTGATGCTCGGCGGCTTCGGCCTGTGCGGCATCCCCGAAAACGCGATTCAGGAAATCCTGCGCCTCGGCGTATGCAACCTGACCTGCATCAGCAACAACGCCGGCGTCGACGACTTTGGCATTGGCCGGCTGCTGCAAACCAAGCAGGTTCGGAAGATGATTTCGAGCTACGTGGGCGAAAACGCCGAGTTCGAGCGGCAGCTGCTCAATGGCGAGCTCGAAGTGGAGCTGATTCCGCAGGGCACGTTGGCCGAGCGCTGCCGGGCCGGGGGCGCGGGCATTCCGGCCTTCTTTACCCCGGCCGGCTACGGCACCGAAGTGGGCGAGGGCAAGGAAAGCCGCGAGTTCAACGGCAAGATGTACCTGATGGAAACTGCCCTGCACGCCGATTTCGCCTTCGTAAAAGCCTGGAAGGGCGACACCGCCGGCAACCTGGTCTACAAAGGCACGGCCCGCAACTTCAACCCGATGATGGCCACGGCTGGCAAAATCACGGTGGCCGAAGTGGAGGAGCTGGTGCCCGCCGGCGCGCTCGACCCCAACCAGATTCACACCCCGGGCATTTTCGTGCAGCGCATTTTCCAGGGCGAACAGTACGAGAAACGCATCGAGCAGCGCACGGTGCGCCAGTCATAAACCATGAAAATCAAGAACGTCATGCTGAGCGCAGTCGAAGCATCTCTACCGCAGCAGTAAACTCAATCGAAAGGATTAGTTGCACGGTAGAGATGCTTCGACTGCGCTCAGCATGACGCTCATCTACTCCTCCCCCATCCCACCCGAAACCATGCTAGACAAACACGGCATCGCCCGGCGCATCGCGCAGGAAGTTCAGAACAATTCCTACGTCAACCTCGGCATCGGTATTCCGACGCTGGTGGCCAACTACATCCCGGCCGGCATCAACGTCGAGCTGCAATCCGAAAACGGCCTGCTCGGCATGGGCCCCTTCCCCACGGAGGACCAGGTCGACCCCGACCTCATCAACGCCGGCAAGCAGACCGTGACCACCCTGCCCGGCTCCAGCATCTTTTCCTCGGCCGACTCGTTCGGCATGATTCGCGGCGAGCACGTCGACCTTACTATTCTGGGGGCGATGGAAGTTTCGGAGCGCGGCGACATTGCCAACTGGAAGATTCCGGGCAAGATGGTGAAAGGCATGGGCGGCGCGATGGACCTTGTGGCCTCGGCCAAGAACATCATCGTGGCCATGCAGCACGTAGCCCGCGACGGCTCCAGCAAGCTCTTGTCCGATTGTACGCTGCCCATCACGGGCCTGCGCTGCGTGAAGAAAATCGTGACCGAGCTGGCCGTGCTCGACGTGACGCCCGACGGCTTTGTGCTGCGCGAGCGCGCCCCCGGCGTATCGGTGGCGCAGATTGTGGCTGCCACCGCCGGCAAGCTGGTGGTGCCCGAAGGCGACGTCCCGGAGATGACCGGCGTGTAGCACCAGCGGAAGCTTACGGCACGGCGTATCTTCGCAAGTACCCTTTGCCCCCGAAGCCATGCGCCAACTCCTACCCTTGCTCCTGCTGGCGGCTGCGCCGGCTCTCGCCCAGACGACGTCCCCCGTCATCGACCGCACCGATTTCCCGTCGCTCACGGCGGGCGTCGACAGCCTGCGCCTGAGCGTGGCCAGCCCGGTGCTGCCGGCCAGTGCCCCGCCCCTGAGCCGGCGCGGGGCCAACCAAACCTGGAACTACACCGGGCTGGTACCCGTGAGCCAGCGGGTCGAATCGTTCGTGCCGGCCAGTGTTGTTACCGCTACTTCGCTCTTCTACTCCTTCACGTTTGGGGCGCTGGGCGGGGCCAACCGTGCTACCGTGGCCTCGCCCCAGGCCCTGCCAATACCGGCCGGGGCCAATTTGCCCATTGCCGTTACCGATACCTATCAGTTTTATAACCTGGCCGCCGCCGGGGCCACGCCGCAGGATTTCCGCTCGGTGGGTTTCGGCGCTTCGCTCAACGGCACGGCAATTCCGGTGACGTACGCCAGCGCCACCCAGCAGGACGTTATTTACCGCTTTCCGCTGAGCTTCGCCAGTCTGGCCGATTCCAGCAACTCCTTTTTTTCGACTCCGGCGGCCATTGCTTCGGCCGGCTACCTTAGCCAGAAGCGCAAGCGCGTGAACAAGCCCGATGCCTGGGGCGCGCTCACCACGCCCTTCGGCACGTTCCAGACGGTGCGGGTCGTTACTAAGCTCCTCGACCACGACAGCGTGGCCTTTGGCGGCATGCCCGGCCAGGGTTTCGATGTGCCGCTGACGCGCGAGTACAAGTGGCTGGCTAAGGGCCAGCACGTGCCGGTACTCACCATCACCACGCGCCTGCTGGCCGGCCAGGAAGTGGTGAGCGGCGTGGAATACCGCGACATCTACCGCCGCATCATTAGCCTGGCCACCCGCGACGCGGCCCTCGATGCCGGACTGGCCGCCGCGCCCAACCCTTCGGCCGTGGGCAGCGCGCTCGCGCTCAGCGTGCCGGCGGGCAGCGGGCCGCTCACGGTATCGGCGACCGATGTGGTGGGGCGGGTGCTGTTTCGGCGCAGCTACGCCGGCGGCCCGGCCAGCGTGCGCATCGAGGCAGAGGCCTTTGGCAGCTTCCGCGGGGTGGCTTTGCTGACGGTGCAAACGGCGCGCGGCACAGCCACCCGCCGGGTAGTGCGCGAGTAGGCCGGACCGGAACATTGCACCGTTTTGGCAGTTTTGCCGTTTAAGTACCCGTTGGCGGCATTCGCCAACGGGTTTTTTCATGGGTAAATTTGTGGGCCCGATAACCGCGCCGGCTCGCTTGGCTGGCGGCGGCATCGGCTTCCAAATAGCTCTTTTTCGATATTATGGCAACTTCTTCCAACGGCAAATCTGCCGCGTCTTCGGCACCTAACGGCAAGGCCACACCCGGCGGCACGCATCACAAAAAAGTCGGCAAGCCCGCCGATGAGCTACTGACGCCCACCGCCGTACCGGCCCACAAGCTCGTTCTTCGGACCCTGCGCCGTTCCGATTTCAAGGCCATCAAGGAAATCATGGACCAGGTGTATTCCAACATGGAAGGCGCGTGGTCGGCTGATGAGTTCAGTGCCCTCATCCGCAAGTTTCCCGACGGCCAGATTGGCATCGAGGACAACGGCCGACTCGTAGCTGCCGCGCTGGCCATCATCGTGGACTACGATAAGTATGGCGATAAGCACACCTACGCCAAAATAACCGGCAACGGTAAGTTCGACACCCACGACTCGGACGGCGACACGCTCTACGGCGTCGACGTGTTCGTGGACCCGGAGTACCGCTCGCTTCGCCTGGGCCGCCGCCTCTACGACGCCCGCAAGGAGCTGTGCGAAAACCTGAACCTGCGCGCCATGGTGGCCGGCGGCCGGATTCCCGGCTACGCCACCTATGCCAATGAGATGACGCCCGCCAAGTACGTGGAGAAGGTGCGCAATAAGGAGCTCACCGACCCCATCCTCACTTTTCAGCTCTCGAACGACTTCTACGTGCGGAAAATCATTCGCGGCTACCTGCCCTACGACTCGGAATCGAAGGCGTACGCCACGCTGCTGGAATGGATTAACGTGTACTACGAGGAAACGGAAAAGCTCATTGGCAACGAGAAAACCAACGTCCGTATTGGCATTGTGCAGTGGCAGATGCGCGCGACCAGCAGCCTGGAAGACCTGCTGCAGCAAATTGAGTTTTTCGTGGATACGGTGAGCGGCTACAAAGCTGACTGCGTGATGTTTCCGGAATTTTTCAACGCTCCGCTCATGGCCCTCACCAACCAGGATTCGCCGGCGGTGGCCATCCGGGCCATGGCGGCGTTCACCGAGCCCATCAAGGCCAAGATGATGGAATTGGCCGTGAGCTACAACATTAACATCGTGGCGGGCTCGATGCCGGTATACCTGGACGAGAAGCTGTTCAACGTGGCCTTCCTGTGCCGCCGCGACGGCACCGTGGACGAGCAGTACAAGCTGCACGTAACCCCCGACGAGGCCAGCTACTGGGGCATGCGCGGCGGCGATAAGCTGAAGTGCTTCGATACGGACTTTGGTAAAATCGGCATCCTGGTGTGCTACGACGTGGAGTTCCCCGAGCTTTCGCGCATGTTGAGCGACGAGGGCATGAAAATCCTGTTCGTGCCCTTCTGGACCGATACCAAGAACTCCTACCAGCGCGTGCGCCTCTGCGCCCAGGCCCGGGCCATTGAGAATGAGTGCTACGTGGCCATTACCGGCTCGGTGGGCAACCTGCCCCGCGTCGAGAACATGGACATTCAGTACTCCCAGTCGGCCGTGTTCAGCCCTTCCGACTTCGCCTTTCCGCACGACGCCATCGTGGCCGAAGCCACCCCGAATACGGAAATGACCCTGATTGCCGACCTCGACCTGGACCTTCTCAAGGACCTGAATAGCAGTGGGGCCGTGCGCAACCTGCGCGACCGCCGCAAGGACCTGTACTCGGTGAGCTGGGTAAAGAAAACCGAGCGCGACGACGAGCTGCTGGCTCAGGGCGAGGAGCGGATGCCCAAAACCAGCTCGCGCCGCAAGGCCATCGCGGCGGGATAAGGCGGGGTAGCTTGTGCTTATTCCCAAAAAAAGAGCGGCCATTATCATGGCCGCTCTTTTTGCTTGCAAAGAAATGTTGCTACATATCGGGAATCAAGCTCAAGACGAAAACCACTGTGGCTGTTGCAGAACTCCATACAATACTCCAATTCGTAGCTTTCCGAGCTCACCCAATCCAAAAAGGGGGCATGGTTGGGCCTTTTCTCCCCTTTTCCTGACAACCTACTCGGTTTATTAGCCATCGAGCGGGTTCTGCAACAGCCACCACCGTTTTCGTGAACAAAAAACATCTAGTCGGTAGTAGCATTTTGGGTGCACTGATTGATTATTAACCTGCTAGGCTTTAGGAAGCGTTGAATTGCGTTGTAGCTTGCCCGTCAGACGCGCCGTTTATCTTTAGTAGAATCTCCCACGCGTTGCGTTTGCGCTGGGACCCTTGCTTCTCATGCACACGATTTCCTGTATCCTGCTCACCTTACTCGTAGGAGGTCTCAACCTTACGGTAGTGGCGCAAAATGCGCCCGACTGGCTTGGTGTTCAGCTAGTGGGTAACGGCTACCCCAACATGAGCAACTCTGTGGTGGACTCCTTTGGCAACACTTACGTGGCGGGCGCTTTTTCTGAGCCTATAATGGTGGGCGGCACGGTACGCTACAGCAAGGGGAACTCGGATGCCTACTTGGCGAAATACGCTTCCGATGGTACGATGACCTGGTACCAGCAGCTTGGTTCAGCAGGCTACGAATCCATCAGTGGTATTGCCCTGGATGAGGCGGGCAATGTTTACATCACCGGCGTTTTCGGGCGCTCCATTCCGTTAGGTAATCAATTAGTACTCCTCGGCAGTAATGCCGACCAAGCCAAACTGTTCGTGGTTCGCTACTCGCCGCGCGGCACGCCGGAATGGGCGCGACAAAGCAACGGCGATGCACAGGGCAGCCGTACGGCCTATGGGGGCAGCATTGCGACGGATGCTTCCGGCCAGGTGTATGTGGTGGGCAATTTTGATAACGTCATGACCATTGGGGCCGTCAGCACGGCGAACCCAGCCAACACAACGGGCGCCTTTTTGGCGCGCTTTTCTGCCGCTGGGGGCGCCCTGCGCTCGCTGACAACGGCCTTCTCCTACGCCGTGCCTCCCCCCGGCTCCATCAATTATTACAGGCCGCTGCTGGCCGTTACCGCTCTAGGGGAAGCGTATGTATTGAACTCGTTTACCGTACCGGTGACCGTGGGCACGACCACGCTCACCAGTCGGGGCCGCATTGATGGATTGGTAGCTAAATTCAATCCCCAAGGCCGGTTCGAGTGGGTGCAGCAGTTGGGCGGCACCGGCGACGATTGGCTCAGTAGCTGCGCGGTGGATGCGGGCGGCAACGTGTACGCAACCCTTGCCTTCAACGCGGCAAGTGTATTGGGTGCCACCACGTTGCTTCCGGCCGGAGAATACGACGGGGGCCTGGCGAAGTACTCCCCCCGTGGCGAGTTGCTATGGGCGCAATCGGGCGGCGGCCCGGGCTACGACCGCTACAACGGCATTCACGTAGACCCGGCTGGCAATCCTTTTATCGTCGGCTATTTTGAGCATACCGCACAGTTTGGCGGCTTGGTTCTTACGAGCACCGGCGGCCTCGATGCGCTGGTCGTGGCCTATACTCCCGGCGGCCAAGTACGCTGGGCACAGCAAGCCGGGGGGGGCGGGTCCGATGTCGGCGACGTGCTGGGCCAAGATGCCCGAGGCGACCTGTACGTGATGGGCAGTTTCTTTCGAGCCGCTGACTTCGGTGCTATCCAACTGGGTACCAGCTATAATAATCACTTCGATAACTGTCTGTTCGTGGGACGACTGGGAAGGGCAGCCCAACCATCTCCAATGCCTCAGGTACCGCAAACACCCCAGCCAGCCTCAGGTTTGTACCCCAATCCTGCTACGGAACAGGTCAATCTGCCCGGGCTTGATGTCGGAAGCCGCGTGCAGTTTTTCGACGCGGTGGGCCGGCTGGTGCGGGAGGAATCGACGAGTGCTGTTCAACAGGCATCGGTGCAGGGCCTAGTACCCGGCCTATACATCCTACAGGCCACAGCGGCCACTGGCCTACGCTACACCGGCAAGCTCATCGTGCAATAAGTTGCGAGTTAGCCAACAAGCTACACAGGCAGACGTCTGACATAAGCCGGTCAAATCCAAACCGCCGCGTAAGTAACCGTCTGCTTCTACCCTCCTTCCACTGAACAGCAGAAATCAGCCTGGCACCTGGTGGCTAGCTGGCCCCAATAAAGCAAGGCTAGTTTACGAAACTCGTCTACGATTCAAAGTTTACGAAATGCCCGATGGAAATGAGTTTCGTAAACGCCCAAAATGGAGCTTGGTCACCCGCCAAAATACCACGTCGGCAGCAGGCCGCGCAGGGAAGCCAAAACCACCACTTTTCCAAGGTCGTGGGTATAATAGATGTCATGTGAAGGAATAAATCAGTTACCTGCTTACTCCTCGCCCTTATCAATCAGCAATTTATAATATACCGCCGTAGCATGCGGCTGGCCATCGTAGTTGATGAAATAGGCGGGAATAGCGCCTACGAACTGGTAGCCCATGTTTTGGTAGAGCAGTTCGGCTCCGTCGCCATGCCGCGTATCGAGCACGAGGGTGCTGCGGCCTAGGTGCGCAGCCTGCGTCTCCAGGGCCACCAGCAGCTGGCGGGCCAGGCCCTGGCGGCGGGCCCGCGTGTGCACCAACAGCTTCGAAACCTCGGCACGGAGCAGCGAATTGGGCCGGGTAGCCAGGTCGAGCTGCACGGTGCCCAGCAACTGGCCGGCGGCACCGGGCTCGTGGGCCACCAGCAGCACCCGGTGTCCGGCTTCGATGGCCGCGACGACGCTCTGCCAGTATTCCTGGGCTTCGGCGGCCGACAAGGGCGGCAGGAAACCGACCGACGCCCCCGAGTCGACGGCATCCTGGAGCAGCTGGTGCAGCTGCGGCAGCAGGGCGCGGGCTTCAGCAGCGGAAATGCTGGCAATGGCAACGTTCATAATAGAGAGCGGTTTTTAATGGGTTTATGGGGCCTAGGATACCGCCAAATTAGCACTATCTGCAAGAAGCGCTTGCGCAAACGTTACCACCGGGTGAGCTTTTATGCGTAAACTTGAGGTTCCATTCCACTTGCCAAGCCCCAACTCATCACATGCGCGCTTTCATCACCGGAGCCAACCGCGGCCTGGGCCTGGAGCTCACCCGCCAGTACCTGGAGCGGGGCGACCAGGTTTTTGCCGCCTGCCGGCAGCCAGCCGCCGCCACCGAGCTCCAGACCCTGAAGCAGCAGTACGCCGACCGCCTCGTGCTGCTGCCCCTCGACGTGACCAGCGCGGCCTCCATTGCCGCTGCCGTAGCCACAACCCAAGAAAACACCGACGCCATTGATGTGCTCATCAACAATGCGGGGGTATACCCACACGCGGGTTCGGGCGATGCCCACCAGCGCCTGGGCCAGCTCACCCACGACGATGCCCACGAAACCATGCAGGTAAATGCCATCGGGCCGCTGCTGGTGTCGCAGGCGATGCTCCCGCTGCTGCGGGCCGGCCGCAAGGGCCGTATCCTGAGCATCTCATCGGGCCAGGGCTCGCTCACCTGGAAGGCCACCGGCGACCCCTACCACTACAGCGCCAGCAAAGCCGCCCTGAACATGTACATGCGCAGCCTGGCCGCCGAAATCGGCCACATGGGCCTTATTTCGGTGCTCGTCGACCCCGGTTGGATGCGCACCGAAATGGGCGGCGAGCATGCCACCCAGGAACCGGCCGACTCGGCCCGCGGCATCATCCGCCTGGCCGAGCAGCTGCACGCCGAAGAAAATGGCAGCTTCGTGACCTGGCAGGGCCAAGCCGTGCCGTGGTAATCGCCTGCGTGCAGCCCCACGCCAGCTGCGCCGGATGAAGGCCGCCGACAGTTTAACTGCTCATGCCCGTCTAGTTGATGAATCAGCAGACGGGCTTTTTTGTGGCCCCTTCCGCAGCCGCCCGGTAGGCGAGGCATCGGCGCAACTCCCCAGCTGAGTAAATGCTTTACAAAATACTTTCAATAGTAAGTATTGCAGGCAAAGCACCAGGCCGTTGGGCAAAAAACATAAAATAGGGGTTTTTTTATGATAAATGCACTTTAATTGCAAACCAGCAACTACTTTCGGCAATTCCGTTACTCACTTTTCACCAATCAGCTACTCGTATGACAAAAAGCTTACTCCTCTTCCTGTTCATGGTTCTGGGCCTCGCGGCTCACGACCTGCGGGCTCAGAACCGAACCGTTACGGGCACCGTCGTCGGTTCCGACGGGGCGTCCATTCCTGGCGTAACTGTGCTGGTAAAAGGCACCAAGCTGGGCACGTCAACCGACGTCGATGGCAAGTATTCGTTGTCGGTACCTACGAATGCAACGACACTGGTCTTTTCCTACGTGGGTTACGACAACCGCGAAGTGCCCATTGGTAACGAGTCGACCATTAATGCTTCTTTGAAAGTAAACCCCACCGGCCTCGACGAGGTGGTGGTGGTGGGCTACGGCACCCAGAGCCGCCGCGACCTGACGGGCAGCGTGGCCACGGTTACCGGCAAAGAAATAGCCACGGCCCCCGTGCAAAGCTTCGACCAGGCCTTGCAGGGCCGGGCCTCCGGCGTGAGCATCACCACCCCCAATGGGGTGCTGAACAACCCGCCCGTTATCCGCATTCGCGGGGTGAACTCCATTAGCCTGAGCTCGGGGCCACTCATCGTGATTGACGGCATACCCGCGTTCAGCGGCAATTCCTCGGCGGTGGGCAGCGTGCCCAACAACCCGCTCAGCAACCTGAACCCGGCCGACATCGAGAGCATGGACGTGCTGAAAGACGCTTCGGCCACTGCCATTTATGGCTCGCGTGCGGCCGGCGGGGTTATCCTGGTGACCACCAAAAAGGGCAAAAAAGGCCAGAGCCACCTCAGCTACGACACCTGGGCGGGCTGGAGCAAGCCCGTGCGCCTATACAACGTGCTGGGCGCGCAAGACTACGTGAGCATCAAGAACGAGGCCGTGCGCAACCTCAACGACAACCGGCGTGCCGTGGGCTCTACGGCTACGCCGAACGTGGAAGGCTTCAAACTGGCCGACGCCAACGGCAACGCCGCCGACACCCGCTGGTACGACTACATCTACCGCACGGGCTTCGCGCAGTCGCACAACCTGAACTTCTCGGGCGGCACCGACAAAACGACGTTTTACTCGTCGGTGGGCTACACCAACCAGAAGGGCATGATTGTGAACAACGATTTCCAGCGCGTGTCGGCCCGCGTGAACGTGGACCACAAGGTGTTTAAAAACTTCAGCGTGGGCATGCGCGTGGGCTACTCCAACACCCACAACGCCTCGCCCAACACGGGCTCGGTGGGCGACAACTCCTTCGGCTCGGCCGGGCTGGGCCGCGTGCCCATCCTGCTGCCGCCCAACCTGGCGGCTTACAACCCCGACGGCACCCCCAACACCAGCGGCCCTAGCATCGGGGCCGGCCCCAACATCAACCCCGCCACGGGCGGCCCGTTTGTGATTGGCTTTATTAACCCGGTGGTGGACATCGCCAACAACCGCTTCAACTCCGACGGCAGCGAAATCCAGGGCAGCGTGAACGCCGACTGGGAAATTGTGAAGGGCCTGAACCTGCGCACGCAGTACGGCATCAACAACATCGCCTTTAATGACGAGGCCTTCTTTACTTCCTTGCCCGGCACCCTGACCTTTCCGGGCGGCGAAGCGGATAGCTACACCCGCACCAACAAGCGGACGAACTGGCAGAACACGCTCCAGTACGACCACACCTTTGGCGAGAAGCACAACTTTTCGCTGCTGCTCGGCAACGAGCAGCAAACCACCAACGTGCTGCGCTCGGGTGCCGTGCGCACCGGGGTGGCCGACCCGTTCTTCACCACTTATCAGGGCAACTACACCAACATCACGCCGTCGGGCAACTTCCAGGGTGCCAACTACCTGGTGTCCTTCTTTGGCCGTTTGAACTACAATTTCGACCGCAAGTACCTGGCCACGGTCAACGTACGCCGCGACGGCTATTCGTCGTTTGCCCGGAAGTACGGCAACTTTTACGGCGCCTCGCTCGGCTACGCGATTTCGGAAGAAGACTTCTGGAAAAACGCCGCGTTTGCCCAGGCGTTTTCGTTTCTGAAAATCACGGGCAGCTTCGGCAACGTGGGCAACAACCAGGGCATCGGCGATTTTGTGGCGCTGAACACCTACGACTCGGGCTTCTACGGGGCCAACTCCACGCTGGGCTTCAGCAACGCCGGCAACCCCAACCTGGCCTGGGAAGTGAGCAAGAAATCCGACATCGGCGTGTCGTTTGGCTTTCTGCAGGACCGGCTGCGCGGCGACTTCGCCTACTACAACAACCTAGTGGACGGCCTGATTCTGAACGTACCGCAGGCCCCATCGAAAGGCATTCCGGGCAACGCCATCCTGGCCAACGTGGGCTCGATGCGCAACACCGGCGTTGAGCTTAACCTCACATTCAACGCCTTGCAGGGCAAAGCCTTCACTTGGACCGTGAGCGGCAACGTGACCACCCTGAAAAACCGGGTACTGGCCCTGGCCACCGAAGGCCAGCGCCTGCCCACGTCTACGGGCGGCCTCGAAACGGCCAATTTTACCCAGGTGGGCAACTCGGCCGGCCAAATCCTGGCCGTGCAGTCGCTGGGCGTGAACCCGGCCAACGGGCAGCGCATGATTCAGAAAGCTGACGGCACGGTGGCCCAGTACAACCACGGGGGCCTGGGCTGGACCAACGTGGCCGACGGCAAGCCCACCGCCGCCCCCAACCAGCTCACCGACGGGGTGTACTACGGCCCCGTGCTGCCCACCTACTACGGCGGCCTCGACAACACCTTCCGCTACAAAGGCCTGGACCTGGGCCTGTTCGTGCAGTTTTCGGGCGGCAACTACATCTACAACGGCACCAAATCGGGCCTGCACGACCAGCGCTTCTGGAACAACGAAGTGGACATTATTGACCACTGGACCGAAAGCAACCGCGACGCCAAGTGGCCCCGGGTGGTATACACCGACAACGTCTCGAACGGCTCGGCCCTGGTCATGTCGTCGAATGTGGAGAAGGGCGACTTTGCCCGGCTGCGGCAGGTGTCATTGGGCTACTCGCTGCCCCAGAGCCTGGTAGACCGCGTGAAAGTGGCCAACGCCCGCGTGTACGTGCAGGTGCAGAACGCCGGCCTGCTCACGAAGTACTCGGGCATCGACCCGGAGATTTCCACCAACGGAGCCAACAACACCGGCGCCGGCGTCGACCGCAACTCGGTGGGCCAGGCCCGCACCTACACCGTGGGCTTCAACCTCGGCTTCTAACCTCCTTGCTTTCAGTCCTCATGAACAAATTGATAACCAAACCGGCCGCCCGTGCGGTGTGCTGGACGTTTTTGGCGGTGGGCACCTTCGCCTGCCAGCCCGACAAGCTGAACCCCAAGCCCGAGATTCTGCTTTCCGACCAAGTGGTGTTCAGCTCCCCAGCCCGCATTGAGCTGCAGGCCAACAACATGTACGCTTACGTGAAGTCCGGCACCTTTCTCGGGGGCCGGTTCCAGATTTACAACGACATCCGGGCCAACGATTTCATCAACCTGCGCTCGAACGGCGTGACCGGCACGGGCGTGTGGAACCACACGCTCACCGAAACGTCGCAGAACGACGTCATCAACACCTGGGGGGCGGCGTACCAGGCCATCAACCAAATCAACGTGTTCCTCGACGGCCTCGACGCCAACACGGCCAAGTTCGTGGCGCCGCAGTTCCCCGCCACGTACGCAGCCAAGGTCGCCAATTACCAGGGCGAGGGCCGGTTGCTGCGGGCCCTGTGCTACTACTCGCTGCTGCAGCTTTACGCCCGCCCCTACGCGGACGGCAATGGCAGCAAGCCCGGCCTGCCCCTGCGCCTGAAGGGGCAGACGGACGACCAGAACAACGACCTGGCGCGCAGCACGGTGGCCGAGGTGTACACCCAGATTCTGGCTGACCTTGACTTTGCCGAGAAAAACCTGCCTCTCAACAACGGCACGGCCCCGCTGAACGTGACCCGCGCCCACCGCAACACGGCTATCGCCCTGAAAACGCGGGTGTACCTGAGCATGGCCAAGTACGACGAGGTGATTCGGGAAGCCAACAAGCTGGTGCCCGCGACCGCCCCCTTCATTGCACCTACCGGCGTGCCCAACGCACTGAACGCCTCGGTGGCTGCCGTGTTCACGGGCGCGCAGGAAACCACGGAGAGCATCCTGTCTTTCCCCTTCACGTCGCAGGACCAGCCCGGCACCCAGAACCAGCTGGCCTTTTATTACCTACCCCAGAACGGGGGCGGCAACGGCGAGTACTCCCTGAATTCCGGGCCCGGCAGCATCCTGAGCAACCCGGCCTGGGCTGCCACCGATGCCCGCCGTACCAACTTCGTACTCGTGTCGGGCACCGAGTCGTACCTGAAGAAGTACCCCACCGGCTCGCCCAATCCCTACACCGACAAGGCCCCGGTCATTCGCTACCCCGAAGTGATGCTGAGTCTGGCCGAGGCGCGAGCGCGCACCACCAACACCGTCGACCCCCAGGCCCTACTGCTGCTAAACGCCGTGCGCGGCCGCTCGAATCCGGCCGGGGTGTACACCGCCGCCAGCTTTGCGTCGGCCACGGCACTCATCGACGCCATTCTGCTGGAACGGCGCATCGAGTTTCTGGGCGAAGGCATTCGCAACATCGACATCATGCGCCTGCTCGCCCCAATTCCGGGCAAAGGCTCGGTTTCGGCAGTCAACCCCGGCGACATGAATTACGTGTGGCCCATCCCCTTCACGGAGCTGGCCACCAACAAGCTGATGACTCGCAACTAGGCAGTTCCTCAGCGGGACGGCATTCCAGTTAAACCCCGCCTAGACCTAATCCGCTGCTTCACTTTTTGCACCCCTTATTGTCCGCTATGCGGGCCGTAAGGGGTGTTTTCGTTATATGCTGTGGTAAAATGCGTGCGTTTGCAACAGGGTTTTATTATAAAAAAATTATTTAATTAATTAAGATGACATGAATATCAATCTGACCTGGGCCCGCGGCATCATCCGCCTCGTCGAGCAGTTGCACGCCGAAGAGAACGACAGCTTCGTGACCTGGCAGGGCCGGTCCGTTCCCTGGTAGAAACGAAATCGATTCAACAAGGCTGTTTGGCAATTACGAAACTCATTCTGAACGGCGCGCTTTACTGCGGCTGGTATCGCCTTCAGGCTAATTTTAAAAAATTCTGACTAAAAAAAGCAGCCTTTCCATAGAAACTCTGCTTTTTTTCTGAGGGGAGCAAGCTGAATTTCGGGCCCGTATAGCAAAGATATTTTAACGCCAAAAGAGCTAAGAATCAGCTCGTGCAAGCGTTTGCACAGACCGCCAGACGTGCCCACCGGGCTGGCGACCAGGCGGGCGACGGTGCTAGCGACAGGCTGGGTCCGGTTACGCAAGTGAGCCGCGTAGTTAACTTTGGTTTTGCGATATTCAGCGGCATTTCAATAGCGCGCGGCAAACTGGTCGGTGAGTATCGCGCCCTTTTTACTTCTTTCCCCCCAAACTTTTTACTTTTTTACCTGTGAGGAAACCCTCTACAATGAAACTAGGCCTGGCCCTGATGGGGCTGTTGCCAGTTGCGCTGCACGCGCAGACCATTTCCCCCTACTTGGCCCTGGAAACCGCGCTGGCAACCCGCTCGCAGTGGATAGGCCCCGAGTATGCGGAGGCTGACCTGCGCATCAGCAGCGCGTACGCCGAGGCGAACGGACTGGAGCACATTTACGTGCAGCAGGCGCATGCCGGCATTCCGGTGTATAACAGCATGGCTACGCTGGCTTTTGCCCAAGGCCAATTGGCTACGCACTCGGGCAGCTTCGTGCCGGCCAAGCTGCTCGCCGGCCTGCCCACGGTGCCCGCCCTGAGCGCCGCCGGTGCCGTGAGCCGGGCCCTGCTGCACGTGGCCCCCACGGCCGCCGTGGTACCGGTCATGCTCAGCGAGGACAACGGCCCCGAGGCCCGCCACACGTTTGCCGAAACGGGCGTGGCCCGCCGTGCCATCGTCGCCAGCCTGACCTGGGCCATGGACGAGGCCGGCCGCCCCCACCTGGCCTGGAACGTGAACGTGGAATTGCTGCATTCTGCCGACTGGTGGAATGTGCGCGTAGATGCTGCCACCGGCCTCATCCTGGGCCAGGACAACTGGACCGTGGAAGAACAGGCCAGCTCCACCACGGCCGCCCGCCTGATGGGTGCCCGCACCCAGGCCACGGCCCGGCGGCAGCCCCCACCCCCACCGCCCAGCGCCACTTCTTCGACCTTTTTCGTGGTGGGCTACCCACGCGAAAACCCGGGCACCCTCGGTTTCCAGACTGAAACCGACCCCTGGCTGAAGGCCGGAGCCGGCAACAGCGCCACCACCCACGGCTGGAACTTCGACGGCACCACTAACTATGTTACCACGCGTGGCAACAACGTAGCGGCCTACGACGACTCGCTTAAAGCCAACGCTCCGGGCCGCTACGCCAGTTCGAGCACGGCTGCTCCGACGCTGACTTTCTCCTTCTCGCCCAACCCGGGGGCCGCCCCAACCACGCCGGCCAACCGCAACGCGGCTACCGTGAACCTGTTCTACTGGAACAACATCGTTCACGACCTCACCTATCAATACGGCTTTACCGAAGCGGCCGGCAACTTCCAGGCCGACAACCTGGGCCGGGGCGGCCGGGGCAACGACTACGTACGGGCCGAGGCCCAAGACGGCAGCGGCACCAACAACGCCAACTTCAGCACCCCCGCCGACGGCACCAGCGGCCGCATGCAGATGTTTCTGTGGAGCCCGGCCCCGATGCCCTATAGCGTGCAGGTGAGTGCCCCAGCTACGGTGGCCGGCAGCTACCCGGCTGTAGAGGGCGGCTTCAGCACCGCCAACCGGCTGTCGGCCCTGGGGCCGATTGCGGGCCAGCTCGGCCTGTTCATTGATGCGGGCAGCAGCCCCGCCACCAACCAGGCCTGCGGTACCCATGGCGGCAGCCCCCTCACGGGCAAAATTGCCCTGCTTTACCGCGGCACCTGCGGCTTTGCCGTGAAAGTAAAAAACGCCCAGCTAGCCGGGGCCATTGCCGCCATTGTGGTGAACAACGTCGCCGGCGCGCCCATTGTGATGGGTGGTACCGATAACACGGTGACCATTCCGGCGGTGATGATTTCCCTGGCCGATGGCGACCGGCTGGCCGCGCAGGCCGCCAATGGCGTGCAGGCAGTACTGCCGCGACCCGCCGCCGCCGGCCCGGCCCTCGACGGCGACCTCGACAATGGCATCGTGGTGCACGAGTACGGCCACGGCGTATCAACCCGCCTGACCGGCGGCCCGGCCAACAGCAGCTGCCTGAGCAACGCCGAACAGGGCGGCGAAGGCTGGAGCGACTACCTGGCCCTGATGATGACCACCGACTGGGCCAACACCCAGCTCAGCGACGGCCCCAATGCCCGCCCGGTGGGCAACTACGCGGTGGGCCAGGCCAGCACCGGCACCGGCATTCGGCGCTACCCCTATTCCAATTCCCTAACTACCAACCCGCTCACCTACGCCAACGTGGCCACCAACCCCGAGGTGCACGCTATTGGCGAGGTGTGGTGCGCGGCACTGTGGGACATGACCTGGGCGGTTATTCAGCAGCGCGGCAACATTCAGCCCAACCTGTTTAACGGCGCGGCCAACGGCGGCAACAACGTGGCCCTGCAGCTCGTGATGCAGGGCATGAAGCTCCAGCCCTGCCAGCCCGGCTTCCTCGATTCGCGCGATGCCATTCTGAAAGCCGACTCCGTGCTGTACCAGGGCCAGTACCAGAACACCATCTGGGCGGCGTTTGCGCGCCGCGGCATGGGCTACAGTGCCAGCCAGGGCTCGTCGGGCAGCGCTACCGACCAGGTGGCCGCTTTCGACATCCCGCCGCCAGCCAAGCTGCTGCCTACTGCCGGCGTAGTGGCCAGCAATATTTTCGACGTGAGCCTGCAGGTAAGCTCGCTGCTGACCGTGCCCAACACGCCCTACGTGCTCACGGATGAGCTGCCGGCGGGCATGCAGTTTCTGAGCAGCTCGACGGGTGGCACCCTGGTTGGCAATAAAGTAACCTTCAGCAACATCACCTTCACGGCCCCAGGGCAGGTCCGCACCCTCCGCTTCCAGGCGCAGGCTACGGCGGCGGCAGCCTGTGCGCCCGTCTTTCCAGTGAACGACAACCGCGACGTGAGCACCACCGGCGGCTTCACGCCGCAGTCAATTACCGGTACTACCGGCTTTGCTCCCAGCACCGCTCGCGCCAACACCGGCACCAGCAGCTGGTTTTCGCCGGCCCCCGATACCCCCGCCGATTTCGTGCTGACCTCGGCCCCCTTCACGCCCACGGGCCTGTCGGTGCTCTCGTTCTATCACTACTATAACTTCGAGGGAGGCTTCGACGGCGGAGCCGTGGAGATTTCGACCAACAACGGCACTACCTGGCAGAACGCCAAGTCCTTCTTCGTGTTAAATGCCCCTAACACCACGCTCGACCCCAGCACGACGGCACCGGGGGCCTGGGTATTCTCGGGCCAGAGCGCAACCAACGGCACACCCGGCTTCATTCGCTCGGTTGTCGACCTGCGCTCGTTTGCGGGCACCAGCGTGCTCGTGCGCTTCCACACCCGCACCGACAACGGTAGCCCTGCCGGCCCCGAAGGCTGGTTCATCGACGACATTGCCGTACTCAACGGCTGCGGCGGCGACCAGCGCATCGAGCTGCGCGACAACAGTGGCAACCTGGCCGGCTCGCAGAGCGTGGTGAGCTTCCTGTTGCCCGTGGGCGTAACGTTGGGCCAGCAAAGCACCCTGGCTCAGGCCACGGAGTTCAGTGCCCAGCCCAACCCCTTCGGCAGCCAGGGCCTGCGCCTGAACCTGGGCCTGCCCACCGGCTTGCCGCAGGTAAGCATCACCCTGCTCGACGTAACGGGCCGCGTGTTGCTGCGCCGCACCACCGAGCGCCTGGCCGCCGGCCCCAGTACCGTGCAGTGGCCCGAAGCGGCCGGCCTGCCCGCCGGCCTCTACCTGGTGCGCGTGCAGCTGCCCGATGGCAGCAGCCGTACCCTGCGCGTATCGCGCGAGTAACGGCACCTGTAATAATGCCGAAAAAGGCCCGCTGCACGTGCAGCGGGCCTTTTTGCCTTGATAATGGAACCCGTGCTTATCAACTACCAGAACTGCGCCACGCGAGGCTTATGTAATCCAAGTTGCGGAGTACGTGGTTAAGCCCCAGCGGAGTTATCTTCGGTAGTCCGCAAATCGGGTTATGCAGTCAAGTAAACGAGTAGCGTAAACACCGTCATGCAGAACGCGCTGCATATAAGGTTGCTTTTGCGTGAGTAGTTGAAGCCCCTGCGAGGCGATATCCGAACAATAAATACCGCCCGGGTGAGGCTATGCCCTTGTTTTTACTGGTTTCACTACCCGTATCCCATCCCGCTGGGGCTTTGTTGTGTACTCCGCCGCGCGAGTTAAATTGCGGAGCCGTGTGTAAATCGGGCTGCTCCCGCATCGTCCGAATGGTTTCCGACAATCCCCCCTGAGGCTTGCTAACCTAGCCAGCGGAGGATAATGGTATTCTTGCTGAAAAATCCTTCTACCTTGCGCCCCATTCAGGTGGGTTTTTCGCTTTCAAATCTCATCCAAGCATTCCTACTGGCAGATTTTTTCAGGGTCTTGCGCTTCCATCGTTAGCGCACCGAGTTGCAGAAAAATGAGCAAATTGAGTAGTACCAATGGCAATCCGACAAGGTATCCGCTGTGCTGATAAAAGAAAACTATGGCATTACCTATGTTTTTTTGAGCAGTCCAGCTTGTCTGAATATGCCCCGCGCCACTTGCATACGATACCCAAAAATCATTGATTAACAAATAATTAGCCCCATTAAGTAATACTCAGAAAATCGCGATTCTAAATTCACACAATACTCATTGTTGTTGTGATGTTAAGGAAAATACATGCGTTTGTTAAACCTACCGCATCAGAATCTGCGATACATGGCTTATTTTTGGCCATAGCTGCCATCCCACCCCTGTTTTGTTTTCATCCCAAACCTTAATTTTTTACCCATGAAAAAATCCATACTCATGAGCTTGGTGCTCATGTTTACTTTCCTCACCGGAGTGCTGGCGCAAACGCGCGCCATCTCGGGGCGAGTAACTGACCAAGCCTCTGGCGAGGGGTTACCCGGCGTCACGGTGCTATTGAAAGGAACATCCACTGGCATTTCGACCAACTCAGACGGCAAATTCACTTTGTCGGTGCCAGAAGCGGGCGGTACGCTCGTTTTTTCGTCGGTAGGCATGGCAACCCAGGAGCGGGCCATCGGCACCGCTGCGGAAGTTAACATCGCACTCGCCCAGGACAACAAGCAGCTGAGCGAGGTTGTGGTAACGGCCCTTGGCATCGAAAAGGACGTGCGCTCGCTGGGCTACGCGACCCAGGAAATCAAAGCCGACCAGATTTCGCAGAAATCGGAGCCCAACGTACTGAATGCGCTGCAGGGCAAAGTGGCCGGCGTGAACATTACCGGGGCCAGCGGCCTTGCCGGTTCGTCCACTAACATCAACATCCGGGGTATTAGCTCGCTGCAGGGCAGCAACCAGCCGCTGTTCGTGGTGGACGGTATTCCGATTAGCAACGACCTCGACCGCACCAACGGCGGCCCGCTGGGCACGCTCGGCGGCGCCCAAACGTCGAACCGCGCCAACGACATCGACCCCGAAACCATTGCCAGCATCAACATCCTGAAAGGGCCGGCCGCTGCCGCCCTCTACGGCTCGCGGGCCGCTTCGGGTGCTGTCATCATCACCACCAAGTCGGGGCGCAACGCCAAAGGCAAAACCGAGGTTACGGTTACGTCGAGCTACAACGTGTCGAACGTGTATGGCCTGGCTAAGCTGCAAAACGACTATGGCCAGGGTACCCAGGGCGTAGTCGTGACTTCCGGCGGCTTGGGCGACGTGAACACGGCTTCGCGCGCCTCCTACGGCCCCCGCTTCGGCACGACGCCAACCTTGGCCAACGGCCTGCTCCTCACCGATGGCAGCACGCTGCCCTACCAGGCTTATCCAGACAACATCCGGGACTTTTACCGCCAGGGCCGCATTCTGAACAACGGGGTGAACATCGTGGGCGGCAATGCCGACCAGAATGTGTCGCTGAACGTGAACAACACCGACCAGAAGGGCATCACCGAGAATTCTTCCCTGAAACGCACCAACGTGCAGTTGGGTGGCAACGTGAAGCTCATCAACAAGCTGCGGGCCGGTGGTTCCGTTAGCTTCATTCAGACCAACCAGGTAGGTCCGCTGATTGGCAACGGTAGCTCGGCATTTGGCCAGCTGCCCGCTATTCCGCGCAGCTATAACCTGCAGGGGCTGCCCTCGCAGGACCCCAACACGGGGGGCAACATTTTCTTCCCGGGCTCGGACAACCCCTACTTCAACCTGCGCAACAACCCCACTACCTCTAATCTGACGCGCTTCATCAACGTAGCCAACCTCAGCTACGATGTAACGCCCTGGCTGAACGTGGCCTACCGCGCTGGTCTGGATACGTATACCGACCGCCGCAAGCAGATTTTTGCGCTCGGCTCGGCGCGGGTTCCCGGTGGCCAGGTACTCGACCAGGCCATTTACCGCAGCGAAATCAACGGCGACCTGCTCGTAACGCTGAAGAAGGACAACATCATCACCGAAGGCTTCAACGCCTCGCTGCTGCTCGGTCAGAACATCAACCAGCGTCGGGCGCAAAGCATTCAGTCGCAGGCCGATGCCCTGGCTTTCCCGTTCTACAACGCGCAGGCCGGTACGCAGTTCACGGCCTCGGGCGAGAGCTCTTCCGTGCGCCGTCTGTTGGGCTACTACGCACAGCTCTCGCTGGCCTATAACAACTACCTCTTTCTGGAGCTGACCGGCCGGGCCGACCAATCGTCGACGCTGCCCACAGCTCACAACACGTTCTTCTACCCCGCCGCGACTGTGGGCTTTGTCTTCAGCGACGCCTTTAAGCTGTCGAACGACATCTTCACGTACGGCAAGCTGCGGGCCAACGTCGCCCGTGTGGGCAAGGATGCAGCCACCTACGCGCTGGAAACCTACTATAACTCGGCTTCGCTGGGCAACAACGTGGGCAACATCAGCTTCCCCTTCACGGTCAATGGCGTTACGTACCCTGGCTTTGGCATCAGCAGCGCCCTGGGTGGCGGAACTACGCTGACTCCGGAATTCACGAAGTCGTTTGAGGCAGGCACCAACCTGGGCTTCTTCAACAACCGCCTGACGTTTGACCTGTCGTACTTCAAGACGATTAGCGAAAACCAGATTATTCCGATTACCACGCCCGGCTCGACCGGCTACCTCTCCCGCGTTACCAACGTGGGCCGGGTAGACAACACGGGTTTTGAGGCCTTGATGATTGTATCGCCCGTTCGTACGACGAATTTCAAATGGGATATCAATGCCAACTTCACGCACATCAAGAACGAGGTTATCTCGATTGCTCCTGACGTGATTACCGCCTCGGTAAACGGCAGTGCCTTCATCGGCAGCGTACCCTCCTTCCAGGTTGGTCAGCCTTACGGCATCATCATCGGCAGCAAGGTTCCCCGCGTACCTGCCACCGACGCGAATGGCAAGGCCAACGACCCCAGCGTGGTGGGTCGCTACATCATCAACCCGGCTACCGGTAGCTTCGACAGCAACACCGTTCCCAACTCCATCCTCTCGAACCCGAACCCTCAGTGGCAGGGTGGCATCACGAACACCGTGAGCTACCGTGGCCTGTCGCTCTCGTTCCTGGTCGATGCTACCTACGGTGCCCAGCTGCTGTCCTTCACCAACGCCGTGCAGAAGTCGAACGGCCACTTGGCCGAAACGGCCGTTAACCGCGAGGCTCCCCGCGTCATCCCCGGCGTTATTCGCAATCCTGACGGTAGCTACCGCGAAAACAACATCCAGATTGATGCGCAGCAATACTACGGCGCCATTGGTGGCCTGCAGAGCGAGTTCAACGTGTACGATGCATCCGTGTACCGCCTCCGCGAAGCTTCCATTGGCTACACCCTGCCCAAGGCCCTGCTGGAAAAAACGCCCTTCGGCCAAGCCAGCATCACGCTTTCGGGCCGCAACCTGTTCTACTACGCTCCCAATGCCAACTTCGACCCCGAGACGAACACGCAGGGCGCGGGCAACATTCGTGGCCTGGAGCTGCAGGGTCCGCCAAACACGCGCAACTATGGTGTAAACCTGCGCTTCACTCTATAATTTGAGTACTTTCTTCTATATGAAAAAGAACCAATTCTGGGGCCTTGCCCTGGCAGCAACGGTCGTACTTTCTTCTACCAGCTGCAGTAAAGATGAGTTTCTGGACGTGAACCAGAACCCCAACAGCCCGGCCGCCGTGGGCATGCCGCTGCTCCTGACGAGCACCCTGCTCACGACGGGTTTCGCTAACACCAACGACCTGGGCCGCGTTACCTCACTGCTGGTGCAGCACATTGCCGGCATTGCCAACCAGTCGGCTACCTACGATGTGTATAACATCCGGGGCTCGTTCGACAACCAGTGGAACGGGGAGCTCTACAATGGCTCGCTGGTGAACACCAAGTTGTTGATTGACCAAGCGGTACAAAAAAACAGCCCCGCTTACGGCGGTATTGCCAAGCTGATTCAAGCGTACAACTTCGCCCTCACCACCGACCTCTACGGTGATATTCCCTACTCCCAGGCCCTGCAGGGAACGGCCATCCTCACTCCCCGCTTCGATAAGCAGGAGGACATCTACAAAGGCAACACGGCCAAAGGCATTAAGAGCCTGTTTGAGCTGGTGAAGGACGGCCTGGCCGACCTTGATAAGCCCAGCACCCTGAAGCCCAGCGCCGCTGATGACCCGGTTTATGGTGGTGACCTGAATAAGTGGAAGCAAATGGGTAACACCCTGCTGCTGAAGCTGGCCAACACCATCAGCAAGAAAGAGCCGGCATTGGCTGGCCCTATCATTGCGCAGGCCGCCGCCGGTGCTATCACCACGAACGCCAACGACTTTCAGGTTCCCTTCGGCACGTCGACGACCAACCTGAACCCGTTGTACCAGTTCAATTTCGTAACGCGCCCCGACGACCAGATGCTAAGCCAGCGTCTGCTCGACAGCATGAGCGTGCGCCGGGACCCTCGCCTGCCTATTTACTTCAACATGACGCCAACTCCGGTACTCACCGGCACGTTGGTGAACGTGACGGGCACGGTTACGCCAGTGGGTGTCTTCACGGGCTACCAGAACGGCTCGCCCAACGCCGTACCCGTACGGGCCAACCGCTCGCGCTACAACGTGTACATCCGCGGGGCGGGCGGTGAAGCTCCGGCTCGCCTGCTCACCAACTTCCAGCGCTTGTTCATCCTGGCCGAATCGGCCGTACAGGGCCTGCCTGGGTTCACCCTGCCGGCTGGCACTACGGCCCAGTCGCTTTACCAGAGCGCCATCCGCGCTTCGATGACCAAGGCTGGCATAGCCGATGCGGACGTGACGGCCTACTTTACTGCCAACCCCCGGGTAGCGCTGCTGAGCACTAACGCTACCTTGGCTCAAAACCAGATTATTACCCAGAAATGGATTGCCTGGGTTGGCAACGGCTACGAAGCCTACAACGACTACCGCCGTACCGGTTACCCCCGTTTGGCCGTGGTGCAGAATGCCGCCGGCGACGACCCCGCAATCATCCCCCGTCGCATTCCATATCCTAACTCGGAGCTGAACGCCAACACGAACGCCGAAGGCCTGGACAAGAACATCCGGACCAGCGCGCCAGTGTGGTGGGCGCAGTAAGCCGCCCCTTCGTTTAACTTCTCATCCGATTTTCGACATGAAAAAGCAACTCATTCAATTATTCGCCTTGGTTTTGCTGGCCGGAAGCGCTGTTTCCTGCAAGAAGGCCTACGATAACAACAACCTGGACCCCCTGGCACCCAGCCTGGCTGACATTCCGGTGACCGTCACGAACTTTAATGTGTTCGAGCGCTTCCCGGTGTTCTTCGCTACTGCTCCCGCTGGCGCTTTCACGATTACGTTCTCCATTCCCGCCGACAAAGGCAAAATCAAGGAGATTACCAAGGTAACGACGGGTAACAACGGCCTGCGCGACCTGCAGACCGGTGCTCCCGCCGTGCTCTACAACTACAACACGGCAACCAGCGCGGCTGTAGCAATTCCGGGTAATGGCTCCAATACCATCACCTTCACGTCGGACCTGGATACCTACACCAAGTACCGGACCCGCGTAGGGGCAGGCACTGCCACGGTGAACCCCGTGGTATCGACTAACCCGCAGACCCCGACCCAGATTGAGTACTACTTCCTGCTGACGCTCGATAATGGCGCAACCATTATCCCAGAGCGCGTGCGTGTGCGCGTTCAGTAAACCAGGGTACCTGATTGAATAAAAAAGCCCCAGCCAAATTGGCTGGGGCTTTTTTGTGGGAAAAAGCGACTAAATGCCTCACAGGATATACTGGCTCAAGTCGCGGTTCTTCACCATATCACGGAGGCGCTCATCGACCAGCGCGGCCGTAATTTGAATGTGGGCGTTGGGGCCAATCTTATCAGGCACATCGTAAAGAATGTCGTTGAGCAGGCGGCTCATAACGGTGTGCAGGCGGCGGGCCCCAATATTCTCGACTTCGCCATTTACTTCGAACGCGATTTCGGCCAGGCGTTCCAGCGCCGCGTCGTCGAAGGTGAGCGCTACTTCCTCGGCTTGCAGCAAAGCTTCGTACTGCTTGGTGAGGGCGTTTTTAGGCTCCTTGAGAATGTGGTAGAAGTCGTCTTTGGTCAGGCTCTGCAGCTCGACGCGGATGGGGAAGCGGCCCTGCAGCTCGGGAATCAGGTCGCTGGGCTTGGAAACGTGGAAAGCGCCGGCGGCGATGAACAGGATGTGGTCGGTGTTGACGATGCCGTATTTGGTGTTCACGGCCGAGCCCTCCACAATGGGCAGCAGGTCGCGCTGCACGCCCTGGCGGCTCACGTCGGGGCCGGAGCCACCGCCTTTACCGCCGCTACTGGCCACTTTATCGATTTCGTCGATGAAGATGATGCCGGCATTTTCGCACTGCCGAACGGCCTCGTCCTTCACCTCATCCATGTCGATGAGCTTGGCGGCTTCCTCGTCGAGCAGCAGCCTGCGGGCTTCGGCCACGGTTACTTTGCGCTTACGGGTTTTCTTGGGCATCATGTTGCCCAGCATATCCTGCAGGCCCGACATGGCGTTTTCATCCATGCCCGGCGCCCCCATAATACCGATGCTGGGTGCACCCTGGGCCACTTGAATTTCAATTTTACGGTCTTCGAGCTCGCCGTTTTTAATTTTCTGGCGGAACCGCTCGCGGGTGCGCTCATTCAGCTCGGTGTCCGACGTGGGCATGTCGTTGCCTCCCCCACTGCCGAAGCCGACGCCGGCTTTGACTCCGGCCGGCTGGCCAATGGATGGGATAAGCGCGTCGAGAATAACTTCCTCCACGGCATCGGCGGCCTGGGCTTTCACAGCTTCCTGGCGGCGGGCTTTCACGCGGTTGAACGACTGCTCGGCCAGGTCGCGCACCATGCTTTCCACGTCGCGGCCCACGTAGCCAACCTCGGTGAATTTGCTGGCTTCGACCTTCACAAAGGGCGCGTCGGCGAGGTGAGCGAGGCGGCGGGCAATTTCGGTTTTGCCCACGCCGGTGGCCCCAATCATCAGAATGTTGTTGGGCACTATTTCGGCCTGCATGTCGGCCGGGGCATGCAGGCGGCGCCAGCGGTTGCGCAGGGCAATGGCCACGTGGCGCTTGGCCTCGTGCTGGCCGATGATGTACTTGTCGAGCTCGGCCACAATCTGGGCCGGAGTAAGGAAGTTTTGCATGGATGATTATTTGGCAGAATACCGCGCGGCATGGGCAAAGGTTCGCCGCACGATGGGTCAGGAGCCGACTTTGCGGTACCGGGTTCTCGCCCCGTCGGGCGTGGCTTTGGGCACGCTCGGCGTGGTGCTTTTATCCTTCTTCTTAAACAGCGAATCGAGGCTACGGGAGACGGTGATGTACTCGCTGGAACCGGCTGCCTGCAGCGTGGCGTGCGTGTAATCGAGCTGAAAGGTGCTGATTTTAACCATCGCGCCAAAACTGAGGCCGGCGCTGCCGCTGGTGTTCTCCAGGCGCAGCTCGCGGCGCTGCAGGTGGTTGTAGCCCGCGCGCAGCTGCAGGCCCGGGCCCAGCACCAGGGCCGCACTAGCCGTGAAATGCCGGGCCAGGTTATCGCCGAAGCTGCGGGTGGGCTTCTTCTCCACGCCGCTGGCATCGACAGTACCGCGGGCGTTGGGGTCGAGGTACTGAATATCCCACTGCTGCAAGTGGTGGGCCGTAAGCGAGAAGCGCACGGGCATGTGCTCGGGCTTCACGGTGGCCCCGAGCTGCACGTCGAGCGGCAGGCGGCCGCGGTCGGTGCCGGGATAGGTGACGAACTGATAGCCGGCTGATTTTACCACCAGCCCGGCCGTGAAATCGGCGGTGGGGTGCTTGTAGACCACGCCCGCATCGGCCACGCCGGCCAGCGAGCGGCTGCCCGCAATGCTGCTCACGGCCAGCTTAGCGGTGGCTCCGAAGGTAAATTTTCCCTTCGTATAGGCATCCGACAGGCCCACGGTGTACTCGTTCACGCCGAAGGTGCCCAAAGTGTTGCCGGCCGCATCGTAGCTCTCGAAACTGCCGTAGTTGAGGTAGGTGATGCCCACGCCCATCCGGCCAAACTTCTGGGTGTTGAAGACGTAGGCGGCGGTGCTCTGCTTGATGTCGGCCATGTAGGCCACGTAGCTCAGGGCCAGGCGGCCGTCCATGTCGGAGTTCAGCAGGGCCGGGTTGCCGTAGAGCATGGTCGGGTCGTCGGTGCGGGTCGACGGGTTCATGCCGCCCAGTGCGGCCAGATGGGCACTCGGCGGCAGGTCTAAGAACGGAAACACCGTGCGGCCACCCAACTGCTGCGCCGCAACGGGTCGCAGCCCCAATCCGCCCAATAACAACCCTAAACCGACCAGCCGGCACGCGGAAAGATGCTTCATATTACTAAGGTACGGCGGAAGGAAAACCCGCTGCGGCTGCTAACGCCAATACCGGGAAAGAAAGTACCTGAAAGCATCTGATTGTTCAGCCAAAGCAAACCGTCATGCTGAGCGAAGTCGAAGCATCTCTACCGCGCAATGCAATAATTTACTATGAATCTGTTTAGAAATCACATCGGAACGTCATGCTGAGCGAAGTCGAAGCATGACGTTCTTATGTATTGGCATGTCACTGCACTTCCACGCTGGGCCCCGCTACCGGCACGGGCTCGTCGCGCACCGGCAGCTTCTGGGGGTGCGGCACCAACTCGTCGAGCAGGGCCACGCGCAGCACGTCGTCCACGCGGTCGCAATAGTGAATGGTGAGGCCCTTGAGGTAGTCCTCCTGAATTTCCTCGATGTCCTTGCGATTCTTGGGGCACAGGATGATGTCCTTCATGCCGGCGCGGCGGGCCGCCAGCAGCTTCTCCTTGATGCCGCCCACGGGCAGCACCTTGCCGCGCAGGGTGATTTCGCCGGTCATGGCCAGACGCGGGCGCACCCGACGCTGAGTGAAAGCCGAGGCCATGCTGGTGAAGATGGCGATGCCCGCGCTGGGCCCATCCTTGGGCACCGCGCCCTCGGGGAAGTGGATGTGCAGGTCGTACTGTTCGAAAAGGCGGTAGTCGATGCCGATTTCATCGGCCCGCGAGCGCAGGTAGCTGAGGGCCGTAATTGCCGATTCCTTCATCACGTCGCCGAGCTGGCCCGAAAGCGTGAGCTTGCCCCGGCCCCGGCTCAGCAGGCTTTCCACGAACAGGATGTCGCCGCCCACCGAGGTCCAGGCCAGGCCCGTTACCACGCCGGCGGTGTCGTTGTCCTGGTACTGGTCGCGGTCGAAAATGGCCGCCCCGAGAATCTTGCGGATTTCGGCCGGCTCCATCGTGGCGGGCAGCGGCTCCTTGCCGGCCTTGCGGCGGGCCAGGTTGCGCGTCACGGCGGCCAGCTTGCGCTCCAGACCGCGCACGCCGCTTTCGCGGGTGTAGTCGTCGGCTACGCGGTGCAACGCGGCATCGGTAATTTTCACTTCGGCTTCGCCCAGGCCATGCTCTTTCAACTGCTTGGGCCAAAGGTGCTTACGGGCAATCTGCACCTTTTCGTCCTGGGTGTAGCCGGTGAGGTCGATGATTTCCATGCGGTCGCGCAGGGCGGGCTGAATGGTATCGAGCGAGTTGGCCGTGGCGATGAATAGCACCTTGCTCAGGTCGTACTCCACCTCCAAGTAATTGTCGGTAAAAGTGGCATTCTGCTCGGGGTCGAGCACTTCGAGCAGGGCCGAGCTGGGGTCGCCGCGGAAGTCGCTGCTCACCTTGTCAATCTCATCGAGAATGATGACCGGGTTGCTGGTACCGGCCTTCTTAATCTGGGCAATGATACGGCCGGGCATGGCCCCCACGTAGGTTTTGCGGTGCCCGCGAATCTCGGCCTCGTCACGTACCCCGCCCAGGCTCATGCGGATGTATTTGCGGCCCATGGCGTTGGCAATGCTGCGGCCAAGGCTGGTTTTGCCCACGCCGGGCGGGCCGTAGAGGCACAAAATCGGCGCTTTCAAATCCTGCTTCAGCTTGAGCACGGCGATATACTCCAGAATCCGCTCCTTCACTTTCTCGATGCCGAAGTGGTCGGCATCAAGGATTTTCTTGGTTTGCTTGAGGTTAAATTTATCCTTGGTGTACTCGCCCCAGGGCAGGTCGAGCAGGAACTCAACGTAGTTCATGTTCACCGAATAATCGGGGGCCATTGGGTTGGTGCGGGCCAGCTTCTCCATCTCCTTTTTGAAGTGAAGCGCCACGGCCTCGGGCCACTTTTTAGTCTCGGCGCGGGCGCGCAGGCGGGGAACGTCTTCTTCGGTGCCGTCGGGACCCAGCTCGTCCTGTAGGGTTTTGAGCTGCTGGCGCAGGAAGTATTCGCGCTGCTGGGCATCGATGCCGGTGTGGGTTTTCGAGCGGATGTCCTGCTTGATTTCGAGCAGCTCGGCCTGGCTGAGCAGGGCTTCGAGCAGCTGACGGGCCTGCTGCTCGGGGTCGGCCAGGTCCAGTAATTTCTGCTTGGCAGCGAGGTCGAGCTGTACGTTGCTCGACAGGAAATGCGTGAGAAACGCCGGCGACTGAATGCCGTCGAGCATGGCCCGGGCTTCCATTGGAATCTCGGGCGTAAGCTCCAGTACTTTGGTGGCGGCCTCGCGCAGGGCCTGCAACAGGCCGAATTCGCCGGGCACCTCGGGGTTCAGGGCCACCTCCGGGAAGTAGCTCACGCGGGCCAACAGCGGCGAAAACGACAGCTGCTCCTCGATGCGGAAGCGCACCTGGCCCTGCAGGATAATGGTAATCTGACCGTCGGGCTGCTCCAGCAGCTTCAGAATGCGGGCCAGAGTGCCAACCTGGTGCAGCTCGTCGGTGGCGGGCTCGTCGGCGTCGGGGTTGAGCTGGGCTACCACGCCGAGGAGCTTGTCGGCGGCGTAGGCTTTGCGCACCAGCTTCACGCTTTTTTTGCGGGCTACCGTCACCGGCAGCACCACGCCCGGAAACAGCACGGTGTTGCGCACGGGCAGCAGCGGCAGCGTGGCCGGGGCATCGTCGCCGCGCAGCAGGTGGTCGGGGTCGGCGGCCATAATGGCGATGGCTTCAGGTTGAGAGTGAGAGTCGCCGAGGGCCCTTACGGGGAACTGGGCTGAATATCGAACGGATGCTGGACGCATGAACAGAAATAAGGCAAGGCCACAGAGGCAGGTGCCACATTGGCAGCCCGAAGTCCCGTAGCGCGAGATATACAAGGTACGGCGAACCGCACCGACTGGCTTTCAAGGGCCGTGCCAGCGCCCGGTTTCGGCCAAAGCGGCGGGCATCCGGGCGGGGCGAATAGCCACTCCGAAACGTCATGCGGCGCGCGGCGCAGCAGATTGCCCGCCACCCGTAATCCTGTTGCTGGGCTGGTTTTTATTAGCGCCTCGCGAGCGATGTTGCTAGGCACACCGCCCGATGGTTCCACGAATTCCGAAAACGTTTTCTGTAAATCGCTAAATTGTTGGCAACTTGCGCAACATATCAAAGTTTTATTACTCTACCAATGCCCTTTTCATTGCGTCGGTATTTGCGGGTACTGCTAATTGCACTGCTGGGCGGAAGCCTGGGGATGAGCTCGGCCGTGGCCCAGCGCCGGCCGGCAAAGAAAATTCCCGCGTCGGCCGCGCCCTCGGCCGATACCACCAGCGGCGGGGCTTCGGCGGCCCCGCGCCAGGCGGTGCGGCCGGCGGCCCAAGCTCCGGCCAGCACCCGGCCCACCTACCGGATACGTGCGCTGGGCGGCCGCACCAGCCGCAAGTTGCACCTGCGGCCCGACGGCACCCCCGACTTCGTCAATATCAACAAATACCCATTTTACGAGGATAAGAAGGCCCTACGGGCTATTACCAAGGCCGAAAAGCGGCGGCAGTTTCATCAGGCACGGCTCCTGCTGGAAGACTACGTGGCCAAGTTCGGCCCCACCAACTTCGCCAAAAACACCGACATGATTTGGCACCTGGGCCAACTGTTGCAGCGCGATAGCCAGACCGTAAAAGCCAAGGCCTACTACCGCCTCGCCCTCAAGCACAGCCGCGCCGATACCAAGCGCATTCAGCTCTACTACGACTCGCTGGAGCAGAAGCAGACGCCCCTGTACGTACCCCTGAAAACGTACTACGACCTGGTGGAGTACCGCAAGAACCTCAATACCTTCCATCCGCCCAAGGGCGTGTACACGAGCATGGGCGATGCCATCAACAGCAAGGCCCCCGACTACGGGCCGGCGCTGGCGGGCAATGATTCGCTGATGATTTTCAGCAGCAAGCGGCACCGGCGCGGGCTGACCGGCGTGATAGATGAGGACCTCTACACCTCGCACAAGGAAGGCGAGAGCTGGACCGACGCCGAGCCGCTGCCCAAGCCCATCAACTCGCCCAACAACGAGGGCTCGGCCTGCCTGAGCAAGGACGGCCGCACCATTTTCTTCGCCCGCTGCGAGTGCGCCACCTGCCACGGCAACTGCGACCTCTATACCGCCACGCGGGGCAAGGATGGCAAGTGGAGCACCCCCAAAAGCCTGGGCGGGCTGGTGAACTCGCCGGCCTGGGACTCGCAACCTACCCTCTCGCAGAATGAAGACACGCTGTACTTCGCTTCCGACCGGCTGGGCGGCTTCGGGCTGTCCGACATCTATTTCACCCACAAGCTGCGCAACGGGCAGTGGAGCCCGGCCGAGAACATGGGCCCGGTCATCAACACCCGCGAAAACGAGGTGAGCCCGTTCTACCACCCGCTCTACCACGTGTTGTACTTCAGCTCGCGGGGGCAGTTGCTGAACTTCGGCGATTTCGATATTTACAAAACCTACAAGGTGGCCGGGCGCTGGCAGGAACCCAAGAACATTGGCCCGCTGGTGAACGGCAAAGGCTCGGAGTACTACTTCACCATCGACCGCGAGAGCAAAAACCTGTACTACGCCCGCTCCGAGGCGCAGGAGCTGAACAACCTCGACCTCTACTCTTTCCCCCTGCCGATGGAGGCCCAGCCCCTGGCCACGACCAAGGTGGAAGGCACGCTGCTTGATTCGGTGAGCAACAAGCCGCTGAATGGCATTGTGAGCATCATCGACACCGATAACGGCGTGGAGGTGGCCAGCAAGTTTATCCGACCCGACGGCACATTCGACTTCGAACTGATGGAGGGCTCGCACTACGCCATGCTGATTCAAAGTCCCGACTTTTTCTCGGTGGAAAAGCAGTTTGCGCTACGGGGCGACACGGTGATGACGCTGCTCACGAACAGCATCGACTACAAGCTGCCCCTGATTTTCAAGAATCTGGAGTTTGAGCAGGGCAAGGCCAACGTGCTGGCCAGCATGCACTCCACCCTCGACCGCATCGCGGTATTCCTGGTCGACCACCCCACGTTCCGGCTCAGCATCGCGGGCCACACCGACAGCAGCGGCGACCCCGAGGTGAACGAGAAGCTCTCGCAGGACCGCGCCGAAGCCATCCGGCGCTACATCGAACGCAAAGGCAAGCTGCAACCCAACCGCATCGAGAGCTTCGGCTACGGCTCCTTCAAACCCCTGAAAGACGAGCTGACCGACGCCGACGCCAGGGTGAACCGCCGGGTAGAATTCCGCCTGATAAAGCCCGACAGCGACAAGCCGGCGGATGGCGCCGGGGAGTGGAAATAGCGCAATCGCCGCTCGCTATTCCACCGTTTCCACCCGCACCGTTTTGCCGTTGAAAACGGCCTCCTGCCCCGCCCGCAGGCCCTTAAGCGCCACGGCCACCGGCGCGGCGGGCGATACGGCAAACACGTCCGTCCCTTCGAGCTGGCCGGCGCTGACGCTGATGTAGAACCGGCCCATGCTGGTACCAACTAGCGCGCCGGGGCGCACGGTATCGCAGGGCGCATCGGGGTTGAGGCGGGCGAGCTCGGCTTGCAGCTGCTGGGCCTGCTGCATGTGGGCGGCGTTGCGGTCGCGCTCGGCGTTGGCCATTTCGCGGCCGGTTTCATACTTGTCGCCGGCGCTGCTCTTGGTTTCGGAGGAGGAGGATTCCTGGGCCGCCTGCATGGCGGTGCGGGCGGCAGCAATGCGCTGCTCGATGAAAGCGTGGCAGAGGGCGTGGAGGGCGGGTTTGGATGTCATCTGGTTTCGGCTTTCCATACTATTTGCGGAGTGCTTTCGACCTGCCAGTTCACCAGCAACGCTCCTAAGCGGTTTATAGAAGCGGCTTCTGAAGATATTGAAAATTCAAACCGATGATGAGTAGCCCGCAATTCATTATTGTCGGCTATTATTCGCAAGGCTGTGTGCCCCATAGGAGAAGTGCAATATGCTTCTATCCGCAAGTAGCCAAGTGACGATGGATGTTCAGCGGAGCCCCATTCAAAGCAGACTGTTTCGGCAGCATCCCTTGGAAAGGCCATCAACTGCTTTCCAAATTCGGTGAATAAATCAGCATGACCATAAGATATGTAAGTGTGTGTTTTCACATCGGGCCTGATAACCTCAATATCAAACGAGCAGTCTCCATCAAGGTCAACATTAGCGGTGAATACAATTTTACTTCTTTTCATATTAAGTACAAGCGCTTCAATACGCTTCTAAAGCTTCTTGGATTTTTTGCGCCCACGCCGCATTGTCCGGCCGCATCACCAGCACGCGGAAGCCGTGTCG
Organism: Hymenobacter sp. UYCo722; assembly: GCF_040547115.1. Classification (NCBI taxonomy): domain Bacteria; kingdom Pseudomonadati; phylum Bacteroidota; class Cytophagia; order Cytophagales; family Hymenobacteraceae; genus Hymenobacter; species Hymenobacter sp. UYCo722. Next base: position 32,737 of record NZ_JBEPPC010000008.1, on the reverse strand, counting down.
TTCGCCTTCCAGCCGCATGCTCTAGGAGTCGTAAATTAATAAGTTGATGCCAAAAACTGAGCGGATGAGGGTGTTGTCGAGGTCGAAGGCGAGGCGCGTGTATTTATTTAGAAATCCAGCCAAGAGGCCAACCCAGGGACCAAAGACACCAAGGCGAGGATGAGTGCACCGACTGCCACTCCAATGGCCGGCAGGTTCCAGCTTTCCAAGGTCGGGCGATAATATAGAATCCCTTCAAACTGCACTACTTCGATTAACAGGCTGATAAAAAACGCCCTGCCACTACTGGTGGCGTATTTCAATCGTTCCGTTTGCCAAGTGCCTTCATCGTCCTGATACGCTACATAGGGGTAATCCAGAGCGGTCCAGCTGCCCGCTACCCGGCCAAACTCCGGGCGGTATTCTACTACCGTGACGAAGCGCGAGTGACCAAGGAGCAATAGCTTTTTTCGCTTCCGACGTGCGGACTCCCAAAACCCCGCTAACACGGCCGCTCCAAATAAAAAAATCACGCCACTCCCTATATCTCCCATTTGAATTGGTCGGTTTTTTAGAATGGATATTCGTTTCTAGCCGGCTGAAAGCAGTCCCTCTGCCACTTTCCTATCGTTGCCCAAACGCGGCACCTTGTTCTGCCCGCCCAGCCGGCCCAGGCTTTTCATGTAGCGCTGGAAGGCCCCGGCGGGCAGCGGCGTGAGCAGTAGCGGCACCAGAATGCTGCCCCGGCGCAGGTCGTCGTAGTAGGTATTGCGGCGGCGCAGGGCCGTGTCCAGGGCGGCGGCGAAGGCGACGGGGTCGTTCGGCTCACGCCCAAATTCCACCAGCCACTCGTGGCGCGAGGGCGTGGTGGGGTCGTCGCTCACGAGCGGGGCCACGGTAAATTCGGTGACTTCCACCCCGGGGGTTTGAGCCATGACTTCGCGCAGGGCCTGCTCCACCTCCTCCCCGATTACGTGCTCGCCGAAGGCCGAGAGGAAGTGCTTGATGCGGCCCGTGACCACCACGCGATGCGGCGCGAGGCTCACGAAGCGCACCGTGTCGCCGAGGCTGTACGCCCACAGGCCGGCGTTGGAGGTGAGCACGACGGCGTAGTTGCGGTCCAGTTCCACGTCGGCGATGGTGAGGCGGGGCGCGTCGGGCTCGAAGAACCGCTCGGCGGGGATGAATTCGTAGAAGATGCCGCTGTTCAGCAGCAGCAGCAGGCCCGGGTTACCGGGCTCGTCCTGGAAGGCCAGGAAGCCCTCGGAGGCCGGGAACAGCTCGATGCTGTCCACCGGCCGGCCGATGCTTTCGAAGAGCTTAGCGCGGTAGGGCTCGAAGTTGACGCCACCGTACACGAACAGGTTGAAATCGGGAAACAGGTCCTTGATGGGCCGGCCGGTACGGGCCGTAAGGCGGTCAAAATACATCTGCACCCAAGGCGGAATGCCGGATATCAAGGTCATCTTCTCGCCCAGCGTTTCGTCTACGATGCGCTCCAGCTTAGTTTCCCAGTCTTCGATGATGTTGGTTTCGTAGCTGGGCAGCTGGTTGCGGCGTAAGTACGCTGGTACGTGGTGGTTGGCAATGCCCGAGAGCCGGCCCGTGCGGATACCGTGGTGCATTTCCAGTTCCGGCGAGCCCGACAGGAATATCAGCTTGCCATCGAGAAACCGGCTGCGGCCGGTGCGGTAGATGTAGTAGAGCAGGGCATCGCGCGCGCCCTCGATGTGGTTGGGGATGCTATCCCGCGTAATCGGGATGTACTTGGTGCCGGACGTAGTGCCGCTGGTTTTGGCCAGGTACAGCGGGTGGCCGGGCCAAAGCACGTCGGCCTCGCCGACCTGAGTACGGTCGAAATACGGTTTGAGGGCTTCGTAGTCGCGCACGGGTACCTGCCGCGTCAGGTCGGCGGGCGTGCGAATGCCGCCCAGGTCGTGGGCGCGACCGAAAGCAGTGCCGGCGGCCGTGGCCGTGAGCTTCGACAGCAGCTCGCGCTGGGTGGTTTCGGGGCGGTGCTGCCAGCGGGCGTAGCGGCGGGCAATGTAGCGGGCCAGGGGCTGGCTAAGAGTGGCTTTCAGTCCCATTCATTTCGAAGTAATAGGCCGTTGGAAGGGCGGCGAAGGTACGTTGGGAGTGGGCGGCGGGGCATGCGGCGGCAACCTGCGTCGCGGGCTGCCGTTAAGGTTTTAAGAGCTGGCCGTTACGGCGGCCGGCTGAAGCTTACCTCACCACTCCCCATTTCCCCAACTCACCCCATCATGGCAGACCACAAAGGCACCGCCGCCTGGACCGGCGACATCAAAGGCAGCGGCATCCTCAGCACCGAAAGCGGCGCGCTGAATGCTCCCTACTCCGTGGGCAGCCGCTTCGAAGGCAAAGGCGGCACTAATCCCGAAGAGCTGATTGGCGCGGCCCACGCCGGCTGCTACACCATGTACCTCACCAGCGTGCTCACCAAGCACGGCCATTCGGTGCAGAACATCAAGACCACCAGCACCGTGACGATGAATCCCAACAACGGCCACCCCGTCATCGAGCACATCCACGTCACCACAGAGGGCCACGTCACCGGCGGCAACATCACGGCCGACGACTTCCAGAAGCACGCCGAAGATGCTAAGGAAAACTGCCCGGTATCGAAGGTGCTGAGCGCCGTGCCCAAAATGACGCTCGAAGCGAAGTTCCTGGGCTAGGTTTCTGGCGGACCAACCAGCTGAACAATGAAATAAGAACGTCGTGCTGAGCTTGCCGAAGCATCCCTACCGCAGCAGTAAGCAATTACTACCGCGTTAGTGGTGCTTGGGCTTTGCTCAGCACGACGTTCTTTTTGGTTTTAGCCCTACACTAAAATCTTCGCCCTAAATTTGTCGCTATGCCCACTGGTACCACCCGCATCCGTCTCCGCCCCGCCAACAACTCCCGTGTTCCGTTCTGGGGCCAGCTCGCCATTGGCTTTTTCTGGCTGGCCTACGTGCTGTTCGGCATCCTGAGCAACACTGGCGCGCAGGACTACCACTTTCTGCATTGGGTGTTTCTGGTGTTCACGCTCGTGTACCTGGGCTACGTGCTGGTGAATAACGCCCCCATTTTTGGTACCCAGAGCTACCTCGAATTCACGCCGGGCTACATCGTGCATAAAAATGGCCTTTTCCGCCCCAAGCAGGTATTCGCCGCCGAAAACATCGCCGCCCTCGAGCTAAAGTCCTTCCAGCTACGCGTACGCCAGAAAGATGGCGAAATTTACGCCCTCAACCTGCGCGAGGTGAAAGGCAAAATGCGCAAAACCCGCTTTCGCGAGCAGCTGCGCGAGTTTGCCGCCAAGTACAACCTGCCCCTGCAGGAAAGCAGCCCGGCGGCAGCGGTGTAGCCCCCTTCCTTTTTAGGTGGGAACAGCCCCTATTTCTTGGCGAACTTCTTCCGCAGCTCGTCCACCTGGTCGCGGAATTTCTTATCCGAGTCCACTAGGTCCGACACCGTCTGCACCGAGTGCATCACAGTGGTGTGGTCGCGGCCACCGAAATGGAAGCCAATGGTTTTCAGGGTGTGCGCGGTGTGGTGCTTGGCGAAATACATGGCCACCTGCCGGGCCGTCACCACTTCCTTTTTGCGGGTTTTGTCCTTCAGCAAATCAACCGAGATGCCGAAATAAGCGGCCACGGTCTTCTGAATGAAGTCGAGGTTGACCTCGGCCTCCACTTCCTCGATGATGTGGCGCAGGGCCTGCTTCACCATTTCCAGGTCGATGTCGCGGCGGCTCAGGCTGCTCTGGGCCACCAGCGAGGCGATGACGCCTTCCAGCTCGCGCACGTTGGTGTGCACCGAGTTGGCGAGGTAGTCCACCACATGGTCCGGCGGAATATCAATTCCATCCTGCTCCATCTTGTTGCGGATGATGGCCACCCGCGTCTCAAAGTCCGGGCTCTGCACGTCAGCCGTCAGGCCCCACTTGAAACGGTTCAGCAGCCGGTCTTCCAGGCCCAGCAGGTCCTTGGGCGGCCGGTCGGAGGTCATCACAATCTGCTTGCCCGACTGGTGCAGGTGGTTGAAGATGTGGAAAAACATCTCCTGCGTCTTGCCCTTGTTGGCCAGAAACTGCACGTCGTCCAGAATCAGGGCGTCGACCTGCAGGTAGAAGTTCGCGAAGTCCTGCACCTGCGCCCGCTGCACGCTGTCGATGAACTGGTTGGTGAACTTCTCAGCCGACACGTAGAGAACGAACCGCTCGGGCGCGGTGGCCTTGATGTGGTTGCCGATGGCCTGCACGAGGTGGGTTTTGCCCAGGCCCACGCCGCCGTACACCATCAGCGGGTTGAAGCTGGTGGTACCGGGCTTGTTGGCCACTGCCAAGCCGGCCGAGCGGGCCAGGCGGTTGCAGTCGCCCTCGATGTAGTTATCGAACGTGTAGGAGCCGTTGAGCTGCGAGGGCACCAGGTTGCCATCCACGGGCTTGGCCTGGTCGAAGGGATTGCGGGGCGGGGCCAGCGTATCGGACCCGCCGCCGTTGGCGAAGTTGTTGCCGCGCGGGGTGGTGCGCACCGCCCCCGAGTTCACGTAGCGGGCCGAGGCGGCGCGGGCGCTGCCAGCCAGCGGGTTGCCAGCGGGCGGGCCCGGCATAGACTGGGGCGCGTCGCGCGGGTCGGGGGCGGCCTGCTTGCGGGGGGGCGGCAGGTGCAGAGCCCGGGGCGGCGTTTGGTCGTTGCCCTGGTCGACGACGACGCTGTACTCCAACCGACCCTCAGAACCCAGCTGCTGGTAGAGGGCGCGGCGCAGCTCATCCACGTAATGCTCCTCCAGCCAGTCGTAGAAATAAGCGCTGGGCACCTGAATGGTCAGCACATTCCCCTTCAGCTCGACCGGCACGATGGGCTGGAACCAGGTCTTAAAGCTCTGCTCGCCGATTTCCGCCGAGATACTGCGCAAGCAGCCAGCCCAAACCGTGCGAAAATCCTTGAGCATGTGAACGATTGAAAGGAAACCGGCAACCAGCCGGGAGCAAAAAGAAGACCGAAAATAGTCGCCGGGAGAGGGCGTTATTTTTTAGAGGGGGACAAAATTGTGGAAAACTTCGCACTTAAAAAAGCCGAAATGCACTTGTTTATGTCGTGCTTTTAGCAGGCCGCCCGAACTGGGACCACGGTGGCGCTTGCCAGCCCGGCCCGCTTGTTTTTTGGGGAAAATTCGTAATCCAGCCGGCCCAGATTGATGCCCGACCAGCCCACTTGGTTGACGAGGGTAGAGTGGCCGTCGGGGCTGGCGATGGGCTCGGGCGCGTCCAGGAACGTGTGGGTGTGCCCGCCCAGTATCAGGTCGATGCCCGACACCTGGGCGGCCAGCTTGCAGTCGTCGAGCTTGGTGCTTTCGTACTTGTAGCCGAGGTGCGAGAGGCAGATGACGAGGTCGCACTTTTCGGGGCCGCGCAGCTGGGCCACCATTTCTTTGGCCTTGGCCACGGGGTCGAGAAATACGGTCTGGCCGAAATTTTTATCGGCCACCAGCCCGCTCAGCTCGATGCCGATGCCGAACACGCCCACCCGAATACCCTGCTTGTCAAACACCTTGTACGGGGCAAAGCGGCCGGCCAGCGGCGTTTTCGAGAAGTCGTAGTTGGCGATAAGAAAAGGGAAGGTGGCGTTGGGCAGCTGGCGCTGCAGCCCGTCGAGACCGTTGTCGAAGTCGTGGTTGCCGAGGGTGCTGGCGTCGTAGCCCATCTGGCTCATCAGCTTGTACTCCAGCTCGCCGCCGAAGAAGTTGAAGTACGGCGTACCCTGGAAGATGTCGCCCGAGTCGAGCAGCAGCACGTTGGATTCCTTACTGCGGATATCCTTGATGAGGGCCGCGCGCCGGGCCATGCCGCCCAGCCCGGCCCACTGCCCGCCATTGTCCGGAAAGGGCTCGATGCGCGAGTGCATATCGTTGGTATGCAGGATGGTGAGCTTGAGCGGAGCCTTGGCGGTAGCGGCGGCGGCGGCCGAGTTGGCCAGGCCGCCCAGCACGGTGAGGCCGGCGGTACCGAGGAGGGAATTGCGCAGAAATTCGCGACGCTTCATAAAAAATAATTAAAAATTGAGAATTAAAAATTAAAAATCAGGCGAATAATCTGAGACCAGAACCAGGGCGGCCTTGCTCATTTTTAATTCTCAATTTTTAATTTTTAATTTATTCTAATTAGCCTTCACCCGGCCTTCTACCTGGGCCGTGACCGGCTGGCCGGCCTTGGTGAGGGCGCGGATGTGGTCGGCGATGGCGGTGCGGAGCAGCACGTTGGTGTGGCGCGGCGTGAGGGCTTTGAAGAACGAGAGATTATCGCCGCCGGTGGCCAGGTAGTCGGAAACGGCAATGGAGTAGGTGCGCGCGTCGTTCACGTCGAAGGGCTGCCCGCCGATGCGGATGTCCTTGGGCATGCCATCGAAAGTAACGCTATACGTTGCCCCAGAAATGGCCATTTTGATGTGCGCGGCGTAGTCGAACAGCTGCTGCACCACGGGGCCCGGGGCATCTAATACCACCAGCTCGTTCTCGAAAGGCATCAGCTCGAACACCGCGCCCAGGGTAACGGGGCCAGCCGCGAAACCAGTGCGCAAGCCCCCGTTGGTCATCACGCCGAGCGCAATGGGCTGCTTGAGCTCGGCGCTGGCGCGCGCCCGCTGCAAGTCGGCCACGAAGTTAGAAAGCGGGTTTTCGCCGGGGGTTTTCGTGATGGGAGTCGGCACGGTGCCGAGTACTTCGCTCATTTGGGCGGTCACCTTATCGTGGTAGGGCGCGATGAGGGCGGCGATGGCAGGGTCCTCGGCCTGGGTTTTGCCCACCGCCTGGCTCGTAACGGGCACGAAGTGGGCCGTGGGTGCGTAGGCGGCGCGCTGGCAGCTAGTGGCCAGCGCCAGCGAGAAGACCAGCACCAGCCGGGAAGAGAAGCCGAAAGTCATGAAATGCGATTTTTAACCAATTACACCGTAAACGGCACGGCAAGTTACTGTCTGGCTAGCGGAAGGGACGTCGCGCCACAGCTTTGTTCACGCGGCGGTTCCCCTGTGGGGGTGCAGCATCACCTGTTGCAGCTGCCCGCAGTATCAACTTGATAAACTGGCTCAGTTGTTCATGTTCGAAGCAAAAGCGGAAATCCGGCATGGCCGCGCAGGTTTCCCCGGTTAACGTCTCAAGTCTGCAACAAATGAGGTCGCGGGCCGCCACGCCGGGGCCGCACGCTGCAAACGTCTCAGCGCGACTGCTTGGAGAGGTCGTAGCTCAGGAGCAGCGAATACCGGGTGATGAGCGTGCCGATGCCCAGGACGTTGCTGAACCCGTTGCCACGCTCGGCCCGCAGCTCGGCCGCGAAGTGGCGCTGGTTGGGCAATTGGGTAGCAACCCCCACCCCAGCCAGCAGCCCCTGCTCGAGGTTACGAACCTGGAAAGCCTGTTGCCACGGCGAGTAGTCGACCGTGGGCAGATACCGGTACTGTGACTCATTGGTGTTTTTCAGGGCAAAGCCCAGGCTTGCCCCGAGCGCCACAAAGGGCTTGATGCGCTTACCGAAGGGCGAAAAACGCACCTCGATGGGCACACGCAGTTGGTCGAGCTGCACCCGCACATGCTCCTGGTAAGCAAAGGTGCGGTACGGACTGCTGGTATGAAATTCTCCCTCGTAGTGCTGACGCAGGTAGAGCAGCTCGACCCGCAACGACCACCGGTTGCCCATGAGCGGCAGGTACTGTTGCAGCGCCAGGCCCACTACGGGCGACGAACTACTTGGCAAGCTGATGCGCTGCACGGGATTATCGACGTCGAAGTCCAGCATGCTGAACTGACTACCCGCCACGGCCTCGAGCAACACGTAGCTGCGACGCGGCGAGGCGGCAACCGCCGATACCACCTGCCCCCCGCCCACGCAATCGTTGTAGTGCCGCACCAGCCGCACCAGACTGCTGCGGTTGAAGGGGGCCTTCACCACCTCGAACTGCACGGCCGGGCACGCTTGAAATACCTCGGCGAAGGTGGCGCGATACAGTGCTTTTTCGCGGTGAAAGACGCGGCCGTTTTCTACGACCCGCTCCGAAAGCTGAACCAATTGCTTCAGGGGCCCGGTGCCGCTGCGCACGTAATACTGCTCGCTGGTATTGCCTCCGGCAAACCGATACAGGGTGGCCGGGCCCTGCACCAGTACCTCCGCAAAGGCCACCTGCGAGGTAGTATCGCCGGCAAAGGCCTGCTTCATTACCCGCTGCGTTTGGTAGAACCGGTCGTTCAGAAAGCCATAGCCCCGCAGCTGGGCGGGAGCATACGAGGCGGCTTCGCCGGCAGGCGTGGGTTTAAACCGGCACTCAAAGGCACTGCGGGAGCTCGAACCATAGTCCACGCTGCCCCGGATGGTATCGCCCGGCAAAGAAATGATATAGCCTAGCCGCCAGTTGTTTTGGGCATAAACTAGCTGGGGTAGCGCCAGCAGGGCAACAAAAAAGGGAAGCGTTCGGAACATGCGGGATAGATTATTCGATGGAAAGTTTCAGTAAAACTACGCCCTGCTACCGTAGAAGCCGGTAGTTAAAAGTGGGTAAGCCCGCTGCTTGGTATCTTTCGGCCAATTTCGACTGGCTGGCCGGTTTTTCATTCCTACATCAAAGAATTCATGGACGAATTGTCCTCCGCAGCACCCGTTTCTTTCGCCGAGTTTCCGGCCGTGACCACCGCCGAGTGGCAGGCCCGCTTAACCCGCGAGCTGAAGGGCCGCGACCCGGCCACGCTGCGCTGGCCCCTGCCCGATGGCTTCAGCCTGGAGCCTTTTTACCACCGCGAAGCCTTGGCGGCCCTGGGTGGCCCGCCCGCGCCCCTGCCCTACCCCGCCGCGCCCTGGCTGAACGTGCCCGCCCTGAGCGTGCCCGCCGGCCAAGACGGCCGCCTGCAGATTGAGCAGGCCGCCGATGCCCTGGAGCGTGGGGCCGACGGCATGCACTTCATCTGCCACGACGCCGCCACCTTCGACGTCGCCTACCTGGCCGAGCGCCTGCCGCTGGCCAGCACCTTCGTGGGCTTCACCACCACCGCCGACCCGGCCGCCCTGCTCAGCCGCCTGGTCGATGCCGCGCCCGGTACCGCCCTGCGCGGCTTTCTGCGCTTTGCCCCCGACACCGTGCCCGAAGGGGCCGAGCAGGCCAACTACCGCGCCGGCCTGCGCCACTGCGTGCGGCTGGCCGCCGCCATGCCCGATTTTCGGGCGCTGGCCGTGAACGGGGCATTTTTTGGCAACCGCGGAGCCACCGCTACCCAGCAGATTGCCTTCAGCCTGAACACCGCCGCTACCCTGCTGGCCGAGCTGCCCGACGCCGACACGACTGCCGCCGAGGTAGCCGCTGCCCTGCACCTGCACCTGGCCGTGATGCCCGGCTATTTCCTCGAAATAGCTAAGCTGCGCGCCCTGCGCCGCCTGTGGGCCACGCTGCTGCACGCCTTCGGCCTACCCGCCGAGCTGAACGCGCGCCTGCGCATCCACGCCACGACGGCCACCTGGACGCAGACTACCCTCGACGCGCACACCAACCTGCTGCGCCACACCACCGAGGCCATGAGCGCCGTGCTGGGCGGGGCCGATTCGCTGAGCGTGTCCCCCTTCGACTGCCTGTTTGCCGACAGCAACGAGTTTTCGGCCCGGCTGGCGCGCAACCTTTCGGTGCTGCTGCGCGAGGAGGCTGGCCTGGGCCGCGTGCAGGACCCGGCGGCCGGCTCCTACTACCTTGAAACCCTGACCGACCAGCTGGCCCGCGAGGCCTGGGCGCTGTTTCAGCGCACCGAAGAAGCCGGTGGGCTGCCGCAGGTGCGCGCCCAGGTGCTGGAAGAGATTAAAACAGTGGCCAACGAAACCTTCCGGCGCATTGCCAGCGGCCAGCAGGTGGTGGTGGGCACCAACCGCTTTCAGAATCAGCAAGAAAGCTTCACCTTTCACCCCAAAAAGCTGCTGCGCTCGGCCGAATTCGACGTGACGCGCGCGGCCTACCCCACCGAGGTGCTGCGCCTGGCCACGGCCCTGCACTTCGAGCGGCGCGACCGCAAGAGCAAGCGCGCCGCCATAGTCCTGCTCGGGGCCAACACCAACCAGGTCATTCTGGAAAGTTTCCTGCAGCTGCTGCAGGAGCACGAGCGGCCCGAGCTGGCGGCCAGCCACCCGGCCGGCACGCTGTCGCTGCTCTACTCGTCGGCCGAAGAAGCGACGCTGATGTACGCCACGCCCGAGCAGTTCCGGCGCTTCGCCCGCTTCATCTATCAGATTCCGACCGAGAAGCAGCACTTCATTCCGCCGGCGCTGCTCTCAGCCGACCTGGCCACCATGCACGAGGCCGTGCGCGTATTCGGCTTTCACGAGATGAAGGTGCAGGGCTACACCACCGAGGAAGTGCTGGCCCGTCTGCAAGGGCGGTAGTTTTTTAGTGGTTAATGCTTTGCGGTAATGATTAATGTCATTCAACTGCCCGCTAACCGAACTGCATTAACCACTAACCATTAAAAATTAACCATTAAGAATGAAGCCCGATTTCTCTTCCATTGCCTACGACGCCGCGCCGGCCCCGGCCGCTCCCGCTGCGCCGGAAACGGCCGCCACGCTCACCCCCGAGGGCATCGCCATCAGGCCCGTGTATGGCCCGGAAGATGTGGCCAACCTCGACCACTTGGGCTTTGGCGCGGGGCAGGCGCCTTACCTGCGCGGGCCCTACGCCAGCATGTACACTCAGAACCCGTGGACCATCCGGCAGTACGCGGGTTTCTCCACGGCCGAGGCCAGCAATGCGTTTTACCGCCGCAACCTAGCCGGCGGGCAGAAGGGCCTGAGCGTAGCGTTTGATTTGGCCACGCACCGGGGCTACGACTCCGACCACCCCCGCGTGCAGGGCGACGTGGGCAAGGCCGGCGTGGCCATCGACTCGGTGGAGGACATGAAAATCCTATTCGACCAGATTCCGCTGGGCGAGATGTCGGTGTCCATGACCATGAACGGGGCCGTACTGCCGGTGCTGGCCTTCTACATCGTGGCGGCCGAGGAGCAGGGCGTGCGCCCCGAGCAACTGGCCGGTACCATTCAGAACGACATTCTGAAGGAGTTTATGGTGCGCAACACCTACATCTACCCGCCCGCGCCAAGCATGCGCATCATCGCCGATATTTTCAGCTACACGGCGGCGCTGATGCCCAAGTTCAACTCGATTTCCATCTCGGGCTACCACATGCAGGAGGCCGGCGCTACCGCCGACCTGGAGCTGGCCTACACCCTGGCCGACGGCCTGGAGTACGTGCGCGCCGGCCTGGCCGCAGGCATGCAGATTGACGAATTTGCCCCGCGCCTGAGCTTTTTCTGGGCCATTGGCATGAACCACTTTATGGAGATTGCCAAGCTGCGGGCCGGCCGGTTGCTGTGGGCCAAGCTCATGCAGCAGTTCAACCCCACCAACCCCAAAAGCCTGGCCCTGCGCACCCACTGCCAGACGTCGGGCTACTCCCTCACCGAGCAGGACCCTTATAACAACGTGGCCCGCACCGCCATCGAGGCGCTCGCGGCCGTGCTCGGCGGCACCCAAAGCCTGCACACCAACGCGCTGGATGAAGCCATTGCCCTGCCCACCGATTTCTCGGCCCGCATCGCCCGCAACACCCAGCTGTATTTGCAGCACGAAACCGACATCACTAAAGTCGTCGACCCCTGGGGCGGCAGCTATTACGTGGAAACCCTGACGCACGAGCTGGCCGACAAGGCCTGGGCCCTGATTCAGGAAGTGGAGGAGCTGGGTGGCATGGCCAAGGCCATCGAAACCGGCCTGCCCAAGCTGCGCATCGAGGAAGCCGCCGCCCGCAAGCAGGCCCGCATCGACTCGGGCCAGGAAACCATCGTGGGCGTGAACAAGTACCAGACCACCGAAAAAACGGAGGTCGAAGTGCTCGACATCGACAACGATGCCGTGCGCGAAAGCCAGATTGCCCGCCTCAAAAACATCCGCGCCACCCGCGATAACGTGGCCGTGAAAGTAGCCCTGGCGGCCATCACCGAGGCGGCGGGAATCAGAGTGGAAGAGTTAGGAAAAATGAGTGCCGACGCGACGGGCGACGCGGCTGCATTCCCGCAACCCGCAACCCTCAACCCGCATAACTTACTGGCCCTGGCCATCACCGCGGCCCGGGCCCGCGCCACGCTGGGCGAAATCTCCGATGCCCTCGAAGCGCAGTACGGCCGCCACCAGGCCACTACGCGCACCGTATCGGGCGTGTACAGCAGCGAGATGCACCACAACGAAGCCTTCGAGCGCGCCCGGGCGGCGGCCGAAGAATTTGCCAACCATGAAGGCCGCCGCCCCCGCATGCTGGTGGCCAAAATGGGCCAGGACGGCCACGACCGGGGCGCGAAAATCATCGCCACCAGCTTCGCCGACGTGGGCTTCGACGTCGACCTCGCCCCCCTCTTCCAAACGCCCGCCGAGGTAGCCCGCCAGGCCGCCGACAACGACGTGCACGTGGTGGGCGTGAGCAGCCTGGCCGCCGGCCACAAAACCCTGCTCCCCCAGCTGCTGGCGGAGCTCAAGCAGCTCGGCCGCGAAGACATTCTGGTGATTGCCGGCGGCGTGATTCCGGCCCAGGACTATCAGTTTCTCTTCGATGCCGGCGTGGCCGGTGTGTTCGGCCCGGGCACGGTCATCGCCACCGCTGCGCTGGAGATTCTGGGGAAGCTGGGTGATAATTAACGGTCAATAATTTGCCAATGCCCTCTTCTTTTCCATTCACAATCTCAGCTACTGACGACTCGGAGCAACCTTTTCAGCTGATAGCCAAGTTTGATACCCCTGACTTGGCATTCTATAAGTCGATTTTCGATAAGCATAGTTTGTCTGACTGCAGAGTTTCGCTAGTAGATGTAGCTGCGTTAGTTATCGAAGAGCATGCTCCTGATTTATTAGACCACCTGAATTTTGATGAAGAAGGCTACTGGCTCGATATGTACGTTGACAGTGAGGCCGCTGTGCAAAGCTTCATCTCTAAAGTCTGTCCCATTTTTCAATCCATTGAGCTCCTAAAACCTTACGTTTATCGTGTAGCTGAGGAAAGGAAGATTTGAATTCACTTTTCAATATTTGGATACACACTAGGCCCGCCCCACCCGGCGGGCCTTTTGCGTGCCCGCCGTTTCTCCTTGCCGCTGCCCTAGCGGCTCGCGCCGACAGTAATTGAGTAAGTTAGTTACTGCTTCTCACGCTTCGCTTCGCCGCCATGCACCTGCTCGCCCAAGTCCTCATTGCCTTCGTGGTACTGATTCACCTCTACATCCTGTGGCTGGAGATGTTTGCCTGGACTACGCGCGGCCCCCAAACCTTCCGTTCGCTGCGGCCCGAGCTATTTGAGCCGACGAAGGTACTGGCGGCCAACCAGGGGCTGTACAACGGGTTTCTGGCGGCCGGCCTCATCTGGGCACTGCTGATTGCGGACCCCGGCTGGCACCGCAACGTGGCCAGCTTTTTCCTGGGCTGCGTGGCAGTAGCGGGCGTGTACGGGGCCGCTACGGCGGGCCGGCGCATCCTGCTGGTGCAAACGGTGCCGGCCGTGCTGGCGCTGGCGGCCGTGTGGCTGGCGTAGCTGCTTAGGCGACTGCTACCGGCGCGAACTCAATGACCCACACCCACTCATTGCGGGTCCAGGCGGTGGGGTAGATGAAATCGAGCAGCCCCCGAAAAGCCGCGATGGGGCTGCCGTACCAATGAAACGCGTTTGGGTGGGCGGCATCCGGCTCGACTCCGCCCCACTGCGGCGGGCCGGCCGCCGGCCGGCGGCGGATACCTTCGGCCAGGGCATCGGCTTCGGTGAGGCGGCGCACCGGTTCGGCCCGCACGCTGGTTACTTCCAGGCGGAGTTCAGGGGCTTCCCGGATGCTCAGCAGGGTGCCGGCTGGGCCAAAGGGCAGCGGTAGCGGGGGCAGCCGCGTGGGCGGGGTGGTGCTACAGTCCTCAAACAGCGCCCCCTGGGCGGTAAGGCCGACAAACCGGTACCGGTCCGGCTCCTGCTGCAGGGTCCATTCGGAAGGCAGGCGGCGGCGGGTGACGGTTTTATGGCCGGCCCGCACCGCCGCCAGCATGGCCGGGTTGAATGAAATACTGCGCATATGGTCAAGATAGCCCGCCCGCCAGGTTGGCCGGGCCGGCGCGTTCCCTAAAGCCGGAACCCTTACGCCTCGTTTACCGGCGCGCCACCGAGCAACGCCAGGGCGGCGGCGCTGCCCTGCTGGCTGGCCAGGTGCAGGGCGGTGAGGCCGCGGGCATCCTGAATATCCTTGTCGGCACCAGCGTCGAGTAGCAGCCGCAGGAGGTCGTGGCGGCCAAACATAGTGCTGTATATAAGGGCCGTGCTGCCGGTACTGTTTTGCAGGTTGAGGCCGGCCCCACGCTCGAGGAGCAGGCGGGCCACTTCGGTGTAGCCTTTGAAGCTGACCCCCATCAGAGCGGTATTGCCGGCGATATCCTGCTGGTTGGGGTTGGCCCCGGCGTCGAGCAGAAAGCGGGCGGCTTCCAGCTGGTTGTCGTAGCAAGCCAGAATGAGGGCCGTGAAGCCTTTGTCGTTAGCGGCATCGATGGGCACGCCGGCGGCCAGGGCGGCTTGCAGGCCCGCGACCTCGCCGCGCCGGGCGGCATTGAACAACTCTTCGGGGTGGGTAGCGGCAAACTCCATGAATAGCGAGGGATAAAAACCGGCGGCCACGCGCCGCCGGCTATTCTACGGCCCTCAACCGCAAAAGGGCCGGCCGGGTTGGGCGCGCGCCCTCAAAACCACAGCAGCACCACCGCCGTGAGCACGGCCAGCAGCGCGGCCACACCGGCCGTGTTCACCACCAGCTCGGGCGAGCGGCCGGGCCAGCAGCCCACGGCGGCCACGGCGGCCAACAGCAGCGGCAGCAAGAAAAAAGTGCCGTAGATGGTGCCACCGTAGGGCTGAAACGGAGCCGGACCGTCGGACGAGGCGGGCGCGCTGATGCGCTGCACTACGCCCAGCAGGGGCGTTTGCCAAACGTGCAGGGCATCGCCCTCGCGCACGCGGTAGCCGATGGCACTGGGCAGCCGGAAGCTGGTGTGCGGGGTATGCACCCGGTAGGCCAGCTGCGGGTCGGAGAGCGACGACGACACGGCGATGGGGAAGCGGCTCTGCACGATTTCCGGCGCGTACTCGCGCAGCGGCAGGGCCCAGTCGAGGCCCAGTAGCAGGCACAGGGCCAGCAGGGCCGCGTTCAGGCGGCGGGCCCACGGGGCCAGGGCCCGCAGGCGGGCTTCCGAGGCGGGCGGCGGCGGGGCGGGCTGCTGGGCCAGAAGCTGGTCGTATAGCACGCGGCGGCGCGGGTGGGCCAGAATGCCGTAGCCGGCCTCTACTTCGGCCAGGCGATGGCGCAGGGCCGGGTCGGCGGTGGCGCGGCGGCCCAGGCGGGCACGCTGCCGGGCGTAGGCCTGCGCAATCTGCACGGGCGTAGCAGTGGGGCCGATGCCCAGCAGGCGGTAGTAGTTCAGCATAAACCCGAGCGTGGTGAAAGCCCTAAAATACGCTTCGGCCGCCGGTATCGAAAACGGCGCGGGCAGCGGCGTATTGCGCCGGCTCGCCCCTGCCGCAGTCCGGTAGCCGCCGCCGGCCCGTTCTTAGCGCCCCGATGCCGACTCACCCCGCTGCCCCGCTCCCGCCCGCTGCGCCTGCTGCCCATGCTTCGGGGCAGCCAATCCCCCCCGTGGCACCCGAATGGAGCACGCTGCGCGTGGCCGTGGGAACCGGGGCGCGGCTCGTGCTCACTACGCAGGCTCGCACCCGGGTTTTCGCTCGGTTGATGGGGCGGGGGCCGAGCAGCACCCCGTGGGCTAACTGGGCGAAAATGCGCTGGCCGTCATCTTCCCCAACCCAGTAGTGCCCCAGGCCGAAAGCCGCTACCACCAAACGCAGGCGTGGCACCTGCTCCCCACATCCCTTCTGCTGCTGGTCGACTGGTTTTGCTCCGGCCGCATGGACCAGGGCGAGCGGTTCGCTTTCACCTCGCTTCACTCGGAGCTGCCGGAGCTGCGCGTTCGGGTGGCCGACCGGCTGGCTGGTGCTTCTGGATAGGTTTGTCTTTAAACTAAGTGAAAACATTGCCACTTCCCCGGCCAATTTCGCGGGGTACCAAGCCTTTTTTTCGTTGTTCTTGGTGGGCAATCCCGACGATACGCGATTCCGGCTTTTGACGGCGATACTGACGCAGCAAAAGATGCCCGGCAGCAGCAGTCCGCATTTCACTATCAACAGCCAGGAGTACGTAGTTTCCGTAACGCAAGCACGGCAAAACGTCTGGGTGCTGCGGGCCGCCGCGCACTGCCGGATGGCCTTGCAACCGCTGGGCAAAGCGATTCTGGCGGTGCTCGCGGATGAGGACTTGCTGGGGTATCATCCGCTGGCGCGGAAGCACTGAGTCGCGTGGTCGTACCTGGAGCAACGCCGCGAGTCCGCTACCTCCCCACCCGGCCTTCCTCGTCGGCGCTGCCGCTGGCGTGGCGGGCGCGGGTTTTGCCGGTCCCGATTTTCCAGGTGAGGGCCAGGGTGAGGCGACGGCTTTCGTACTGGTTGTTTCAGGTGGCGTCGTTGTTGGCGTAGCGGATGATGCCGCGGAACTGGTCGGTGTAGAACAGGTCGCGCAGCTTGAGGCTGAGGGCGGCGCGCTCGTGCCAGAGCTGCTTTTTCAGGCTCACATCGAGCGAGCCGCTGGATTTGGTCACAAACAGACCATAAACGGTAGCCGACTCGTAGCGGCCGCTCACTTGCAGCTTGAGCTGGTGGGGCAGCAAGAAGGTGTGCTCCGAGCTGGCCGACCAGCCGAAGCGGGCCAGCCGCACGGGGCGGCCGGCCACCGGCGTTTCCACTACCGCGTAGGAACCGCCCACCTGGTTATCCATGCTCCAGCCCTTGGTGAGGTCGGTGTGGCCGCCCGAGCTGAGGCTGAGCGTGGTAGCTTGGGCCAGGTTCTGGGGCACGAGGGTGGTGACCTTGGTGTGGTCGTTCTGATACGCCACTTCGTTGATGGCGTCGGTTTCGCGTAGGTAGCTGAGGCTGAACACCTGGAAATCGCGGTGCGTGTAGTTCAGCACCAACGACGTGGACCGCGACGGGGCCAGAAACGGGTTGCCCTGCAGGGCCGTGTAGGCGTCGGTGTAGTCCAGAAACGGGTTCAGGTTCTGGTAGGCGGGCCGGCTGATGCGGCGGCTGCCCGACAGCCCCAGCCGGTCGTGCTCGCCCAGCTTGTAATTGAGAAACAGGCTGGGGAAGAGCTGGAAGTAATTGCGTACCACGCGCTGGCCCGTGGTGGCCGACTCGCCCACCGAGTGCGTGTGCTCGCCCCGCAGGCCGCCCTTCAGCTCCAGCGGGCCGAGGGTGGTACCCAGGCTGAGGTAGGCCGCTGTCACGGTTTCATCGTACCGAAACTGGTTGGTACGGCGTAGGTTGGGCTGCCAGCCATCGGCCCGCAGCGTGTCGAAAGCAATGGCGCTGCGGGTGGTTACCCAGCTGGTTTTGGCCCCCGCCTCGGCCTTCCATTTGGTGCCCGCAAAGGGGTGCACGTAGTCGATTTTCGCAGCCCGGATGCTGACCTGCGACGATTGGTCGCTGCGGAGTTGGCCGGCATCGCGGGCCACGTCGCTCAGCGGGGCGTAGGCCAGGTTGACGAACGACTGGGTTTTGGCCGTGCTGTAGCGCACGTAGTCGGCATCGGCACTAAGCTCGCGGCCGAGGCTGTCGAGGGCGAAGCGGTAGTTCAGGTTCAGGCCTGCGTTGGCGTCGTGGCCGGTGCGCGGGTTGGCCAGGCGGAGGCGGCCGGCGGGGCGGCCGGCCGCGTCGGTGATGGTGGACTCGCTATTGGTGGGAGCATCTTCCGTTTCGGCCCCACCGCGTAGCTGCGCGCCCACGGTGTGGCGCGGGCCGGGGCTGAACTCGGCCCCCGCCGCGTAGCTGAGGCGGTGGCTGAGCGGGTGCCAGTAGTTGACTTGCCGGAACAGGCTGTCGCGGATGCGCCGCTCCACCACCAGCCGGTTGAAGGAGTTGTAGCGCTCGGCGTTGACGCTGCCGAACAGGCGCAGCTTACTCGTATTATAAGCAAGGTTGGTACCGCCCGAGGCTTTTTCGTAGCGCCCGTAGCCCCCGCTCACCGTGCCCGTGCCGCTTAGGCCGGGCAGCTGCCCGCGCCGCAGCCGGATGTTGAGCACGCCCGCCGTCCCGGCCGCATCCATCGAGGCCGGCGGGTTCGGAATCAGCTCGACCTGGCTGATGGCCGAGGCCGGCAGCGATTTGAGGTAGCTGATTAAGGCCCCGCCGGCCATGTACGTAAGCTTGCCGTTGAGCATGATGGTGACGCCCGCGCTGCCCCGGTAGCGGATGTTGTCGTCTTTGTCGAGGGTCACGCCGGGGGCTTTTTTGAGGATTTCGAGGGCGCTTTCCCCGGCTGTATTCAGGCGTTCCACGTTCAGCACGGTGCGGTCGACGAGCTGTTCGAGCACCGGCACTGCCAGTGCTTCACTGACTAGGGAAAGCAGTAGTCGATAGCCGCTCCAACGTCTACCCTATCGCCCGCTGCACCCACGGCTTCAGCCCCGGCACCCGGGCCAGGCGTACGGCCGCGTTCACCAGCCACGCCTTGTTGCTGAGGAAGCGCATGAGGCGGTAGCTTTTGGCCAGCTTCCGGCCGATTTTGTGGGCCACCTGCGCGTCGTATTCGCGCATGAATTCGGCGCTGAAATCCTGCTGGGCGAAGCACGCCGCCGCCTGCGCCCCGGCCAATATGCCGCTTTGAATAGCCGTGTCGATGCCGTGGCCCTGCAAGGGGTCGATGAGCGAAGCCGCGTCGCCGCAGAGCATGAACCGCGCGCCGCTGATAGGGCGCACCCGCCCGCCACCCAGCGGCAGGCCGAAGCCTACGATGGGGCCCAGCGGCCGCGCCCCGGCGAAGCGGCCGGCCAGCTCGGGGTGGGTGGCCAGCACCCGCGTGAGGGTTTGTTTGAGGTCAACTTTGTGCTCGGCCACGATTTCGGCCAGCATACCCAGGCCTACGTTGTAGCGGCCCGCGCCCACCGGAAACAGCCACACGTAGCCGGCGAGGTAATCGCTGCTAAGAAAAAACTCGGTGGTGCCGCTGCTGGCCCCGGCCACGTTCTCGTAATACGCCCGCACGCCCACGCAGTGGTGGGCCCGGGCCAGGCGCGGCTCGGGCAGCAGCCGGCGGCCCACGGCTGAGTTGGCTCCGTCGCAGCCGATGACCAGTTGAGTGGTGATTTCGCGGCCCTCGGTGGTGGTCAGGCGCACGTGGCCGGGCTCGATGGTCAGGGTTTTGAGGCCGGTATTTTCGAGAATTTCAGTGCTTGAATGCTCCCGCACCAGCGCCAGTAGGGCCGCGTCGAAGGTCTCGCGGGGGCTGTTGAAGCTGGGCAGCTGCCATTGCAGCGTGAGGCTGGCCCCGCTGGGTGCTACCAGGCGGGAGTCGCGCACGTCGTCGCGCGGCTGCAGCGGCCAGAGGGCCTCCACGAAGGCGGGGTCGAGCTGGCGCAGGGCCTTGAAGGCCTGCCCGGGAATAGCGTCGCCGCACACTTTGTCGCGCGGGAATTGGGCCTTATCGAGCAGCGCTACGCGCAGGCCGCTTTGGCGCAGGGCCAGGGCACAGGCCGTGCCGGCCGGGCCGGCACCTACGATGGCCACGTCGAAATCGGAAGTAAAAGCTGGCGGAACTGGCAACACGGCCCAAAGGTAGCCGCCCGCGCGGGCATGGCCGAACCGCACTTGTTCATTCCGCCCGGCAGCACATCTTTCGGCCAGGGGATTCGTAATATCAGTCACAATCTATATATTAGGCATCTGCAATGCGTGCTGCCTGCCGGGTCGAATGCCACTGGCCCCGGTACTACCCTACCATTCCCGGCCGTGAATACGCTCCCACCTTTCCTGCTCCCGGCCGACGACCCGGCCCGCCTGCGTGCCCTCGACCGCTACCAACTGCTCGATGCCCGCCGCGAAGCCATTCTCGACGAAGTGGTGGCCACCACCGCCCGGCTATTTCGCGTGCGCAACGCCATGCTGTCCCTCGTGGAAGAAACCACGGTGCTGCTCAAATCGCCCTATCAGCTGCCCGTCGACCTCGAACGCATTCCGCGCCAGCAAAGCATGTGTTCGGCAACCATCTTGCAAAACGATACGGCCGTGTTTGAAGACCTGGAGCACCATAGCGCGCCCGGGGTCGATGTTTCCCTGATTTTGCAGCTGGGCCTGCATTTCTACGCCGGCCACAACCTGCGCACCGCCGACGGCCACAACATTGGCACGCTGTGCCTCTTCGATGGGCCACCGCGCCAGTTTTCGTCGGCCGAGCGCCACCTGCTGGCGCAGCTCGCCGGCCTGGCCATGCACCTGCTGGAGCTGCGCCGCACCCTGGGGCCGCATTCCGGCCTCACGGCCCTGCTCTGGGAAACTATTTACCAGGGCATGGGCGAGCAGCTGGCCCGGCTCACCGCGCTCATCGACCAGGCCGTGCCCGCCAGCGGCATCCTCAGCGCCGCCGTGGCCCAGGAGGCCGGCAGCATTGTGGCGGGCCTCGACCAGCTGGTGGCCGCCACTCTGCGGCGCAAGTAGTCGCGCAACCCCAGCTGCCACCCACTTATTTTTGGGCCTGAATTGGCATCGGTAGCGGTACTTGCCTCGCCGTGCTGGCGCAACCCCGCCCGCCCACCCGAGGTACAAGCAGCCACGGGCCACGCGGTAGTATCGGCATTCTCAATTTAGCCAACCCAGACAATCTACCTTTGCGGACTCTTCTTCGCTAGCTATTTTGACTGACAATTCTACTTCCCTGATACCGACCAACGACGCGGCCCGGTTACACGCCCTCGAAAGCTACCAGCTGCTCGATGCCCGCAGCGAAAAGGTGCTCGATGACGTGGTGGCGGCCACCGCCCGGCTCTTCGGCGCGTCCAACGCCATGCTTTCCATCGTGGAAAAAGACGAAGTGCTGGTGAAAGCCCCCTACAACCTGCCGGTGGCCATCGAGCGCATTCCGCGCGGGCAAAGCCTGTGCTCGGCCACCATTTTGCAGGACGACACGGCCGTGTTCGAAGACCTGAACCAGGCCAGCGCCCCCGGCGTCGATATTTCCCTGCTCCAGCAGCTGGGCCTGAGCTTTTACGCCGGCCACAACCTGCGCACTCCCGACGGCTACAACCTGGGCTCGCTGTGCGTGTACGACGGCCCACCCCGGCAATTCGCCCCCGTCGAGCGCGCCCTGCTCGCCACCCTGGCCAGCCTGGTGATGCGCCTGCTGGAGCTGCGCCGCACCCTGGGCGCGCACGCCGACCGCACCGCCGTGCTCTGGGACCCCGTGTACCGCGCCATCGGCGGGCAATTGGCTCGCCTCACGGCGCTGGCCGAGCGCACGGCCACAGCCTCCAACCCACCCGCCCTCACCGAAGGCGTGGCGGCCGAAGTACGGGTCATTGCCGCCGTGGTCGACCAGTTTGTGGCCGCTACCCTCAAGCGGGTGTAGGCTGCTGAACACCGGGCCGGCGTACTTTTGCGCCGTTTCCGTGTTAGTCGCATTATGCTCGAAGAAAAAAAGGTAAAAACCCTGGCCCTGCTCGGGGCTACGGGCTCCATTGGCACGCAGGCGCTGGAGGTGGTGCGGCAGCAGCCCGGCCGCTTCCGCGTGGCGGTGCTGAGCGCCCAGCGGCAGTGGGAGCTGCTGGCGCAGCAGGCCCGCGAGTTCCGGCCCGCCGTGGTCGTCATCGGCGACCACAGCCTGTACCAGCCCTTAAAAGCCGCCCTGGCCGACCAGCCCGAAACCGAAGTACTGGCCGGCGTAGCTGCCCTGGCCGAGGTAGTGACGCGGCCCGAAATCGACATCGTGCTCACCGCCCTGATGGGCTACGCCGGGCTGCTGCCCACGGTGGCCGCCATCCGGGCTGGTAAGGACATTGCCCTCGCCAACAAGGAAACGCTGGTGGTGGCCGGCGAGCTCATCACCGGCCTCATCAAGCAGCACGGCGTGCGCCTGCTGCCCGTCGACTCCGAGCACTCGGCCATTTTCCAGTGCCTGGTGGGCGAGGAGCAGAACCCGATTGAGAAAATCATCCTCACGGCTTCGGGCGGGCCCTTCCGCGGCCGCACCGCCCAGCAGATGGAAGCCGTGACCAAGGCCCAGGCCCTGAAGCACCCTAACTGGGATATGGGCGCGAAAATCACCATCGACTCGGCCTCGCTCATGAACAAGGGCCTTGAAGTCATCGAAGCCAAGTGGCTGTTCGGCCTCACCAATGAACAGATTGACGTGGTGGTGCACCCGCAAAGCATCGTACACTCGCTGGTGCAGTTCGCCGACGGCTCGCTGAAGGCCCAGCTGGGCCTGCCCGACATGAAACTGCCCATTCAGTACGCGCTGGGCTACCCCGAGCGGCTGGCCAATACCTTCCCACGCTTTTCGTTTCTCGACTACCCCACGCTCACCTTCGAAGCACCCGACCGAGTAGCCTTTCCCAACCTGGAGCTGGCCTTTGGCGCTATGCGGCGGGGCGGCAACGCGCCCTGCGTGCTCAACGCCGCCAATGAGGTAGCTGTGGCCGCATTTTTGCGGGACCAGGTCGGCTTCCGCCAGATGTCGGACCTCGTGGCCGAGTGCCTGGCGCGGATTTCGTACCTTGCAGAGCCATTATTGGCCGATTTGGTAGCAACCGACACGGAAACGCGCCGGCTGGCCGAAACCCTGGTCTGAGCAGTTTTGTCATGCACTGCTGGCTCCGGTCATGCTGAGCTTGCCGAAGCATCTCTACCGCTTCGTTGTTTCAGCATCAATTACTTCGGCACGCGAGATGCTTCGGCAAGCTCAGCATGACGTTCTTTTTACATAACACTTCCCTCGTTTCCCTTGGCTATCCTCACCATGATTGGCCAGCTTGTGCTGGCGCTATCCATCCTTGTTGGCTTGCACGAATTCGGCCATTTCGCCTTCGCCAAGCTTTTTAAAATCCGGGTCGATAAGTTTTACATCTTCTTCGACTTCCTGTTCCCGATGCCCAACGTGGCCAACTTCGCGCTGGTCAAGAAGAAGATTGGCGAAACGGAGTACGGCATCGGCTGGTTTCCGCTGGGCGGCTACGTGCAGATTCACGGCATGATTGACGAGACCCAGGACGCCAACGCCCTAGCCGGCCCGCCGCAGCCCGACGAGTTTCGCGGCAAGCCGGCCTGGCAGCGCCTGCTGGTGATGCTCGGCGGCATCATCATGAACGTGCTGCTGGGCATCGTCATTTTCACGGCCATGACTTCGTACTACGGCGAAACCTACCTGCCGGCCTCGGCCGTGAAATACGGCGTGCTGCCCAACGGCCTGGCCCGCCAGGTCGGCTTCCAGACCGGCGACAAGGTGGTGAAAATTAACGGCCGCCCGTTCAAGGATTTCGACGACATCTACCAGCCCGACGTACTGCTCGGCGACAACACCTACTTCACCGTGGAGCGCGGCAGCCAGCTGGCCGACGTGAAGCTGCCCGCCAATTTCCTCGACCTTTCCAGCAAGCAAACCGAGGACAGCGTGCTGCTGCGCCCGCGCGAAACTTTCGCCGTGGACCGCGTGACGCCCGGTGGCAACGCCTCCAAAGCGGGCCTGCTGGCCGGCGATGGCATCACGACGGTCGCGGGTCAGCCCGTGCACTTCTTCGATGAGCTGCAGGGCGCGCTGCTGGCCAACAAAGGCAAAACCATACCCGTGGTGGTGCAGCGCACCGGCGCGGCCGAGCCCCTGACGCTGAGCATTCCGGTAGACGCCGACGGCCGCATCGGCTTCGAGCGCAAGTCGACGCTCAACATCGGCACGCGCAATTACTCGCTGGCCGAGGCGCTGCCGCGCGGAGCTAAAAAAGCCTTCTCCATTGTGTGGGTGCAGGCCCGGGCCTTCGGCAAAATCTTCACCGGCAAGGCGTCGGCCAAAAATCTCGGCGGCCCGGTCGAGATTGCCCAGCAGTTTGGCGGCGTCTGGGACTGGCAGCACTTCTGGGGCCTGGCCGGCATCCTGAGCATGGTGCTCGCCTTCATGAACCTGCTGCCCGTGCCGGCTCTCGACGGCGGCCACGTCGTGTTCCTGCTCTACGAAATGATTTTGCGCCGCAAGCCTTCCGATGCCTTCCTCGAAGGTGCCCAGCGCGTGGGTACAGTGCTGATTCTGGCCCTGATGGCCTACGTCATCGTCATCAAGCAGGTGCTGAAGTTCTTCTAGAATTTTGATTGGTTGCATAAAAAGAACGTCATGCTGAGCTTGTCGAAGCATCTCTACCGCAGCAGTAATCCTATCGATTGGATTGCGTTGTGCGGTAGAGATGCTTCGGCTTCGCTCAGCATGACGTTCTCGGTTGTTTCTTCTCTCCCATAATCTCCTCCATATGCGCCTCCTCGCCCCGTTCGCCGCCGCGCTACTGCTGTTTCCGTTGGCGGGGGCGCGGCCGGCGCGCCATTCCTATCACTCCACCCTCACGGAGCTGCGCTACAACTCCGCCAAAAAGCAGCTGGAGCTATCGGTGAAGGTGTTTACGGATGATTTCGAAAAGGCGCTTTCGCAGGGCCAGTCCAAAACCGTGAGCCTGACCGAGCCCGGCCCACGCCCATTGGTGCTGGCTGATGCTTATTTCCAGCGCACCCTGCAAATCAGCACCGTGGCCGGGGCCCGGCTGCCGCTGCAGGTACTGGGCATGCAAGCCGAAGCCGACGGCTACTGGTTTTACTGCAAGGTGCCGCTGCCGGGACCGGTAGCCGGCATTAAGCTGCGCCAAGCCGTGCTCATCGACGCCTTTGCTGATGAGATGAATATCGTAAACGTGGAGGCCAATGGCCAGAAGCAGAGTGCGTTATTCCGCGCCGGCCACGAGGAGGAAGTAGTGAAGTGGTAGCGCTTTATAAAGTTAAAAGGTGAGGATTAAGAGTTAAGTACTCACGCCTAAGTAAGCACACAGTAAAAAGGCCGTCATGCTGAGCTTGTCGAAGCATCTCTACTGCTTCGTTGAACGGCTCATGCGAAGCGGTAGAGATGCTTCGACAAGCTCAGCATGACGGCCTTTTTCGCCACGTTCACTTTTGCGTGAGAACTTAACTGTTTTTCTACCCTACACCGCGCTCCGCAGGAACTGGCAGAAGGGCACCATCGCGGCAAACACCTCCGGCACGTAGGCCCGGAAATCGGCGTGGCTTAGCACGTCCGCATCGCTCATCGGGTGGCTGGCGACGAAGCTTTTGTGCTTGAGCAGCTCGATTTCTGGATGGTCGACGGAATAGGCGGCGGGCGACTTCTTGAGTTTGTCGCCGCTCATGCCCCTGAAGTAGCGCTGGAAATCCGGCGCGGCGATGATGGCTTTCAGGTCGGCGGCGTTGTAATCGATTTCCTGGCGGATGGCGGCCAGCTGGTCTTTGTCGGGCATGTACCGGCCGCCGCCAATGAGCGTGTTGCCATTCGGCCCCACCTGCACGTAGTAGCCGGGTGTTTCAATGTCCTTGCCGCTGGCCGTGAAATAGGCCGAAAAGTGCGTCTTATACGGGTCCTTGTTGTTGCTGAACCGCACGTCGCGGTAGATGCGGAAGATGCTTTTGCGGCCCAGCGGCCCGGCCAGCGCGGGGTCGAGCTTCTGCAGCTCCTGAAACCAGAACTCCGCGTCTTCCTCAAACTGCTTGCGGAGCTGGTCGTAGGTGGGCTTGCGCTCCTGAAACCAGGCGCGGTCGTTGTGCTTGGTGAGGCTGGTGAGGAAGGTAAAAAGGGGCTTGAGCTGCATGGGAGGGTGGTGGAATGCGGAATTTGGGTATAAGTCAGAACGGTCATACTGAGCGCAGCGCAGTCGAAGCATTTCTACCGTAATAGTAAATGATTACTTGAGCAGTAGAGATGCTTCGGCTGCGCTCAGCATGACGTCCGCTTCAATCCTCCTCGCCTTCTTCCTCCTTCTCCCCTTTCACGCCGCGCACGGCGGCGCTGCGGCGGGGGGCGGGCATGCGGCTGTGCTCGCCGCGCACGGCCTGCCAGATGTTTTCGTTGAAGGCCAGGTCGGGGGCGGCATCTTCGCGGCTCATATCGAAGCGTTCGGCGCGGCGGGCGGGCGCGTTGTAGGCGGTGTTGCGCACGTCCTGCGGGGTGGTGGCGGGGCGCAGGGCGTAGGCCCGGAAATCGGGCTTGGCGGTGAAGCAGGCCCAGAGCGGCGGCGCGGCGGCGTCGTACTGGCTCATGGGCGGCAGGCCCAGAATGAGTTCCAGCGTGCGCAGCATCCCGGACGTGGTGTAGGCCGTGTGCACCACCGCGTGGCGGCGGATGTAGGGCCCAACCAGGTAGGCCGTAGAGCGGTGCGCGTCAATGTGGTCGGGGCCGTTCTGGGCATCGTCTTCCACTATCATCACCACCGATTCTTTCCAGACGGCACTCTTGGAAAGGTGCTCAATCAGGCGGCCCAGGGCCAGGTCGTTGTCGGCCACGTAGCTCAGGGGGCTGAGCTCGCCTTTGCGCGCGCCAAAAGTATGGTCGTTGGGCAGGCGGATGATGCTGAGGTCGGGCAGCTTACCGGCGGCCACGAGTTGGTCGAAATCCTGCTCCCAGATGCGTTCGCGGTCCACATCTTTCACTTTTAAATCGAAGCCGGGGTAATCCGGGCAGAAGTGGCCCTCGATGGCCGGCACCGTGGCTTTGCCCTTAAACACGAATTCGCCGTAGCTGCGGTAGCTGCGGCCGGCGCGGCGGCAGTAGTCCCACAGGAAGCCGTCCTTGGGCTCGGCCACTTCGCCCCGGCCGCCCTCGAAGTCGTATTCGCCGCCCCGACGGCTGTAGTTGGCGGGCCAGCTTTTTTCCACGAAATCGGTGGCGTAGGCGGCCATGCTCCAATTGTGGCCGTCGGCACTTACCTCGGCATCGACGTAAAAATTATCGAGCAGCACAAACTCCCGCGTGAGGGCGTGGTGGTTGGGCGTCACTTTTTCGGGGAAGAGGCAGAGGCTGGCATCGCCGTTGCCGGCCGGCACGTCGCCCAGCACCTGGTCGTACGTACGGTTTTCCTTGATGATGTAGAAAACGTGCTTGATGGGCGAGGCCCCGCCCACCCGCTGGGGCACGGGGCTGCCGGCGGGCACCTCGGGCGCGGCCTCGCGGGTTTTGCTGAAGGGCGTGTTGGCGTATACCTGGGCCGAATAGGCCGCCAGCGCCGGCGCATCAGGCAGCGGCAGGCGCGAAAGGCTACCCGGCAGCAGCCCGCCGATGTAGCCCTTGCCCACCTCGCCCACGTCGCGGCCGGGGTTGGGGCCGTTGGGGTTGGCGCGCGAGGTGGTGCCTTTGCCGTTGGCCACCAACAGCTGGCCGCCGGCCACGCGCACCGCCGTGGGGTACCAGCCGGTGGGCACGAAGCCCAGCGGCCGGCTGGTGGCCGGGTCGCGCACGTCGAACACGGCTAGGCAGTTGTTGTCGGCGTTGGCAATAAAGAGTTGGCCATCGTCGGCGCTCAGGGCGAGGCCGTCGGGGGTGCTGCCAGTGGGCGAAGCCGGAAACAAGGCGGTGTTGAGCGTTTCGGTGACGCGGCCGGCGCGGGTGTCAATCACGGAAACTGAGTTGCTGTTGGCGTTGGCCACGAACAGGCGGCGGCCGTCGCGGGTCAGGGCCAGGTCGTTGGGGTGGCTTTCGACGGGGATGCTAGCCAGCAGCAGCAGCTTTTCGGTGTCATAAACCGCCACCGCGTGGCCGCCCCACAGGCTGATGTAGAGGCGCGCCCCGTCGGGACTGAGCTGGGCGTCGTAGGCCTCGGCCGGCAGCTTGAGGGTGCGCAGAATCTTCCGCGTTTTCAGGTCGAAGGTGTAGAGCGAATTGTCTTCTCGGGTAACGGCGTAGAGCACCTGGCGGCGGCCATCGACGACGAGGCCGGCCACGCCGATTTTCTGCTTCGGCCACTTATCGCCCAGCACCAGGGCACTGTCGGGCTGCAGCTTTTGGCCCTCGATACGGAAGCTATAAATGCGGTTGTGGTGCCCGCCCGAGGCGTAGAGCGAGCGGCCGTCGGGGGCGAAGGCCAGGCCGGCCCAAGTGGCCGGCACCACGCGGGTGTCGAGCACCCGGCCGGTAGCGGCGTCGAGTAGCTGCACCGAGTTTTCGCCCCAGCCGCCGTTCGTAACGGCCGCCAGGCGGCCATCGGGGCTGGTTTCCAGGCTCAGGGGCAGGTCGCCGAGCGGGGTGGTGGTGCCAGCCGGGCTCAGCTTCCAGCCGTTGGGCAGCTGGGTTTGGGTAGTGCCGGCGATGGGGCCGGGCAGCACGCCGGGCGCTTCAGCGGCGGGCTGGGAGCTGGGGTTGCCCGAGCAGCTAAGCAACGTGAGCAGCGGCAGGAACAGGGCTAGGCGGGAGTATATCGGCGAAAAAAGCATGGGAACGGCGGCGGCAGTTATCGGGCGGGGCAGCACCCGGCGCGCCACACGCGAAGGTAACGGCTACTCGCGGCCGCGGCGATAATCATAGCATGCCGGGGAGGCGCGGCCGCTAAAATATAAATTCCCGAATACCGTTGTAGCTGCATTCCTCACCCTTTCGGAAAGTGCCCCATGCTGCGTCGGTTGTCGTGCTACCTCTTGTTGCTGTTTCCCGGGTGCCCGCTGCTGGCGCAGTCGTGCACCGTTCCCGCTCCGGTGGATAGCAGCGCGGCCTTTTGGCGGCAGCAGTTGCGGTTCCCAAGGGTGCGGGCGGCGCAGGCTACGGCCGGGCCGGTGGTAGCCGCCCGCCTACGCGCCCGCTCCCTCGATTCCAACCGGCTCGAAGTCCTGTTCCGTCTCCTAAAAACCCACCGCGAGCTGGAGGTGTGGGCGCGCAACCGCGACGGTGGCGGGCCCTTCGAGCTGCTGCACGCCTACCCGCTGGCGGCCACCTCGGGCACGCTCGGCCCCAAGCGCCGGGCCGGCGATGGCCAGGTGCCGGAGGGCTTCTACGAAATCGACCGCTTCAACCCCAGCAGCAATTTCCACCTTTCGCTCGGCCTCAACTACCCCACCGCCGCCGAGCGAGCCCGGGGCGAGCCCGACCCCGGCGGCGACATTTTCATCCACGGCGGCAAAGTCACCATCGGCTGCCTGCCCATCACCGACGCGGGCATCGAGGAAGTGTACCTGCTGGCGGTGCTGGCCCGCGCGGCCGGGCAACAGAGTATTCCAGTGCACATTTTCCCTTTCCCGATTACCAATGAAGAGCTGGCGAAACGGGCCGGTAGCCCCCATCTGGCGTATTGGCGCGAGCTGCAGCCGGGCTACGCGTATTTTGAAAAAACCCACAAAGTAACCGGGCCGGGCACGGTGGCCGCGCAGTAGCGTGCAGCAATGGCGGCCTGCTACTGCGCGCGCTACTACCTTGCCGCCGTGCCGCGCCTGCTCCTGCTGTTTCTGCTTCTGATTGCCGCTTTCCACGCCAGCCGCGTGCTGCGCGAGCCTCGGCCCGGACCCGACCGGCCCATGGATTTCCGCACCTGCTACGTGGGGCAGGACGTGCTGCGCCACGGCCAGAACCCCTACGACGATGCCACCCTGAAAGCCGGCTGGCAGCGCATCACCCAGCGCGACCACCTGCGCAGCCGCACCGAGCCGGGCCTACCCAACCTGCCGTTTCTGTACCCGCCGTGGGCGGCGGCGCTGTTCGGAGTATCCATCGGCCAGCTGCCGTATGCCGTCGCGTGGCCGCTCTGGTACGCCCTGGCGCTGCTGAGCCTGGGGCTGCTGGCAGCCCTGTGGCCGCGCGTGCTTCGGGCCGGAAATGCGCCGGAGGTACCGTGGTGGACATACATGCTAGTCGCGCTGGCGCTGAAGGGCACGGTGCCGGCCCTGCTCGCGGGGCAGCCCACGTTTGCGGCGCTGGCGCTGGGCGCGGGGGCGCTGGCCGTGGCGGGCGGCGCGCCGAACTGCGGTGCCGGGGCCGTTGCGGGTGAACGCAGGCGGCATTGGCTACGGCCCGCGCTGGCGGGCCTGCTGCTGGGGCTGGCCGCGTTCAAAGTCACGCTGCTACTGCCTTTTGCGGCGTGGTTTATCTGGAGGAAGCAGTGGCGGGCGCTGGCAGTAGCCGCCGCCGTGGTGGCGCTGCTGAGTGCACTGGCCTGGCACTGGGCGGCGTTTCCAACCAATTTGCTGCCCACCTACCAGCACCTGCTGGCCCAGGTGCGCGCCCAGTCGTTCGACCCCACCGACCCTGACTACCCCCTCACCCAAGGCCTGACCCTGCGCCTGGAGCTGGGCAACGTGCTGGAATGGCTGCGGCCCGGCAGCAGCACCTGGCACCCGTGGCTGCACGGGGCGCTGTGGCTGGCGGCGCTGGCGCGCCTGGCCTGGCGGCGGCGGCAAGGCCAGCGGCTGGCCGGTTGGTACCTGTTTCTGGTGGTAAGTGCGCTCACGCTGCTTACCACCTACCACTTGTACTACGATGCCGTGCTGCTGCTGCCGCTGCTGGCGTTTGCGCGGCTCCTGACCCGGCGTGAGCAAGGGCTGCTGCTGCTCGCGCTGCTGCCGCTACTGCTGCCGCTCAACGGCATCGCGCTGGCGCTGGGCAACCCGGCGGGGCTGCATTTCCTTTATTTCCTGCCGCCGCTGGGGCTGCTGGGGGTGCTGGCGCTACTGCTGGCACGGCCGGTGGCGGTTAAAGCCCGTCATGCTGAGCTTGCCGAAGCATGACGGGCTGCATCATGACCTTACTACCCCCACGCACCACCCGGCACGGTTTTTTCGTTACCCGCCACATCACCCGCTTTGCTGACCCATATGAAACGCCTTTTTCTTGTTCTGCTGCCGCTGCTGCTCACCGTAGCAGCCCGCGCCCAGCGCCCTACTGATATCTGGTATTTCGGCCAGCAGGCCGGCCTGAGCTTTGCTGATGGCGCGCCCAAACCGCTGAACGACGGCAAGATGAGCACCTTCGAGGGCTGCGCGGTAGCCACTACCGGCAAGGGCGAACTGCTCTTCTACACCAACGGCGAAACCGTGTGGAACCGCCAGCACCGGCCCATGCCCAACGGCGTGCACCTGATGGGCAGCGGCAGCAGCACCCAGTCGGCCCTCATCGTGCCCGACCCCGGCTCGGGCAATATCTTCTACATTTTCACGGTGGCCCCGCAGGGCACGCCCAACGGCCTGCGCTACTCCATTGTCGACATGACCCGGGCCGACGGCCTCGGCGACCTGCCCCGGGTGAACATGCTGCTCATTCAGCCGGTGGCCGAGAAGCTGGCCGCCGTGCGCCACACCAATGGCAAGGACGTCTGGATTGTGGCCCACCGCTGGAATTCCAACGCCTTCGTGAGCTACCTGCTCACGGCCGACGGTGTGGCCGGCAAGCCCCTGATGAGCAACGTGGGCAGCATGAACGCCGGCCCCGGCCGCAACGCCATCGGCGCGCTCAAATTCTCGCCCGATGGCCGCCACCTGGCCGCCGCCCTCTGGCGCGAAACCAACCGTTTCGAACTGTATGATTTCGACCGCAGCACCGGCAAAGTGAGCAACCCCAGCAGCTTCGGCCCTTTCGCCGAGGCGTATGGCGTCGAGTTTTCGCCCGATGGCAGCAAGCTGTATGGCACCTGCAACGGCGTGGGCGGCGGCGAAACCCAAATCTGGCAGTTCGACCTCAAAACCAAAGCCAAGACCCTGGTGGGCAAGTCGGCCAACCGCAAAATCGGCGCGCTCCAGCTCGGGCCCGACGGCCGCATCTACGTGGCCCGCGAAGACAACCCCAACCTCGGCATCATCGAGCAGCCCAACGCCCTGGGCAAGGATTGTAAGTACACCGACGAAGGCCTGAAATTAGGTGGCCGCCGCAGCAAGCTCGGCCTGCCGGCGTTTGTGGTGAACCCGTAACCGTGAGTGCGGACAGGTGATGATGCTATCTCGACTAGCCGCTCCAGACCGACCTCACCGATTAAATTTCAGGGTTAATAAGTCACCTTTTTGCTCAAATCCCACCCGCATCAGGAGTTCACGAAACTCGTCCCCTCGGCACGTTTCGTAAACGAGGAATCGTAGACGGGTTTCTTAAACTCGTACCGCGCTGCAGCACCCTACTGGCACCGACCAGCTGCGAGGAGTTTGCGGAAAGGAGCGTTTAGCTACTAACTTTTGGCGGAAGCGTGAACCACGTGAACATCATTATCAGCACGGCCAGCAGGAGCCACGAAAACCATACTTCAACCATCACAATGCCAGCGTGTCCCACCTCCAAATAAATTTGCTGTCCCACCAACTGCTGGTTGGACCTATTCATCAATTCAGCTAATCCATAGACTAGCAGCAGGTACACAGGAACCCATACGAGTCGGGCACGTCTTCGCTGCAGAAGCACATAGGCAAGCGAGAGCGCCAGAAACAGAATGTAAAAAGCTGTGATAAATAGGGCTAACATGGGCTAGAGATTCAGTCAAACCGCCCGTGAAAGTAAGGAGCGTGGTTTAGCGAAACGGTCGAGCCGTAAACGGTCCGACTTGCAAAACGAGCAATTTTATAAACGTCGCGCCGTTTTCGACCGATAAATAAACACGTTCAATCCCTATGCATCCGACGGCAACTGCTTCCCCACTGGCACGATGGCTGTTGCGGTGTGCTTCGGTATCAACCGCATACGTCTTGGTGTGCGCCGCTTTTGGCTACTGGTACTACCTGACTTATGGGCAGTGGCCTCGTGGGGATTCGCGCCCTACCGTGCAGGAAGTACATTTTCCGGTGCTCGAAGCTGCGGTATTGTGCCTGTTGATGGCCC
>NZ_JBEPPC010000007.1:0-297047 GCF_040547115.1 Hymenobacter sp. UYCo722 | reverse complement strand
TTTCGCTTCAATCATCGCTACGAGGACCTCTATAAATTGCTCCTTAGATTACTTCGTCAACAGCCCCTGTAAACCGGTTTGCTTCCTAAGCCCCTTATTTACTATTGCGGTAGAGATGCTTCCCTGCGTTCAGCATGACAGAAGCTACTACCGCTTGGCCCGAAACGACCAGGTGAGGCGGAACACGGCCACCACGTCGCCGGCTTCATCAAGGCCGGTGCTGGTGCAGACTACGGTGCGGCCTTCGCCGGTGGCGCGGCTCTCGGCCACGGCCTGGGCAATGAGCGCACCATCGGGGCAGGTGAAGGTGATGAGGCCCACGGCTTTCTTGGTGAAGTCGCCCTGAATCCCCGTCACCAGCATCGAAACCGGCCCACCGGTCTGCACGTGCATCATGGCCTGAATGCCGCTGGCCAGCTCGGCCGCCATCGCCAGGCAGGCGAAGTACAGACTGCGAAAGGGGTTTTGCGTCAGGTATTTGTAGCGAATGGTGACGGCGGCCAGCTCCGGGGTGAGCTGAGTGAGGCGCAGGCCCGCCAGCCAGGCCATGGGCAGCTTCTGCAGCATGAAGAGCCGCAGCTTCATCGGGTTCAGCACCTGGCGGCGGAAGGCGGCGGCTTGCGGAGTATCGATGGTGGTCGGAGTCATGTCAGGTAATTGAGACGTGATGCTGTAAGGCAAGCGTAAAGAACGTCATGAAAGAACGTCATGCTGAGCTTGTCGAAGCATCTCTACCGCGGCAGTAATTCATTTACTATGGCGGTAAAGATGCTTCGACAAGCTCAGCATGACGTTGTTTTTTCTTGCGAAAACCGTTCGTTACCCCTTCTTGTCCAGCACCAGCACCACCTTATTCCAGTTCGCGGCCGCGTTCACCACGGCGCGAAAGGCTTCGAAATCGGCTTTGGGCCAGCGCAGTTGGCGGTAGTTCTCGGCTACGGTTACGGTAATGGTCTGGCCGGTTTGCACGTAGGAGGAGTGAAAGTCGAAATCGGGCTTCGTGGCGTCAGGACCGGTTTTCACGTCCACGTTCAGGTCTTGCAGGTTGCGCACGGCGTAACCGGCGGGCACGTCGAAGCGGATGGTGCGCAGGTAGCGGTGGTTATTGTCGTTTTCCACGTCGAACTGGCGCTCTTCCTTCTGGTAAAGCTCGGTTTGCGGGCCCAGCAGCGTGCCGATTTTGAACAGGTAGCGCGGCCCGGCCTTATCGAGCAGCGCGGCCGATTCCATCTGGCCTTCCACAATAAAAGGCTTGTCGAGCGGGCTGATGTCGCGCGCTACGTTGCGCACCTCCAGCTTCTGGAAGTTGCTGGCGTCGGGCACCACCGACTTCTGCAGGCCCTGCAAAATTTCGGTGCGCTTGGCTTCCGGAATCATCGTCCAGAAGGGTTGGATTTCGGCCGCCGGGTAGCCGCCCAGCGTCTGGCGCAGCCGAATGGTGCTGCTGCTCAGGTCGGGCGCGAAGGTTACGGTCGCGTCGATATCCTGTGGGCTCTGGTCGGCCCCGAGGGCCGGAATGTCCTTCACCTTGCCCACCGCCGACTCCGTATTTCCCAGCTTAATGCCTTTGATGAACAGGCCGGAGCCGCCCGTCCAGTCGGCTGGCAGCATGCCGTAGCGGTAGTCGGGGCGGCCCGGGGCCAGGTATTGGCTGGTGGCCGGGAAGTAGAAGGCAAAGTGGTCGAGGTAGTTCCAGGTATCGAACGTGCCGTCGAAGGGTACGGCCTCGCGGCTGCTGGTCACCACCACCTCAAATTCAATGTTCATGGCCCGGTAGATGGCCGCCAGCAGGTGGCTGAAGCCGGCTTCGGGGGCGTTGTGGGTGGCGGCTACTTGCGCCAGGTCGCCGCTGGCCCCTTCTTCCAGGTTGTAATTCAGCTTCACGTAGTTCTCCGCCGCCCGAATGCGGTCAGCCAGTGGCAGCGTACTCACCGGGCTGGCCAGCAGCTTGCTCGCGGTGAGGATTTTGGCGACGGCCTTGGCTTCGTCCTTGGTTAGGTTGTTTACATTGCGGTATACAAACTGGCTGGCATCGGCCCAGGTAAACTGGCGCACCTGGCCCTTGCTGGCCATGTAGGCCAACTTGTATTCGGCGCGCATGCGCTGGGATTTCACGTTGGCGAAGGCCTCATTGCGCAGGCCGGGCACGTTGTCGAGGTGCAGGCGCAGGGCGCGGCGCTCGGCCATCGTGGTGTCGGGCGTCATGGCCGGGCCGTGGTACACGCGCGCCTCAAACGTGAGGCCCTTGGGCGAAATCAGCTCGAAGGTGACGTCGTGGGCCGGTGTTTCGCTTTGCAGAATCTCACTCCCGAAGTGGTTCACGTTGCGCTCGCGGGTGTAGAAATACTCGATTTCGGAGCCCTTTTCCACGCCATCTACGGCAAACACGCGGAAGCCGCGGCCGCCCTCCTGGTCCTTCAGCTCCTTCATGTCAGCGGCCTTCACCTCGCGCACCTCGCCGCGTGGGCTGATGGTGCGCGCCTTGATATCCACGGCCGCGCCCGAAGCCAGCACCGGCACCACAATCTTGTTGTAGCTCTCGATGCCATCGGACGAGTTCACGCGCACAATGCGGTGCTCAGTGGCGAACAGGCGCACGTCCTTGCTGGCCTTGTCGTAGTAATACTCCAGGCTGGTGAAATCGCGCAGCAGCACGGCCGGCAGCTCGGCCTCGGCCGCCAACACGGGCAGGCGCTGGTGGCGCTTGGCATCCCAGCTGTAGCCGGCGTGGATGAGGTCAGGCGGCAGGGTTTGGGCCGCGAGGGTGGCCGAAGCCAGCAGGAAAAGAGTGAGGAAAGGAAAGCGCATTGAGGGAGATTGGGTAGTTGGAAAAGCCGGCTTTTTCGGAACGTCATGCTGAGCGCAGTCGAAGCATCTCGCGTGCAGCAGTAATCCTTTGGCCAACGATGGATTTAGTGGTGGCAAGCGAGATGCTTCGCTGCGCTCTGCATGACCGCACTTATCGAAATATGAAACGCTACGTCTTCTTCTTCTTCAAAATCACTACCTCGCGATAGGCGCTGCCGAGCTTGTTCACCACCGAGTTCCAGCCGCCGAACTGCTTGGGCTGGAGCAGCAGGTAGTTCACGTACACCTCGCGGTCCTGAATGATTTTGTTGCCCTGGCGCTCGTAGCTCACCTTGAAGCCGAGGGCGTCGCCCTGGGCCTGCACGGTGGGCGGCAGGTAGCTCACCTCATAGCCGGCCGGCACCACCAGCTCGGTGCGGGTGTGGTCGGTGTGGGCAAACTCGTTGTAGCGCGGCAGCTTGCGGGTGGTCGAGTCGATGCGGTCGGTGGCGTAGGGCCGCTCCAGGCTCAGGTTGATGTACACCTCATCATCCACCTGCTGCACGTAGTCCTGCAGGCGGTAGTCGTAGCTGATGCTCAGGGGCTGGTCGCGGGTGTCGAGGTTAGCGATGCTGTATTTGTCGACGAAGAACTTGTTGTTGCCGCGCTCCAGCAGCGCCTTCACGTACTTGGGCTCGGCGGTGCGGTCTAGTCCATCGAGGCCGTAGCTCTGGTTTACCTTGGAATAGCCGGCCAGACTCAGCTTGCCCGAGCCGCGCAGCATGGTGCCGTCCAGGGTCAGCACCGAGGCGTCGTCGGCCCCGCTGCGGCCCTTGTCCATGGCCGGAATATCCACCACGCGGCTGTTTTTGGGGTCTAGGCCCAGCAGGCCTTCCTTGCCCTGAATCATGGCCGAGGGCATGCCGTAGGGCGTGTGCTTGCTGGTGGCATCGAGGAACACGTACTTGCCCGGCGTGGGCTCGTAGGTGGCAATCATGTGGTTATCGACCCCAGGCGTGGCCAGCTCGCCGTACTTGTAGGGCAGGTCGCGGGTACCCACCCAGGTCAGGTAGGCATTTTTCACGCCGGCCAAATGCAGCATGTCGTTGGTGAGGTTGGCCATGTCCTTGCAGTCGCCGTAGCGGCGGGCGTACACCAGCCCGGCATCGTGCGGAATGAAGCCGCGCAGGCCCTGCTCGAAGGCAATGTACTTCACGTTGTCCTGCACCCAGTAGTACACGCGACGCACTTTTTCCTCCTCGGTAACCGCGCCGGCCACCAGCGAATCGACGCGGTGCTGCAGGCCCGGGCTGGGCTGCCGGTCGATGCGCTTCACGAAGTCAGCGTACATCGTATACAGTTCCGGCACGCCGGCCAGCAGCTTGCGGGTCTGGCCGTTCACGGGCGCTTCCTGCACGAAAAACACGATGTGCGGCAGGTAGTAGCTGGCCTCGGGGCCGTCCTCCTCGCGGGGCGGGCTGGGCAGGTTGTCGGCCGTCCAGCGGTACACCACCTGGCTGCCCTTTTCCTCGCGGGTGTACTTGATGGGCGTGTTTTCGGCGTGGAAGGTCTTGTAGCCAATCACCACGCCCTTGGGGGCCGTGATGGTGAGCTCGGCGTGGCGCACGGGCACGTAGGAGCCCACGAAAAACGGCATCACAAACCGGGCATCGACGTGGCGCACGGTGTAGTCGGTTTCGGTGCGCGCCCCCGGCGACACGGCCGGAAACGTGAACGACACCGACCGGGTATCATCGAAAAACACCCCCGACTGAATCTCAAACTTGTCCTTGAAATCCGTCACCTTCACGGTTTTGAATTTCTCGCCATTGGGCACCAGCGTGCGGGCCTCCAGCTTTTGCAGGCGGTTGAAGTGCGAGCTGAACACCCGGTCGTTGGCGTACATGGCCGACTGCTCGGCTAGGTGCAGCATGTCGGCGTGGTGGCGGTCGATGACCTGCACCGAGTCGTTGCGGATTTCGACGGTCAGGTCCTGGCGCATCTCCAGGTACACGGCTTTTTCGCCGGGGTATTGCTGGCGCATCTGCGTGAGCAGCTGGCTGGCAGGCGTCTGGGCGCGGGCAGCAAGTGCCCCCAACAGCAAGGCGGGGAATAGCAGTAGGATTTTGCTCATGAAATAATGAACGAGTATAGCGTAATCGACTTAAAGTTAGGGGATAGCAAGGGCATTTGGTGCTGACTCTAAGTCGCCGTATCCCGGTCTGCTCGCCCTAGGCGAGCTGACCGGTTGAAGCACCAACGATTTCGACCACACGACAACCGGTCAGCCCGCCTAGGGCGGGCAGACCGGGGCGTTCAACGCTACGTCCGCTACTTATTGTACACCATCAGGTTCCAGTACACGTCGGTGTGCTGGGGCTTGCCGGCGGCATCGAAGGTGGTGGTGGGGCCGCGGCGCTCGCCGCTGCGGTAGGTTTCTTCGCGCTCCAGGGTGCCGTCGGGGCGGTAGTAGCGGCAGCGGCCGTTCAGCTCGCCGTGCAGGTAGTTTTCCTGCTCCATGGGCTTGCCGTTGGGGTAAAAGCTTTCGAGCAGACCGGTGCGCCGCCCTTTGGCAAACGTGGTGCGGCGGAATACCGCACCCGAGGCGTAGTAGTACGTGGCAGTACCGGCGGCCTGGTTGTGGTCGTAGGTTTCGGCCACGGCGGGCTTGCCGTTGGCAAAATTCAGATTGATGGAGCCGGTTTGGTTGGGTAAGGTTTGGGCGGCGCTGCCCTCGACCGGGCCACGGTAGCTGGCCAGCACGCCGTGCTCGTACTGCTTGTCGGTCAGCAGCTCGCCGGCGGGGTTGTAGCGGCGCACGTGGCCGTGCTGCTGGCTGCCCTCGTACTGCTCCACAAACTC
The DNA here is from genome assembly GCF_040547115.1 of Hymenobacter sp. UYCo722. Classification (NCBI taxonomy): domain Bacteria; kingdom Pseudomonadati; phylum Bacteroidota; class Cytophagia; order Cytophagales; family Hymenobacteraceae; genus Hymenobacter; species Hymenobacter sp. UYCo722. The sequence continues at coordinate 291,398 of NZ_JBEPPC010000007.1, read as the reverse complement.
CACCTGGCCGTTGGGGAAGTACGACGTCCATTCGCCCTCCTGGTTGCCGTTACGGTACAGACTCTTCTGGCGCAGCTGGCCGCTGGGGTAGTACGTAAGCCATTCGCCGGTGTATTCGCCGTTGCGGAACTGGCCCACGCGGTCGGGCTTGCCGTTGGCGAAGGTGGAGCGAAAGGCCCCGTTGCGGCGGCCACCGAGCTGCTCAGCCGTGGTTTCCACGCTGCCATCGGGGCGGTACCAGGTGGCCAGGCCGCCGTTGTCGTAGCAGCCCAGGCCACTGCGGAAGTAGGGCTTGCCGTTCGGGTAGGGCATCACGTAGTCCTTGCTATCGGGCCGGAGGGCGATGTTGGCCAGCACCTGCCCGGTCGAGTCGTACGTGGTGATGTGGCGCAGTTTGCCGAACTCGAACTGCCGCTCCTGAGTAGGCTTGCCGCCGGGCTCGTAGCTGCGGCTCGGCCCGTTGAAATCACCTTTGAAATACTCGTAATCCTCACTCAGGCGTCCATCGGCATAAAAGTCTTTCCACTGGCCGTGGCGCTGGCCGGCGAGGTAGTAGCCCTGCACCGAGGGCTGTCCGTCGAGGCTGAACTGCTCGAAGAGGCCGTCTTCGCGGCCTTCGGCGTCGTAGCGGGTGCGGCGCTGCAGCTGGCCACCGTGGTAGTACAGCTCGGCCACGCCGGTTTTGGTGCCTTTGTCGTCGAAGTGCGACAGCTCGCGCCGACCGCCGTCGGTGTAAAACCACTGCCACTCGCCCACCAGCTCGCCGTTTAGGAAGGTGCCGGTGGCGTTTTTGTGGCCGTCGGCGTCGGGCAGCTGCACGACCACGCGGCCCTTGCGGGTATCCTGGTCGAGCACGGGCTGACCCTGGCGGTTGTAGTAGCGCAGGTGCGCGGTGCGGCCGTGGGCATACTCGGTGTCGCAGTAGAGGTGGCCGGTTTCGTCGTAGTCGCGGTACATGCCGTGCAGCTTGCCGGCCTCGTCGAAGCTTTTTTCCACGCTCGGCTTGCCGTTGGGGTGATACTCTTTCCAGGTGCCGGCCTGCTTGCCGTGGACGTAGCGGCCCTCCGCGCTCAGCTGGCCGTTGTCGTGAAAATCCTGGTAAGCGCCGTCGAAGTCGTCGTGGTCGTAGGTGCCTTTGCGCTCCAGCACCTTGCCGGGGTAGTATGAGGTGAAAGGCCCCTGCCGCACGCCCTGCGCCATGGTAGTCGTGTATTCGGGGCTACCATCCTGGTAAAAGCCCTCCTCCAGCCCGTCCACCTTATCGGCGTGGGTGGTGGTGCGCATATGCAGCTGGCCGTTGTCGTAGTAGGTCGAATAGGGCCCGTCGAGGTCGCCCGCCTTGAAGGTGCGGCTGCCGGTGCGCGCGCCGCACTCGTTGTACACCGTGAGCACGCCCTCGACCTTGCCGGCGCGGTAGGTGCTTTCGTACGACGGCTGGCCGTTGCGGTGAAACTCGCGGGTGAGGCCCTCGCGCTCGCCCTTATCGTTGTAGTGGTACACCTGCTCCAGGCTGCCATCGGGGCGAAAGGCTTTCCACTCGCCCACCTTTTGGCCGGCGGCGTTGTACTGCCCATGCCCGTCCACGTAGCCCGACGCGGCATCAATGGAAATCCAGTCGCCGCTGCCCTTAAAATCGCCGGCCGCGTCCACTACGCCTGGCCCCAGGCCCACCAGCGCATTCTTATCGAACCAGCCCGCCACGCGCGGCGCGGCAGATTGGCCCACGATGCGTTGCTTGGTGCGCAGCTCCGATAATGCCCCTACTACCACGCCCATCATGGCGTCAATTTTCGACTTGTTGCCCTTCACCCACTGGGCGGCGCGCTTGTCGTCGGCCGACTCCAGGATGCTGTAGGTGAAGGCCGTGAGGTGGTCGTTCTGGCGCAGGGCAGCTACCATGGGCCCGTAGGTTCGCACCCAGAAGTCGTCGGCCGGGCCATCCAGCGGAAATTTCTCCACCAGCAGCTGGGTCTGCTTCACCACCGAAGCCGGGAATTTCACCTTCGACGCGTAGCCCGCCTGCAAAGCCACCCTGCCTTCAATCAACTGGTCGAGTTCGACAAACGCCTCGTTGGGCGCGATGGGCTTGATGCGCTCCTTGTCCTCCACCACGGGCGCGCCCTGCGAGAGGGTTTCGGCCGCCACCAGCACATCGTGGGCCGTGGGGCCCGGGTTGGCCAGCACCAAATAGGTGAGCCAGCCGAGCAGCGCGCGCGAAGTCTGGCCCTGCTCGGCGGCCAGCACCGCCAGCAGCCGATGCGTGTTGGGATGCGTGGGGTATAGTTCGAGGCTGCGCTGAAAGCTGGCCAGGGCCTCGGCCGGCCGGTTTTGCTGGAACTGCACCACGCCCTGGTTGTACACCAGGTTTTGATTGTAAGGGAACAGCTTGATGCCGGCGGCGTAGGTGGCCAGCGCCTCGTCAATCTGTTTCAGCGATTCCTGCGCGGTAGCCAGGGTGTTGTAAGTCTGGGGCTCGAAGGGGTGCAGGGCCAGGGCGCGGCGGGCGGCGGCCACGGCTTCGGCGTGCTTGCCGGCGGCTTCCAGGCTCATAGCCAGCTCGCTCTGGGCGGTGGCGTAGGAGGAGTCGCCGGGCGTGACGGCCTGGTATTTGGCAATGGCCCCGGGATAATCCTCCTTGTCGTGCAGGGCCACGCCCTCTTTTATCAGCTGGCCGGGATGGGGCCAGGCTAGGGTAGTTTGCTGGCTCCAGCCCAGGCGTGGGCCAGCCAGCAGCAGTGCCAGCGCGGCACCACGAATCGCAATCGACATAAAGGAAAAGTCAGGCGGTAGAGCAGGCGGCTTTCCAGCTTCGGGCCGGAAGAAAGGAACCCACGTTGCTACAATGATAAGCAGTCGGAATGATTGATTTCACCCGCCGCTCATCTTTTCTCGGCCAACGGCTATTTTTTCCGCCTCGGCGCATCGGCCGGGCTGGGAGCCGGCCCCGGCGCGGGCCGCACTACCAGCTCCTGATAGCCAAAGGTGGCATCCGTTTCGCGCCCGAATTCCAGCTGCGGCAGCTCTCCGAGCACAATTTCGGCAGTGGTGTACACCCGGCAGCCATCGAGCAGATGCCCGCCGATGGTACGCCCGGTGCTATCCGACACCGCCAGGTGCAGGTGCGAGCCGTTGGTAGAAAGCGTACCGACCAGCGACACAATCTCGAAATGCCCCTTATACACGCTGGGCCCCTCCTGGTTGGCCAGCCGCAGCGTAGCCACCGTGAGGCTGCCCACGCAGGTAATCATCGTGCCGGCCACAAGGTGGTTTTGTTGAACGAAAGCCGTGAGCTGCTGGCGCAAATCGTCGCCGGGCTTCAGGCGCAGGGCGTAGGTTTTGAGGGAGGAGTGGTGGGCAGTAGGCAAGGCAGCCGGGGTTTAGGCCAGCGTGGGGCCGGTTAGTAATGCAAGGAGAGCCAGACGAAAAATAAGCATCCTCCAAAGAACGTCATGCTCATCTGGCGTCCGCGCAGTCGAAGCATCTCTATCGCAATAGACACCCTTGTCATTGGATTGCATTGCGTAGAAGAGATGTTTCGGCTGCGCGGACGCCAGATGAGCATGACACTGCCTGCCTGTCAGCTACTTGCTGAACCGCACCGTGCCGTAGCGAACTTTGATGTTGACGTTGCCCGCCCGCTGGGTCGGCAGCACGGCCCCAAACACGCCCAGCACGTCGCTAGTTAGCGGGCCGTTTTCCTGCGAAAGCACGCGCACCAGGTTTTTATCCACCAACAGCTGGCCCTGCTCGGTGCTCACGTCGAAGCGGAAAGCCGGGGCCTCGGCAAAGCCCAGTCGAATGGTGCTGAAGCCGCCGTCGAGGTTTATTTGGCGGAAGTTCGCGCCCATGTCGCGCACCACGAAATCGGGGCAGTAGCGCACAGCCATGTCCAAGCCTTCGCTCAGCCGGCCAATGGTGAAGCGCGAATAGCCCGACGAGCCGCGCAGGTTGCGCACCGTGCCCAGGGCCACGTCGCCGTACTTGCTGTGCACCGTGAGGTCCTGCACCGTGCCAATATCCACGTCGGAGTAGTTGTTGCGCAGGTCCACCGTCGTGCCTTCATCGAGGCGCAGCTGGGCGTAGCTGGCATCGATGCTGGCTACCCCGGCGAAGGCAATGCGGCAATCGCCGTTGGCAATGCGCACGAGGTTGCGCGGGCCTTCGAGGCGGGCCGTGCGCAGCGTGCCGTATTCCACAACCAGCTCGGTACTGCCGCGCAGGTCGTTGTTCAGCGTCACGTCGCCGAAGCTGTCGTAGAGGCGCAGGGCGGTGGTGCGGGGCAGCCACACGGTGTAGTTCACCTGGTAGCGGCAGCCGCCGGCCCGGCCGCGCAGCGCGGGGCCAAACTGCGTGCTCACGGCCACGCCGCCGGTGCGGGCATCGTAGTCGAGCCACTGCACGCCCAGCGCCTCCAGCACCTGCCTGGCCCCCGCGTCGGTTTCGGCGCGGGCCACCAATTCGGCATCTACTTTAATCTCCGACTTGCTCCAGGTGTTCACCTGCACCCGGCCATAGCGGGTATCGAGCGAGAAAGCCCGCCCCTGCTTCGGCACCGCAAACGTGCGGCTGAGGCGACGGCGCTGCTCCGCTTGCAGCTGGTTGGCGGTTTCGGGGCCTTCGGGCTGGTCGGCGGCGGGATTTTGCGGGTCCTCCTGCTGGGCGGCCGGCTGTTGCCTATCGGGCTCAGCGCTGCCAAACAGGGCTTCGGCGGCCCGTTTCGCCTCCGGCGATAGTACGTGCACGGCCACACCTGGGCCCACCACTACCCACTGGCCCACCGGCGCGGTGTCGGCCAGCGTTTGGGCCTGGGCGGCGGGCTGAAATAGAAACCCAACCAGCAAACCGGCTAAGCTCAGCCCGCGCGCACCCCAAAAAGATGGTAGCTGGCTCATTCGGAGCGGCGGCTATCGGCCAGCACGTAGGCCCCGGCGGTGGGGTCGGCTTCGGCAGGCGTGTTGCCCAGGTTCAGCTGACGGTCGAGAATATCGAGGCGCACCTGCAGGTTGCGGTTCATGGCCGTGAGCACGGCATCGGGCTGCGGGTGGTGCAGCAGCTGCTGCTTCAGTACCCGGTAGCTCGAATCGAGTGAGACCAACTCGTGCTGCCAGTCGGCATTCATGGCGGCCATGCCGGGGCCACTTATTTGGCTGAGCTCGGTTTGGCGGCGGGCCAGTTGATTGGTGTAGTAGGCTTCCATGCCGCGCACGGCGCGCACCAGTTGGCTATCGGCCCCGGTCGTGTGCTCGGCGGCGGTAAGGGAAGTGGGGTTGCCGCCCTGGTACAGGGCGGCATCGGGCTCAGTGGCCACGCTGCCGGGCTTGGCGGCAGGCGCGGCTACTACGGCTATTTCGGCACCATCCGGGCGCGACTTCCATACTTCGCTGGCTCCGGCCGCAAACACCAGCAGCGCCAGCGCCGCCGCAATGCCATAGCGCTGGAACCAGTTGGGGCGGCCCGCCTCCCCGGTTGCGGCCAAAGCAGCCGGCGCGACCCACTCCCCAGCTCGTACCTCCGGAACTACCGTAAGCTCGTCGCTCAGGCGCATAGCCGGGGCATTGGTGTTCAACTGCTGTTCGAGGGCGGCCCACAGGTCGGGGCGCGGCTCGTGGGTATCGAAATCGGCACGGTGCCGTTCGACAAAGGTTTCAAGAGAATTAGGTTGCAGGGTATCCATGAATGAGTAGCAGACGCACGATTCGTCCAGGTTCAGGGCGGGCCGCGGGGCTATACAAAAGCCGCGGCCGGGCGAAAACGGATGAAGGGTAGTGAAACGATTACGTAAGAATTAATAAAAAATAATATTTAGCTAAGCCCGCGCTGGGCAGCGAGTTCGCGCAGCCGCACCCGGGCCCGGCTATACTGCGATTTGGAAGTAGATTCGGAAATACCCAGAATGCCGGCAATTTCGAGGTGGTCGTAGCCTTCGAGCAGGTAAAGGCTCAGCACCACGCGGTAGCCATCGGGCAGCTCCTGAATACAGCGACGCAGCACGTCGGCGCGGTAGTGGGTGTCGGCTTCGTCCTCGGGCGAATGGGCGGCGGCTTCGGCGGGCTCATCGTGGTGCTGCTCGCCCAGCGGCACCAGCGCCAGGCGTCGCTGGCGCAGGCAATTAATGCTTTTATTAACGACAATTCGCTTCAGCCAAGCCCCAAAGGACGAGTCGCCCTTGTAACCGCTCAGCTCCCGAAAAGCACTCAGAAACGACTCCTGGAGCACGTCCTCGGCCTCGGCGTAATCGCCCGTAATGCGCAGGGCCGCGTTGAACATGGCCTTGGAGTAGCGGCGGTAAATCTCGGCCTGGGCCTGGCGGTCGTTGAGGCGGCAGCGCTCCACTAGTGGAGCGTTGATGTCGACGTAGGCGGAAAGGGACTGGGCTTCCATGCAGAAAACGAGGTCTTAGAGGTGCTTAAGCAACCCATAGACCCCACGCTGGGTTCCGGGGTTGCACAGCAAATTACACCGTAAAATCACGGCCGCCGCCCTTTGATGCGGCGGCCAGCTTCAGCGCCACAAACAAGATTTTTCCATCTCGCCCTTTCGCCCTTTCCATTTGCCCCGGCCCCCTCGCTCGGGCCACCCATGCCGCCGGGTAGCAGTTTGGCCAAGGCTTTCATGATTTCGTGGCGCGCACCGGCATGGTGCCGGCTACCCGGTACGGCCGGGATTTTCACGCCTGATTTCGTATCTTACTGCTACGTTCTGAGCTATGCCAACAAACAACCCAACTCCGGCGACTCCGGCAGTAGCTACGCTGCCGCCGGAGCCAGCCTTGGTGGCCAACCACCTGTTTCCCATCTTCCTAAAGCTGGACACCATGCGGGTGCTGCTGGTGGGCGGCGGCAACATGGGCCTGGAAAAGCTGGGGGCCATCCTGCGCAACAGCCCCGAAACCGCGGTGACGGTAGTGGCCCCGGACATCCGGCCGGAGTTGCGCGCGCTAGCCGCCCGCCACCCCAAAGTGCAGCTGCGCCTGCGCCCCTTTCAGGACTCCGACCTCGACGAGGCGGACATCCTGTTCCTGGCTACCAACGACGTGGGCCTGCACCGCTACATTGGCTCGGCCGCCGCGGCCCGCCACCTGCTTACCAACGTAGCCGACACGCCCGAGCTCTGCGATTTCTACCTCTCGTCGGTGCTGCAAAAGGGCGATTTGAAAATTGCCATTTCCACCAACGGCAAATCGCCCACCATTGGCAAGCGCCTGCGCGAGGTGCTGGCCGAAGTACTGCCCGCCGAGTTGGCCACCATCCTGGGCCACATGACCATCATTCGCAGCCGCTTACAGGGAGATTTCGCGCAAAAAGTAAAATCGTTGAACGCCGTAACGGCCGAGCTGGCCTACGGCCCGGCCTACGAAACCCCCGCCACGGCCTATTGGCGGCGCGTGGCTACCGGCGCGCTCATCACGTTCGCCGGCTTCATCATACTCAACATTCTTTCTTACTACCTCACCCCGGCCCAGGCGTGGGCGCTGGCACGTTCGTCGGGTACGTTCTACACGTTCGTGGCCGTGGGCTTTGTGGCCCAAATGGTGGATGGCGTACTGGGCATGGGCTACGGCGTGGTATCGGCCATCAGCCTCATATCGCTGGGGCTGAGCCCGGTATCGGTCAGCGCCAGCATTCATACGGCCGAGGTGTTTGCCAGCGGCGCGTCGGGCTACCACCACTACCGGTTCGGCAACGTCAACAAGCGCCTGTTTCGGGTGCTGCTGCTGCCGGGCATCGCGGGGGCCGTGAGCGGGGCCCTCTTATTGGTCCACTTCGGCGATACCTACGCCAGCTACCTCAAACCTGTTCTGGCCGTTTACCTGCTCTTTTTGGGCTTGCGCATCATCGCCAAAGCCTTTAGCAAAGCTTTGCAGCGGCGCAAGAAGGTAAAAAATGCCGGCTGGCTGGCCGGGGCCGGTGGCTTCCTCGACTCGTTTGGCGGGGGTGGCTGGGGGCCACTGGTCACGAGCACGCTCATTGCCAACGGGCGCACGCCGCAATTTGTCATCGGCACCGTGAGCCTGGTCGAGTTCTTTGTCACGTTTGCCAGCGCGTTCACGTTTTTTACCATGCGCGGGCTCTCGCACTGGCAAATTGTGGCCGGCCTCATCGTGGGTGGGGTGGCCGCCGCACCCATCGCCGCCCGGCTGGCCGGCCGCCTGCCCACCCGCTGGATGTTCGTGGGTGTGGGCCTGATGGTGATTGTATGGAGCCTCTGGGAGCTGCACAAGCTGCTGTAGGATACTGCTGGTATTAGCCTTTACCTTTAGTGCCTTCGCAACTTCAATTCCCTTTCATGCGTCAGCGTTTGCTATCTACCCTGTTGCTCACCGCCCTGCTGGGGTGCAGCAAGTCCGACTCCAATCCCATTATGGATTTTGGCGAGGGCGAAGGCATCACCTACCGTACTGCCAATAACATTCCCATTGGCCCTCGCGATTACACCGACTGGACTTCCGACGGCGAATGGAATAAGCGGGAGCGTGCCCTTTTTGCCGACCTCGGCCTCGACCTCAATGGTGCGCAGCGCCCTGCGTCTGTCGCCTACATTACCTTATACCCGAACCCAATGATGGGTGATTACGCGCGATGGAAACTGCAAACCAATGCGCTCACCAGCGGCTCGGGCGGCTACACGGTCAGCGGTGTACTGGTCGACCGCAACTACAACGTGCAGCAACGGTTCGGCCCCCAACGCAATATTTTAAACACTGATTACGAAATTAATTGCGTCCAACTGGGCCTCAGTCCCAACGAGCTCTACCGCCTTTACTACGTGGTATCCAACGCTAGTGGGCTGGTGTACAAAGGCCACGGTGATATTCGCTACAGTCCACAGTAACTAACCCATTGCGCTGGAAAAGCAACAGGGGCTCCGCCGATATTACTCGGCGGAGCCCCTGTTGTTTTTCCAGCGCCAGTTGATGCCCGCGCTACACGTCGAACTTGATGCCTTGCGCCAGTGGCAGTTCGGTGCTGTAGTTGATGGTGTTGGTCTGGCGGCGCATGTACACTTTCCAGGCGTCGGAGCCGGACTCGCGGCCGCCCCCGGTTTCCTTCTCGCCGCCGAACGCGCCGCCGATTTCGGCCCCGCTCGTGCCAATGTTCACGTTGGCAATGCCGCAGTCGGAGCCGCTGGCCGAGAGGAAGGCTTCCGCCTCGCGCATGTTCAGGGTGAAGATGGACGACGACAGGCCCTGGCGCACGTCGTTCTGCAGCTCGATGGCCTTTTCCACGTCGCCGCTGTATTTGATGAGGTAGAGAATGGGCGCAAAGGTTTCCTCCTGCACCGTGTGGTAGTGGTTTTCCACTTCCACCAGGGCCGGGGTTACGTAGTGGCCGCCGTTCAGCTCGGGGCGGGCTAGCACCTCGCCACCGGCGAGCAGCTTGCCACCTTCGGCCTGCACGGCCACCAGCGCCTGTTCGAACATCTTCACCGCGTCGGCATCAATCAGCGGACCTACCAGCGTGCCTTCCTGCAAGGGATGGCCGATGGGCAGCTTGGGATAGATGGCCAGCAGGCGGCTTTTCACGTCCTCAAACATGCTTTCTTCGATGATGACGCGGCGGGTGCTGGTGCAGCGTTGGCCAGCCGTGCCCACCGCCCCGAACACAATGGCCGGGATGGCAATTTTGAGGTCGGCGTTTTTGGTGACGATAATGGCGTTGTTGCCGCCCAGCTCCAGCAGGGCGCGGCCCAGGCGCGCGCCCACTACCTCGCCCACCTTGCGGCCCATGCGGGTGCTGCCGGTGGCCGAAATCAGCGGCAGGCGCTTGTCGGCGGCCATAGCGGCCCCAATTTTCGCATCCCCGATAATCACGCTGAACACGCCTTCGGCAATGTCATTTTCGGCCAGCACGTCCCGGATGATGTGCTGCACGGCCACGGCCGTGAGGGGCGTTTTCTCCGAAGGCTTCCAAATGCTCACGTCGCCGCACACGGCGGCCAGCATGGCGTTCCAGCTCCACACGGCCACCGGGAAGTTGAAGGCCGAGATAATGCCCACAATGCCCAGCGGCTGGTATTGGTCGTACATGCGGTGCGCGGGGCGCTCCGAGTGCATGGTAAAGCCATGCAGCTGCCGGCTCAGGCCCACGGCAAAGTCGCAGATGTCAATCATCTCCTGCACTTCGCCCAGGCCCTCCTGGAGGATTTTGCCCATCTCGGCGCTCACCAGCTTGCCCAGCGGCTCCTTGTACTCGCGCAGCTTGTTGCCAATCTGACGCACGATTTCGCCGCGCTTGGGGGCGGGCACCAGCCGCCAGGTTTTGTAGGCTTCCTGGGCGGCTTGCACCACCGTTTCATAGTCGTCGGCCGTGGCGAAGGCCACGCTGGCCATTTGGCGGCCATCGGCGGGCGCGTTGATAACGCGGCGGTCGGCGTTCTGGTCGCCGCCCCAGGTGCGGCCGGTGCTGTAGGCGGCATTATCGGCCTGCACGCCCAGCTGGCGCAGCACGTCCTGTATGCCGTGGGGGTCGTGGTGAGGATGCGGAACGGTTACGTCGGCGGCGGTAGCTTCTTCGAGGGCCTGCTTCATGGGGATACGGGGGGTGGGATGTTGCGCCCGCAAAGCTACGGGCCGGCGCGGAGTTGGCCGGTCATTGCCTTTCCAATGGCGTGTCCCAGGCCCGCGCTACACTTTGCGACCGGACGACTCGTGCGCCAAATGGTGCAGGTTGTTGAACACGTCGAGGCTGTCGCGCTGCAGGTTGCGTACCTCCTCGTCGCTCATCTGCCGGATTTTGGTCTGGAAATCCTTGTAATACACCACGAATACTGCCAGCTCAGGCATCAGGCTTTCGTAGGGAACCATGTTTTCGAGCACGCTATCGAAGAAATACGGGCTGTGCGTGGTCACGAAAAACTGGTTGCTGTCGTGAGCCACCATGCGCTCGGCCAGCTGCATGATGTAGCCGGGGTACGAGTGCGACTCGGGCTCTTCCAGCAATATCACCGCCTCGCGGCTCGAATCCATGGCGGCCATGTGAAATCCGAAGCGCCGCAGCGTGTCGCCCGCGCCCGAGTAGGGATAGGCCACGCTCAGGCCGTCTACGTCCTTCATCACTTCCAGGCGGCGGGCGTCGGCGCGCACGCGCAGCTGCTGGTGCTGCTCGTTGAAGAGGGCCTTGAACTGGTGGCGCAGGGCCGTGTTCGCTTCCAGAACATGCACCAGGTTGCTCCCGTGCGGCGGAAACAACGTTGTATCAGCAAAGCGCCGGTCAATCCGGCCCGTGCTTTTAAACCGGAAGGGCTTCACCGGCCGGGGCTGCCAGTCGGGAGTCGAAGCCAAGCCCGGAGCCCCGCCGGGCAGCTCACGCAGGCGACCTTTAGCGCCAAACTCGAGGTAGCGGTAGCCCGGCTCAGGCAGGGTTCCCAACACGTCGAACCGCTGTTGCAGCCGGCTCAGCAGGCTGGCATCATCCATAGCACGGCTTTTAGGACGGCTTTCCAAAAATGGCAGACCCAGCTGCACACGCAGTAAGCGGTAGGCCGACTGGCTGAACACCCCGTACTGGAATCCCTTGCCCCGCCCCTTTCCCTTGGCCTGGCGGGCCAGCAAACATACATCGTGGTCCGACTCGATACGAATCGGGTGGGCCGTTATATTATCGTGAAAAAGCTGCGCCGGCTCATCATACCGGATAAAGCTGCGCATGAACTTCTTTTTGCGCTCGAATGGTAACGAACCCAGCAAACTCATTGCCTCCAGCACCGTCGATTTACCCGCGTTTGGCTCGCCGATAATCAGGTTAACGCGTCGGGGGTGCAGCACTGCATGGCGAATGGACTTGAAGTTTTGGATGACCAGGGTATTGATGACGTTTTCCATGCGCGGATTGAGGCAGCCTGCCCGGGTTACCAGTTCAGAGCTGCGGCCGGAAAAAAAGTCCCGGCTTGGGATTGTATGTACGGCAATCTACAAAGAATGGCTTCTACAATTACACCTTATTTTGCAATTTATTTTGTGCATCCAATCTGAAAATCAACGCCATATTGCGCAATCATAATATTGGCCAGTCTAGCATAATAGCACTTTTTCAACGCTTTGAATCAACTCCCAAATCGGGATTAATTGCCTAGTCCTATTGCGCTCGCACAAAAAAAGCCGCTGCCTGACGGCAGCGGCTTCTAAGTCGATACGTGGTGCTATTTTGAGCTTATTCCTGCCCGATGGGGTAATAGGCTTTGCGCCCGTCGGGGTACACACCTTCTACCAGCGCGCCCGAACTATTGCGCGCCTGGTCGAGGTAATTTCTTACGTCCGAAGGCTTGGTTACCGCGTTTTTATCGATGCGCGTAATAATGAACCCGTCGGCCATACCCGTCTCGCGGAAGTTGCTGCCCTTGATGCCCGAGATTTTGGCACCGCCCTCCAGACCCAGCTTGGCCAAGTCGCGCGGTGGCACGGCCGCAATGGTCGCCCCCTCGTACTTGATGGCGGCCGCGACGGCATCTTCACGAACCACACCGGTGGTGCCGGTGGCATTGCGCAGCACCGCCTCAGTGGTGCTGGCCGAGCTGCCGCGCAGGTAGCTGACCTTAATCTTATCGCCAGGGCGGAAACGGGCCACCTGCTCCTGCAGCTGCGAGGAGGTATTCACGGCTACCCCATTGATTTGGGTAATGATGTCACCCGTTTTCAAGCCAGCCTGGGCACCGGCACTGCCGTCGGTGAGTCCTTGCACGTACACGCCGTTCAGCGTGTTCAGCTTCTTCTCGGAAGCCAGCCGGGCATCCACTTCCTGAATCTGCACCCCAAGCAGCGCGCGCTGCACGACCTTGTATTTCAGCAAGTCATCAACCACTTTGCTGGCCAGCGAGCTGGGAATGGCAAACGAGTAGCCTTCGTAGCTGCCCGTGTGCGAAGCAATGGCCGAGTTGATGCCGATGAGGTCGCCATTCAGGTTCACGAGGGCACCGCCCGAGTTGCCGGGATTCACCACGGCGTCGGTCTGAATGAACGACTCGATACCCATGTTGTCCTTGCGGCGCAGGATGTCGATGTTGCGGCCCTTGGCCGAGATAATACCGGCCGTTACGGTCGAGTTCAGGTTGAACGGGTTGCCCACGGCGAGCACCCACTGGCCCACTTTCACGTCGTCGGAGTTGCCATACTTGATGAAGGGCAGGTTGTCGGCCTTCACTTTCAGCACGGCCAGGTCGGTGTTGGGGTCGGCCCCCACCAGCTCAGCATCAAACTTGCGCTTGTCGTCGAGCACCACCTCAATCTTCGAGGCTTTGTCGATAACGTGGTTGTTGGTTACGATGTATCCGTTGGCGGCGATAATTACACCCGAGCCCGAGCCCTGGCCGCCGCCCTGGGGCTGCTGCTGGCCGTGGAACTGGTCGAGCTGGTCGCCGAAAAACTGGCGCAGGAAGGGGTCCATCTGCTGCTGGCGCTGGTCGGCGGGCGCGGCAGCGTATTCGGTCATTACGTGCACCACGGCCGGGGTTACGGCAGCGGCGGCGGCCACAAAGTTCAAGCCTTCGGGCACGGTGTAGGGCGTGCTCCGCATCTCAGAAGTGTAACGCACCTGGGGGTTGGCGGCCATCGTCTGCGGAGCCACAATGGCGGGCTCCAGCAGCTTGTACCCCCCCACGGCCACGCCGCCGCCCAAAATGGCAGAACCGAACAGGCCGAGCATCATTTGTTTTGCTTGCATGGGTAAGGGAAAAATGAAAAAGTGATTGAGTGATTGACAATTCTAAATTAACGGTCCTAGGATGAACGCCGCATGATGCGCCGGGCCGGTTAGCCCCCACAACGAAGCAAAGATTCACTTTAGCGTCTCCGGGTTGCTTCTAGCAGAAAACAGGCCAATGGAGTAGCTGAAGGACGATTTTAAACTACAACAACCATTTCTGCAAAAAAGGCACCCCGGAAGGTGCCTTTTTTGCAGAAACCCCGCCAAATCAGCGGATTTCGATGTATTGCCGGCCCACTCAAGAGCGGTGCTAGTGCTGGGTGGGCAGTTGCTGACGGGTGGCGGCATCCTTGCCATTCAGGAAGGTATAGCGCAGGTCGAGCCCTAGCACGGGAGCCACGGAATTGACACGCCCACCCGGGATGGTGATGTTGCCCAAAGCATCGGTCTGGGCCAGACCAAAGCTATACTGGGTCTGGTAGGCGAACCAGGGCGTGAAATCAAAAGCCGGACTCAGGCGCACGCCCATTTCGGCCCGCAGGCTGGTGAACTGGATGGTGCGTTCCTCCGCGTCGGGGTTGTCGTCGGCCGAGAAGGCACGTAGGTGGGTGGCAGCCTCGTAGCTCAGGCGCGGGCGCAGGGCTACGGTGCTGCCCACGGCAAATGCTTTTTCCAAGTCGGCGCGCAGGCGGGCGTAGGTCGAGCCTTTGGCCCCCGTTTGGCCCGGGAAAAGGTGCTCCAGGCTCAGTCGCTGGCCGAAGGTGAGCGGCCCCACGGGGCTGCGGTGGCGCAGTAGTACCTCGGGCAGCAGCACGTAGGTTTTGCCAAACCCAATGTAGGGCAACGTGCCGCCAATGCTCCAGTGCTCGCTCAGGAAATGCTCGTAGCCCACGCTGATGCGGCGTTGGTCGAAGCCCAAGAAGCGGTTGGGATTGGCGTAGCCGTTGTTGTCGGTGTTCTGCTGGCCGCGCGCCGAGATAAGCAGGTAGTCGGAGCCGTCGAGGGCTACTTCGGCCTGGGCCTCGGGCCAAAGCTGCACCCCAAACACGGTGCGACGGGTCTGGGCGGCGGCGGGGCGGACTACTAGGGCAGCGGCCAAGATGGCCAGGGAGAGCAGACGGTTCATAGAGTAGCGCGGACTTGGCACGGCCGCGAGTGCAATGGATAAAATGCGGTCACTAGCGGACTAGAAAGCCGCTACCGGATACGACCGCGCCACGGAGTTACTGGCCCAGCTCCTCCATCGCCAGCCAGGCCATGAGGCCGGGGCCGGTGGTGAGGGCCTGCTCGTCGATATTGAACGTGGGCGTATGCACCGACGAGGCAAACCGCCCATCGGCGTGGCGGGTGCCGAGGCGGTAGAAGCACGAGGGTGCGGCCTGCGAGAAGTAAGCAAAATCCTCAGCCGCCATCCACTGGTCGAGCTCGACCACGTTTTCCGGCCCCAGATAAGCCTCGGCGGCGGCGCGCACGCGAGCGGTGAGGGCCGGCTCGTTCTCCAGATACGGGTAGCCTACCCGGATTTCGAGCTCGCACACCGCGCCCATGCTCTCGGCCAGGCCCTCGCAGAGCTTGCGCAGGTGCCGGTGGGCCTCGGCGCGCCACTCTTCATTGAGGGTGCGGAAAGTGCCCTCGATGTAGACTTCGTTGGGGATGACGTTGGTGGCACCGTTGGCGATGACTTTGCCGAAACTCAGCACCGAGGGCAGCTTGGGATTGGCGCGGCGGCTCACAATTTGCTGGGCGGCCACGATGATGTGGGCGGCCACCAGTACCGGGTCGAGGTTCATTTCGGGCATCGCACCGTGGCCGCCTTTGCCTTTTATCGTCAGGTATAGCTCATCGGTGCTGGCCATGTAGCGGCCGGGGCGCAGGCCGATTTTACCGGCCGGCAGGTGCGGAAAAACGTGCTGCCCCAGTACGCGGCCCACGGCCGGGTTCTCCAGCACCCCTTCCTTAATCATCAGCGACGCGCCGCCGGGCAGGCGCTCCTCGCCGGGCTGAAACATGAGCTTGATATTGCCCTTGAACTCGCCCTTCAGCTCGGTGAGGATACGGGCCGCGCCCAGCAGCGAGGCAGTGTGCACGTCGTGGCCGCAGGCGTGCATCACGCCGGGCGTAGTCGATTTGTAGGGAATGTCGTTGGCTTCGATGATGGGCAGCGCATCCATATCGGCCCGCAGGGCAATGGTGGGGCCGCCGGGCAAGCCTTCGATGAGGGCCACCACGCCGGTATTGGCCAGCGGCTGGGGGGTCAGGCCCAGCTTCTCAAGCTCCTTGGTGACGAAGGCGGCCGTGTTCACTTCCTCAAACGAGAGCTCGGGATGCGCGTGCAGGTGGCGGCGCAGGGCTACGGTATCGGCGGCGTGGGCGGCAGCCAGGGCCTGAATACGGGGGATGAGGCTAGACATGGGGCGGGGGAAGCAGCGAAATGATGAGGGAGTAAAACAGCCGAAGCATCTCTACTGCAATAGCAGACCAATTGATTGAATTACTTCGGCGGCAAAGTTGCTTCGACTACGCTTAGCATGACTGTTCCGATGGCGCACTTCAACTGTGCCCTACGGGTTCTTGTTCAGCAGCACCTGCGTGGCTTCCAGCTCCAGCTTGGGGGTGAGGCCGCGTAGACGGGCCATGGCACGGGCGGCATCGAGCCGGGTGAGATAATCGCCGATATAGAGGCGATAAACCGGCGACTTGAAGGTGATGTAGTCCGTTTCGTCGGGGTAGCGGCCGATGATGCTGCGCCGGATGGCCATTACCTGCTCGCGCTCGATGCCGAGGTACACCAGCAGGCGGTAGCCCTGGGCGTACTTCACGTTCTGGTTGGTGTAGGCCTGGTCGCGCAGGCGCTGCTCGACCGGGGTATTCACCGAGTTGGTGGGTGGCACGGCCGTTTTGGCGGCGGGCGCGGCGGCCACGGGCACCATTTTAGGCGCGGCGAAAACCGGGCGGTATTTCGTCACGTCTTCGGCCGGCATCGGCACGGCGGTGGCTGCGGACTTTTTCGTGGTATCGGCTGGGGCGCTGGCGCGGGGGGCCTGCGCGGCCGTACCGGCGCAAGCGGCCAGGGCCAGCAGCGGAATTGCAAACAGCATCTTAGGCAGCAGTCGGTTCATCGGATTCAGCAATCAGGGCTACGCTATTGGACGAGCCGATACGGTCGGCCCCGGCGGCTACCAGCGCCTCGGCGGCGGCGCGGGTACGAATGCCGCCGGCCGCTTTAATGCGCATGGTTTCGGGCAGCACGCGGCGCAGCAGTTCCACATCGGCTACCGACGCGCCCCGGCTGGCGTAGCCGGTGGAGGTTTTCACGAAGTCGGCCTCGCCGGCCACGCACAGGCCGGCGGCCAGCTCAATTTCGGCCTCCGTGAGCAGGGCGGTTTCGATGATGACCTTGAGCAAGGCCTGGTGTACGTGGCAGAGGTCGGCCAGGTCGAGAATCTCATCCTGAATGGCCACCGTCTTGCCCGATTTCAGGGCCGATATATTGATAACCACGTCCAACTCAGTCGCGCCGTCGTACAGCGCCACTTCGGCTTCCTTGAACTTGGCGGCCGAGGTGGCATAGCCCAGCGGAAACCCCACCACAGTGCAGATGCCCACCCCCGTGCCTTCGAGCTTGCCGGCGGCCAGGGCCACGTAGCAGGGCGGCACGCACACGGTGGCGAAGCCGTGGGCAGTAGCTTCCTCGCAAAGCTGATGGATTTGTGCCTCGGTGCAGTCGGGGCGCAGCAGGGTGTGGTCAATTCGGGCGGCGAGCGTCATGGGGCAAAGGTAGCGCCAGATACGGCGTGGCTATTCCACCACGAGGCGACAGGTGGCGGTGCTGCTTCCGGCCTCAACCGTGCGCTTTGCCCTAACTTTTGAACAAACCACGGCCCGTCATGGAAAACGACGTCAAGTTTCTGCGCATCCAGAATTTCAAGTCCATTTAAGGATGTCACGCTTCACCCGCGCCGCGTGAACCTAATTATCGGCGAGCCCAACGTGGGCAAATCGAACCTGTTGGAGGCAATGACGCTGCTGGGCGGCATCACCTACGAACAGACCGAGAAATTCATGGGCAGCTTCATCCGCTACGAGGAGCCGCCGGTGGCCGCCCGCTCCGGCCCCGACTGCCGCTACGCTATCCATCAGCACCCGGCGCACGCCCACCACTTCCTCATCGTGCTGGAACCCGCCTGCGATACCTGTATTTTCGAGGCCGCCCACGCCGCCGGGCTGGACCCGACCAATTTCAAACTACCCGCCACCCTGACGGCTTTCATTGAGGTAATGAAAGGCGAAGACGCCGAAGACAACCCGCACCTGATTCGCTTACTACACGCCATCAAGCAGGCCCAGCCCGCCGCCTACCGCGAGCTGGCCGTGTTCGTGGCCGACGTGATGGACCAGAACAGCAAGCTCTGGCGGTAGCGGAAACGCCACAAAAGAAGGCGGCCTCCCCGATGGGAAGGCCGCCTTCTTTAATTCAGAAACGGGGTTAGCTAGTCCACCAGCACGGCGCGGCCGCTCGTCACGTCCTGCTCGACCGATTTATATTTCACGTCGCGCAGGATGCGGCCGTCCATGTACTGCACGTTCACTTTATCGTTGCGGTTGGCTACTTTCTGGCTGCGCACGGGCACCTGCTTCTCGGCGACCTGGGGCGACTGGTAGTCGGGGCCCATGTCCTCGGGGCCAGCGCCGAGCGAATGCAGCATGTCCTCGTGCTCCACGGTGAGCTGGGGCTGGGGCTCCTCGTCTTCGAGGTAGTAGTCGGGCTCGTCGTTGGTGCCCACCATGCTGGTGTTCACCGGCACGTCGGCGTGGAAGAGGAAGGTGGTGGTTTCCTCGTTCACCTTGCCAATCATGCGCTTAAACAGCTCGAAGCTCTCGAACTTATACACCAGCAGCGGGTCTTTCTGCTCGTACACGGCGTTCTGCACCACCTGCTTCAGGTCGTCCATCTGGCGCAGGTGCTGGGTCCAGGCGGTGTCAATCACGCTCAGTACCACCACTTTCTCCATTTGGCGCAGAATATCGTGGCCGCCGGTAGCCTGGGCGCGGCGCAGGTTGGCAATGGCCTGCACCTGCTTCTTGCCATCGGTGAAGGGCACGGCAAGGTTTTCGTAAGGCGCGTCCTGGCTCAGCAGGTCGTTGATGAGCGGCATCGCATTGGTAGCGATGTGCTCGTTCTTGCTCTGGAAGTAGCCCAGGGCCTCCTCGTACAGCTTTTGGGTGAGCGTCGGCAACTGCAGCGAATTCATTTCCTGCGCCGTGATGTAGGTGTCGTAGCCGAAAACCTTGATGACGTTCAGCTTGAAATCCTCGAAGTCGCCCGTGATTTTGTGGCCGGCGGCGATGTCCTCGCTCACGTCGTAAATCATGTTGAGGATGTCGACTTCCATGCGGTCGCCGTGCAGGGCGTTGCGGCGGCGCTTGTACACCACTTCGCGCTGGGCATTCATCACGTCGTCGTACTCGAGCAGGCGCTTGCGAGTGCCGAAGTTATTCTCCTCCACCTTCTTCTGGGCCCGCTCGATGGAGTTAGTAATCATCGAGTGCTGAATCACTTCGCCCTCTTCCATGCCCATGCGGTCCATCAGCTTGGCAATCCGGTCCGAGCCGAAGAGGCGCATCAGGTTGTCTTCGAGCGATACGAAAAACTGCGAAGTGCCCGGGTCGCCTTGGCGGCCGGCGCGGCCCCGCAGCTGGCGGTCGACGCGCCGGCTCTCGTGGCGCTCGGTGCCGATGATGGCCAAGCCGCCCGAATCCTTAGAGGTTTCGCGCAGCTTGATGTCGGTACCGCGGCCGGCCATGTTGGTGGCGATGGTCACGGTGCCGGGGTAGCCAGCGGCGGCCACAATTTCGGCTTCACGCTGGTTCTGCTTGGCATTGAGCACTTGGTGCTGGATGCCGCGTAGCTTAAGCATCCGCGACATCAGCTCCGAAATCTCGACCGACGTGGTACCCACCAGCACCGGGCGGCCAGCTTCCACCAGCTTCTGGATTTCGAGGGCCACGGCGTTGTATTTCTCGCGCACCGTTTTGTACACCTGGTCGTCGGAATCGTTGCGCTGAATGCCGCGGTTGGTCGGAATCACCACCACATCGAGCTTGTAGATTTCCCAGAACTCGCCGGCTTCGGTTTCGGCCGTGCCGGTCATGCCGCACAGCTTGTGGTACATGCGGAAGTAGTTCTGCAGCGTTACCGTGGCGTAGGTCTGCGTTGCGTCTTCCACACGCACGTTTTCCTTGGCCTCAATGGCTTGGTGCAGGCCGTCGGAATAGCGGCGGCCCTCCATGACGCGGCCGGTTTGCTCGTCCACGATTTTCACCTTGCCGTCGTCGGTCAGGATGTACTGGTCGTCCTTCTCAAACAGCGTGTAAGCTTTCAGCAGCTGGTTCACGGTGTGCACCCGCTCGCTTTTTTCGTTGTAGTCGCTCATCAGCTTGTCCTTCTGATGGAGCTTCTCCTCGGCCGACAACGCGGCATTTTTCTCGATATCCGCGATGGCCATCCCGATGTCGGGCATGATGAACAGCTGCGGGTCTTCGCCCTGGGCCGTAATCAAATCGAGGCCTTTCTCGGTCAGCTCAATCTGGTTGTTCTTCTCGTCGATGGTGAAAAACAGCGGCTCATCGGCCTTGGGCATCTGGCGCGAGTTGTCGGCCAGGTAGTGGTTTTCGGTGGCCAGCAGCACGGCGCGGTTGCCGCTTTCGCTCAGGAATTTGATGAGGGGCTTGCTCTTGGGCAGGCCCCGGTGGGCGCGGAACAGCAGCAGGCCGCCCTCGCCGTTCTTGTCGCCTTCCTCCACGCCGGTTTTGCCGGCGGCAATCTGTTTGCGGGCTTCCACCAGGTAGGCCTGCACCACTTTCTTCTGCTCGTCCACCAAACGCTGAATGCGCGGCTTAAGCTGGTAAAACTCGTGCACGTCGCCGCGCGGCACCGGGCCGGAGATGATAAGCGGCGTCCGCGCATCGTCAATCAGCACGGAGTCCACTTCGTCGACCATCGCGAAGTGGTGCTTGCGCTGCACCAGCTCCTCGGGGTCGCGGGCCATGTTGTCGCGCAGGTAGTCGAAGCCGAATTCGTTGTTGGTACCGTAGGTAATGTCGGCTTGGTAGGCGGCGCGGCGCTCGGGCGTGTTGGGCTGGTGCTTGTCGATGCAGTCCACCGTGATGCCGTGAAACTCGAACAGCGGCGCGTTCCATTCGGAGTCGCGCTTGGCCAGGTAGTCGTTCACCGTCACGAGGTGCACGCCGCGCTTCGACAGCGCGTTGAGGAACGAGGGCAGGGTCGAAACCAGCGTTTTGCCTTCGCCAGTGGCCATTTCGGCAATCTTGCCCTGGTGCAGCACCGCGCCGCCCATCAGCTGTACGTCGTAGTGCACCATGTCCCAGGTGATTTCGGCCCCGGCGGCCGTCCACTTGTTGCTCCAGATGGCCTGGTCACCATTAAAGGTTACGTTGGGGTGGGTGGCGGCATACTCGCGGTCGCGGGCATTGGCGGTTACCACCAGCTGGCCGTTGTCCTTATAGCGGCGCGCGGTGTCCTTCACAATGGCGAAGGCCACGGGCAGCACCTCCAGCAGCACAGCTTCGAGGTCCTTGTTGCGCTGCTTTTCCAGCGCGTCAATCTGTTCAAAGAAGGCTTCCTTGGCCGCGACATCGAGCTGGGGTTGCGACTCGATTTGCTGGTGCAAGCCGGCAATCTGGCCGTCGAGGCCGGCGAGGCGCTCGGCAATGCGGGCGCGCACCACATCGGTCTGCTCGCGCAGCTGGTCATCGGTGAGGCCGGCCAGTTTGGCATATTCGGCATTAATCAACGCCACGTAGGGCGTGATTTCCTTTAAATCACGCTCCGACTTGGAGCCGAATATTTTGGCGACGGTCTTGCCTAGGAAGTCAAACATCAGGTAGTTTTTATAGCGAAACGCGCCGGGGCGCACCTCAAATTTACGGAGCGTTCCGCTAAAACCGTCCCAAAACGAAAAGCCCCGCCAAATTGGCGGGGCTGGAGACACGGTTATCCGGAACGTCATGCTCACATCTGGCGTCCACGCAGTCGAAGCGCCTCCCGGGCAATAGCAACTCAATCGGTCGAGTTACTACCCCACGCGAATGCTTCGGCTGCGCGGACGCCAGATGCGTGCATGACGTGCTTTTCGTTCGTACTGGCTACTGCTGCTGCGGCGAGCGGCTCACCAGCTTATCCACCAGCGCGGTGCTGCCCGAAATGGCCGGGCGGGTGGGCTTGGCAGCGTTTTCCTTCTCCGTCAGTTTTTTATACAGCGTCAGGGCCTGGGCCACTACCTGGTCCATGTTGTAGTATTTGTAGGTAGCCAGGCGGCCCACAAAGTGTACGTTGGGCGTCTCATCGGCGAGCTTCTTGTACTTGTTGTACAGCTCGGCGTTTTCCTGCATCGGAATGGGGTAGTAGGGGTCGCCTTCGGCCTGCGGGTACTCGTACACGATGGCCGTTTTAGGGTGTTCCTGGCCGGTGAGGGCCTTGAACTCGGTGATGCGCGTGTAAAGGTTTTCGTTGGGGTAATTCACCACGGGAGCGGCGAGGTGCTTGTCCTTGTTCAGCGTTTCGTGCCTAAACTCGAGCGAGCGATAAGGCAGCTTGCCAAACTGGAAGTCGAAGTATTCGTCTACCGGACCCGTGAAAATCATCTCCTTGAAGGGAATAAAATCCATGATTTCGTGGTAGTCGGTGTTCAGCATCACCTTGATGTTTGGGTGGTTGAGCATGTTGTCAAACATCCGGGTGTAGCCGTGCAGGGGCATGGCCTGATAGGTGTCGGTAAAGTAGCGGTCGTCGCGGTTGGTGCGGGTAGGCACGCGCGAGGTCACCGATTTGTCGAGCTGCGAAGGGTCGAGGCCCCACTGCTTGTTGGTGTAGTTCTTGAAGAACTTGTTGTAGAGCTCGCGGCCTACTTTGCTCACCACCACGTCTTCCGAGGTTTTGATAACGTCGACCTGCTCGGCCACCGAGGCGAAGAATTCTTCCACCTCAAAGCTGGTCAGGCTCAGGCCGTAGAGCTTGTTGATGGTGTCGAGGTTGATGGGCATCGGCACGTGCTGGCCATCGACGGAAGCGAGCACGCGGTGCTCGTAGGGTCGCCAGTCGGTGAAGTTGCCGAGGTAGTCAAATACGTCTTTCGAATTGGTGTGAAAGATGTGCGGGCCATACTTGTGAACCAGAATGCCGTCTTCGTTATAATGGTCGTAGGCGTTGCCGGCGATGTGGCTACGCTTATCGACGATGAGAACTTTTTTGTTGCTGCGGGTGGCCAGCCGCTCGGCCAGCACGCTGCCGGCAAAACCGGCCCCAACGATGAGATAGTCGAACATGTGCGTAGTGATGGTGATGAGGTAAGGAAGTGACGTGTTATTTAGTATTGGTATCAAGCAATTGGTAGTGAGGCAATTTGCCGCGGCGCAGCACGACAGCCTCACTAATTTTATACCGCCTACTCAGCTTCGCGCAATTGGCGGTAGGGTTACTTCCGACACTTTGGCGGCCATCAGTGGCTGGTGGGCCTGGGTGGTGGTAGCCGCGTCGGGAGTTTTGGCGCTGAGGCGGGCCTGCATCAAGGCCACCATTTGCTGCCAGGTCTGGTCCCAGGAAATGGTGGCCAGGTAGTCGTCGGTGCGCTGGCGCCAGTCGGCATCCGTGTGCTGCGTGAGCGCCTTCGCAATGGCCTTACCGAAATCGGCGGCATTGTCGGCGATGTGTACAAGCTGCAGGTCGCCGTAGGGCCGCACCACGTCGCGGATGGGCGTGCTCACCACGGGATTGCCAGCGGCGAGATATTCGGGAGTTTTAGTGGGCGAAATAAATTTCGTGCTTTCGTTATCAGCGAACAAAAGCGTCGCCACATCCCAACCCTTTAAATAGGCCGGCAGTTCCTTATAATCCTTGCCGCCGAGGTAGTGCACGTTGGCCGGGCGGGGCAGCGTGGCGGGGTCAATCTTCACTACGGGCCCAATTATGACAAATTGCCATTCCGGGTGGTTTTGCGCCAGCTGGCGCAACAGCTCAATGTCCAGTCGCTCGTCCACCACGCCAAAGAAACCGATGCGCGGGTGCGCGATGCCGGCCTGGTCGGCGGGCTCAGCCATGGGGCCTCGGGCCTGGCCAAAATGGGCCTTGTCGATGCTGCTCGGGAAAGGGTGCGCGTCGGGGTGTTGCTCGCGCTTGGCTTCGTAGAGCGTGTGCCCGCCGGTGAATACGAGGTCGGCCTTCTGGAACAGCTCCTGCTCGCGGATTTTGAGTTCGGGCGGGGCAAATTTGAACGCGGCCAGCTCGTCCATGCAGTCGTACACGGTGAGCTTGGGCGCGAACTGGCGCGACTTGCCCAGCGCCATCGGCGTGTAGTACCAGAACATGTAGTTCGTTACGCCCTGCTCGTTGAAATAATGGCTCAGGACTTCAAATTGCGCCTGGTCGGCGGCGGCTTCATCGGCGCGCAGGCGCTGGGGCAGGTGCACGACGACGACTTTCACCCCGTTGTCACGGTTTTTTATCTCGACGTGCGGCTCAACCAGATTGTCGTTGTGGTAGAAGGCGTCTTCAACGTAAAACACCCGCTCCTGTTGAGCGAAACGCGACAGCAGGTGTTGCGGCCGCTGCCACACAAAGTCCCAGTGCAGGTGCGCGAAGCACACCAAGTCGGGCAAGGCATAAGTAGCGGTGGTTTCGGCGGCTGATTCGCTGGGCCGGGCAGCAGTGGCGGAGGCGCGCGAAGGCACTTCCACCGTCGAAGAAGGGGGCATGAAGAATGGCAGGAAAATGGGGTTTCGCGCCGCACCGAGTGAACTCTCAACCTCCACGGCCGGGGCGCTTGCTATCCTATACGGAGCCATTCAGCCAAAGGATATAGCCCAGCTTATTTTGCTAAAACCTAGTCAATTCTTCCGTTTATCAATCCTTCATCAATCAGATATAACCCTACGCCAATGTTCAGCCATCGAGCAGGCACTGCCATTCCACGGCATCCTGCCAGCCCTGCGCGGTACGTAGCCAGCCGTGCCGAGTGCCCACCCGCCGAAAGCCCGCCGCCCGAAACAGTGTCATACTCGCAGCATTAGCAGCCCCTACGGTCGCGTAAAGCTGGTGTAGCCGCAGCACGGCGCGGGCGTGGCTTTTCAGCAGCGCCAGGGCTTGGCGGGCGTAGCCGTGGCGGCGCTCGCGGGCCAGAATGGTGATGCCCACGCCGGCCCGCTGGTGCAGCGGGTCGTAGTCGAACAGGTCGATAACCCCCACGGCCGGGCTGCCAATCTCAGTAGTAATGACGAGGCGTAATTGGCGAACTACGTATAAATCCGCGCGGGCGTGTTCGAGGTATTCGCGCAGGGCGTGGCGCGACACCGGCGCGAGCGTGTCGGACACGCCCCAGATGTCGGGGTCGTTTTCGAGGGCGTAAAGGAAGTCGAGGTCGTCGGGTTCGAGGGCGCGCAGGTGCATGGTCGGGTAAAAGTATCGTATGCCGGTAGCACTTGCCTCACCTTGGGCAGCGATTGGCAAGGTGAGAATTCCGCCGCACAAGCTAAAGCAACTGCTCCACGCAATACAATTTGGAAAGATTGAAAAATAAGTTGTGCGCAATCGAACATTGCACAACCATTACCCGTTTACCCTTGCGAAACCACATGGCAACTGCTCCCCCCCCATCCACCAAAAACTCGCTGCTGAAGCTGGAAAACCAGCTTTGCTTCCCTTTCTATGCCGTGTCGCGGCTGCTAACGAAGGCCTACCAGCCGCTATTGCAGGCGTTGGACCTGACGTACCCGCAGTACCTGGTTTTTCTGCTGCTGTGGGAGCACGAGCAGCTGACGGTGAAGGAGCTGGGCGAGAAGCTGCTGCTCGATTCGGGCACCCTCACGCCGCTGCTCAAGCGCATGGAGCACAAGCAGTGGCTAAGCCGCCGCCGCGACCCGCGCGACGAGCGGTCGGTTATTATCGCGCTGCTGCCGGCCGGCCGGGCACTGGAAGCCCAGGCCGGGCAGATACCGGTGCAGATGCTTGACAAGATGCAGATGTCGGAGGCCGAAATAACGGCCCTGCGCACCCACCTCACCCATTTACTTACCCAGTTGGCCTAGCGGCCGGCGCTTTACTTTTTTTCTCCTATTACCGATGAAAATCGAAAAAATCTTCACTGCCCAGGCCCTGGCCAAAGGCGGCCGCGACGGCCACGTCACCACCAATGATAACGTGCTCGACCTGACCCTGAGCACCCCCAAGGAAATGGGCGGCCCTGGTAAAGCCGGCGCTACCAACCCCGAGCAGCTTTTCGCCGCCGGCTACGCTGCCTGCTTCGAGGGTGCGCTGGGCGTGGCAGCCCGCCAGGCCAACGTGCGCCTGAACAACGTGACCGTGGAAGCCCTCATCGGCTTCGGCAAAGCGGAGGATGGTGGCTACGGCATCTCGGCCGATTTGCACGTGAACCTGCCCGGCTTCGAGCAGCAGCAGGCCGAGGAGCTGGTGGAAGCCGCCCACGGCATCTGCCCCTACTCGCGTGCTACGCGCGGCAACATCGAGGTAAACCTGACCACGACGACCAACGCCTAGGTACGGCCGGTTCCCTTTTTAATTCGTTCTGACAGGGCCTTGGTCTACGCCGGGGCCTTGTCTTTTTCGGCAAGTATTGCCATTCACTTTTTTGCCCCCAATCCTATGAAAATTGCCATGATTCTGACCTCGCACGACCAGCTCGGCAACACCGGCCACAAAACCGGTTTCTGGCTCGAGGAATTCGCCGCGCCTTACTACACGTTCGTTGACGCCGGGGCCGATATTACGCTCGCTTCGCCCAAAGGTGGCCAGCCCCCCCTCGACCCCAAAAGCGACGAGCCCGGTGCCCAAACCGATGCTACCAAGCGCTTCAAGGCCGATACCGCCGCTCAGAAAGCGCTGGCCCATACGGTGACGCTCGACACCATCAAGGCCGAGGACTTTGACGCGGTGTTTTACCCCGGTGGCCACGGCCCCCTGTGGGATTTGGCCGAAGACAAGCACTCCATCGCGCTCATCGAAACCACTTTTGCCGCTGGCAAGCCACTGGCGCTGGTGTGCCACGCCCCCGGCGTACTGCGCCACACCAAAGCTGCCAACGGCGAGCCGCTGGTGAAAGGCAAGTCGGTAGCCGGCTTCACCAACACCGAAGAAGAGGCCGTGCAGCTGACCAACGTCGTGCCTTTCCTGGTGGAAGATATGCTGAAGGAGAACGGCGGCACCTACTCGAAAGGGGCCGACTGGCAGCCTTACGTAGTATCGGCCGGCAACCTGATTACGGGCCAGAACCCGGCCTCGTCGGAGAAAGCCGCCGAGGAGCTGCTGGACATGCTGAAGAAGTAGAGGTGTCTCTGGTAAAGAGTAGGAGGGTGCGGGGGTAGGAGGGTAAGAGTTGGAAGTGGCGCTGAGCTATTTCACTCTTGCCCTCTTACCTCCGCACCCTCCTACCCTTTTTTACACCTCGCCGCCAAACACGCGCGTAGCCGGGCCGCTCAGCCACACGTTGGCAAAGCCGCCATCGGGGCGGGGCTCGAAGCTTACTTCCAGCTCGCCGCCCATGGTTTGCAGGCGTACGGGCGAGGTCGCGCCGCGCTGCGAAGCGGCCAGGGCCACTGCCGTGACGCCGGTGCCGCAGCTCAGGGTTTCGTTTTCGACACCGCGCTCGTAGGTGCGCACAGGCCAGGCATGTGCGGGGTCGGCGGGAATTTCCACGAAGTTGACGTTGGTGCCGGCAGGGTCGTAGGCCTGGTCGTAGCGGATGTCGTGGCCGGTGCCGGACACGTCGAATTCGGCCAAGCTGTGCCCCTCTTCGGGGTCGAGAAAATGAATGTGGTGGGGCGAGCCGGTGTGCAGGAACACGTCGTTCTCCCCTACCCCGGCTTCCTGCGGGGCATTCACGTCAATCATGCGCAGGCGCACGGTTCCGTCGGGTTCCACGCGGGCGTCGTGAGGGCCATCCACGGCCAGGAAATGGGTTTCGGCGTTGATGAGGCCGAGGTATTTGGCGAAGGCCACCGTGCAGCGGCCACCGTTGCCGCACATGGAGCTGGGCCGGCCGTCGGCGTTGAAATACACCATCTCAAAGTCGAAGTCGGGCTTGTTGCGCAGCAGAATCAGGCCATCGGCTCCGATGCCGAACCGGCGGTCGCAGAGGTGCGCAATTAGGGGCTGGTCGGTTTCGTCGAAGGCGCGGGCACGGTCGTCAATCATGACGAAGTCGTTGCCCGTACCCTGGTATTTGTGAAAGTGCATGAGTGCAAAAGTAATGTTCAACGAAGACCTTGCCCAAGTGCCTCAGTCCAGCTTGGCGCGGCGCTTGATGCGCGACTCCCAATGCTTGCGCTTGGGCGCGATACTGCCTTTCAGGTATTTCTCCATCACCATAACCGCGCAGGGGGCGGCGGCGGTGGCTCCGAAGCCGGCGTTTTCGAGGTACACGGCCACGGCAATTTGGGGGTTGTTGGCCGGGGCGAACCCGACGAAGGTGGCGTGGTCGTCGCCTTCGTCGTTCTGTACGGTGCCGGTTTTGCCGGCCACTGTTATGCCCACATCGGCCAGGCTGGAAGTTTCGGCGGTGCCGCCGCGCTGCATTACGGCAATCATGCCGGGCACGAGGGCCGCCAGATTGGCGCTGTCGACGAGGGTATAGTGCTTCTCGGTGAAGCGGGCCAGCGGGCCGCGGTCGCCCACGCTGCGCACTAGGTGCGGCCGGATGTACCAGCCCCGATTGGCAATGATGGCGGCCATGTTGGCCATTTGCAGGCCGGTGAGGTTAATCTCGCCCTGCCCGATGCTGAGCGAATAGATGGAGCGGTAGGTCCAGTGCCTGGTGCGGCGCACTTTGTCGTAGTAAGCCGGAGTGGGCAGGAAGCCGGGCGCTTCACGCGGTATATCGGCCCCCAGCACAGAGTCGAGCCCGAACGACCGGACGTAGCGGCGCCACTGGGCCAGGTTGGCGTGGCGGGCGGCCACGGTATCGGTGGCGAGGCTGTCGGGCACGCGGTCGATGATATTGCGCATCACCTGGTAGAAGTAGGGGTTGCAGCTGTATTGCAGGCCGATAGTGAGGTTCTTACCCATTGGATGGTGGTGCACGCAACTAATGAGCGACTGGTCGCAGCGAAATCCGGTTTGGGGGGTGATGGCTCCCAACTGCAACGCCACGGCGGCATTCACGAGCTTGAAAACCGAGCCCGGCGGGTTGGCCAGCATGGCGGGGCGGCTCAGCAGGGGCATGTCTTCGCTTTCCAGCAGCTTGGCGCGCACCCCGGCCTGGTCGGGCGCAGTTAGGGTGTTGGCCGCAAACGTGGGGCCGGATACGAAGCAGAGAATTTCGCCGGTGCGAGGGTCGAGCGCCACCAGGTAGCCTTTGCGGCCGCCAATCAGGCTTTCGGCGTAGGCCTGCAGCCGGGCGTCGAGGCTGAGGTGCAGGTCCTGGCCGGGCTGCTGGAGAGTATCGGCCGCCCAAGTGCCGTGCTCCTGGCCAGCCGAGTCGAGCAACGGGTGCAATATGCCGCCATGGCCCGTGAGCAGGCCACTGTAGTATGCCTCCACGCCGCCGTTGCGCAGCCGCAGAAACCGGCCCCGCCGGTAGCGGCCGGCCTGCCGCAGAAAAGCCTGGGCTTCGGAAGTCATGTAGCCCAGCGCGGGGGCCCCGGCGCGGGTAGTGTACACGCGCCGCATGCGCTCGGTGAGCTTGAGGGTAGGCCACTCTTTTTGATGCGCTTTCACGCGTTCGGCCTCGGCTTTGCTCAGGCTGAGCTGCACGGGGTAGCCGGCGGGGGCTTCCTCGTAGGGCAGGGCATCGGCAATGCGCTGTTTGGTGGCCACGGGGCCCCAGCCCAGCAGTTTGCCTAGCGCCAGGGTATCGAGCGGCGGGCGGCGGGGCAGGCTCAGCAGGTACTGCGGACGGGTGGCCACCAGCACCGAGTCGTTACGGTCGAGCACCCGCCCCCGCGCCGAGTTGTTGGGCACCAGCACGCGCCGGTGGGTGTAGGTCGTGCTGGTATCCGGGGCCGGCGCGGCTGCTTGCTCCTGCTGCAGATTGGGCGAAGAGCAGGCCGCTACCAGTAGCATTAACGTTCCAATAAGGCTCATTTTCCAGTCGTTAGCGGATTTAAGCATTCGGTAAAGCTCGTGATTTATGCTGGGCGGCACGGCCCCACTTCGATGGACACCTACGGATACTGTACGAATCCGGTAAACTACGGGTCGGGCACTTTACCCAAACGGCCCTGCCGGGTACGACCCTGCCGGGCACGGCCCCTACCTTTGCGGCCTGCTTATGTACGACTTCCTCACCACCTCCCCCTGGCCCGATTACGAGCTGATTGATTCCGGCAACTTTCAGAAGCTCGAACGCTTCGGCCAGTTCGTGCTGGCCCGCCCCGAGCCGCAAGCCATCTGGGACCCGCACCTACCGCTCAAAGAGTGGGAAAAAGCCGATGCCGCTTTTGCCCGCGCCCCCGGCTCCACCGAAAAGGGCCAGTGGCGTCTCAAGCCCAGCATGCCTGAGCAATGGGTCATCGACTACCAGCGGCCCGACGGCCTGAAGCTGAAATTCCGGCTGGGCCTGTCGTCGTTCAAGCACGTCGGGCTGTTTCCAGAGCAGGACCCCAACTGGCAGTTCATCTACAACCAAACCCGAAAGCGCCGCGCCAAGCTGCCGCGCGTGCTCAACCTGTTTGCTTACACCGGTGCGGCTACCCTGGCCGCCCGCGCCGCCGGGGCCGACGTCACGCACCTCGATTCGGTGAAGCAGGTGAACTTTTGGGCCCGCGACAACATGGAAGCCAGCCAGCTCGACGGCGTGCGCTGGCTGGTAGAAGATGCCATGAAGTACGTGCGCCGCGAAGTGAAGCGCGGCAGCAAGTACCAGGGCCTCATCCTCGACCCGCCCGCTTACGGCCGCGGCCCCAACGGCGAGAAATGGCAGCTCGAAGACGAGCTCAATGAGATGCTCAAGCTCAGCCAGCAGCTACTCGACCCGGAAGACCATTTCTTCGTGGTGAACCTCTATTCGCTGGGCTTCTCGGCCTTGATTCTCGACAACCTGACTACCGCCATTTTCCCCGGCGAGAAGGCCGTGCGCGAGCTGGGCGAGATTTACCTGCACGATGCCGGCCAACGCAAGCTGCCGCTGGGCACGTTCTGCCGGTTCGCCACCTAATAGCAGCACTTGCGCTAGCTTGTAACCTGCAGCTACAAAGGCTCAGGCCCTGTTATCAACTGAGCTACAGCATATCCCTGGATACCTCTTCTATTGCCATGAACATCCGCCTCGCCACGCTTGCTGAAACCGATGCGCTGAACGGACTGGTGGAGCGGGCTGTGCGTGAGCTGAGCATTGGCTATTATTCCCCGGCGCAAATTGACAGTGCTCTGCGCTATATGTTTGGCATCGATACGCAGCTGATTCAGGACGGCACTTACTACGTGGCTGACATGGATGGCCAGCTGGCCGGCTGTGGAGGTTGGAGCCGCCGCCGCACCCTGTACGGCGGCGACCAGAGCAAAACAGCCGCCGACCAAATCCTCGACCCTACTCGCGAGGCCGGACGCATTCGGGCCTTTTTCGTACACCCGCGCTTTGCCCGCCGGGGCGTGGGCCAGGCTATTCTGGCGGCTTGCGAAGCGGCGGCCCAGCATGCCGGCTTCCGGCAGCTGGAGTTGGCAGCTACCTTGCCCGGCGAACCCTTGTACCGCGCTCTGGGGTACACGCCCGACGAACGGACGAGCATCCCCTTCCCCGACGGCCAATCGCTCCCGATTGTCCGCATGCACAAACTTCTGATTTAAACCCGTTGTCTCACATGCACGCCCTCCCCCGCCGCCTCGCCCTCATCGATTTGGGCACCAATACCTTCCACCTGCTCATCGTGGAAATCTCGCAAACGTCCGGCGAAAAGCCGCACGTGCTGCTGCGCACCAAAGCCGGCGTGCGCCTCGGCGAAGGCGGCATCAGCCAAGGCATCATCGCGCCCGAGGCGTATGCCCGCGCCCTGCACACGCTGGCCGGCTTCAAGGAAGAAATGGAGCTGCACGAAGTAACGGAAGTGCGCGCCACGGCCACCAGCGCCATGCGCGTGACGAAAAACGGCCCCGATTTGGTGCGCGACATTTTCGAGCAAACCGGTATTCAGGTCAACGTCATTGCCGGCGACCGCGAGGCCGAGCTCATTTGTGAAGGCGTGCGCCAAGCCGTAGATTTGGGCGAGGAAGCCCAGCTGATTATGGACATCGGCGGCGGCTCGGTCGAGTTCATCATTGCCAACCACCACACCATTTTCTGGAAGCAGAGCTTTGAAATCGGGGCCCAGCGCCTGCTCGACAAGTTTTTCCCCGACCCCAGCGGCGTATTTCCGGCCGAGGCCGTGGAAGCCGAGCAGCGCTACTTCAGCACGGTACTCGAGCCACTTATCGAAGCCGTGCGGCGCTATCGGCCCGCCAGCCTGGTGGGCGCTTCGGGCAGCTTCGACAGCCTGGCCGATATGCAAATTGGCCAGTTGCGCGCCGAAAGCCAGCTACCGCCCTGCACCGAGCTGGCCCTGGATTCTTTCCAAAGCAGCTACCGCCACCTGCTCAGCGGCAACCACGAGCAGCGCAAGGCCCTGCCCGGCATCCTGCCCATGCGGGCCGACATGCTGGTGGTAGCGGCTGTACTCATTGATTTCGTGCTGGGCATCAGCGAAATCACGCGCATCCGCACATCGGCCTACGCGCTCAAGGAAGGGCTGCTGGCCGAAATGCTGGCGTAGCAGCTATTTGTAGTGTGGCTTCTTCGAGGCCGCGTGCAGGTGGAAACCGGGCGGGTTTTGTTCAACTTGAGGACTCGCAGAGTCCACGGCACAGCCGTAATTTTACCCTCCATGACCTTCCCTTACAGCCAGCTTTTCACCTTCACCGAAAGCGTCTTCCGCAGCATCGGCTGTTCCGAAGAGGATGCCACCCTCGCCACCGAAACCCTGCTCTCCGCCGATTTGCGGGGCGTGGACTCGCACGGCGTGGCCCGCCTCGTGGGCTACGTGCGGCTGTGGGAAGCCGGCCGCATTAATGCCACGCCCCGCGTAGGCGTCACCTACGAAACGCCCAGCACCGCCGTAGTCGACGGCGACGGCGGCCTCGGCCTCGTAGTCGGCCCCAAGGCCATGCGCGTGGCCATCGAAAAGGCCCGTCAAGTGGGCACCGGTTGGGTCTCAGTGAAAAACTCCAACCACTTCGGCATTGCCGGCTACCACGCCATGCTGCCCCTGGCGCACGACATGATTGGCATTGCCATGACCAACGCCTCGCCGCTCGTGGCCCCCACGTATTCGCTCGACCGCCTGCTCGGCACCAACCCCATTGCCGTGGCCGTGCCCGCCGGCGAGCAGCCCGATTTTGTGCTTGACATGGCCACTACCACCGCCGCCAACGGCAAGCTCGAAATTGCCCAGCGCAAGGGCCTGCCCCTGCCCGAAGGCTGGGCCCAAACCGCCGACGGGCAACCCAGCACCGACGCCAACGCCGTGAAAAACGGTGGCGCACTGCTGCCCCTCGGTGGGGCTACCGGCTCGCACAAAGGCTACGGACTAGGCGCGGTGGTCGATATTTTCTCGGCGGTGCTTTCCGGGGCCAACTATGGGCCGTGGGTGCCACCGTTCGTGGCGTTTCTTCAGCCCTCGGCCAACCCGGTGGGCCAGGGCCTGGGCCACTTCTTCGGAGCCATGCGCGTGGATGCGTTCCGGCCCGCCGACGAGTTTAAGGCGCATATGGATAACTGGGTGACGACCTTCCGCAACGCGCAGGCCGTGGAGGACAAAAAGGTCCTCATCCCCGGTGACCCCGAGCGCGAAATGGCCGCCCACCGCCTGCTGGAAGGCATTCCGCTGCTGGATGCCGTAGTGAAGGATTTGGAAGGGTTGGGCGCTAAGTTTGGCGTGAAACTCTGATTTTTGAGTGCTTTAGCGCAATCCTGGGTTTGCTTTTTGCTATATTTACCCGTGTGCGAACAAGTCCCGCTTAGGACCCGGCAGCTCCGGCGACAGCGCAGTTTTCTACTTTCCATTCCTTCCCATAGGGCCGTATGAAAACCTGGGCTATCCTCCTGTTTTTGATGATTCCACCGCTGGCCCACGCGCAGGTTGTGCAGCCTGCCGGGTCGGTAAATGTGCCGGTGAACTGGCACCCTATGGCAGCAGCCGATTCGGTGCTAGTCGACGTGGACGGCGATGCCGTGCCCGATGTACGATTCAAGAACACCAACACCTCGCCTACCGGGCAAGGGATGCCTTCGTTCACCAACTTTGTGGCCGGCACCACGGCCCGTAGCAGTGCCGAAATAGCCATCGACGACAACGAATTCGATAGCGCGCACCGCTTTGCGGCCGGCGACGCCATTGGCCCCGGCCTGCGGTGGCAGCGCGGGAGCACCTACCTGGCCTATATCGTAACGGGCAATGGTGGAACGGGAGGCCGCGGCTTTTTCCGCAACAATGCCGATGGCTTCGTGACCATTGGCAAAGCCGTGGGCAACCAGATGCGATATTGGTGGTTCTACATTGGCCCGCGCGCCGCGCCGGGCAGCGAATGGGTGGTGTATTACTCGGGCAGCTCCGTGGCGCTGGCGGCTGGCACCCCTGGCCCGCCAGCTGCCGCCATTCAGGCGTTTCCCAACCCCACCACTTCGCACCTGGCCCTGTCCGGAGCTGCGGCCTACCAGCTGTTCGACTGTCAGGGCCGTTTGCAGAGCAGCAGCTTCAGCGTGCCGGTTTCGGCAATCGATGTAAATGCCTTGCCGTGCGGCCTCTATTTATTAGAAACGCGCGGTGCCGACGGCCGCTTGACGCGCCAAAAGGTGGTAAAACGCTGATTTTTCTCTATCTGGCTAAATAAGAAAAGGCCCTCTGCCTAAGCGGAGGGCCTTTTTTGTCGTTATGGCTTAAATTCAGGAAACACCATCG
Organism: Hymenobacter sp. UYCo722; assembly: GCF_040547115.1. NCBI lineage: Bacteria > Pseudomonadati > Bacteroidota > Cytophagia > Cytophagales > Hymenobacteraceae > Hymenobacter > Hymenobacter sp. UYCo722. The sequence goes on along the minus strand of NZ_JBEPPC010000007.1, from coordinate 256,809 downwards.
ACCGTCGCCTGGGGCAGCAATGCCGCAATGGCCACATTCTGGTTCAGGTACTGCGACGTGTAGCCAGCGTCCGACTTATTCAAAAACAAGCAAGTGCCACCGTTCACGGCATCAATAATCTGCGAATACTGGTCCATTGGCAAAGCAGGGCAGCCGAGGCTACGGCCGAGGCGGCCATTCTGCTTGATAAAATCCTCGCTCACATAATCAGCCCCGTGCATCACAATGGAGCGGGCGGCGGCATTCGTATTCACGCCTTCGTCCATGCCTTGGAGGCGCAGCGAGTGCCCATGCTTGCCCTCATACTCGCTACCCGTAGCATAGAAGCCGAGGCTGCTCATGTTGCTTTGGTCGGTGTTGGAGAAGCTGGTGGCCTCGTTCTCACCCGAGTTATGGCCGTGGGCCACGAGCGTGTGGAAGAGAATTTCCTTCTTGCCCAAATCGAGCACCCAAAGGCGCTTTTCGGTGCTGGGCAGGTCGAAATCAATAACCGTCAGCAGTTGCTTGCCCTCGGCCAGCTTGCCATCCTGGCGCAGGTTGAGGTAACCGGTCATGGCCTTGGCAAAGGTTTCAAAGCGCAGGCCTTCCTGCTCGGCCCCGAGGGCTGTGTAAGTAGCCCGAAGGGTCTGGTCGAATTGGGCCTTGGGCGAAAATTCCATTTTGAGCATCTTCAGCTCATTGCGGGCGGTACCGGCCATCGACTGCTGAATGTTGCCGGCCAAAGGGGTGGCCAAAAACAACGAAGCCAGGAAGGGCAGTACGCGACGAGTCAGGCGCTGACGGCGCAGACTTTGGCGTTTGCGCTGAACGATGCTGGGCTGATGCTGGTGCATAATCGAAGTAGCTGATGAAGAAACAAAATCAGCTGCCGCACGCGCGACAGCTGCTTCTGGTACCTTATACGGGGTTGCAACCCCGATGGCTACGCTTAAACCCTGCCCCGGGCCAAATGATTCCGTGGCGGGCCCGGCTAGCGCCAGCCGCGCTGCACAAACCGCCGGCCGGCCGCGCCGCCATCCAGCCAGCGTGAGGCCAGGCCGGGGCCACTCACGAGCAGCATGCTGCCCACCCGCAACGTGGCAATAATGGCTTTGAACTGCTCGGGCGGCAGGGCCGGGCAGCCCCGGCTGTAGCCCAGATGGCCGTATTGGCGCACGTAGTTCGGACTGGCATAATCAGCCGCGTGCAGCACCACGTAACGGTCGAAGGCATTGGCATTCTGGCCTTTATCCAAGCCTTCGATGCGGCGCGAGTAACCATGAATACCATCGTAGGTGCCGGCCGTGCGGTAGAAGCCCAGCGAGGTGCAAGCCGAAGACTCCTCATTGGAGAAACGGCGGGCCCGGAGGTGACCCGAGCCTTGGCCGTGAGCTACCAGACTACGATGCAGCACTTTGGCGTTTTTCAGGTCGATAACCCAGAGGCGCTCGGTGGTGTTGGGCAGGTCCATATCGGCTACGGCCAGCAGGCCGGCCCGCTCGATGCGGCCCGTGGGGTGCAGCGTGAGGTAGCCCACGCAAGCCTGTTCCAGCACCTCGGGGCGCAGGGCGGCGGCGGCGGGGCCTAGGGCAACGTGCAGCTGGCGGATAACTTGACGCAGGGTGTCGGGCACGGCGGCAACGGGGCGCACCGGTGAAGGGCGCAGTGAGTCGGGGGTGGGCGCGGCAACAGCCACCGGAGCCGAGGCAACTGCCGGAACAAGCGCTACGGAAGTCAAACTGGGGTTTTTAGCCGGCGTTTGCGCCTCCTCGGCTCGCAGCTGGCAGCCGGCGGCAAGCAGCACCGTCGCCAAGCACGCAATGGGCGACATCTTTCTCATGCCCGTTCTGAAAATCTCCCACCTCATGCGCCACTTAACCATGGACTGAAATTACTGCGCAGCACGGCAGCGGCCAATACCGGCCAGGCAGTTTCAACATTAGGTCGGGCTTATTTGAAGACCCATAGTAGCACCTGAGCCCGATGCCATTCTCCGGCTCCCGCTTAATAAATAATAAATATTTGCACAACACAATTATCAGAAAAATGCAATCGAATGCACAGATAATATTTTGGCATCGCGCGGCTATGCAGCCCATTTCTCATACCTTAATAGCTCATTGAGTGGCAAAACGGAGAATTTTTGCTTGTCATTTATTGAATAGCCACACTTCATTTTTTCTTCACAAAACCCAATTCCCACACCATGCTGCACTTTTCCCCTCATTTTCCGTTCCGCAAACGATTCCGGTTCACGCTGGCCCTGGCTTTGGCCTTGTTGGGAGCCGGTAACCAATCGGCCCACGCCCAAAAAGTAGTGATGCAGGGCTTCTGGTGGGATTTCTGGAACTCGAACTATCCTAATGGCTGGGCCAACTACCTCGCCGACCTGGCCCCGCGCCTAAAAAGCATGGGCGTAGACGCCGTCTGGATTCCGCCGACCATCAAAAACGCCAACCAGGGCAATGGCTACTCCCCTTTCGACAACTACGACTTGGGTGATAAGTGGCAGAAAGGCTTCCTGGCTACCCGCATGGGCACCAAGGATGAGTTGCTGCGCGCCGTGGCCGTGCTGCACGCCAACGGCGTAGAAGTTATTCAGGACGTGGTACTGAACCACAACGATGGAGCCGGCTCCTCGACCGGTGCGGGCGGGCAGGACCCCGGGGCTTGGGAAGACGGCACGACCAGCAAGTACAAGAACTTCCGCTACGTGAGCTACGCCAAGCCCGTAACCGATGAGAGTGCCGCAGATTACTTCGGCCGCTCGGGCCGCTTCTCGAAAAACTGGGAGAATTTCAATCCCAACCAGGGCAACAATTCCACCACCGGCGACTGGAACGCCCCCTTCTTCGGCCCCGATATCAGCTACTACCCGGGCTCCTACGGCCAAAGCGCCAACGCCACCACCTACAACCCGGTGCAGGCCAGCGACTACATGCGCACCGGCAACCGCAACTGGCTGGTGTGGTACAAGAAGCAAGTCGGCTTTGATGGCGTACGAATGGATGCCGTGAAACACTTCCCGGACTTCGCCAGCGAGGACTTTCTGTATAACCTGCAAAGCAACGCCGGCTGGGCCAACGGCGGGGCCACCATGTACGCCGTGGGCGAGTGGGTGGGCTCGTCGGGCCAGATGGATGGCTGGGTGGCTAATGTCAATAATCGTGCGGGCACGTTCGATTTTTCGCTGCGCAACGGCCTCTACAACATCGTGAGCCAGGGCGGCAACTTCGATATTGGCACGCTGCCCAGCTACCAGCAGGGCACGCGGGTGGTAAACATTGGCGGCACCTACGTGCACCGCACGGTACCCTTCGTGAACAACCACGACACCATGCGGCCCCAGGTGGATGCCAACGGCAACTACACCGGCTGGAACACCGGCTCGGAGCTGGCCCCGCACATCGACCCGTTCGACCCGCGCCTGTCGGCCGTGTATGCCGCCGCGCTGGCCCTGGATGGCTCGCCGATGCTCTTTTTTGAGGACGTATTCAACGTGGGCAACACCAGCAAACGCTACGTGCACAGCCCCAAAAGCACCACCGACCTACCCACCCGCGACGACCTCGTGAACCTGGTGTGGTGCCACCAGAACCTGCACTTTAAGGACGGCGCGTACAAAGTGCGCTGGCAGGCCGCCGACCACCTCGTGATTGAGCGCAGCACGAAGGCCATCATCGGCATCAACGACAACTTCACGACCTGGCAAAACAGCACGGTAAGCTGCGATTTCGCCCCCGGCACCGTGCTGAAAGATTACTCGGGAGCCAATGGCACCGCCACCGTAACCGTGAGTAGTACCCAAACCGTGGCCATTAATACGCCGCCATGCAACGGCACGGCGGCCGGCGGCCGCCGCGGCTACTCGGTGTGGGCCCCCACCAATGCCGTAACCGGCTACACCCGCCCGGCCCTGGCCACCACCCAGGAGTGGGAGCTGGCCAACGACCTCGGCGATTCCGACAGCCGTAGCCTGATGCAGGGCGGTGCGCTGCCCGCCGCGAGCACGGCCTACCGCACGGCCGGCCGCATCTACGGCGCAGCCAACAAAACCGTCACCTATACCCTCTTCCCGACCGATGCCACCCGCAGCCTCACAGTGGCCGTGCTCAACAGCACCGGCACCGTGGTGAGCAGCCTCACGGGCACGGGTACCCTCACGGGCACCTACACGCCCACCACCGAGGGCTGGTACACGCTCAAGGCCAAAAACGCCAGCACCGCCAACCCCACGCAGGGCGCATTCGTGAAGGTGACCTACACCGCCCCCACCGTGGTAACCGGGGCCATGACCGGCCGCCGCGATGCCAACGTGCTGGCCACCGCCCAGGAAGCTCCAACCGCCGAAGTACTGGTGTACCCCAACCCCACGGCCGCCGACCGCATCGACGTGGTGATTACCGCCAACCGCGAGCAGGCCGCCACCGTGCAGCTCCACGACCTGACGGGCCGCCTGGTGCACCAGGAAACCGTGCGCCTCTACCACGGCTCGAACGAGCTGCGCCTGGGCGTGAAGAAGGTGCTGCCGGCCGGCATCTACCAACTGAGCGTGCCTGAATTCCACGTGAGCCAGAAGGTGGCGGTGCAGTAAGCCGCTTGTGTCGGCTGCCTGGCACGCCGATTTCAACAAAAAGCCTCTCCCAATTGATGGGAGAGGCTTCTTTTGTTCATGCGCAACATTTTTAAAAGAATACGCTCACGTTTAGCTTAGCATAAAACGGGGTGCCGGGCGTGAAGTGCAGCTCATCGACTGATGTGCCCATGGGCTCGGTGCGCAGCCGGGTTTCGGTGGCGAACTGGGCCTGGTTCCACTTCACGTTGAGCAGGTTTTCGGCGGTAGCTCCCACCTGGAAACGCCGCCGGGTATAGCTGGCCACGGCATCGAGGAGAAAGTAGCCACGGGCCGTGATGCTGCCGTTGTCGTTGGCCGGGCGACTATCGATGCCCCGATAGCGCAGGCTGGCACTAAACCCATTGGGCTGCTTATAAGTGATGCCGCCGATGCTGGTGAAGGTGGGAGCCAGCGGAATATAGTTGGCTCCTGCGGGGGCGTCAATCTGCCGGCCGTGGTTGTAGTTCACGTCCAAATCCAGAAACAGGCGCTGGGTGAGCTGATAGCGGGCGGCCAGGTCGAGGCCGTAGCGCTGGGTGGGGCCGGTGCTTTCGGTCTGGCCGTCGTCGCCCACGTACACTAGTTCATCCTGCAAATGCAGCGACCACAGTGCCGCGTTCACCACCAGGCTCGGCGCGGGCTTGAAGGTGCTGCCCACCTCGTAGCCCAGGGCCCGGGGCAGCACCGGGGCGTTGGCATCGCGTACCACGGCGCGGGCATCGTTGGAGTGAAAGCCAAAGCCGGAACGGGCAAAAAGCTGCACGCCCTGAGAAAGCTGGTAGTACAGGTTCAGCTTGGGCGACACCAGGGCGTGGGTCACACGGCCACGCAGCGGCTGCAGGACCTGGGCCGTATCGGCGAGCAGGCCCCGGAAGTCGAATGTGAACACGTCGGCCCGCACGGCGGCATTTACCGTGAGACGGTCGGTCAGGGTCAGGGTTTCGTCGAGATAGGCGTTTAGGTTGCGCTCGTAGAGGCGGCCCGTGGTGGTGGTGTCCAGAATCTGCCGCTTGGCGGCGTGAAACAGGTTAAGGTGAGAGAAGTCGTTGCGGGTGCCCACGCCCAGAGTGGTGTGCAAGTTGCGGCTCCCCAGCTGCGCGTCCTGGTCGTAAGTGGCCGTGTAGCCGAGAATGTGCCGGTCGTCGGTCTGGTTGATTTCGTCGCCGTTCACGGGGTCCCGGAGGAAAAAGGTGAAGTTGGAAAACAGGCTGAAATCGTATTTGGAATAGTACGCCTGCTGGCGCAATACGGCATCGTGGGGCAGCGCCGTGGTCAGAATTGCCGAAGCATTGGTGCGGCTCGTGCGGCCTCCTTCGCTGTTATCGATGCTGCCAAACCGCGAGATGATGCCCTCCCGGATACCCCGGTCGGGTATCTGCCCGCTGGCGTCCCAGTTCGAGGTAAAGTGCGAGCCCAGCAGCGTGAGCGAGGTTTTATCCGACAGCTGCCCGGTGTACTTGGCTATGCCGTTGAAGCGCTTGAAATGCTGGGCCGCGTCAAAATACGAATTGGTGAAGTAGTACTCGGCGGCCACGTAGGCGCTTTCGGGCCGCTTGCTGAGCACGTGTCGGCTTGGGCCCAGCAGGTCCAGCATCACCAGCGCCCGGCGGGTATCGAACTGGCCTAATTCGAGCTTCACCTGGCTGTGCTCCAGGCGCGTTTTAGTCAGAAATTCCCCCGCGCCGGCAGTAGCAAAGTCACCAAATCGCGCCGTATAAGGGCCTTTATACACTTTCAGCTGCTCCACCGTTTCGGGTATCACGAAGTGAAAGTCGGCGTAGCCCTGGCCGTGGGCGTGGCTCACCATGTTCACCGGCAGCCCATCGATGCTCACCGCGAAATCGGTGCCGTGGTCTACATCGAAGCCGCGCAGGAAAATCTGCTCGGCCTTGCCGCCCCCCGCGTGCTGAGCGATGAACAGGCCCGGCACGAGCCGCAGCAGGTCCTGGGCCGAGTTCACGGGGCGCAACAGCTGGTCGATGTGCGAGATGGCGGCCAGGCTCTGGTTGGGGTCGCGCGGCTGGCTCACGGTCACTTCGCTGAGCCGCAGCACCGCCGATGCCAGGCGCACGGCCACGCGGCGGGTTTCGCCAGCGGCCAGCGGCAGCGGCAGGGCCTGCGCCCCGTAGCCCAGCGCCCCCACGCGCAGCGTGTAGGTACCGGCAGCTATGCCGCTCAGCTTAAAGTTGCCCAACGCGTCGGTGGCCGTGCCACCCGGCTGGCCATCCAAGCCCACACTCACGCCCGCCAGGGGCTGGCCCGACAGCGAGTCGGCTACGGTGCCGCGCAACGTAGCTGTGCCCTGTGCGTGGGCGAAGTTTGTCCATAAAAGCAGCCCGAGAATCAATCCCCAAGCGCCTAGAGAAGTAGTGATTTTTTTCATACTAGTTCGAAACCAAGGCTACCCGAGAGCCCCGCCGAAGCGTGGCCCCCAAGCGGCACATTTAAGTTGGGAGAGGGTTGTTTCGACTAGAAATTGGCCTTGCTCATGCAGTTGGCGCGGCACTGCGCCCGGTGCTGGCCTTGCTGCCGCGCCAGGTGGCCGCGCTGCTGGCCGCGCAGGGCGTTATCAACTGGGGGCGGCAATGGGCGGCTACTAACCGCATCGAACAAAGAAATGGCAATGCGGCCCGCCGTGGGCAATTGCACGCGGGAGATAACGCCCGTAGCGCCCGCTACGGGTTGGAGGGAGTTGGCCCGAAAAATCATGGAATGAGGAGTTGAACGCGCCCAGGCACAATGGCCCGGCAAGCCGCGTCGGATTACTGGATAAGATGAAGCGGCACGGCTACCGAATAGCAACCGTATTCCGTGGCCCCGTCTGGATTCAAACCGAACCCCAAACGAACCCAAAACCCAACTTATCCCCGACGGGGCGGCAACTCAATCTGGCCCCAGTAGCCAGCCGGCACGGCTAGCCCACGGGCCACCTGCCGGACCTCAGAGGCCGTGAAAAAGGGCCTTTCGAACACGACCCGGCAATCGGCCAGGCAGTGCGTATCCAAGCCTTTAAAAGAGGTGAGCAGCTGCTGCAAAGGCAGACGCTCGCCATTTTTCCTCACCGTGTACTGCACACCATTACAATCATCGAAACAGCCCAGGCGCATCGTGTGGCGCAATTGGCAATCGTGGCTGTGCACGTAGGCAAAGGGCCGGTCAATCACCCGCGCCGGGCGCTCCACGAGGCCGGCCCCCACTACCAGTAGGTAGTTGAGCAGCAGCAGCAGCGTGAGGAAGGGGCGCGAAATCATGGGAGCAGGCCGGACCGGGATTCGCACAATCTACGGCGAAATGGCCCGGCAAGGATGTAAAGATTCTCGATTATTTATTTAGGCAAAAAACACGCGCTCTATCGTCCAGTAAGCCGCTACCAGCCCAATCACTACCGACACCGGAATAACCACCCGCTGCTTGTACCAGCTTTTGCCGGCGGCCCAACGGCCGACCAGCGCCCAGCACAGCAAAATCACCGAAACCTGGCCCAACTCCACGCCCACGTTAAAGGAAATGAGCGAGCCGAAATAGTCCTTTTGCGGCAGTCCCAGCCCCGTGAGGGCGCTGGCGAACCCCATGCCATGCACCAGCCCAAAGCCAAACACGATAACCAGCCGCCACGGATTCAGCTTATCGGTGATGATGTTCTCGATGGCCACGAACAGAATGGACAGCGCAATAATCGGTTCAATAATGGCCGAAGGCGGCGAAATCAGCCCATACATGGCCAGCCCCAGCGTGATGGAGTGCGCCACGGTGAAGGCCGTGGCCTGCATGAGCACCGGCTTCAGGCGCGGCTCCAGAATGTAGAGGCTGATGATGAACAGAATATGGTCGAACCCCAGCGGAATGATGTGCGTGAAGCCCAGCTGTAGGTAAGTACCAAATATCTCGGTGCGCGACAGCTTGCTCAGGTCCGTGTTCAGCACATGCGCGGCGGCCGGCACTGCCAGCAGCACCAGCAGCGGCAAAAGCCGCGTACTTCGCAGGAAACGAGACATTGTCATGAGCTGATGGCAAAATAGCAAAACACCGGGCGGCGCACGCTGCTAGCGCGCCGCTACCGCCAGCAGCTTCTTGCCTTCGGCCTCTACTTCGGGGTTGAGGTAGGGTGCCGTCTTCAGCGATTTTTCAATTAGGACCTGCCCCTCGGCATTTTTACCCAGCTTGGTCAGAATGAGGCCGGCACGGCCCAACAGCACCGGATTTTTTGAACCCGTGCGGCGGGCTACCTGCATGTATTTGTGGGCCTCGGCGTACTGGCCGCGCTTGTAGAGTACCCAAGCCATGGTTTCATTCACGTCGATATTATCGGGCCGGCGGGCGTACTCTATTTTGGCGTGCTCCAGTGCCTTGTCCAGCTCGTTGGTTTTCAAATAGGCGTAGGCTAGCTCGCGGTCAGCGTAGTGGCCCATTTGCTCGTTGCTATCGGCTTCCTTGGCGGCGTTGGCCAGCATATCGATGGATTCATCGGCCATTTTCTTCGCCTCATCAGGCTGGCCGTTCTGGCGGTACAGGTCAGTCAGTTCATCGGCAAAAGCATAATCTTTCACCGTGATGCGGGCTTCCTGATAAAGCTTGATGGCCATCGGGAAGTCTTTGCGGGCGGCGGCCATGCGGCCCAGGCCGGCCAGGGCATAGGCATAGCCGGGGCGGGCATACAAAGCCATTTGGTAGTATCCCCGGGCCTTGGCCGTGTCGCCGCTCACCTCGTAGAGATGGGCCAGTGCCACGCGGGTCCACTCCGTTTGCTCCAGGCCAATGTAGCCAGCCTTCACTGCCATATCCATCGCCTGAATTGCGCCGGGCATGTCCCCGTAAATCTCGCGCAGGTAGCTCACGCGGGCATAGGCGGGTAGGTCGGGGCGCACGGCATTCATCTTGTCGGCCATCTTCACGGCCTCGTCGTAGTGGCCCATTTCCACGTTGGCATCGGTTAGCAGGCCATATACGAAACCGCTGTTGGGGTTCAGCTTCACGGCCTGCTCGGCCAGGCCCAGGCCCTGTGCAAAATGATGCTGAGTAAGGCTCAAAGAGGCCTTGCAGCACAATGCCTCAAAATTCTCGGGCTCAGCTTTGAGGACTTGGTCCAGCAATTCTGTCGCGGCCCCATCGTAGTAAGGGTGATTACCGGTTACCCGGCCTTCCTGCATGTAGGCTTGCGCTAGCAGCAGGCGGCTTTTTTGGTCGTAGGGATTACTGCGCAGCTTAGCCAGCAAGCCTTCGATGGCAGCCTTGGTATTCAGCCACTCCTTCCCGGCGGCAAGGCTGCCCTGACGTTCGATGAATTCGGGCGTGCGCACGGCGGGTTTTTTAAAGAAGAAAATAGCTGCCGCCAGTCCACCGAAGACTACAAGTAAGATGGGGTATAGATACTTTTTCAAAACAGCAAAGGAAGATGGATGGTTAGAAAATCAAAAATAACAAAAAGAGCCGCCGCCAGCCCTAATCAGGACTTAACGACGGCTCTTTTTCAGTTAAAAGCTAGCAGCGAACTACTGGCGCTCAATGCGTACCGACTGCACAACGGTTTTGCCGTTGTAGAGCGTGCCGATGTACTGGCCGGGTGCAATGTCGCGGCCGGGCTGCCAGGTCAGTTCCGTTACCCCTTGGGCAAAAGCCTTGTCCTTTGCAATGGTAGCAACCTTACGGCCGGTCACATCACTGATAATCAGCGTCATGCTGCCTTTAGCTGGTAACTCGAAGCGCAGGGTGGTGCGGTCGAGGAAGGGGTTCGGATAAGCCTGAGCTTTAACCGCGTTTGGCGACAAACCGAGACCTGAACGCTGCGACAGCACCGTGCGCTGGGCATTGGTACCACTCCAAGGGGTTTGCGAGTAAGGGAAAGCCGCTTTGAACGTGGTATCGTTGGCCGTGATGCCGGCATTGAAACCAAGCACGTTGCCCAATTGCGCAGTTACCGGGCTGGTAGTAGTAGGCGTGTAATCATCGTACCAGAGGCCGATAGCGGCCAGCACTACACCACCTACTGCTTGCAGTTCGATGCGGGTTACGTCATCCTCCAGACGGCGGCCGTTAGGAAAGCCGTCCATGTTCGGGATAAACTCGATGTTCGAGTTGTCCTTGTAAGGTGCTACCGTCAGACCAGCCACGGCGGCGGCCAACAGGCCTTCCGAGCTAAACGCGGCCGAGTTACGGGGCGTAGGGGGTACGGCCATGTTCAGGCGCAGCATGTCGCCACCGGGGTTAGCAGCAGTAGCATTGGCCAGCAGGAAGTTGTTGATGAACGGCTTGCCTGCAGCCAGCGGGTTGCCGGCTTTGCCGGTCGCCAATTGGTAAGGGATAGCATTCGGCACCCCTGTATGGAATATGGGCAGAATATCAACGGAGCGGGGTTTGCCAGTACGCAGCAGGTATGCACCATAGCCAGCGGGCGCAGGCGCAAGCGCCGTACCAGTCAGAGCAGAGTTGGGCAGAATGCTCAAGCCATTAGCACCGTTACGGAAGTCGAAACCAGCGGCGGGCAGACCCGTCTGGCCAGCCAGCGATTTGGTCTGAATGCGCAGCGGGCCGAGGCCGGGGATGGCTTCGCCGTAGTAAGTCTGGCCGGCCACTTTAGGCGCTGCCGGAGCTACGGGAGTATTGTCAGCCATGTACAGGCCAAGCTCGGGGTTCGAAAGGTAGTCGTCGGTTACGGCTGCTTCGGCATAAGGCGTCACGGCGTTCCAGGCATCCTTAGCACCGATGTTGTTGATAACCTCGTTGGTAAGCGGCATACCCAAGCGCGAAACCTGCACGTAGTTGCCCGATACCGTGGGTGCTGCGCCAGTGGCCGACAGCGTACGGACGGCCGGACGGCTGGCCGAAGCCCAGACCCCAATGATGAAGTTTGAATCCAGGATGCTGGTGGTAGTGGTCAGCGCCGGGGTGCCGGTTTTCTGCAAAACCGATACCGGAATCTGCAGGGCAATGGCGTGCGTGTTCTTTTTGGCGAGGCCGTCGCGAGCGGCGCTAGGAGTACGGATACCGCCCAGGTCGAATATGCCACCCAGGTCGGCGAAGAACGGGTCGTCGGTCGGACCACAGAAAACTTTCGTGCCGTCACCAAGCGTCATGATGGCGTTGGTCATCAGCGTGTTGTAAGGCGTACCGAGGCCCACGGCCACCGGCGTAGTCTGCGAGATAGAGCGCGGCCCAATGTTGGTAGGAGGTACAATGCCCGTTCCAACGGTTACGTTCGTGAAAGTAGCACCGTTATCGAGGCTTTTTTCGACGATGTACGTGGTTTTCAGGTTTTGCTTGCCCAACCGGATGTTGAAGAACGTGGTGGGGTCTTCGTTGGTCCGGGTGAAAGTAAAGCGGTAGGTGATGTTGTCACCGGCGGTAGCTTGGTTGTTTTTTACGTGGATTTCGTAACGAACATTCTCACCGAACGTGTTATAGTTAGGACCACCCTGAGGAATCTCTAACGGAATGTAGTTGGCGATGATGGTTACCTTGGCGTTGGCATCGTTCGTTGCAAAATCGGGCGAGCGAAACGCGTACAGGTCGGTATTGTCAGCAAGAGGGTCGTCGGCGATGAGCGGGGCTTCGCGGTGGCTTGAGGCCTCCAGCTTGTTGTGCTGGCCGCTCAGGGCCACCACTCCTCCTGCCGAGGCTGCGAGCAGAGCTGCCTGGAAAAGGGGGCGAGTAAGTAGGTTTTTCATAAAAAAGGAAAAGTGGGGGTTTGGGATGAAATGGAAATTAGGGGGGAATTTAAGCGAAAGTGTAAAGGCATATATTCCTCTACAAATCCGCTAACAGGTCTTCTGAATCCGTTTCTGTTATTTGCTTACGAGCGGAGCTTTGTTTGCGGTTTGAAATTTTTCAGGATTCGGCAGATAAAATTTTGGCCTGCCAACTCGTTCTGGCGGCAAAGGCCCCGCGTTCCACTGCCCGGGCCATTAGGCGTTACTTTTGTAGCGCGCTTCAGCGCGCTATTTTCACTTACTCTTTTCGAGCCCTTCGCCAGAATGGCCCCACAACTATATGGCTACTGTAGCTATCAACCTTGCCACCGGCAGCTTCCAACAGGAAGAAATTATCGTGGGCATCGACCTCGGTACTACCAACAGCTTAGTGGCTTACGTGCATCCCGAAACCCGCCAGCCGGCCGCCATCAACGACTTGGGCCGCGGCACCATCGTGCCCTCGGTAGTGCACTTCCCGGCCGACGGGGCCGCGCCGGTAGTGGGCAATGAGGCTCGTGAGTTTCTGCTCACCGACCCGGCCCGCACCATTTATTCGGTGAAGCGCCTGCTGGGCAAAAGCTACCGCGACCTAGGCACGCATGCCAGCCAATTGGGCTATAAAGTGATTGATGACAACGCCGAGGGATTGGTAAAAATCCGGGTCGAAGACCGGTTCTACTCCCCCATCGAACTATCGGCCGACATTTTGCGCGAGCTGCGCGCCCGCGCCGAACACGCCCTGAAAACGCCCGTCAACCGCGCCGTGATAACGGTTCCCGCTTATTTCAACGACTCGCAGCGCCAGGCCACTCGCGACGCCGGCCGTCTGGCCGGGCTGGAGGTGTTGCGTATCGTGAACGAGCCCACCGCCGCCGCCCTGGCCTACGGCATCGGCCTAAGCCCCGAGGAGGAAAAAACGGTGGCCGTATACGACCTCGGCGGGGGTACTTTCGACATCAGCATTCTGCGTATTCAGCAGGGTATTTTTGAGGTACTGAGTACCAACGGCGATACGTACCTCGGTGGCGATGACCTCGACCGCGCCGTGGCAGACCATTGGATGGCCACCTTCGGTCTGCCGGAAGCTTTCCGGACCAACCCGCACCTGCAACAGCAGTTGCGCCTGGCGGCTGAAATGGCCAAGAAATACCTCAGCCAGCACGACGATTTCACGACCCATCTCACCGATGAGGCCGGCCGGAATACGACCGTGACATTGACGCGGGCACAGTTCAATGACCTTATCGGGCCGCTAGTGGCACGTACCATCGCGGCATGCCGCCAAGCCGTGGCCGATGCAAAGCTGACGAGCCCGCTCGACGCCGTGCTGCTGGTGGGCGGCTCTACGCGCGTGCCGCTGGTGTACGACGAGGTGTCGAAGTTCTTCGGCCAGCCGGCCAACAGTTCGCTGAATCCGGATGAGGTGGTGGCCCTGGGCGCGGCTATCCAGGCCGATATTCTGGCCGGCAACCGCCGCGATGTGCTGCTGCTGGATGTGACGCCGCTTACGCTGGGCATCGAAACGTTAGGCGGGCTGATGGACCCCATCATTCCGCGTAATTCTAAGATTCCGACCAAAGCCGGCCGCCAGTACACGACCAGCGTCGACGGCCAGGTGAACCTGAAAGTGGCCGTGTACCAGGGCGAGCGCGACCTCGTGAGCCAGAACCGCAAGCTGGGCGAATTCACGCTCACGGGCCTGCCAGCCATGCCGGCGGGCCTGCCCAAGGTCGACGTAAACTTCCTGTTAAACGCCGACGGCATTCTGCAGGTCGAAGCCATCGAGCTGCGCTCGAACACCCGTCAGCAAGTCGAAATCAAACCCCAGTACGGCCTTACCGACGAGCAGGTGGAGCAGATGCTGATGGACTCGCTGGTGAATGCAAAGGAAGATGTGGCCGCCCGCCTGCTTATCGAGGCGCGCACCGCCGCCGAGCAGCTGCTGTACCAGGTGGATAGCTTCACCCGCAAAAACCGCCCGCACCTCACTGCCGAAGAGTTGGCTGCTACCGAAACCCAAGTGGCCACCGTGCGCACGGCACTGGCCGGCACCGACCGCGACCCGATTCTGAAAGCCATGGACGAGCTCGACGAACTGACCCGCCCCTACGCCGAGCGGGTGATGAATATTTCCATTCAGCAGGCTATGGCTGGCAAGAAAATCGGCTAAATGCCTGTCGGAGGTTCGTCCTTTTAACAGCCCCCTTTTTGAAGGGACGACCTACCGGTGCGGACTGGGGCGCGGGCCTGGTTCGGGCACTGTCCGGCGCGTTACGCGCCCCAGCCCAAACCCCAGAATGTTGCGCGTTGCGGTGTCGCGAAACGTGACCTCGAATAGTACCGAAGGCTGCGGTAGCACCGAGTCGGCGGCGAAGGCGAAGCTGTAGAACAGCCGCGAAGCCCCGCCGTCGCCCAGCCGCACCCCCAGCTTGTAGAGCTCCAGGGGCGCGGCGCGGCGGCCCATCTTGCACAAGGGCCGGGCGGCGGCTCCGAAGGCGGCTGGGCTTACGGCCCGCCGCACTTCCGGAGCCAGCCGGCGGTAGGCCGCAACGTACTCGGCCCGTAGCACCGCCCGCAAAAACTGTCCGGCCACCTGCGCCTGACTATGCTTCGGCGCGGCCGGCACTTGCTGGCCGCTGGCCGGCCAATGAGCCAGCAGCCCTCCGGCCAACAGCGCCCCAAAGACGCGGCCCGCCACGGTGCGCGGCAGACAAATAGTTCGGGTAACCATGGCTAAAAATTAAGCGGCGGCAGTGGTTTTAGCTGAAAATCACCCTTCCCCCCCGCCACTAGACTGTAACAACCAGCCGGCGGGACCAGCCGCCGAGCCAGTTTGGTTTCGTTGCTTTCGGCCACGATAATCATCGGGCCGACCACGAAAAGCACGTAATAAGTGCGCCGTATGCGCGGCGCTGCTACTCCCGGCGGGCGCGGACTTAAGCGGAGATTATTCGGTGGTAGCGGGCACCAGCACGAACACGTCCTCGCCGGGGCGCTTCATGAGGTATTTCTCGCGGGCAAATTTTTCGAGCAGGGCCGGCGAGCTCATTAGTTCGGCACGGTCCTTCTTCACTACCTCAATGTTATCGAGGTAGTACTGCTTCTCGCCGCGCAGGTCCTGCCACTTGCGGTAGATGTCGGCCTGCTTGCCCAAGTCGTTGGCATCAAACACGAGCATCCACACGAGAAAGCCCACGCCGGTCAGAAAATAAAAGCTGCGCACCACGCGCAGCACCGGCATCACATAGGGAGGTAGATTCATCGGGCTAAAGATAAGAAGGATAAGTTTTTTCGCACTTCCAGAGCCCTATTCAATTTGTATGCGGTGCGTCAGATGCAGTCCGCTGCCCGTGAGGCGTAGCATGTACACGCCGGCCGGCAGTTGGCTCGTATCAAAAGCTAGATTGCGACCAACATCCCCCACCCACTGGCGGCCTACAAAGCGTCCCATGGCGTCGTAGCAAGCTGCCTCCAGGCGCGGGCTGCTGCAATCAGCCATCACGATGCGAAGGGCGCTGCCCCGGGGCGCGGGGTTTGGGTAGAGGGCCAGGGTGGCGGCGGCCGGTTGAGCCACGGCCGTAGCCAGGCCGGTAACACGCAAGGGCAAGGCCCGGGAATTATTGTTTTCGTTGGTCTCGGTGATGACATTGCGCGGGTCGGCCATCAGCACCAGGTAGTAGTTGCCCGGGACAGTCGTGGCCGGCACCGTGAGCACGGGAGCAAAATGGATGGTGCCGCCGGGCGTCGTCAGGCTGCCCGTTACCAGGCCCAAAAACACATCGGTGCTGGCGCTGAATACCGTGTCAGCCGATAGGTAATAGCCAATTTCATAGGGCCCCGCAACTCCCGGGCCCCGGTTGAAAATGAAGGTGAAGGCCCCGGTGCTGCCCCCGGCCGGCACGGCGGCAAACGACAACGACGGCCGCCACAATTCCAAATCGGGCAGCGAAGGATTGCTGCCACCGGCTATCGTCACCGCGAAGCTGACCACGTTATTCGTTTCGTCGGATTCCTGTTCCGCGTTCAGCGGGTCGGCCACCAGCAGGAGGTAGCGGTTGCCCACCGGCGTCAGCGCCGGAATAGTGGCCATGATGCTGCACGTGCCCGACTACCCCGTAAAAATCAGGCCCTGGCAGCTCGCCCCGAGATAGGCATCGGTGGCATCCCACACGGCATCGGCCGACAGATAATAGCCAATGCAGTTGAACTGGGAGCCTCCGGCACCCTGGTTTTTAATCACGGCCGACATCGGGTAGCTGCCGCCCGGTAGCACGTTGGCGGGCAAGCTGAACGGGGCTACTATCACCAAATCTGGCCGGGTCTGGGCGGCGGCCAGCATGGGTAGCCAGCTCAGCAACAGCAATAGGCTGCGGGTAATCATTTTTTTCATCGGGAGTAGACGAGAAGGACTTATATGTCGGGCAAGGGCAATGGTTAAATACGCCGCCCGCGCAGACAACTATTGCTGCGTCAAAAGTATATGGCGAGTTCCGACATTCAATTTTACACTAACCAGCCATCAGTGGCAGCGCCACAAAAAAGCCCACCCAATAAGCATTGGGTGGACTTTGCGCCGGCAAATTCGTCGGCTTTGTTGCTACATTTTCTTGCCGGGGAAGTAGGCTACTTCGCCCAACTCTTCCTCGATGCGCAACAGCTGGTTATACTTAGCCATCCGGTCCGAGCGCGAGGCCGAGCCGGTCTTAATCTGGCCGGTGTTCAGGGCCACGGCCAGGTCGGCGATGGTGCTGTCCTCCGTTTCGCCCGAGCGGTGGCTCATAATGGATTTGTAGCCGTTGCGGCGGCCCAGGTTCACGGCGGCAATCGTCTCGGTGAGGGTGCCAATCTGGTTCACCTTGATGAGGATGGCATTGGCGATGTTCTCATCGATACCGCGCTGCAGACGGTCCACATTGGTTACAAACAGGTCGTCGCCCACCAGCTGGGTTTGCTGGCCCACGCGCTCGGTCAGGCTCTTCCAGCCGCTCCAGTCGTCCTCATCCATGCCGTCTTCGAGGCTGATGATGGGGTATTTTTTCATCCAGTCGGCCCAGTAGTCCACCATCTGGGAGGAGGTCAGCTTGTCGCCGGTGCTCTTCTTGAAGTGGTACACGCCATCTTCGTAGAACTCCGACACAGCCGCGTCCATGGCAATGAACACGTCCTCGCCGGGGCGGTAGCCGGCCTTTTCGATGGCCTGCAACACAATTTTGATGGCGTCCTCGTTCGACTTGATGTTCGGCGCAAAGCCGCCCTCGTCGCCCACGTTGGTGCTGAAGCCCTGCTTCTTGAGCACATCTTTCAGGTGGTGGAAAATCTCGGTACCCCAACGCAGCGCCTCCGAAAACGACGAAGCGCCGGTGGGCATAATCATGAATTCCTGGAAGTCAATCGAGTTGTCGGCGTGCGAGCCGCCATTCAGGATGTTCATCATCGGCACGGGCAGCGTGCTGGCCCCTACCCCACCCACGTAGCGGTAGAGCGGCATGCCGGCATCCTGGGCGGCGGCGCGGGCGGCGGCCAGGCTCACGCCCAAAATGGCGTTGGCCCCCAGGTTGGCCTTGTTGGGCGTGCCGTCGAGCTCAATCATGATTTTGTCGAGCAGCGACTGCTCGTACACCGAGAAGCCCACCAGCTCGGCGGCAATCTTGCTGTTCACGTTCTCCACGGCTTTGAGCACGCCCTTGCCCATGTACATAGATTTGTCGTCGTCGCGCAGCTCCACGGCCTCGTGCTTGCCGGTGCTGGCACCCGAAGGCACGGCGGCGCGGCCCACCACGCCCGAGTCGAGCGTGACGTCTACTTCTACGGTCGGATTACCGCGCGAATCAAAAATCTGGCGAGCGTGAATTTGCGAAATGAAGCTCATAGCGTTTCGGTTTTAATCAATTGAATGAGCCACAAACCTACGGGAATCGGACGGGATTCGGGGAATTCCGGCAGCAATTTCAGGCCCGCTTTCTAGGCAAACGTGTGCGCGAAGTCGGCAGGCCGGCTACCGGGCAGTCGCGACCGGGGCCGGCGAGTCGCCGGCCTTGCCCAAATCGCGCGGGGCGTAGCCGTAGGGGTTTTCGGGGTCTTTGCCAGCCCGCCACAGCACCCAGATACCAATAAAAATCAGCGGAATACTCAGCAACTGCCCCTGGTTGAAGAGGTGGCCATTCTCAAAAGCTACCTGGTTTTCCTTCAAATACTCTCCCAGAAAACGCTGCGTGAAGAGCAGCACCACGAACAGCCCGAACAGCTGCCCGCGCGGCGTGCGCTCCTTCGTCCGGTTCCACATCGCGTAAAGCAGCGCCAGTAGAAACAC
Source organism: Hymenobacter sp. UYCo722 (assembly GCF_040547115.1). Taxonomy (NCBI): domain Bacteria; kingdom Pseudomonadati; phylum Bacteroidota; class Cytophagia; order Cytophagales; family Hymenobacteraceae; genus Hymenobacter; species Hymenobacter sp. UYCo722. Next base: position 238,220 of record NZ_JBEPPC010000007.1, on the reverse strand, counting down.
GCAGAACAGGGCCTCGTAAATCTGGGTAGGGTGGCGCGGTACGGCCATCGGCGAATCGGCGGATACGGGCGTGCCTTCGGGTTGCGGCTGGTAGCTGGTAGTGCCATCGCGGAAGCGCACCGGCACGGCGGCCACCTGCACGGCACCGGCCGGCATTGGCCGCGTCACGGGCAGCAGGTGGTCGGTATCGCGCGGGAAGGTGAAGGCCCACGGCGCGCTGCTCGGCTTGCCCACGATTTCAGAATTCATCAGGTTCCCCGTGCGGATGCAGGCTCCGCCCAGCGCCACCACAATCACAATGCGGTCGAGCACCCACAGGTAGTCGAACTTGTTGTTGCGGGCAAAAAGCCAGCAGGCCAGCAGGATACCGATGGTTGCGCCGTGGCTGGCCAGCCCGCCCTGCCATATTTTGAACACCACCAGGGGGTCGGCCTTGAGCGCTTCAAAGTCATAGAACAGCATGTGGCCCAGCCGCGCGCCCACAATGGTGCCGATGAGCATGTAAATCGTAATCACATCGACCCACTGCGGCGACACCCGCTCGGAGCGATAGATGTGCGTAAGCACGAACGTGCCCACTACGAAGGGCAGCATGAAAAACAGCCCGTACCAGCGCAGCGTAAGCCAGCCGATATGAGCAATGATGGGGTTTACATTCCAAAGAATAGCGTCGAGAACAGGATGCATGCGGAGCGAAAATGAAATAGAAGGTCAAAGGTACTCAGCCCCCGCCTTGACACCGGGCAGCCAAAAAGGTGGTTGGGGCGTTGGCGGCGGTAGCGAAATCAGCGCGGCGCTGGCGCGTGGGCTGCTGGCGGGGCGGCCCCCGAAGTAAGGCCCGCGTCGTCGCCGCTCAGGGCCAGCACCAGTGCGCCGAGCAGCACGGCGTAGGCGGGCCGGCGTACCCAGCCCGGCAGCCAGGGGCGGCGAGCCTCGGTGGCGAGCCGGGCCCGCACGCGGTTGTAGAAGAACGGCCGGGGCTGCGCCGGGGGCTGAGTGCGCAGCTGGCGCATCAGCGCTTCCCATTCCTGGTCGGTATCGGGGCGGGCGGCAGAATCAGACATGGCGAAAAGACGGTTGAACGTGTTTGCGGAGGGTGTGCCGGGCCCGGAACAGCAGGGATTCGACGGCGGCCACGGTGGTGCCGAGCACGGCCGCGATTTGCTCGTAGCTCAGCTCCTGCTCGTGGCGCAGGGTGAAGGCGACTTGCTGCTGGTCGGGCAGCCGGGCAATATGGGCTAGTAGCAACCGAAGCTGTTGCTGGCCCTCGAGCAGCGCCAGCGGGTGGGCGTGGTCGGGCGGCTCATGCAGCACGTCGTTGTCGAAACCCAACAGGCTGGTGAAATAGGCAAACCGCTTTTTAGTCCGGGCGCGCCGCAGGTTTTTCAGGGCGCGCGAGGTAGCCAGGCGGTAAAGCCAGGTGTTCAGAGAGGCCTCGCCCCGAAACCGGCCAATGGTTTGGTACACCTCCACGAAGACTTCCTGGGCCACGTCCTCGGCCTCCTCCGGGTTCCGCAGCAAGGCGAATACCGTGCGGTAAATGCGGGCCTGGTAGCGCTCAACCAACGTGCGAAACGCCGCTTCACTCCCGCGCTGTAGTTGCGCCACTAGGTCAGCATCGGCATCGGTAGCCGGTATGGGCATGTGGGCGCAATCCGACAACTCAGAAGCAATAAACTGCGGAATGGTGTAAGCCACGGAAGCCGGAACAGGAAGTTAAAAACGGGCCTTTGCAACGCACGGCATGGATGATTGCCGTGCTCATTAAGGTTACATGGGATTAGGACCGTTTAGCGCCAAAAACTTGCGCCACCATCGCCATAACCCGCATAATCTACTGATTTACAACATGTTTTTCGCACGTTCCGTCACCAGTGTAAGCTGGTGCATACGCTACAAGCCCGCCAACTCCTCCGCGAAGCCGCCACTGAGAATCGGAAACCGCAGCCAGGAGCGCGGGTCCACGTTGTAGTCGTCGAGGTGGAAGCTGGGGGCGTAGCGCTCGCGCTTCCACTGGTTGCGGCTCCAGAGCGTGTAGAAGCGGCGCACGAAAACCCGCAGTTGCTCGTGGTCGAAACCTGTTTCTTCGCCGTCCAGTGTGGCCAGCACCTGGCGCGGGCTCAGGCGGTTGTAGAAGGCCAGGCGCTCGATGCGGTTCAGTAGCGTGTAGGGCATCAGGTCGCGCTCGTCGGTCTGCTTGTCGGCCAGTGGGCGTAGCTCGGCAGTGGGCTGCAGGGCATTCACGTGGCGCAGGGCGGCGTAGCCCAGCTCGGTTTCGGCCCAGCGCAGCCACTTTTTCACGAAGTCCTTGTCGACGCCCGCAATGGGCGAGATGCTGCCGGCTGTGTCGCCGTCCATGGTGCAGTAGCCCACGCTGGCTTCCGAGCGATTGGAAGTGGTGATGAGCAGGCAGTTCAGCACGTTGGCCATCATCCAGATACCGGGGGCCCGCACCCGCGCCTGAATATTTTGCAGGGCCAAATCGTCGGTCTGCCAAGTCAGCTCCCGGCCCAGCGCCCCTTGGATTTTGCCCACGTAGCCAGCTACTTCCTCATCAATCTCCCAGTTAAAGAAGCGCGCTCCGATGCTGTCAGCCAGCTCTTTGGCTGAGATAAAGGTGTCGTCGGAAGAATTGACCGTGCCCTGGTAGGCGCAGGTAAGCAGCTGGTTAACCAGTTCCTGATTACTAGTTACTGGTTGCTGGTTTTCGTGAGGTTCATCCTGCACTACTTGCGCCGCCGCGCCGCCTGCGCCGGTTTGTACCACTTCTTTTTTTGCTTCCTGAAAGCAGCCGCTGCGTCTTTTGAATTCGGCCAGGCCCAGTTCCTCCACACCCAGGCGCACCATTTCGGCCACACCCACGGCGCAGAAGCTGGAGTCGGCCCCGCCGCTCAAACTCAGCACGAAGCCGCGGCTGCGCGCCTTGCGCAGGTAGTCGAACAGGGCCAGGCTCATGGCCTGGTTCAGCTCCTTGTACTCATCGGGCGCGGGCAGCGGCACAATTTCGGCCGCCGGCTCCGGTGGCGTGGTGAAATCCACGTCCACCCATTCCAAATCCACTTCCTTGAAGCTCAGCAGTTGGTTGCGCTTGAGCAAATGGCCGTTGCGGGCCACCAAAATTTCACCGTCGAAGATGATGCGGCCGGCCTCATTGCCCAGCAGGTTGGCGTAGAGATAGGTGCAGTCGAACGTGCGCGACGCCTTCATCACCAGCTGGTAGCGCACGTCGGTTTTGCTCATGGCAAAGTGACTGGCCGAGGGGTTCACAATCAAATCCACCCGGCCCTTGAGGCGGCAGGCGGGGCGCACGTCATCGGCCCGCCAGGCATCCTCGCAAATCTCGAAGCCGAAGCGTACGCCATGGTGCTCGAAAATCAGGTCGCCCAGCGGCCACGTCTCCGCCTCCCAACTCACGGAACTGGTTTCGCCCGCCACCCACGGCGCGAAGAAACGCGTTTCGTAGTGCACCCCGTCGTTGGCCAGAAACTGCTTGGCCACGAAACCCAGAATCTGCCCGTCGCGCAGCACTGCCGCCGTGTTGTAAGTGCGGCCTGGCAGGCGCACCGGCAGGCCTACCACCACGCAAATCCCCTGCGTCCACGGCCGCACCTGCTGCAAATGCGCCAGGGCCGCCTCGGGCATCCATTCGCTCAGGAACAAGTCCTCGCAGCCGTAGCCGGTCAGGCACAGTTCGGGCAGGCACAGCAGCTCCACGCCCGCCGCCTTGGCCTGCTCGATGGCAGTTTTAATATTCCGCAGGTTATTTTCCCAGTCGATGGGAATCTGGTTGAGGGCGGCTCCAGCAATACGCATTGGTCTGAATTAAAAATGATGAATTAAAAATTAAAAATCAGGGCATTTGTTGCGAAGCAGCACCAATGGCAACACTCCACGCTGGTTCTACAGCCACCCGCCCCCACCTTTCAATTCATCATTTTTAACTTTTAATTTAAGAAACGCCCAGTTCCATCAGCGCCCGCTCCGCCGCCAGCTGCTCCGCCTGCTTCTTACTCAGGCCCATGCCGGTGGCCACCACTTCCTCATCCAACAGCACCGAGGCCGTGAACTCCATCATGCCGCCCGGCCGGGCCTCGCCCGCGATGTCGTAGCGCAGGACTTTGCCCTGGCGCTGAGCCCACTCCACGAGCTTGCTCTTGAAATTGGCCGTGGTAGTCGTGATGGTATGCACATCCACAAAGCCCTTCACAAGACGCGTGAGAATGAATTTTCGGGCCGATTTGTAGCCCAGGTCGAGGTATACCGCGCCCACCAGCGCCTCCAGCGCGTTGCCATTCACCGAGCGCGAGCGGGCGGCACGGCCTTGCGCGGCATCCAGTTGCACCAGCTTATCGAGGCCTAGCTTTAGGGCGATGCCATTCAGGCTTTCGCGGTTCACGATGCGCGAGCGCACCTCCGTCAGAAAGCCCTCCTGCTCGTAGGGGTATTTCTTGAACAGGTACTCGGCCACCACGGTACCCAGCACGGCATCGCCGAGGAACTCCAGCCGCTCGTTGGTCTGGTGCTTGCCCACGCCCGGCAGCTGCCGCACCGCCGACGAGTGCGTGAACGCCAGCCGGTAGAGCCGCGCATTTTTGGGCGTCTGGCCCGTCACGGTCGCCACCGCCTGCCGAAACGATTTATCGGAAGCAAAAAGCCGGGAAACGAAGCTGAACAAAGGGTGGGAAGGGAAATGATGAAGAAATCAGAAATAAAGAACGCCATCCTGAGCGTAGCCGAAGCATCTCGCGTGCAATAGTAATCTAATCGATAGAGTTACTTACGCGGTAGAGATGCTTCGGCTACGCTCAACATGACGTTCTACAAAAAACGATAACCGGCAAACCTACAACTTGCGGAAAATCACCGACGTATTGTGCCCGCCGAAGCCAAACGTGTTGCTCATTGCCACACGCACATCGCGCTTCTGCGCCACGTTGGGCGTAAAATTCAGTGCCTGGTTAATTTCCGGGTCGGGCGTGTGCAGGTTAATGGTGGGTGGCACCAAGCCGTGCTGCATGGCCATCAGGCAAGCGACGGCTTCTACGCCACCGGCCCCGCCCAACAGGTGGCCGGTCATGCTTTTGGTCGAAGAGATATTCAGCTTCTCGGCGTGCGCGCCAAACACTTTTTCGATGGCCTTGATTTCGGCCCCGTCGCCCAGTGGCGTGCTCGTGCCGTGGGTGTTGATGTAGTCCACGTCTTCGGGCTGGATGCCGGCGTCGCGCAGCGCGTTTTTCATCACCAGCACCACGCCTTCGCCGCTCGGGTCGGGCGCAGTAATGTGGTAGGCGTCCGACGACATGCCGCCACCAATCAGCTCGGCGTACATTTTGGCCCCGCGGGCCTTGGCGTGCTCGTATTCTTCGAGCACCAGCGCGCCCGCACCCTCGCCCAGCACGAAGCCGTCGCGGTCCTGGTCGTAAGGCCGCGAGGCCGAGGCCGGGTCGTCGTTGCGCTCGCTCATGGCCTTGAGGGCATTGAAGCCGCCCACGCCCGACTCGGTAATAGCGGCTTCGGAGCCGCCGGTTACCACCGCATCGGCCAGGCCGAGGCGAATGTTGTTGAAGGCTGCGATAATGGCATCGTTCGACGAGGCACAGGCCGACGTGGTCACGAAATTCGGGCCACGAAAGCCGTTTTTAATGGAGATGTTGCCCGACGAGGAATCCGCAATCATGCGCGGAATAAAGAACGGCGAGTAACGGGGTGTGCCGTCACCTTTCTCAAAGGCGAAGCATTCTTCCTGCAACGACTTCAGGCCGCCGATGCCGGAACCCCAAATTACGCCCACCCGGTCCTTATCCACGCTGCCGTTGAGCAGGCCGGCATCGGCGATGGCCTCGTCGGCCGCAATGACCGCGAACTGCGTGAACAGGTCCATTTTGCGGTGCTCCTTGCGGTCGAAATAGGTGTCAGGATTGTAGTCCTTGACCTCGCAGGCAAAGCGGGTTTTGAACTTGGCCGGGTCAAAGCGCGTGATGGTGGCGGCCCCACTCGTGCCGGTGCGCAGGCCTTCCCAGTAAGCCGGGGCCGTATTGCCCAGTGGCGTGATGGCCCCAAGGCCGGTAACGACAACGCGTCGGATGGACGACATAAGCAAGCGCCAGGGGCGCGAAAGATGAGAAGGGAATAAACAGCAAAACCGGCCGGCGGCTAGCCGGCCGGTATGCGCAGAATGAGGGAGCTATTCCGGGCAAAGCGGGAAAACGGACGAGTAGAATCGGCTCGAATAACGCGCTGGGCTAGGAATGGAAGAAACTATTTGGCGTGCTCTTCGAGGTAGCTGATGGCTTGGCCCACGGTGCCGATGTTCTCGGCCTGGTCATCGGGGATGCTCACGTTAAACTCCTTTTCGAACTCCATAATCAGCTCGACGGTATCCAGCGAGTCAGCACCCAGGTCGTTGGTGAAGCTGGCCTCGGGGGTAACCTCGGAGGCTTCAACGCCCAGTTTATCAATAATAATGGCCTTTACTTTTTCTGCGATTTCAGACATTTCCGTGGGGGTTTAGGGAAAACTACTGCGCAAAGTAACGAGAGAATTTTCATCTAACCCACGGCCGTGCTTTCGAATCACGGGTATAACATTATGGCGGCTGCTCGTTGCGGGCCGTAGCTTTGCCCCCTGCCTGCCTGCGGATGCCTCCGTTTTTGGCGGCCGCTCCCATGAAGACCTTTACCCTGGATGTTGACTATGAGTGCGACTTCGCCCTGTTCGGGCTGGTGAGCAGCACCCGCGACTACACCCTGGCCTGGACGCTGAACCAAGCCCTGCGCCTGCGCTTTGTGAAGCAGCCCGAGCTGCTGCTCAACCTGCTCAGCCGGGGCCGGCTGGTGTTCACGCACTACCTCTACACCACCGAAACCCTCACCTGCCGCCTGTTGCGCAACCGCTCTATTGCCCCTTCCAACCTCAAGAAGCCCTTCCTGGCCCCCGATATAAAGGAGTACGACTACCTGCTGGCCGTCACGAATGGAGCCGGGGCGCTGGCCGACGACGAGTTGCTCCAGCGCCTCACCGCCCTCGATGCCGTGCAGTACGCCTGCCAGTTCGACCCGAATACGCTGAAGTACAAGGAAAACCTACTGCTCTGAGCACGGGGGCGACGCTGGCGGCCGGGCAGCGGGTTTTTCTTCTCCGATACAAACGTTTGCCCGAAGAAAGACCGGTAACTGGCACCAAAAACCATAGGGTTTTCGGTTTAATTAAACGACTTTTGCCCTGGCTGGCCGTCAGGTTGGCGGCCATTAGCGCCTGTGCCCATTCGCTGATATTCCTAGTTGGCGCGTGGTGCCAGCATCCCCTCCTGGCTCGGGCGGGGTGTTTTTTTGTACTGACATTTCTGTATTCCGCTTCGCATGGAAACCCTCCCCTCGTTCAACAAAACCAAGATTGTGGCCACCGTCGGCCCTGCCTCCAATACTTACGAGCGCCTCGGCATTCTCATGCGGGAAGGGGTCGACGTATTCCGCCTCAACTTCTCGCACGGCTCCTACGAAGACCACCTGTCGGTGATTAACACCGTGCGGCGCCTGAACAAGGACATGAAAACATCGGTGGGCCTGTTGCAGGACTTGCAGGGGCCAAAAATCCGCCTCGGTGAAGTAGAGGGCGGCGGTGTGGAAATTAAAGCCGGCGACAAAATCAAGCTGGTGTGCGGCGAAAAGGAAACCAGCACGGCTACCCGCCTAAGCACGATTTACCTGGGCCTGGCCCGCGACGTGAAGGCCGGCGACCAGATTTTGATTGACGACGGCAAGATTGAGCTCAAAGTACTGGGCACCGACCGCGACAAGGAAGTGGACGTGGAAGTAGTGTACGGCGGGCTCGTGAAGCCCCGCAAAGGCATCAACCTGCCCGACTCCGAAGTGTCGGCCCCGAGCATGACCGAAAAGGACATCGAGGACCTGAAATTCGGCCTGGAGCACGACGTGGACTGGGTAGCACTGAGCTTCGCCCGCAAGGCCGACGACATCCGCTTCATCAAAAACCTGATTGCGGAGGCCGGGAAGAACACCCGCGTCATCGCCAAGATTGAAACACCCGACGGCTTGCGCAACATCGACGAAATCATCGCCCTCACCGACGCGGTGATGGTGGCCCGCGGCGACCTCGGTGTGGAGGTGAAGATGGAGGAGGTGCCCATGGCCCAGAAGATGATTATCGCCAAATGCAACGCGGCCGGCAAGCCCGTCATCGTGGCCACCCAAATGATGGAGTCGATGATTACGGCCCCCCGCCCTACCCGCGCCGAAACCAGCGACGTGGCCAACGCCGTGCTCGACGGGGCCGATGCCGTGATGCTTTCGGCCGAAACCGCCGTGGGGGCCTACCCCGCCGAGGTCATTCGCTCGATGGTGGGCACCATCCTGAGCGTGGAAAGCCGCAGCCCGCAGCTGTTCCACAAGTGGTGGCCTGTCGACCCCGACGGCCCCAACTTCATGGCCGACAGCGTAATTTCAGCTTCGTGCCACTTGGCCAAGAATACCGGCGCGAAAGCCCTTACCGGCATGACGCACCGGGGCTACACGGCCTTCCAGCTGGCCAAGTACCGCCCGAAGGCCAACATTTTCATCTTCACCAACAATCGCCCTCTGCTCACCGTGCTGAGTCTGGTGTGGGGCGTGCGCGGCTTCTACTACGACCGCCTCATCAGCACCGACAGCACCGTGGCCGATATCCGCTACGTGCTCACCACCACCGGCCACCTCGAAACCGGCGACGTGTATATCACCACCGGCTCCATGCCCATCCAGGAACAGGGCAAAGCCAACATGGTGAAGGTGAGCATTGCGTAAGCTTAGCTGCTTTGCGATAATCAGCCCCAACAAACCAGCAAGGGCCCGCAACAACTGTTGCGGGCCCTTGCTGGTTTGTTGGGGCTGATTTTTTGCGCTTCTATTCGTGGTTCAGCTTCCAACTAGCCGCCAGGCCCTCCGGTCCGCTCAGGTGCAGTAGGTACATACCTACGGGCTGCTCCACCAGCGGCACGGCCACGGCCGTTTGGCCGGTCGCTACCGGGGCACTCCATACTGTGCGGCCCAGCGCATCGGTCAGGCGCAGGGTGGTGCCGGGGCGGGCGGGCTGCATCAGGGTGAGCGTAGCAACTTCGGCGACCGGATTGGGCGCGAGGGTGGCCACGGCGGCCTGCGCAGCGCGGGTGGGCAGCAGGTTGATGAAATCCATCGGCGAGCCGCAGGTGAGCGGGCTGCCCGTACTGCGCCGGTAATACACCAAACTTTGCCCATCATCGGTAAAAACGTCGCCCATTCCCAAGGCTACTGAAAACCACTGCTGCCAACCAATGTCAATGCCCGTGTGAAACTGCCCGGCGGGCGCGCCAAAGCCTGGAAACATCATGATGTAAGCCAGGTACTGGCCGCTCGGTCCGCAACCGCTACCGTTATATCCAACAATGCCCCGTCCTGCCAACTGCGGCAAATTAGGAGCAGCAGGCACGTACTCGCCGGTCAGCAGCCCCATTGCCGGGTACTGGGTCGAGCGGCCCGTACGCAGTGAAAAAGCCCACCGCCGCGTGGAAACCGGAGAAATCTGAATGCCCGGCATTCCGCCGGTGGGTGTTCCAAAATTCTCCGTGCGCGTCTGCTCCTTATAAGTGAGCACCAGGCTGTCGGCCGTTTGCTGGCGTGTAAGAATGCGGCGCAGGATGTGGCTCCGATAGCTAGGAAAGGGCGAAATAGTGAACGGCTCCACCAAATAGCCCATTTCGTCGCCGGGCTGCATCGCAAACAGCGCCAACGGATTGTAAGGCGACTGCGCTAGGGTCTGGGGCAAGCGGGCCTGCGTCCATTGGGGCGCGGCCGAGCTCGTACCCAGCCACTGTGGGCCTTCGAGTAGCCCGTAGCTGCGGCTCAGGCGCACCACCTGCCCCGAGCTGAGGGTGATAACCGATACCGAATCGGCTGTTCCCTGTACTTGCTGTAGGCTGCGGCTGGTGAGCGTAGCCGTGAGCGCCGGCACCGTGCTGGCTGTCCAGGAGCTGCCCACCACCGCCTGCGGGCGGAGTTCCAGCGTCACAGCCACCTGAAAGTTGCCTTCTGCCAGATTTTCAAGCAGAAAGGCCGACGAAGCCCGGTGCCAGATGAGGCGCGCACCGAACAGGTTATTGCGGCTTTTGCGATAGGTCCCGTAGGGATTGGTGCTTTGCTCGTGGCCATCGGTGGTTTTCAATAGCCGCCCGAAGGTCCAGGCCGAGTCGCCGGCGGGGGTGCGGTACACCGAATCGAGCCGCAGCATGTGGGCGCTGCTGCTGCCTGGGGCACTGAACGCATATAGCAGCCCCGGCCGAAACGGCCGCCACGCCTGCTGCGCGCTGGCCCCAAAACCACTAAATAGGAATAGCGCGGCCAATAACGGCCGCGCCCAGGCGTAGGCGTGTTTCATGGTTGGATAGATTGACGTGGAACGACACCCGTAAGGTAGATATCCTATTCTAATTATCCTGGAACGAACCTATACTCCACCGCGCACGCAGTCTGACATACACGCAAGAAGCCCCGCTCGGAACCGAGCGGGGCTTCTGTGATGAGCGGAGAACCAGACCTTGGGGCGGCGCAGTCTGGCCCTCCTAAACTCGTCTCGCACTTAGAGCGCGTTGACGAGCTTTGTCAGCTTGCTCTTGTTGTTAGCAGCTTTGTTCTTGTGGATGATGTTCTTCTTGGCCAGACGGTCCAGCATCGAAGTCACCTTCTTCAGCAACTCCTGAGCGGCCGTTTTGTCGGTGGTCGTGCGCAGCTTTTTGATAGCCGTACGAGTGGATTTGTGCTGGTAACGGTTCAACACGCGCTTGGCTTCGTTGCTGCGGATGCGTTTGAGGGCCGACTTATGGTTTGCCATGAGTTGGAATATATAGGAGCGTTATGCTATGAGTTCTGTGTTTGGGAGGGCAAAGGTACGAATATGGCTGACAAATTCAAACCCTTGCGGAAAAATATTGGCTTCAGTCCCTCACAAGTAAATAGCTGTGAGGATAACGACGCAGAAAGATGGCCGCATTCCCAACAAATCCACTTTCATCAGCATAAATTAGTATGCATGCCGATTATGTGCGAACTTTACTCACCATCCAATCCCACCCAGCGCGCTGCCACTCGTTGTTCAATATCCCGCGCCATGCCCCTTGTTGCCGATTCCCGCTATCAATCGCCATTTTACCTGTTCAACGGCCATTTGCAGACCATTGTGCCTAGCCTGTGGCGCACGGTGCCCGAAGTGGCCTACCAGCGCGAGCGCCTGGAGCTGCCCGACGGCGACTTCCTGAACCTGGACTGGAGCCGCCTGCCTGCGCCCCGGCCCACCGACGGGCTGGCCATCGTGTCGCACGGCCTCGAGGGCGATGCCTCGCGGCCCTATATGCGGGGCATGGTGCGCGCCCTCAATGCTGCCGGCCTCGATGCCCTGGCCTGGAACTACCGCAGCTGCGGCGGCGAAATGAACCGCCTGCTCCGCTCCTACCACCTCGGCGACACGGAGGATTTGGACCGCGTAGTGCGCCACGCCCTGGCCACCGGCCGCTACCGCCGCGCCTACCTGCTGGGTTTCTCGGCGGGCGGCAACGTAACGCTGAAATACCTGGGCGAAGACGCGGCCCGCGTGCCGGCCGAGGTGCAGCGCGCGGCCGTGTTCTCAGTGCCGACGGACCTGAAGGCCAGCTCCGAGTACATCGGCCGGCCGCAGAACCAGGTGTACATGCGCCGCTTTTTAAAGTCGCTGCGCCAGAAAATTCGCGACAAGGCCGCGCTACTGCCCGGGCAGGTCGATTTGGAAGGCATCGAAGCCCTGCGCAACTTCCCGCAGTTTGATGATAAATACACCGCGCCCATGCACGGGTTTGATTCGGCCGATGCCTATTACCAATACGCCAGCTCGGGGCGTTACCTCAGCGGCATCCGGGTGCCCACGCTGCTGGTGAACGCCCAAAACGACCCGTTTTTGCCAGCCTCGTGCTACCCCCGCGAGGTGGCAGCCAGTTCCTCCTACGTTTTTCTGGAAACTCCCCCCGACGGCGGGCACGTGGGCTTTGCCGAGAGCAGCGGCGAGTACTACTCAGAACGCCGGGCCGTGGCGTTTTTAACAGCAGCAGTACCGGCATAGTGGCTATTATTGCGAGTGAAGCGCTACGCTCCACTTGCAATGATGCCCCCTATTTTGCCGGCACGAAAACCACCTTCTTCGTTTCGAAGAATTCTTCCGGGTAGAAGTTGCTCAAGTCCGTCACCTTTGCTTTCAGGCCGGATTCTGCAATTTCCTCGGCCAGTTCGCCGCCTTTCAAATAATAAAGCCCGGCACCTGGCGCGCCCTGGGGCTTGAAGCGGTGGGCAATCCAGGGGTGGAAGGTGGCTAGGCGGGCCACGGCGCGGCTCACCACGTAGTCGTACTTGGCGCGGAGCTGCTCGGCGCGGGTTTGCTCGGCGGTCACGTTATCGAGGCCCAGGGCGGCGGCCATGAACTGCACGGCCCGGATTTTCTTGCCGATGCTGTCCACGAGGTGGAAATGAACTTCGGGGAACAGAATGGCCAGCGGCAGGCCGGGCAGGCCACCGCCGGTGCCCACGTCGAGCACGGTGCTGCCTTTGGCAAACTGAATCACTTTGGCAATCCCCAGCGAGTGCAGCACATGCCGCTCGGTGAAATTATCCATGTCGGGGCGCGACACGAGGTTAATAGCTTCGTTGGTGGCCCGAAACTCGGTTTCGAACTGCTGAAATAGCTGGAGCTGCTGCGAAGTGAGCTGGGGGAAGTGGTGCTGTAAAAGGTTCATGGGTGCAAAGGTGCACGGTACAGGTGCTTTGGCACACAAAGCCGGTGCCATATTCCCATGTATCTGGCGGCAATAAAAAAAGCAGAATATCAGAAATCAACAATACATTTCTATTGATAATCGATACAAATAAATTTATATTCAATAAATTTTTATTGTTTTTCAATAATTTATCAATTGCTTTGCAGCATTAATCACCCATTCCTTCCCGATGCGTCTTCTTCCTCTGGCTTCGCTATTGCGATTTAGTCGGCCCCTGGCCTTTATTTTCCTGCTTGGCGGTGGTTTAGCGGCCATGCTGCTGCTGGTTCGCACGGCGGTGGCCTTCGACAATCCCGCTTTACAACTCACGCTGGACACAACTACCCCGAACATGTTTTCGGCAATGCACGACATGCAGGCGGGTTGGTCCGACGGGTACAACTATCGGCCAGCGCGCACGACCCGGCAGCCACAATTAGCCGCCATAGCTACTTTCGAAGTAGTGGCCGACCCGCAGGCAACGTTGTTACGTTACTATGAGCCCAGCACGGGGCGGCGGCTGGCGCTGCTGTATCTCGGCGCTTCCAGTGACTACCAATCGCTGGCCTGGGTGGTGTTTTTTGGGGTGGGCAGTTGGCTGCTGTGGCAACTATTACTGGACGTGACCCCTACCACGCCGTTTACCTTTGCCAATGCCCAGCGGCTGCGCGGGCTGGGCCTGCTGGTGCTGGGACTCGATTTCGCGCAGGAAATGGCCTACCTAGCCGTGCGGGCACTGGTGCCGCCATTTCGGGCTGCGGGCCTGGCCGAGCCGCTTAGCCACTACGTGCGCCTCAGCACCGAAAACACCCTGCCGGGCTGGGAGGTTGGCCTGATACTGCTGATTATTGCGGCCGTGTACCAGCGCGGCGTCGAACTGAGCCGCGAGGCCGAACTTGTTATCTGATGCCCATCATTGTAAACCTCGACGTGATGCTGGCCCGTCGCAAGATGACGCTTAGCGCGCTGGCCGAGATGGTGGGCATCACCCTGGCCAACTTATCTATCCTGAAAAGCGGGCGTGCCAAGGCCGTGCGCTTCAGCACGCTGGCCGCTATTTGCCAGGCCCTCGACTGCCAACCCGCCGAAATTCTCGAACACCGGCCCGACCCACGCGACCTGCGCTCGGCGGACGAATAAAGCCCGTCCGTTCAATCCCTAAAAAAAGCCCCGACTCTCATCGGGGCTTTCTGATTCTAGATAATCTGCTTGGTGTGCTTCACCATGTCATAGAGCAACTCGCGGGCGCGGTGCAGCTGGGCTTTCACAGTGCCAAGCGGAGCTTTGAGCTCGGTGGCAATTTCCTCGTAGCTAAGCTCGTCGAAATAGCGTAGCGACACCAGGCGCTGATACTTATCGGGCAGGCGCGACACGACGTGGCGCATGATTTCAATTTTTTGGTTGCGCACGGCGTGTTCGGCCGGGTTCAGGTCGTTGTCGCGGAAATCGATGGTGATTTCGTCGCCGTTGTCAACCTTAATGGCCGAGTCAATCGACATGGTTTTGATTTTATTCTTGCGAATAAAATCGATGCAGTTGTTGGTAGCAATGCGGAACAACCAGGTGCTGAACGCATACTCGGGATTGAACTTGTGCAGATTGCGGAAGGCCTTGGCGAAGGCCTCAATGGTGAGGTCTTCGGCATCGTCCTGATTGCGCACCATCTTTAGCACCACGTGGTAAACGGGCTTTTTATAGATTTGCATCAGCTCGGCGTAGGCCTTTTCATCCCCGTGGTCCACGGCGGCGCGAATCAGCTTGAAGTCATGTTTAGCTTTAGCTGAAAACTGCTTTTGAATATCTTGGTTGTTTATTTCCATCGAAGAGTGCGGTTGAGGAAGAGCGAGATTCCCAGAGCCAGGTATTGAACAAAATAAACCACATCGAGCACTGGCAACAGCCCGACGTTTACGGGCTGGTCGAGGCGGTGGCTCAGCCGCGCATATACGGCGCTCACGAACAAGTTTCGCAGAACCCATATTACCGCCAAAGGTACCCAATTGTTTGGTGAAAAAACTAACACGACGGTAGCCAGATGGAACAACGTATTTGCTAGCACAAAGGTGCCGATTCGCAACCGGTCGGCCAACCGGTAGGCGCGGCCAGCAGATAAATGCCGGCGTTTCTGCCGCCACCAGGCGCGCCAGGTTTCGGCCGGCTCACTTAGGGTGTGGGAGCCGGAGTCGGCCACCACGGCCACGCGCTGGTGTTGGCGCACGGCATCCTGCACCAGCAGGTCATCATCGCCCGAAAGCTGCCGAATATGCGAGGCAAAACCCTTGGTGGCCGTGAAGCAGGCGCGGGTGTAGGCCAGGTTGCGGCCAACGCCCATGTAAGGCCAGCCGCGCCAGGCAAAGCTGAGGTACTGCGCGGCCGTGAGCAGGGTTTCGTAACGGATGAGCTGATTGAGGAAACCGGGCGCTTCGGCGTAGGCGGAGAATCCAAGGACGACATCAGCGCCGTCCTTGTGCGAAAAGCCGCGCTGCAT
The DNA here is from genome assembly GCF_040547115.1 of Hymenobacter sp. UYCo722. Classification (NCBI taxonomy): domain Bacteria; kingdom Pseudomonadati; phylum Bacteroidota; class Cytophagia; order Cytophagales; family Hymenobacteraceae; genus Hymenobacter; species Hymenobacter sp. UYCo722. Next base: position 222,930 of record NZ_JBEPPC010000007.1, on the reverse strand, counting down.
CAGGCGCAGCCATTGGTTGGTAGCCGGAATGCAGTCGGCGTCGGTGAAAAGCAGGCGCGGGTAGCGGGTAGCCTTGATGCCGAGCGTGAGGGCGTATTTCTTGGGGGCGAAGCCGTCGGGGGTGCTGCCGATGGTGACGAGGCGCACGGTGCTGGGGTAGTACTGGGCCAGCTGCTGGGTGTAGAGATAAGTATCGTCGTGGCTGCGGTCGTCGATGAGGACGATTTCGAAGGCGGCGGGATAGTCCTGCTTGAGGAGCAGGGGCAACAGGCGGCGCAGGTTGTCGAGTTCGTTGCGGGCGCAGACGACGATGGACACCGGCTCCGCGTCGGGTCCGGGCGCATCGGCGGGCGCTTCGGGGACGCGCCGGGCGAAGGGCCAGAAGAAATACACCGCGTAGAACAGCTGCACCAGCACGCACGCCAACAAAAGCCAGAAAAACGGGGACGTGGGTACGAATGAAAGCAACAAAGCGGCGGGTACGAATGAGCCTGCAAAAGTACGGGGCGCGAAACGGGCGGGTTACCTTTGCACCGTCATGCTGAGCGCAGCGAAGCATCTTATCACGGCCGCGCCGATTGAGTTACTGCGAATCGTTCGCGGTTGATAAGGTCCTTCACTTCGCTGCGCTACGTTCAGGATGACAGTTCCAGACCGCATGACCTTCGACCTCCTCGCCCAAGACCCCGCCACCAAGGCCCGCGCCGGCCGCCTCGAAACGGCCCACGGCACCATCGAAACGCCCATTTTTATGCCTGTAGGCACGGCCGGCACCGTGAAAGCCGTGAGCCAGGCCACGCTGAAGGACGACGTGCAGGCTCAGATTATCCTCGGCAATACCTACCACCTTTACCTGCGCCCGGGCCTGGACGTGCTCCGTGCCGCTGGCGGGCTGCACCAGTTCAACGGCTGGGACCGGCCGATTCTGACGGACTCAGGCGGCTATCAGGTGTACTCGCTCTCGAACACCCGGAAGATTAAAGAAGAGGGCGTGAAGTTCCGCTCGCACATCGACGGCAGCCAGCATTTGTTCTCGCCCGAGGGTGTGATGGATATTCAGCGCGTGATTGGGGCCGACATTATCATGGCCTTCGATGAGTGCACGCCCTGGCCCTGCGAGTACGACTACGCCGCCCGCTCGCTCGACATGACCCACCGCTGGCTGAAGCGCTGCATCGAGCGTTTCGACCGTACCGAGGGTCTCTATGGCTACGAGCAGGCGCTGTTCCCGATTGTGCAGGGCAGCACTTTCAAGGACCTGCGCGTTAAATCCGCTGAGTTTATTGCCGAGCAGGGCCGCGCCGGCAACGCCATCGGTGGGCTGAGCGTGGGCGAGCCGGCTGAGCTGATGTACGAGATGACCGAGCTGGTCTGCGACATCCTGCCCAAAGACAAGCCCCGCTACCTGATGGGCGTGGGCACGCCGGCTAATATTCTCGAAAACATTGCCCTGGGCGTGGATATGTTCGACTGCGTGATGCCGACCCGCAACGCCCGCAACGGCATGCTGTTCACCACGCAGGGCATTATGAACGTGACCAATTTGAAGTTTGCCACCGATTTCACGCCCATCGACCCGGTGCTGGAGGGCGCGGCCAGCAACTTCTACACCCGCGCCTACGTGCGCCACCTCTTCCAGTGCCAGGAAATGCTGGGGCCGCAAATTGCCTCCGCCCACAACCTCACGTTTTATCTGTGGCTGGTGAAGGAAGCCCGCAAGGAAATCATCGCCGGCACGTTTGGCCCCTGGAAGGAGCGCATGGTGAAGCAGCTGATGACAAGATTATAAGGAGTGATGGTCAATGGTTAGTGGTTAATTTTTCCAAATAGCTACTCTTGTTAATTAACCATTTACCATTAAACACTAACCGTTATCCAATGAATATCCTCGACAAATACATCATTAAGAAATTTCTCGCCGCGTTCTTTTTCTCGGTGGCTATTCTGGTGACGGTGATTTGCGTGATTGATTTCACGGAGAAAAACGACGACTTTATTCAGCATAATTTATCGATGTCGAAAATTATTTTCGGCTATTATATTTTTCTATTTCCCTATTTTGCTAACCTGCTCTCGCCGATTACCATTTTTATCGCGGTGGTATTTGTGACGGCGCAGCTAGCGGCGCGCACCGAAATTGTCGCGATTCTGGCCAGTGGCGTGAGCTTTCGGCGGCTGATGATGCCGTATGCGGCCGGCGGCGCGGTGGTGGGGCTGCTGATATTCGGGCTGATTGGTTGGGTGCTGCCGCTGGGCAACAAATCGCGGGTGCAATTCGAGAAGGCGTATATTAAACTACCCTACCGATTTCAGGGGCGCAACGTGCACATTAAAATTGGGCCGCGCAGCTACGTGTATATGGAGAGCTACGATAATATCAATAATATCGGCTTCCATTTTGCGCTCGAAACCGTGGATAGCACCATCCTCAAGCGCCGCCTCACGGCCGATGCCATCAATTGGGATTCGACCAAGCACGTGTGGCACCTTTCGCCGCAGCTGGTGCGCACGTTTCGCGGGCCGCAGGACGAAACGCTGAAAACCGTGGCCGCCCGCGACACCACGCTGAACCTACTGCCCGCCGACTTCGCCAGCACCTACAAGCTGGCCGAAACCATGACGCTGCCGGAACTCAACCGCTATATCCGCACCAAAATCGAGCGCGGAGCCGACGACACCCAGATTTACCTCAGCGAGAAATACGAGCGGTATTCCTACCCGTTTGCCATCGTTATTCTTACGCTGATTGGGGTAATTCTCAGCGCCCGGAAGTCGCGGGCCGGCGTGGGTGGGCAAATTGCGCTGGGCTTCGTGCTGGCCTTTGTCTTCATCATTTTTGTGATGCTGAGCCGCAATCTGGCGCAGGTAGGCAGCCTTTCGCCCCTGGTGGCGGCCTGGGTGCCCAGCACGGTGTTTTCGATGATTGGGCTGGCGCTGTACCGCTTCGTGCCGAAATAATAGTAGAGCAGGAGGGTGCGGGGTAAGGGGATATGAGGGGTGAAAAGGAACCGCCGTTTCATTTCTGTCCCCCCACACCCTTACCTTCTTACCCCAGAAACCCATACCCGCCCACCCCCTTACCCTCCTCCCCTTGCTAAAAGACTACCTAAAGCTTCATTTTATTGTGCTCCTGTGGGGCTTCACGGCCATTCTGGGCAAGCTGCTGACGGTACTGCCGGTGGAGCTCGTGTTCTGGCGCACGCTACTGGCGGCCGCGGGCCTGGCGGTGCTACTGGTGGCCCGGCGGCTGCCGTGGCGCATTCCAATGGGGCAGCTATTGCGGCTGTTGGCGGTGGGCGCGCTGGTAGCAGCGCACTGGATAACGTTTTTTCTGGCGGCGCGCCTGTCGTCCGTCAGTGTGTGCCTGGCCGGGCTGGCTACGCTGGCGCTCTGGACTTCGCTGCTGGAGCCGTTGCTGTTGTGGCGCCGGGTGCGCGGCTACGAGGTAGGCCTGGGCCTGATTACGATGGTAGGCCTGTACCTCGTGAGCCAGGCTGAGCTCGACCAATTGCTGGGCCTGGGTGTGGCGGTACTGTCGGCGGGCCTATCGGCGCTGTTCAGCGTGCTGAACTCGAAACTGATTAAGCTGCACCCGCCGCTGCGGCTCACGTTTTACGAGATGGCAGGCGCGTGCTTAAGCATCGTGCTGTTCTTTCCGGTTTACAGCCATTATTTCACCGAGGGCCACGGGCTGCAGCTGGCCTGGCACGGCTCCGACTGGCTCTGGCTGAGCCTGCTGGCTGGCGTGTGCACCGTGTACGCCTTCTCCACTTCGGTGGAATTGATGAAGCGCCTCTCCCCTTTTGCCGTGAACCTGACCATCAACCTGGAGCCGGTGTATGGCATCTCGATGGCCGCCGCCATTTACTGGCTGCACACCAAAGGACTGCTGCACGCGCCGCAGTTTAACGGCGAGCGCATGAGCACGGGCTTTTACATTGGCACGCTGCTCATCGTACTCAGCGTGCTGATTCATCCGCTGGTGGCCCGGCTGATGAAAGATAAGGAGCCCGATTTGGAACCAGCTATGCCCGTTTGAGTTAAGAATTAGGAGTGAAGGGTTGGGAGTTGGTTTAGCAGACGCTGTTGATTCAACTCTTCACATTCAACTTTTAACTATTCATAGTAGCCCCTGCCACACCGTATATCCAATTGGCCATTCCAGTGCCGCCGGCTCCGCGCTTTCCCACAAGCCGTACACGGCCGAGCCCGAACCCGATAGGCTCGCATAGGTAGCACCGGCGTCATACAGCTGCTGCTTGATTTCGGCCAATACGGGGTGGCTGGGCGTGAGGGCCGTTTCGAAGTCGTTGCTAACGGTGTTGCGCCAGGTGCTCATTGGCTGCGTCAGCGCCTCGCGCAGCGGGTGCCGCGGTTGTTGCGGGCTGATGCGGGCGTAGGCTTCGGCCGTGCTGATGTGCAGGTTGGGGTACACCACCACGCAGCTAGTCCCTTTCAGATTCAATTCGATATCCTCGAACACGTCGCCTTTTTCAATGGCCAGCACGGGCTTGTTTTGGATGAAGAAAGCGCAATCGGAGCCTAGCCGACGGGCGTAGCCTTCCAGCGCTTCCGCCGTAAGGCTGAGGCCAAACAGGTCGTTGGCGGCCCGAAGGGTAAACGCCGCATCGGCCGAGCCGCCTCCCAGGCCAGCCCCAATGGGCACGATTTTATGCAGGTAGAGCTGCACCGGCGGCAGCTGCGGGAAGTCGGCCTGCAGCAGCTCGTAGGCCCGCACGCAGAGGTTGGTGGCCGGGTCGCCGGGGATGGGGCGGCCGGTGAGCAAGAGGCCGGTGGGCTGGCCAGCGGCGGCGGGCAGCATTTCGAGCGCATCGGTCCAGGGCAGGGGCACAAATACCGATTCGAGGGTATGGAAGCCGTCGGGCCGGCGCTGGGTAACGTAGAGGCCAAGGTTGAGCTTGGCGTTGGGGAAGACGAGCATGGATGCTTCGCTGAATGAAGAATGGAGAACAAGCAGCAAAAGAACGTCATGCCGAGCGCAGCCGAGGCATCTCGCGGGCAATCCACTATCGCAAACCCACCGATTTGGTTAGTGAGAGCACGCGCGATGCCTCGACTGCGGCTGCGCCTCCGCTCAGCATGACGTTCTTTTGTGACCGTATTATTGACCCATCTCTGCCTTGTCCGCTTCCGCTTCCTTCTACGCCCGCCACGGCAAGCGCCTGCTCGACCTGGCGCTGGCTACGCCGTTGCTGCTGCTCACGCTGCCGCTGCTGGCGGGCGCGGCGGTGCTGGCGGCGGTACAAAACCGGGGCCGCTGGCTGTTTCGGCAAGCGCGGCCAGGCTGGCATGGGCGGCTGTTCACGCTCTACAAGCTGCAAACCATGACTGAGGCCCACGATGCCCGCGGCCAGCCGCTGCCCGATGCGCAACGCCTGCCGCCGCTGGGCCGCTGGCTGCGCGCCACCTCGCTCGATGAGCTGCCCCAGCTCTGGAATATTGTGCGCGGCGACCTGAGCCTGGTGGGCCCCCGCCCGCTGCTGCCCGAGTACCTGCCGCTGTATTCGCCCGAGCAGGCCCGCCGCCATGCCGTGCGCCCCGGCCTCACCGGCTGGGCCCAGGTCAATGGCCGCAACGCCATCAGCTGGGAAGCAAAATTTGCTTTCGACGTGTGGTATGTTGACCATCTATCGCTGAAGCTGGACCTACGCATCCTGTGGCGCACTGCCGGGCGGGTACTGGGTGCGCGCGACATCAATGCGCCCGGTCAGGCCACGACTACTGCTTTTCGAGGTAGCCCACCGCCCCCCCTTTCTTCGTAAGCCTGCTCATGACTCAGCTCTTTTTCTCAGATTACGACGATAGCGAGCCCGCCGGTGCGCGGCCCCCGCTCGTCATCTTCGGCGCGGGCGGCCTCGGGCGCGAAGTGCTGCTGCTGGTGCAGCAGTTGAATGACGCTCGGCCCAGCTGGCAGGTGCGCGGCTTCTACGACGACCAAACACCGGCCACGCCCACCGTGGGCGGCCTACCCTACCTCGGCACCAGCGCCGCCCTCAACGCCACCCCCGAGCCGCTGGCCGTGGCCGTGGCGGTGGGCAGCCCGGCCGGGCGGGCGGCCGTAGTGGCCCGGCTCACGTCGGCGCAGCTTAGTTTTCCGAGTCTGGTGCATCCGGGCGTGGCGCTGCACCCGCGCCAGCGCCTCGCGCTGGGAGCCGGCTGCATTATTCAGCAAAGCTGCGTGCTCACCTGCGACATTGCCCTGGGCCGCTTCGTACTGCTGAACCTGGGCTGCACCGTGGGCCATGATGCCGAATTAGCCGATTTCTGCTCCCTCATGCCCCACGCCAACGTGGGCGGCGCGGCCCGGCTCGCCACTGGCGTGTACCTTGGCACGAATGCCACCGTGATTCAGGGGGTGCAGGTAGGCGAAAACACCATCGTCGGGGCCGGGGCCGTCGCCGTGCGCGACCTACCAGCCAACATCACGGCCGTGGGCGTACCGGCGAAGGCCATGACCAATTAACAGTGAGCAATGAATAATGCGTTGTGGGGCGTGGCACATAATCTGCCAACCCGCCCGCTACTCAACCCTGATTACCCATCCCTAATTGTTCATTGCTCATTGTTAATCGTTAATTGAATACATGCGTAGCCAGGATTACGACCGTCTTTACCTCTCTCCTCCCCATCTCGGCCGACACGAACTCAACTACGTGCACAAGGCCATTGAGGACAACTGGGTGGCCCCGGCCGGACCTAACATCAGCGGTTTCGAAGCCGACATCTGCGCGGCGGTGGGGATGCCCCATTGCGTGGCGCTGAACTCGGGTACGGCCGCCATTCACTTGGGGCTGATTTTGCTGGGCGTGGAGCCGGGCGATGAGGTGTTGTGCCCCTCGTTCACGTTCGTGGCCACGGCGAATCCGATTGTGTACCTGGGGGCCACGCCGGTGTTTGTGGACAGCGAGCCCGATACCTGGAATCTTTGCCCCGAACGCCTGCGCGAAGCCATCGTGGACCGAATTGCCAAGGGCAAAAAGCCCAAGGCCCTCATTATGGTGCACCTGTATGGCATGCCGGCTAAGCTACCCGAAATCCTGGCCTTGGCCAGGGAGTTCGACATTCCGGTGCTCGAAGATGCGGCCGAAGCGCTGGGCTCGGAGTGGGAGCAGCAGCCGCTGGGGGGGTTTGGCCGGGTAGGCGTGTTCTCGTTTAATGGCAACAAGATTCTGACCACCAGCGGCGGCGGCGCGCTAATGACCTACGACCGCGCCCTGGCCGAAAAAGCCCGCTTTCTGGCCACTCAGGCCAAGGACGATGCCCCCTACTACCAGCACTCGGAAGTGGGCTACAACTACCGCCTCAGCAACATCCTGGCCGGCATCGGGCGCGGGCAGATGGAGCTGCTGCCCGAGCGTGTGAAGCGCCGCCGCCAGATTTTCGACTGGTACCGCGAGCACCTCGCCGGCCTGCCCGGCATCACCGTCGCGCTGGCCCCCGAGCCCGCCGGCAGCCGCTCGAACCGCTGGCTCACCACCATTCTGCTGAACCCGGCCGACCCGGATGCCGACGCCCCGGCTGCCCCCTTTATCACGCCCGAAACCCTGCGCCAGCACCTCGAAACCCGCAACATCGAGAGCCGCCCGCTCTGGAAGCCGCTGCACCTGCAGCCCTTGTTTGCCGAAGCGCCCATGTACGGCGGCGCGGTCTGCGCCGACCTCTTCGCCCGGGGCCTGTGCCTACCCAGCGGCACGGCCATGACCGACGGCGACCTGCGCCGCGTGAAGGAGGCTTTGGCGGAGGCCTTGGGTTGAATCTGGAATATTCTGATGATTAGCACATTGCAAACTGGCCGCATTCTTGCCAGTATATGGGCACCCGGCAGCCATTTTAGGCTATTTTGCCGTTAAAGGCTTAGCCATTCGCTATTCGACATGAAAAACGTTCCCCTTTTTGCCCTGCTGCTGGCCCTGCCCCTGGCCGCCACCGCCCAAACCAAAACCACCACTACGGCTAAAACCAGCACTTCGCCGGCCGCCGCCAAGCCCGGCACCGAGCAGGTGACGGAGGTTACTGAAGACCTCGACCCGGCCACCGGCAAGGTCATCCGCCGCACCACGCGCACCACTACCGTGCCGGCTGGCACCGCCGCCCGTACGGGCACCACCATCATCAACCCCAGCACCAGCCCCACCGAAACCGTAGCCACCGGGGCGGCCAGCGACACGGCCGTTTCCAACTTCTTCCGCGAGCGCACCACCGTAGCCCGCCTCACCTCCCCGCAGCTGCTCGATGCCTACACCCGCTTCCTCGATAAGGTGCGGGAAGACCGCCGCGGCTGGTCGTCTGCCGACTGGGCCCGCGCCGCCACCGTGCTCAGCAGCCTCAACGGCCGCTACGAGCAGCTGCGCAGCACTTACACCCTCGACGACAAACTCACCATCCGGGGCGTACAGGGTGAGTTTCAGGCCCTGCGCACCGCCCGGCAGATTTCGGGACAGGTGTCGGATAAGCTCTAAAAGGGCTTTTCGCCCCGCTTCAATACCACAACACCCGACGCCACTAGCCTGGCGTCGGGTGTTGTGTTTTGGGCCCTAGCTCCTTAGCGCCTTATGCACCCGCCTACCGCCAGAATAATGGTTTCGGGAGCTGGCGAGTGGGCAATCCGGGGCTGCGGCGAGGCAGGCTGGGCAAACAACTGGCGCAGCAGCAGGTGCGAAGGCACATAAAACACCAGCAGCAGCCCCATCATCCAGGCCAGCAGATACAGGGGGGCGGGCAGCCAGGTTTGCGAATGGGCATCGTCAAAACCAAACACGTAGTTGATGTTGACTGGAATTTTGGGGTCGGCCAGCACGGTGCCGGCGACGGGCATCAAGAAGTAGGCCACCAGGCACAGGCTCCAGCCCAGGGCCGTCCAGGCCAGTAGCGCGCGGCGGTCGTAGCCCAGGCGCTTCACCAAAAAAACCAGTAGAAACGGCAACCAGCCGTGGAAGAACGACAGCCCACGCAGAAACAGCGAGCGGTTGGCGTCGAACATGTAGGCCGTCAGTCCCACCAGATGCACATGGAACAGCTCGCCCATAAAATCGGCGCACCACAATACCTGGGGTATCAGAATGCCAACGGCTGCCATCGAGGCCAGCAGAGCTTTTTCCGTCCAGAGCGCGATGAAGCTCAGCAGCAAGGCCACGTCGCAGAAATACAGAAAATTGGTGGGGCCGTAATCGCAGTAGTACACCGGCACCATCACGGCCAGAAAGGCACTAACAACCAATTTGAGAGCAAGCGGCAAACGGGGCGAAGCAGCATCCATAACAATTGATGGGGAAAGTGAAGTGGCTCGGGACCGGCGTTGTTGCCAGCTAGTAGAACCGTCACAAAGGAAGAGCGCCGTTTGCGCCTTCCAAACCCAAAAGCAGCTTACACCCGACCTTTCAAATCGCGCATTACTTCCACTCAATCACTAACCTTCAATACTTTAAACTCTACTAATTGGACTTTGAGCTAAAGTCAGCGAGAGCTAATCTCAAGCCAGCGCGTGGGCTAAATCGCCTAATAGTTCCTCCACCGGCTCGATGCCCACGCTCAGCCGCACCAGCCCGACGGTGATGCCCAGTTCGGCCCGCTGCGCATCGGTCAGGGCCCGGTGCGAAGTGTAGAGCGGGTGCGAACACGACGAATCGACGCCCGCCAGCGAAGGCGCAAACGGAAACCGCTGGCTGCGCTGCATGAAGCGGTTGACGACCGCCGCGTCATCCGGCAGCCGAAACGACAGCATCCCCCCGAAGCGCCCGCCGCCCTGGCTGGCTGCCAGCTGGTGCTGTGGGTGCGCGCCCAACCCGGGGTAATACACGGCCTGCACGGCCGGGTGCTTGGCCAGGAATTCGGCCACGGCCCAGGCATTTTCGCAGTGAGCAGCCACGCGCAGGCGCATGGTTTTCATGCCGCGCACGCTCAGCCAGCTTTCCATGGGGCTTAGGGTGAGGCCGAACACCACACCAATCTGGCGCAGGCGGGCCACGTCTTCGGGCGTGCGGGCCACCACGGCCCCGGCCGTTACGTCGGAATGGCCGGCCAGGTATTTGGTCACGCTGTGCAGCACGAGGTCGGCCCCGTAGCTCAGCGGCCGGGTTAGCACGGGGGTCGCAAACGTATTGTCGACCACCAGCTTCAGGCCGTGGCGGTGGCATTCGGTGGCGGCGGCGCGCAGGTCTACCACGCGCAGCAACGGGTTGCTCATGGTTTCGCACAGCAGCAGCCGCGTAGTGGCTTGCACGTAACCCGCCAAGTCGTAGAGGCTTTCAAATGGCACGTACGTTACCGCAATGCCCAGCCGCGCCAGCTCCAGGTTCAGCAGGGCCGCCGAGCCGCCGTAGATATCGGCCGCGCACAGCACATGGTCGCCGGCCTGGCAATACGTGAGCAGCGCCGCGAAAATAGCCGCCATGCCCGAACCCGTGGCCACGGCTCCCGCGCCGCCCTCCCATTGGGCCACGGCACTGGCCAGCTCGTCGGTGTTGGGGTTGCCGTTGCGCGAGTACAGGTAGCGGCTGCCCGGTTCGTCGAAATACTGCTGCACCGCGTCGAGGTCTTCAAACTTGAACACCGACGTTTGGTAGATAGGCGTGATTTTGGGCTGGATGTTGGGCATGATGGGAACGTGAGATAGCAAGGCGCAAAGGTATGGCCGGGCCGTTGGGCTCAGGCCCGAAGCGGGGCTTCGGAACCCACGTTCGGCCGCCTACGATTCCGAAACGGGCTCGCCGGGCAGCGGCGTCCGCACCGCCGCGGGCTCCGCACCTGCCTGCGCCAGCTGGTGCGCCCGGTTCTCGCGCCGGAACACCTCCATCAGCACCAAAAAGTACGATACCAGCAGCGGACCCACCACCAGTCCAATCAACCCAAAAATCTCCACGCCCAGAACCAGCCCCACGAGCGTCACGAGCGGATGAATGTCGCCCATGCGCTTGGCCAGCATGATGCGCAGCACGTTATCCACGTTGATAATGATGATGAAGCCCACCAGCAGAATACCAATGGCCTGCCCGTTGTGGCCCTGCGAAAACTGGTAAAGCGCCGCCGGGCCCCACACCAGTGGCGTACCCAACACCGGCAGAAACGCCATAAAAAATGCCACCACGCCCCAAAATAGCGCATCGGGCACCCCAAATATCCACAGCGTCAGGCCGGTCAGAATGCTTTGCACCAGCGCCACCACCACCTGACCCAGCACGTTGGCATTCACGTTGTTTTTCAACGACTCGCCCAGGTCCTCCAGCGTCTCATTGCGAAACGGCAGGTAGCGGTGCAGCCCCAGCATAAAGTACGTTTCCTGCATGAACATGTAGTACATCGTGAACAGCATCAGACCCACAATCACCAAAAAATTGAGGGCGCTGCTGGCCAGCGTGGGCAGCCAGCCACTCACCTTCGCGCCGGACTGCAGCAGCAGCTGCCGCACGTTCAACTGCTCGGCAATCTTGAAGCCGGTGGCCTTTTCCACCTTGTGCACCACTTCCATTATCTGGTCAGGGTTCTTGGCGAACGTAATGAGCCGGTCGAGCAGCAGCGAACTCAACGAATAGAACGGAATCACGAGCACCACCACCGTAATCAACAGAATCCCGATGGTGACCAGCCGCGCATTCCAGCGCCGCTTGTGCACCAGCGCCACCCACCACGGCCGAAACACCACGAACAGAATGCCCGCGGCCAAGAACGCCGTGAGGTACTGCGCCAATCCCAGCAGCATGAGGGCAGCAAGGCCGAGCAGCGAAGCGACCAACAGCACGTAGCGCTGCCGGGGCGTGTAAATATTCTCGACGGCGGCGTATAAATTAAACGGTTTTTGCATAGGGAATCGAGGGCCATCGTGGCCCGGATGCAAGGCTATACGGCTGGGGCACATTTTGGCTGGCCGCCGCCCAAAACCAAAAAGCCTTTCCCCAACGGAGAAAGGCATTTCGAAGTAGCTGCCGGGCCGTGGCTACAGTTTTTGCATAGCGCTGGCGAAGCTGTCGGCCGCCGGCCCGCCGTTGGGCAGCTTGCGCAGGCGCTCCTGGTAGGCTTTAGCTTTGTCCTTTTCTTTCAGCTCAATGGCCATGCGGGTCAGGTTCATCAGCGTCGAAATATCATTCGGGTCGAGGGCGTCAGCCTGCTGCATCTTCTCGTACGACTCCTGCGTTTTGTGCAGGTGGGCGTAGTACACCCCCATATTGAAATAGCCCAGCGAGTTCTGCGGGAAATACTGCTCCATCAATTCCGCGATGGGGCGGCCATTCTCGAGGCCTTTGTCGCCGGGCTGCTTCCAATAGGCGCTGGCAAAAGGCTCGATGGCGGCCGGTACAAACGCATTTTCGGGGGCGGGCAGGGGTGCGCCGTCGCGCCACAGCCACGGCTTCCCACCGTTTTTGCGGGCCTCCAGCGCTTCGCGTATCGTTTGGATTAGCGGCGCGGGCTGGCCCGCCATTTCGTAGCTTTTGGCCAAGCCCATGCGCATATCCAGCCGCTCGGGGGCCAGGGCAATGCCTTGCTTCAGCACCGCCGCCGCCTGGGCCATGGTGGCCGGGTCGTAGCTCACTACCACCGCCTGCGGACGCGGGGCCTGGCCCTGGGCCACTGGCTGCGTCGGCACCGGCGTGCGCTTGGTGGCCTTGTTCAGCAAAAAGTTGAAACGGGCCACGTACAGGTCCGGGTCCTTGGGGGTGGCTTTCTCCCAATCGGTCAGCACTTTCTCGGCTCCGGCCAAATCGCCGGCTTTGAAAGCCGCCCGAAACTGCTCCCGAAACCCGTCGGCCAGCACCCAGCTGCTCATCCCCACCCAGAGGATTACTACCCAGAGAATTCGTTGTACCATTTTTGCAGTAAGTAAAGAAGAATAAATTGTACTGCAAAGTAACGTATTGATTCCGAATACGCATAAAAAATCCCCATGACGTTTGCCGTCACGGGGATTTTTTAGTTTTCAGGCGGCTTTATCCTTCAGCAGCAGATTAGGCTACTGCGCCTTCGGCCAGCACAATCACATTATTGCGCAGTACTTCCACTACGCCGCCTTCGATGCGGATAACCTCACGGCCCCCGGCACCGCCCGTCAGGGTCACGTCGCCGGCCTTCAGGGCCGCGATGAGCGGGGCGTGGTTGTTCAGCACTTCAAACGAGCCATCAGCCCCCGGAAACTGGGCCGCTGTCACTTCGCCTTCGAAAACCTTGCGGTCGGGGGTGATGATTTCTAAATGCACGATTTCAATGGTTAACGGTTAGTGATTAATGGTTAATGGCATTTGTCAGGCTTGCAAAAAGCACCAATCATTGACCACTAACCATTAACCACTAAAATAATTATTTGGCTTCCGCAATCAGGCGCTCGCCTTTGGCTACGGCATCCTCGATGTTACCAACCAGGTTGAAAGCGGCCTCGGGCAGGTGGTCATACTTGCCGTCGATGATTTCGTTGAAACCTTTGATGGTGTCTTTGATGTCAACCAGCACTCCTTTGAGGCCGGTAAACTGCTCGGCCACGAAGAAGGGCTGCGACAGGAAACGCTGCACGCGACGGGCGCGGTTCACGACCTGCTTGTCCTCTTCCGACAGCTCATCCATACCCAGAATGGCGATGATGTCCTGCAATTCCTTGTAGCGCTGGAGCAATTCTTTCACGCGCTGGGCGGTGTTATAGTGCTCGTCGCCGAGGATGTCGGCCGACAGGATGCGCGAGGTCGAGTCCAGCGGGTCAACGGCCGGGTAGATGCCCAGCTCGGCGATTTTGCGGCTTAGTACCGTCGTGGCGTCCAAGTGGGCAAAGGTGTTGGCCGGGGCCGGGTCAGTCAAGTCGTCGGCAGGCACATAAACGGCCTGTACCGAGGTAATTGAACCGCGCTTGGTCGAAGTAATGCGCTCCTGCATGGCACCCATTTCGGTAGCCAGCGTGGGCTGGTAACCCACGGCCGAAGGCATCCGGCCCAGCAGAGCCGAAACTTCCGAACCCGCCTGCGTGAAACGGAAAATGTTGTCGATGAAGAACAGGATGTCGCGGCCGGCACCGGTGCCGTCGCCATCGCGGAAGCTCTCGGCAATGGTGAGGCCCGACAGGGCCACGCGAGCGCGGGCTCCGGGAGGCTCGTTCATCTGGCCGAACACGAGGGTAGCCTGCGATTTTTCCATCGCTTCCATGTCCACCTTGCTCAGGTCCCAGCCACCTTCTTCCATCGAATGCTTGAAGGCATCGCCGTAGAGAATGATGTTGGATTCGATGAATTCGCGCAGCAAGTCGTTGCCCTCGCGGGTCCGCTCGCCCACGCCAGCAAACACCGACAGACCTTCGTAGGCTTTGGCCACGTTGTTGATGAGCTCCTGAATCAGTACGGTTTTGCCCACGCCGGCACCCCCGAACAACCCAATCTTGCCACCCTTTACATAAGGAGCCAGCAAGTCGATAACCTTAATGCCGGTGAAGAATACCTCCGACGACGTTGCCAGCTCTTCAAACGCCGGGGCATTGCGGTGAATGGACAGCCGCTCGCCACTCTTGGGCTGCGGAATGCCGTCAATCGCCTGGCCAATAACATTGAACAGGCGGCCTTTCACGCCGTCGCCGGTCGGCATCGAGATGGGCGTACCCAGGTCGCGCACTTCCGCGCCGCGGGCCAGGCCCTCGGTCGAGTCCATGGCAATGGTCCGAACCCGGTCCTCGCCCAGGTGCTGCTGGCATTCCAGCACTACCACCTGGCCGTTCTCTTTGGTTACTTCGAGGGCGTCGAGGATGTTGGGCAGCTTCGTGTTTTCTCCCGCGAAGCTCACGTCAACGACGGGGCCGATGACCTGAGTGATTTTGCCGGTATTGGCCATTTGCTTGTATTTATGATGAAGTTGATGCTCTTTTCAGGCCGCAAAATTACGGTCCAAACCCCGTTTTTCCAACCCCAATCCATTGCAGCCCCGCCCCCTGCCCCAGCCATAAAGCCCGGGAGTTAGGGGGTGAATATCAGCCCCTAGCGAATTCAAGCGACATTTCGGGTCATATCCGGGCTAAATTTTTTACGGATTTTTTTCTCCAAACCCTTGCCTCGAATCATTCCGCATGTACCTTTGCACTCCCAAACGGCACGTAGCCCCCGGGAAATTGTCCGATGGTGTAACTGGCAACACGCTTGATTTTGATTCAAGAAAGTCCAGGTTCGAGCCCTGGTCGGACAACGACAAAGCTCGAGTAACTGAAAAGGCGCTGGCTTCTCCAATTTCCGGAGTGGTCAGCGCCTTTCGCTTTTCTGGCCCGTACGGCAGGCCTTCGCTTGCCGTGTTTAAGCCGCTATTCCATCCATCGTCCGTGCGGTGCCAGCCAACGCTAGCCGCACAAAATCAGTACCTTCCCCAATGAAACAGGTCAAAATATTCGCTGGCAGCGCCTCGCGTGAGCTCGGCGAAAAAATCGCCGCCGCCTACGGTACCACCCTCGGCGACCTTACCCTCCAGCGCTTCGCCGACAACGAAATGGGGCCGAGCTTCGACGAGAGCATCCGCGGCTGCGAGGTGTTTCTTGTGCAAAGCACCTTCCCCCCGGCCGAGCACCTCATGGAGCTGATGCTGATGGTGGACGCCGCCAAGCGCGCATCTGCTCACAAAGTCGTTATCGTAATGCCCTACATGGGCTACGCCCGGCAAGACCGCAAGGATAAGCCCCGCGTAAGCATCGGGGCCAAAGTGGTTGCCAACATCATCCAGAGCGTAGGTACCGACCGTCTGATGACCGTCGACCTGCATGCCGGCCAAATCCAGGGCTTCTTTGATATTCCCGTCGACCACCTCGACGGAGCCACCGTGCTGGCTCCTTACATCAAGTCGCTGAACCTAGAAAACCTGATTTTTGCCTCACCCGACGTGGGCGGCGTAGTGCGCACCCGCGCCTTCGCCAAAAAATTCGGGGCTGAAATCGTGGTCTGCGATAAGATGCGGGTACGGGCCAATGAGATTGCCTCGATGCAGGTAATCGGCGACGTGAAAGGCATGGATGTAGTGTTCGTGGATGACATGGTGGACACGGCCGGCACCATCTGCAAAGCCGCCGAGCTGGTGATGGAGCGCGGAGCCCGCTCGGTACGCGCCGTCGTGACGCACCCGCTACTCAGCGGCCCGGCCCACGACCGCATTCGCGCCTCGGCCCTAACGGAGCTGATTACGACCGATACGATTCCGCTGGCTCAGGAAAACGAGAAAGTTCGGGTGATTTCGCTGGCCCCGCTTTTTGCCGCCGCCATCCGCAACGTGGTAACGCACGAGAGCATCAGCTCGCTGTTCGTGTAGCCGGCGTTCCCGGCGAATAGTACGAAATGCTCTATTCGCCGGGAACACCGAACTTTGGCACAATTTTGTAGAAAGGGCTTCCTGATTGGAACTTTTTTCTGCAAACGTGATGAACAATTTTTACGCTTCCGCCCTCACGCTTTTGGCCGCGCTGCTGCTGAGCGCCTGCGCCTCCACAGTGCATATCAGGGCCCTGGCTCCGGCGGCGGTGCCCATGCCGGCCAACCTGCAAAGCGTGGCCACGGCCAACCGCATTATTCCCGAGTCGCGCCGCGATAAATTTTTCGACGTGCTGGAAGGAGCCTTCACCGGCGAAGGCATTGGCGTGGACCGCGCCGGGGCCGACGAGTGCGTGAACGTGGTGGGCCAGGCCCTGGCCAACAACAGCTACCGCTTTAGGGTAACGCAGGCGCAGCTCCAGCTATTGGGCCGTAGCCGCGAATTTTTTCTGCCGCCGCTGGCTCCGCGCTACGTGCAGGAGCTATGCCGCCGCACCCAGGTCGACGGGCTGGTAGTGCTCGAAGCCTTCGATTCCGACATGCTGTTGACGCATACCACCGGCACCCGCACTTATAAAGACAAGGAAGGGAAGGAGCACCAGATACCTACCGTACACGTCGAAATGGTGATGAAAATCGTGACCGGGTTCCGGACCTACGGCGTAGCCCAGGGCTTCGTGCTTGACCAGGCCCGGCAGGAAGACCAGCTGGTGTTCAGTGGCAACGGCGATACGTACCCCGCCGCCCTGCGCCAGCTGCCACCGCCCGAGGAATGCATTCGCCGGGTGGCCCAGCACGCTGGCGATGGCTACGCCCGTCGCATCGCTCCTTCCTACATCGACCTGAACCGGGACTACTTCACCACGGCCAAAAAAGATGCCCGCATGAAGGAAGCCGCCCAGCGAGCCGAGGCCGGCGACTGGGCCGGGGCCTCGACGCTCTGGCAACAATCGGCTCGCCAGCTCGACCCTAAGGTTGCCGGCCGCGCCTTTTATAACCTGGCCGTGGCCAGCGAGGTGCGCGGCGACCTGTCGGGGGCGCTGGACTGGGCCAAAAAAGCAGCGTTCACCTGCAACAATTCGCAAGCCCGCCAATATCTGCGGGTGCTGAATGACCGGATGCAGGCGCAGGCCGTGGTGCAGGAACAGCTGAAGAGCGTGCCAACTGGCAACTAACTTACCGGCATGCTCCATTTTTTGCACCTTACCAGCTGTGTCGGGCTGGTTTTAGGGATGCGGAGGGCGGGCGGGGCCAGCGTGGCCAAGCAGTACTACTGGAGGTGCGGTGGTTCGAGCTGAATGGCGTCGTTTATTTCTTCCTCTGTACTGCTACGGACCCCGATGGCGAAGATTACCGCCAGGGAAAGCAGAAGTATTTCAGCACGATACAGTTGAGGCGATTTTAGCGCCAGCCGCTATTGTAGCGGCGCGGCCGTTCCCCGGCGCCGTCCCAACGGTCCCAAACGCCGGTACCGAGACGCGGGGGCTACTGGCGGGCCGGAATGGTCCGTTGGCCGAAATTGAAACGGCTGGCTTTGGCGCACCCAGTAGCTTGCCGGCAACTTTCGCTATTTCTTCTTTCTGCAATGAAATTCTTCCGGGTTCTTGGTGTGCTCTTGCTGCCAGGCTTGCTGGGGCTGTCGGAGGCGGCGCACGCGCAGGCCGACGATGCCTTTGCCTGGCACACTGTCTGGCTCGATTCGACGGCTTCGGTGCAGTTGCCCTACGCCAGTTCGCAGCCCATGCCCGAGGCCGACAGTCCGCTGGTATTCTACCACACCGGCACTTCCGACAACCAATTCTACGCCCTGGCCCTCGCCCTGGAACCCGAGGAGTTGCCCGCCCCTAACCGGTCGAGTTCACGGGCCATCGACCAGCTCCTGCTCGACCTGATGCGGCAGCGCATGGAATTCTTTGCCAAACCCAAGTTTCAGGTGGCTCGACCAGTACAGTTGCCCGCCTCGCCCGACCGCCTGGCCAATCATCGCCTCTACCAGGGAGTGGATGAGTTCCATCAGTTGCCCGCGCTGCTGGAGCTGATTTGGCTACTGCGTGAAAACCATTTATACGTGCTGTACTGCACGTATTCGCTGCCCCAGGAGGCAGGCGCGCTCGAAGATGTGCACCGCTTTTTTGGCAGTCTGGCCTTTGCTGCCGGGGCACCGTAGGATATTATCCTCAGCGCCCGTACCTTTGCGGCCCGTTTGCCGCTAATTCCGGCAGCAAACGGGCCATTTTTTATCTTCTCAAAAACCACTTTTATGAAAAGCCTCGAGATTGTAGGGTTTAAAAGAGCGAATCTCGGTAAAACGGACGCCAAGGCATTGCGCCTCGACGCTCAAGTACCGTGCGTATTGTATGGCGGCACCGATACCGTGCACTTCTCCGTGCCCGCTATCCTGTTCCGCGAACTGTTGTACACGCCGGAGGCACACATTGTGGACCTGAACGTGGAAGGCACCCTGTATAAGGCGATTGTGCAGGATACGCAGTTCCACCCCGTAAACGAAATGCTCCTCCACGTTGACTTCCTCGAGTTGGAAGACGGCAAAGAGGTGAAAATGGATATCCCCGTGAAGTACATCGGCGTGTCGCCCGGCGTATTGGCCGGTGGCAAACTGGTGAGCAAGCTGCGCAAAGTGCGCGTGCGGGCCACGATGGACAACCTCCCCGACTACGTGGAAGTGAACATCAGCACCATGGAGCTGGGCAAATCCATCAAGGTAGGTGCCGTGGAGCCGAAGGGTTACACCATCCTCACCAGCGCCGAGGCTCCCATCGCCACCATCACCATCCCACGTGCCCTGAAAGGCGAGTTGGCCGCTGGCAAGTAATTTTTTTGCCCGCGATGTACCCGGCTTTCGGGAATATTCGGACAAATACGAAAAGCCGCTCCAATTTTGGGGCGGCTTTTTAGTTTCCTTACTACGCGCCGCGCTTTAGCCGGCAACTCTTCGTTGATTAATATGAAATTTCTCGTCCTGTGCCTGGGCAACATTGGTCCCGAATACGCCGACACCCGCCACAATATCGGCTTCATGGTGGCCGATTATCTGGCGGCGAAGTTTGACGCGCCCCGCTTCGAAATTGGCCGCCATGCCTTCACCACCGAGTTTAAGCACAAAGGCCACCACTACGTACTGGTGAAGCCCACCACCTACATGAACCTGAGCGGCAAAGCGGCCGCCCACTGGCTGGCCACACTAAAAATTACGGCCGAAAATATGATAGCTGTCACCGACGACCTGGCCCTCCCCTTTGGTAAGTTGCGGCTGAAGGGCCAAGGCTCGGCCGGCGGCCATAACGGGCTGAAGGATATTCAGGCCACGCTCGGCAGCGATGTGTACGCCCGCCTGCGCTTCGGCGTGGATGCTAATTTCCCCAAAGGCCGCCAAGTTGATTATGTACTGGACCCTTTTTCGGGCGACGAATTAATCGAATTACCCACGCGCATTGAAAAGGCGGCGGAGGCCGTTTTGGCATTCGGCGCAATGGGTTTGGAACGGGCGATGAATATCGTGAACGTGAAGTAGGCCTGCTTATAAAAAATATAAACCAGAACGTCATGCTGAGCCTGGCGAAGTATCCCTACTGCACAAGTAATTGACTTTACTATTGCGCTAGAGATGCTTCGCCAGGCTCAGCATGACGTTCTGGTTTATGTCAACCCGCCTTTCCTACGCCACGCCGCTGCCATTGCGCACGGGCTTGCCGGGCTGCATCAGCGCTAGGCTGCCGTCGGCATTTTCGGCCATCAGCAGCATGCCCTGGCTTTGGATTCCTTTGATTTCGCGGGACGCGAGGTTGAGCAATACCTGCACCTGCTGGCCAATAAGGGCTTCGGGGACGAAATGCTCGGCGATACCGCTCACGATGGTGCGCTCCTCCAGGCCCAGGTCGACGGTAAGCTTAAGCAGTTTTTTGGTTTTGGCCACCTTTTCAGCGGCGGTGATGGTGCCAATGCGCAAATCCATCTGCCCAAAATCATCGAAAGAAATATCGGCTTTAGCCGGCGCCACCGGCGTGTTGGCTAATTGGTTTTCCTTTTTGGTATCGAGCAGTTTTTGCACCTGGGTTTCAACAACGGCATCTTCAATTTTGCCGAACAGCAGCGCGGCTTCCTGCAGCTGGTGGCCGGCTACGAGCGCATCGGAACGGCCGGCACTGGCCCAGTTGCCCAGCGGCAAATTGAGCATGGTAGCCAGCTTCTGCGCCGACTCGGGCAGGAAAGGCTCCAGCAACGGGGCCAGGCTCGCGGCAATTTGCAGCGACACATTCAGGACCGTACCGGTACGTGCGGCATCGGTTTTGATGAGGTGCCAGGGCTGCGTTTCGGCCAGGTACTTATTGCCAAGGCGCGCCAGATTAATTACTTCAGCCAGCGCATCACGGAAACGGTAATTTTCAATCAGCGCGCCTATTTTGGCGGGAAAGTCGGCTAACTGCGCAAAAGCATCCTGGTCGATGCCCACTAACTCACCTAACTCGGGCACGCGGCCTTCGAAGAATTTATGCGTGAGCACCGCGGCACGATTCACGAAATTACCGAGCGTGGCAACCAGCTCGTTGTTGTTGCGAGCCTGAAAATCTTTCCAGGTGAAATCGTTGTCTTTCGTTTCGGGCGCGTTGGCGCACAGCACATAGCGTAGCACGTCGGCCTGACCGGGGAAATCGGCGAGGTATTCGTGCAGCCACACGGCCCAGTTGCGCGAAGTGCTAATTTTATCACCTTCGAGGTTCAGAAATTCGTTGGCAGGCACATTATCCGGCAAAATAAATTCGCCGTGCGCCTTCAGCATCACCGGAAAAATAATGCAGTGGAAAACGATATTATCCTTGCCAATAAAATGCACCAGCTTCGAGCCGGCATCTTTCCAGTATAGCTCCCACTCCTCGGGGAAGGCCTCTTTAGTAGCCGAGATATAGCCGATGGGCGCATCGAACCATACGTAAAGCACTTTGCCCTCGGCCCCGGGCACCGGTACGGGCACGCCCCAGTCGAGGTCGCGGGTTACGGCGCGGGGGTGCAGGCCCTGGTCAATCCAGGATTTGCATTGCCCATAGACGTTGGTTTTCCAATCGTTTTTATGGCCTTCAATTATCCATTCGCGCAGCCAGGGCTCGTATTGGTCGAGGGGCAGAAACCAGTGCCTGGTATCGCGTAAAACCGGCTGCGCGCCACTCAGCATAGAGCGCGGATTAATTAGCTCCGTCGGGCTGAGCGAGGTGCCGCAACGCTCACACTGGTCGCCGTAGGCATTTTCGTTGCCGCAATTAGGGCAGGTACCCACGATGTAGCGGTCAGCCAGAAATTGCTGCGCTTTTTCGTCGAAATATTGCTGAGTAGTCTGCTCAATGAATTTGCCTTCGTTGTTCAGCTTGGTAAAAAACTCGCTGGAAACCTCGGCGTGCGTAGGCGAAGAGGTGCGCGAATACACATCGAACGAAACGTTAAAATCTTTGAACGAATCGCGAATCAAGGCGTGGTATTTATCGACCACCTGCTGCGGGGTAACGCCTTCTTTCTGCGCACGAATGGTGATGGGAACGCCATGTTCGTCGGAGCCGCAAATAAATTTTACGTCGCGACCAGCTGAGCGCAGGTAGCGCACATAAATGTCGGCGGGCAAATAAACGCCGGCCAGATGGCCGATGTGCACGGGACCATTGGCATAGGGCAACGCAGCGGTAACAGTGTAGCGCTCAGGGATAACTGGCATATAAACTAGTAAGTAAACGAATGGAAATGAACGAACTGTTTTTGGTTAAAAAAACAGTGCTACTATTCCTTCGCACAAATAAACGATGAAAAAAGAGCAGAACTAAATCAACAAAAAAACCAAGCAAACCGTTTGACGCAGAAATGATTTTATATTTGAGCACGTCGAAATAAAAATAACGCGTTTTCATTGCGACATTCTTCCTTTCCATCACCCGTCACTAACCATTTTTTTTCAGATGAAAAAACCTGCTTCTCCGGTTAAAGCCGAAAAATCCCCCAAGCGCACGACGGAAGAAAAAGCCGCACGCAAATCGACCAAAAAAGCCGGCCGCGCGACGACCGAACTAAAAGACGACCGTGCCAGCAAAAAAGCCAGCCAGAAGAAATCGCTGAAGTCGGCGGCTAAGCAGCTGCAAAAAGAGCTGAACAGCCGCATGAATGAAGTGGTGTCGCGCATTCGCAAAGAAACGAAGGCCAAGCTGAAGGAAGTGGTGAAGGAAGCGACGCGCCGCCTCGACGGCGATACGGAGCGCATGTTTGAGCAGGCCTTGCACACCATTGTGCGTCACTACGACTCGGTAGCCGGCACCCCCACTACCGACAACGGCGCGGCCGCTTCGACCACCGAAGCATCCGCTGGAAAAGGCAAGCGCGGCAGCAAAAAGGGCCCTACCCTGAACAAGGACGGCACCCCGCGCAAGTCCCGCGCTTCCCGCAACGACGACGATGCTGCTGCGGCTGCCACCCCGGGCAAGCGCGGTCCCAAGCCCGGCGCTAAAGCCGCAGCTAAACCCGCCACCGGCGCCAAGCGCGGCCCCAAGCCTCGCAACCAAGCTGCCCTGGCCACCAACACTGCCGCTGCCGATACTTCGGTAGCTACCGAAGCGCCAGCTCCGGCTGCTACACCCCGCAGCACCGCGAAAAAGCCAGCGGCCAAGCCGGCCGCTAAACCGGCTCCCAAGCGCAACACCCCGGCAACCCCGGCGACCGCAACCGAAGCCAGCGGCCTGCTGAACTCGGCCGATAGCCCAAGCACCGGCGAGGTCAGCGAATAGCTAACCCTGCTTACCGGCACGGAAAAGCCCGCAACCAGTTAATGGCTGCGGGCTTTTCTGTGTAAGCCGATTGGCTACTTTACCGGGGGCGTACAGTGTCAAGGGGAATGGGCGCATCATAGTTGAGGCGCTTCATTCGAAGTTCGGAAGTAGTGTTATTGGGGTCGTTGGTATTAACGTTCTCAATGCGCTTTTCGCGATTGATGGCGGCAGCCTGCTCGCCTAGACGCACACGGTTGGGCGTGGCATCGGGCACCGGGTAGCCGTTGCGGCTGGATACTCCATTGCTGTTGTAGAGGGCACGGCGGTCGGCGTCGGTGCGCACTTCGGTGGGCGTGGCGCTGGGCGTAGCCGTTTCGGATACCTGGTCTGAAACCGAGCAGGCAGCCAAGCTGCCGGCCAGCAACGCGCTCATGCTTAAACTCAACCGAGAAGAAAGGAAGGAATACATCGCAAAAAGCAAAACAGGCTGCCGGAGTGGGCAGCCTGCTTGAAACGAAGGCTACGGCCTTGGGGTTGGCGTCGTTAGGCCGGGAGGAAGGAAACGCCTACTGGCACGATGCCATCCCAAAGCACCATGCGGGATTCGAGGCAGCGCACGGCTACTTGTTGGCACTCCTGCCAGCGAATGGGGTCGTCGCCGCAAAGCTCGCGCACCATTTGCTCGGCCATGGGGGCATGAACTTCCTCATCGAGTTCGATGTGGCGGTCGAGGTAATACACGAACGTGTCGAGCTGGCCCGGAAACCGTTCGCGCAACTCGCCCACCAGCTGGCGGAACATGGCCGGAATCAAATCCTCGCGGCCGAAGGTGAAAGCGGAGGCCACAGCGTGCGGCTGGCCCGAATTAATAATATCAAACGTGGTTTCGACAAACTCGCGCACCGAGGCGGGGGCCTGCGCCTCGGTGAGCGCCTGGCCAACGGTGCGACCCGCCGCGATGGCTGCTACCAGCCGCCGGATGGGCGCGGTGTTGGCCCCACATTCCTCCATAGCCTGCACATAGAGCTCGAAATGGCTGGTGGGCCGGCCGGCGGGGTCAATATCAGATTCTTCGCCCAACACAATTTCGTTGATGAGGCGACGCGTAGCCGGATTAGGTGATGGCACCCACGGGACGGCCACGCAGGTTAAGTCACGCTGCAACGTTTTCAGGAGCGACATAAAATCCCACACCGCGAACACATGGTGCTCCATAAAGCGCCGCAGGTCGGCCAGCGTTTCGAGGCGTTGGTATATGCTATTGTTGAGTAGCTGCTGGCGCGTAGGCTCCACGGCCTGTTGCAGGTACTGAATGGAATCGCGGGAGTTTTCCATGAGTAAATAAATAAAGACAAAATAGGACTAACCAAGATACGTACGCTCCGAATAACAAGGGTCAGGTCGCGCAGGCAGGACCATACAAACGCAAAGCCCCCCGGTTTGGATTTCCGGGGAGCTTGCGAATGTGAATTTTCTCAGAAAAGCACTAGTCTTTCTTTTATTTCTTCTCAAACACCAGGGCGTTGCCATCCATGCAGTAGCGCTGGCCGGTAGGCTTGGGGCCATCGTTGAACACGTGGCCGAGGTGGCCGCCGCACTTAGCGCATACAATCTCATCACGGCTCATACCAAAGCTATTATCGGAGGCCACTTTTACGCTGGTAACGGTGGCCGGCGCGAAGAAACTGGGCCAGCCGGTACCCGACTCAAACTTGGTGTCGGAGTTGAAGAGCAGGTTGTGGTCGGCAGCGCAATAGTAGGTGCCAGCGGCGTGGTTGTCGTGGTATTTGCCAGTGAAGGGGCGCTCGGTGCCCTGCTCGCGCAGGATGTAGTATTGGTCGGGCGTGAGGGTTTTCTTCCACTCAGCATCGGTTTTACGCACCGGGAATTCGTCGGGCTTGCCAGTTACGGCCTGCGGTTTGGGGTAGCTTTTACCAGCCGTGGCACGGGCCGCAGTAGGCATGTTGAGGGCCACGTCACGCTTCTGCGAGCAGGCCGAATTGAGGGAAAGCACCGAAACAAGTAATATAAGCAGGGAAAAGCGCATGGCGGGGATGAGTTGAATGATAAGTGACCAACATACGGCGGCGGTACCTGGTTCGGTCGGTGAGGCAGACGAACGAACATGGGGAACCTTACGCCCCAGCTAATCGATTTAGGGCGACGGGCTTGGCTGCGCGGCAGGGTGCGGCAGCCGGGCTCGGGTTAAGAGTTGAGTATCACAAGGCTTTACGCGTTTTTATCTGTACCTTTGCACCCGCAAAACCAACCCATATGGCCAACAATATTCGTAACATTGCCATCATCGCTCACGTTGACCACGGCAAGACTACTCTGGTGGATAAGATTATCCACGCATCTAAGATTTTCGACGCGCACCAGCACTTCGATGACCTGATTCTCGACGACAACCCGTTGGAGCGCGAGCGCGGCATCACCATCGTTTCCAAAAACGTATCGGTACGCTACAACGGCACTAAAATCAACATCATCGACACCCCTGGTCACGCCGACTTCGGCGGCGAGGTAGAGCGCGTGTTGAAGCTGGCCGACGGCGTACTACTGCTCGTGGATGCCTTTGAAGGCGCCATGCCGCAGACCCGCTTCGTGCTGGGCAAAGCCATTGCCCTGGGCCTGAAACCCATCGTGGTGGTGAACAAAGTAGACAAGGAAAACTGCCGCCCCGACGAGGTGCACGAGCAGGTTTTCGACCTCATGTTCAACCTCGGCGCTTCGGAAGACCAGCTCGATTTCGTGACCTTGTACGGTTCCTCGAAGCAGGGCTGGATGAGCACCGACTGGAAAGTGAAGACCGACAACCTGATTCCGTTGCTCGACGCGGTTATCTCCTCGATTCCGCCCGCACCGACCCTGGACGGTACGCCCCAAATGCAGATTACCTCGCTCGACTACTCGTCGTTCGTGGGTCGTATTGCCATCGGCCGCGTGCACCGCGGTACGCTGAAAGAAGGCTCGAACATGAGCCTGATGAAAGCCGACGGTAGCATCAAGAAAGTAAAAATCCGCGAGCTGCACGTATTTGAAGGCCTCGGCCGCGTGAAAGTGGACTCGGTAAGCAGCGGTGAAATCTGCGCCGTGTCGGGCATCGAAGGCTTCGACATTGGTGACACGCTGGCTGACGCTGACAACCCCGAGCAATTGGAGCGCATCAGCATCGACGAGCCGACGATGAACATGCTGTTCACCATCAACAACTCGCCGTTCTTCGGGAAGGAAGGCAAGTTCGTGACGTCGCGTCACCTGCGGGACCGTCTGTTCAAAGAGACTGAGAAAAACCTCGCCCTGCGCGTGGAGGCCACCGATAAAGAGGATACTTTCCTCGTGTTCGGCCGCGGCATTCTGCACTTGTCGGTACTCATCGAAACCATGCGTCGCGAAGGCTACGAGCTGCAGGTGGGCCAGCCCCAGGTGCTGTTCAAAGAAGACGACCACGGCAAGCGCACCGAGCCCATCGAGCTACTCGTGGTGGACGTGCCCGAGGAATCGGCCGGCAAAGTCATCGAGCTGGTGAGCATGCGCAAAGGCGAAATGACCATCATGGAGCCCAAGGGCGACCTGCAGCACTTGGAGTTCACGATTCCGTCGCGCGGCCTGATTGGCCTGCGTAACAACGTGCTGACCGCCACCGGCGGCGAGGCCATCATGAACCACCGCTTTGTGGATTACGAGGAGCACAAAGGCCCCATCCCCGGCCGGATTGCTGGTTCGCTGATTTCGCTGGAAACCGGTGCCGGTACGGCTTACACGATTGACAAGCTGCAGGACCGCGGCTCGTTCTTCGTGGACCCGGGCGAGGAAGTGTACGGCGGCCAGGTTATCGGCGAGCACACCCGCCCCAATGACCTGACGGTGAACATCCAGAAAGGCAAGAAGCTGACCAACATGCGTGCTTCGGGCACGGACGACAACGCTAAAATCACCCCCAAGCGCCAGTTTTCGCTGGAGGAAGCCATGGAATACATCCAGAAGGATGAGTACCTGGAGGTGACGCCGAAGTCGATTCGGATGCGCAAGATTCTACTCGACGAAAACGAGCGGCTGCGCTACGCCAAGCAGGCTGACTAATTATTCTGCAAGGAATAATTTTGAAGAGGGCGCGGCTTTGGTCGCGCCCTTTTTCATTTCCCAAACTTTATTTTTCGCTTTATGAATCAAGAAACTTTGAACCGCTTCGTGCAGCTTTTCACCCTGAATGATACAGAAGCGACCCAGCGCGTGAGCGAGCGGCTGGCGCTGGTACTGAATGAGCCGGCTGCTTATCAGGAGCAATTTGCCGAGGAGTTGGAAGAGCGCGATATAGTGGCCGAACTGCCCGTGCAGGAACTGCGCGACGTGGCCCTAATTGATGCGCTGCTGAGCGAGGAACTGGTTTGGGAATGCGACTGGGAAGACACGGCTGCGATGTTGATTGTCGGCATTAACGAAATTCTGATGACACAGCGTCGGCCCCGTTGGCCCAGTGAACCTGCACGCGACACCGTGAAAGGCCCCGAAGCACTTGATATCGTACAGGAATTACTTGAGCCCGCTGGCTTAGCACTGGTGCTGCTTACGTTGGATAGCGATTCCTACGCCGTAAGCGTAGTGGCCGATGCGCAGGCCGAAGAAACCCGCCAGCTGGCGCGGGAACTGGGCTTTGGGGTGACCGTGTACTAGTCGGCAAAGGCCAGGATAATCGATTGTGTAGCGGTGGTGGCGCGTACCTTGCGGGCCCATTACTCCTGCCTGCTTATGCTGCTGAAGAAACTGCTGGCTAGTGCCCTGCTGCTGACCACTACTGCGGCCGCCGCTCAGCACCGGCACGAATATTTGCTCGACTCGAACTGGAAATTCTCGAAGGGTGACGTAGCGAATGCGGCCAATCCGGACTTTGCCGATGCCAAATGGCAGACGGTGAGCGTACCGCACGACTGGGCCATTACGGGGCCGTTTAGTGGAAATAACGACCTGCAGGTCGTTAAGATTGAACAGAACCAGGAGCAGAAGGCCACCCAGAAATCGGGCCGCACGGGGGGGCTGCCGTTCATCGGCACGGGCTGGTATCGGCGGCGGCTATCGGTGCCGGGCTTCGGACCGGGCCAGCGGGCGGTGCTGCTCTTTGATGGGGCGATGAGCAACGCGCACGTTTTTGTGAATGGCAAGGAAGTCGGGTTCTGGCCGTACGGCTACAATTCGTTTTCACTGGACATCTCCTCCTTTATAAAGCCCGGCAACGGCAATGTGCTGGCCGTACGGCTGGAAAATCAGCCCGAAGCTTCGCGCTGGTACCCCGGCGCGGGCCTATACCGCAACGTACACCTGGTGGTGACCGATGACGTATACATTCCGGTGTGGGGCACTCACCTGACCACACCCGAAATCACGACGGCCCAGGCCAAGGTGCATCTGAAAACCACGGTGGAAACGCCGGGCGGCAAATTCCAGCCGTTGCGGCTTGACACCGAAATTCGCGACGCGGCGGGCAAGGTGGTGGCTACGACCAGCACGGCACTGGCCAGGGGGCTGACCTTTGAGCAGAACCTGACGGTGCCGCAGCCGCGGCTGTGGTCGCCGGAAACGCCGGTACTCTACACCGCTTCGTCGAAGCTGTATGCGGGCAAGGCGCTGAAAGACGCCTTCAAGACCACGTTTGGCATTCGGTCCTTCACCTTTGAGAAGGGTCTGGGCTTTTCTTTGAACGGGCAGCCGCGCAAGTTTAAGGGTGTATGCAACCACCATGATTTAGGCCCGCTGGGCGCGGCGGTGAACACGGCAGCGTTGCGCCGGCAGCTGACGTTACTTAAGGATTTGGGCTGCGATGCCATCCGGACGTCACATAACATGCCCGCCCCGGAGCTGGTGGCCCTGTGCGACGAAATGGGCCTGATGCTGATGGCGGAGTCGTTTGACGAGTGGAAGTCGCCGAAAGTCAAGAATGGCTACAGCCAGTATTTCGAGGCGTGGGCGGAGAAGGATTTGGTAAACATGGTGCACCACTACCGCAATAACCCGTCGGTAATCATGTGGAGCATCGGCAACGAGGTGCCCGACCAGAGCAACGCCAACGGACCCATCATCGCCAAGCGCTTGCAGGATATTGTGCACCGCGAAGACCCCACCCGGCCCGTAACCATGGGCCTGGACCGGTTCGACGATGATTTCAAGTACGGTATTGCGGCGGTGCTCGACATTCCGGGTTTCAACTACAAGCCGCACCGCTACGCCGAGGCGCTGGGCCAGCTGCCGCAGGGCTTTCTGCTGGGCGCGGAAACGGCCTCTACGGTGAGTTCGCGCGGGGTGTACAAGTTTCCGGTGGTGCCCGCCAAACAGCAGCAGTACCCGGACAATCAGTCGTCGTCGTACGACCTGGAGGCCTGCGTGTGGTCGCAAACGCCGGACGAGGAGTTTGCCGCCCAGGATGACCTGCCCAACGTCATGGGCGAGTTTGTGTGGACGGGGTTCGACTACCTCGGCGAGCCCACGCCTTACGACGAAAAATGGCCTTCGCACAGCTCCTACTTCGGTATTCTGGACTTGGCCGGAATACCGAAAGACCGGTACTACCTCTACCGCGCCCGCTGGAACACCGCCAGCCCGACGCTGCACCTGCTGCCGCACTGGACCTGGCCCGGCCGCGAAGGCCAGACCACGCCGGTGTTTGCGTACACAAGCTACCCTTCGGCCGAGCTATTTGTGAACGGCCAAAGCCAGGGCCGCCAGACCAAAGGACCTTCTAACCAGCCCCAATCGCGCTACCGCCTGATGTGGAACGACGTGATGTATGCGCCTGGCAGCATTAAAATAGTGGCCTACGATGCCTTGGGCAAAGCCATGGCCACCGAAGAGGTACGCACGGCCGGCGCGCCCCACCACATCCGGCTGGTGGCCGACCGCACGGCCCTCACGGCCGATGGCAAGGACCTCGCCTTTGTGACCGCCCGCGTGGAGGATGCGCAAGGCAACCTCTGCCCCGACGCGGCCCAGTTGCTCAGCTTCGCGGTGAGTGGCGCGGGCAGCTTCCGGGCCATCGGCAACGGCGACGCAACCAGCCTGGAATCTTTCCAAAAGCCGCAAATGCGGGCGTTTCAGGGGCAGTTGGTGGCCATTGTGCAAACGAGTACGGCTGCCGGGGCGGTGCAGGTGCAGGCCAGCAGCCCGGGGCTGCAAAGCGGGACCGCAACCCTGCAAACCACCGCGCGGGCGGCGGGGAAATAGGGGGCCATAATTGCTTACGAGGCCGTACGCTGGCGCACGGCCTCAAATGCCAGCACGGCCCCGGCCACGCTCACGTTGAGCGAATCGATGCGGCCCATCATGGGAATGATGATGGTGTCGTCGCAGGCGGCGAGGGCGGCGGGCGTGAGGCCGGCGGCCTCGGTACCGAGCACGAAGGCCGTGGGCGGGCGGAAGTCGCAGTCGAGGTAGGAGTGCGCCGTGGGCGTGAGGGCGGCGGCGTAGCTGCGAATGCCTTTGGCGCGCAGGAAGGCCGTAATTTCGGCCATCGGCGCGGCAATTACGGGTACGGAGAATACGCAGCCAATGCTGGAGCGGATGGTGTTGGGATTGTAGAGGTCGGTGCGCGCATCGCCAATGAGCACGGCATGAACCGGAGCAGCATCAGCGGTGCGGAGGATGGCCCCGAGGTTGCCGG
Organism: Hymenobacter sp. UYCo722; assembly: GCF_040547115.1. Taxonomy (NCBI): domain Bacteria; kingdom Pseudomonadati; phylum Bacteroidota; class Cytophagia; order Cytophagales; family Hymenobacteraceae; genus Hymenobacter; species Hymenobacter sp. UYCo722. The sequence continues at coordinate 192,259 of NZ_JBEPPC010000007.1, read as the reverse complement.
GCTTCTCCACGGCTTCGAGCACGAGCAGCAGCGGGTTGGTGGGCAGGCGCAGGTCGGCCAGGGTGCGGGCGGGGGTGCGGAGAACGGCCAGCAGGCCATCGGACCCTTCCCGGTAAGCCACTTTTTCGAAAACCGGGCGCGTGACTTCGAACCAATCAGGGGCTTCTTGCTTGCCGGCAAACAGGCTTTTTAGCTCCGCTTCGCCGGTTTCGCCGGCCAGCTCGGGGCAGCTGTAAATAGTGGCGACCGGCACGCCGGCCTCCACGGCAATGGTGAGCTCGCGCAGGCCTTCGACCAGGGTGAGGCCCAGGGCGCGGCGCTCGGCCGACTTCTGCTGCAGCTTCAGCAGCTGCTTGATGCGCGGGTTTTGGGGGCTGCTGAGGTGGTCGGACGGAGCAAAGGGCATGGCGCAAAGATACCGGCCCGGCGGCCGGGGCCAACCTTGCCGCCGCCGGGGGCGTAGGGCGGGCCATTACCTTCGCTGCCGATGAACTTCAAATCAAATACCAAAATTGTTGTGGGCTTTGCCCTGGCCGTGGGCGTGCTGCTCCTGACGGCGGCGGCTTCGTTCTGGAGTATCCGGGGCCTGAGTGTGCAAACTACCCGGGTGGAGCACTCCTACCAGGTAATGCAGGAGGTAGAAACCATCACGGCCGTGCTCAAGGATGCCCAGGCGGGCACGCGCGGCTACCTGCTCACGGGCGACACCGTGTACCTGCGGCCCTACAGCATGGCATCGGGCCAGCTGCCAGCTGCCCTGGAGCGGGTGATAGCGCTTACAGTGGATAACGCGGTGCAGCAGGTCCGGCTCGATTCGCTGCGCCGGCTGGTGGAACAGGAATTCCGCATTCTGCGCCCGCTCACCGAAGTTACGAGCACCCGCAGCCAGGCCCAAATGCAGACCCTGCTCGACACCGACCGCCAGACGCTGCGCCAGGTGCGGCTGCTCTACGCCCGCATTAGGCGCGACGAGCTAAACCTGCTGGCCGAGCGCAGCGCCGCGCAAGCCGTATTCGCGAAGGCCACGCCCATCGTGGTGCTGGTGTCGGCCGTGCTGGCCGTGGTGATTGTGGTGTGGCTGGTGATGAAAATTGTGCGCGAGCTCGACGACAACCGCCGCCTGCAGGCCGAGCTGGCCGCCGTGAACACCGAAGTGGCCCACCGCATTGCCCAGATTCGGGCCCTGGCCGAACAGGTGGTGCAGGGCGACTATACCGTGCAAATTCCGGATACGGCCACCGACAACCTCGGCGGCCTGGCCACTTCGCTCAACCGGATGACCCAAACGCTCGATGCCAGCTTTAGCGCGCTCGAAAAGCGCAACCGCGAGCTCGACCAGTTTGCCTACGTGGCCTCGCACGACCTGAAGGCTCCGCTGCGGGGCGTGACGACCATCGTGAAGTGGATTGAGAACGAGCTGGCCGCCGAGCTTTCGCCCCAGCTGCGCACCTACCTCGACCAGATGAAGGGCCGCCTCAGCCGCCTCGAAGACCTGATAAACGGCCTGCTGGCCTACGCCCGCGTGGGCCGCACCACCCAAACCCGCGAAGCCGTGGATGTGCACCAGCTGCTGAACGAAGTAGCCGAGCTGGTGGTACCGCCCGAGTTTACGTTGCGCATCGACCCCGCTATGCCCCGTTTCGAAACGGACCGGCTGGGCCTGCAACAGGTATTCATCAACCTGCTCTCGAATGCGGTGAAGTACCACCACCGGGGCACGGGGCAGCTCGAAGTGAGCAGCCGCGACCTGCACGATTTCTACGAATTCCGGGTGCAGGACGATGGCCCGGGCATTGCCCCGGAGTATCACCAGAAGATTTTCCTGCTCTTCCAGACCCTGCGCGACCGGCACACGGCCGAGAGCACCGGCATCGGCCTGAGCATCGTGCAGAAAATTATTAATGAGCAGCAGGGCACTATCCGCGTCGAATCGGCGGTGGGTCAGGGGGCAGCTTTTATCTTTACGTGGCCGAAATAGCGGCGTTTTAACGGTTAATGACTAACGGTTAGTGGTTAATGCGAAGCGCGGTTAACCGGAGGCCAACTCCGCCAAAACCCTTTTTCATTAATTCCTGCTGATTAACCCTTAACCGCTAACAATTAACCATTACCCCATATGCGTTCTGTTTTATTGGTTGAAGATGACGTATTTGACACGATGACGGCGGAAAAGTCCTTCGCCAAGTTCAGCGTGCCGCACCAGCTGCACACGGCTTTCAACGGGGAGGAAGCGCTGGACCTGCTGCTGGGCCGCAACGGCACCGAGGCCCTGCGCCCACTGCCCGAAGTCATTCTGCTCGATTTGAACATGCCTCGCATGAACGGCATCGAATTCCTCACCGAGCTGCGCGGCAATGCCGAGCTGCACCATATTCCGGTGTTCATCACCACCACGTCGGCCATGGATGTGGACCGCGCCGATGCCGAGCAGCTGGGGGTGAGCGGCTACATTCTCAAGCCGCTGGATTTTGAAACCGGCGGCGACCTGGCCGACAGCCTCAGCCTGCTGGAGCAGCTGCTGAAGTAGCCCCCTGGCACCGGTCGCATTCATCGGATGCTCACGGTAATTGCGCGGAATTTGCGGGCTAGTGCGTGCGTTTGGGAGGCGGGCTGCCTTCGTTGGGCTTAGCCCCCTGGCAGTAGTACCTTGCCGGGCCCTTTCACTGCTTTTCCTGCCGTCCTCACTCCCATGAAAATTCTCTTCGCGTTACCGATGCTGGCACTGGTGCTGCTGGGCGGGTCCGTTGCCCAGGCCCAGCCCGACGGCCCCCGCCAGCTTGGCGGAGCCCCCACCGTGCCCGTAGCTCCACGCCCCCGGGCGGTGCCAGCCCCGCGCCAGCTCGACAGCACGCCCGTAGCACTGCCCGACAGCACCCGCCGCGCCACAATTACGGCTCCCCTACCGGCCCCCATGCCGGCTCCGGCACCGGCGGCCCCGGTGTATGCCCCGGTGCCGGCCGGGCAGCTGCCCGGCGGCAACTTACAGGCACCCCGCTTCCAGGTAGGCCTCAAAAACGGCCTGGTATACAGCGCCAATGATGTGGAGACGAAAAACCCGCTCTTCGGCCGCTCCTACCTGCTGCTCGATGGGCAGCGTAAGTTCGAGATGGCGGAAGTGGGCTTCTTCGAAGATGAAACCGGCCACTACGTGCGCACTACCCTGCCGGGCTCGACGCGCGAGGCCACGCTGCGCCGCGAAAAAACCGGGCGCATCAGCCTATACTCCATCACCAGCACGCAGTATTCGGGCGGGCCGGGCGGCTTTGGCTACCCAAGCTACGGGTATGGCGGCTACGGGGGCTATGGCATGGGCGGCTACGGCTCGCCCTACGGCGGCTACCGCACCATTAAAACCGAGTACTTTTCGAAAGACAATGGCCCGATTCAGAACCTGAACAGCCGCACCCTGCTGCTGGCCACCAGCGACAATGCCGGGGCCCAGCAGCTGCTGTTCGAATCGCGCCGCTACCAACAGCTCACGGCCGCCAGCTACGTGGTAGGCGGCGGCCTGCTTATCGCGGGCCTACTGCAAACCCTGACCCCGACCCGCTCGGGGGTGTCGCCCCTCACCTACGCGGCGCTGCCGGTACTGCTGGTACCCATCGTACTGCAAAGCAAGCAGGCTTCTAACCAACGCCAGGCCATTGCCTTGTACAACGCTGGCCGGTAGCCGGCGGCACCAACGCCGGCCAATACTTTTTAGCGGCCCCAGCCGGCGGTAACTCTGCTTCGTGGGGGTGCGTAGGCTGGGCATGCCTTCTTCCGCCCTGACAACCGATGCCAGCCCCGATTTTGCCGCCCGCCAGGCCAAGGCGCTTCTGATACATGCCCGGCTGTGCGCCGAATACGGCGCGCCGTTCCGCTTCTTTAGCACCAAAGCCCCGCTGAGCGAGCTGGTGAGTGCCCTGCTCTCGCACCGCACCAAAAACGCCGATTCGCACCGGGCCTACCAGGAGTTGACGGCCACGTTTCCGGAATGGGAGCTCGTGCGCGATGCCCCCACCGAGGCCGTGCAGCATGCCATCCGGGCCTGCACCTGGCCCGAGCAGAAGGCCCCGCGCATTCAGGCGGTGCTGCGCGAAATCAGCGCCCGCTGCGGCACCGAAGCCCCTTGCGCCCTGGATTTTCTGGCTGACCTGCCCATTCCCGAAGCCCGGGCCTGGCTTGAAAGCCTGCCCGGCGTCGGGCCTAAAACCAGCGCCGCCACCCTGCTTTTCAGCACGCTGCGCATCCCGGCCATGCCCGTCGACAGCCACCACCACCGCGTGGCCCAGCGCCTGGGCCTGATTGGGCCGAAGGTGGGCGAGGCGGCAGCCCACAAGCTACTAGAGCAATTACTACCGCCCGGCTGGGATGCCCAGCAGGTGTACGACCACCACGAAGCGTTGATGTTTCACGGCCAGAAGTGCTGCTACTTCAGTGGGCCGGCCTGCGGGCGCTGCGTGGTGCTCGACCAGTGCCCCTTCGGCCAGGCGCGGGTTGGTGGGTAGTGCGGCTTGCTGGCGGTACATCAGCTAAACTTTTATCATCAACAAAACATGATTCTGCATCTGCGCGCCAAGCCCAACGCCCGCGCTAACCAGTTGCTGGTAGCACCCGACGGCACCCTGACAGTGCGCCTGAAAGCCCCGCCCCAGGAGGGGCAGGCCAATGCCGTGCTGCTGGCCTACCTGGCCGAAGTATTCGGCACCAGCAAAAGCCGCGTCGAACTGCTGAGCGGCCATACGACCGCGTTCAAAAAAGTGGCCCTGCTGGATGTCGACGATGCTCAGGCGGCCATTGTGCTGGCGCGCCTGCGAACGTAGCAGACGGTAGGCCAGCGGGTCTGTTGCGCAAAAGCGCTATATTTAGCAAGCGGCGGCAGCCTCCTCCGCCTGCTGCTTTCTTCGCTACCGGCCATGCATCCCTCGTTCCGCAACCTTCGCTACCTGGTAGCCTACACCCTACCCCTCACGGCCGCGCTGGGCCTGTGGTGGGGCGGGCTCTGGACCTGGCTCACGCTGGGCTACACCTTTGGCTTGGTGCCGCTGCTGGAGTGGCTGCGGCCGCCAGCTGCGGCCGTGCCGGGCCAGGCTGCCGCCACCGAAGCCAAGCGCCACCTCTTATTCGATGGGCTGCTGTATCTGAATGTTCCCATTCAGTATAGCCTGCTGGCGTATTTCCTCATTACCCTGAAAACCCGCCACTTTTCGGCCCTCGAAACCGCCGGGGCTGTGGTAGCCGTGGGCATTTGCTGCGGGGCGCTGGGCATCAACGTGGCGCACGAGCTGGGGCACCGCGCCCGCGCCTGGGAGCAGCGCCTGGCCCAGGCCCTGCTGCTGAGCACCTGGTATGCCCACTTTTTTATTGAGCACAACCGGGGCCACCACCGCCACGTGGCCACTCCGCACGACCCCGTGACGGCCCGCATGCACGAAGGTTTCTGGCGCTTTCTGCCCCGGGCCGTGCGCGGCGAGCTCCGCTCGGCCTGGGCGCTGGAAGCTGAGCGCCTGCGCCGACTGGACCAGTCGTGGCTTGCGCCCGGCAACCAACTGCTGCAGTTTGGCGCGGTACAGCTGCTGCTGGCGGGCGCGGTGCTGGCCGGCTTTGGGGGGGCGGGCCTGCTGGCCTGGCTGGCGGCGGCGGCGGTCGGCTACGTGCTGTTTCAGCTGGTGAACTACGTAGAGCACTACGGCCTGCTACGCCGCGAGCTGGCCCCCGGCCACTACGAGCGAGTTCAGCCTCATCACTCCTGGAACTCGGAGCATGCCCTGGGTCGCATCCTGCTCTACGAACTCACCCGCCACTCCGACCATCACTACCAGGCCGCCCGGCCCTACCATACGCTGCGCCACCAGCCCGCCAGCCCCCAAATGCCCACCGGCTACCCCGGCATGATGCTGCTGGCCGCCGTGCCGCCGCTCTGGTTTCGGGTGATGAACCGGCGGGTACCGGTTGCTTTCAATTAACAGTTGCCAAGGAACATACACCAACCGGTTAATGTACCCCAACAGGCTCGTTGAACGGCAGTTGAATGTTCATTAACAATTGTTGAATGACTTACTTACCACGCTTCCAGCGGTAGTACCGGCGGTACCAGGGCGAAGTTTTTTTGAACAGGCTGGCTGTCGACTCGTTCGGAAACATGTTCACCCGAAACACGTGCATGCGGTCGGCTTCGATGCTGAGGCCGCCCGTATCGGTGGCCACGCCCAGGGCGAAACCAGCGGTGCGCACGGCCTTCTTCACGGCGTCGCTCAGGTCGCCGAAGGGATAGGCGAAGCTCACGATGTCAGTTTGGAGGGCGGTTTCCAGGGCAGATTTGCTCTGCGCGATTTCGGCGGCGGCCTCGGCCAGCGGCAGCGCCGGCAGGTGCGGGTGCGACATGGTGTGCGCCCCGATTTCCCAGCCGGCGGCCACGAAAGCGCGTTTTTGAGGCAGGTTCATTATTTCGGAGCGCGGCTCGGTGGGGTCTACTTCGACATCCCAGCGGTTGTAGCGCACCTCGAAATCGCCGAGCAGGTAGATGACGCCGCGGTAGCCATATTGCTGCATAAGGGGCAGCAGGTTGGTGTAGTTATCGAGGTAGCCATCATCGAAGGTGAGAATGATGGGACGGGCTGGGAACGCCGCCAGCGGCAGCTCGCTGCTGGCGTATCGCAGGTAATCGGCGAAGGTGATGGGCGTCAGCTTCCGCTGCTTGAAATACGCCAGGTGCTTTTCGAAATTTTCCTTCGTGACGAAAATCTGGTGCTTGGTGGCTAGCGGCGCATCGGGAATTTTATGGTACATGAGCACCGGAATGTAGCCAATGCCGGCCTTTTGCATGCGGGCGGCCTGGTAGGTTTCGAGCACCCGGGCGGCCACCGTGGCCAGGTCGTAGTGCGCCCGCACCTGCTGCCGCAACGCCGCCGATACTGGCCGCGGGCTCCGCAGAAACCCTCGCGCATCGGCCAGAATAGCCGCAAAATCAACTTCCGTGCTGGCCTGCCGCGCCGAGATATCGCCAAAGTTGGAAGCAGCGGCCGCCGCAAAAGTCTCCTCCGATACAAGCCCTTCGTAGCTGGCTTCGCCCAGCGCCAGCACCGGCCGGCCCGCGCCCAATGCCTCGATGGCCACCCGCCCCGCGCCAACTACGAGCGTGGTGCGAGCCAGCCAGCCAGCCACGTCCTCGGTGAAGCCCACTACTTCCAGGCGGTCGCCAAAATCGGCTTGCAGCTGCGCTAGGGCCGCTTTGCCGGCGGCCGGCAAGTGTTGCAGCTCGCCCCCGATGAGCGCCACCCGCAACGCCGGAAACTCGCGCAGCAGCACCGGAAAAACCTGCGCCAACAGGGACGCCGCCCGCTCGCCCTTGCCCCCATTAAAACGCCCGATAAACGCGAGCCTGGGCGGCTCGCGCAATGAGGAAGGAGCAAGGAGCAAGGAAGAATTATGGCCGGCCGGCATGTCCGCTAATTCCTCATTGCCGAAGGCTACGCCATTCGGGATGGCCACGATTTTGCCGGCGGCCATTTTCACTTCCGTGATGAGATGGGCGCGCAGATGGTCGCAGATGGCGATGACTTTATCGCCGTACACATCGAATAACGAGGTAGAAGCGTGCAAGTGCTGGCGGCCATGCACGGTGCTTACTAGCGGCACCACCAGGCCGCGCAGGGCAAAGTAGCTCACCCAGCTAGCGGCCCGCGAGTGGCAGTGCACCACATCAATGTTTTCCTGTTGCACCAGCTGCCGGATGAGGCGAGCGTTGCGCAGGCGCTGGCCGTAGCGCCGGTTCACGATGGGCGTTTGCAGCTGCGTGGCCCCGGTGGGCAGCTGGGCAGAATCGGACAGCATCCACACCTGATGGCCCTGGGCGCGGTGCGCTTCGGCCAATTGCACGGCGTAGGCCACGGAGCCCGCGAAGAACTCAGCCGACAGAACGTGGAGAATGCGCATGGGGCAAAGGTATTGCCAGTCGCGGGACGATGGCGTCGATAGGTCGTCTGTCATCCTGAACGGAGCGAAGGACCTTATCGCATCAGAACAAGTCGTTCAGTCGTGATAAGGTCCTCCACTCCTCTCAAGATGACAGACGCAGCCCCTACCCCCAGGCCCGGCCGGCTACGTTGTCCATGTATTTCTGGCCGTTGCCGGTGTTCAGAAGCAGGATATTCTCGTCGTGGCGAATGGCCCCGGTGGCCAGCAGCTGGCGGGCGGCCATCCACACGGCCCCACCTTCGGGGGCTACGAACAAGCCTTCCTGGTGGCCGATATCGCGCATACCGGTCATCATGTCTTCTTCGCTCACGCTCACCACCGTGCCGCCCGATTCGCGCAGCACCCGCAGCATCATGTTTTCGCCCAGCGGGTGGGGCACGGCCAGGCCGTTGGCCAGCGTGGCGCGGCCCTGGTAGGCGTGGCAGTTAGGCTGGCGGCCCTCGTAGGTTTCGAGCAGCGGGCAGCAGTTTTCGGCCTGCACGGCCACCATGCGGGGCAATTTCACCTTGGGCGCGAGCCAGCCGAGCTGTTTCATTTCCTGGAAGGCTTTCCAGATACCGATGAGGCCGGTGCCGCCGCCGGCGGGGTACAGCAGCACGTCGGGCAGCGTCCAGTTCAGCTGCTCGGCAATTTCGTAGCCCATGGTTTTCTTGCCTTCGAGGCGGTAGGGCTCTTTCAGGGTCGAGATGTCGAGGAGCGCGCCGTTGGCATTGCGCTGGCGCACGCGGGCTCCACAGTCGCTGATGAGGCCGTCGACGAGCTCGACCTCGGCCCCGTACCAGTAGCATTCCTCTTTAAAGGCCTCTGGGGTGTGGCGGGGCATTACTACTACCGCCTTCAGGCCAGCGCGGGCGCAGTAGGCCGCTAGGGCCACGCCCGCGTTGCCGGCCGTGGGAATAATGCAGCCTTCCACGCCCAACTCCTTGGCTTTCGAAACCGCCATGCTCAGGCCCCGCGCCTTGAAAGAGCCGGTGGGGTTTTGGCCCTCGTCTTTCAGGAGCAGGTTGGCGAGGTCGTGGCGGGCGGCGAGGCGCGGCAGGCGCAGCAGCGGCGTCAGGCCTTCACCGAGCGTCACCTTATTTTCTTCGTGCAGCAGGGGCAGCAGGGCACCGTAGCGCCACATGGAGGTATCGGCCTGGTCGATTACCGTGCGGCTGATGGGCTCGTGCAGGTCATAATCGGCCACCAGCGGCACGGTGCAGCAAGCCGACACGCGCTGCAAGTCGAAGGCGGAGTATTCGGTGCCGCAGGCGGAGCAATGCAGCGAGGCGAGACGGGACAGGGATTCGGAGGCGACCATTTTCATGGGGCAAAGTACGGAACCGCCTTACCCGTGGTATGCCCGTTTGGGATGGGGATTTGGAATAGGCTATGCCTTAGCAGAATAGTAGCGCCGCGTGAACTGGAGAAAATCCTTGTAGGGCGCGTTGTTTTCGGTGCCCTTCCGCTGAATAAAATTAAACTCCCGCTTCAACGGAAAGTTATTGATTTTCACTTCGACCAACTCGCCGGAAGCCAGCTCTTTCACCACTGCCTGCCGGGGCAGAAAGGCCAGGCAGGTATCCACGCGCACGAAGTTTTTGAGGGCTTCGGTGCCGCCCATGCGCACCCGCACCGGCAAAGCGGCCAGCTTGATGCGGTGCCGGGCCAGGGCTTCCTCCAGCACGGCCAGGGTACCGGAGCCATCCTCGCGCAGGGCCAGCGGCGTGGTGAGCAGGTCGTGCACTTCGAAGGTGCGTTTCTCCAGCGGATTGTGGGCGGCGCACACGGCCACTACGTCGTCGGTGAGCAGGGGTGTGTAGGTCACGTTGCTCACTTTGTGGATGCCTTCGATGATGCCCAGCTCGATTTCGTGGTCGAGTAGGGCGCGCAGAATGTTATCGGAATTACGGTTTTTGAGGCTGAGCTGGCGGTTGGGATTCAGGCGCAGGTAGGCCGACACCACCGGCGGCAGCACGTAGAGCGAGATGGTGGTGCTGGCTCCGATAATGAGGTGCTGCGTCGGCGCGAAATCCGGGCTGAGCGCGCTCATTTCCTGGTGCAGCTCCTGTTGCAGCTGCTTGGCCTGCAGCAGCTTTTCGTAGAGCTTGCGGCCGGCCGGCGTGAGCAGGATGCTGCTGCCCAGCCGTTCGAACAGGCCGGTTTTGTAGTGCTCCTCCAGGGCCTTCACCTGCTTGCTCACGGCCGACTGGCTGGTGAACAACGCCTGGCTGGCTTTGGTGAAGCTCAGGCGCTGAGCTACTTCGAGGAAAACTTCGTGGGGATGGGAGAGCAAGGGAGGGAGGATTAAAAATTAAAATTGAAGAATTAAAAATTGAAATTATTCTCCGTGCTCAGCTAAGCCATTTTTAATTCTTCATTTTTAATTTTTAATTTCCTTTATAAATCCAGCCGCCGCTGAAACGCCGCCAGAAACAGCCCGACGTGGTAGCCGTCGCCCAACCCGTGGTGCAGGTGCACCGACACGGGCATTTGCCGGGTATCGCCTTCCTGAAACACTTGGCCGAAGGAGATTTTGGGGCAGCTGTCGGGGTGCGAGAAGCTGCGGGCGTGCGAAAGCCCCGTGAAGCGCACCCACGGCAGGGCCGAGCAGTGCACGGTGTCGGGCCGGCCGGTGGTGTCGCTCAGGCGCAGGCCGGTGCTGGCCTGCACAGCGGCGATTTCGGCCTCGGCGGCGGCAACGAAGCCATTCAGTGAGTCGTGCTGCTCGATGAAGCTGAAGGCAAACGTGTGGTCGGCCCGGCCGAGGGTAGCGGAGGCGTGCACGCGGTCGTAGCGATACACCTGCCCGTTTTCGATGCGGTAGCGGAAGGCTTCGACTTCGTTGGCCGCTTCGAGCGCGTGATAGAGGTAATAGAGAAAAAAGGACACGCCCAGCCGTTTGGCGGCGGCTTGGGCGGCCGTGCAGTCCACGTTGGCGGTGAGGCCGAAGAAGGGCTCTTCAAAAGCTGAGAAAAAGGCAAAATGCTCGCGGCGGGGCCAGGTTTCGAGGTCAATCAGGTGCTTCATACGGGCGCAAAGGTCGGTAGCTTTGCGGGGTTGGCTGAACTGTTTTACGCGGCTTTACTATCGAACGTCATGCCTACCCAAACCATTATCGCCTTCGACGCCGATGACACCCTCTGGAAAACCCAGCCGCACTACGACCAAGTGGAGGTTGAGCTACTCGGGATTCTAACGCCCTACGCCGACCTCGACACCATCAACGCCCGCCTCTACGACATGCAGCGGGCCAATATGCAGTTGTTCGGCTACGGGGCCAAGTCGTTCATGCTTTCGATGATTGAAACCGCCATTCAACTCTCCGACGGCGCGGTGCACGGCCACGAAATCCAACGCATTCTCGACCTGGGCCGCGACCTGCTGCGCTACCCCATCGAGCCGCTGCCCGATGTGCTGGAGGTGCTCACGGAGTTCAAGCAGCGCGGGCACCGGCTGGTGCTGCTCACCAAAGGCGACCTGCTTGACCAGGAAAGCAAGGTGGCGCGCTCGGGCCTGGGCGACTTTTTCGACCACGTCGAAATTGTGAGTGAGAAGGACGAGCCCACCTACCGCCGCCTGTTTGCCCGCCTCGGCATCCGGCCCGATAACTTCGTGATGATTGGCAACTCGCTGAAATCGGATATTCTGCCGGTGGTGCGGCTGGGGTTTCCCGCCATTCACGTCCCCTACCACGCCAATTGGATTCATGAGCACGTGCCGGCCGAGCTGCTGGTGGGCGTAGAGTTTCGGGTGGTGGGGCGGCTGCGGGAGGTGCTGGAGCTGGTGAGGTAATGCCCTGCCTTGGTTAACCTCATAATATTGCGGTTTATCTATCGTTTATCCGCCCAACGCTCGCGCTTTTCCGCTACCTTCCGGCCACAATTCCACTCCCCCCTTCACATGTTGGCCCGTTACCGCTTTTTGCCCCTGCTGCTTGTGCTGCTAGCTGCCTCGTCATGCGCAAAAAAAACCGCCCAGGAACAGGCCGCCGAAACGGCCCAGACCGACGGCGACGAAATTGACCCGTATGCCAACCTCGTTTTCACCTTCGATGAAAAGGTGGTCGACGAAGGCAAACTCAACCAGTGGGATACCACGCGCTTCGTCACGTTCTTGCCCAATATCCGCGGCAAGTTTAAGTGGACCGGCGACCGGGAATTGACGTTTTCGCCGCTGGAGCCCTTCCGGCCCAGCACGGTTTTCTCGGCCGCGCTCCGGCCCTCAACGCTGCCCAGCGACAAGCAGCAGCTGGTCCTGAACCGGCCGAAGTTTCACACGCCGTATTTGAATATGGCCGCGCCGCAGGTGTTTTACGGCAGCTCGAAGCGGGCGGCGGGCACGGCGGAATTGCGCGCCAACCTGGTTTTTAATTACCCCGTGCGGCCTTCCGATGTGAAGTCGCGACTGAAAGTAACGCAGGGCGGCAAGCCCGTGGCGGTGGAGGTGAATTCGGCTGAGCCGGACGATGTGGTGGCCGTGACCTTTATGCAGGACGTGCAGGCGGGCACGCCCGTGCAGATTGACATTGCCCCCGGCCTGCGGCCCGCCACCGGCACCAAGGCCACCGACAAAGTCCTCACCGCCCAGGTCGAAGTGCCCGAACAAAGCACGCTGGAAGTGCGCGAACTGACCGGTGCGCTGCTCAACGGCCAGCCGGTGGTAACGCTGCTGCTCAACCAACCCGTGAGCGCCGCCGATATTCAGCCCAACCTGAAAGTGACACCCGCCGTGGCCTACACCGTGGAGGCGCTGGAAAGCGGCTTCACGCTGCGCGGCGGGTTTGAGGTGGGCAAAACCTACCAGGTTTCGCTGGCGGCCGGCACGCGCGGGCTGCTGGGCGGGCTGCTGGGCGAGGCGTTCAGCCAGGCCGTTTCGTTTGGGGACGAGCGGCCGAGTCTGAGCTTCACCAGCAGCGACAAGGCCATGTACCTCGATGCGCTGGGAAACCGCAACCTGGGACTGCGCATCAACGAAGTGGCCAAGGTGAAGGTGACCATCGCCAAGGTCTACGCCAACAACATTCAGCAGCTGCTGCGCGGCGAAAAGCAGTACGGCTACCCCGAATACGACGAGGACGAGCCCCGCGAATCAAACCAGGACGAAAACGGCGACTACATCGACCGCAGCTTCCAGTATTACGACACCGAGAGCATTGGCAACGTGCTGTCGGAGCGCACCATTTCGGTGGATGGGCTGCCCAAGGAAGGCGGTTTGCGCCTGCTCAATCTCAACCTGAAAGACCTGGAATTTCAGGGGCCGATGAAGGGCCTGTACGTGATACGGGTGCAGGATACCGAGCGGCAGTGGCTGCAAGTGAGCAAGCTGATAGCCGTGACGGATTTGGGCCTCATCGTGAAGCAGGGCGCAACGGGCGGCACCACGGTTTTCGCCAATTCCATCCGCACGGCCGAGCCGCTGGCGGGCGTCACGGTGAACCTCGTGAGCTCAAATAACCAGGTGATTGGCACGACCACGACGGACAAATCCGGCGTGGCGCAGTTCGATTCGGCGGCCAGCATGAAGCGCTTCTCGCTGGGCATGATTACGGCGGTGAAGGAGGCCGATTTTTCCTTCCTCGACCTCACCAAAAGCCGGGTCGAAACCTCCCGCTTTGCCGTGGGCGGGCTGACCTCGAACGCCGCGCATTACCAGGCCTTTTTGTACGGCGACCGCAACCTGTACCGCCCCGGCGACACGGTGCGAACTAACACCGTTATCCGCACCGAGGACTGGAAAAGCCCGCCGCCGAGCCTGCCGATGAAAATCCGGCTGTTGCTGCCTAGCGGCAAGGAATACAGCAGCTTGCAGCAGAAACTAAGCGCGGCGGGCAGCTTCGAAAGCCGCTTCATCCTGCCGCCCAGCATCATGACGGGCCTCTACACGCTGGAGGTGCTGACGGGCAACGACGTGCTGCTGACCTCGCAGCAAATCAGCGTCGAAGAATTCATCCCCGACCGCATGAAGGTGACCGTGACGGCCGCGCCTAAAACCGTAAAACCGGGCCAGGACGTGACGGCCAATATCACGGCCGTGAATCTGTTCGGACCGCCCGCCGCCGACCGCAAGTTCGAGGTCGAATTCTCGCTCAAGCAGAAGGCGTTTTCGGCCCCGAAATACCCCGACTACAGCTTCACCATCAACAGCGGCGAGCGGCGCAAATCGACCAACGACGACGGCGAAGCCAGCGAAAGCGCCCTCACCTCGCGCTTCGAAAAAACCGTGCGCGAAGGCATGACCGACGCCGCCGGCCTGGGCACCGCTACCTACTCCGTGCCCGATTTCCGCGACCTCGGCACGCTGGAAGGCGTGGCCTTCGCCACGGTGTTCGACGAAACCGGCCGGCCCGTGAACCGCCTCGCCACCTTCGACGTGCAGACGCAGGCCACCATGTTCGGCATCGGCAATCTGCCCGACCTCATCAGCACCAAACAGGCTCTCACGGTGAAGCTGCTGGCCCTCACGCCGGGCGGCAAACCCACTTCCGCGCCGGCCGAAATCAAGGTGGTGCGCCGGCTTTGGGAAACCGTGCTGGAGCGCCAGGGCGGCCGCTACGTGTACAATTCGCAGCAGCGCGACCAGGTGATTCTGAGCCAAAGCCGCACCGTGGGAGCCGAAACCAGCTTCAGCTTCACCCCCATTTACTCGGGCGAATACGAGGTAAGAATCAGTCGGCCGGGGGCCAGCAGCTACGTCACGCAGCGGTTTTACGCCTATGGCTACGGCGATACGCAGGCCAATTCCTTCGAGGTGAACAATGAGGGCGAGGTGACCATTGAGGCGGACAAACCCAAGTACGCGCCCGGCGAAACGGCCAATCTGCTGCTGAAGTCGCCCTTCGCCGGCCGCATTCTCGTGACGGTGGAGCGAGCTAACGTGCTCGACCATTTCTACGTGACCACCGACGGCAAGGCGGCCGAGGTCAAAATCCCCATCAAGGGCGAGCACGTGCCCAACGTGTACGTGACCGCCACGGCCGTGCGCGCCCACACCGCCCAGGACCGCCTGCCCCTCACCGTGGCCCGCGGCTTCCTGCCGCTCACCGTCGAAAAAGCCGATTCGCGACTGCCTGTGGTCATTACTGCCCCCGCCGCCAGCCGCTCGCAAACCTGGCAAACCGTGGAAATCACCACCGCGCCCCGCGCCCAGCTCACCCTGGCCGTGGTGGACGAGGGCATTCTCCAGCTCAAAAATTACCAGACGCCCGACCCGCACGCCTACTTCTACCAGAAGCGCGCCCTCGAAGTGGCGGCCTTCGACGTGTACCCGTTCCTGCTGCCCGAGTTGGGCACCAGCAGCAGCGGCGGCGATGCGGCCGACATGCGCCGCCGCACCAACCCCGTGCCCAACCGCCGCGTGAAACTGGTGTCGAAATGGAGCGGTGTCCTCACCGCCGACGGCGACGGCAAAGTACGCTACCGGGTGCGCGTGCCGCAGTTCAGCGGGGCGCTCCGCATCATGGCCGTGGCCTACAAAGACGATGCCTTCGGCTCGGCCGAAGCCACGATGAAGGTGGCCGACCCAGTAGTAATTTCGACGGCGCTACCCCGGTTTATGAGCCCCGGCGACACGATTGACGTACCGGTGACGCTGACGAATACGACGAATAAAACGCTGTCAATTGCTGTCACGCCTCTGGTAGAAGGTCCTATCGAATATCATGAGGGAATGACTTTTACAGCGCTAGGTTCTCCAGCAACCCAATCTCCTTCACGCGGCTATAATCGAGACGGGAAATTCACTGGCATGATGCACAGTGTAATTGTAAAGCCCAATTCAGAAGGCAGGGTTACGTTCCGGCTTTGGAGTAATTCTTCCATTGGCCAAGGGAAAGTCACGATAGTGGCAAAAGCAGGTGAGTATGTTCCTCGTGCTTCTTCAGTTCAAACAACAGAATACCGAGAAGAAGTAGATATTCCAATTCGCCCCGCCGCTTCGCTCGAAAAGCGCACCGGCAGCGGCGTAGTGGCCGGCGGGGCCACGCTCCCGCTCAGCCTGAAAACCGATTTCTTACCCTCCTCACTGACCAGTCGGCTGGTCGTGAGCCGCTCGCCGCTCACGGAGTTCAGCAAGGATTTGCGCTACCTGCTGCAATATCCCTACGGCTGCCTGGAGCAAACCGTGTCGGCCGCTTTCCCGCAGCTGTACTACGCCGATTTGGCCGCCACCTTGCAGCAGAAATCCGGTTCCGGCCCGAAGGCCCAGCGCTACAACCCGAACTACCACGTCCAGGAAGCCATCCGCAAGATTGAGAGTATGCAGCTCTACAACGGCAGCCTGAGCTACTGGCCGGGCGGCGACTACGACAACTGGTGGGCCACCGCCTACGCCGCCCACTTCCTGCAGGAAGCCCAGCAGGCCGGCTTCTCGGTGAATAAATCGGTGCTCGACAAGGTGCTGAAATACCTGGCCTTCCGCCTCAAAAAGCGCGAAACCGAGCCCTACCAGTACTTCGACGCCAACAACCTCGCCCGCCAGCGCACGATAGCCAGCAAGGAAATCGCCTACTCGCTCTACGTCCTCGCCCTGGCCGGCCGCCAGGACCCCGTGGCGATGAACTACTACCGCGCCAACCGCCCACTGCTGGCCGAAGACTCCAAATTCCTTCTCGCCTGCACTCAGAGCCTGCTCGGCAACCAGCGCGCCTTCCGCGAGCTGCTGCCCACCCGCTTCGGCAGCGAGCGGGCCGCCCACCGCGCCCTCGACGGCTCGTTCTACTCCCCCATCCGCGACGAAGGCCTCATCCTCAACGTCCTCGTCAGCACCGACCCCAACAACCCGCAAATCCCCGGCATCGCCCGCCAGCTCAGCCGCCAGCTGAAAGCCACGCCCTGGCTCAGCACTCAGGAAAGCGCCTTCGCCCTGCTGGCCCTCGGCAAAATAGCCCGCCAGAATGCTCGCAGCACCGCAACCGCCAGCTTATTTATCGACGGCAAACCGGCTGGGAATTTCGATGGCAAAGACCTGACGATACGCAACGTAGCCAACCGCAACGTCAGCATCCGGACCGCCGGCAAGGGCAGCCTCTACTACTTCTGGGAAACCGAAGGCATCTCCGCCAGCGGCCAGGTGAAGGAGGAAGACAGCTACCTGAAAGTGCGCCGCCAGTTCCTCACCCGCGACGGCGTACCGCTGGGAACGCCCAGCTTCCGCCAGAACGATTTGGTGGTGGTGAAGATTACGCTGGAAGCCGGCGACGGAGCCGGTAAAATCAAGAACGTCGCCATCACGGATTTGCTACCGGCTGGGTTGGAAATCGAGAACCCACGCATCGGCGCATTGCGCGAGCTGGCCTGGGCGAAGGATGCTTCGACGCCCGATTATCTGGACGTGCGCGACGACCGGATTAATCTATTCACGACGGCCACGGGCGCGCCGAAGCATTTTTATTATCTCTGCCGGGCGGTATCGAAAGGCACGTTTAAGCTGGGGCCGGTGAACGCGGACGCGATGTACAACGCGGAGTATCACAGCTACAACGGGGCCGGCGTAGTGCGGGTGCGGTAATACGCTGACGCGTGCGCCTCCCCCTGCCCTCCTTTACTTTTCGGAGAGGAGCCGGGGAGGAAGCTCGCCAGAACAGAAAAGGGCCTGCTCCAAATAGAGCAGGCCCTTTTCATTCAATCACAACCCGAAGGTTACTTATTGCAGCACCAGACGCTTGGTCGAAACCGATTCGCTGGTTTTTACCTTGAACAGGTAAGTACCGCGGGCCAGGTCGCGGCCATCGAATTTCACTTCGTGGTAGCCAGCATTCTGGGTGTCAACCACCAGGGTTTTCACTTTAGCACCCATCGTGTTGTACACATCCACGCTCACCGGGCCCTGCTGGGTCAGGTAGTAGCTGATGGTGGTAGTTTCGGTGAAGGGGTTGGGGTAAGCCGCCGGGCTGGCAGTTATGGCCGTTGTGCCGGTGCTGGCTGTGCCGCGAGCGGCAGCCGGCTGGGTAACGGCGTTGTACTGCGGGAACGTGCGGGTTACGATAACGGCAAACTCACCACGCGTTACCGCCTGGGTTGGCTTGAAGGTGGCGTGCACCACCGGTTGCAGGTCGTAAGGGCCTTGCGTTACCGAGAAGTAGGCATTGATGAGGTTAAGCTCCAGGGCGATGCTTACGTAGCCTTCCAGGCCGGCGGGGATGCCAGCGGCATCATCAACGGCAACCTTAGCGCCGTTGTAGTTCACCGTTACGGCCTTGCCGTTGCGGGCCAGGGCCTGCGTCTGGAAGCCCAGGGCCTGCACCAGCGAATAGGCCAGCGAAGCGCGGCTCACCTGGCCACTGGGGGCAAACGAGCCGTTGGCCATGGGCACCATCACACCGTTGAACTGCTGGTACCGGTCGCGGATGGCCGCGCCACGGGCCGCAACCGACTCGGTCAGCAGCATGTCGGTAGCCGACGATATGTCGCTGAACGTGCGCGAGCCGTCGGTAGGCTGGTACTGGCGTACGCCCTGGCCCATGAGCAGGTAATCGGCCAGCTGCAGGCGGGTGAGGGGCTGGCTGGGCTTGAAGCCGTTCGGGAGACCATCGACGAGGCGGTTGGTCACGGCCATGATGATGGAGGCTTCGGCCGGGTTGCCGGCAATGTCGTTCAGGTTGGTGGTGCCGGCGGGGGTTTGCATGGTAATCTTGCCGTCAATGTCCTCGGGAGCTGCCACGCCATTCAGGCCCTCTATTTTCAGGGTCCAGGTGCCGGCCATGGGCGAGGCCACAGCCACACTGCGACCGGGAGTGAGCGTGAACTCGGCGGGAATGCCCGAGCGGTACTGCTTGCCGGTGGGGTCGAGCACAATCAGGTTGACCGTGTTGCCGGTCTGGCCTTCAATCCCGTATGTGTTGATGCTGGCCTCCAGGCTGTTCACACCGCTGGGAACTTTGAAGGTGAACTGGTTCGAAGCCGTGGTAGCGGGGTTATACTTTACGGTGAAGTTGCTAACCGCAGCCAGCGAGTTCACGCTGCTGCTGAAAGTGCGGGTGCTGTTGACGGTAGCGCCAAAGTTGGTACCCCGGAAGGCGCGGTCCACCGCGGCATAGGCATTCACATAGCCGGCACCTACTTCCCACGACTCGCGGCCGGGCATGTTGGTGGCGGTTTTCTGCAGCAGCTCCTTCACCTGGGCGGGCGACATCGACGGCTTAGCTTCCAGAATGAGGGCAATGACCCCAGCCGTGTGGGGCGTGGCCATGGAAGTACCGCTCAGCACGGTGTAGAAGGGAAGCTCGGCCGGCGTGAGTACGGCAGCATCTTTCTGGGCACCCAGCAGCGGTATCGGGCCCTGCGTGCGGGTCGAAACGACATCAACGCCGGGGGCCGTAATCACGGGCTCATTCTTATAGGTCCAGGTCTGGCCATCGACCTGGAACGTACCGCCCTGGCCTTTCACCCCACGCGAGGAGAAGCTGGCGAGCAGGCCGTTCTTGTCGCCGGCGGCCACCGAAATGGTCCAGGGGGCAATGGCGTAGGGGTTGTGGGTATCGGCCCCGGGGCCGGAGTTGCCGGCGGCAAATACCACCACCATGTTGCGGTCGTAGCAGCGCTTGGTGGCCACGTTCAGCGGGTCGCTGGGGTCGAAGGTGCCCGACGAGCCAAAGGAGTTGCTGATAACCCGGATGTTATATTGGAACTGGTGCGTGAGCGCATAGTCGAAGCCGCCGATGGCATCGAGCACCAGCAGCGCACCGCCCGAGCCGTAGCCCAGCAGCGAAGCGCCGGGTGCCACGCCCTCGTACTTGCCACCCGACCGGGCACCGTTGCCACCAACCGTGCCCGCGCAGTGCGTGCCGTGGCCCGAGTTGTTGTCGGTGTTCGGCACGCCCTCCACGTAGGTCACGGGCAGCATGGCATTCACCGAGTTGAGGTTGGTGGAGCCCAGCGTATTCTGCACCAGGTGCGTGCCAAGCTTGATGTCATCGTGGGTGCCATCGACGCCACTGTCGTTGATGAGCACGCCAATACCGCGCCCCGAAACGGGCGTCCCATTGTTGCGGGCCGTGATTTGCTGGTCGAGGCGCAGGCGCTTCACGCCCGTCAGGTTGGTATCGTCGAAATTTTCGTAGTCGAGCTGCTTGTTGATGAACAGCGAGCGCACGGCGGGGTTGGCGGCCAGGGCATTGACCTGGGCGGCCGTAGCCACTATGCCGGCAATGGGCAATGCCTGCATGGTGATGCCCCGCGTGATGCCCAACTGCTGCAGCGCCAGCAGCTGCGAAGCCTGCGGTGCTCCGCTTCCATTAAAAGTCACAACTACCTGAGCGACTGGGCTGGTGGCTAATGCCGTCCGCAGCTCCGGGTCCACGATGGCTTGGCCAAACGCAACGCCGTTGACCCCTGCCACGAGCAGGGTAAGGAGAATTTTGTTTTTCATGTAAGCGTGTGAAAATAGCGGGTTGGTTAGTGAGGTATTGCAGTGGCCGGGCAGCGACATGCGGCAGCCCAATTCATGCGCTGGGCCCAGCGCAAAGGCGTTACCGATATTCCTGACGGCCACGCCACTACCTACGAATCACTATTTTCAGCGGATTTACCCTGAATTACTATTTTTTGAACTTTTATCTATTTTATTGAAAATACCATTGTCAAACAACGGATAATTGCCAGTGCCATATAATCGCAGCATTTTAATTGAAAATCACGTTTTAACGATTGGATGACGCCCAACCTGAATACGAAGGCTGTCGAAACGGCCCCGGCGGGGCATCCTGTTTACAGAAGCTGAAGCAGCATTCAGGGTTTACCTGGGGTTTCCGCTATCTTTCATCATGAATCGGCGGCAGGGCATACGGCTACTTTGGGGGCTTGCAGGGGCATTGCTCCTGTTCTTCGGCCTCAACCGCCTCTTTCCCCTGCCGCCCGCCCCACACTACTCCCCCATCGTGCTGGCCGCCGATGGCACCGTCCTCCACGCCTTCCTGAATCCCACCCAGAAATGGCGGATGAAAACCGAGTTAGCGGAAATAACGCCCGCCTTGCAGCAGGCCATTATCAATAAGGAAGACCGGTATTTTCGCTACCATTTCGGCGTCAATCCATTCGCAATACTTCAGGCGGCGGGGCGAAATATTTTCAGAAAAGGCCGCACCACCGGGGCCAGCACCATCACCATGCAGGTGGCCCGCCTGCTGGAACCCAAAGAGCGCACCTTCGGCAATAAGCTGCTGGAAATGCTGCGCGCCACGCAGCTGGAAGCCCGTTACAGCAAGGCCGAAATCCTGCAGCTCTACCTGAACCTGGTGCCCTACGGCGGCAACATCGAAGGCGTGAAATCGGCTGCGCTGCTCTATTTCCAGCAGCCACCCGACTACTTATCCCTGGCCCAGACCGTGACGCTGGCCATTATTCCCAACCAGCCGCGCGTGCTGGTTTTGGGCAAGAACAACGACCGAATTCTGGCCGAGCGCAACCGCTGGCTGCGGCAGTTTCAGCGGCAGCAGTTGTTTCCCAACCAGGACATTGAAGATGCCATTAATGAGCCGCTCGATGCCCAGCGCCACGCCGCCCCCGCGTTGGCCCCGCACCTGGCACGCCGGCTGGTCACGCAGTTTCCGGGCCAGCCCATCATCCATTCCACATTACGGCGCGGCCCCCAGGCCAAGGCCGAAGATTTAACCAGGAACTACGTGCGCCGCCTGCACGAATTGGGCATTTCGCAGGCCGCCGTGCTGGTCGTGAACAACCGCACCCGCGCCGTGGAAGCCTACGTGGGCTCGGCCAATTTTGCCGACGCCACCAGTAGTGGGCAGGTTGATGGCGTGCGGGCCATTCGCTCGCCGGGCAGCACGCTAAAGCCATTTCTCTACGCCCTGGCCGTGGACCGGGGCATCATCACCCCAAAGCTGAAGCTACCCGATGTGCCCACCAATTTCAGCGGCTTCCGGCCCGAGAATTTCGACAAGAGCTGCGCCGGCGAAGTGACCGTGGAGCGGGCCCTGGCCTACTCGCTCAACATTCCGGCGGTGCGAATTTTGGCCGATGTGGGCGTGCCCGTTTTCACCGATAAGCTGCGGGCGGCGGGTTTCAAAAGCGTGGCCAAAGCCGCACCGAGGCTGGGTTTAAGCACCATTCTGGGCGGCTGCGGGGCCACGCTGGAGGAACTGACGGGGCTGTACGCGGCGCTGGCGGATGGCGGGCGGTACGCACCTTTGGCTCTCATTAAAAATGAAGAACTAAAAATTAAAAACGAGCCCTCGGGAATAAATCCGAAGCGAAACAGTGCTGGCCCAGCTGCAACTTCTAATTCTCAATTTTTAATTTTTAATTCCCTTTTTTCTCCCGCCGCCGCCTTCCTCATCACCGACATCCTCGCCCAACGCACGCGCCCCGACCTACCGATGGGCTACCAAAACAGCCGCCACCTCCCCAAAATCGCCTGGAAAACCGGCACCAGCTACGGCCGCCGTGATGCCTGGAGCATTGGTTACAACCAGGACTACACCATCGGCGTGTGGGTGGGCAATTTCAGCGGGCAGGGCAGCCCGGCTCTGACCGGGGCCGACGTGGCCTCGCCCCTGCTCTTCGACTTGTTCAACACGCTCGCCTACAACTCGCCCAACCGCTGGGCCGTGCCCCCCGCCACGCTCGATTTCCGCCTCGTGTGCGCCGAAACCGGCCTCGTGCCCGGCGAGCATTGCCCCAATCAACTAATTGATTACTACCTACCCGGCACCTCGTCGGCCCGGCGCTGCGAGCACCAAAAAGAAGCCCTGGTTTCGGCCGATGGGGCCATGGCCTACTGCCGGGCCTGCGTGCCGGCGGCTGGTTTTAAGCGCCAATTATTCCCGAACCCACTGCCCGAGGTGTTGGCTTTCCGCGAAACGCAGGGCCTGCCCAGCACCCGCCTGCCCCCGCATAATCCCGACTGCCGCCTGGTGCGCGCCGCCGACGGCGGCGCGGGCGCGGCCCTGGCCATCACCTCCCCGCTCGACCACGCCGAGTACGTGCTCGACCGCCACGAGCAGCAGCAGATGCTGCTGAGCTGCGCGGCGGGCAGCGAGGTGCGCCAGGTGTACTGGTACGTGAACAACCGGTTTCTGCGGGCTGCCTCGGCCACTGAGCGGGTGTTTTTCCGGCCACCCGCCGGGGCGGTGAAGATTTCCTGCGCCGACGACCACGGCCGCAATGTGGACATCAATTTACAGGTGAACGCGTTATAAACAGTGGCGCTTGGGGCCGGCAAATAAGGGAGCCTTCCCGTTGTTCGCAACCTTTCCGGGCAAAACATGTTAACGAACCTTGGCTTAAGTGGCTTTTACCGCTGTGCTATGCGCGGTTCCCCTTACCGGCCAGATAAGTTGCCTCTGTTTATTCATCTATGAAACGAACTCCATTGGCGCTAAAAGCGCTGTTCCACCTATTCCTGTTTGCCCCGTTTTACGCCTTTTCCCAACCGGTTCTTCCGCCCGATAAGCCTCTTTCCCGGCAGGAATGCGTAGTGTTTGCCTTGCAAAACCAGCCCTTGGTGCGGCAGGCACGGATTGACGAAGAGATTACCAAAGCCGAAAACCGGATTGCGCTGGCCGCCGGGCTGCCCCAAATCGGCCTCACGGCTTCGGGCCAGCATTACTTCCAGCTGCCCACTACCATTTTCCCCAACCTGGTGACGGGCATCAACGAGCCGCGCCAGATTGGGGTGCGCAATACCTCGACCATCGGCATTTCGGGCACCCAAACCATTTACAGCAACGACGTAGCCCTGGCGCGGCGCGCCGCCCGCTTCAATCGCCAGGGTGCGCAGCAAAACACGACCAACAACCGCATCAGCACGGTTTCAGACGTGAGCAAGGCGTTTTACGACGTGCTCTTGTCGCAGCGGCAGCTCGATGTTTTCAACCAGGACATTACCCGCCTCCAGCGCAACTACAAGGATGCCAAGGCGCGCTACGACGTGGGCATCGTGGACAAAACCGACTACCTGCAGGCCGAAATTTCGCTCAACAACTCGCTGGCCGGCCGCAAGCAGGCCCAGGAAAGCATCAAGGCCAAAAAAGCCTTCCTCCAGCAGCTAATGGGCCTGCCCGCCGAGCGCCCGCTGGCGTTGCAATACGACACGCTGGCGCTGGAGACCGAAGCAGTGATTGACACCACACTCTCGCTGAACCCGAGCACGCGCATCGAATACCAACAGCTGCTGACGCAGAAGTCGCTGCAAGGCGTGACGGTGGATTATTACCGGCTGGGCTTTCTGCCGTCGCTCTCGGCGTTTGGCAACTACAACACGGTGTACCAGAACAACCGCTTTGGCGACCTGTACAGCCAGCGCTTCCCTAACTCTTACGCCGGTTTGCAGGCCACGCTGCCCATCTTCACCGGCTTCCGGCGCACCCAAAACCTGCGCCGCGCCCGCCTCCAGAACAACCGCCTGGACGAGGACCTGACCAGCACCAAGAATCAGATTAACACCGAGTATGCCTCGGCCCTGGCCTCCTACAAAAGCACCTACAACGACTACCTCATTGGCAAGCGCAACCTCGATTTATCAAGGCAGGTGTACACGGTGGTCGACTTGCAGTACCGCGAGGGCATCAAGGCCTACATCGACCTGCTGATAGCCCAAACCACGCTTCGCACCTCGCAGCTCAACTACTACACGGCCTTGTTTCAGGTGCTGAGCAGCAAGGTGGAGCTGCAACGCTCGCTGGGCGTGCTGCCAGCGGAGTATTAAAATTTGACTGGTGAAGTCGTCAGAACGTCATTCGCCGGACCGTCATGCCGAGCCTGTCGAAGCATCTCTACCGCATAAGTAAATCAATCGCAGCAACAAGGCGGTAGAGATGCTTCGGCAAGCGGACGCCAGATGAAGCATGACGCTCTACCTACTTAAGTTGAAAACAGACATGAACAAAAAACACTTGGCCCTGGGCCTGTTAGTCTTGGCCTCGTGCGGCAAGAAGGAAGACGAGCAGAAGAAAAACGCCGCGCCGCCCGCTACCCCCGTGACCCTGGCTGCGGCCCGCACCACCGAAGCTATTTACTACGACGAATACCCGGCCACCGTGACGGCCCTCAAGACTGTAGAGCTGCGCACGCAGGTCACGGGCTTCGTGACGGGCATTTATTTCAAGGAAGGCGAGGTGGTGCCCAAGGGCAAGCTGCTCTACGAGCTTGACCAGCGCCAGTACCAGGCGGCCTTTCAGCAGGCCCAGGCCGACTTGCGCAGCACCCAGGCCAATGCCACCAACGCCCAGGTAAACGCCGGCCGTTACCAGCGCCTCGCCCAGCAGGACGCCGTGGCCCGGCAACTGGTAGACAACGCCACCACGGCCGCCGCCACGGCCCGCGCCCAGGTGGCCGCCGCGCAGGCCACCGTGAACATTGCCCGCAACAACCTCGGCTTTTCCAAGGTCACCGCGCCATTTAGGGGCCGCATCGGTATTTCGGAGGTCCGCCTGGGCTCCCAGGTGGGCGCGGGCACGACCCTGCTGAACACCATTTCGAGCGAAGACCCGGTGGGTGTCGATATCGTGGTGACGCAGACGGACATTGCCCGCTTCAGCACGCTGCAGAACAACAAGGCCGCCCGCGCCGACTCCTCGCTGCGCCTGGTGCTGCCCGGCCGCGTCACCTACCCGCTGCCCGGCCGCATCCGCACCATCGACCGGAACGTGAACAGCGGCACCGGCTCCATCACGGTGCGGATAGAGTTTGCCAACCCCAAGCGGGAGCTCAAAGACGGCATGAGCGCCGTTATCAAAGTCCTCAACACGCAGTCGGGCGAGCGCCTGGTGGTGCCCTACAAGGCCATCGTGGAGCAGATGGGCGAGAACTTCGTGTATGTGGCCAGCGACAGCAGCACCGCCCAGCAGCGCAAAGTGCAGCTTGGTCCCCGCCTGAAAGACCAGATTGTGCTGATGAACGGCGTGAAGAACGGCGAGAAAATCGTGACCGAAGGCGTGCAGAAGCTGCGCGACGGCGCGAAGATTACCACCGAAGTACCGAAGGGGCCGCCGCCGGCATCAGGGAAGTAGGCACCCGGTTTATCTGGCCGTCATGCTGAGCGCAGTCGAAGCATCTCTACCGCTTCGTTGCAGCTAGCATTAATTACTGCTGCACGCGAGATGCTTCGGCTGCGCTCAGCATGACGGCCTTATTCTAACAGACTATAGCTAACTCATGATAGCAGAAACCTTTATCCGCCGCCCCGTCACGGCCATCGTCAGCTCGCTGGTGATTGTGCTGGTGGGCTTGCTGGCCATGTTAAACCTGCCCATCGGGCAGTACCCCGAAATCACGCCGCCCACGGTGTCGGTGTCCGGCACTTACACCGGGGCCGATGCCCAAACCGTGGAGCAGACCGTGGCCACGCCCGTGGAAGTGCAGGTGAACGGCACCCCCGGCATGACCTACCTGCAAAGCAACAGCACCAGCAACGGCCAGATGAGCATGACGGTGAACTTTGAGGTCGGCACCGACATCAACATCGCCGCCCTCGACGTGCAGAACCGCGTGGGCATTGCCCTGCCCTCCCTGCCGCAGGAAGTGCAGCGCCTCGGCCTCACGGTGCGCAAGCGCAACCCCAGCATCCTGATGCTGGTGGCCCTCTACGCCCCCAAAGCCACCCACAGCGCCACCTTCCTCGACAACTACGCCAACGTCTACATCAAGGACGCCCTGCTGCGCACCAAGGGCGTGGGCGACATCGTGAGCCGCGCCGATGACTTCTCGATGCGCCTTTGGCTGAAGCCCGACAAGCTTTCGCAGCTCGGCCTCACGGCCAACGACGTGCTGGCGGCCGTGCAGGAGCAGAATGCCCAGATTGCGGCCGGCTCCATCGGGGCCCCGCCCCAGCAGACGGGCCAGACGTTTGAGTACATCGTGACGGTGCAGGGCCGCTTGGCCACCACCGAGGAATTCGGTGATATCATCGTGAAGACCCGGCCCGAGCAGAACGGCGGCATTGTGTACCTCAAAGACGTGGCCCGCCTGGAGCTGGGCAAGTTCAACTACGGCAACAATTCCTACGTGGACGGCAAGCGCGCCGCCTATCTATTGGTGTACCAAGCCCCTGGGGCCAACGCCTTGGAAACGTTTGACAACGTGAACAAAACCATGGAACAGCTTTCGAAGAAGTTCCCCACCGACCTCACCTACATCGTGCCCTTCGAGGCCGCCAGCGTGGTAAAAGTGTCCATCAAGGAAGTGGTCGAAACGCTGGGCATCGCCCTGCTGCTGGTGGTGGTGGTGGTGTTTTTGTTCCTGCAAAGCTGGCGCTCCACGCTCATTCCGGTGCTGGCCATTCCGGTGTCCATTATCGGCACGTTCGTGTTTTTCATTCCGCTGGGCTTCACGATTAATACGCTCACGCTGTTCGGTTTCGTGCTGGCCATCGGCATTGTGGTCGATGACGCCATTGTGGTGGTGGAGGCCGTGGAGCACAACATGGACGCGCGCAACATGAACGTGCTCGACGCTACGCTCGAAGCCATGCGCGAGATTTCGGCCCCGGTTATCGCCATTGCGCTTATTCTGGCGGCGGTGTTCGTGCCGGTGGGCTTCATTCCGGGCATCACGGGGCGCTTGTACCAGCAGTTTGCCATCACCATCGCCATTTCGGTGTTGATATCGGCCTTCGTGGCCCTTTCGCTCACGCCGGCTTTGTGCGTGCTGCTCCTGAAGCCAACCAAGCGCGACGAGCATTCGACGGGCCTCGACAAGTTCTTTTTCAAGTTCAACAGCTGGTTTGGCCGCGTCACGGATACCTATGGCAACGGCGTGGCCAAGGGCATCAAGAATTCCAAGTTTGTGGTCATCATCCTGGTGTGCATCGTGGCGGGCACGGTGCTGCTGTTCCGGGGCAAGCCCAGCGGCTTTCTGCCCACCGAGGACGAAGGCCGGATTTTCATCACCTTCAACCTGCCCGAGGCGTCCAGCACGGCCCGCACCGTGGCCACGCTCCAGGGCATGATGAAGGAGCTGTCGCAGGTGAAAGGCATTGCGCACTACGCCGCTCTCGGCGGCCTCAACGCCGTGAACTTCTCCTCGAAATCGAACTCCGGCACCATCTTCTGCCAGCTGGAGCCCTGGGAAGACCGCAAGGACGAATCCCTGCGCCTGCAAGGCCTGATGGCCACCTTGCAGCAGCGCATGGCCAAGTTTAAGGAGGCCACCACGGTGGTGATTTCGCCACCCGCCATCCCCGGCCTGGGCAACACCGGCGGCTTTAGCTTCGTGCTGCAAGAGCGCGAAGCCCAGGGCGGCGACGTTCGCACCTTCGACGCTAACCTGCAAGCCTTCCTCGGGGCCATTCGGAAGCGGCCCGAAATTGCCAGCGGCTTTTCGTTTTTCACGGCCAACACGCCGGGCTACCAGCTCACCATCAACCGCGAAAACACCAAGAAGCTCGGCGTGTCCATTGCCGATGTGGCCACCGCCCTGCGCACCTACCTCGGCTCGGCCTACGTGAACGACTTCACGCTCTACGGCCGCAACTTCCGCGTGCTGGCCCAGGCCGACAGCAGCTACCGCGACGACATCGCCAACGTGGGCCAGTACTACGTGCGTAACTCGGCCGGCACCATGGTGCCCCTGAGCAGCCTCACCACCGTCAAGCGCACCGAAAGCGCCCCGCTCATCTCGCACTACAACCTGTTCCGCTCGGCCGAAATCAACGGCAACCCTGCCCCCGGCTACAGCTCCGGCGACGCCATCAAAGCGCTGCAGGAGGAAGCCGCGAAATCCCTGCCCCAGGGCTACGGCTACGAATTCTCGGGCCTGAGCCGTGAAGAAGTGCAGGCCAGCGGCCAGACCATCTACATCTTCGCGCTGTCCATCGCCTTCGTGTTTCTGTTCCTAGCCGCCCTGTATGAAAGCTGGTCGGTGCCGTTCTCGGTGCTGCTGGCCGTGCCGGTGGGCATCTTCGGTGCCATCCTGGCGCTGTTTTTCCTGCCCAAGCTCACCAACAACGTCTACGCCCAAATCGGCATGATTACGCTGATTGGCTTGTCGGCCAAAAACGCCATTTTGATTATCGAATTTGCCAAAGAGCGGGTTGATAAAGGCATGCCGCTGGTCGAGGCGACGCTCGAAGCCGTGCGCCTGCGCCTGCGCCCCATCATCATGACGTCGCTGGCCTTTATCCTGGGCATTGCGCCGCTCACGTTTGCGTCCGGGGCCGGGGCTTTCAGCCGCCAAACCCTGGGCTGGACGGTGCTCGGCGGCATGCTGGCGGCCACGGCGCTGGCCATTTTCATCGTGCCGGTGCTCTACGTCATCATCACCCGCTTCGCCTACGGCAAGGAAAAGTTGGCCGAGCTGGAGAAGAATTACAAGCCCGACGAGGAGCACAGCGGCCATAAAGAGGAAAAAGGCCCGGAGCCCACTCCAAGCCCAGCGTAGAAGGCAATGGAACGAAAAAAGCCCGTCATGCTGAGCTTGCCGAAGCATCTCTACCGCTGAAGTAATTAGTTACTATTGCGGTAGAGATGCTTCGGCTCCGCTCAGCATGACGGGCTATTCGGATAGGATAGCCACTCAACATCAATGGGCGCACGCGGCCATAAAAACCCCGATTTATGGCCATCCTAGTGCTCGTCCGGCACGGTGAATCGACCGCCAACCTGGCCAATATATTTACCGGCTGGCTCGACGTGGCCCTCAGCCCCAAAGGGGAGACCGAAGCCCAGCAAGTGGCCGAAAAGCTGCGCGGCTTCCACTTCGACGTGGCCTACAGCTCCACTCTTATCCGGGCCGAGCGCACGCTGGACATCATTGTGGCGCGGCCGGCCTGGGCCACCCTCCCGGTGCACCACGCCGACGCCCTGAAGGAGCGGATGTACGGCGACCTGCAAGGCCTCAACAAGACCGAAGTCGCCCTCAAATACGGCCAGGCACAGGTGGACGAGTGGCGGCGCAGCTACGACGTGGCCCCGCCCAACGGCGAAAGCCTCCAGCAGACCCAGGCCCGGGCCGTGCTTTACTTCGAGGCCGAAATAGCCCCCCAGCTGCGAGCGGGCCAGGATGTGCTCATCGTGTCGCACGGCAACACCTTGCGCGGACTGCGTATGTACCTCGAAAAGCTCACGCCGGAGCAGGTGGTGGCGCTGGAAATTGTGACCGGTGCGGTGCACGAATACCAGTTTGATGCGCAGCTGAACATCGTGGCGATGCGGAATTTGTAGCAACATGCTCCAGCTGGTGACGTGTGAGGCCCGGCAACTACAACGCAAAAGCACCAAACTGAGTAAGCTGCTCAACCAATTCCCCGTTCATCTGCGCCAGTTGAAGCCGGCGCTATATCCCTCCCGCATGGGCCCACAATTCCTTTTCGCCACCGGCATCGAAAACAGCAACCCCACCATCCAAAACGGCAAGCTGCGCGTGGATGAGATGGAAAAATGCGGCCATTACCAGTATTGGCAGCGGGATTTTGAGTTGGTGCAGGAGCTGGGCATCTGCTTTTTGCGCTACGGGCCGCCCATTCACACCACGTTTTTGGGGCCTGGCAAGTACGATTGGTCGTTTGCCGATACGACGTTTCAGGACCTGCGGCGGCGCAACATCGCGCCCATCGTCGACCTGTGCCACTTCGGCGTGCCCGACTGGCTGGGCAATTTCCAGAACCCCGATTTCCCGCTGCTGTTTGCGCAGTATGCGCGGGCCTTTGCGCAGCGGTTTCCGTGGGTACAGCTCTACACGCCGGTAAACGAGATGTACATCTGCGCGCAATTTTCGGCCCGCTACGGCTGGTGGAATGAGCAGTTGACCGGTGACAAATCCTTCGTAACGGCCCTCAAGTACATCGTGAAAGCCAACGTACTGGCCATGAAGGCCATTCTGGAAGTGCGGCCCGATGCCATCTTTATCCAGAGTGAGTCGAGCGAGTATTTCCACGCCGAAAACCCCGCCGCCATCAAGCCGGCCGAGGTTATGAACGCTGAGCGGTTTTTGTCGCTGGATTTGAATTACGGCCGGCGCGTTGACTCGACGATGTATGAGTTCCTGATGGACAACGGCATGACCCGCGAGGAATATCACTTCTTCCTCGGCAACCAGCTCAAGCAGCATTGCATCATGGGCAACGACTATTACAAGACCAACGAGCACCGCGTGCGGGCCGATGGCAGCAGCGTGGCCGCGGGCGAAGTGTTTGGCTACCACGTCATCACCACCCAATACCACGACCGCTACCGCCTGCCCGTGATGCACACCGAAACCAACCTCTGGCAGGGCCCCAACGGCGACGAGGCCGTGCACTGGCTTTGGAAAGAGTGGGCCAACGTGCTGCGCGTGCGCAACGACGGCGTGCCCGTCGTGGGTTTCACCTGGTATTCCCTCACCGACCAGGTGGACTGGGACACCGCCCTGCGCGAAAACAACGGCACGGTTAATCCCCTGGGATTATTCGACTTAGACCGCAACATCCGCCCCGTGGGCGCGGCCTACAAGCAGCTCATCACCGACTGGAACCAAGTGCTGCCGGCCATGAGCGCCTGCCTGCAAGTACCCATCGTGATGCCGCAGGACAGCAACGAGGACTGGGCACTGGAACAAAAAGCCAACGTGAAAGCCGCCAGCGCCGACAAGTCGACCGCCGCCGCCAACAGCCCTTCGGCCGATGCCTCCTGAATGTTGCGAGGCCTTTTAGTCCGCGCCCGAACGCAGCTCATCCCCTTATTGCGCGCGAATTAAAAGTTCGCGCGACCATTCCCCTTCCATCATGAGATTCACCGACAAAGTAGCCATCGTTACCGGCGGGGCCAGCGGCATTGGTTTGGCCGTGGCCAAGCGCCTGGCCCATGAGGGTGCCCGCATCGTGCTGGCCGATTACAACCAGCAAAACCTCGACGACGCCACATCCCAGGTGAAAGCCGCCGGTGCCCCCGACGTGCTGGCCAGCCTCTGCAACGTGGCCATTGAAGCCCAGGTGGAAGCTACCGTAGCGAGCGCACTGGACAAATTCGGCCGCCTCGACGTGGTCGTGAATAACGCCGGCCTCATGCAGTTCAAACCCCTCGAAGAGCTGACCGGTGACGACTGGCTGCGCATCCTGAACGTGGATTTGCTGGGGGCTTTCTACTTCACCAAGCAGGCCTTTCTGCACATGAAGCCGGGCGGTGCCATCGTGAACGTGGCCAGCATCCACGCCATCGAAACCAGCCCGCTGGTAGCGCCCTACGCGGCGGCGAAGGCGGCCATGCTGTCGCTCACCCGCTCGTCATCGCTGGAAGGCAAGCCGAAAGGCATCCGCACCAACGCCGTGCTGCCCGGTGCCATCGACACGCCCATGCTCTGGGACAACCCCAACGTGAAGTCCGGCGTCGAAGTCATCGACAAAAACGATGTGGGCAAGCCGGAGGACGTAGCCGCTATCGTCGCTTACCTGGCTTCGGATGATGCCGCGTTTGTGCAAGGCGCGGAAGTGCGCGTAGACGGCGGCCGACTGAACAGGCTCTAGCATCCGGCACGGCCCTTGCAATGGGCCCTGTGCCGGGCTCTTTTGCCGTGGCTACTCTCCTATGAAAACCTTCACTCTCGCGGCGCTGCTGCTGCTTTCGGTTAGTTCTTTCAGTGCTTCGGCGCAGTTTCGCCTGCCCAATCTGGGCGGCATTAAGCTGCCTGGCGGCATCAGGCTTCCCGGCAGCACCACGGGTACTACCAGCACCACCAACAGCGGCAGCATTGGCGGCCTAAGCAACTCCGAAGCCGCCAGCGGCCTCAAGGAAGCCCTGCTACAAGGCATCGGTAAGGGGGCCGACCAGGCTTCGCAGCCCGATGGCTTCTACCTCAACCGCCTCATTCGCATCCCCTTCCCGCCCGATGCCCAGCGCGTAGCCACCACGCTGCGCAGCATTGGCCTGGGCAGCCAGGTCGATAAGTTCGAGCTGAGCCTGAACCGGGGCGCGGAAGACGCCGCTCGCAGCGCCAAGCCCATCTTCATCTCGGCCATCAAAAGCCTCACGTTTTCGGATGTCTGGAATATCCTCACCGGCCAGAAGGATGCCGCCACACAGTTTCTGAAGCGTACCACCGCCACGCAACTGGTGACGGCCTTCTCGCCCATCATGCAGAAAAGCCTCGACCAGGTGGGGGCCACGCGCTACTACACGCAGCTGGCCGGCAGCTACAACCAGCTGCCCCTGGTGCAGAAAGTGCAGCCCGATTTGAACCAGTACGCCACCGGCAAAGCCGTGGATGGCCTGTTCACGCTCATCGCCCAAGAGGAGGCCAACATCCGCGAAAATCCCGTGGCCCGCACCACCGAGCTGCTGCGCCGCGTGTTTGGCGGGCGCAGCTAAGCACGTCGGCTACTGGTCCGACCGCCCTAAGCGGTCCGACCGGTTGAAACACCCCCGATTTCACTCTAACGACAACCGGTCGGACCGCCTAGGGCGGTCGGACCGGCAAGTGGCGTATGTTTGCGGCCCTTTACCCGCAACCGTACGTCCCTTTTTTATGTCCGTCCTCACTATCCGCAGCCTCGCCGAACTTGAACAACACGCCGGCCAGGAGTTAGGCACGTCCGCATTCCACACCATTACGCAGGAGCAAATCAATCAGTTTGCCGCCGCTACGCTCGATTTTCAGTGGATTCATACCGATGCCGAGCGCGCTGCCGCGGAGTCGCCCTTCAAGGCCACCATTGCCCACGGCTACCTCACGGTGGCGCTGCTGCCCTACTTGTGGCAGCAAATTGTGACCATCGAGAACCTGAAAATGCAGGTGAACTACGAAATCGAAAGCCTGCGCTTCAACCAGGCCGTGACCGTGAACAGCGCCGTACGCCTGCACGCCAAGCTGCTGTCGGTGGCCAACCTGCGCGGTATTGCCAAAACTCGCATTGAAGTATCACTGGAAATTGAAGGCGTGAAAAAGCCGGCTTACACTGGCGTAGTCACGTTCCTGTACCACTTTCAGGAGCAATAGGGATATATAATAGCTGCGCTGATTTAGGCGGCAGGCAGGAATGACCGGATAGCGTGAGCTGTTCGGTCATTTTTTATTAAATTAGGCGGAATATTCATCTTTTTCTGTAAATACTTATGAAACATCTCCTTCTGGGATTGGGTCTGCTGCTGGCCTTGGCTAATCCGCAGGCCGGCATGGGCCAGTCCGCCAAAGCGAGCAGTCAGCCCCCGCTTATCGACCGCGAGCTGCTGTTCGGCGACCCCGAGATTTCGGGCGCGCAGCTCTCGCCCGATGGCAAGTTCCTGTCCTTCATCCGGCCCTACAACGGCACCCGTAACATCTGGGTGAAGGGCTTGGCCGAGCCTTTCGACAAGGCCCGGCCCATGACCAACGACCAGAGCCGCCCGGTGCGCGGCTACTTCTGGAGCCGCGACGGCAAGTACTTGCTCTACAGCCAGGACAAGGCCGGCGATGAGAACTTCAACATCTACGCCGTGAACCCGGCCGAGGCCCTGCCCGCCGGCCAGCCCGTGCCCACCGCCCGCGACCTCACCAACCTGAAGGGCGTGCGCGTGCAGATTTTCAACGTGCCCCTCACCGACCCCAACACGCTCTACATCGGTCTGAATGACCGCGACAAGGCCTGGCACGACCTGTATAAGCTGAACCTGACCACCGGCGAGAAAACCCTGGTGCGCCAGAACAATGACCGCATCGGCGACTGGACCTTCGACTGGAACGACCAGCTGCGCCTGGCCGCCCGCTCGAACCCCGACGGCAGCACCGAGTGGCTGCGCGTGGATGGCGAGAACATGACGCCCTTCTACAAAACGAGCATCGACGAGCAGAGCGCCGTGGAGGGTTTCGCCAAAGACAACCAGCACGTGTACCTGACCACGAACAAGGGACAGCGCAACCTGGCCGAAATCGTGCTCCTCGACCCCGCCACCGGCCAGGAGCAGCCCTACCAGGCCGACCCGTTGAAGCGCGTGGACGTGGGCGGCCTCACCATTTCGGAGAAAACGCACGAGCCCGTATTCGTGAGCTTCGAGGACGACCGCATGCGCCGCGTATGGAAGGACAAGGGGTTTGAGCAGGATTTTGCCACCGTGAGCCGGCAGCTGCCGGGGCTGGACGTGCAGCCCATGTCGCACACCACCGACGAGCGGCTGTGGCTTCTCGCGGCCAGCTCGGCCACGCAGCCCAGCGTGGCTTACCTGTTCGACCGCCAGACCAAGCAACTCAGCAAGCAGTACGAAACCCGCCCCAAGCTGAAAGCCGCCGACCTGGCCGACATGAAAGTGGTGCGTTACAAGTCGTCGGATGGCCTGGAGATTCCGGCCTACCTAACCCTGCCCAAAGGCGTGGCGGCGAAGAATCTGCCCGTCATTATTCTGCCCCACGGCGGACCGTGGGCACGCGACACCTACGGC
This sequence comes from Hymenobacter sp. UYCo722, assembly GCF_040547115.1. Lineage (NCBI taxonomy): Bacteria > Pseudomonadati > Bacteroidota > Cytophagia > Cytophagales > Hymenobacteraceae > Hymenobacter > Hymenobacter sp. UYCo722. The sequence continues at coordinate 157,050 of NZ_JBEPPC010000007.1, read as the reverse complement.
TTCAACGCCATGGCCCAGTTTCTGGCCAACCGGGGCTACGCCGTGCTTTCACCCAATTTCCGGGCCAGCACCGGCTACGGCAAGCAGTTTCTGGAAGCCGGCAACGGCGAGTGGGGCCGCAAAATGCAGGACGACCTGACCTGGGGCGTGAAGTACCTGGTGGCCCAGGGCATTGCCGACCCCAAGCGTGTGGGCATCATGGGCGGCTCGTACGGCGGCTACGCCACGCTGGCCGGTGTGGCCTTCACTCCCGATTTGTATAACGCCGCCGTGGCCATCGTGGCCCCGTCGAACCTTACGACCTTGCTCAACGCCATTCCGCCCTACTGGGAGGCCGGCCGCAAGCAGATGTACGCCCGCATGGCCGACCCCGGCACCGAAGAAGGCCGCGCGGCCCTGGCCCGCATGTCGCCGCTGGGCTCGGCCGATAAAATCAAAACCCCGCTCATGATAGTACAGGGGGCCAACGACCCGCGCGTGAACAAGGCCGAAGCCGACCAGATTGTGGTAGCCCTGCGCGACCGCAACTACCCCGTGCAATACCTGCTGGCCCCCGATGAAGGCCACGGCTTCGCCCGCCCCGTGAACAACATGGCGATGTTCGCGGCCTCCGAGAAGTTCCTGGCCGGCCACTTGCACGGCCGCTACCAGGCCAGCATGACGCCCGCCGTGGCCCAGCGCCTACAGGAAATTACAGTGGACCCCAAAACGGTGCAGCTGGTAACGAAGACCAACGTGAAGTAAAACGATTAGCGGCAGTCATGCTGAACACACTGAAGCACCTTATCACGTTGGAGTAAGTCGTTCCAACGCGATAAGGTGCTTCACTGCGTTCAGCATGACTGCCGCTGACGATTACACCGCCATTTCCGGGTATTCATCCCCGGCATAAACTGGCTCCATGTCCTTTTCCTCGTCCTCCGTGAACAGTCGCGAGCGAATCAAAAACCGCACGCCGAGCGGGATTTCCAGCGAAAAGCTTGCGCCCCGGCCCTTCACCACATCCACTGTTAGCTGGGTGTGCTTCCAGTATTCAAACTGGCTGGCGCTCATAAAGAAGTCGCAGCCGTAGATGCGGCCCAGCCACGTATCGTTGCCACCCACGCGGAACTCGCCTTTGGCAAAGCACATGGGCGAGGAGCCGTCGCAGCACCCGCCGCTTTGGTGAAACATGAGCGGGCCGTGCTCGTCGCGGAGCAAGTCGATGGTGGCTTCAGCGGCGGTGGTGACGAGAACGCGGGGAGTGGGCATTGGGCGGAAGTGATGGGTATGAGAAGCAGCTTGGCGGCGCGAGCCAACATGGCTGATTTACAAAAAAGCAGTTTCAGGTCGTGACAGCTTTGGCGCAGTGCCTTTGCGATAGAAAGTGTACCGCTTGCCGGTACGTCTATCCTCAATAACACTTTTGATGAAGTCGTAAACCAAGGCATGTGCAGGGTCTGAAACACGCTCTACAGCGCCAGTTTCGGCGTTGCGCACGTCCACAGTAGCCAGGCGGCCGGGCTGCGGGGCAGCATACACGTGCAAGGTGGGCATACCACGCTCGGCTGGTAATTCTCGCAACACCCAATCGGGATGCTTGGCACCGGGCACCGGAAGGTTCTGCGCATCAGCTACGGAGGCGCTAGAAAGCAAGATGAACAGGAGAAGGATACTTTTCATCAGTACGAAGCAAGTGGCGTTGATAGAGACATGGGCAGCTGCCTGGCTGTTGCTTAGCAAGTAGGCAAAAAGCAGTGCCACCAAACAAGAACGTCATGCTGAGCGAAGTCGAAGCATCTCTACTGCACTACTAATCCAATCGTAAGGATTTAGTTACGCGGTAGAGATGCTTCGGCTTCGCTCAGCATGACGTTCTTAACCGGTGTTCTTCTACGTCAGTCAGCTAACCTGGGTCTAGAAGAAGCCCAGCTTCTGCTGGCTGTAGCTGATGAGCATGTTCTTGTTCTGGCGGTAGTGGCCCAGCATCATCTTGTGGTTTTCGCGGCCGAAACCGGAGGCCTTGTAGCCACCGAACGGCGCACCGGCGGGGTAGTCGTGGTAGCAGTTTACCCACACGCGGCCGGCCTGAATGGCGCGGGGCACTTCGTACAGCTCGTGGGCGTCGCGGGTCCACACGCCGGCCCCGAGGCCGTAGAGGGTGTCGTTGGCGATTTCGATGGCTTCCTCCACGGTTTTAAAGGTGGTGACGGACAGCACCGGGCCGAAGATTTCCTCTTGGAAAATCCGCATCTTGTTGTGGCCCCGGAAAATGGTGGGGTGGATGTAGTAGCCCTCGGCCAGCGCGCCGTCTTCCTGCGAATAGGCTTCGCCGCCGGTCAGCACCTCCGCGCCTTCGGCCTTGCCGATTTCGAGGTAGCTCAGGATTTTCTCGAACTGGTCGTTCGAGGCCTGCGCACCCATCATCGTAGTCATGTCGAGCGGGTTGCCCAGCTTGATGGCCTTCACGCGCTCAATGACGCGGGCAATAAACTCGTCGTAAATGTCTTCCTGAACGAGCATCCGCGAGGGGCAGGTGCAGATTTCACCCTGGTTCAGGGCAAACATCACCGCGCCTTCGATGGCTTTGTCGAGGAAGTCATCGTCGGCATCCATCACGCTCTTGAAGAAGACGTTGGGCGACTTGCCGCCCAGCTCCATCGTCACCGGAATCAAGTTCTCCGACGCATACTGCATGATGAGGCGGCCGGTGGTCGTCTCGCCCGTGAAGCTGGCCTTGTTGATGCGGGGCGACGAGGCCAGCGGCTTGCCGGCTTCGAGGCCGAAACCGTTCACGACGTTAATCACGCCGGGCGGCACCAAATCCTGAATCAGCTCCATGAGCACCATAATGCTGGCGGGGGTTTGCTCGGCGGGCTTCAGCACCACGGTGCAGCCGGCCGCGATGGCGGGGGCCAGCTTCCAGGTGGCCATCAGTATCGGGAAGTTCCAGGGAATAATTTGGCCGATAACGCCCAGCGGCTCCTGGATATTGAGCGAAAGCGTGGTGCTGTTCAGCTCGGTAGCGCTGCCCTCCTCGGCCCGAATTACGCTGGCGAAGTAGCGGAAATGGTCCACCACCAGCGGCATGTCGGCGTAGGTGGTTTCGCGGATGGGCTTGCCGTTCTCGACGCATTCCACGGCGGCGAGGTGGGCGAGGTTTTCCTCGATGCGGTTGGCAATTTTGTTGAGGATATTGCTCCGCTCGGTGGGCGAGGTTTTGCCCCAGGTTTTGAAGGCTTCGTGGGCGGCATCGAGGGCCAGGTCAATGTCTTCCTTGGTGCTACGGGCTACTTTGGTGAAAGCCTTGCCGTCGATGGGCGACGGGTTTTCAAAATACTGGCCCTTGACCGGGGCCACCCATTTGCCACCGATAAAGTTGTCGTAATGCGATTTGAACTTGGGGCGGGCCACTACGGTAGTGGTTTCTTCTAAGGTTTCAGCCATGGCTTTGTTGGAATGGGAATTAGGTGAACTGAAGATATTGTAAAGGTCCCTTTTTACTTAGCTGAAAGGTTGTGGTATTATCGCAAAGAGTGCTGAAATTATCGCAACTTGCTACCCCCTCGCCATGTTGGGAGTGTGTACTCCCTCACCACAATCACTTCCGCCATGCCCAGCCGCGTTCATTTGCCTGCCGCCGTTGCACCACTCGCGCTGGAGCGGCTGCATTCTCTGGTCGAAAACCGGACGGTATACAGCCTGGAGGGATTCGAGCTCAACGTGTTCGAAACGCACCACGCCGCCCACCGCGTGCCCCTGCGCCTCGAAGGCCTGGCCCTGACCACGATGCTGCGCGGCAAAAAGGTGATGCACCTGCCCGGCCGCGAAGCCTTCGACTACCTGCCCGGCGAATCGGTGGTTGTCGACAAAAACGAGCTGATGGAAATCGACTTTCCCGACGCCTGCCTGTGCCAGCCCACGCAGTGCCTGGCCGTGACCATCGCACCCGATACCATCCGCCACACCGTGGATTTGCTGAACGAGCGCTACCCACGCGCCGAAACCCATCAGCCCTGGGCCATCGCGGGTTCCGACTATGCTCACCTCACCAACACACCCGAGCTGACCGATACGCTGGGCCGTCTGGTGGCCGTGTCGCGTACTTCCGATATCAACAAGGACGTGCTGGCCGGCTTTACCCTGCAGGAGCTATTGGTACGCCTGATGCAGACCCAGGCCCGGCAGCTCATTTTCCACGACTACGCCCGGCACCTCACCACCCACCGCTTCGCCGCCGTGGTGGGCTACATTAAAGGGCATCTGGCCGAAAACCTGACCATTGATAAGCTGAGCGCGCTGGCCTGCATGAGCAAGGCCACGTTCTTCCGCGTCTTCAAGCGCGAGTTCGGGATTACGCCGGTCGAGTACATTATTCGGGAGCGGCTGGGCGAGGCCAAGCGGCTGCTGCGCCACCCGCTGGCCAGCGTGGCGGAGGTGTGCCTGCGGGCGGGGTTCAATAACCTGTCCTATTTCCAGGCGCTGTTCAAAAAACACGAGGGTGTGACGCCGGGGGCGTATAAAAAGCAGGTGGTGGCGTAGCGCAAAGCAGCGTCCCTGGCACTTTAGAAAACGACGCTGTAGGGCAGGTTGGCCAGCTCCCGCACGTCCTTGTCCAGCTTGACACGCATGATTTCGTGCACGTTGGCCCGAATGCGGTTGGCAATCTGGGTGAGCGGCAAATCGTTGCTGTCTTTGCCGAAGGGGTCTTCGATTTCGTCGCCAATCATCTCTACTCCGAGCAGGGCGTAGGCTCCGAACATGGTAATCGGCACGGTGAGCCACTGGTAGGTATCGAGTAAATTAAAGGGCATTATCAGAATAAAGACCGAGATAAAGCCCTTGATAAAGTAGCTGTAGGAAAACGGAATGGGCGTGCCCTTGATGCGCTCGCAGACGCCCGCCACATCGAGCATGGCCTCGTGGTGGCGCTGGAAGGTGATGAGGTGCTCGGGCAGAATAAGACCCTGCCGCAACAGGTGCTCGAAGAACTCCTGTATTTGGGCGGCGATGCGGGCGGGCACATGGTCGACCAGCTCCAGGTCCTTGACGAAATCAGGGGTCGCGTCTTCCAGCTTTTCGAACCGCACGCCGGTGCGCAGGTGGCCATCGAGGGCAATGGGAAAGTTGGAAAGCAGCCGGGCAAAATAGGTACGGGTGGCCTTATCGTCGGCCGGCAGGCGGGCCCCGACCACAATGGCCAGGTTGCGGCAGTTGTTCACAAGCTGGCCCCACACGCGGCGGCCCTCGTAGAACCGGTCGTAGGCCGTGTTGGTCCGAAAAGCCATCAGCAAGCTGAGCATGATGCCCAGAAACGTAAAAAACTCCCGGTCGATGGGCGTGTGCAGGCGCTCGAACCGGGTGGCGGCGGCCGCAATACCAGTGGCATAGAGGCCGACAAACAGCACCCGCCTTAGTAGCAGCCGGATTACGCCAGAGGAGCTCAGGTGGCGCAGGGCCTCCCACCAGTCAGTCGATTTGTAGACAATCATAAGGTCGCGAAAGCCCGCCGGAACAACCGGACGGGGTGGGCAAAACTACGTAGCGGAGCCAATAACCGCCGGTTTTGGCACTTTCGCCAGTAGCGCGAGCTGGGCGGGCGGGCCCCGTCAGGACGGCCAGCGCGATGCAGCTACTGGTTTTTCGGTAGGTGTAATTCATCGATTTCCGGGATTGTGGAAGCTTTTGCGCCGGAAGACCTTTGCCTTGTCCTCCAACTCCACTAACCCCCTCACCGATGAAAACGGCTCTTTATTCCCTTCTGGCCCTCGGCCTCTGGCATACCGGTGCTTCGGCGCAGCTGCCGCAGCGCCCGGCCACTTTGCAGGCGCTGCGGGCCAGCCTGCCCAAGCATGGGCCGGGCCGGGCCGCCCGGGCGGCAACCGCCAGCGTGCTGCGTCCCGGCCAGGTGATGGATTACGGCTACAGCCCGATTACCAACCAATGGGTCGGCCCCAAGCGCCTTACCTATACCTACAACGCCCAGGCCCTGGTGACGCAGGAAGTCGTGGCCGACTCGGCCAGCGGCACGCCTTACAACCGAACGCTGACCACCTACAACGCCGCCCAAAAACCACTCCTTATCAGCACGCAACACTACGCTGGCGGCAAATGGAACGACGACAGCCGCGACCAGTTTGCGTACGATGGGCAACAGCAGCTTACCCTGCAAGAGCACCAGAGCCCCGACCTGGCCGGCAATTGGCTGACTGATATCGGTACGCGCTACCTCAATAGTTACGATGCCGCCAACCACCTCACCGCCCAAACCGTGCAGGTGTACCGCACCGCCACCCTGGCCTACGCCGACTCAGTGCGCTACCAGTACTCCGTAGCTGCCAACGGCGAATGGACCGCCCGCCTGAGCCAGGTGCCCGACGGCCAGGGCGGCTGGCAGGACGACGAGCGCTGGCAGAACGTGGTGTGGTACAGCTTCGCCGAAATGCTGGTGGCCAACGTGGAGCTGCAGGTACCCACTGCCTCCGGCCAGTGGCTGACCGTAGCCCGCCAGCTGGGCACCTATACCCCTATCCGCCAGGAGCTTTTGACCCAGCACCAGGCGGGCGTCAGCTGGGAAAACGACCAGCGCCAGTTCGCCAACTTTGATTTTGCGGGCAACCCTACGCAAATAGAATTCGATGATTGGAACGGGACTGGCTGGGACGTTATTATTGCCCTGCAGGACCAGTACACTTATAATCCCGACGGCAGCATCCGCTTTCAAATCACGAGCACCGACTTCGGCGGCACGGGCTTTCAGCCGGACGAGCGCCGCAACTACGGCAGCTACCAGGCCATTGCGCTGGCCACCCGCGCCGGGAGCCGACTCGCGCGGCCGCTGCCTGCCTACCCCAACCCCAGCGCCGACGGCCGCTTCACCGTGGAGCTGCCCACGGCCCTGGCCGCCGCCGAGGTAAGCGTGACCGACGCCTTGGGCCGCGAAGTCTTCCGCGATGCCTGGCAGGGCAGTGCCCGCCCCCACCTGCGTCTCGACCTGAGCGGCCAGCAGCCGGGCCTCTACACCCTAAGCGTGCAAACGCCGGCCGGTCGGCTGGTGCAGAAGCTTAGCGTCCGCTGAGCCGCTACCGCAGCAAAAGCGCACAATGGTGGGCCTCCCGCCACGATGGCTTTATACCTTTGATAAACTCCCGGGCTATGCGTATTTTCCTTTTGAGTGCGGCGTTGGCAATCAGCCTCTTTCTGCCGGGCTGTGCCCGCCGCAGCTTTCAGAGCCAGACCTTGGTTCCGGCCGCGCTGGCCACGCATCGCACGGTGGCCATTTTGCCCTTCACTGTCGGGCTGGAGCGCCTGCAGGACGTGGTAATCCGCGGCCCCGAGCCCTGGACCGACAGCGTCCGCCGCCCCCTGGCCCTGACCCACGGCCCCAATCGCCAGCGGTGGGGCGAGCGCCGGCAGCTCGGCTATCAGCTACAGGCCGAGCTGCAGGCCGCCCTGATGCGTCAGCAGGTGACGCATCCCATCACGGTGGCGTTCCAGAACCCGGCCGACACCAACCAACGGCTGGCCCGGGCGGGCATCACCTACGAAAGCCTGCCCTCCCATTCGATGGCCGAACTGCGCGCCGCCCTGGGGGTGGACGTGGTGCTGCTGGGGCAAACCGACATGCGCCAGCTGCTGCCCGGCAGCGCCAGCATCGCCCTGTTCGTGCTCACTGACTCAAACCTGATGGCTGCCAACGGCGTGCGTACCGCGCTCGACCTGTACGATACCCAAACCGGCCAGCTCGTGTGGCGCTTCGACCACGAGCTGGCCGGGCGGCCCAGCACCAGCCCTGTCGCGTTGGCGAATGCCCTGGTCCGGCACATGTGGCGCGGGTTTCCGTACGTCGCTAAGCCCTGAAGAATAGCCGCGTGCGCCTACCCGTTGGCGTACGAAATTCCAACCACTTCCATCACCTCCTGCTGCCCGCCCAGCGGCAGCGGCACCAGCTGCTTTAGCTTCGCGCCCTGCACGGCACGGGCAATGGGTGCCACGAAAGCCACCTTGCCCAGCGCCACATCGGCTTCATCAACCCCCACGATGGTAAACTGGCGCTCGAAACCGACCTTTCCGCCACTCACGGTGCGCAGCGTCAGGGTAGCTCCGAAGCGTGCTTCCTGCGGGGGCTGGCCGGCGGGGTCTACCACTTTGGCGCTGCCCAGGCGCTCGAGCAGCAGCGCGATGCGGCCGTTGTAGAGGGAAAGGCGGTGGGTGCGGTCGGTGTCATTGTCGTGGTTGGCTTCGGCCTGGGCGCGCTCGGCTTCAAGGGTAGTTAGCTCGGCGCGCAGCAGCGCTAAGCCGTGGGGCGTGACGTAGTTGGGCATGCCCGGAGGCAGGGCGGCCCGGGGCGGAATAATGGGCGGCGTCTGCGCGTCGTCTTCCCTGGTAAATCCTCGGCTCATGTTCCGGCAAACGCAGACATGCCGGGCAGGTTGCGCGGCCGGGTGCAACCATTGGGGCCAAACAGCGGTTACCATCCACTATTTCGCTACCTATTCGATTCGCTCGCGCTATTTGATGTCAGAATTGCTTGCCAAGCCCGCTGGGGCGGTTTCCGTTACGCTTCCCGCCCACCGCCTGCCCAATTCGCTCGTCTGGCTAATGGCCCTCACCTGCGGACTGGTGGTGGCCAATATCTACTACAACCAACCGCTGCTGGCCGACATCGGCCGCACGTTTCACCTCTCCGACAGCAATGCCAGCCTGGTGGCCACTGCCACGCAGGTAGGCTACACGCTGGGCATGCTGCTGGTAGTGCCCCTGGGCGATATGCTGGAGCGCAAGCGCCTGCTGCTGCTTATGCTGCTGGGCGCGGCGGCCTGCCTGGGGCTGGCGGCGTTTGCGCCCAGTTTCGCGCTGCTGGCAATAGCCAGTATTTTTATTGGCATTTGCTCGGCGGTGCCGCAGCTGCTGCTGCCCATGGCCGCGCACCTGGCCCCCGAGGCCGACCGGGGCCGCATCGTGGGCCGCATCATGAGCGGCTTGCTGATTGGGATTCTGGCCTCGCGCACCATTAGCGGCTACGTGGGGGCGCACCTGGGCTGGCGGGCCATGTTTGAAATCGCGGCCGTTACCATGCTGGCGCTACTGGGCCTGCTGGCCTGGCGCCTGCCCGAAGACCGGCCCAATTTCACCGGCACCTACGGCTCGCTCATGAAATCGCTGCTGACGCTGACCAGCACGCTGCCGGCCCTGCGCCGCTCGGCGCTCGTGGGGGGGCTGCTGTTCGCAGCCTTCAGCGTGTTCTGGACCACGCTCACGTTTTTCCTCGAAAGCCCGACCTACCGCTACGGCAGCGACGTAGCCGGCTTTTTCGGGTTGGTGGGGGCCATGGGCGCACTGGCCGCCCCCCTGGCCGGCAAAGCCGCCGACACGCGCGGCCCGGACTTCGCCCTTGGCATCGGCACGCTACTGGCGGTGGGCGCTTATGCGGTGCTGGGCCTGGGCGGCTTCCACCTGGCCGGGCTGGTGGCGGGGGTAATTTTGCTTGATGTGGGCGTGCAGGCGGCGCACATCTCCAACCAGACCACCGTTTTTTCGCTGGTGCCCGAGGCCCGCAGCCGCCTCAATACCGTGTACATGACCGGTTATTTTACGGGTGGCTCGCTGGGTTCGGTAGCCGGCGGCGTGGCCTGGACGCACTTTGGCTGGACCGGCGTGTGCGTGCTGGGAGCCGGCCTGTCGGGGGCGGCCTATTTGGTGAGCCGGTTCTACGGGCGCGAGTAGTGCTTGTGCCGAAGCCAGGCGGCACAGCAGGCGCTACTCGACGGCCGCCAGCCGCTCCACGCAGGTTTGCAGGCTCGCGCGCCAGTGCGGAATGGCTACCCCCAGCGCGTCTTTGATTTTCGTTTTATCCATCACCGAAAACGGCGGCCGGACGGCTTTTGTGGGATATTCGCTGGTACGAATGGGTGTGGTTTTCACCGCAATTCCGCTCAGCTCGAAAATGGCGGTGGCGAAGTCGTACCACGAAGTCAGGCCCTCGTTGCTGTAGTGGTAGAGGCCATAGGCCGTGCTGCCACTTTCGATAATTCCGAGGATGACGCCGGCCAGGTCGATGGCGTAGGTGGGCGTGCCCACCTGGTCCCAAATCACGCGCAGCTCGTCACGCTCGCGGCCCAGCTTGCGCATGGTTTTCACGAAGTTGCCGGCAAACTCCGAGTACAGCCAGCTGGTGCGCAGGGTGAAATACCGCTCCGTCAGGCCCGGAATCACCTGCTCGCCTTCGAGCTTGGTGAGGCCGTAGATGCCCAGCGGCGCGGTTTCGTCGGTTTCGACCAGGGGCTGATTGCCCGCGCCGGCAAACACGAAATCGGTCGAAATCTGGATGAGCGTGCTGCCATGTTCGCCGCAGAGGCGGGCCAGGTTTTCCACGCCGTCGCGGTTGATGCGGCGCGCCAGGTCCACGTCGTCCTCGGCCTTGTCCACGGCCGTGTAGGCGGCGCAGTTGATGACGTAGGCCGGGTGGTGCTCGGCAAACAGGGCCGCCAAACCCTCGGGATTGAGGATATTGGCCTGCTCCTCGGCCAGAAATAGCAAGCCTGCTGTGCCGCGCTCGCGGGCCACGTGCGCCAGGCATTGCCCCAATTGCCCGGAGGCCCCAAAAACCAGTGTCGTGCTCATCGCTAAAACTTCGAGTTAGCCCGCAAGTTAGGCCCGTCCAGGCGCTGTAGCCCATGCTGGAGCTTATGCTTTGCCGGGCGCGGCACGAGTTCCAACATGGACTACCAGGAATTACGCCGGTGGCGGCAGCAGTTTCTGGCCCGCCGAAATCTCCTTGCCCACAATAGCTTGTTTGTTTTTGATGGGTTCGAAGCGCACCTCGCGGGGCTGCTTTTCGCTCAGGTATTTCCAGTAGCGCAGGGGCATGTGGCGGCGGTGCAGCTTCAGGTTTTTGCGCTCGGGAATGTTGACGTGGTCGAAATAAGCCTGCCAAAGGTGCTTGAACAGCGGTTCCCGCTCATCGAGCACGGTAGCAGAAATATCGGTGGCTTTCCGGCCCGCCGGGTTTTCAAACTGCACAATGTCGGTGCGCGTGAGGTCGTAGTACAGCCCGTAGTGGCGGCGGCGGTCGTAAATCAGCCAGCGCTGGTCGGCGTAGCGCTTGGTGAAATGCGCGGCAATGAGCGGCAGCACGTCCATGTCCGGCTCGATAGTGGCGTGAAACAGCTCATCGCTGGTTTTCTCGAAGCGCACAAAGGCCTCCATCCGGTGCTTTTCGCGGAACATCATCTGGGCCAGGCGCTGCACGCGGCGCACGTCGGCATTGGCGTAGTTCTCCGCTACATCCACGGGCGAGCGCAGCGCCAAATCCACGTAGCGAAAAATCAGCAGTTCCCGGTCCGCGTCTTCGCTAAGAAAAACGTGGTAAAGGCGGGCGCGGGCTTCTGAATCCATTGTTTTCAGGAGGCCGTCCCATACGCGGGTGGCCAGGGCTTCCTCCGTTTCGCGATGGGCCGGCTGCACGAAAAGGCCACTCTGGGCCGTGGCCTCGGGCTGAATGCTGTTGGGTGGCGACTTGCTTTCGTAGATGCGGAACAACACCGTGAGCAAGCCCTCAAACGTGCCGTCGTAGGTATAGTCCAGCGGCCGGGCCGTGAGCGCGGGCGCACCAACCCGGCGCGGGGTGGCAGGTGCTGGCGTGGCGAATGGGCGGCGGACGGGTTTCAATAGGAAGTGGGCGAACGCCGGAGCGGTGCAATATTATGCCGCCTGCTGGCGCTGCTCGCCCTCGCGGCGGGCTTCGTGGCGGGCGCGGGCTTCGTCGTGCAGCTGGCGCACCAGCGGCAACAGCTCGCTGAGGCGGCAGCAGCACGAGAGACGGTTCACTTTATCGGACTGCCCCGATATAACGGGCTGCGGCTGAGACTGACGATGAATGACTTTCATAACAGAAAAAAGGATATCCTGCTGCACGCCGCCCAAATGGCCGGGATGCAGCAAGGTGGTGAAAGAGTCGGGGTTGGAATTGGCTTGCATGGTAGAATCAGGAGGCTTGGGCAAACAAATCGAGCTGCTGCGTAACGAGCGCCGAGCGCACCGAGCCGGCCCCAAACAGAATCTGGCGGCGCACCTGCTGCTCGCTCAGCTCGCCGATAACGGGCTGGTGCTCGCCGCGGCAGGTGAGGAAATACTTGGCGCGCTTAAGCACCACGCCCAACTGGCGCAGGGTTTCCATATCGAGCGTGGCGAAGCGCCGGGCCGCGATAATGCGCTTGGCCGAGCGCGCCCCCACGCCGGGAATGCGCAAAATCATTTCATAGTCGGCCACGTTCACATCGATGGGAAATATGTGGCGGTTGCGCAGGGCCCAGGCCAGTTTAGGGTCAATCTCAAGGTCGAGGTGCGGATGGGCAGGGTCGAGGATTTCGTCGGCCTGGAAGCCGTAGAAGCGCATCAGCCAGTCGGTCTGGTACAGGCGGTGCTCGCGGATGACGGGTGGCTGCGTGACTTGCGGCAGGCGGGCGTCGTCGGTGACCGGGATGTAGCCGGAGTAGTACACCCGCTTCAAGCCGTAGCCCTGGTAGAGGCTGTCGGTGAGCTTAATGATTTGCAGGTCCGTTTCGGCGCTGGCCCCCACGATGAGCTGCGTGCTCTGGCCGGCAGTGGCGAAGCCCGGCACCTTTTTAAACAGCGCTTTTTCTTCCTTATTCTGAATGATGCCGTCCCGAATCTGGGCCATCGGAGTCAGGATTTCCTGGTAGTTTTTTTCCGGGGCCAGCGTGGTGAGGGCCAGCTCGGAGGGCAGCTCGATATTCACGCTGAGGCGGTCGGCGTAGAGGCCCGCCTCGGCAATCAGCTCCTCGCTAGCGCCGGGAATGGTTTTAACGTGGATGTAGCCGTTGAAATGATGCTCGGTGCGCAGCTTTTTCACGATGCGCACCAGGCGCTCCATCGTGTAGTCGGGGCTGGAAAAGATGCCGGAGCTCAGAAATAGGCCCTCAATGTAGTTGCGGCGGTAGAAGTTGATGGTGAGGTCCACCACTTCATCCACCGTGAAGGCGGCGCGCTTCACGTCGTTGCTGCGGCGCGACACGCAGTAGGCACAGTCGAAAATGCAGTGGTTGGTGAGCAGGATTTTCAGCAGGCTCACGCAACGGCCGTCCTCGGTGTAGCTGTGGCAAATGCCCATGCCTTCGGCGTTGCCGAGGCCTTTGCCTTCGTTTTTACGCTTGCCGCCGCTGCTGCTGCACGACGCGTCGTACTTGGCGGCATCGGCTAATATGCTTAGTTTCTCCTGAATGCGCTCGTTCATGCGGTGGGACGTTGCTTTCGGCCTTAAAATTACAAATCAGCCCCCAATTGGGCACTATGCTTTAAGCTAATTTTTTTGGGAATAGTTTCTTTTTAAGAGAAAATCGACCGGCTATTATTTCGTACTGGCTTAGCAAAGCCGCTCCTCTAATATTCCCGACAGAATGCCGGGCCGCAAACGCCTCCGGCTCCTTTTCGTACTTTGCGGCGTTGCCCCTGTTCATGAGCTTTCGCGGTTGTTATTTATCGGTCTGGCTACTGGGCCTGCTCCTGCTGATGGGGCTGGCCCGGCCGGCGCGCGCGCAGACGTTCGACCCGCGCTCGGCGGTGCCGCCCGACTCGCTGCACGCGACCCTGGAAGTACTGCCCGCCCGTCCCGACTCCCTGCGCCAGCGCTTCGACCAGGAGCGGCTCATCAATCGCCTGCAAGCCTACTCGCGCCGCAAAACCATTGCCGGCCGGGCCATGTCTGGCCTGCTCAACTTTACGAACCGCCAGGGCGAGCAAGCCGGCCTCGATGCCGTGCTGCTCGACCGGCAGTTCGACCGGCACAGCTTCAAAATTGTGCGGCGCATTACCATCCGGCCGCTCGATGCCTTCGGCTACAGCCTGAGCGATTCGACCCGGCACCCGCGCAGCCTGCTCGACAAGGCCGGCAACGGCCTGCACATTAAAACCTCGCGGGCCCGCATCCGGCAGGTGCTGCTGTTCCGGGCCGGGCAGGCCCTGGAGCCCCAAGCGCTGGCCGAATCGGAGCGCCTGCTGCGCCAAACGCCCGAAATTCTTGATGCCCGAGTGCTGGTGAACGAGCGCACCACCACGCGCGACAGCGTCGATATCGAAGTGCTCACCACCGACGTGTTCAGCATCACGGCCGGCGCGCAGGTGGGCACGGCGACGGCGGGCGTCATCACCCTCGGCGACCAGAACTTCCTGGGGCTGGGCCACCAAATCGAAAACTCCTATAATTATGGCCGGGAGTACGACAACTCGCCCGGCGCGCAAACCTGGGCCTACGAAGGCAGCTACACGGCCCCGTTCCGCCATTTTCTCTACGCCCAGGCGCGCTACCGCAATGAATTTAACTACCGCTCGGGGGGTGTTTCGCTCAAGCGAGATTTCTACTCGCCCACCACGCGCTACGCCGGAGCGCTCAACATCGACCGCTACGCGCTGGATATTGCGCTAAGCCCACCGCCGGCCGGCCAGCCCTACCGCTACTACCCGCTCAACTACAACGTGCAGGATGTGTGGGTAGGCCGCGCCCTGCGCCTGCGCTCCTACGACCTGGGCTACGAAAACCCGGGGCGTATCATTGTGGCCACCCGGGTGGTGCGCAGCCAGTTCCAGACCGTGCCCACGCCTACCCCGGCCGATGTGCCCAACTACCAGAATACCTACCACAACAGTACCCTGCTGCTGGGCACCGTGGGGTACTCGGTGCGCCGTTACTATAAGGACCGGTACCTGTTCGGTTTTGGCCGCACCGAAGACGTGCCAACCGGCACGCTGGTGAGCTTCACGGCGGGCTACGACATGAACAGCGTAGTGCCCCGCCGTTACCTCAACGTGCGGCTGGCCGCGGCCGCCTTCAGCACCCGCACCGGCTATCTCTACGGGGCCGTGGACGTGGGCGGCTACCAGCGCCTCGACGCCGCCAAAAAGTGGGAACAAGGTCTGCTCACGGGCGAATTAACTTCGTTCACCAGGCTCTATCACGCCGGCAACTGGCAGTACCGGCACTTCCTCAGCAGCCGGGCTACCATTGGCCTGAACCGCCGGCCGGGGGAGTTTTTGCAGGGCATTACCAACGACCGGGGCCTGCGGGGCTTTTCGCCGGCCACCCCCATTCTGGCCACCAGCCGCTTCGTGCTCAACTACGAAACCACGTTGTTCACGCCACTTTCGCTGCTGGGCTTTCGGCTGGCCGGCATTGCCTTCGCCGATGCGGCCTGGGTAAGCAACCGGCCCGGCGGGGGCTCGCCCTTCGCCGACTCGCCCTACACCGGCTTTGGGTTGGGCCTGCGCTTCCGCAACGAGTTCACGGTGTTGCGCACCTTCCAGTTGCTGCTGGGCTACTACCCCCGCGGCCTGAACGCGGCCAACGGCATTCGCATGTACGAAAGCACCCGTGAAACCATCACCTTCAGCGATTTTGGGCTGGGCTCGCCCGGGGTGCCGCAATACCAGTAAGCGCAGCGGCTAGCGCCAACGTAGCAGCGCCCGGCTCCCTAAGTGGGGGCCGGGCGCTGTGCTATTCTCTAATACCTGATAATAAATCCCTGACAATAACTAACGAAGCGATAACTAATAGGCTAATAATTTGGCGCTTAGCGCCCCGAATTAAAGGCGATGGGCAGCGTACAGGCCACGCGCACCGGCTGGCCATTCACGCGGCCAGGCTCCCAGGGGGGCATGGTCCAGATAAGGCGCAGGGCTTCTTCGTTGAGGCCGTTGCCGGGGCCGCTCATCACGTGGGCATCCTGCACCTGGCCTTGGGCACTGAGCGTGAAACTGACGTAGACTTTACCCGAAACGCGGCGGTTGAGCGCCTGCTGCGGGTAGCGGATTGACTTGCCCACATAAGCGGCAAACGCCTTGTCGCCGCCCACAAAGTGGGGGTTCACCTCGGGGTTCACGAATACCGAATCGGGACTGATAGCCGCCGGAGCCGCCGGGCTGGCTGGCGCGGCCTGATTGGGACCCGTCTGGGCCTGGCTATGGCCGGTAGCCATCAAGCCCAGCAACGCAGCAAAAAGAGACAAGCGTAAAGTATTTTTCACAGTAAGAGCGGATTAGTGGTGCAGGTAACGTGAGAAGCGAGGGTGGCAACCCGCGCTAAATACGACCGAAAGCTACAAAGCGGATTTCAGTAAATTGACTTATCAGCAGATTATTTTCCTGACAGGCAAATAGAACAGTGTCTAAAAACGTGGCACTATTTAAAGGCCCTATTTTGGAGTAATCGTTTAAAATGAGGCGAATTACCATTTTATGGAATTATATACAGACAGCACCTGGTCGGGCGACACAAGCGGGACGTTGTTATTTTTTTATTACCTGAAACAGCATTATTCCGACAAGTTGAAATTTCCCAGCCCAGAATCAAAAACATCCTATTAAATTTGTTATCGTAAATCGACGATAAGCATTAAGAAACCCGATGGCATTCCATAAGCACGCGCATTTTACGCCCGCCGAACAACGACTCGCGGCCATTGCCAAGGCCTTGGGACACCCGGCGCGGATTGCCATTGTGCGGATGCTGGCTCAGCGCCGGGCCTGCGTGTGCGGCGAGCTGGTGCTGGAGCTGCCGCTGTCGCAGAGCACCGTGTCGCAGCACCTGAAGGAGCTGAAGGCGGCCGGCCTGGTACAGGGCGAGGTCGACGGGCCGCGCGTGTGCTACTGCCTCGATGCGGCCGGCTGGGCCGTGGCCCGGGAGCTGTTTGGCGATTTGCTGGCGGAAATACCGATTGCTACGCGCGCCGCAGCTGCCGCCCCGGACTGCTGCTGAGCGGTGAGCTGACGGACTTACCCGACTTACAAAACCCATTCTTCACCCAACATATAGCACCATGAATATTTCTGAAATGAAAGCAGCCCTGGCGGGTCTATCGGCCGTGCGTTTTCGGCTGCCCGATGGCACGGCGCTGCCAGCCCATTTCCACGTGACGGAGGTGGGCCTGGTGAGCAAGCATTTTGTCGACTGCGGCGGCGTGGAGCGGCGCGAAACAGCGGCTAACTTCCAGCTTTGGGAGGCGGGCGACTACGACCACCGGCTAGCCCCGCAGAAATTCCTGAGCATCCTGAAGCTGTCGGAGAAAATTCTGGGCCGCGAGGACCTGGATATTGAGGTAGAGTACCAGCAGGCCACCATCGGCAAGTTCGGGCTGGCATTTGACGGGACGGAATTCCAGCTCACGGCCAAACAGACGGCTTGCTTGGCGCAGGATGCCTGCGGCATTCCGGCGGCCCCGTCGTTTGCCCTGCCCCAGCTGCAAATGGCGGGCTGCACCCCGGGCGGCGGGTGCTGCTAGCGCCGCACTTAATCACCATCATCACTGCCACCTGACGAACCTTTATGCCTGACGCTAAGAACATTCTGGTGCTGTGCACCGGCAACTCCTGCCGCAGCCAGCTGCTGCACGGCTACCTGGCGCAGGCGCTCGGCCAGCGCGCCGCCGTGTTTAGCGCGGGGGTCGAAGTGCACGGTCTCAACCCTCGCGCCGTGCGCGTGATGGCAGAGGACGGCGTGGACATTTCGGCCCACACTAGCAACCACGTTGACGAATACGCGGCCGTTCCCTTCGACTACGTCATCACCGTGTGCGACCATGCCAACGAGGTGTGCCCGGTATTTCCCTCAACGGCCAAAAAGCTGCATCATAATTTCCCTGACCCCGCCAAAGCGACCGGTAGCGAGGAGGAAATAAGGGCGCAGTTCCGGAGCGTGCGCGACCAAGTGAAGGCGTATGCTCACGATTTCGTGCAGGCTGAATTTTAGGCGGGCACGCGCCAGCACGTCACCCCCCCTTCCCGTCCTTAGAACTTTCCGAATAGGCTGTCGTGCTTCGTCTGGCGTCCGTTGGCCGCAGCAGCTCTACTGCGCAAGTAATCTCTTTGGCTGAGTTAGTTACGCGGTATAACCGTTTCGGCCAGCGGACGCCAGACGAAGCATGACCGTTCTTTTTTGCCTATTTCGGACAGGTTCTCATTCCTTATGAAGCTGCAACTCCTTACGGCTGACCACTGGCCGGCCGTACTCGCCATCTATGTCGAGGGCATGGCTACCGGCACTGCCACCTTCAACACCGAGCCGCCTACTTGGGAGGTTTGGCATACCGGCCACCTGCCGACCTGCCGCCTGGTGGCAACCACCGAAAACGGGCTGGTGCTGGGCTGGGCAGCACTGTCGCCGGTTTCGGGCCGTTGTGTGTACGCCGGCGTGGCCGAGGTGAGCGTGTATGTGGCCGCCGCGGCGCGGGGGCGAGGCGTGGGCCACGCCCTGATGAAGGCCCTGGTAACGGAATCAGAAGAAAACGACCTGTGGACCTTGCAGGCCGGCATCTTTCCCGAGAACCCGGCCAGCCTGCGGCTGCACGAGGCCGTGGGCTTCCGGCTGGTGGGGCGGCGCGAGCGCATCGGCCAGCTGCGCGGCGTGTGGCGCGACACCCTGCTGCTGGAGCGCCGCAGCCCCGTGGTGGGCACTACGGATACCATCGGGGCCTGATGCAGACGACGCTCCGAACCTGCCTGCTGGCCGAGGTGCTGGGCACGGCCATCCTCTTGATTTTTGGAACCGGGGCGGCCGTGGTCGATGCCCAAACCCACGCGCTGGGGCACGGCGGGGTGGCAGCAGCCTTTGGGTTGGTGGTGTTCATCCTCATCCAGAGCCTGGGCGAAATCAGCGGCGCGCATGTGAACCCAGCCGTGACGGTAGCCTTCTGGGCGATGGGGCGCTTCCCGGGGCGGCGGGTGCTGCCCTACGTGGGCGCGCAGCTGGTGGGCGCGGCCCTGGGTAGCGGGCTGGTGAAGCTGATTGCCACCCCGAGCTCGGACCTGGGCGCTACGCTGCCGGCCCACGGCCCCTGGCAGGCGTTGGGCATCGAAACCTTCCTCACCTTCTGGCTGGTGCTGGTGATTTTTCGGGTTACCTCGGGCCCGAAGGAAGCCGGCCTGCTGGCGGGGCTGGCCATCAGCATGACGGTGGCGCTGGAGGCCCTGGTGGCCGGCCCGCTCACGGGTGCGAGCATGAACCCGGCCCGCTCGCTGGCTCCCGCCCTGCTCAGCGGCCACCTGGCGGATTGGTGGGTGTACCTGGTGGGGCCAGTAGCCGGCGCGCTGCTGGCCGTGGCCGTGAACAAGGGGCTGGTGCAGCGGCACGGGGCGGCGGCGGACGTATAGCACAAGCTGCAGCATGTGCTACATTTCTTCCCGACCTTTGCCCCTTAACTTCTCAAGTTTGCACCTTATGGCCAGCCTCCTCCTCGGCGATTACAACGACCTCGAAGTAGCCCGCGAAACCAGCATCGGCCTCTACCTCACCTCCGACGACGGCGACCTGCTGCTGCCCGAAAAGTACGTGGAGGCCGGCACCCGCGTGGGCGACATCGTGCGCGTGTTCGTGTACCGCGACTCGGAAGACCGCCTCATTGCCACCAACCTGCGGCCCCTGGCCCTCGTGAATTCCTACGCCGGCCTCACGGTGAAGGACCACGGCCCGGCTGGTGCCTTCCTGGAGTGGGGCCTGGAAAAAGACCTGCTCCTGCCCTTCCGCAACCAGCGGCGCGACCTGCGCGCCGGCGAGCGGGTATTCGTGTACGTGTACCTGGATGAGGAAAGCGACCGCCTCGTGGCCTCCACCAAGTGGAAGCAGTTTCTGAGCCAGGAGCCCTTTCGGGGCGAACCCGGCGACGCGGTGCGCCTGCTCGTGGCCGACGAAACCGAGCTGGGCTACCCCGTTATCGTGAACGGGACGCACCAGGGGCTGCTGTTTCACAACGAGGTATTCCGGCCCCTGCGCCTGGGCGAGCAGCTGCCCGGCTTCCTGCGCCAGGTGCGGGCCGATGGCAAGCTCGACGTTCGCCTGCAACAGGACGGCTACGGCAAAGTAGAATCGGCCACCGACACGCTGCTGAAGGCCATTCAGGCCGCGCCGGGCGGTCGCCTGCCTTTGGGCGACAAAAGCCTGGCCGACGATGTGTACCGCCGCGTGGGCATGAGCAAAAAGGTATTCAAAAAGGCGCTGGGGGCCTTGTTCCGGCAGGGCCTGGTGCTGCTGGAGCCAGAGGCAACGGTATTGAAGTAAGGTGCGGGCTGGCCCCCGCCCGTCGTTGAACGGAATCGTTTGAATGGCGTACATCATTCCGTTCAACGACGGGCGGGAGCCAGCCCCGCACCCTACTTATGAAAACCGCTTTACTCGCCGGGGCCACGGGCCTCATTGGTTCCCAGCTGCTGCCGCTGCTCTTAGCTTCCGAGCGCTACGCCAAGGTGATTGTGGTGGGGCGCCGGGCCGTGCCCACCATTCACCCCAAGCTGGTGCAGGTCGTCACGGAGCTGGACCGGCTGGAGGACGTGCGCCTGAAGCTGATTGCCGACGACGTGTTTTGCTGCCTGGGTACCACCATGGCGCAAGCGGGCTCGAAGGAGGCGTTTTTTACGGTTGATTTTCTGTACGTGGTGCAGCTGGCGGCACTGGCGGCGGGCAACTTCGCCGCGCAATTCATGGTGGTATCCAGTATGGGAGCCGATGCCGGGAGCAGCATCTACTACAGCCGGGTGAAGGGCGAGATGGAAGTGGCCGTGCGGCAGACGCTCTTTCGGGCCATTCATATTTTCCGGCCCTCGCTGCTGCTAGGCGAACGAGCCGCACCCCGCCTGGGCGAGCGCCTGGGAGCCGTGGGGCTGCGGCTGCTACGCCCGCTGCTGCGCGGCCCGCTCCAGAAATACCAGCCGGTGACCGGCGCAGCCGTGGCCGCCGCCATGCTGCGCGCCGCCGAAACGGATGGCAGTGGGGTGCAAGTGCACGAAGCAGCCGGGCAGCTGGTGACCTAGGGCGCAGCAGCAATACCGTGCGCATCCCCGCCCAGGCAGGCACTGTGGTCAAACTCCTGGTGAAGGACTAGCCAGGCCCGTAGCGTCCAGCAGCAAAAAGCCTCGCCAGAACCACTGGTGGGGCTTGCCGTTTCTCATTGCGGCTTACGCAGCGGGCTTGCCGGCCACGCCGGCCGCCCCAACCCCGCCCCCGCCCAGCACGATGAGCTGGGTGTAGCCCTGGAAGCGCTGCCGCATCGCGTGATTCTTTGTTGTGAGGCCTGTTCAGCAAACCTGTCGACCGGTGTGCTGATTTTTTCAAACGATTATCCTAAACCCCGGCCGCAAAAAGCATTGCCGCCTGCTTTATTCACCGGAGAGCCATCGAAAGCTTCGGTCTTTTGCCGGCAATTGCGCGGGTATCCTGCCAGCGGTGATTCAGCCCTCGCCTTATGTTCAGCGGTACCCTCCTACTTATTGACGATGAACACAGCCTGCGCCAGGCCATCGGCCGGCTGTTGGAGCTGGAAGGGTACACGGTACTGCAGGCTCCGGATGCCCGCCGGGGCTTCGAGGTACTAACCCAGCACGCGGCCGAGGTACTGGTTATCCTCTGCGACGTGAAGCTGCCCGACGGCTCCGGCATCGACCTGCTGCCGCGCCTGCGGCAAGCCGCTCCCCTGGCCGAAATAATCCTCCTCACGGCCTATGGACGCATTCCCGACAGCGTGCGGGCCATGAGAGAGGGCGCGTTCGACTACCTGACCAAGGGCGATTCCGACGACCAGCTCCTGGTCGTCGTCGACAAGGCGGTGGCCAAGGCCCGGCTGCAGCACCGGGTGGCCGCGCTGGAGCGGCAGGTGGGCGCACTGCACAGCTTCGCGTCGATGATTGGCACCTCGGCCGCGCTGGGCCACGCCAAAGACCTGGCCGAGCGGGTAGCCCCCACCGACAGCACCGTGCTGCTGGAAGGGCCCACCGGGGCCGGCAAGGAGCTGTTCGCGCAGGCCATCCACTTGGCCAGCCCGCGCCGGAGCAAGCCGTTTGTGGCGGTGAATTGCAGCGCATTTCCCCGGGATTTATTGGAGTCGGAGCTGTTTGGCTACCGCAAGGGGGCCTTTACCGGGGCGGTGGCCGATAAAAAGGGCCTGCTGGAAGCGGCCCACACGGGCACGCTGTTTCTGGACGAAATTGGCGAGCTGGCCCCCGACGTGCAGGCCAAGCTGCTGCGCGTGCTCGAAACCCAGCAGTTCACCAAGCTCGGCGACACCCAGGCCGTGCAGGTGAACGTGCGGTTTGTGGCGGCCACCAACCGCAACCTCAAGCAGGAGGCTACCGACGGCCACTTCCGGGCCGACCTCTACTACCGCCTCTCGGTGTTCACCATCGACGTGCCGGCCCTCAAAAACCGGCGCGAGGACATTGCCCCGCTGGCCGATTATTTCCTCCAGAACTTCGCCGTGAAGCTGCGCAAGCGCATCACCGGCCTCGATGCGGCCTGCCTGCGGCAGCTGCAGCAGTACAGCTGGCCGGGCAATGTGCGCGAGCTGAAAAACGTGCTGGAGCGGGCCGCCATCCTCACCGACGAGCTGGTGCTGACCGCCGACGCCCTGCCCGACGACCTGCAGCTGCTGGGCCCCGAGCCCGACGCGCCCGGCACCGGCCGCTCGCTGCGCGGCATGGAGAAGCGACAGATTCAGCTGGTACTTCACGAAACCGGGGGCAACAAAACGGAGTCCGCCCGGCAGCTGGGCATCGGCCTCAAAACGCTTTACCGCAAGATTACCGAGTACGGGATTTGAGTAGTGAAACGTGGTTAACTACGACAAAGAAGGTAGTCAGGCTGAACGCCGTTCTCTTGACCACTCTTGCTCATCCGTTACCTGGCGTCCTGCCCCCCCTGCCACCCTATCATTATGACAATGGCACCGGGTCAGAATGGCCCGGTGCGCTGCGTTTGGGCAGGGTTTGGCATGCTTCACAAAAATCACAGCTTTTGATTGCCAGCCCGTTGCGTAAATCGCAGCAATCAGCAGCCCTTCTGGTCTGGCATTCGCTACCGTTAGCTTAGCCCTGGGAATGCTCCCCTCGCCTAGCCGGACGGATTATGTCACTCAAAGCAAAAATTACCTGGGGATTCGTGGCCATGCTGGCCCTGCTGATGGGGCTGGGGGCCTACGCCTTCCGCACCGTGCAGCACCTGGACCACGGCTCGCGCACCATTCTGCAGGACAACTTTTACTCGGTGCAGCTGGGCCAGGCCATGCTCCAGGACCTGGACCTGGACCGGGCCGGCGACCAGCCCGGCGGCGCGGGGCTGGCGCAGTTCCAGGCCACCCTCACCCGAGAGGCGGGCAACATCACCGAGCCGGGCGAGCAGCAGCTCGTCGACAGCATGGTGGCGGGGCTGGGTCGGTTGCAGGCGGGCGCGGCCCGGAGCGAGCCGGAACTGGCCCAGCTGCGCCGCCAGACCCACCGCATGGTGACGCTCAACATGCGGGCGCTGACCCGTAAAAACACGCTGGCCAACCGCACGGCCACCAACGCCGGCCGCCTGCTGCTCGTGCTGCTCACCGTGGGCTCGCTGCTGGCCCTGGGGCTGGTGCTGAGCGTGCCGGAAGCGGCCGTGGGCGGCCTGCGCAAGCTATTGGCCAGCATCGAGCACGCCGCGCAGGGCAACTTCGCGGCTTCGATTCCGAAAGAGAGCAACGACGAGTTTGGGATGGTAGCCCAAGCCTTCAACCGGCTGCTGGTACACCTGAGCGACTTCCGCAGCGCCAACCTGGCCGACATCATCACCGAGCGCAACCGCGTCACTAGCATCGTGCACACCCTCGACGAGGGGCTGCTGCTGCTAGACGAGAACCGCCACATCATCGTGGCCAACCCCGTGGCTTGCCACCTGCTGGGCCTGCCCGAGAAGCTGATGCTGGACCGGCCCGCCGGGGAAGTGGCGCAGGAAAACCCGGTTTTTCGGGAGCTGCTGGCCTTTGCCCAGCTGCCGGCAGCCCAGCGCACGGCCCAGCCCAAGCTGCTGACCCTTGGGGTGGGGCCCACGGCGACGCACTTCCAGCTCACCGTGCACGAGGCCACGTCTTTCAACGCCGTGACCGATAAGATGGAGTTCGTGGGCTCCATTCTGGCGCTGCACAACGTGTCGGCGTTCCGCAAGCTCGACCAGACCAAGTCCGACTTCCTGGCCACCGTGTCGCACGAGCTGAAAACGCCGCTTTCCACCAGCAACATCAACCTCCGACTGCTGCTCGACCAGCGCGTGGGCCCGCTCAATGCCGAGCAGCGCGACATCGTGGACCACCTCAAGCGCGAAAACCAGCGCCTGCTGCACCTCGTGGCCGAGCTGCTGACCGTGGCCCGGCTCGAAGCGGGGGCCGCCATCGTGCTTAACCAGCAGCCCACCGACCTAGCCACGCTGGTAGCCGCCGCCACCGAGTCGCTGCAGCTGCAATTGCGGCCCCGGCACCTGGTACTGGATGTGCAGCTGCCCCCGAACCTGCCGGCGGTGAACGTCGACCTGGAAAAATCGGCTTGGGTGCTGCTCAACCTGCTGACCAACGCCGTGCGCTACTCGCCCGAGGGCGGCCGCATCGGCCTCACCGCCGTGGCCACTCCCGATGGCCAGGCCGTGCAGGTGCGGGTGCAGGACCAGGGCAACGGCATTGCGCCCGAGCAGCAGGAGCGCATTTTCGAACGGTTTGTGCAGGTGCCCGGCGCACCGCCCCCCAATACCGCGGCCGCCGGCACCGGCCTCGGGCTGAGCATTTCCCGCGAGTTCATCACCAACCAGGGCGGCACGCTGGGCGTGGAAAGTACGCCCGGAGCCGGCAGCACCTTCTACTTCACGCTACCCGTGGCCTAGCCACTTTCACTGTCTTCACGCTCTTCATTATGTCCACCCTCACCGCCGCGCTGCCCACCGGAACCAGCATTCACAAGCGCAACATCACGGTGGCCGGCTTGCTGGTCACGCTCGGCATCATTTTCGGCGACATCGGCACCTCGCCGCTGTACGTGTTCAAGTCCATCCTCGGCGACCGGCCCGTGAGCGAGCTGCTCGTGTACGGCGGCGTGTCGGCCGTGTTCTGGACGCTCACGCTCCAAACCAGCATCAAGTACATCCTGCTCACGCTCGAAGCCGACAACCATGGCGAGGGCGGCATTTTTTCGCTCTTCTCGCTGGTAAAGCACCGGGGCAAGTGGCTGCTGTGGCCGGCCATTATCGGGGCGGGCACGCTGCTGGCCGATGGCATCATCACGCCGCCCATTTCGGTATCGTCGGCCATTGAAGGCCTGAGAATTCTGGACCCGGCCCTGACCGAAACGACTATCATCACCATCGTGCTGGTCATTATTACCCTGCTGTTCGCCTTTCAGCAGTTCGGCACCAAGGTGGTGGGCGCGTCGTTCGGGCCCATTATGCTGGTGTGGTTCAGCACCATCGGCTCACTGGGGCTGATTCAGATTTTCCACCACCCGGCTATTCTCAAAGCGCTGAACCCGATGTACGCCATCGAGCTGCTGACGGAGTATCCCAAGGGCTTCTGGCTGCTGGGCGCGGTGTTTCTGTGCACCACGGGGGCTGAGGCCCTGTATTCGGACCTGGGCCACTGCGGGCGCAAGAACATTCGCACCGCCTGGCTTTTCGTGAAAACCGCGCTGGTGCTCAATTACCTGGGCCAGGCCGCCTGGGCCATGGGCCATGTGGGCCACGTGCTGAGCGGCGACCAGAACCCCTTCTTCCTGATTGCGCCCACCTGGGGACTGATTCCGCTGATTATCATCGCCACCCTGGCCACCATCATCGCCTCGCAGGCCCTTATTTCGGGCTCGTACACGCTGATTTCCGAAGCCGTGAGTTTGAATTTCTGGCCCAAGGTGCGCATCCTGTTTCCCACCGACCAGCGCGGGCAGATTTATGTGCCGAGCATCAACTGGCTGCTGTGGTTTGGCTGCGTGTGCGTGCAGCTCTGGTTCCAGACCAGCAGCAACATGGAGGCGGCCTACGGCTTCTCGATTACGGTGGCGATGCTGATGACCAGCATTTTGCTCTCGCAGTACCTGCGCGGCGTGAAGCACTGGGCCATCCCGGTGGTGGGGCTGATTATGCTGGTGTTTTTGACGGTGGAGCTCTCGTTTCTCATCGCCAACATCACCAAGCTGCTGAACCGGCTGGGCATCCTCGTCTTCGAATGGGCCCTGATTCTGGGCATGTGGATGGGCTACAAGGGCCGCCAGATTAAGAACCGCTACCTCGACATGACCGACTGGGCCAACAGCCTGCCCATTTTGCAG
Source organism: Hymenobacter sp. UYCo722 (assembly GCF_040547115.1). Classification (NCBI taxonomy): domain Bacteria; kingdom Pseudomonadati; phylum Bacteroidota; class Cytophagia; order Cytophagales; family Hymenobacteraceae; genus Hymenobacter; species Hymenobacter sp. UYCo722. The sequence goes on along the minus strand of NZ_JBEPPC010000007.1, from coordinate 130,971 downwards.
GAGCTGAGCCAGGACCAGACCGTGAGCAAGTACGCCTCGAACCTGGTGTACCTCACGCGCAGCAAAACGGCTATGCAGATTGAGGCGCGCATCCTCTACTCCATCCTGCGCAAAAAGCCCAAGCGTGCCGACCGCTACTGGTTCCTCAACATCAGCCTGCTCAACGAGCCCTTCGGCATGCGCTACACCCTGGAAACGCTGGTGCCCGACGTAGCCTACAAAATCAATTTTCAGCTCGGATTTCGCATCCAGCCGCGCATCAACCTGCTGTTCCGGCGCGTGCTGGAGGACATGGCCGGCAAGGGTGAAATCGACATTACCTCGCGCTACGCCACGCTACAGAAGCACCGCATGCCCGGCGATTTCCGCTTCGTGGTGCTCGACAAGGTGCTCAGCTTCGACAACCAGCTGTCGCTGAAGGAGCGCATCATCCTGCAAGGCTACTTCCTGTTCAACAAACTGGCCATCAGCGACCAACAGGCTTTTGGGCTGGACACCAGCGACGTGGCCGTGGAGCTGGTGCCCCTCACCATTCAGCCCCACCGCGCCCTGGAGCTGCAGCGCGTAGCCCCGGAAGGCGCCTCAGACCCAGTGCTAGCCGCAGCACTGGCCAGGGAAGATTTGGTTCATAAGATTTGAGGACGCGCCCGACCATGGCCCGCCCCCGGACCGACACCCGGCGGGAACTGGCACAACCGGAGGGCCATTAGTTGCGGGCGAGCAGCCGGGCAATTGCTGAACGCTGCGGCCTTGGGCAGTTTGCAGTCAGGTTGGATTGAATTAGCAGCCACTTCCCGGCCCATCGATTACTTTTGTCCAACTTTTAACATTCGCTCCAACTGTTTTTCCATGAATTATTTACGTTTTACCGCGCTCCTGCTTCTGCTCCTGCCCGGCCTGGCGGCCAACGCCCAATCGAATAAAAAAGGCGGCGGCGGGGGCAGCAGCAGCAACTCGGGCTACACAACCGGCATTGGCCTGCGCGGCGGGGGCTGGTCGTCGGGCCTCACCATCAAGCACTTTTTGGGGAGCGGCAAAGGCGTGGCCATTGAGGGCCTGCTCACGACGGAATACAAAGCGCGTGGTGGCCGCCTCACCATTCTGGGCGAGAAGCACCTGGGCGTGGCCGACATCAAAGGCCTGCAGTTTTACTACGGCGCGGGCTTCCACGCCGGGGCCTACCAGGGCCGCTACTACTTCGATGATGCGCGCTACTACTACAACGGCCGCAACGGCGACGTGTACTTCTTGAAAGGCAACAAAAACGGCTACTACTACGACGAGAATACCTATCTCGCCATCGGAGCCGACCTCATCGCCGGCCTCGAGTACAAGCTGCCCGACCTGCCCTTCGTGGTGGGCGTCGACTACAAACCCTTCTTTGAGGTGTTTCACGGCTACACCGGCTTCTACAACGATGCCGCTATCAGCCTGCGCTTCACGTTCTAAAGTACCCCGGTTTCCCAACGCAGGGCCCCGCCAGTTACTGGTGGGGCCTTTTTTGTGCCCAACGCCTCGCCGGTCCCCGCCGCCGAATGAAGTCCGCTGTAATGGCAGCCCGGGCGGCGGCGATATATCCCCCAGCCACCAACTCCGGCGCGGCCGCCACCGTGCAGGCTACCATTCCAACATTCAGGTTCTCGAATAATTTGCTATCCCTACTTTTACACCTCATCTTCGCCTCCCTTCCCCCGAGCCATGAGTGACTTGATTCAGTTCGTTGCCAACTACGACGACCTCTCCACCGATAAAGGCTTCCAGTTCAAGTTTCATTGCGACAAATGCCGCAATGGCTACATGTCGCGGTTTCAACCCAACGCCATTGGTATCGCGGGCAGCCTGCTGCAGGCAGCCAGCAGCCTGTTTGGCGGCTTGGGCGGGGCCGAAAACGCGGCCTACCACATTCAGCGGGCCGTGGGCGGCAAGGCTCACGACTCGGCCCTGCAAACCGCCGTGGCCGAGGGCAAGCAGCAGTTTAAGCAGTGCACCCGCTGCGGCCACTGGGTGTGTCCCGATGCCTGCTGGAACCACAGCGCCGGCCTCTGCGAAGACTGCGCTCCCGACGAGCAGGAAGAATTGCGCGCCCAGCAGGCCCAGGCCACCAGCGAGCAAATTCGCACCAGAACCCGCGAGCAGGACTACACCAAAAACCTCGATTTTCTGAATCGCGATGCATTGCTGCAATGCCAGAGCTGCCAGACAAAGCTGGCCCCCGGCCAGAAGTTTTGCCCCAGCTGCGGCACCCCCGCCACCGCCCAAACCCAGCCCCGCCACTGCACCAGCTGCGGCGAAGCCCTGAAGCCCGAGCAGAAGTTCTGCCCCGGCTGCGGCACCAAGGCCGGGTGAGTTGAGATGAGAAACAGGAAATAGGAACGTCATGCTGAGCGGAGTCGAAGCATCTCTACCGCGCAAGTAATTCAATCGGCTCAACGCAGCGGGAGGTACACTTCGGCGGCGTTCGGCATGACGCTCCTTCTCTCCGCTCCCTGCTCCCCGCGGCAGGCGCGGGGCCAGCCCGGTAGGCACTTCGGCAGCAGTGGCAGTACCTTTCCAGGGCATTGCTACGTACGCTTTCCCATGCCTGATTCTTCCCGCCCCGCACTCCCGGCCGACCTTCCCCCGGCGGCGGACTTGCTGCAAACCATACTAGGCACCTCCCAAAACGGTATTATGCTGCTGCGGCCGGTGTACGACGCGGCGGGCACCACCATCATCGACCTGGCCTGGGCCTACCTCAACCCCGCCGCCCGGCGGCTGCATACCCACGTCGAGGGTACGGGGGTGGGCCTGTACATGGTGCGGCGCATCGTCGAAAACGCGGGCGGCAGCATTCAGGTAGCGAGCCAGCCGGGCATTGGCACCACGTTTACGGTGTGCCTGCCCGAGGTCGGCTAAACCTTACGTACGTATTCAACGTAGGCGCAGCCTATGCAAAAGCTACGCAGTGTGCTGTTGGTCGACGACGACCCGACCAATAACTTTCTGAACCAGCGCTTGCTTAAGCGCCTCGACGTGGCCGACGAGGTGATGGTGGTCGAAAACGGCCAGGAGGCCCTGGCTTTGCTGCAACCGGCGGGCCACGACGACCCGGCACTTAGCTTTCCGGCCCTGATTTTACTCGACATCCAGATGCCCATCATGAACGGCATCGAATTTTTGCAGGCCTACCAGCTGCTGCCTGCCGCCCAGCGGCGCCTCACCACGGTGGTGGTGCTCTCGACTTCGGTGGATGCCCGCGACCTGAGCCGCCTCGACGACCTGCCCGCCGCCGGCCGCCTCAACAAGCCCCTAACGCCGGAAAAGCTCGCCACCGTGCTCCAACTCCATTTTGAGCGCCAGCAGGGCGACTAGTTTTTGCAGCCGTACTTTACGGCATGACTGAAGAACTGAAGAGCCCCACCGGTCGCGTCTACCTCACCATCGAAACGGATACGACCAACCGGCTGGTGTTCGTGGACTGGATGGGCTACCTCACCGCCGACAGCATCAAGACGGGCGCGGCGGCCTACACCGCCGCGCTGGCCAAATCGAAATTCAACTGCGTGCTCAACGACACGCGCTCAGTACGCGGCCCCTGGGACCATTCCATGGACTGGGTTATCAACGTGTGGGCACCCAACGCGGCGGCGGCCGGCCTCCAGTACTTCGCCATGGTGTCGACGCCCGAGTCGCTGGCCGATGGCTCGGCGGCGAATTTCTACGCCCAGCTCAAGTCTTTCCACGCCGAAGTGTTTGATAACCTGAGCACCGCCCGTGCGTGGCTGCTGAAGATGCAGGTGCAGCCCTAAAACCCTTGTGAGCGGAATTTTGCAGCTAAAAAAGGCCGGGCATTTGCCGGCCCTTCCGGCTGTCCTCTCGGTGTGAAGCCGGGCACGGGTACTCATTCACGACTACTTAAAACGACAGCGCGATGCTCGTCGTCACGTTGCCGTAGCTGCGGTTATCGGCGTTGTCGTTGCGCGCAAACACGCCCCGCATCCCGTTCAGGTAGCGGCCCTCGACCCGAAAAGCCACGTTGTTGGTGGGCAGGTAGTCGAGATTGAGCGAGCCGCCGGCCACCCGGAAATCCTGGGCTAGCGCCTGGGGCATGATGCTGCGGATGAGCACGCCATGCTCGGCATAGTAGTACTCGCCGCGCAGGGTGGCCGAGAACTTGTCGGCCAGCTTTTGCTTGATAAAGACGGAAGCCGTGTGCCAGGTATCATACTTTTCGCTGCTCTCGCCGCGCTGCTTGCCCACGTCGAATACCAGGGCCAGGCTGGTGCGTTCGGAGGCCGCGTAGGTAATGTAGAAATCGTGGAAAAAGCGCCGCCGCACCGGCAAATCCGTCGGCTGCTCGTTGCCATAAAAAGTACTGCTGTTGATGAGGATTTTAGCCGTGGGCTTCCACTGAATTTGGGTGCCGAGGGCTTTGGACTGGTTGGTTTCGCGGATGTTCTGCCAGCCGTTCAGGACCAGTCCGGTCAGGGTTAGTTGCGGGCTGGCTTCGTAGGTAAGCCGCGCGCCCGACTCGTAGTAGGGCGAATTCTCGGCCATAACCGAGCGCGTCAGCGTCCAGTTATCTTTCGAAATAGCCGACTCGAACCCAATGTGCGAGCTGAAAATGCCCATATCGAGCCAGGCTTTGGCGAAGGGCCGGAAGCCGGCGTAAGCTTCGTACACGTGCTTCAGCACCTGGTCTTCGTTGGCATAATTGGCCGACACGTAGGTGCCGGCGTGCAGGCCCACGGCCCCGCGCACTTTACCATCGTCGTAGCGCACCCCAATGAGGGCTTGGTTAACGGTGAATTCGTTCTGGCGGCCGTGCGAGTAGAGGAACGACAGGCGGTCGTTGCCATTGGCGTGGTCGAAATCGTAACCGTAGTAGGCATCCACAAAGCCGTAGGTAGTGATGGGGCCGGGCGCGGCCGGGGCCGACGCGGCCAGCACCGGGTCAGGGGCGGGAGCAGTCTGGGCCAGCACCACATTTGCACTCAAGGCAATAATGGCGGGCAATAAAAGATATTTCATGGAAAGTAGGCCGGCGCGAAGCTCAGCCAAAAGGATGGAAAAACGGACTACGCCAGCAAACGCCGCGTAATCCTTAGCCGGGCGTCGGAATTGCCCATTAAGTACTGGGGTAGAATAACCGTATTCGGGTCGGACCAGGGCGCACGCTTACCGCTGCTTTGCACCATCTCTCCCGGCGCACCTCCAGCGAGCGTAGGCCGCCGCGAAGTCCGTTATTTTTTGCCGGTCATCTTTTTAGCGGCAGGCATGGGGGCCGCTACCACCACCGTGTTGGCGGGCAGCGGTATCTCGCGGGAGGTTTCGAATTTGGCGGCCTCGGGGTTGGTTTCGTCTACGCGGCGCTGCACTACGCGCAGGTGGCGGGCGTCGGGGTGCAGCACGGCCAGGTCCTGGCTGACACCGGTAGCAGCATCGTAGCTGCGGAAGCCCATCATCATGCCAGCGGGAAAGTTGGCGGCCTTGGCTTTATCACCGGTTACCATGTCGGGCTGATTTGGAAATTTGCCCAAATCGATGTCGAGCGGCTGGCTGCCCTGCACCAGCAGGTGGGCCAGCACGCGCGGGTGCTTGGGATTGTCGGGGTTGTCGGTGGGCTTGAAGCTGAAGGCCACCTTCATGGTTTCGGCCTCCCTGAGCACCGGCGCGGCGACGGGCGCGGGGGCCGTGGCCGTGGCATCGGGAGCGGTGCTGGTGGCCGCGTTAGCCGAGTCGATGGCAACGGGGGTAACGGGTGCCGCGGTAGGCGCGGTGGCTGCGGGCGTGGAGGTAGCGGGCGGGTTCTGGCCGCAGCCGGCCAGCAGTAAGGCCGCGCTCAGGGCTAAGTACAAAGATTTCATACAGATGGATTAAAGTCGCAAAAACGATGGTTTCACCAGCGCAAGATTAAGCAAAATTGCGCCATCAGGCCACTGCGCCAGGCCGCGCACGGGTGGCCAGCAACCCCAGCAGCGGCCCCGGCACCAGCACCCAGAATACGTAGGGTGCTGCCACCCAGGCCTGCACCACTCCAAACAGCTGCAAGCTGACAATGGTGAGCGCGAAGCCGCCGCAGGTAACCAGCGTGAGGGCCGTGCCCGTGGTGCCGGCCGGGGCCCGCTGCGCCACAAGGGTCGAAAACTGCGGCGAGTCGGCCACCACGGCCATGCCCCACACCAGCACCGCCCCCACGAATACCGGCCGCGGCAACGCCAGCAGCCAGGGACTGAGTACGCAACAGGTTCCGGAAATGGCCAGCGCCAGCCGGGCCGTGGGCATGCTACCCCAGCGCCGGGCCAAGTAGCCGCCCAGCACGCAGGCCGGGGCCCCGGCGGCAATTAGCCCAAAGGCCCAGCCCGGGCCATAGGCCGGCAGGCCCGGGTGCAGGCGCGCGTGGGTAGTCAGCAGCAGGGGCACGAAAGCCCAAAACGTATACAGCTCCCACATGTGCCCGAAATAGCCCAACGCCGCCTGCCGGAACGAGGGGTAGCGCAATACCGTGCGCAGTGCCGCCGCATCGAGCCGGACGGCGGGCCGCCGAAACGGGCCGTCGGGCACCCGCGCCCACAGCAGCAGGCCACCCGCCAGCGCCAGGCCCGAGGTAGCCAGCACCACCGCCCGCCAGGCCCAGCCCCCGGCCAGCAGCCGCAGCAGGTGCGGCAGCGCCGTGCCCAGCACCAGCGCCCCCACCAGATACCCCAGGGCCCGGCCCAGCCCGGTTTCGAAATAGTCGGCCGCTATTTTCATGCCCACCGGATAGATGCCGGCCAGAAACAGCCCGGTCCCGAAGCGCAGCACCAGCACCAGCTGCGGCGTGGCCCCCGGCAGCAGCAAACCGGCATTGAGCACGCTGCCCACCACCGCACACAGCACAAACAGCCGGGCCGGGGCCAGCAGGTCGGCCACCCGCAGCAGGCTGGCCAGCAGCGTACCCACAATGAAGCCCAGCTGCACGGCCGACACGGCCGCCCCCGCCGTGAGACCGCGCAACTGCCCTTCGCGCAGCATTTCGGGCAGCACGGCATTGCCGGCAAACCACAGGGAGGTGCACGCAAACTGCGCGAACACGATTATCGGCAGCACCCGCAAAGGGCGCGCCGGGCTTGGGGTGGGATTCAAGGACAGCGGACAGAGAGTAGCGGGGCAGCGCCGAAACGCCGGCTCAAACCTACGCCAAATCTGCCGGAGGCTACCCGGCGCTGCCTCGATAGCGGGCAATAAAAAGCCCTGCCGAGGGCCGGCAGGGCTTATTTCAAGGTTCAACGCAGCCGGATACTACCAGCGGCGGCCATGCCCGCGGCCGTAGCCCCGGCCATAGTAGGGGCGCGGAGCGTAGTACACGGGACGGGGCGCATAGTACACGGGGCGCGGGGCGTAGTACACCGGCGGGGGCGGCGGCACCGCGTACACCACCGGGGGCCGGGGGGCGTAGTAGCGTGGGCCGTAATAGGCCCGGGGCGGGTAGCCGAACGAGATATTGGCACGAACCTGAGCGGACGCCGGGCGGCCTAACGCACCGGCCAGCAACAGCACGACCAGCAGATAGAATGAGCGGGTTTTCATGAGATAAAGCGTTTGAAGAAACGGACGATAAGACAAGTTACGTATCTCAGACCACGTTTGGCTACCAGGGTTTAATGGCCGGCCGCACAGTAGTCGGGGGCTTCCACCAAGGCGCGAAAACCCGGGGCCGCCGGGCGACAGCCGAATGCGGTAAGTCGCGTCGGATGCACCGCCAAACTGGCCGTAGCCGTTGCGCACGTAGCCGGCCAGCGGGCACGGCCCCGGGGTGAAGTAGCCGCTGCGGAAAAGTGTTTTCATGCGGAAGGAAAGGAGCAGAGGAACCAGCAGCAACCCGCCAGCGTCAGGCCCTCAATGGTAGGCGGGCCTTTCCATTGGTACAAGAGCGGCAGGGGCAAGAGTAGCTTTCGACGGCCAGGGTTACCGAAGCTTGTTGGAAACGAGCAAAAAAAAGAACGTCATGCTGAGCTGCGCTCAGCATGACGTTCCGTTCAACGCCTGGCCGGACACCGACCAACCGTCTACTTCTTCCGGTAGTTGGCGTTCAGGTAGGCCAGCACGGGAGCCGTGATATCGAGGTTTTTCTCGCCGTAGGCGATGGTGCCGCTGGGTGCGGCAATGAGGATGAGCTTGTAGCCGTGGGCTTTGCCGTAGGCTTCCACCTTCTTGTTCACGCTTTCGAGCACGCTCTGGGTGAGTTTGCCTTCCTCCTGCTGGGCCTGCTGCTGCAGCATCTGCTGCTGCTGGGCCACCTGCTGCTGCTGCTCCTGCAGCTTCTGCTCGGTGGCGGCGCGCTGCTCGGGGCTCAGGGTGGGGGCCTGCTTCTGGTAGCCTTCTACGTTGGCCTTGAAGCCGGCCAGCATGGCCTGGTTCTGCTTTTCCCAGCCGCGAGCCTTGCCTTCGAAAGCTTTGCGGGCATCCTTCATCCCCTGGTAGCCGTCGAGCATCTTGCCCGATTCCACGTAGGCCAGCTTGCCCGAGAAGTCGCCGGTGTTGTCCTGCACCGGGGCGGTGGCCACGGCAGCAGTAGCGGTTTCGGTCGTCGTTTCGGTCGTGGCGGTGGTATCGGCGGCGGGCTCGGGCGTGGCCATCACGGCCGTGCTGCTGTCGGTGGCCAGGGCCGGAGCCGCCGGCTTGTGGTTGAAATGCAGGATGTACAGGCCAGCCACGGCCAGCGCCAGCACAATGTTAATCGTAAGCTGAAGGGAGTTTTTCATTGAAAACGAGAGATGAGGAAAGGACAAAAGTAGGGATGCGGGCGCGATGGGAAGTGTGGGCGCGTGAAACAGTCACTCCTCCTGCTTCGCTGCGCGCCGCATAACGCTCTCTTGGCTCTCCCTCCCTCCCCTTCGCCCTACTCCGGCACGGCAATGTGCAGCAGGGCATCGCCCTGGTTCACCACGGGCATGTAGTTCAGCCCAATCACGTAGCCGCTCACCGGCGACTCCAGCCGCACGGCCTGCTGGCCGTAGGGGTCGGAAACCGAGCCGTAAATCTGGCCCTTCTCAATGAACTGCCCGTTCTCGACGTGGGCCCGGAACAGGCCCGCGAACCGCGCCCGCAGCCAGGTATGCCGCCGGCACACCAGGCCCGCCCGGGCCGGAGCCGGGGCTTCGGGCCCCATGCCCAGGTGGTGCAACACCCGCAACGTACCCGCCAGCGCCTCCTCAATGCCGGGCTCGTCGAGGCGCAGGCTCTCGCCGGTTTCATACACGATAATGTGCTTGCCCAGGCTGTGGGCGGCCTCGCGCAACGAGCCCGCACGCAGGGCCGCGTGCAGCGTAAACGGGGCCGCGAAGGCCGCCACCATCCCGTCTACTTCGGGTTCAGTATCCAGCAGGGCGCGCACCTGCGGGTAGTTGGCCCGCGCCGCGCCGCCGGTGTGGAAATCGATGCCGTAGTCAATCAGAGGCATAATTTCGCGCATGAAGCGGTGGGCCACGCGGCTGGCCAGCGAGCCGCGCGGCGAGCCCGGGAATGAGCGGTTCACGTCCTTGCCGTCGGGCACGTCGCGGCTGAAGTTCAGGAACCCGTAGATGTTGAGGATGGGAATGGCGATAACCGAGCCCCGCAGCGGCATCAGCAGCTCGCGGCGCACCAGCCGCCGGATGGTTTCAATGCCGTTCACCTCGTCGCCGTGCATGCCCCCCATCAGCAGCAGCGTGGGGCCGGGTTCGGCCGAGCGCAGCACGTGCACCGGCACGTCAATCACCGTGCCCGAGGGCAGCTTCGAAATCACCAACCGCGTGAGCACCTGCTCGCCGGGCTGAATGGTGAGGCCATTGAGGTGAAACGAGGCGGCGGTGTTGGGCATGGCAAAAGTGGGTAATTGAAGGACTCCGGAAAACATATGTGCGTCATGCCGAGCGTAGCCGAGGCATGACGCTCCACTGGACTTTGCCTTCACCCTTACTTCCCAGCCGGCACGTCCGATTGCGCATCCACGGCCTGGGTAGCGCCTTTTTGGGGTTTGGCCTTGGCTTTTTTCTTACTGGCCAGCGCGGCCGTGTATTCGATGATGCGCCCGGCAATATCCTGGCCGGTTGCTTTTTCGATTCCTTCCAGGCCGGGCGAGGAGTTTACTTCCAGCACCAGCGGGCCGCGCTTGCTTTGCAGCATATCCACGCCCGCAACGCCCAGCCCCAGGGCCTTGGTCGCGAGCAGCGCGGCGGCCTTTTCGGCCCGCGTGAGCTTCACGAGCGTGCCCGAGCCGCCCCGGTGCAGGTTCGAGCGGAACTCGCCCTCCTTGCCCTGGCGCTTCATGGCCCCCACTACTTCGCCATCCACCACGAAAGCGCGCAGGTCGGCCCCTTTGCTTTCGGCAATGAACTCCTGCACGATGATGCGGGCCTTGAGGTTGTGAAAGGCCTCAATAACGGACTGCGCGGCTTTGGCCGACTCGGCCAGCACCACGCCCAGGCCCTGGGTGCCTTCCAGAAGCTTGATGATGACCGGTGCGCCGCCCACCTGCTCAATCATGGCCGGCACATCGGCCGAGAAGTTGGTGAAGGCCGTTTTGGGCATGCCCACACCGGCGCGGCTCAGAATCTGCATCGAGCGCAGCTTGTCGCGCGAGCGCACAATGGCCTGGCTGTCGATGGCCGTGCGCACCTTCATCATCTCAAACTGGCGCACCACGGCCGTCCCATAAAACGTGACCGAAGCCCCAATGCGCGGAATAATGGCGTCGAAGCCTTCGAGCCGCTCCCCTTTATAGATGATGCCGGGCTTGCCCTTTTCGAGCACCAGGTTGCACTGCAGGTGGTCGATAACCACGGCCTCATGGCCCAGGGCGACGGCGGCCGCCACCAGCCGTTTGGTCGAGTAGGAGTTCGGCTCGCGCGAGAGAATGGCCAGTTTCACGGGAAGGCGGCGGTTTAATGAAAGAAGGAGAGCACGGGGGTTTCAGGGCGCAAATACGGCACAAATCAACTCAGGAGCGGGCGCGGCGGCCCGCGGCCCGGGCCTGGGTTTTGTAGGAAACGTTGCGCCGGGCCACGTCGACGACGAAGCGCCCCTGCCGCAACAGGCTGCGTCCCAGCAACACCGGGTATTTCATGTCGGACCGGTCGGAGAGCGAAAACTCGGCCTCGAAATGCTCGCCATAGAGCTGCACCACGGCCTGAATTACATACCGCTCCTGCACCTCGCCGTTGCTGGACCGGATGTCGCGCAGCACGAAATCGGGGAATGCCAGCGGCCGGCCGTCGGCTCCTTCGTGGCCGGGGTCGAGCAGGTTTACCACCAGCACGGGCCGGCCCGGGCCGTTGGTTTCGAGGTGAATGTTGGTGCAGTGAATGGCGCTGGTGTAGGCTCCGGTGTCGACTTTGGCCTCTACGCCACCCAGCGCAAAGGTTGGGAAATCAACGAGCTCGCGGCGGCCGAGCAGGCGCTTGGGGGGGCGGTTCATGCGGTGAATATAGGCCGCGCTACCGATGCGGCCCCCAAATCCCGTTACGCCCCGGCCGCAAGCAAACCGGCCGAACCCGTTGGGCCGACGGGAAATCCCGTAGGCTCTTCAGATTCGGCCGAAGCAGAAAAAAGGAAGGAATAGGAATGTTGAACAGCCAGTTGGCGGCGCTTGGTTAACGGTACTTGTCGAGCGGGTCGGCCTGCTCGCGGGCGAGGCGGTCGTACTCGCGCTGGGTACGCTGCTCGTAGGTGAAGCCACCGTAGGCCGCGATGCCGCGCTTTATCAGCCCCAGGCCCCAGAAGAAAGTGACCCACAGCGGCCAGGGAATCTCGGTATGGAAGGGCCGCCCGAAATGGTGCGGCTCCGTGAAAGCCCAGATAACCCAGAGCGTCGCGTTGATGAACAAAAACGACAGCAGATGCGCTTGGAATTTGGCGCGGGCTTTGGCTTTTTGCCACAGGTAGGGGTCGCGTTGCAGGGTTTCCATGAGCTTGGGAATTGAGGTTGATTGGAATGGATGATTAAATATAGCGGTTTAGCTTTCCCGTTCGCAAGCGGCAGTTACCGAACGGTCGGAAATGGCTTCTCAAGCGTCGAAACCGGGGGGTGAACCGGAGCGCCGTCGTGCCCGAACCAACTGCCGCCGCTGCCGCGTAAGGTATCAATCGCCGACTTTCGCTTTGCATTACACCCCCTTTTCTCATGCCCGCTACTCCACTTTCCGCCCGCATCCAACTCGTGCAGGGCGACATTACCCGCCAGCCGGTTACGGCCATTGTGAATGCCGCCAACTCCAGCCTGCTCGGTGGGGGCGGGGTCGATGGGGCCATTCATCGCGCCGGCGGCCCGGCCGTTCTGGAAGCGTGCCGCGCCATTCGAGCGCGGCAGGGCGGCTGCAAAACCGGCGAGGCCGTCATCACCACCGGCGGGCGGCTGCCGGCCGCGCACGTCATCCACACCGTTGGGCCGGTCTGGAACGGCGGCCACAAGGGCGAACCCGAACTACTGGCCAGCTGCTACCGCAACAGCCTGCGCCTGGCCGAAGAAAACCAGTTGGCCAGCGTAGCCTTCCCCGGCATCAGCACCGGCATCTATGGCTACCCCAAGCCGGAAGCCGCCGCCGTGGCCGTGCGCGAGGTACGGCAGTGGCTGGCGGCGCACGAGTGGCCGACGACGGTAGTATTCGTGGTATTTGAGGAGGAAAGTCGGCGGCTTTACGAGCAAATTTTGGACGAAGGAGTTCTTCCTCGCTATTGAATTACGCGAGGAAGAACGTCCTGCCGAGCGTAACAAAGCATCTCTGCCGCACAAGTAATTATAACCGTCCAACAAAACGGTAAAGATGCCCCGCTGCGCTCGGCAGGACGTTCTGATAAGCCAGAATAAGGCTGAGGCGCACGCCTCAATACCTCACATTGGCCCCCGACACCAGGTACAGGGGGTCTTCCATGATGTTCACGTCGATAATGGAGTCAGCTTTACTCAGCAGGCGGCGGCAGTCGGGGCTGAGGTGGCGCAGGTGCACGGTTTTGCCCATGCGCTGGTAGCGTTCGGTGAGCTTATTCAGCGCCTCAATGGCCGACATATCGGCCACCCGGCTTTCACGAAAGTCGATGATGACTTCGGCGGGGTCGTTTTGCACATCGAACTTCTCGCCGAAAGCCTGCACCGACCCAAAAAACAGTGGACCGAAAATTTCGTAGTGCCGCACGCCGGCTTCGTCCACATGCTTGCGGGCGCGGATACGCTTGGCATTCTCCCAGGCAAAGGCCAGCGCCGACACCACTACGCCCAGCAGCACGGCCAGCGCCAGGTTCTGCGAAACGGCCGTAACCAGCGTCACAAGCAGCATCACGAGCACATCGGTGAGGGGCATGCGGCGCAGAATGCGCAGGCTGGCCCACTCAAACGTGCCGATGACGACCATGAACATCACGCCCACCAGGGCCGCCAGCGGCAGCCGCTCAATCAGCCCCGAGCCCGCCACCACGAACAAGGCCAGCGCCAGCGCTGCTACTACGCCCGAGAGCCGGCCGCGCCCGCGCGATTCGAGGTTCACCATCGTTTGCCCAATCATGGCGCAGCCGCCCATGCCGCCAAACAAGCCGGAGGTGACGTTGGCCAGGCCCTGCGCCACGCAGTCCTTATTGCCCCGGCCCCGGGTATCGGTCATTTCATCGACCACCGTGAGGGTGAGCAGGCTTTCGGTGAGGCCCACCAGCGCCATGATGATGGCATATGGCAACACCACGGCCAGCGTGTGCCAGGCCAACGGCACCTGCGGAATATGAAACGTGGGCAGCCCGCCCGCAATGGAGGCAATATCGCCCACCGACTTGGTCTTGAGTCCGCCAACTATCACCAGCGCCGACACGACCACAATGGCCACCAACGACGCCGGCACGGCCTTCGTGAGGCGCGGCAGCAGCACCACAATGGCCATGGTGAGGGCCACCAGACCCGCCATCAGCAGCAGCGGTGCGCCGGCCAGCCAGTGCGCGGCCCCGGCAGCATCGTGCACCTTGAACTGCTCCAGCTGCGCCATGAAAATAATGAGCGCCAGACCGTTGACGAAGCCATACACTACCGGCTGCGGCACCAGCCGGATAAACTTGCCCAGCCGCAGCAACCCAATGACTATCTGAATAAGCCCCATCAGTACCACGGCGGCAAACAGATACTCCACGCCTTGCTGCACCACCAAACTCACAATCACCACGGCCACCGAGCCAGCCGCGCCCGATATCATCCCCGGCCGCCCACCCAGCAAACTGGTAATAAGGCAGATGATGAAAGCCGACCCAATGCCTACTAACGGGCTAATGTGCGCCAGCAGCGCAAACGCCACCACTTCGGGCACCAGCGCCAGGGCCGTAGTGAGGCCCGCCAACACTTCGTTTTTAGCGTTGGTTTTATACTGAGCGAAATAGGGAATTACTTGAAACGACATACGACACACTGAAAATCGGGCAAAAGAAAAGCCGCACGCTTCCTGTCGGAAGCGGCGGCCAAGGTATTCCGAGCCAATCGTCAGGGCGGGGTAAGTTTAAAAGAATATAAACACAAAACACTCATTATTAATACATTATATGCACCCATCAGCACATAATTTATGATAAGACAGCCGGTCATGCTGAGCTGGTCGAAGCATCACTACCACGCAACTGACTCTAAACGTTAAGATTACAATCGTGGTAAAGATGCTTCGACCAGCTCAGCATGACGTTCTTCAGTATCAAACCAATTAGCAACGGGCATTTAAGCCCTGCTTACGCCGGCTCGCCCACGCCTTCTACTCGTTCGGCGACTTGCTGCATCAGCCACAGCGGGGTGCTGGTAGCTCCGCAGATGCCTACATTTTGCGCATCGGCCAGCCATTCATCCTGCACCTCGTCGGCGTTTTCGATGAAGTAGCTGCGCGGATTCACGCCGTTTACGACCGAGAACAGGGCTTTGCCGTTCGAGCTTTTGCGGCCGCTCACGAAGAGGATAACGTCGTATTCGGTGGCGAATCTGGCCAGGGCGGGCTCGCGGTTGCTCACCTGCCGGCAGATGCTGTCGTTGGCATCGAAACTTTCGAGCGTGCCGCCGGCGGCCTGAATACGGGCTTCCATCAGAGCCTTCATCTTGTAGAAGCCGGCCGTGCTCTTGGTAGTCTGGCTGAAGAGCGTGACGGGGCGCGCAAAGTCTACCTGGTCGAGGTCGGCCTCGTTCATCACGATGATGGCACGGTTGCCGGTCTGGCCCGTGAGGCCGGCTACTTCGGCGTGGCCGGGCTGGCCATAAATCACAATCTGGCCGCTTTGGCGCTGGCTCAAGTCGAAGGCGTGCTTCACGCGGTTTTGCAGCTTCAGCACCACGGGGCAGCTGGCGTCAATCAGCTCCAGGTTGTTTTGCAGGGCCAGCTGGTAGGTTTCGGGCGGCTCGCCGTGGGCCCGGATGAGGACTTTACAGTCGTGCAACTCGGCCAGCTGCTCGCGGTCGATGATGCGCAGGCCCTGCTGGTGCAGGCGCTCCACTTCCATGCGGTTGTGCACGATATCGCCGAGGCAATAAAGCGTTTTTCCGTTCGCTAACTCATCTTCAGCCATCTGAATGGCGAATTCAACGCCAAAGCAGTAACCGGAATTTTTATCAATCGTGACCTTCATGCTGTGCCTTTAACACCACTGCGGTAGCGAGGAGTTCGCCGGGGGCAAAGGTACGGCTTCGCGGAACGGCAGGAAGCATAAATGACTCGCAACATCTCATCGAGCGCAGCCCAGGCAGCTCGCTTCCCGTCGTAATGCAATTATGAGCATGGGGCGGGCGAGAAGACCTGGCTGCGCTCGGAATGACATCCATCTCCGCCCTTCAACGCTCCCTGTCCCCTATTCCCAGCCCGCCATAAACAGCGCCGACGATACTCTATCCAGCACGAAATCGACCTGCTCCGAAATCGTGATGTGCGTGGTATCAAGCAGTACGGAGTCGGGAGCGCGGCGCAGGGGGCTTTCGGCGCGGGTCGAATCGAGGTGGTCGCGCTTGCGTAGGTTTTCGATAATATCTTCCAGCGGCACGATTTCGCCGGTCGTGGCCAGCTCGTCCTGGCGGCGCTGGGCCCGCAGCTCCACGTCGGCGGTCATAAAAATTTTCACTTCCGCATCGGGGAAAACGGTGGTACCGATGTCGCGGCCATCCATCACCACGCCGCGCTTGCGGCCCATGCGCTGCTGCTGGGCCACCATGGCGTGGCGCACCATCGGAATCACCGAAACCTCGCTCACGGAGTTGGAAATGCGCATCTGACGAATATCGTCCTCCCGGTTCACGCCGTTCAGAAACAGCTCGTTGCGGCCGGTGCGCCGGTGGCGGCGGAAGCTGATGCTGATGTCGCGCAGGGCCTGCTCGATGCCGGCCATATCGTCGAAGGCCACCTGGCGCTCCAGCAGGCAGAGCGTGATGCCCCGGTACATGGCCCCGGTGTCGACGTAGGCGTAGTGCAGCTCGGCGGCCACGGCTTTGGCCGTCGTGCTTTTACCACAGGAAGAGTAGCCGTCAATGGCGATAACGAGTTGTTTCATAACGACGCGGGCGGCCATTGGCCCCGCAAGATTACGAAATCCAACCCTTACGAGCGGCAACCGGCGCTTTTAGGCGCTGGGGAATAGAAGCAAAAAAGGCGGCCACGGAGGCGCTTTCTCCCTCATTCAGTTGCGCATCGACTAAATAAAAGGGGTTGAAAAATAATCGACCGGCCAGGCCCACGCCGGTAGTACCGTCCTTGCCGGTGGCCCATTCGGCCCCGTAGGCCTGCACTAGGCACTGCCCCAGGAAGCAGCCCAGCGCCAGTACCAGGCCCGGCCGCTCGGCCGCGCCCAGCTGCCCGCGCTGCGCCTGAATAAAGTTAGCCAGATGCGCTGCCGCTTCGGCATCGTACGCTTTGAGCTGAAGCTGCTGCCGCACTTGCTCAGCGGCGGCATTGATGGAATCGAGGGGCGTAGGATTGGGGTCGGACATGGGGCAAAGTACGCCAGAAACGAAGCGCCGGGTTACTTCCGAACCTGAAGCAGGGCCTCGCGGCGGTGCGTCGCGTAGGCGGCCAGCAGCTGCGGGGCCTCGAAGCGCGAATCGAGTTCGCCGGCGCGCAGGCGGGCGCAAATGATAGGGTCATCGGCCAGCAGGCTTAGCATCAAACGACGGTAGGGACCGGCTTTGGCGGGTAGCTCCAGCGTCTGGCCAGCTTGGCGCAGTAACATGGTTTGGCTGGTGCGCGGATGCACAAACAGGTCCATAAGAATTCCGAAGGCCGAGTTTTTTACTGCTTCATCCTGCTTAGCCAAGTAGTCGATGGGCGGCGTAGCCCCCGGCATAGGTACGGCCGGGCCGTTAGGAACGACGGACTGCCGGTACTCACGCTGGTCTTGCGGGGTGAAAGCCTGGTATCGGAGCACCTCGTAGCGGCCATCGCGGTACTGGCGCTGAGCGAAGCTGGCTGGCACCAGCCGGTGATGCTTGCGCTGCACAAATGCTGGCACGGTCACGAACGTATCGCCGCGCACCACGTAGGCGCGCACCTCGCCCGGCCAGAACACGGCGTAATCGGTTAGGTTTTCGGGGCGCAGGCGCACGCGGTCGGGTAGGTCGGGGCCAAATATTTCGGCCGGGTGCCAACTGCCATCGGGCAGACAGTACGTGCCGGAATGGCCGCTGGTGGCGTAGCGCGGTGCGGGCATGAGGGGATAATCGGCCGGACGGCTGGCCGAGGGGGTAACAGTACCGGTGCCCGCCGGACGCGGATTGCGTAGCGGCACTTGCGCGTGGCTGTCGAGGCTCAGCAACAGCAACAGCAGCAGGGCCGGCAGCCCACCAGAAAGAAAGGATATTTGCATGATAGTTAGAGGCCGACGACGTGTCGGACGTTGCTTAACGCCTGTCCAACTTAGGCGGCAGATGTATCAGTGCCCGCAGGGACAGGGCTCCGCCTTGCCGCCGCTGTGGTGCTTGTACCACGACGTTTTTTTCTGCTGGGTGGTGCGGCGCGCGCAGCCGCCTTCGGCCAGCAGCAGCGGCAGCACAAGTAGCAAAAGGGCCAGGTTCTTTTTCACCGGAAACGGTTTTTTGTCAAATATAAGGTTCTTTGTCGGCGGGTGGCCGGTTGTCAGCGGCTCGTTGCCAGTTGTCGGGCACGAGGCAAAGCGTGGCTAATCCAGCCAGCGATACCTGGGAAAGGCCATTCGCGCATCCACCACCAACTGACAACGAATAACCAACAACTAGCCATGTCTGCTGATTTCTCGCTCACCGCCAACGTCGTCGACGTTTTTGCCCGTTCCATTCAGCCCGCGATTATTTCGGTCGCGGGTGGCCGCATTGTCCGCATCGCGCCCATTGCCGAAGCCAAAGCCGACCCGGCGCTGCCCTACGTGCTGCCGGGCTTCGTGGATGCCCATGTGCACGTCGAAAGCTCGCTGCTGGTGCCCACCGAGTTTGCCCGGATGGCCGTGGCCCACGGCACGGTAGCCACCGTGAGCGACCCGCACGAAATCGGCAACGTCTTGGGCGTGGCGGGCGTCGAGTTCATGCTGGAGAACGCCGCGCACTCTCCGTTTAAGTTCTGCTTTGGGGCACCGAGCTGCGTGCCGGCCACGCCGTTCGAAACGGCCGGGGCTGAAATCACGGCCGCCGACATTGCCAAGCTATTCGAAAACCCCAAAATCGGCTACCTGGCCGAGATGATGAACTGGCCCGGCGTGCTGCACCGCGACAGCGACGTGATGGCCAAAATTGCCCTGGCCCACGCCGCCGGCCGCCCCGTGGATGGCCACGCGCCCGGCCTGCGCGGCGACGACGCGGCCCACTACGCCAGCGCCGGCATCAGTACCGACCACGAGTGCTTCACGGCCGCCGAGGCCCGCGACAAGCTGGCCGTGGGCATGAAAATCCTGATTCGCGAGGGCTCGGCGGCCCGCAACTTCGATGCCCTCATCGAGCTCATGCCCGAGCACTACCCGAACCTGATGTTCTGTTCCGACGATAAGCACCCCGATACGCTCCTTCTCGGCCACATCAACCAGCTGGTGCAGCGGGCCGTGGCCCTGGGCCACGACGTATTTCAGGTGCTGCGCGTGGCCTGCATCAACCCCGTGCAGCACTACCACCTGCCCGTGGGCCTGCTGGCCGAAGGCGACCCGGCCGACTTCATCGTAGTGAAGGATTTGGTGAATTTCGAGGTGCAGCAGACTTATCTCGACGGGGAGCTGGTGGCCGAAAACGGCCAGTCGCTGCTACCCGCCGCGCCCATTGCCGTGGTCAACAACTTCCACGCCCAGCCCGTGCAGGACGCCGATTTCCGGCTGCCCGTACTCACCGAGCAGGCTACGCTGCGCGTCATCCAATGCTTCGATGGCCAGCTCATCACGGGCCGCGTCGATTTGCCGGCGCGTATTGAAAACGGCCTCGCCGTACCCGACCAGGAGCAGGACGTGCTCAAGCTGGCCGTCATCAACCGCTACCAGCCGCAGGTGCCGCCGGCGCTGGCCTTCATCCGCGGCTTCGGGCTGAAGCACGGCGCGCTGGCCAGCAGCGTGGGCCACGACTCGCACAACATCACCGCCGTGGGCTGCGACGACGCGAGCCTGGCTCGGGCCGTTAACCTCGTGATTGAAGCCAAAGGGGGCCTGGCCGCCGTGGGGGCCGACGGCCGCGAAATGCTGGTGCCACTGCCCGTAGCCGGCCTGATGTCGGACCAGCCCGGGGCCGATGTTGCCGCTGCCTACGCCGCCGTCGATGCGCTCTCGAAGGAGCTGGGCTCACCGCTGGGCGCGCCGTTTATGACGCTTTCGTTCATGGCGCTGTTGGTTATTCCCAGCCTCAAGCTCAGCGACAAAGGCTTGTTCGATGGCCAGCAGTTCGCGTTTGTGGATGCGGTGGAATAACGCCAGCGCAATTTTTAGCGCGGTTTCTGCGTAGGGAGCGGGGCCCACCCCCGCTCCCTACTTCGTTTTACTGGTTATGAAACTGCTGCCCTTCCCTCACCGCCTACGTTTCGCCGGCTCCTTATTGCTGCTGGCGGCACTATTGGCCCAACCCGCCGCCGCCCAGAAATACCGCACTGCCGCCGGCATTCGCAGCGACGGCAATAATTACGGCCTCACCATTCAGCAGGTATTTCTGCCCAAGGCCACGCTGGAAGGGCTGGTCATGTTCGCGCCCCAGGAGCGCAGCTACACGGTGCTGGCCGAGCGGCACTTCGGTATTCTCGGCCCCAGCCTGAACTACTACTTCGGGGCCGGCGCGCACTACGGCAACAACCGCGACACCGGCGACTTCTGGGGCTTCGACGGTCTGGTGGGGGCCGAATACAAGATTGCCTTCACCCGCCTCGTCGTTTCCTTCGATTTCAAGCCTACCATCGAACACGGCTCCGACGACTGGAACCGCTTCCCCACGGCGCTTTCGCTGCGCTACATTATTGTGAAGCAGAAGAATTCCGGCCTCTTTCAGGGCGTTTTCGACAAATTCAAACGAGACTAAAAAAGCCCCGCTGTCTAGTCGAGAGCGGGGCTTTTTTTAGCAATTAAAATCGGATACTAGAACCGTTTTTCCAGCAGCTTGCGCATCTTTTCTTCGGTCAGCGGCTTGGTCAGGTACTCCACGTTGGGGTACTGGGCCACGCGGGCAGTGTCGGCCCCGTGCATCGAGGTAGTGAGCACGGCCATCACCGTCTGCTCCTGCACGGGCTGGGGCAGGGCGTTGTAGAGCTCCAGAAACTCGAAGCCCGAAACTCCGGGCATTTTTAAATCCACGAATACGAGGTCGGGCACGGTGCCATCGGCAGCCTGCTCGCCCCAGAGCTGCTCAAACGCCTCATCGGCGCGGGCAAACGTGCTGACCTGGTTAGCCACGGCCAGGCGGCCCAACAAGCGGTTGTTGAGAAAGCTCGTGGTTTCGTTGTCGTCAACGAGTACAATGTGGTTCAGATTGGCGGACATAGATTAGGATGATATTGCTGCTGATACGAAGATACAAACCTAACTGTGCGCCCACAACAGGCCAGCCTGCTACAGCCAACCCTGCGCCCGCATCCAGTCGTCGTTGTAGATTTTACCGAGGTAGCGCGTGCCGTGGTCGGGCAGGATAACCACCATGGTATCACCTTCCTGGAGGTGCTCGCGGGCGTATTCGAGGGCCCCGTGCACGGCCGAGCCGCAGCTCCAGCCCACAAACAGGCCTTCTTCCCTGGCCAGGCGGCGCGTCATCAGGGCCGCGTCCTGGTCGGTGACTTTGATAAATAAATCAATAACATCGAAGTCGACATTCTTGGGCAGAATATCTTCGCCAATGCCCTCGGTTTTGTACGGGTAGATTTCGTTTTCATCAAAAATACCCGTTTCCTTGTATTTCTTGAACACCGAGCCGTACGTGTCGAGACCGATAGAAACAATGGCGGGGTTCTGCTCCTTCAGGTATTTGCTTACGCCGGAAATGGTGCCGCCCGTGCCGACACCCGCGGCCCAGTGGGTAATCTTGCCTTCGGTCTGCTGCCAGATTTCGGGGCCGGTGGAGTCGTAATGAGCAGCCGCGTTCGAGAGGTTATCGTACTGGTTAGGATAATAGGAATTGGGCGTTTCCTGGCTCAGGCGCTTGGCTACCGAGTAGTAGGAGCGCGGGTCTTCGGGCGCCACATCGACGGGGCACACCACTACCTGGGCCCCCACGGCGCGCAGAATGTCCTGCTTTTCCTTGCTCTGCTTGTCGCTCATCACGAAGATGGTGTTGTAGCCCTTGGCAATGGCGGCCAGGGCCAGGCCCATACCGGTGTTGCCGCTGGTTCCCTCGATGATGGTGCCACCGGGCTGAATAAGGCCGGCCTTTTCGGCATCTTCCAGCATGCGAATGGCCATGCGGTCCTTCACCGAGTTGCCGGGGTTGAAATACTCGACTTTGGCCAGCACCGTGCCTTTAATACCGTCGGTTACTTTGTTGAGCTTAACGAGGGGCGTGTGGCCAACAGCCTCAATAACGTGGTTGAAATACATCGAAAAATGATGGATGGGAAGATGGGGGATAAGGCCACAAAGGTACGGATTCCGGCGGCGGGGTGAGTCCATCTGTCATCCTGAGCAGCGCGAAGGACCTTCTCACGACAGAATGATTTGCAGCAATTCAATCGGTGAAATCGTGAGAAGGTCCTTCGCGCTGCTCAGGATGACAAACGCTTGCCTTGCCCTAGCCCCAAAATGCCCTACTTTTGCAGCACCGCAGCCCGTCCGGGCCGCCTCCCCACTTCATCAACACCCAAAAAAACCTCCGAATGAGCGTTCTGGTCAATAAAAACTCCAAGGTCATCGTGCAGGGCTTCACCGGCTCCGAGGGCTCCTTCCACGCCCAGCAGATGATGGACTACGGCACCAACGTGGTGGGCGGCGTTACGCCCGGCAAAGGCGGCACCGAGCACCTCGGCCGTCCCGTGTTCAACACCGTAGCCGAAGCCGTTGAAAAGGCCAGCGCCGATACCACCATCATTTTCGTGCCCCCGGCTTTCGCCGCCGACGCGATTATGGAAGCTGCCGATGCCGGCATCAAGGTGATTATCACCATCACCGAAGGCATCCCGACCAAGGACATGATTGCCGTGAAGCAGTACCTCTCGGAGCGTCCCTCGGTAACCATGATTGGGCCGAACTGCCCCGGCGTGATGACCGCCGGCGAGTGCAAGGTGGGCATCATGCCCGGCTTTATTTTCACCAAAGGCAAAATCGGCATCGTAAGCAAGTCGGGCACTCTGACCTACGAAGCCGTCGACCAGCTCACCAAAGCCGGCCTGGGCCAGACCACGGCCATCGGCATCGGCGGCGACCCCATCATCGGCACCACCACCAAGCAGGCGGTGGAATTGCTGATGAACGACCCCGAAACCGAAGGTATCGTGATGATTGGCGAAATCGGCGGCGGCATGGAAGCCGAAGCCGCGCGCTGGATTAAGGAAACCGGCAACAAGAAGCCCGTCGTGGGCTTCATCGCCGGCCAGACGGCTCCTCCCGGCCGCCGCATGGGCCACGCCGGTGCCATCGTGGGCGGTGCCGACGACACAGCTGCCGCCAAAATGGCCATTATGCGCGAGTGCGGCATCCACGTGGTGGATTCACCCGCCGAGATTGGCGACACCATGCTGCGCGTACTGGGCGGCAAATAACCTCCGCCGCTACATTAATAATAGAAAGCCCCGGCCGATGCCGGGGCTTTTTTTGTGGGCTGGCCGGCTAGCTTTGCCACCGATTCCTCCTTTTTTCTGCATGAAATTTTACCGACAACTTCTTGCCAGTGCCCTGCTGGCCGGCGCGGCCGCTACCACCCACGCCCAAACCACCCCGCCCCCACCGCCCCTGCGCGCCACCCTCGATACAGTGGCCGTGATGGGCACTACTCGCGTACTCACGCTGGCAAGCGCGCCGGGGCCCGAGCTTGCAATCCGGGCGCTTACGCCGGGCGTGAAAATGGCGGTGCTGCACCTGCCGCCGGCTGGGCCGCACGAATACGACCTCACCGGCATCCGGATACTGGTATCGAAGCAGTACAACCAGAGCAACACGGGCATGCTGCTGGTGAGCGTGCTGCTGCCCGATGGCAGTACGCATGCCCCTTCTACCCGGGCGCTGCTGCCCGCCCCCATTGCCGTAACCGACCGCGAAGTGCGCCGCGCCAAGAACGGAGTGCTGACGTTGGACGTGCGCGCCTACCATCTGACACTGCCGGCCACTGGGGTATTTGTAGTAGCGGAAGGCGCGCCCAAACCACCCTATCGCTACCTGGGCGATACCGTATTCGCCAGTAAGGGTTTCGGTGAGCATCGTGCGTACGTGCACGTGCGATTGGGCAACCCAGCCACGCCGCGTAGGCAGCGCATTGTGAATGCAATGGACTTCATCTGCGTGCGCGATATCCGTACTGCACTGCCGCCTCAAACGTGGGATTACAGACCCAAAAAAGCCGCCTGGGTGCAGCGGTTGGCTGCTTACCCCCAATGCCCGCAGTGCGTCATCAGCAATACGGGGCTGGAGCTGGTGGTGCGAGAATTATAATCCAAATGCTTTAGCGTTGCGGGCGTTCGCTCTTTCTACCCTTTCCTAATATTTATCACGAGTGCCACTGTCATAGCGGCAGCTGTTTGCTGCATCGTTTCCGCGCCCTCCCACGGCCAGTCGAACCGACCAGCAGCTGCCACGCCGTTAGCTCCGCCTATCCCAACCGTTCGCCTCGACACGGGTGGGTGCCAAGAGCCCGCCAGCTCACGCTGCGCGCTCTTGGCACCCACCCGAAGACCTGACGTAACAGCTCACATTTTTATGGTAACGTTGATATCTTTGAGGCCCTCCACATCCCTCAATCTACTTAATTGACTTATGGCATTTCATCCATCCTGGCGCGTTGGCTTGTTGTTGCTGGCAGCAATTATCCTGAGTCTTAGCGCTTGCAAAAAAGAGACTGAAATTCAGCTGAAAGAGGTTGATAAAATGTATAGCTGGAAGGAAGACCGGCACTTTCTTGGCTTTGGCAAAGTCATCCTGGGTATCGGACAGGATGCCTCTTCCCTGTTTCTGCATACCCCCGGCATATTGAGCCAGCTTTCACCAGGGGTGCGCTCCCAGCCCTATTTCGAAAACCTGAACGGGCGAATGCCTTCAGATGTCGCGATAAGAGTCCCCTTGGCTGCTACCGTGGTTGCCTTTCCAATTGCGGACACAGTGGTTACCGTGGCACCTTATGCCGATGCAGTTAACCCAGAATATAGCGCCAATGTTCGACTACACAAGCTTGACCCGCAGGCAATTACCTATAGGGTTACAGTGAAGTCTTTGTCCGGAAGGGAATCCCAGTTTGCGGCCATCAACAGAAACAACTACCTATTGCTCAGTTACCGCCGCCCGGGAGCAGCGGTTGGGACCACTGTACTGCGCTTGGTACTGGCCCGCATTACGCTTACGCCCGGTGCGTTCCAACGCGTGCAGTTGCAGTCGCAAATAATAGATTTCCCAACGTCCGCGTTGTCCGGCTCCAGCTATCCCTACATCTCGCAAATCACCGCTATTGACGATTATTTTCTGGTTAGCAAGTCCGACGGCGGCCTTTTCAAGGTCACGGAAAATGGCACTGTTCGGCTGGTTGACTCCGAACGTTCAGTCAAGACTGCTTATGCATGGCAAGGCAAATTGTATGCGCAATCCTTTAGCGATAAGCTGTTGGTCTCGGCTGACGCGGGCGAAACCTGGACTACTTACACCAACACCCCATCCTTCTTGTCCAGTAGCAGATTTCAAGTGTTGGGCGATAGCCTGATAGGATACACTGATTCGTTCAATCAACTTTATTCGCTGCGCTGGAATGGTGGCACCGGCCGCATACGCGAACTCAAAAATGACGGCATGGGCGAAGCCGCCATCAACGATATTAAGCAGTTGGGCGATACGGTGTACGTGGGCACCACCAGCGGGCTATTTAAACGGCCGGCGAAAGCTTTCTTTGAGAGCAAGGCCCGGTGATATCAGGTCATTCCGCTTCGTTTATTCGTCCAAGGTCGTATTCTTATCCAGGTTGATGACAATACCCACCTGAAACACTGAATTCGCAGCTTTAAGAAACTCGTTGTTGCGGAAGCCAAAAATCTGGCCGCTAATGAGCTGCAGCTGCACCGGGCCGGCAATCTGGGTGCGGGTGAAGGTGATGGGCTCAAAGAACACATTACTTTCGCCCGGGGCAGCCATGCCGTTGATGGTGAAGTTATTGAGCTTCATATAGCTCATGCGCAGGGCCGCGCCGTAGGTGAGCGGGAAATCGCGGTTGAAAAGGTGAAGGTTGTCGTGCTTTTTACGGGCGTAGTTCACTTGCGCGAAGACTTTGGAGAGGCTGCCGTCGAGGGTGCGGGTGGTTTGCTGGGCGTCGTTGCGCTCAATACGCTCGGTGGCCCCGCCGCCGCCGCCCACGTACACTTCGAGCACGCGCTTGTCGGGCAGGCGGGTGAAATAGCCGAGGCTGGCTTCGGCAAAGTCGATGTTTTCGGTGCGGGTGGATTTGCGGCGGTGCAGCGAGGAAAACGTACCGGCCACCGCCAGGTGGTTGGTAAGGCCGTAGGCCCCTTGCAGGGCATAATTGGTGTGCTGATTGGTGCTCACGGCCCCGTAAAACTCGCCCTGATGGGTGAGCAAGGGCGCGTGCGGCGGCGGCGGAAAATACAGCGAGGCACAGCCCGACAACCCCAAAGGACCCAGGCCCCAAAGTAAACGCAAGAATGACTTCATGGTGCAAGTATCGGCACTGGCGGCCGCTGTGCGGTCGGAAGAGAGTCGAATTTCGTGTATCGGGGCAATAATTAGCCCCTTTTTGCTGGCCAAAATCAGTCGCCAGCGTAGTCGAGCCGTAAGGATTACTCCACGTTTTCTTACCCTGCTTTATGCCCGCTGCCGATTCCTTTGATGCCCTTATTGTTGGTGCCGGCCAAGCTGGTACGCCCCTGGCCTATGCCCTGGCCGATGCCGGCCGGCGCGTAGGCTTCATCGAGAGCGACCACCTGGGCGGCTCCTGCATCAATTATGGGTGCGCGCCTACCAAAGCGCTGCTGGCTTCGGCCCAGCGGGCCCACCTTGTGCGAACGGCTGGTGCGCTGGGCATCATCGCCGCCGAGCCGGTGGTAGACTTCGCGGCCGTGATTACGCGGATGCAAACGCTGCGACAAAACTCGCGCGACAGCCTGCACCACAAGCTTACGGAGGCCCACAACGGTATAACCGTTATTCGGGGGCGGGCGCGGTTCACGGCCCCCCACACCTTGCGGGTGGTGCTGGCCGAAGGCGGCGGCGAGCAGCTGCTCACGGCCCCGCTTATCTTCATTAATACCGGTACCAAGGCCGCCGTGCCCGACCTGCCGGGCCTGCAGGAAAGCGGCTACCTCACCAGCGACTCGCTGCTGCTTGATATGACCGAGCAGCCCGAGCATCTGCTCATTCTGGGGGGCAGCTACATCGGGGTCGAGTTCGGGCAGATGTTTCGGCGGCTGGGCACCCGTGTGACTATCGTCGACACCAAGCCGCGCCTGATGGCCCGCGAAGACCCCGACGTGAGCCACCCGCTCGAAGAGTGCCTCACGGCGGCCGGTGTAGAGCTGGTGCTCGGGGCCACGGCCCGCCGCGTGTCCCGCGCCGCCGACGGCCACCTCACCCTCACCGTGGATACCCCGGACGGCGAGCGCCGCCTGCGCGGCAGCCACCTGCTGGTAGCCGTGGGCCGCGAGCCCAACACCGCCGACCTCGGCCTCGAAAACACCAGCATTACGCTCAATAAAAAGGGCTATATCGAAGCGAACGAGCACCTGCAAACCGGCACGCGTGGCGTGTATGCGCTGGGCGATGTGAAGGGCGGCCCACAGTTTACCCACATTGCCTACGACGACTACCGCATTGTGCGCGATGCGCTGTTGCACCACGGCCAGCGCACCACCGACGACCGGCCCATGCCCTACGTAGTATTCACCGAACCGCAGTTGGGCCGCATCGGGCTTTCGAAGAACCAGGCCAAAGAAAAAGGTATTCCTTACCGCGTGAGCCGGCTGCCGGCCCGCACCATCGGCCGGGCCGTGCAAACGGGCGAAACCGAGGGTTTCGTGGAAGTGCTGGTGGGTGACGACGACCGGCTGCTGGGCGCGGCCGTGTTCTGCGAGCAGGGTGGCGAAATCATGACCATGTTTCAGCTGGCAATGGCGGGCAAGCTGCGCTACCAAGAGCTGCAAAACATGATTCTGGCCCACCCTACCTGGGCCGAGGTGCTGAACAATGCCTTCCAACGATTGAAGCCCGGGGAGTGAATCGGGGGATTCACGCAACGAACAGATAACAGCGAATAGCTTAGCGACTGGTCCTGCCGTAGGCGGGTTCTTTCCACCTTCTACTCCTTTTTTCTGATGAAATATCTTTGGCTACTCCTGCTGCTTATTGCCTGCCACAGCCGCGTTGCGGCCCAGGCAACCAACCTGGTCCCCGCTTACGTGGGCCACGACCGCCTGGCCCCTTTTAGCGGACTCTACGCAATTACGGGCCAATATGTGCCCCTCTACCTGGCCGGCGACACCACCAATGCCGTGCTGCACCTGGTGCAGGGCGAGCGGGTGCGGGTAACCGGGGTGGGCCGGCGCTGGGTGCAGGTGGTGCACAAATACAAGGATTATTCCATGCGCCGGCAGTTCGTTACACTTCCCGACGACCTGCAGGAAATTCCGGACTCGGTGGCCGTGCCGCGCGATGCCACTACCGGCCTCATTCGCTACGTGGGCGAGGCGGCCGTGCCCGGTAGCTCGCAGGCCGAGCTGATGGGCCGTGCCAAGGTGTGGTTCGCTACCAATTTCCGCACCGAGGAGGTGCTGCAGGTGCAGGATGCGGCCACTGGCGCACTCGTAGGCAAGGCTTTTTCGGAGGTGTTCATTCACGCCCCCGAGCCCAGCCTGCACCGCCTCGACTACACCATTCAAATCACCTGCCGCGATGGCAGCTACCGCTACGCCATTAGCACCTTCGGCTTCGGTGCCTACCTGGGCAGCTACAGCGGCAACACGGGGTTTGCGGCCGAAAAGGTCGTGTTCGATACCAGGTTCAATGGCAAGCAGCGGGCGGTTATCCGGCAGTACAAGGCGGAGCTGTTTCGGGTGGCGCAGCAGGTGCAGCAGCAGCTGCGCACAGCCCTCGACAAGCCGGTGGGCTCGTAGGCGGGCCTGCGTATGAAGCCAAAAAAGGGCACCCGCTTGGCGCGGGTGCCCTTTTTTCTACTGTCGTAATTGTAGCGAAATGGCGCGAGTTCAGCCCGCTGAAACTCGCGACACATCATCCCACGATTTTTCAAGTCGCCCACTGGCACGATGGCGGCCTAGCTGATACCAACGACGCGAACGGGTGGTCGTTTACCAAATTACGCTGAGGGCTGCGAAAGTGCCGAAGGTTGTTTGCTACCAGCGCAGGACCCGAGCCGCAGGCTCGTTGTCAGTGGGCAGCGCGTTGCAGGCACGCCAGTTGAGGTTACCCAATTATCAATTACGCTTCAGAGATTTAGTCAATCGTTGTTCCAATGCAATTTTTTGTATTAATTGGAATGTTTGCCACTGAATACTATCCGGGATTTCATTAAAATAACCCACGGTCTAAATGCGTCAACTTCTTCTGAATCTGCCATATCACTTGCTTTACTATTGAGAGCATAGATATTTCCCTTCCGCTCAACATAAATATCTGCCTCCTTTTCAACTCCGCAGAATAACCGTAAACTATCAGTTCTAAAAGGCCAAGCTCTTCCATATTTTGCTTTCGTGATTAGCTCTCCATCTTCACTACTTGTTTGCAATCTGCTTTTACAAGCGAGGAGCAGAATGGTAAAAATTACGAGGCATCCAAAATTAATCTTCCTCATAATTCGCAAACGCCAGATTTAATATCGAAGGCTATTTAGGAAGTCAGAAGCACGTCATGCTGAGCTTATCGAAGCATCTCTACCGCTTCGTTGCTTAGGTTGAATTAGTTACGCGGCAGAGATGCTTCGACAAGCTCAGCATGACGACTTTCTAATCAGTTTCATCTCCAAAAGCCAAAACCCCCGCGCCAGCCAAAGCCGACGCGGGGGTTTCTGTGGGTACTTAGGGAGTAGCCAAGCTACTACATATTTTTGATAATTTCCTGACCGAATTCGCTCGTTTTGAGCAGGGTGGCCCCTTCCATCTGGCGTTCGAAGTCGTAGGTCACGCGCTTGCTGGCGATGGCGGCTTCAAGGCCTTTGTTGATGAGAGCGGCGGCCTCTTTCCAGCCCATGTATTCGAGCATCATTACGCCGGAAAGGATAACCGAGCCAGGGTTTACCTTGTCCTGGTTGGCGTATTTGGGGGCCGTGCCGTGGGTGGCTTCGAAGATGGCGTGCCCGGTAACGTAGTTGATGTTGGCCCCCGGCGCGATGCCAATGCCGCCCACGATGGCGGCCAGCGCGTCGGAGATGTAGTCGCCGTTCAGGTTCAGCGTAGCCACTACCGAGTATTCGGCGGGACGCAGCAGAATCTGCTGCAGGAAGGCATCGGCGATGCTGTCCTTGATGATGAGCTTGCCTTGGTCCACGGCCTGCTTTTGCAGCGCGTCGGCTACCTGCACCCCCTGCTTGGCCACGATTTTATCGTACTGGGCCCAGGTGAATACCTTGCTGCTAAACTCCTTTTCGGCTAACTCGTAGCCCCAGGTTTTGAAGGCCCCTTCGGTGAACTTCATGATGTTGCCCTTGTGCACAATAGTCACCGAAGGCTTCTTGTGTTCCAGCGCGTACTTGATGGCGGCGCGCACGAGGCGCTCGGTGCCTTCCTTGCTCACCGGCTTGATGCCGAACGAGGACGACTCGGGGAAGCGGATTTTCTTCACGCCCATCTCGTCCTGCAGGAATTCGAGCATTTTCTGGGCCTGGGGCGTCCCATTCATATACTCGATGCCGGCGTAGATGTCCTCCGTGTTCTCGCGAAAAATGACCATGTCGGTCAGCTCCGGGTGCTTTACGGGCGAGGGCACGCCCTCGTAGTAGCGCACGGGGCGCAGGCATGCATACAGGTCCAGCTCCTGGCGCAGGGCCACGTTGAGGGAGCGAATGCCGCCGCCCACGGGCGTCGTGAGGGGTCCTTTGATGCCCACGAGGTATTCGCGAAAGGCGTCGAGGGTTTCGGTGGGCAGCCAGTTGGTGGTGGCTTTATAGGCTTTCTCACCAGCCAGCACTTCCTTCCACATCAGCTGCTTTTTGCCGCCGTAAGCTTTCTCCACCGCCGCGTCGAACACCAGCTTGGAAGCCCGCCAGATGTCCGGCCCCGTGCCGTCGCCCTCAATAAAGGGAATGGTGGGTTTGTCCGGGACGGTCAGCTTGCCGTTTTTAATGGTGATTTTTTGCTCTGCCATGTGGGGTGTTCGTTTATGTAAGTCTGTCATCCTGAGCGCAGCGAAAGACCTTATCGCGCCAGGGTCGTGGGGAATAATTCAGCTGATTGCAAGCGGGATAAGGTGCTTCGCTGCACTCAGCAGGTCAATCGGTAACTAGTACCCGAAAATCTCCTTCAGCGTGAGCTGCTGCACCTGGCCGTACTTGGCCAGCTCCTTGAAATTGAGCCGGTCCTTCGAGCCAATAACCAGAATAACCTGATTTTGTCCGCGAATCTTGGCTAGCTGAAACTTCTTCAGCTCGTCGAAATTCATTTTCTGGGTGCTGGCGTACACATCGCGGCGCAGGTCGTAGTCGAGGCCGAGGCGCTTGGCGCGCTCGTAGCTCATCAAAATATTGCCCTTGGTGATGCGCTCAGTGCTGATGCTGTTGCGGATGGCGTTTTTGGCGATTTCAAGATTGGCCTCGGCCACGGGCATGTCGGTGAGGAGGGCTTCCATGCCGGCCATGGCTTCCGGCAGCTTGTCGCTTTGGGTGCCGATGTAGCTCAGGTTGTAGTTGGAGCGGCCCAGCTTGTCGGCGTTGCTATACCCAGAATACGCGGAATAAGCCAAAGCCTTACTCTCGCGCAAATCCTGAAATACAATGCTGCCCATGCCACCGCCGAAATACTCGTTGTAGAGCGCCACGGTGGGCACTAGCTCCTTGCTGTACAGGTCGCCTTTGGTCAGAAACAGGATTTCGGCCTGCACCATGTTGTAGTCCACCCAATACACCTTCTTGTCCTTCATCGGCTGTTCGGCGAAGTCTTTGGCAGCGGGTGCGGGCAGGAGCTTGGCGGGGGTTTTATGAAGGCGAATTATTGGATTGACAATCCCAGGGTCGTTAATATGAGTCCCTGTTACTGTGTAAGCATGCAAGCCTTCTAACCGCCGCGGCCCATAGTACAGCACCCGATGCTGGTAAGAGGTCAGCTTCTGAATGAGGCTCGTGAGCTGCTCCGGCTTCAGCGCCTTAAGCTCTTTCTCGCTCAGGATATTCGTGAAGGGGTTTTTCGAGCCGTACTTCACGTAGTTCACCATCGCCGAGTTCAGAATGACGCGCTTTTCGAGCTTGGCATCCTGGCGCTGCTTGAGGACGCCGGCCACCATGTTTTTCAGGGCGGCGGCATCGGGCTTGGGTGCTTTCAACAGCTGTTCGAACAGCTTCAGGGCGGGCTCTAGGTTGGTATCGAGGCCGTTGAGGGTGACGAACGTGCGGTCGGCTCCGCTATTCACGCTGAACGAGCAGCCCAGCTTGTAGAATTCCTGCTGCAGCTGCGCGGCGGTGTACTGGCCCGCGCCGAGGTATTGCAGGTAGTCGGCGGCCAGGCCCCAGCGCGGGTCCTGGTTATTGCCCAGGTCGAACACGTAGTACAAGTTGAACAGGCCGTTTTCGGCGTTGTGCGTGTAGTACAGCGGCAGGCCGGGCTTGATGGCAGTTTCCTGGATGTCCTTTTTGTAATCGACAAACACCGGCTGCAACTCCGTGCTCGGCATCGCCGTGAGCTGTTTGTAGTAGGCCGACGACACATCGCGGTTGGCGGGCACGGGCGTGATAGCAGGTTTCACCACCTTCACCTTGTTGGGGTCGGTGCCGGTGCGCTTGAAGACCGTGACGAAGTTCGGGCCGTAGTTGTCGTTGGCAAATTTCACGATTTCGGCCTTCGTGATGGTGCCGAAATCGTTCTGCTGCTGCAGGTAGTCTTTCCAGTCGATGCGCTCGATAAAGGCCTCGTACATGGCACTGGCGCGGGCCTCGTTGCTTTCGTAGCTCTTGGTGCGGGTCAGCTTCTCGTTGTTGATGATGGCTGGAATCAGCCAGTCGGGGAAGTTGCCGGCTTTCACCTTGGCCAGCTCGCCCAGCATCAGGCCCTTCACGTCTTCCAGCTTCTGCCCCGCGCGCGGCGTACCGTAGATGACGTGGGTGGAATAGTCGTCATTCAAGTCGGTGAACGAAGCGGCTTCCAGCACCTGCTGGCGCTGGTTCAGGTCGAGGTCGATGAGGCCGGCCTGGCCGTTGGTCAGGATTTTATCCATCATGCGCAGCCGCACGGCATCTTTCGAGGCCTTGCCCGGCAGGCGGAAGCCCAGCATCACGTTTTCCGACTGCGGCCCCACCACCTCCTTGGTAATTGGAGCCATCAGCGCGGCCTCTACCGGCGCGTTGAAAACGGGCACCGGCTTGCTCGGCATCGCGCCGA
This sequence comes from Hymenobacter sp. UYCo722, assembly GCF_040547115.1. Lineage (NCBI taxonomy): Bacteria > Pseudomonadati > Bacteroidota > Cytophagia > Cytophagales > Hymenobacteraceae > Hymenobacter > Hymenobacter sp. UYCo722. The sequence continues at coordinate 97,897 of NZ_JBEPPC010000007.1, read as the reverse complement.
AATACTTGTCGATGGTGCGAATGGTCTGGTCAAAATCCAAATCACCGCTCAGGCACAGGGCCACGTTGTTGGGCACGTAGTACTGGCCGAAATATTTCTTAATCTCGGTAATGGACGGGTTCTGCAGGTGCTCAATCGTACCGATAGTCGTCTGCGTGCCGTAGGGGTGCGTGGGGTAAAGTGCGCCGTTCAGCGCCTCGAATTCCTTGTTGAAGTCGGAATCGAGGCCCCGGTTTTTCTCCTCGTACACAGCCTCCAGCTCGGTGTGGAACAGGCGCGGCACCATCTCGCGCAGGCGCTCGGCCTGGATGGCCGCCCACTTCTCCAGCTGGTTGCTGGGGATGTCTTCCTGGTAAACCGTCTCCTCGTTCGAAGTGTGCGCGTTCGAGCCTTTCGCCCCGATGGCTCCCATCACCTTGTCGTACTCGTTGGGCACAGCATATTTGGCGGCCACGCCCGAAATCGAGTCAATCTGGTGGTAAGTGCGCTTGCGGGCGGCGGGGTCGTTGCGCTGGCCGCGGTACGTTTCGTACAGCGCCTCAATCTTATCCAATTCAACCTTTTCCTTGGCCCAGTCCTGCGTGCCCAGCTGCGAAGTACCTTTGAACACCATGTGCTCGAGGTAGTGCGCGAGGCCAGTGGCGGCAGCGGGGTCATTCTTCGAGCCGGCGCGCACGGCCAGATACGTCTGAATACGGGGCGCGTCCTTGTAGTCGGACAGGTAAACGGTCAGGCCGTTGTCAAGCTTATAAATGCGGACACCCAACGGGTCGCCGGGCACCGATTCGTAGCGGTATTCTTTGGGAGCCGCCGCGGCAGCAGCAGGCGCGGCGATGGGCGCAACCATCGCAGTTGCAACCGGCTTACTCGATTGACATTGCGTAGCAACACCCAACACCGCCAGGGCCGGAATCAACAGCAGAAAATTCTTTTTCACGAAGGGCGCGGGCGGGTGCAATAGGGGTTTCAAAAAACAAAGGTAGCTGGCTGATAGGGGAATAAAAAACAAAATTTCACCTTATCTTGCAAGGTCGTAACCTCCACAACCGGCTTCCGCATTCAGCGAGTTGCTTTTCCCCAAACGTTTGCGGAATCGTGTAATGAGGCGAACTGCTTTTACCTCAACAACCGGGTTGCTTTAGCGGCTCCGGGCCACGCAAGGTTTTCTAAACCTTGCGGTAGAAGCCCAGTCGCCCTGCCGAAAGGCTGGCTCGGAGGGCGCAGACGATGAGACGCGAAATATCGCGTTTTGGCAACACCCTGGCTCTTTGGGTACCAGCCGCTTAGAACTCCGCCTCCAGGCCCAGGCGCTGCTTGGCCTCACGCAGGGCGGGGAACCGCTCGGCCAGGTACTCGAACTTGTCGGTCGAGGTGTAGAGCTTGCGGGCGGTGGGCGCGGCGGTATTTACCACCGGCTGCACGTTGAGGCGCGGGTTGCCGGTGCGGCGACGCAGGTCGGCCAGGAATTCCACCCGCAGGTCGTTGAATTGGTCGACCTGAATGGGATTGTCCACTGCCAGCTCGATGTGGTGCTCGGCATTGGCCGTCACCGGCCGGTTTAGCACCCAGAATTCACTCATGCGGTCCTGAGCGCGGCGCTCTTCGGCCAGCTCCTGCCACACGCGCTGGAGCACGGCAGGGTCGGTGGGTGCTACCGGGCCGCTGGTGGCGGCAGGCTCGGCCGAGGCAGCAGCGGCTGTGCCGGCGGCCGCGCGGGCGCTCATATTCTTGAGGCTGGGCAGCTTGCTGGCCAGGCTGGGGATTTTGGCGAACGCGGCCTGCGGCGTGGCGCGCGGCGTCGGCTCGATGCCCTCGAAGCTGGGCACGCCGATTTCAACGTGCGGCAGCGTATCGCGCATCTGGTGGCGCTCGGTGATGGCGGCAGCCGGGTCATCCTCGATGCTGGGCGTGTCGTGCAGCTCCTCCACGCCATTTTCGACGGGCAGCGGCTCGGGCCCATCGGCCGGGGCGGGGCCGGTGGCTACGGGCGCACCAGGAGGCATGGGCAGCGGCGCGGGCGCGGCGGCCGGACGCGGCGCAGCGGTGTAAGGCGCTGCCGGCGACTCGGTGGCATAGGCTGCCGGGGCCGCGTAAGAAGCGGCCGGGGCTGGAGTAGCTGAAGTTACCGCTGCTGATGGGGCTACCGGCGCGGGTTGGGCGTGGCCGTTGGTGCTTCCACCATAGTTGCCGTTGCCGGTACTACCGCCGTTACCAATGCTGCTACCATGGTTGTTTGGTACAGCTGCCGCCGAAGCTTCGCCGTCGCTTAGGCTACTAGTTTTTTTTTTAGCCTCGCCATTATCTGACGATGACCCTTGGTTGGCGGGACTCAATTCGCGGACGAACTGTACGGCCCCGTTCAGATAGGCCAGTTTCATCAGGGCTAGCTCGACGTGCAGGCGCTGGTTTTTGGCCTGCTTGAACTCGCGGTCGCACTGGCTGATGAGGTTAAGGGCCGAAAGCAGGAAGGCCAGCGGCGCGGCCTGGGCCTGCGCCACGTACTGTTGCCTGATGCCGTCGGATACTTCCAGCAGCTGCACCGTCACGGCATCTTTACACACGAGTAGGCCGCGCAGGTGCTCGGCGGTGCCCACCACGAAATTGTGCAGGTCGAAGCCGTTCTGCATCACTTCATCGAGCAGGAGAAGCGCGGCCGAGAGATTTTCAGTCAGCAGGCCGTCAACGAGGCGGAAGTAGTAGTCGTAGTCGAGAATGTGCAGGTTTTGCACCACCTCTTTGTAGGTGAGGTTGTTGCCGCCGAACGTGACCATCTGGTCGAACATCGACAGGGCGTCGCGCAGGCCGCCGTCGGCCTTTTGGGCCAGCAAGTGCAGGGCGTCGTCTTCGGCCGTGATGCCTTCCTGGGTGGCCACGTAGCGCAGGTGCTGGCGCATGTCGTCCACCTTGATGCGGCTGAAATCGAAAATCTGGCAGCGCGACAGGATGGTGGGGATAATCTTATGGCGCTCTGTGGTGGCCAGAATGAAAATGGCGTAGCTCGGCGGCTCCTCCAGCGTCTTCAGGAAGGCGTTGAAGGCCGCGTTCGAGAGCATGTGCACCTCGTCGATGATGTAGATTTTGTATTTGCCGGCCTGCGGGGCGTAGCGCACCTGCTCCACCAGCGAGCGGATGTCTTCGACCGAGTTGTTGGAGGCCGCATCCAGCTCGTGCACGTTGAAAGAGGCGTTTTCCTGGAAGGCCACGCAGGAGGCGCACTGCCCGCAGGCCTCCGTTTCGGGACTGAGGTTGGTGCAGTTGATGGTTTTGGCCAGGATGCGGGCGCAGGTGGTCTTGCCAACCCCGCGCGGGCCGCAAAACAGAAACGCCTGGGCCAGGTGCTGGCTCTGAATGGCATTTTGCAGCGTGGTGGTGACGTGCTGCTGCCCCACCACGCTGCGAAACGTGACTGGGCGGTACTTGCGGGCCGAAACGACGAAATTATCCATAAGTTCTATCTACAAAGTTACCCAGAAATGGGCGGCTTTGGAAGCGGAATGAGGTGAGCTTTGGGTCAGCCAGAACATTACCAAAACGTCATGCTGAGCATAGTCGAAGCATCTCTACCGCGTAACTAATTCACTGCTTGCAACGAAGCGGTAGAGATGCTTCGACAAGCTCAGCATGACGTTCTTTTTATCTTGTCTGCACCCATACACAAACACCCAAACCGCTGGAAACCTTCCCTCCTCCCCCATCGTTTCAACTTCACCGCGTACCTTCGCGGCCCGTCTGGCCTTAACCAGTCATGCGGGACTCGTTCTTTACCATTTGGGGATGACCGGAATTGACAGCTTGCGCAAATTGCGGGTAAGCGTGCCAGGAGTTGATGGAAGCTCTCCTGTCAAAAAATCTATCAACAATCAACTGGCGACTATTCGTACGCCATGGCTGCCTAGTTCAGAATTAGGTAATTGCCATCGTGCCGCCCGGGTAAGTTTCTACACCTGGGAGTTCGGCGCGTCGTAAGTAGAAAATAGCCTTCGAAGAACTGTGATTCGGAGGTGAAACTCAACTGCAGATAAGGGAATCTCAAGGGCCTGACTGACGCCTGAGATTCTTCGAAAATTCAAGTCTGGATACGCACGTAGAAAGCACGTTGATTTCCTTGTCTGGACCAGGGTTCGAATCCCTGCATCTCCACTTTAAACCCCGTCTGCCTGGTGCAGACGGGGTTTTTCGGTTTCTGGGAGGCCGCGTTAGGGGATGCGCCGTTTTTCCGGTCAGCCTAGCTAATGGTACTGGCAGCAAACCAGTGTGGCAGGCTCCGCAGATAGTAAGCCACGAAGCCGGAAACGAAAAAAGCGGAGACCTATACGGCCCCCGCTTTCGCTAATTCGTTTCGCAAGTCAATTGCCGCTAAGGCGTTACCGTATAGAAAGTGTCCATGCCGGCCGCCGCGTGGTTGCTCACGTGGCAGTGGTAGGCCCACTGGCCCACATCGTCGGGTACCATGTCGGCCACCACGGCCACGGCGGGCAATATCTCAATCACGTCGGTGGTGCGCTGGCTCATGATGCTCACGTTGCCGTGCCAGTGCGCGGTGTGCACGCCCTGCACATCGCCGAAGCCCATCACGTACCAGCGCACCCGCTGGCCCTTCTTCATGGTGAGACCGGCGTTGTGGCTGCCCATAATATAGCCGTTGATGCTGTGCATCTTGTTGCTCATCATGAAATCATCGGTCATCGGCTTGGGAACACCCGGCAGGTACGTGGCGAGGTTGCGGGGCAGGTAGGGACTCAGGTTCTCGTCGAAGATGTTGTAGAGCGTCACAATTTCCCGGTCCACGTCGTTGGGCGTAGCATCGGCGTTGGCCTTATCGCGCCGCGTCACCACAATAGCTCCCACCATGCCCGCATTGAGGTCGGTTTGGGTGTTATTAACTCCCGAGTGATATACCCACACGGCCGAACTGCCTTCGTTGGGCCCCGGCCCCGAGCGCTCGCGGGCGAAGAAGCGGTAGAGGTGGGTGCCGCCGGGCTGCACGATGCCGTTGGAGTCGGTCGAGGAATTCATGGAGCCTTCCGAGGCCTTGCCATACAGGAGGCCGTGCACGTGGATGCTGGTGGTGATAGAGGTGCGGTTTTTCAGGACGACGTGCACCGAATCGCCCACCACGGCCCGGATTACCGGCCCGAGAATGCCCAAGTGGGTCCATTCCGGCTGAACGGCTTTGGGCGTAGAAAAGCTGGCATCGGTGTACTCCACGAAACGGGCCTTGAGGTAACGCCGGCCGATGCGCGGGGTAGGCCCACTGGGGATATTGACGGCGAACACCGAATCCATCTTGTTGAAGGGCCGACCCAGAAACACATTGCGGGCTTCCGATACGTAGTCCCACACGCCCTCTTCGGAGGCAATGTAGTAGGTGCGGGTTTGCGCCGGCGGCCCCGGCGCGGGGGTATCATTGTTGTCTTTTTTACAGCCGGCCAACGCCAGCAGCAAACCGGCACACAGGGCCAGACGGGAGAAAGGTAGTGTCATAAAATAAGCGAAAAGAAGGTTGAAAATGGAATTAATTAGGGGCTTAGGAAGCAAAAATCAGGAATAGGGGCGTAACTTCTTGTTATGCAACCCACTAACCGCTACTATAAGTGCAGCAAACTTTCGGAGGTCAAATTTCGCTACTTGCTGCGGCTCTTTGCCCTGGATTTGACCGCCTCGGACGCGGCTCGGCTCACAGGGCTGAGCATCCGCGCCGTCAATGCGCTCTACCTGCGGTTGCGCCACCGATTTCTGGCGTGGAACCCCGTGCCGGCCGAGCTAGCCGGGGCCGTCGAGCTCGACGAAAGCTACTTCGGCCCGCGGCGCGTACGTGGCAAGCGGGGTCACGGAGCCAGCGGCAAAACCATCGTCTTTGGCCTGTTCAAACGCGGCGGCCAAGTCTACACGGAAATCGTCCCCGACTGCTCGAAAAAGACGCTGCAAGCCATTATTCGCGGTAAAATTGACGTCTCGGCCATGGTCAACACCGATGGCTGGCGCGGCTACGACGGGCTGGTGGACGTGGGCTTCGACCGCCACTTCCGCGTTCGCCACGGCCAGGACGAGTTTGTGCAAGGGGCCTCGCATATCAACGGCATCGAGTCCTTCTGGAGCTTCGCCAAAGCCCGTCTCCAGCAGTTCAAGGGCGTGCCCAAACACACCTTTTTGCTGCATCTGAAAGAGTCCGAATTTCGCTTCAATCATCGCTACGAGGACCTCTATAAATTGCTCCTTAAATTACTTCGTCAACTGCCCCTGTAAACCGGTTTGCTTCCTAAGCCCCTTAATTATTATGGTGAATCATCAAGCAAAGGCAGTAAGCAACAGGTATAAATAATTTATCTAAACAATTGAATTTTAGATTATTAAATACCTTATATTTATTGTCCAATGCTGGCTATTAATTTATTTACGATATAAGGGTACGAGATATAGTCGGCCCAGGGTTGGTTATTTTTTCACTATCAGGTCCATGCCGCACTTGGGGCATTTGCCGGGCTGGTCGGCCACTACTTCGGGGTGCATGGGGCAGGTGTATTGGGTAGCCGTGCCAGCGGGAGCGGCCGTGCTGTCGGCGGCGGCCGTGGTGGCGGGGGTAGTCGTGGTAGTTTCGGTGGTGCTCTTGTTATCGGAGCAGCTGGTGGCGAAGGTGAGGCTGGCCAGGGCCAGGCTGTAGGTGAGAAGCTTTTTCATGAGGGTTGTTAAAAAAGGAAAATGAGAAAAATAAAAGGGCTGAACCGCAGCCCAAAACGGAGTCAAAATTATTGAAGGAACTACATGGCCATGCCGCTCATGTGGTCGTCGCCGGCGCCCTGGCGCAGGGTGAATTCGCTTTCCAGCAGGTAGGCCCCGGTGGTCACCACCGCGTCGCCGGCCTGCAGGCCCGCCAGCACCGGCACCGCGGTGCTGGTGCCCTCGCCGAGGCGCACCCGCACCCGCCGAAACTGCCGCTCACCGGTTTGCTTCCACACGTAGCTTACGGCCCCGTTGTGAATAACCGCGGCCGGGGGCACGTGAAGCACCGCTTCCGCGGCAGCAGAAGCTGCGGTGCGGGTGGTAGGGGCCGCCCGCAGGGCATTGAGCAACACGTTGGCCTGGGCCCCGGGCTGGAGGCGGCCGGCGGGATTGGGCACCTCGATGCGGGCCAGCGTCAGCTGGCTGCTGCCACTCAGCTCCGGGCTCAGGAATACGACTTTGCCCCGCACCGGGTTGGCTTGGCCCGGTACCTGCACGGCCACCGACTGGCCCAGGGGCAGCCGGTTGGCTTGGGCGGGGTAGAGCTGGGCTTCCACCCACACGCTGCTCAGGTCGGTGAGGGTGAGGATGGGGGAACCTTCGGCCACGTACTGGCCCTGCACCACAGCCAGGGTTTGCACCGTACCGGAGCGCGGGCTGTAGTAGGTCACCAGCGGGTTGGGCTTGCCACTGCGGGCCAGCTGCCGCAGTTGCGCGCCCGACACGCCCAGCAGGCGCAGCTTCTGGGCAGTGGCTTCGGCGAAGTGGCGGTAGGTGGGGTCGGCCACCAACAGGTCCTGGGCCAGGGCCAGCAGGTACTCGCGCTGCAGGGTTTGCAGCTCCTCGCTGTATATGGCGAACAGCGGCGCACCCTGGCGCAGCAGCTGCCCGGTCTGGCGCACGTAGAGCTTCTCGACCCGGCCCATCACCCGGCTGCTGATGCTCTCGGTGCGCCGGGCGTTGGCCGTGATGGTGCCCGTGAGCACAGCCGTTGGCGCGGGGGTAGCCGGAGCGGCTGCGCCACCCTGGGCGCTGCCACTCCCGGCGCTGTTTCCAATCAGCTGGGTTTGAATATTGCCCAACGTTACCTGCTGGGCCGTGAGCACGAGGTCGGCACCAGCGGCCGGGCCACCGGGCATGGCGGCCATTTCGGCGGCGGTCATCTTTTGAGCCGCGGGGCGACCCGAGGTCTTCACCAAGTCCATGCCGCAGATGGGGCAGCTACCGGGCTGCTTTTCGCGCACCTGCGAATGCATGGGGCAGGTGTAGACGGCGGAGGCCACGGCCGCCGGCTTCTCCTGAGCGGCGGGCGGCTGCACTGCCACCAGGTGCATGTGGCAGATGGGGCAGTCGCCCGGCGCCTCGGCGTGGATTTGCGGGTGCATTGGGCAAGTGTAGTAGGCGGCAGTGGTAGTCGTGGTGGCTGTATCCGGTTTGGTTTTTTGGCAGCCGACGGTTATCAGCGTTATCAGTAATATGACTAGCAGTTGTAAGGTGCGGCGGCGCGGCTGGGTCACCTCACCCCCGGCCCCTTTCCCGCAGAGCGGGGAGCCTGACGCTGTATAGTGCCGGCCGTTTAACATTAGAATGCTACTGCTAAATGCGTTACTCATGGGTTGTCGAGTTAGCAGCGTTGGCGGAGGTTTGAATAAACCCTTCGCTGTCGATGAGGTACTGGCCATTGGCGGCCACTTCGTCGGAGCCGGTAAGACCGCGCTGCACCTGCACCTGGCTGGCGGTGCGCTGGCCCACCTGCACGGCCACTGGCACGAACGTGGCCCCGCGCCGCACGAAGGCCACCTGCCGGGTTCCCAGGTCCACCACGGCGGCGCGGGGCAGCCAGAAGCTCCCGGCTGCGGCCGGAGCAGTGGTGGACACCAGCTGGCCGGTTAGGCGCTGGCCGCGCCGCAGCCGGCCTTGCGGGTTGGGCAGGTACACCCGCACGGCCGCCACGCTGGCCCCGGCGCGGAACTCGGGCTCTACCAAATCGAGGCGGGCGGTGCGGGGCGGCAGGCTGGTGCCTTCGGCCACTACGCGCAGCTGCTGGCCGGGCCGCAGCCGGCCCAGCTCGGCCGGCGTGGGCTGAAAAATGCCCCACACCTGGTCGGTGTTTACCACCTGAAACAGGGTTTGGCCAGTACTCACGTAGGCCCCTTCCGTGAGGGTGAGCGCCTGGGGCTGCGCCGGGTCGGTGGCCGAACTGCCTACTGGCCCGCTGGGTGCGCCGGCGCTCATACCCGCTTCGGGACTGGCACTCATGCCTCCGGCGGCAGTGGCAGCCGAAATTGGTGCGTTAGTCGCCAGTGTTTCTACCACGTAGCCATCGTAGGGACTGAAAACACCCACCCGATAGCTCGCCCGACGGGTGCGGGCCAGGTCCCGCAGCTGGCTTTCGGTGAGGCCGAGCAGCAGTAGTTTGCGGCGGGCTCCGCTCACCAGCGGCTGGTTACCGGCATCGTTGGTCAGCAGGAAAATATATTCCTGTTCAGCCGTCACCAGCTCGGGGCTGTAGAGTTCGAGTAGCTTCTGGCCCCGCCGCACGGGCTGGTAATTGAAGCGTACCGCCAACTGCTCGATGCGGCCACCAAAGCGGGCCGCCACCGCCCGGCTGCGGCGCGGGTCGTAGTCTACCACGCCGGGTAAGGTGAGCGTGTCGGCGGACGAGCCCTCGGCACCGGGGTGCACCGTGGCCACGGCCGCCAGCACGGCGGCGTTGGGGGCCTGGCTTACCTGGTCGAAGCCAGCGGGAGCGGCGGCGGCAGCGGCGTTATTGAGCACTTTGGGCACCAGGTCCATGCCGCAGATGGGGCACTGGCCGGGGGCCTCGCGCACAATCTGGGGGTGCATGGGGCAGGTGTACTGCATGGCCGCCGAGCTGGCCACCGGCTGGGCGGGGGCCTGCGACTCGGGGCCGTGGGCCTGGCCGTGGCAGCCGGCCAGCAGCGCCAGCGCCAGCAGCGGGGCTAGCAGCCGGGCGGGCCAATAGCGGCGGCGGGGGCTATTGCTCAAGTTCCTGGTCATAGCGCACGTGGAGGTTCATCATTTCATATTGGGTATCGAGGTATTGCAGCCGGGCCATCAGCCAGGCATCGAGGGCTTCGACCACGGCGGGCAGCTGGGCGGTGTTCTGCTGGTAGGCCAGCAGCGTGACCTGATACGCTTTACGCAGGGCGGGCAGCAGGTCCTGCTCGTAGCTGCGCAACTGCTCGCGTTGCACCCGCAGGTCCGATTGCAGGGTGGTGATGCGGCCGGCCGCGTCGTTGAGCAGGCTGGCGCGCTGCTGCTGCACGGCCCGGGCCTCGTAGCCCAGGGCGGCGGTGTTGGCCTTGTACTCGCGGGCCGCCCACGGCGCGAAAGGCAGCGTGACCATGCCCATGACGGTAAATTGGTTGGGGGTGCTGCCAATGCCGTTCATGTGGTCGTAGCGCAGGCCGTAATCGGGCCGGCGGCGGGTAGCTTCCACCTGCTGGCTGAGGCGTACTACGGCCAGGCTGCGGTCGAGGCGGCGCACGTCGGAGCGGCGGGCGGCTAGGGCGGCGGTGTCGGGGTACGGACCGCCAAACGCGATGGGGAGCAGCGTATCCACGGCAAATTCGTCTTCGGGGTTGCGGGCCATCAGGGTGTTCAGGCCGATGGTGTGCTGGCGCAGCTGGCCGTAGAGGCGGGCGTGGTCGTTGGTATGCTGGGCCACCCGCGCCTGCACCTGATAGATGCTGGGCAGCGTAGTCTGGTTGTAGGGGTAGCGGGCCTGGGCAATTTTCAGCAGGAAGTCGAGCAACTCGGAGCTTTCGTCCAGCACCTTCAGCTTCTTTTCCAGCACCACCCGGCCGTAGTACAGCGTGCGGGCCCGGGCGCGCAGCTCGTTGAAGCTGGCGGCCTGGTCGGCCTGCTCCACGGCGGCCTGGCTGGCCAGGTAGTCGCGCTTGGCGCGCTGCTTGGCGCGGTTGGGCAACATCTGCTCCACCGACACCATTTGCATGCCCATGCCCTGGCCGTTGTTCATCTCCTTAATGGGCCGCTGGTTGTAGGGCGTCATCCAGTAGCCGGCGCTGACCTTGGGCGGCTCCCAGGTGGCGGCCCCGGCCACGGCGGCGTCTTTGGCCCGGGCGCGGGCGTCGTACTGGCGCAGGGTGGGGTTGGCCTGCCGCACATTGCGCAGCACGGAATCGAGCGGCAGCAGGGGCTGCTGGGCAGCCGCAGGCAGCCGCAGCAGAACCAGCAGCGGCACCAAGGCTAGTAGTTTCAGGAGGTGTTTCATGCGTTTCATTGCCTGGATTTTATCCAAAAAATAGTCTGTCATGCTGAGCGCAGCCGAAGCATCTCTACCGCTGAAGTTATCATCTACTACTGCGGTAGAGATGCTTCGGCTCCGCTCAGCATGACGTGCTTTTCAATTTGTTAATTGACATCAATGCGTCACCGCCAGCACGTCCAGCTTGCCGAACTTGCGCAGCTCATATTCCTTGGTCATCAGAAAAATGAGCGGCGTGACCAGCAGAATGTGGGTCGAGGAGGTGAACACGCCGCCAATCATGGGCAGTACGATGGGCAGCATCACATCCGAGCCCGTGCCCGAGGCCCAGAGCACCGGCACCAGCCCGAACAGCGCCACCGACACGGTCATCAGCTTGGGACGCAGGCGCTTGGCTGCGCCGTTGAATACGGCATCGCGCAGGTCCTGCTTGGTGATGGTTTCACTCGAATTGCCCTTGGCGGCCACCAGCTGCTGCATGGCATCGTTGAGGTAGATGACCATGATGACGCCCGTTTCCACGGCCAGCCCAAACAGGGCGATGAAGCCCACGGCTACCGCCACCGACAAATGCACGCCGTAGAAATACACCATGTAAGCCCCGCCGATGAGGGCGAAGGGGATGGTGACCAGACTCAGCAGGGCCTCGCGAACCGAGTGAAAGGCGAAGTACAGGCAGCCGAAAATCACGACCAGCACAATGGGCAGAATGAGCAGCAGCGTGCGCTGCGAGCTGATGAGGTTTTCGTACTGCCCGCTCCACTCCAGGTAGTAGCCGGCGGGTAGCTTGCCCTGCATACTCTGCACCTTTTTCATGGCCTCGCCCACGGTGCCGCCCAGGTCACGGCCCCGCACGTTGAAGAGCACCGCGCCGCGCAGCTGGGCATTTTCGGAGTTAATCATGGGCGGGCCGTTTTCGAAGCGCAGCGTGGCCACGGCCGAGAGCGGCACCGGCCCGTAGGCGGTGGTCTGGATGGGGATGCGGCCCAGCGCGGGCAGGCTGTTGCGGAAGTCTTCGGCCAGGCGCACCCCAATGGCGAAGCGCCGCCGGCCCTCCACGGTGCTGGCTACCGGCGCGCCGCCAATGGCCATTTCCACTACCTCGTTCACCTGGTCGACGGTGAGGCCGTAGCGGGCCAGCTGGTCGCGCTTGAGGTCGATTTGCAGGTACTTGCCGCCGGTGATGGGGTCCACGTACAGGTCCTCCACGCCGGGCACGCCGTTCAGCGCCGCCCGCACCCGCTGCGACACCTGGTAGATGGTATCGAGCTGCTGGCCATACACTTTCACGCCCACGTCGGTCCGAATACCGGTGCTCAGCATGTTGATGCGGTTGATGATGGGCTGGGTCCAGCCGTTCACCACGCCGGGGATTTGCAGCTTGCCGTTTAGCTCCTCAATCAGCTTGGCTTTGGTCATGCCGGCCCGCCATTCGGCGCGGGGCTTGAGCTGGATGATGGTTTCAATCATGCTCAGCGGAGCGTTGTCGGTGGCGGTGCTGGCCCGGCCGGCCTTGCCGAGCACACCCTTCACCTCGGGCACCTGCATGATGATGCGGTCCTGCACCTGCAGAATGCGCTTCACCTCGGTGTTCGACACGTCGGGCTGGGTGATGGGCATGAACAGAATCGAGCCCTCGTCGAGCGGCGGCATAAACTCGGTGCCCAGACTCAGCAGCAGCGGAATGCTGATGGCCAGCAACAGCAGATTGATGGCGATGGTGGTTTTGCGCCAGGTCAGGCACCAGTTGATGAGCGGGGCATACACCCGTTCCAGCCCCCGGTTGATGGGGTTTTGCTCCTCGGTTTTGAACTTGCCCTTCATAAAAAAGGACAGCAGCACCGGGGCCAGCGTCACGGCCAGCACGGCGTCGATGAGCAGGATAAAGGACTTGGTGAAGGCCAGCGGGTGAAATAGCTTGCCCTCCTGACCGGTGAGCAGAAAAACCGGCAGAAACGACGCCACGATGATAATCGTGGAGAAGAAAATGCCCCGCGACACCTGCTGGCTGGATTTCTCGATAATGGCGAGGCGCTCGTCGTTGGTCATGGTTTAGGAGATAATTAAGGGTACTCAGCACGTCATGCTGAGCGTAGGCGCAGCCGCAGCCGAAGCATCTCTACCGCTTCGTTGCAACGATTGGGTTAGTGTTGCGGTAGAGATGCTTCGACAGGCTCAGCATGACGTTCTTTTGCCACCTGAATTGGCCCGCTCGCCGCCGCCGCTTCCTCCGCCGCCTGGTGAAGCGCCAGGTTGCGGTAGGCATTCTCGGCCATCACGATGCCGTTATCGACAATCACGCCGATGGCCAGGGCGATGCCGGTGAGCGACATGATGTTGGAGGAAATGCCAAAGGCATTGAGCAGGATGAAGCTGGCGGCGATGGTAATTGGAATCTGGAGCAGGATGCTCAGGGCGCTGCGCCAGTGGAAGAGAAACACCAGCACCACCAGCGACACCACGGCCATTTCCTCCAGCAGCGTGTGCTCGATGTTGGCCACCGATTCCTCGATGAGGCCACTGCGGTCGTACACGATATCGAACGAGACGCCGGCGGGCAGGCCCTTGGCCACTTCGGTCATCTTGGCTTTTACGCGGGTGATTACCTCGTCGGCGTTCTCGCCGTAGCGCATCACCACGATGCCGCCCACGGCCTCGCCCTGGCCGTTGTGGTCGAAGATGCCGAGGCGGGCTTCGCCGGTCATTTGCACAGTGCCTAAGTCACGCAGGCGCAGCGGCACGCCGCCCGGGCGGGTGAGCACCGGCACGTTTTCGAGGGTGGCCACGTCCTGCACGTAGCCGTTGGTTTTGATGATGTAACCCGTGCCGCCCTGCTCGAATTTGCGGCCGCCGGCCTCGTTGTTGTTCTGGCGCACCGCCGCTAGCACCTGCGGCAGGCTCACGTTATAATAAGTGAGCTTGGTGGGGTCCACGGTCACCTGGTACTCGGGCTGGAAGCCGCCGAAGCTGGCCACCTCGCTCACGCCGGGTACGGTTTGCAGGCCAAATTTCACGTACCAGTCCTGCAGGGCGCGCTGCTCGCCCAGGTCCAGCTTGGGGGCTTTGAGGGTGTACCAGAGCACGTGGCCCACGCCCGTACCATCGGGGCCTAGGGTGGGCGTGAGGCCGGCCGGCAGCAGGCGCTGGGCGTAGTTGAGGCGCTCCAGCACCCGCTCCCGGGCCCAGTAGATATCGGTGTTATCGTTGAAAATGACGTACACGAAGCTCATCCCAAACATAGAAGCGGCGCGCACGGCCCGCACCTGGGCCAGCCCCTGCAGGTTGGTTACCAGCGGGTAGGTTACCTGGTCCTCGATAATCTGCGGCCCGCGCCCGGCCCACTCGGTGAACACAATCACCTGGTTCTCCGACAGGTCGGGAATCGCGTCAATCTTGCTGGCCCGGATGGAGAAAACACCCCACACCAGCAGCCCGGCCGCCAGCAGCAGCACCACGCCCCGGTTGCGCAGGGAAAGGGAAATAAGTCGTTCAATCATTTGATTATTAGCTGGTAGTTGAGGAGGATAGTCGGAGCTTTATTAGTACGTCATACTGAGCGCAGTCGAAGCATCTCTACTGCTTCGTTGCTTTCTGCTTTGATTACTACTGCGGTAGAGATGCTTCGACTGCGCTCAGCATGACGTTCTCGTAAACAGCCCAAAAACAGCCGTACGCGCGAAAGCCCCACGGCCAAACGGCCGGGGGCATCGGGCAACACCCAAAAGCTAAATCAGGAAGGCATGGCCCCGCACGTAGGCGGGGCAAGCGGGCGGCGGGGCAGCGGTAGCCCGCAGCGGCGCGGCCGGCTCATCGGCCGGGTAAGTGAGGACAGGCAGGCGAAAGGCCAGCCGCAGCGCGGCGGGAGGTGGCACCGCCACAGGAACCGACAGCTTGAGCTGCGCGGTAGTGAGCTTCACATCCTTGAGGGTGCTGCTCAGCTTTTGGTCGTGGCAGCAGCCGGCGGGCTTTTTGGGCAGCGGGCAGCAGCAAGCCGCCTCGTGGGCCACGGAAACCCCAGTCATTGCTGACCCACAGAAGTGCATGCTGTAGACCAACCCAGGGCTGGACAGCAAGTAGCTTACGAGTAGGAATAGACTGAGGAAGCGCTTCAAGGCAGTAGAGCAACGAGTTAGCGGAATAAATAGCCGCTTACAAAGATACGACGGCTGGCTAGATAGGGTTTACACAATTCAGCAGCACCCTTGCATAATTGTGCCCATCATTCTGATACAACCGGCCAGCTGCAACGCCGGCTGTTTCCATTTCAGCCGGACCAGCAAAAGCAAGGAAAACAGGAAAGGGAAAGAAAGGTGACATCTAATTGCCCATCATTCCACCTTAACCCAACTCCGAGTATGCTAGGCTCCTACCCCGCCTGCACCTCGTGCTGCCGCCGCAGGGGCACGTCCAGCAGCATGGGAACTCCCTGAATAAGGGCCAGCAGGATGAACTGGTACCCTTTTAGAAAATCGTGATTGACGAGCAGCAGCCCGGCTCCGATTAGGTTGAGCAGCGCCGCCCCGGCGTACAGCCGCTTGCGGGCGCTGCCCTCCACCACGGCGGCCGTGTAGGCAAAGCCCGCCGCGCCAAACAGGAACCACAGCGTATGAAAGCTAAAGGGCATCAGCGCCTTGGCCTCGGCGGCGTGGACCCCAACGTTTTCGACCACGGCCAGCACCGTAGTTCCGGCCCACACCCAGACCAGGGCGTTGGCCCGGCTGCCCAGCAGCAGCGACATGACCACGGGTATGAGCATGGCCCCGGCCCAGGTCCAGAGCACGGCATCGTGGCCGTGTTCCAGGGTATGACCAAAATATTCGGTGAGCAAGTAGGCCCCCGTGACAGTGAGGCCCCACCACAGCAGCAGGGATTGACGGGTGAGGTTCATGCGGAGAAGGTTGAAAAGAGGAAATGACGGGCCGGGCTATGGGGCCGGCCAATATTAAAACGCGTGCTGGAAGCCCAGGGTGGCCGTGAACTTGTCGGCATCGGTACCCAGCCCGGCCGCTGCGCCGAGGCTGAGCACCAGCCGCGGATTCATTTGGCGACGAATGCCGGCTTCCAGCGATGAGCCCATTTCGCCCCGGAAGCGACGCTGCTCCCGCACAAAATCCACGACCAGCGACGACTGCGGCGCGATGCGCGTGGAGTAGCCCACCAGCAACGCGTAGCGGTCGAGCCGCTCCAGCTTCAGCTGGCCGCCTTCGGCCTGCACGCCGGGCTGGCTGTTGTGGAAGTAGGCCACGTTGAGGTGCAGGCGGTTGAGGGTGCCGAACAGGCTTTTGGTGAGGATGAAACGGCCGTTGTAGTCGGTGCCTTCGCTGCGCAGGCCGGTGGGCAGCGTAAGAGCGCCGGCCAGGGCCACGGCGGGCAGGAATTTGCCTTCAGTGTTGAAGTTGTAGAGGCCCCCCACCTGCACGTTGCCGCTGCCCGACCGGTCGCCGTTGCCGGAGTAGATGGGCACGGACACGGCCAGTTGGGTGTTGCGGAAAATGCCCAATTCGAGGGTGGGCGTGTACTGCACCAGGTTGTCGCCCTGCCGGCCGCGTTGGTAGCGCACGGGCAGCTGGAACTCGCGGTTGCCCCGGGCCGTGGGGTAGGCGTCTTCGAGGCGGGTGGGCAGGCCGGCATCAAGGTTAATCTGGTCGGATTGGGCGTGAGCCCGCGGGGCCAGGCCCAATAAGCAACCGGCGGCCAATAGCAGGCTGCGCAGGATAATGGAATTATTCATAAGAGGATGATTCGGGAGATGAAATGAAAAACGCAGTCGGCGCTAGCGGGCCATCGGGGCCAGCGTGGGCTCCTGGCTCATATCGAGCGGGGGCACGTCGGGCATCGCGCCGTGCTTTTCCTGCCAGCCTTTGAGCATGGCCTCGCGCATCATTTCGGGCGTTTTGCCGGGTTCCAGCGCGCCGGGCATCATCTTCATGCCGGGCATCATCTTCATCATCGCATCGTGCAGGGAGCCTTCCGTTTCGCCGGGCTCCATGCCGGGGCGCATCTTCATCTGGAACTGGGCCATCATCTTCTCCTTCATGTCCGGGGCCATATCAGGCATCATCAGCGGCATCATCTCCATCATCATTTCCATCATGATTTTCGACATCGCGCCCTCCGGGCCGGCCATCCAGGCGGGGTACTGGCGCGGGTCCACGTCGGGGTAGGGCAGCTCGAACTTGCGCACGTACTGCTCGTCGCCCGGCTGGTAACTCATCGCGTCGATAACGCGGTAGAGCTCGTCGCGCTGCTGCTGCTCGGTCCAGCCCTCGTAGCTGAGAATGTCGTAGGCCAGGCCGTGCAGCATGTGCAGGTTGTCGAAGATGTTGGCCGACTCGGGCGACATGCGCGAGTAGCGCGGCATCAGCTCACGGCTGAGCAGCATGCGCTGGGGCCGGTTCTTATACACGTCGCTGAACATAAGGTCGTTCACCGATTTGATGGCCGCTTCCTGGCCGCCGTCGGCATTGCCGCTCAGCATCTGGGCCTCGTAGATGGCCGGGTGCCACCAATGCGCCACCCAGGCCTGAGAGTTAGACTTGGGGTAGAAGTTGCGGTAGTAGGTGAAGTAGGGCTTCATCATGCAGGCCGCCCGGCGCATAGTGATGTCGAGCGGGGCCACCGAGCGTGCCACGTCCTTGTTGCGGGCCAGGTACAGCTTCACGGCGCGGTCGGTCCACTCCTTTTTCTTGTTCCAGGCCACGCGCTGGCTGGCCATGATGTCGTAGGTTTGCTCGTGATGCTGATGGGTCCAGTCGATGGTGCGAAACAGCGTCCAGGCCACGCGCGCCGTGTAGGGCCCGTACAACTCCATCGAAGGCCCGACCTTTGACTTCTGATTCTTCACAAAGTCGAACACCTGGGCGTCGAAGTCAGCGTCTACCTTTTCGCGGTCGGCCAGCTTGGTTTGCAGCAGCACATCGTGCTCGCGGCCGTGGTGGAAGTGGAAGCCCGCCGAGAGGGCTTCGGATGCACCGTGGCGGCGAAAGAACGCGGCGTTGTAGGGCCCGCGAATGTAGCTGACTTCCTTGCGGGGCTCAGTAGTGGTGGTGCTGGCAGCGCACGACGCCAGCATCAACACCAGGCCCGCCCCGGTAATGGATTTGAATGACATAGAATTAAAGTTATTGGTCTTGTACCCGTAAAGGCAGTTGGTCGAAACCAGTTGACTTTACGGCTTCGGCGCAGGTTAGATTACTCGCTTTCTCTGCAGGTAGTTGCATAATTTTGAGTGCGCTTTAGCTTACCTATTGCCTGCTATAAAACAAAAAACGCCTGGTATCGCCAAGCGTTTTTTGCTGCTGAAACAATGGAACTATGCCGCCTGAATCTTAAAGCCGGCCTGCTCCACGGCCCGCACCACCTGCTCCGCGGTGAGTTGGTCAGAGTTGATGGTCAGAATCTTATCCGGGGTGGCCGTATCGACCTGCCAATTGCCGGCACCAGCTTCCTGGTTCAGCGCGGGCGTAACGGCCTTGATGCAGCCGCCGCAGTTGATGTTGGTTTTGAATTGGAGCGTTTTCATAATGATTAGAGGTAAGGGACCACCGGTGGCCCGTATGATTAAAACGCACAAAGCGGCCGCGAGGTGCTACCAAAGGGGTACAGAATTGCGCCCTCAGCTTGCATGATTATCCGGCTCAGGCGACTGGTTCGGGATTAAAACCGCAAGTTCAGGCCGCCGCCGCCGCCGAAGCGGCTGTCGTAACTGCCCATCAGTGAGAAGTTGCGCGAGAGCAGGTATTCGGCCCCGCTGCGCCACACGACTTCTTTGGCAAAGCGGCGGTTGTTGTCCAGCTTGTTCACCCAGCCGAAGTCGGCCTGGTACTCGTAGTAGCCGGACACAAGTAGCCGCGGCAGCACCATAATTTGCCGGCCCAGGCTCAGGCGGGGCCGCAGCTGGTTGTCGATGCGGGCATCGAGGCTGAACAGGTAGGGCGTCAGGAAGCGCACCCCGACCACCGCCGTGGTGGTGGTTTTGGTGACCATCCGGCCCGTGGCCCCCGGCTCGGTGAGCGGGGCGGGCTGCTGCTGCCGGGAGTTCTCCACATTCACGCCCCCAAACACGCGGAAGTAGTCGTAGAGGTAGCGCTCGTAAGTGGCCTCCGATTCCATGTTGCGGTTCCAGCCGTTCTCCACGCTCAGGTTGAACTGGTTGCGGACATTGGACGACACCAGGTTCAGGTTGCCCATGTGCGAGGCCACGCCGAGCATGCCCCAGGTGTAGTAGCGGTTGGTTTCGTGCACCAGCGTGCTCTTCGGGTAGCCTGTCATTCGCGGGTCGCGGGGCGTGTCGTAGCTCACCACGCGGGCCATGCCGCTCATCAGGTGGTAGAGCACGTGGCAGTGCAGAAACCAGTCGCCCGACTCGTTGCCCAGCACCTCAATGGTGACCTGCTTCATGGGGGGCACATTCACGGTGTGCTTCAGGGGCGAGTATTCACCGTTTTCGTTGATGACCCGGAAAAAGTGCCCGTGCAGGTGCATGGGGTGGTGCATCATCGTCAGGTTGTTGTAGGTGATGCGGGTAATCTGGTTGCCCCGAATCGGTATTTCATCAGCCGACGACAGCGGCACCCCGTTCATGCTCCAGATGTAGCGCTTCATGTTGCCGGTGAGGTTAAGCAGGATGTTACGCACCGGCGCGGTGTCGGCATAGGCCGTTTTCTGCGGGGCCCGCAGGTAGTCGTAGTTGTACTCGGCAAACATGTCCATGCCGCCCATGTCCATCCCGGTCATCGGTTTGTCGGCGGACTTCTTAATGCCGGCCATCGGTTTGTCGGCACCCATCTTCATCCCCGCACGGGCCGTGTCGGCGGGCATTTTCATGCCGTCCATCTTCAGGCCATCCATCTTTTTCGTGCCGTCCATCGGCATGCCGGCCATGGCTGGCTTGGCTGGTGCGGGCTGGTCGTTCATTTTCATGCCGGCCTTCTGGTCGTTGCCATCCTTGCTCATGCCGCCCATTTCCTTTCCGGCCATCGGCTTATCAGCGCCCATCGGCATACCGCCCATTTTTCCATCCTTCCCTTTCTTGCCCATCCGCATGCCCCAGTTGGCTTTTATCTGCTCGGGGTCGACGTGGTGAGGGCGGAATTTGAGGGCGGGTGCGCCCATGCGCATGTCCATTTTGGCCATCTGTTGCATCAGCGCGATTTTGTCGGGTCGGGGCAGCACCGGGGCGGCCAGCACCGGCCCCGTACCCAGGAAGGCCGACGCGGTGCCGGAGCCGTCTTGCGCCATGGCCCGAAACTCCAGCTTGCCGCTGGCCGGAATCGTGACCAGGAAATCGTAGGTTTCGGCAATGGCAATGAAGGTTTTGTTGTGTTTCACCGGCACCACGTCCTGCCCATCGGCGGCCACCAGCAGCGGGTCCTCGCCTCCAAACGTCATCCAGAACTGCGTCGAGGTTCCCCCGTTGATGATGCGCAGGCGCACCCGTTCGCCCGGCTTAAATTCGGGGTACTGCTGCACCGGCTGGCCGTTTACCAGGAAGGCATCGTAGTACACGTCGGCAATGCCGAAGCCTTCCATGCGCTGCTTCCAGAAGTTGAGCTGCGCCCCGAAGGCCCCGCGGGCAATTACACGGTTGAGCGGCGTGGCCGTGCCCTTGGCAATGTTATACCACTCGGTGCCCCGCTTGAGGTAACGCAGCACGTTCTTCGGCTTCTGGTTGGTCCAGTCCGAGAGCACGAGCACCAACTCCTTGTCGTAGGTAAGGCGCTCGTGCTTGGGCTCGATAACGATGGAGCCGTACACGCCGCTCTGCTCTTGTAGTAGGGTATGCGAGTGGTACCAGTAGGTGCCGGCCTGCTTGAGCGGAAACTCGTATTTCAACTCCTGCCCCGGCTTGATGGGCGGCGTGTTGAGGTAGGGCACTCCATCGTAGAAGTTGGGTACCAGTAGCCCATGCCAGTGCACCGACGTCTCCACGCTCATTTCATTCTTGACGTAGATAACGGCGTAGCCGCCCTCCTTGAACCGAATAGTAGGACCGGGAATACCACCGTTGACGGTCATGCCCTGCATGGTTTTGCCGGCCTTGCTCACCTGTTCCTGCCGGATGGTGAGGTGATACACGGCGGTATCCGTCTGGGCCTGGGCCGGCCGGACCGTGAGCAGCAGCAGCAGTAGTAGCGAAAAAAGGAATAAAGGGTAAATTCTCATGTTGGGATTATTGAAGTACCCGTACCGCGTCGGGCAGTGCGGGGGGCAGACTCTAATTGGTTCTGTCGAGCTGGCCGAAGCGGCATGCCCCACATCTTTGGTCCGGAGATAGTTGGGACGGGGGGGGGAGCTGGGCACGGATAGCGGACGGAGGCTCCGCTGCCAGGAATTTCTGCGTCATAAAAAAGCAAAGCCCGGTCACTGAATGGCCGGGCTTTGCTACTATCGAAGCCGCGGCAGCAGCTAGGCGGCCAGGCCGGCGCGGCAGGCTTCTTCACAACGGCGGCAGGCCTCGGCGCACTCCTTGCAGTGCTGCATGTGGGCACCGTGGCTTTCGCATTCGTCACCGCAGGCTTTGCAGATTTCGGCGCACTCCTTCAGCAGGTGCTGAGCATGTTTGGAACCGCGGGCCACGAAGCGGGCCGTGATGGCGCAGATATCGGCGCAGTCGCGGTCGATGCTGATGCAGCGAGCCATCATTTTTACGTCTTCTTCCTGGAGGCAGGCCGAGGCGCAATGTTCGCAGGCGGCAATACAGGCATTGAGGGCGTCGAGCAGGGATTGGTTTTGAGCGTGCATGGGGGAAGGGGCTATAAGTGAATGAGGTTGAGCCTGAGCTACCATTTCTTATACTCGTCCTGCTCAGCTTGGTTTTGCATCAATACCCCCGGGGCTTGCATCATTTGGCGTTGCCGCTTCGGTCCGGGGCCGGGTTGCTTCCTGCTGGCGGTAGGCGGAGGGAGAGCACTGTGCAAACCGTCGGAACTGGGCCGAGAAGTGCGACAGGCTGCCGTAGCCCAGCTGCCTGGCAATGCGCCCGATGTCGAGCCGGGAGGCCAGCAGCAGTTCCTGGGCGTAGGCCAGCCGGCAGCGCGTGATGTAGCTGAGCAGGCTTTGGGAGCCGGGCAGTTGGGCAAACAGGCCGGGCAACTGACGCACACTCAGGCCCACTTCCTGCGCCAGGGCAGGAATGAATTCGCGGTGCCGGAGCGTAACTGGGCGGCGCAATAGCTCGTCAATCAGCTGCTTCACCTGCGCGGCCAGTACGTGCTGCGGGTTTTCCAGCAGGGCAAACCCGGCCGCGGCCAGCACTTCCCGGATGCGGACCCAGTCCAGTGACTCCTCCGCGTCGGCTACGGTGGCAGCCCCCAGTCGCACATCGAGCACGCGCAGACCCAAAATTTCCAGCTCCTGCCGCACTACGCGAATGCCGCGCGGGCACACCATATGCTTTATGTAGAGCATATAACCGGCATTATCGGGCGGAAGGGAGTGGTCGAGCGGCATCGGTAGCTAGTTAAACAGCCGGCTGCACCGGGTTCTGGTCGGCGGGAGGCGTGAGGGGCGCTGCGTCAAGCTCCTGCGGATGGGCATCGAGGCCGACTTCGTGATGGCCGCGCTGGTATTGGGCCAAGGCTTTTTCGCCGAAGAGCCAGAACACCACCGGCGTCACGATGATGTCGAGGAAGGTGGAGGATAGTAGGCCCCCGAGGATGACGGTGGCCACCGGGTAGAGGATTT
Organism: Hymenobacter sp. UYCo722; assembly: GCF_040547115.1. Lineage (NCBI taxonomy): Bacteria > Pseudomonadati > Bacteroidota > Cytophagia > Cytophagales > Hymenobacteraceae > Hymenobacter > Hymenobacter sp. UYCo722. Next base: position 75,240 of record NZ_JBEPPC010000007.1, on the reverse strand, counting down.
CCTTGCCCGGCGCGTCCTTGGCCAGCGTAAGCGGCACAAGGGCCAGCGCCGCCACCAGGGCCGTCATCAGCACCGGCACCAAGCGTTCGAGCGAGCCGCGAATAATCATCTCTTTGCCGAACTTTTCGCCCTCGTGCTCCACGAGGTGGATGTAGTGCGAAATCATCATGATGCCGTTGCGCGAGGCAATGCCGGTGAGCGTGATGAAGCCCACCAGGGAGGCAATGCTGAACGTGCCGCCCGTGAGCAGCACCGCCACCACCGAGCCAATGAGGGCCAGCGGAATATTGAGCATAATCTGGCCCACCATCAGCCCCGACCTGAAGTGCGAGAACAGCACCAGGAAGATGCCGGCCAATGAGAATAAGCTCAGCCACAGAATTTTAGTGGAAGCCGACTGCTGGCTCTCGAACTGCCCGCCGTAGGTGAGGTAGTAGCCCGCCGGCAGCTTCACCTGCTGCTTAATGCGGGCCTGCACCTCCTGCACGGTGCTGCCCAGGTCACGCCCGGCCACGTTCATCGAGATGGTGATGCGGCGCTGGGTGTTTTCGTGGTTGACGGTATTAGGCCCCGGCTCGTAGCTCACGTCGGCCACCTGGCTCACCGGAATCAGGGCCCCGCTGGGCGTTTCGATGCGGGTTTGGGCGATGGTGGCGATGTCGTTGCGCTGGGCTTCGGGCAGCTTCACGATGAGGTCGAAGCGCTTCTGCCCATCCAGCATCTGCGACACCACATCGCCCTGAAACAGGGTTTCCAGCGTGGCCACCACCTGGCCGCGCTCCAGGCCGTAGGCGCGCAGGGCGGCATCGCGGGGGCGCACCAGCAGCTGCGGAATCTGGACCTGCTTCTCGACCTGCAAGTCCACCACACCGGCCACGGAGCCGGCGGCCGTGCGGATTTCGTTGGCGTAGCGGCGCAATTCCAGCAGGTCGTTGCCGAAGACTTTGATGGCCACCTGCGCCCGCACCCCGCTCAGCAGGTGGTCGAGGCGGTGGCTGATGGGCTGGCCGATGTTGACGTTCACGCCGGTAATCAGGCCCAGGCGCTGGCGCAGGTCGGCCAGGATTGCCTCCCGGCTGCGCATGGTTTTGCCCGACTTCTTCAGCTCTTCGGGGGTTTTGAAGGCGACTTCGATTTCGGAGTTGTTCACCGATTCGGCGTGCTCGTCCAACTCGGCGCGGCCGGTGCGACGGGCGGTGTAGGCCACTTCCGGCAGCTGCAAAATCTGCTCCTCGCCCAGCGTACCCAGCTTGTTGGATTCGGTGAGCGAGGTGCCGGCCGGGGCCGAGAAGTTGACGGTGAGCGAGCCCTCGTTGAAAGGCGGCAGAAACTCGGTGCCGAAGAAGGGCACCAGCGAGGCGGCTAGCGCGAAGAGCAGGCCAGCGACGGTCAGCACTACTTTCGGGTGGCTCAGGCCCCAGTTCAACAGGCCGGTATCCTTACGCTTGAGCCAGCGTACCAGGCCTCCCTCCTGCTCGGCGGCCCGAATCTGCTTCATCTTGGGCAGCAAATAGTAGCAGAGCACCGGCGTAACGGTGAGCGACACGAACAGCGAAGCCACGATGCTCGTGATGTAGGCAATGCCCAGCGGCGCGAAAATCCGCCCCTCCATACCTTCCAGCGCGAACAGCGGCAAAAACACCAGCACCACGATGATGGTGGCGTACACGATGGAGTTGCGCACCTCCGAGGAGGCCGCGTAAATCACCTGCAAGGCCGGCTTGGGGTTGGGCAGGTGCTGGTTTTCGCGCAGCCGCCGGAACACGTTTTCCACGTCCACGATGGCATCATCGACCAGCTCGCCGATGGCAATGGCCAGCCCGCCCAGCGTCATGGTGTTGATGCTGATTCCCGCGAAGCGGAATACCAGTGCCGTAACCAGCAGCGACAACGGAATGGCCACCAGCGAAATAAACGTGGTCCGCACGTTCAGCAAAAAGGCAAACAGCACGATGACCACCAGAATGGCCCCGTCGCGCAAGGCATCCTCCACGTTGCTAATCGACGACTCGATAAAATCGGCCTGCTTGAACAGGCGGGTATTTACCTGCACGTCCTTGGGCAGCGAAGGCTTCAGCTCGACCAGCGCCTTTTCCACGGCCTCCGTGAGCCCTACCGTGGCGGTGCCGGGCTGCTTCTCGATGCTGAGAATGACAGCGGGCAGGCCGTTCACGCTGCCATCGCCGCGCTTGAAGCGCGCCCCGAAGGCCACGTTGGCCACCTGCTTCACGCTGATGGGCGAGCCCTGCCGGTAGCCCACGATGATGTTCTCGATGTCAGCCACCGAGCGCAGGCGGCCCAGGTTGCGAATGAGGACTTCCGAGCCGTTGCGGTCGAAGAAGTTGCCGGTGGTGTTCAGGTTGGAGCGGCGCAACGCCTCTTCTACCTGCGTCACGGTCAGGCCCGTGGCGTTCAGGCGGGGCATGTCCAGCAGTACCTGGTATTGCAGGTTGTCGCCGCCGATGGGGATGACCTGCGCCACGCCCGGGATGCTGAGCAGGCGCTGGCGCACCGTGTAGTTGGCGAGGGTGCGCAGGTCGGCGGCGTTGGTGGCGGACTCGTTCTGACGGTTCGCCTCACCCCCCAGCCCCCTCTCCAAAAGAGAGGGGGAGCCGGACGACTGCGTACCCGTTGCATTTAAAGAATCACTGTTAATTGTTAACTGCTCACTGTTAACTGATGAAAGTCCCACCAGCATAATCTGGCCCATCACCGAGGAAATCGGCCCCAGCACCGGCGTGATGCCGGAGGGCAGCTGCCCGCTCACGGTTTGCAGCTTCTCTGCCACAATCTGGCGGGCCGTGAAAATGTCGGTGCCGTAGTCGAACTCCACGAACACCATGCCCAGGCCGATGGCCGAGTTGGAGCGTACGGCCGCCACGCCGGTGGCCCCGTTCAGGGCCGTTTCCACGGGCAGCGTCACCAGGGCTTCCACTTCCTCGGGGGCCATGCCGGCGGCTTCCAAGAACACAGTCACGCGGGGGCGGTCCAGGTCGGGCAGCACGTCCACGGGCAGCTGGCGCGCCGTGTAGGTGCCGGCAATAAGCAGGCCCACGGCAAAGGCCAGCATGAGCAGGCGGTTTTGCAAGGCAAAACGGATGATTTTATCGAGCATCCCTTACTGATTGAGGTAGATAGATTTGAGCTGGTAGGTACCCACGCTCACCACCCGGTCGTTCTCGCTCACGTCGCCGCCCAACAGCACCGTTTGGGTGCCGTTGGCGGAACCGGGCTGTACGTAGTGGATTTTGAAGATTTCGGGGTCGGTATGCACGAACACCACCGGCTTGCCATTGAGGTCGGTGAGGGCCGAGGTGGGCACCACCAGCTGCTTTTTGCCGCCGCCGCTGCGGCCCAGCACCTGCACGTTCACGGCTTGGCCGGCGCGAAACAGGTTGGTACTGGTGGGGTCGAGTTCCAGCACCAGCTGGCGGGCCTGGTTCACGGGGTTCACCACGTTGCTGAACACCACCAGCCGGGCCGGGGCGCTGCCGGTCTGCCCCTGCAAGCCTTCCACCTGAAACTGCGCGTCCGTCGGAATCTTATCCAAATCCTGGGCAAACACCTGGGCTTCCACCCGCAGCCTGCCGGGGTTGAACACCCGAAACAGCTCATCGCCCTGGGTCACCTGCTGGCCCACGGCCAGGGTAAACACGTCCACCATGCCGCTGATGGGCGAGGTGATGGTGACGCGGCGGTTGCTGGCCTGGCCGTTCAGGATGCCCGCATTCTGGCGGGCCTGGCGCAGGCGCAGCTCGGAGGCCACCACGTCCTTGCGAGCGGCAATGTCGGCGATGGTTTGCAGGCGGGCGTAGTCCTGCTGAGCGGCCCGCAGCTCGGCCTGGGCGTTGGCCCGCTCGGTGCTGAGGCCGATTTGCTGGGTGGCGTCCAGGGTTTGGTCGACCACCGCCAGTACCTGTCCGGCGCGCACCGGCTGGCCCACTTTGGCCGAGAGGCGCACGATGCGCCCGGTCTGGGGCACCACCACCCGCCCTTCGCCCCCGGCGGCCGAGGCCACGGTGCCGTAAAGCGTGAGGCGGTTGTAGGTGTCGGAGTAGCCGGCCAGGGCCGTGCGCACCCCAAACAGAAACTGGCTTTCCTTGGGCAGCGCCACGGCATCGGTCATGGCCACGCCGGTTGAGGCGTGGGCGGCATCGCCGTGGTCTTCGCCGCCGTGGGCCCACAGGGCGGCGGGCGGGGGCAGCAATACCGTCAGAACGAGGCCGAGGGCGGCCGTGGTCGCGAGAAACTTATGCGTGGTTTTCATAAACAGCGGGCGTTGAAGTGGGGACAGCCGCCGCCTTCCGGCGGCGCATAACCAGGGCGGTGGCAGCAATGCCCAGCGCAAAAGCGCCGAAGAGCAGCAGCACGGTTTTCCAGGAGCCAATGAGGGCGGGCGCCACCGCGTCCGGCACCGCCGCCACCGGCAGCAGCTTGCCCACCTCCAGGCCGGAGAGCAGCATCAAATCGGCCTTATCGCCGGCCACGATGTTCACGGCCAGGCTGTACTTCTTATTGGCCGGAAAAACGCCCTCGACCAGGTAGGCCCCCGGTGACTTTTCGGAGACGGCGAATTTCAGCCCCGCCGCTTCCGGGCAGGTCACCGTCAGCTTGGCCCCTTTAATGGGCGCGTTGGTGGCGTAGTCCGAGATGAACAGGCGCATATCCGCGTCCTCGCCCTTTTTAAGGGGCTCGAAGCGCAGCAGCAGCTCGAAGCTCTCGGACAGCGCGGCCACCGAAAACGTGGTGGCCACGGCCCCGGCCGAGGGCTTGGCCGCGTCGCCGTGGTCTTCGCCGCCATGGGCGCGAGCCCCAGTGGCCAGCAGCAGGGCCAGCAAAAGCAGGAGTAGGTTCTTCATTAGTATCCCCGCAGGTAGTTAAGTGCAACGATGGCCTGACGGTAGTCGCGGATGGTGGTCAGGTAAGTATTCTGAATGGTAAAGGCCTGGTTGAGGCTCTGAATCAGGACCAGGTAGCTGATTTCGCCGGCCCGGAACAGGCGCTGCGACTGGCTGATAATGGCCCGCGACTGCGGCAGGCCCGTCTGCTCGTAGTAGGTGAGCGAGGCGGCAAACTTGCGCGTGTCGGCCAGGGCCTGCTGGTACTGGGTGCCCAAATCGAGGCGCTGCACCTGCAGCTGGGCCTGCGCGGCCTTGCTGCGGGCCGTGGCCGCCTGCAGCTGGGCGCGGTAGGTCCAGAACCAGATGGGCACCGAGGCACCAAACTGGAAACGGTAGCGCGTGGGCGAATCGCTGAGCCCCTGATTCTGGTAGCCCACGGTGAGGGCCGGCGTGCGCCGGGCCCGCACCAGGCTGATGCCCGACTGGCTCAGGGCCACGTTCTGGCCGTAGTAGGCCAACGTGGGGCTCTGGGCCACGGCGGCGCTGTCCTGCAGGGGCAGGGTGCTCAGCAGCTCCGCGCCGGCGCGGGCCAGCTCGGGGCCGGTTTCGCGCAGGTCGGTTTCGGCGGTCAGGTTGGCTTCGGGCTGGCCGAGCAGCAGGCCCAGCCGCCGTTGCGCCGAGCGTTGGTCGACCAGGACCTGCTCCAGCTGGTTGCGCACCTGCCGGGCTTCGGCCTCGGTGCTCACCCGCTGCAAGGCCGTTACCTCGCCGGCCTTGAACAGGCGGTCAGTGGCCAGCTGCAAGGTCCGAAACAGGCTATCCTGGTAGGCGAGCTGCCGCACCTGGGCCTCGGCAAACTGCAGGCTCAGGTAGGCTTGGCGCACGTCGCGGCGCACGGTGGCGCGGTTCACGTCCAAGCCCCGCTCGGCCAGGGTGATGCCCGCCTGGGCAGCCTGGGCCTGCCGGCGGTACACTGTGGGGAAGTCGATGGTCTGCACCACGCCGGGGGCCCATTGGTAGCCCGTGGGCGAGGAAAACAGAAAATCCGGGTTGGCGGGCGAGAAGCTGCCGCGCTTCAGGGCGCGCTGCTCCGCTATTTCCTGGGCCGACTGGCGCAGGCGCGGGTGCCGGCGCAACGCCAGTTGCTCGGCACTGTCGAGGCGCACCACGACCTGCTGGGCCCACGCCGGCCCGGCCAGCAGCAAAAGCAGCAGCAGGAGCCCGGGGCGGCGGTTACGCATGGGAGATTTATTCATAAGCATTGGTTAAGCCGCCAGCCCATGCGCCGGCAGTAGCCAGCAGATGGGGGCGGTACACGAATGGCGGCCCGAAAATGGCCCTCTGCCAGCTGGCAGCTAGTGCTTTTTAACCAGGGCCATGCCGCATTTCGGGCATTTGCCCGGCTCGCTGGCAGTCACCTTCGAGTGCATGGGGCAGACGAAGGCCGCGCCCACGGCACTGGGCACGGGTGCTTCATCCAGTTTATCGAAACGCACGGTCAGGGCTTTGCCGTCGGCCGTATTCAGCGTCACGATGGCCGTGCGCACTTTGGCCCCGGCAGGGAGCTTGGCCGTGAGGTGGTCATCGCCGGCCGGTGTCAGGGCCACGGTCATAGTAGCGTTGGTGCTCAGCTGCATCAGCACCGAGCCGCTCATACCCTTGTTGGGCACGGCGCTCATTTTGGCTCCCAACAAATAGAACGCCAGCTCGGTAGGCTGCGCCACCAGCTCCAGGTGGTAGGGGCTGGCCGAGCGCACCACGCCGCCGTGAGGAGCTACGTGGGCGTGGGTTTCGCCGGCGGCGGTGTGGGCATCAGCCTTGCCGTTGGCGTGGGCGTGCTGGGCGTAGGAGGCCATCGGGGCCAGGGCGAATAAAGCGGCCGCAGCCAGGGAGATTCCAAAAAGCTTCATGGGGAAAAATAAAAAGTGGTGGTGGTGGGAAAAGTGGCTACCGGCCGCCGCGCGAGCCTGCGCGGCCGGCGGCCCGGACTACATCTTGTCGGCGTGCTGGGCGTGCCAGGCTTTGAACTGCTCGATTTCCTTTTTCTGCGCGTTCACCATCTGCTGCGCCAAGTCCTTGAGCTTGCTGTCTTTGCCGTGGGCCAGCTCTGCTTCGGCCATGTCCATGGCGCTTTGGTGGTGCACGGTCATCATCATGTTGAAGTTCATATCTGGGTCGGCTACTACCTTGGGCATGTTACTCATCATGTGGTCCATGCTCGTCTTCAGCTGGGCCGTGAAGGCATCATTCGGGTCCGTGGGCTTGTAGTTGGTCGGGGCGCTGTCGAGGCGCTCCGCGATGGGCTCCATTTCGCCGAGCTCCTTTTGCTGGTCGGCCTTTATTTTTTCGGCCATCTGGCGCATGGTGGCGTCTTTGCCGTCGCGCAGCTCGATGTCGGCCATGGCCACGGCCCCCTTGTGGTGCTCCATCATCATGTGGGCGAAGTCGTGGTCGGTGTTGCCCTTCATCTTCATGGCGTCCATTTTGGCCATCATCTCGTTCATTGAGGCCGTTAGCGGCGACGCGCCATCCGCCATTTTCGAGTGGTCCATGCCGGCCATATCACCCGCGGCAGCAGTCGTATCAGCCGTGGCCGACGTTGTTTCAGTAACCGTGGTATCAGCCGACTTATCGGAGCTGCAGCTGCCGAGCAGCAGGGTGCCCGAACACAGGGCGGCGAGGAAAAACGCGGATTTTTTCATGGGAATTAGTTTGGGAGGGGAAGTAAAAATGACGAGTGCCTGAAAGCGTTAGGCCTTGACGTTGATGGTGAAGTTGCCGGTGTGAATCTGTCCGCCGTGGTTGAACTGCAGGAATACGCGGTACAGGCCGGGGGCTTCAAAGCTGGTGTTGAAGCCGATGACCGGGCCCTTGTCGGCCTGGTCGTTGGGGTGCACGTGCAGGTAGCGCTCCGTGTCCTCGCTGATAACCACGACGTGGCCCAGCGCCCCGAGGTACTTGTCGAGGTCGGTTACGGGTTGGCCGTTCTTGCTGAGCGTGATTTTCATGCCCAGCAGCTTGCCTACTTTCAGCCCCTTATCAAAGGCTAGCGTGGCCTGGTAGCCGTCCTGCTGCCACTGCATCTGGTCGTGGCTGAACTTGACGGGCGTGTACTTCGGCCCCTGTACGCGCACCACCTGGCGGCCGAGCTGGTGCCCGCTGCCAGCCGGCGAGTAGTCCTGAAACAACACGTAGTCGCCGCCCTTGGGGAAGGTAAAGGGCACCTTGTAATTGCCATCTGCCGTGAATTCGGGGTGCTCGTGGTAGAACACCGACAGGTCTTTACGGACGATGATGAGGTGGATTTTCTTGTCGTGCACCACCGCCAGCGGCACCGGGGCCGCTTCGTTACCGACTTCCTGCGGGGTGTAGGTGAGCGTGGCGGGCTGGCCGGCCACCAGCTGCATGGGCTGAGGCTCGAACTTCATCTGGTAGCTTTTGCCGTTGCTCACCTGGTCGTTGTGCACCAGCTCCATGCCGCACTTGGGGCACTTCTGGCCGGGCTGCGGGCTGGTCACCTCCGGGTGCATGGGGCAGGCGTAGGTGTGGTTCCCGGCGTGCCCGGCGGTGCTGTCGGGCGCGGTGCCGGTGGGCGTGGTCACGGTGTTGGAGGCATTGCTACCCGACGAATCGGAAGAGCAGCTGGCCACGGTAACTAAGCTGGCAGCGGCCAGCAGGAAAGCACTGTATTTGTTCATAAGAAATAGCGCCGCCCAAACGGCGGCAATCCCTGGTTTTGCCAGTAGTACCCACGAAATGAAAGTAAAAGGCTACCCGAAACGGCAGCGCGACGAGCAAACGAAAAGGCCCGCCCCGGACATAGCATAGCTATGCCGGCGCGAGCCTTAGCGCGTCGGAACAATCAGACAGTCAGCGACTGAATGAAAATACGGATGTCGGGTATTTTGGGCTTGAGCTGCCGGGGCGGAACCAGGGCAACGGTAGCGGTGCGGTCCCACTGCCCAGCCAGGGGCCGGAAGTGAAACGCTATGGCCGCCGGCAGCACGGCCGGAGCCGAAATAAACAGGTGTTTCTGAGCCGGTGTCGTCAGCGACGAGAGCAGCGAGGCCGACTTGTCCTTACAGCAGTCGTGGTTGCGGGTCGACTTGGCCGGGTGGCCATGCTTTTGCTTGGACTGATGCTCTGCCACCGCCCCGTGCCCGTGGCAGCCAGGATGCGCGGGCTTCTCAACTTCGTGGTGGCCCATGGCCGCCACCGGCACCGACGCCGGCATTGGGTTCAACGTTGCGCACCAGCACTGCCCCACGAACACGTTGACGAAGACGAGCAGGAAGCTCGTCGCCAGCAAACGGCGGAAGGGAAATGGGCTACGGAACATAACGGGCACTAAGCAACCGCAAAAGTAAACTTATTCTCGAATAAGTCGATTGACTGCTAGCTTACAACTAATGTCCTCAAAGGGTTTCGCTCCCCGTTATCAGAAGCGGGCAATTGCACGGGCATCTGGCCCAACGCAGCGTGTTTGGGCCGTTCCGGAAGCATAGTCAGTCATTACTAGCTATAATTCGTTATCAGGATTATGTAAGTGCAAAGCCGAATTTTATAGGCGCAGATGGGCGGGCAAGGGCAAATAAACCGGAGTCGCGTTGTTCTCGAACTGCTTCCCCGACCGTCAAATTATGCAATACTGCGGCGGTATTCAGTACCAACTTCCCTGCCGGAGCGCCGTTCCTTTGCAATGTGGTTGTGGGCTGATACCGCTGAGTAGCCTTGCCCGGCAACCACCTGATAACCTGCATTTCTATGGAACCAACTACCAAAACCGAAACCCTCGACATCGAAGGCATGACCTGCGCCTCGTGCGCATCGGCCGTGGAAAAGTCGCTGAGCCGGGCCCCCGGTGTACAGAGCGCGATGGTCAATTTCGCCACCGAGAAAGCCACCGTGCATTACCTGCCCGGCCAAGCCAGCCCCGCTACCCTGAAGGAAGCCGTCGTGAATGCCGGCTACGGGGTGCTAGAGCGCGCCCCCGATACCAGCGCCGCCGAGCGCAGCGCCGAAATCGACCGCCAGAAAGCCCTGGCTTACCAGAAGCTCAAGCGCCGCTTCTGGGTGGCCGTGGGCCTAGTGGTCGTCATCATGCCGCTGAGCATGCTGATGCTCTGGCCTGCCATGATGCAGCGCATCAACGTACAGTGGCTCAACTACCTGCTGCTGCTACTCACGCTGCCCGTGCTGGCCTACAGCGGGCGCGAGTTCTACGTGTCGGCCTGGAACGGCTTTAAGCATCGGTCGGCCAACATGGATACGCTCATTGCCGTGGGCACCGGCGCGGCCTTTCTCTACAGCTTGGCGGCCACCGTGGTGCCCGGCTTTTTCACCAGCCGGGGCCTGATGCCCGAAGTGTACTACGACACCACGGCCACCATCATTGCCCTGATTCTGCTGGGCAAGGTGATGGAGCTGCGCGCCAAAACCCAGACTTCGGCCGCCATGCGCAGCCTCATCGGCCTGCAGGCCAAGACGGCCCGCGTAGTACGCCCCGATGGCGCGGAAGTCGATGTGCCCATCGAGCAGGTGCAGCTCGGCGACATTGTGGTGGTGCGCCCCGGCGAAAAGGTGGCCACCGACGGCCGCATCACCGAAGGCCAGTCGTCGCTCGACGAAGCCATGCTCACCGGCGAAAGCCTGCCCGTGGAAAAGAAAACCGGCGACCCAGTGTTTGGGGCCACGCTTAATAAAACCGGTTCCTTTCGTTTTGAGGTCACCAAAGTCGGGGCCGATACCATGCTGTCGCAGATTGTGAAGCTGGTGGAAGACGCCCAGGGCAGCCGCGCCCCCATTCAGCGGCTGGCCGACAAGGTCAGCGCCATTTTCGTGCCCACGGTAGTCATTATATCCATTCTTACGTTCGTGATTTGGTTTGACCTGGCCCCGGTGGATACCCGCCTGCCGCTCGCGCTGGTCAACTTCGTGGCCGTGCTCATCATTGCCTGCCCCTGCGCGCTGGGCCTGGCCACGCCCACGGCCATTATGGTGAGCACCGGCAAGGGCGCGGAGCACGGCGTGCTGATTCGCAACGCCGAAGCCCTCGAAAAAGCCTACCAGGTAAATACCGTGCTGCTCGACAAAACCGGCACCATCACCAAGGGCGAGCCGGCCGTGACCGACTTCCTGGCTCCCGGTCAGGATGGCCCGCGCCTGTTGCAGCTGGTAGCCGCCGTGGAGCGCCAAAGCGAGCATCCACTGGCCGAAGCCGTGGTGCGCCACGCCGACGCCCAGGGCAGCAGCAGCTTGGTCACCACCGGCTTCCGGGCCGTGGAGGGCAAAGGCGCCACGGCCACCGTGGACGGCCAGGCCGTGTTCATCGGCAACCGCCGCCTGCTGGCCGACGAAGGCATTACCCTTTCGCCCGAGCTGACGGCCCAGGCCGAGCAGCTGCTGAGCCAAGCCAAAACCGTGCTCTACGTGGCCGTGGCTGGGCAAGCCGTGGCCCTGCTGGGCGTGGCCGATACCGTGCGCGACACCTCCGTCGCCGCCATTAAAGAGTTGCAGGCCCTGGGTATTGAGGTGGTAATGATGACGGGCGACAACCCCCAGACCGCCGCCCAGGTGGCGGGCCAGGTGGGCATCACGCGCTACTTCGCCGAAGTGCTGCCCGCCGACAAGGCCGGCAAGGTGAAGGAGCTACAGGCCGAGGGCCGCATCGTGGCCATGGTAGGCGACGGCATCAACGATGCGCCCGCGCTGGCCCAGGCCGACATCGGCCTCGCTATCGGCTCGGGCACCGACGTGGCGATGGAAGCGGCCGGCATCACGCTCATGCGCTCCGACCTGCACGGCGTGGTCACGGCCATCGAGTTGAGTCGCCAGACCATCCGCACCATCAAGCAGAACCTGTTCTTCGCTTTTATCTACAACACGCTGGGCATTCCCGTGGCGGCTGGGCTGCTGTATCCCTTCTTCGGCATCCTGCTCTCGCCCATGCTGGCGGCGGCGGCCATGGCGCTGAGCTCGGTTTCGGTGCTCACCAACTCGCTGCGCCTGCGGAGCTTTTCAGTTAAGAGCTAGGCAAGGTATTTAGGAGGTCATAAAAATCAAAAACAACGTCATGCTGAGCGCAGCCGAAGCATCTCTACCGCAACAGTAATTTAATTGACTCAGCGAAGCGGTAGAGACGCTTCGGCTGCGCTCAGCATGACGTTCTGAATTAAGTAAGCTACCAAGCTTTCACCTTTAATTTCTGAATTCAAAACATGGATACAACCGCCATAATCGTCACCATCGCCGGCCTGGGTTTAGCGGCCTTCGTGCTGTGGTACTTCTTCTTTTCGGCCCGCCAGACGGCCAGCGCCGTTTCCTCGTCCAGCGGCGTGCAGGAAGTGGACATCACGGTGAAGGGTGGCTACTCGCCCGACATCATTGAGGTGGAGCGCGGCAAACCCGTGCAGCTCAGCTTCTACCGCGACGAGGAAAACAGCTGCTCGGAGGAGTTGCTGATGCCCGATTTTAGCATTCGCCGCGACCTGCCGGCCTTCAAAACGACGCTGGTGGAGCTGCTGCCCGAAAAGGCCGGCACGTTCCCGTTCACCTGCGGCATGGGCATGCTGCGGGGTAGCTTGGTGGTGAAATAATGCCGCATCCCCTGAAAGCCGACGTTAGCATTGCCCACGTGCTGCCGCCGCCGGGCGCGCACCGCCTGCTGATTAAGAACATGGTCTGTCCCCAGTGCATCCGGGTGGTGGGCGAAGACCTGGCCGCCCTGGGTCTGCAGGTGCACCGCGTGGCCCTGGGCGAAGCCGACGTATCAACGCCCGACGGCGCGGTGCCTGACTGGGCCGCCATTCGGGCCAGCTTGCAGAAGGCTGGATTTGAGCTACTGGAAGACCCGCGCGACCAGCTCGTGGACCGCATCAAAACCCTGCTGGTGGCCCTGATTCATTACCCGCCGCCGGGCCCGCGCCTGCTCAACTATTCCGATTACCTGGTGGAGCACCTGGAGAAGGACTACCATTACCTTTCTCACTTGTTCTCCGCTTCTGAAGGCCTTACGATTGAGAAGTTCACCATCCGTCAGAAGGTGGAGCGAGCCAAAGAGCTGATTGGCTACGGCGAGCTACCCATGGCCGAAGTGGCCCAGCAGCTGGGCTACAGCAGCCCGGCCCACCTCTCGCGGCAGTTCCGGCAAGTCACGGGCCTCACTCCTACCGAATTCCAGAAGCTGGGCCCGGCTTCCCCCGCCCGCCGCAGCCTGGATTCACTGATTTGAGTTGGAAATTATGCCAGCCCCAACGGGCTGCCTTTAGGGGGGCCACCTCCGACTTACGGCAGGAAACCGGGCGGGAGTGTACCAATGCAGACCGCACCTTACCCGGGTGCTTACGCCAGCCGGGTTGGCAATGCCGTTTGCTTTTTTTTCACGGGCTCAGAACACTGCTCACGCGTAAACTTGTGCTGCCGCACCACGGCGAAAGCGTCCGGAGCCAGGAAAATCACTTCTCGGGCTAAACTACCTCCGGTATTACTCCTCGGAGTAGTATCGGGCAGCTCCAGTATTGCGGCCCACAAAGTTGAGCAGCTGCCGGAGCAGCGCGGGGCTAACAGCCGGCCGCGAGCCATCGGCGGCGTATTCGGTACGGGCCGCTTCCTGAAGCAGGATGTGCAGGTCGGTGGCCAGCGCTACGCGGAAGCCCATATTCCAGTCGGCAAAGCTGCGCTGCAGGCACGGACCTTCGCCGAGCACTTCGCAATGCTGATGCCGCGGGTCGGGAAGAATGTGCTGGTAGTAGAGGCTGCGCACGTCGGCTTCTTCGCCTTCAAGCAGCTGCAGAAACCGGTCGTCGGGCGTGTGCAAAAGCAGCCCGGACATGTGGTGACGGTGGTTGAATAAGCGCGACTGGTGCAGCAGGGCCGCGAGGGCCGGCGTGTCGAACGGTACGGTCGCCTGGCTTTGATAAATCAGGTGGTAAAGAGCCATGGCAACAGCGCAGAGGTAGGATTGAAATTCTATACGTTTATGGCAAGCAAGTAGCTAGCACGCAGAGCTGTTATTTTCAGCCTGTTGCCAATGTACGCCGCGCAGTGCGCAGCGCAACATTTAGCCTGCCAACACCAATTACTTTTACAGGATTAAGCTACCAGCTCGGGCGCGATGCTGCGTTGCCCGCTGCAAGTGGGGGCAGAGCCCTCTGCTTCAGCCTTTACGCCGGGCCGGCGCTTCGGCGGGCAGCACATCCAGCTTGCTGAGCAGCACGGCGGCAGTGATTTCGCCTTCGGGCAGGCCCTGCTGGCGCCATAGCTCCGCACCATGGCGCATGAGCACGAAAGCGGGCAGGTCGGTGGCATCGAAGCTGCGCACCACGCTGGGGTGGCTGGTTTCATCCACGGTGAGCACCCGGATGGACGGGCCCAGCTCCCGCTGCAAAGCGGCCAGCATGGCCCGCGTGCCGGCCCGCACCTGCGGAGCCGTGCCCACGGCGGGCAGCAGCACCAGCAGCACGGCCGCTTCGGCAGCCGGCGACGGAACGGGTCGGGAGAGAGTAGTCATTCGGAATAGCGTACGGATAGCCGGCCGTAAAAGTAGCGAGCCCGCCCCTGCGATGGGCATGATGCGCATCAGGTTACCGCCTGATGATTGTCAGGTGCCCGGGATTTCCTGCCGACCTTGCGGCAACGCTACTTTTGGGGCTGGCCAGACACCCCGGCCGGTTGGCGCTATTCACGCTTCCTTTTTTATGCTCACCAGCTCTTACCCCGGCGTGCTCACCGACCTGCTTTATACCCAGGCCAAGGAGTTTATGGGGATTTTTGACCCCGCCCTGGGCTGGTTCACGCAGGTGAACGCGGCCGGGGTGCAGCTGCTGGGCTACGAATCGGAACCGGCTTTTCTGGCCGATGCCGCGCACCCGCTGCGCCTCGCCCCCTGGACCGCCGCGCACTGGACCGCCTTGGGCGAGCACGCCCGGCAGGAAGGCCGCCAGACAGTGCAGGCCCTGATTCCGCGCCACGGTGGCGCGGCCTTTCCGGGGTACCTGGAGGTGGCCTATTTCCAGGTAGAAGGGCGGCCGTATTTCCTGGTGCACCTCGCCGAGCAAAACCCGCTGCAACAGGCCGAGCGCGCGCTGGCCCACAGCCACCGGCGCTTCGAGGCCGTGTTTGCCAATGCCACCATCGGCATTATCGTGTGCGACCGGGCGGGGCAAATGGTGTCGGCGAACCAGCTGGCGGGCGAGCAGTTCGGCTACGCGCCGGCCGAGCTGCTGGGCCAGCACATCGAAATGCTGGTGCCCAACGCGGTGGGCCGGCGGCACGAGCAGCTGCGCGAATCCTTCAACGCCGAGCCGCAGTTCCGGCGCATGGGCGCGCACCGGGGCGACCTGGTGGGCCAGCGCCAGGACGGCACCGTGTTTCCGGTCGAAGTCAGCCTCAGCTATTTTCACCTCGATGAAGAGCTCTACGTGGTGTCCTACATTCTCGACATCACCTTTAAGAAAAACGCCGAGCGGGAGCTAACGGCCCAGCACCAGCGCGTGGCCCGCCTCAATGCCGAGCTGGAGCAGAAAGTAGCCGACCGCACCCACGCCCTGATGAGCACCCTGGAGCAGCTGGAGCAGCGCGGCCGCGAGCTGGCCCTGGCCCTGGCCGCCGAGCAGGAGTTGGGCGAGCTGAAATCGCGCTTCGTGAGCATGGCCTCGCACGAGTTTCGCACGCCCCTCACAGCCGTGCTCAGCTCGGCCGAGCTGATTGAGCAGTACGCCGAGGGCCCGCTGCGCGAGAAGCAGCTGCGGCACGTGCAGCGCATTCAGTCTTCGGTGAAGCACCTGAACGACATACTGGAGGAATTTTTGTCGGTGGGCCGCATCGAGGAAGGCCGCATCGCGGCCCGTCCGGCCCTGCTCGACCTGGAGGCCCTGCTCCGGGAAACCGTGGCCGACGTGCAGTCCCTGCTCAAGCCCGGCCAGCGCATCGAGCCCGACGTGCAATGCCCCGCGCCCTTCCGCGTAGACCCCTCGCTGCTGCGCAAAATCCTGGTCAACCTGCTCTCCAACGCCCTCAAATACTCGGGCGAAAACTCGGTGGTACGGGTGCGCGCCACCTGCACCAGCCAGCAGCTCATGCTGAGCGTGGAAGACCACGGCGTGGGCATCGCCAAGGAAGACCAGGAGCATCTGTTCGAGCGGTTTTTCCGGGCCCGCAACGTGAGCACGGTGCCGGGCACGGGGCTGGGCCTCTACATCATTGCCAAGTATTTAGAGCTCATGCGCGGCACCGTGGCCCTGCGCAGCGAGCTGGGGGTGGGCACCACCGTCACCATCACCATTCCCTATGAAAACGATTCTGCTGATTGAAGACGACCAGGCTATTCGCGAAAACACGGCCGAGCTGCTGGAGTTGGCCGGCTTCAGTGTGCTCACGGCCGACAACGGCCAGCGCGGCGTGGAGCAGGCCCTGGCTACGAAGCCCGATTTGGTGGTGTGCGACATCATGATGCCGGTGCTGGATGGCTACGGCGTGCTCCAGATTTTTAACCAGAATGCCCGGCTGGCGGGCGTGCCCTTCATTTTCCTCACCGCCAAAACCGAGCGCACCGACCTGCGCCACGGCATGGCCCTGGGGGCCGACGACTACCTCACCAAACCCTTCGACCGGGCCGAGCTGCTGAGTGCCATCACCGGCCGCCTGAACCGCTTCGAGCACCTGCGCCCCGAGTACGCCGCGACGCCCGAGGGCCTGGGCGCGTTTCTGGACGATGCCCGCGCCGTGGGCAGGCTCGAAAGCCTCTCGCTCGACCGCAAGGCCCACGCCCTGCGCCGCAAGCAGGATATTTACCTCGAAGGCGACGAGCCCACGCGGGTGTACTTCGTGCAGAGCGGCCGCGTGAAAACCGTGAAAACCACCGACGGCGGCAAGGAGCTGATAACCGGCCTCTACGGTCCCGGCGAGTTTTTCGGCTACCTGCCACTGCTGGAGCACACGGCCCACGGCGACTCGGCCGTGGTAGTAGACGATGCCGAGCTGGTGTACATTCCGAAAGACGATTTCACCCAGCTCCTGCTGCGCAACGCCGAAGTGAGCCAGCAGTTTATCCGGCTGCTGGCGGGCCGCGTGCGCGAGCGTGAAGACCTGCTGCTGGGCATGGCCTACAGCTCCATTCGCCGGCGCGTGGCCGATGTGCTGCTGCACCTGCACGCCACCGCCGAGGCCGCCGGCCAGCCCAGCATCCAGCTCACCCGCGAAGACATGGCCGCCATGGTGGGCACCGCGCCCGAGTCGCTCATCCGCACTTTGAGCGAGTTTCGGGCCGATGGGCTCATCGAGCTCCTGCCCAAAACCATTCGGGTGCTGGAGCCCGAGAAGCTGCGCCGGGCGCGTTGGTAGCGGGTCAGCTCACCGCGCAACCGGAAGTGCTGGCGCGGCACAGGCTGAAGCGTGAGCGAAATTGAAATCAATCATCCCGCTCCCTGACTTTCGTCAGGCCAACGGCTGGGTTCAGGCCGGAGCTTTGGGGCTGCCACCAGCCCCTACCCGCCCGTGCCCATTGCTTCCGCTGAAGTACTAACTCACGTAGCCTGCACCCATTGCGGCGACGACTGCCCCGACGAACCCATCAGGCTAACCGCGCAGCCCGCGCTGAATTTCTGCTGCCCGGGCTGCGCGGCCGTCTACGAGCTGCTGGCCGCCAGCAACCTCTGCACCTACTACCGTCTCGACGAGCACCCCGGCCAGAAAGTGCGGGCCGTGGAACTGCCCGGTCGCTTCGACTACCTCGATTTGGAAACCGTGCAGAGCCAGCTACTGGCCTTTCGCTCGCCCACGCTGGCGCGGCTCACGCTCAGCATCCCCCAGATGCACTGCGCCTCTTGCATCTGGCTGCTGGAGAACCTGTTCAAGCTGAACCCCGGCATTTTGGCCTCCCGCGTCAACTTTCTGCGCAAGGAGTTGACGGTGAGCTACCAGCCGACTGCTACTTCGCTCAAGGAAGTGGTGACGCTACTGACCGCCATCAACTACGAGCCGCAGATTACGCTGGCCGAGCTGGGCGCGCAGCCGCACCACGGCACCCGCACGCTGCTCTACCAGCTGGGCGTGGCCGCCTTCGGCTTCGGCAATGTGATGCTGCTGGCGTTCCCGGAGTATTTTTCCTTTGCCGGGCAGCTGCAGGGCACGTTCGGGCACTTCTTTGGCTGGCTGAGCTTGTTGATTTCGGTGCCGGTGCTGCTGGTGAGTGCGCGCAGCTTCTACCGCTCGGCCTGGCAGGGTTTGCGGCAGCGCTACATCAACCTCGATTTTCCCATCAGCCTGGGCCTCACGGCGCTGTTCGTGACCAGCGTGTTTGAAGTGGTAACGCAGCGCGGGCCGGGCTTTTTCGACTCGTTTACCGGGCTGGTGTTCTTCATGCTCATCGGCAAATGGGTGCAGCAGCGCAGCTACGACGCCCTGCGCTTCGACCGCGACTTCACCTCCTACTTCCCCGTGGCCGTGACGCTGCTCACCAAAGCCGGCGAGCAGTCGGTGTCCGTGAAGGAGCTGAAAACCGGCCAGCGCATCCGCGTGCGGCATCAGGAAATCATTCCCGCCGATGCCATCCTGCTGCGCGGCGCGGGCCGGATTGACTACAGCTTTGTGTCGGGCGAGAGCGAGCCGGTGGCCCGCGCGGCCGGCGAGCTCGTGTACGCCGGCGGCCGGCAGGTGGGCGAGGCCGTGGAGCTGGAAGTGGTGCGCGAAGTATCGCAGGGCTACCTCACCCAGCTCTGGAACAACCCCGCGTTTCAGAAAGAAGAGAAGCCCAATCTGGAAACCTACGCCAACCGGGTAGGCCGCTACTTCGTGGGGCTTACCCTAACCCTGGCCGTGGGCGCAGTGGCCTATTGGTACCCCCAAAGCCCGACGATGGCGCTGCGGGCCTTCACCTCGGTGCTGGTGATTGCCTGCCCGTGCGCGCTGTCACTGGCCACGCCCTTCGCCATGGGGGCCGCGCTGCGCGTGCTGGGCCGCCGGAAGCTGTACCTCAAAAACTCCACCGTGGTCGAAGCCCTGGGCCGCGCCGACACCATCGTTTTCGATAAGACCGGCACGCTCACGGATGTCAAAAAGTCGGCGGTGGCATACGTGGGGCCGGCGCTTACGCTACTTCAGCAGCAAGCGGTGGCGGCCGTGGTGCGCCACTCCACGCACCCGCTCAGCCAGCGCCTGGCGGCGGAGCTGCCGGCCAGCACGTTGGCCGTGGAGCATTTTGCCGAAGTGCCCGGGCAGGGCCTGCGCGGCACCGTGAGCGGCGTGGCGGTGCGGGTGGGTTCGGCCGCATTCGTGAACAAGGGTAGCGACGCGCCCCTGCGCGTCTCAGCGTTGAACGATGCGGTAGCGACCGATGCTAGCACCGCAGACGCCGAGACGCGCAGGGGCGCGTCGCTACCCGCAACGGACCGCCTGCAATCGCGGGTATACATCACGATTGATGACCTCCACGGCTGCTACTCCTTCCACAACGTGTACCGTGAGGGGCTGCGCGAGGTGCTGGCCAAGCTCAGCCAGCGCTACCGGCTGGCCGTGCTCTCGGGCGACAACGACACCGAACAGAGCCGCCTGCGCGAGTTGTTCGGCCCGCAGGCCGAGCTTCACTTCCGCCAAACGCCCCAAAACAAGCTCGACTACATCGCCCAGCTCAAGCAGCAGGGCCGCACGGTGGTCATGGTCGGCGATGGCCTGAACGACGCCGGGGCCCTGCAGCGCGCCGACACCGGCATCGCCCTCACCGATACGCTCACCAACTTCTCGCCCGCCTGCGACGCCATTCTCGAAGCGGGCAGCTTTGGGCGGCTGGCCACCATCCTGGGTTTCTCGCGCGACTGCCTGCGCATCGTGCTGGCCACGTTCGTGCTCTCATTCTGCTACAATGGCGTTGGCCTCACGCTGGCGGTGCAGGGCCGGTTCACGCCCATCGTGTCGGCCATCCTCATGCCCATCAGCTCGCTGAGCGTGATGTTGTTTGCCACGCTATTGGTGCGGTGGGCCGCGTGGCGACGTGGGCTATGATGTGTGTGTGAGATGGGTCGTTCAACGGAGCGCCTCACCCCAGCCCCCACTCCGAAAGGGAACGGGGAGAGCCTGAAGTTCGCGCATTTCCGGTGCCCCCTCTCCTTTTCGGAGAGGGGGTCAGGGGGTGAGGCGCTCCGTTAAAACGACTATCGGCGCAGCCATCCCAATATCATTCTATCCAACCATGACCATCATCTTCCTGCTCATCGGCATCAGCCTACTGGTGGCGCTCACTTTCCTGGCCGCCTTCCTGTGGGCGGTGCGCTCGGGCCAGTACGAGGACGACTACACGCCCGCCGTACGCATGCTGTTTGAAGATGAAATCGAGCAGGATGAGTAGCTGCGGCAGTACCTTAGGGCCATTATTTTAGCTTCAAACTAACCGCTGACAAGTAGCATGGATGGATTCACTTGTTCCCGTTGCGGCGAGTATCACGAGGAACTGCCGATGTGCTTCGGCGCAGAATTCCCCGATTATTATTTCAGCGTGCCGCCGGATGAACGGGAAACCAGAGTTGAGCTCACGGAAAGCCTGTGCGTAATTGACGAGTCTCATTTCTTTGTTCGGGCGCGCATTGAAATTCCGGTTATTGATTCGGATGAAATATTTTGCTGGAATGTCTGGACTAGTTTGAGCGAGACTAATTTCCGCCGCACCAACGAAGTATGGCATGACCCGGAACGGGTGACCGAGCCCGCTTATTTTGGCTGGCTTCAAACCACTATTCCGGGTTATCCGGAAACGCTCAATATCAGAGCAATGCTGCACACCCAAGAGCCCGGCATCATTCCGAGGGTCGAAGTAATAGAGGAAAACCACCGGCTGGCTGATGAGCGGCAAGCCGGAATTACGTGGGAACGGGTCGTCGAATTAGTAGAAACTGCCCTACACGGTGCTGATGCCTGACATCAATCAGCTGCCCACCTGATTTTCATCACCTACCCGAAAAACGCCCCGGGGGACCTTTGGAGAAGTAAATAACTCACTTCTCCGACCATGCAGGCCGAACAATTAGCTCCCGCCGCGCCCCGAATGCCGCTGATTCCGGCCCCGATAGCGCGGGCGGTGGACACCTTTTTCTACGACAACAGGATTGTCCGCGACTTCGGCATTGCCACCGTTATCTGGGGAATTATCGGGATGGCGGTGGGCGTGCTGGCGGCCTTCGAGCTGGCCCGGCCCGAGGTGAACATGGGCACGGCCTACACCACTTTCGGCCGCATTCGCCCGCTGCACACCAACGCGGTGATTTTCGCTTTCGTGGGCAACGGCATTTTTACCGGCGTGTACTACTCGCTGCAGCGCCTGTGCAAGGCCCGGATGTTTTCCGACGTGCTCAGCAAAATTCATTTCTGGGGCTGGCAGCTTATTATCCTGTCGGCGGTGGCCACGCTGCCACTGGGCTTCACCACCAGCAAGGAATACGCCGAGCTGGAATGGCCCATTGACATCGCCATTACCGTGATTTGGGTGGTGTTTGGCTGGAACATGTTCGGCACCATTTTCCGGCGGCGCGAGCGGCACCTGTACGTGGGCATCTGGTTTTACATCGCCACGTTCATCACGGTGGCGGTTTTGCACCTCGTGAACTCGGCCGAAGTACCGGTGAGCTTCTTGAAAAGCTACTCGGCCTACGCCGGCGTGCAGGATGCCCTAGTGCAGTGGTGGTACGGCCACAACGCGGTGGCCTTCTTCCTCACCACGCCCTATCTAGGCATGATGTACTACTTCCTGCCGAAGGCGGCGGAGCGGCCCATCTACTCCTACCGCCTGAGCATCGTGCACTTCTGGTCGCTGATTTTTATTTACATCTGGGCCGGGCCGCACCACTTGCTCTACACTGCCCTGCCCGACTGGGCCCAGAGCTTGGGCGTGGCCTTCAGCATCATGCTGATTGCGCCCAGCTGGGGCGGCATGATTAACGGCCTGCTGACCCTGCGCGGGGCCTGGGACAAGGTGCGCGAGGAGCCCGTGCTCAAGTTTTTCGTGGTGGCCATCACGGCCTACGGCATGGCCACCTTCGAAGGTCCTATGCTGGCCCTGAAAAACGTGAATGCCCTGGCCCACTTCACCGACTGGATTGTGGCGCACGTGCACGTCGGGGCGCTGGGCTGGAACGGCTTCTTCACCTTCGGGATGCTGTACTGGCTGTGGCCGCGCCTCTACCGCACGCCGCTGTTTTCCAAAAAACTGGCCACTACGCACTTCTGGCTGGGCACGCTGGGCATCCTGTTCTACGCCATTCCGATGTACTGGTCGGGCTTTACGCAGGGCCTGATGTGGAAGCAGTTCAACAGCGAGGGCATGCTGCAATACCCCAACTTCCTCGAAACCGTGCTGCAGCTGGTGCCCATGTACTACCTGCGCGGCATCGGCGGGGTGATGTACCTGAGCGGCGTGTTTCTGCTGATGTACAACCTGTACCAAACCGCCAAAGCCGGCTCGCTGCTGGCCAACGAAAAAGCCCAGGCCCCGGCGCTGGTGCCCGAAGCCGAGGACCCGCACGTGCAGAGCGGCCACTGGCACCGCTGGCTGGAGCGCCGCCCCGTGCAAATGGCCGTGCTGGCCACCGTGGCCATTGCCATCGGCGGCGCGGTGGAGATGATTCCGACCTTTTTGGTGAAATCGAACGTGCCCACCATCGCCTCCGTGAAGCCCTACCGGCCGCTGGAGTTGCAGGGCCGCGACCTCTACATCAAGGAAGGCTGCTCGAACTGCCACACCCAGATGGTGCGCCCCTTCCGCTCCGAAACCGAGCGCTACGGCGAGTACTCCAAGGCCGGCGAGTTTGTGTACGACCGGCCCTTTCTGTGGGGCAGCAAGCGCACCGGGCCCGACCTGCACCGCGTGGGCCAGAAATACCCCAACTCCTGGCACTACAACCACATGATGGACCCCACCAGCATGTCGCCCGGCTCCATCATGCCGCCCTACCCGTGGCTGTATGAGAACGAAATCAACTACAGCACGCTGCCCGCCAAAATCCGCGTCCTGCAAACCCTCAGCACGCCCTATCCCGCCGGCTTCGACCAACTGGCCGTGGCCGATGCGCGGAACCAGGCCCGCGGCATTGTGGCCGATTTGAAAAAAGAGGACATCGAAGTAAAATCCGACCGCGAAATCGTGGCCCTCATCGCCTACCTCCAGCGCCTGGGCACGGATATCAAAGTGAAGCCCGGCGTGGCAACGGCCCCGGCCGCCGCCGATGCTGCCCAGTAGCAACAGAGACGAACAATCAGAACGTCATGCTGAGTGGAGTCGAAGCATCTCTACCGCGCTAGTAATCAATCTCGTTGCAACGAAGCAGTAGAGATGCTTCGACAAGCTCAGCATGACGGCTTAGCAATTACTAACCTTCCCAATCCTCATGGAAAAGAACGTGCTCCAATCCATCGCCGGCGTCACGGTGTACCCGCTCATCTCCTTTGCCATCTTCTTTCTCTTTTTCATCGGCCTGCTGGTGTACGTGCTGGTGGCCAACCGCCAGCACCTGAGCACCATGAGCCAGCTGCCCCTGGAAGCCGAGGGCGCAGCCCTGAAATCTAACCTCGAACACGACGGACCATGCTAACCAAACGCACACTGCTGCTGCTGGCAACGGGCCTGCTCATCGGCTACGCCGCCGCCGCCCAAACGCCGGACGCGCCCCCCGCCAAAGCCGCGCCCATAAGCGAGCAGGAGGTCCTGTTCTGGCTGCTGCTGAGCCTGCTGGGCCTGCTGCTGCTGGCGCTGCTCTTCACCGGCATCGTCATCACGCGGCAGATGAAGCCGCAGCTGCGCCAGCTCTACGACCAGCCCCTGGTGCACGACAGCTGGAGCGGCCAGGTGCTGGGCCTGCTGGTGGGCGATGCCCGTTTGGTGCAGGGCGAGGTGCGCGACGAGCTAACCGACCACAATTACGACGGCATCCACGAGTTCGACAACGACCTGCCCCCGTGGTGGAAGTACGGCTTCTACTTTACCATCGTCTTCGCCGTGGTCTACATGGCGTACTACCACGTCTTCAAAACCGGCCAGCTGCAGGAGGCCGAATACGCCGTCGAAATGCAGCAGGCTGCCCTGTTCGTGCCCGTCGGCTCCGACGACCCTAACCTGCTCACTACCTACCAGCCCCTCACGGCCCTGGCCGATATCAGCAGCGGCAAAGGCGTCTTCACGACCAACTGCGCGCCCTGCCACGGGGGCAGCGCCGAAGGCAAAGTCGGCCCCAACCTCACCGACGAATTCTGGCTGCACGGCGGCGAGCTGAACCACGTGTACAAAACCATCAAGTTCGGCATCAACGGCAAGGGCATGGTGGCCTGGAAAGGCAAGCTCTCGGGCAAGCAGATTTTGCAGGTGAGCTCCTACGTGCTGAGTCTGAAAGGCACGAAACCGGCCAATGCCAAACCGCCGCAGGGCGAGAAGGAGACGGCGGGGAAACCGGTGGCAAAGCTGTAGGGCCGGCAGGCTAAATGGCAAGAAAGAACGTCATGCTGAGCGCAGCCGAAGCATCTCGCGTGCCATCACTATTTACTGGCAGCCTCACAATTGAATTACTGCCACCCGCGAGATGCCTCGGCTACGCTCAGCATGACCGCCTGATTCAGGCCCAATAAGTTCTTCCCCATGCCCTCCACCCAATTCCACCCCGACGACTCGTACCGCGACTCGCTTTCGACCATAGGCGCGGCGGGCGAGCGGGTGTGGCTCTATCCTAAAAAGCCCGTCGGGCGGCTCTACCGCCACCGCAAGTGGCTCAGCTACGGGTTTCTGGGCCTGCTTTTCGCCGGGCCGTGGCTGCGCATCCACGATTTGCCGGTGCTGCTGCTGAACCTGCCCGCCCGGAAGTTCATCATCTTCGGGCAGATTTTCTGGCCCCAGGATTTTTTCATTCTGCTGCTGGCCACGCTCACGTTTCTGGTGTTCATCATTGTGTTCACGGTGGTGTACGGGCGGGTTTTTTGCGGCTGGGTGTGCCCCCAGACCATCTTCCTGGAGATGGTGTTTCGCCGCATTGAGTACTGGCTGGAAGGCGACGCGCCCCAGCAAAAAGCCCTCGACCGGCGGGCGCTGGACTGGGACAAGCTCTGGCGCAAAACCACCAAGCACGCGCTGTTTCTGGCCATCTCCTTCGTTATCGCCAACACCTTCCTGGCCTACATCATCGGGTCCGATGAGCTGGTGAAGCTCATCACCGACGCGCCCACGGCCCACCTGGGCGGGCTGGCGGCGCTGGTGCTGTTCACGGGCGTTTTTTACGCTGTGTTTGCCCGGTTTCGGGAGCAGGTGTGCACCATTGTGTGTCCGTATGGCCGCTTGCAGGGCGTTTTGCTCGACAAGGACAGCCTCGTGGTGGCCTACGACTACCAGCGCGGCGAGCCCCGCGAGAAGCTGCGCAAAAGCCAGACGCGCACCGCCGGCGACTGCATCGACTGCCACCAGTGCGTGCAGGTCTGCCCCACCGGCATCGACATCCGCAACGGGGCCACCCAGCTCGAATGCACCAACTGCACCGCCTGCATTGATGCCTGCGACGCCATCATGGATATGATAAATAAGCCGCAGGGCCTCATCCGCCACGCCTCCGTCAACGGCATTGCCGAGGGTACCAAGTTCCGCCTTACGGGCCGCGTGAAAGCCCTTTCCGGCGTGCTGGCCTTCCTGCTGGTTGTGCTCACCGGCCTGCTGGTGTCGCGAGCCAACGTGGCGGCCACGGTACTGCGCACCCCCGGCCAGCTCTTCCAGAAAACCACCCACGGCACCATCACCAACCTCTACAACATCTCGGTCATCAACAAGACCAACCAGCCTTACCCCATCACCCTGCGCCTGCTGGAGCCAGCGCGGGGCACCATTTCCCTCATCAGCACCAATCAGCTTGCGCTCCCGGCTCAGGGCATCGCCGAGGGCGTGTTTTTCGCCGAGCTGCCCCGCACCGCTCTGCATCACACCAACCAGAAAATCCGCATCGGCCTGTTCAGCCGGGGAAAATTGATTGCCGAGACGAGCACCAAGTTTCTGGGGCCGGTGCAATGAGCAATGAGCAATGAGCAGTGAGCAAAAGAACGTTATGCTGAGCGCAGCCGAAGCATCTCTACCGCTTCGTCAGGCTCCCCTCACTTTTGGCTTCGCGCATTAAGCGAACCGGGGCCTGGGGTGAGGTTCCGGCGAGCGAGATACTGCGTTGCGCTCTGCATGACGTTTCTGAAAGCAAACAACATCCAATGACACCCATTAAACCCCGCACCATCTGGCCCTACGCCATCATTGCCGTGTTTGTGCTGTTTGCCAGCTACATCGGCTACATGGTGCAGCAGGCCATGCGCACCACCGTCGACCTCGTCAGTCCCGACTATTACCAGCAGGAGCTGGCCTATCAAAAGCGCATGGAATCGGTGGCGCGCACCGCTGCCCTGCCCGCGCCCGTGGAACTGCGCTACGAGGCAGCCGCCCAGCGTCTCACGCTTCAGCTGCCGCCCGCGCTGGCCAGCCAACCCGTGAAGGGTCAGCTGCACTTCTTCCGCCCCTCCGACCAGCGCCTGGACTTCAGCCTGCCGCTGCAGGCCGGGGCTAACCAGCCATTCAGCACCGCCAAAATGCAGCCCGGCTACTGGCGCGTGCGCCTCGATTTCACGGCCGGCGGCCAGGCCTATTTCGTCGAGAAAGAACTCCTGATAAAATAAATGCGCTGGGGCACCCTCCTACCCGCTTACTATCACACCCTAAAATCATGCTCTGGGCCGGTTTTCTATTTGGGTTACTCGGCAGCTTCCACTGCGTGGGCATGTGCGGGGCCATTGCCCTGGCGCTGCCCGGCGCGGCGGGTGCGGGCCCGCTGCGCTACGTAGCCGGCCGCGTGCTCTACAACCTGGGCCGCGTGAGCACCTACGCCGCGCTGGGCGCGGGCGCGGGCCTGGTGGTCCAAAGCCTGCGCCTGGCCGGCGTGCAGCAAAGCCTGTCCATTGCCTCGGGCGTGCTGATTTTGCTGCTGGTGGCCGTACCCGAGCGCTACACGGCGCGGCTGGCCAATGTACTGGGCTTCGGCCGGCCGCTAGCCTGGGTGAAAGCCACGCTGGGCCGCCTGTTTCAACAGTCGTCGCTGCCGGCGCTGTATGCCACCGGCGTGCTCAACGGCCTGCTGCCCTGCGGCCTGGTGTACCTGGCGTTGGCCGGGGCCCTGAGCGCGCCGGGCGTGGCGGGCGCGGCGGCCTACATGGCGCTGTTTGGTCTCGGCACCCTGCCGCTCATGCTGGGCCTCTCACTGAGTGGGCGGCTGGTGCCGCTGGCCTGGCGCGGGCGCATGCGGCAGGCCGTGCCCTACGCCGCTTCGGGGCTGGCGGTGCTGTTCATCGTGCGCGGGCTGGGACTGGGCATTCCTTATCTGAGCCCGCAACTGCGCCCGCCGACGGCCACAATCCCGGCCCGCCAGCCGCTCACCGTGCACTACTGCCATTGATTTTTCGACCACCCATCTATTGTCAGCTGCTGACCGCGCCTCATGAAAACCATTCTCGTTCCCATCGACCACACGGCCGCCGCCGAATCGACGCTGGCCTATGCCAACAAGCTGGCCGTGCACTGGCCGGCCGAAGTGGTGCTGCTCTACTGCCAGCCCCCGGCCGCACCAGGCCAGCCCACCCCCACCCCCGAAGCCCAGGAGACCCGCCTGCGCAGCCTGGTGGAGCGCCTGCGCTACCAGCAGCTCACCCGCCAGAACGGTCGCCGCATTCACTATGAATATCGCCTGCTCGAAGGCTGTCTGCACGAGCACGTCCGCACCGAGGCTACCCGCTGCGCCGCCGACCTCGTGGTGATGGGCCTGGAGCACATCGACTGCGGCCGGCAGGAAGCCCCCGGCAACCACGCCGCTGCCATCAGCGAGCTCGTGCCTTGCCCCGTGCTGGTGGTGCCGGCCGGCCGCCGCCCGCTGCCCGGCCGCCTGGTTTTTGCCGCCGATTTTGCTACCCTGGGCCTCAGCATTCTGCCCCGGCTGGCGGCGTTGGAAGCCGCCTTTCCCGCTCCGCTCGACCTCGTGCAGTTCTACGCGCCCACCGAGCGGCCCCAGCGCCGGCGCTATAAGCAGGCCCTCACCAAAGCCGCCGCCCACCTGGGCTGGCCCACCAGCACCCCGCATCTGCTCGAAGACGACGCCCCGCTCGAAGGAATCGGCGATTTCTGCGCCCGCACGCAGGCCCAGCTGCTCATCATCGCGCCGGCCAGCCAGGCCGAATTGCTGCGGTATTTCGACGCCTGCTACGCTACCACCCACGCCTACCACACCCGCATCCCGGTGCTGGTGCTGCGCGCCACCGAGCGCCAGCCCACCACCACCTGCTGCGACAAATGCGCCGAGCGCCTAGGTCAGGAAACCGTGCAGCCCAACCGCGCCGATTACCTGGCCACGCCTTGGGTGTAGGAGGAATACCCCTCACGCCCCCCACCGTCAACCTTACCCCCTGCCCCCCCTCACCTTGGGGAGATGGGCCCCGGAAATGCACTTCGCAGCACTGCCTCCAACTTGTATGACGATGACATTACTACCATCAGGCTGGCACAAGCGAAGGCAAGTATTCCTAACATCGTCAGGCTCCCCTCTCCCCAAGGTTTCGCGCTTCAAGCGAACCGGGGCCGGGGGTGAGGTTACCCTATTCGCGCCGTTCGCTAAAACCCAAATCCAATGAATTCCACTGCCCCCGCTCCCGCTGCTACCGCCCCACCCCGCACCATGGTCGAAAACTGGATGCGCCACTTCCAAGACTGGCTATGCTACCGCCTGGCGCTGGCCGATGGCGGCGGCCTGCATTTCGCCGAAACTCCGTGGGAACACGCCGGCGGCGGCGGCGGCCGCACCCGCGTGCTCCAGAACGGCGCGGTGCTGGAGAAAAGCGGCGTGGCCTTTTCGGCCGTGTGGGGCGGGCTGAGCGAGCAAGCTGCCCAAAGCTTACAGTTGCCCGACCGCCGCTATTTTGCTACCGGCGTGAGCGTGGTGCAGCACCCGCGCAGCCCCATGGTGCCCATCTCGCACATGAACGTGCGCTACTTCGAGGCTGGCAACGGCGAAGCCTGGTTCGGCGGCGGGCTCGATTTGACGCCTGTTTACGTGGACGTGGCTCAGGCCCGCTGGTTTCATGAGCAACTGGAGGCCATGTGCCAGCGCCACGACGCCAGCTACTACGCCCGCTTCAAAAAGTGGGGCGACGAGTACTTCTACCTGCCCCACCGCCGCGAAACGCGCGGCGTGGGCGGCCTCTTCTTCGACCGCCTCACCGTGGGCCCCGACGGCTCGTTCGAGGAGCTGTTTGCCTTCGTGCAGGACGTGGGCGAGCTCTACGGCCGCACCTACCAGGCCATCATCGCCCAAACCCGCGACCTGCCCTTCACCGCCCGCGAGAAGCACTGGCAGCTGGTGCGCCGGGGCCGCTACGCCGAGTTCAACCTGGCCATCGACCGGGGTACCCGCTTCGGGCTCGAAACCGGCGGCCGCACCGAATCCATCCTCATGAGCCTGCCCCCGCAGGCCGAGTGGCACTACGACCTCGTGCCCGAGCCCGGCTCGGCCGAGGAAACCAGCCAACAATGGCTGCGCCAGGGCGTGGACTGGCGGCATGCCGATTGATTGCAGCGGTTGGTGCTGAGAGCTGGATAGCTCGCGGACCGTGCAACGGAAGCGGACACTACTTCACGGCTGAATGCCTGTTCGGACATCTACCGTGCCCCACCGCTTATTCCTGCGCCGGCAGCAACAGCACGGGCACGGCACTGTGCAGCAGCACCTGTGCCGTTACGCTGCGATGAAACAACTCGCCCCAGAAGCTGCGCGGCCGGGCAATTAGGATAACCAAATCGAATTCGGCCGGCTGGGCGGCTTTCAGAATGGCGGCGGCCGGGTGCGGGGCGTGGAGGCTGCGGGTGCGAACCGGGGATGCCAAATCGGCGACGAGGCCCGTGCGCTGCACCGAAGCCAGCGCGGCGGCCGTGGTGGCGGCCGGGCCAGGATGCGCCTCGACGTGCAGCACCGTCAGCTCGGCCCCGAGGGTATCGAGCAGATGGCGCATGGTGCCCGCGTACGAGCCCAGGCTGAACGGCTCACCATCGACGGCCAGCAGCACGCGGCGCGGCACCGGCGCGTGCCGCACGGTAGGCGGCACTACCAGCATGGGGCAGGGCGCGGCCCTCAGCAGCTCCAGGGCGGTGGTGGTCACCAGCTCGTCGGGCAGTTCTTCGGTATCGGGGCGGCCCAGCACCAGTAGCATAGGCTGATGGCGGCGCACGGCGGCGGCCACCGCTTCGGCCACCCGGCCGTGGCCGATTTCAGCAATGGCCGGCACTGCCAAATCGCGCACCAGGCTAGCGAAGGCCCGGTTTTCGGCTTCCGTATCGAGGGTGGCCAACTCGCCGGTCAGCAGTTCGGGGTCGAGCACCGAATCGCGGTGCACGTGCAGCAGCACCAGGCTGGCCCCGAGGCCGCCAGCGAGCGTAACGGCGTACGCCAGGGCGCGGTTGGCGGGCTGGAAAAAATCAGTCAGAACGAGCAGCGAAGGAACCATAAAC
Source organism: Hymenobacter sp. UYCo722 (assembly GCF_040547115.1). Lineage (NCBI taxonomy): Bacteria > Pseudomonadati > Bacteroidota > Cytophagia > Cytophagales > Hymenobacteraceae > Hymenobacter > Hymenobacter sp. UYCo722. The sequence goes on along the minus strand of NZ_JBEPPC010000007.1, from coordinate 44,868 downwards.
GAGGAGCAATAAACCAGCGTGGATACTGCTGCAAATAACCCACCTCCGACCAGAGGACCCCATGCAAAACATCATTATCCCGGCTGATTAAAATCATGGCTTTGCCGGGCTAGGTTCACCGCTCGAAAGCTCGCCCCGCCGAAAAGCAAGCCCTGGGCGAGCTTCAGACCACTAATTGTTCAAACAGTCGCTCCAGCGTGGCGGCCGCGTCGGCGGTGCGGCCCGGGTGCAGCGGCGAGCACTGCACCACCGTGCTGCGCGTGGCCGTGAGCCAGCGGAACCGCTCGGCCACCGGCAGCTGCCCGATAACGCCGCCCCCGGCCCGGCCCTGGCAGATGTGCTCGAACGCCCGCAGCCGGGCAGCTACTTCGACCTGGTCGAGGGCCGGGGCGAAGGCGTGCAGCCGGGCTTCGGGCAGCAGCCAGCGCACCTGCAAAAAGCCCAGGCCCCGGCAGTACAGCACCACGCCCACGTTCAGGAATTCTTCGCGCTCCACGCGGGGCACCACCCGTAGCACGGCGTACTCAAATACGTGCATGGCGGGCGTCGTTGATTTCCTGAATAAAGGTGGCGGACTGGGCCAAGCGGGCTTCCAGAAAGCCGGCGTAAGCGGCGCGCTCCTCGGCGGGCGTGCCGGCGGCGTGGGTTAGCCACTCGTCGGGCACCAGTGCCACTATGCTCCGGATGACCTCGGGCGTGAGACGGGCGTGGCCGAGCGCATCGGCGGCCGCCAGCTCGGTGGCCTGGGGCAGCAGCACGTGGGTTTTAATCTGGGGAAAGGGGCGCGGGCGCGGCGCGGCCCACTCGGGGCCGGCGTGGTGCACGTAGATGGCCGCGCCGTGGTCAATCAGCCACAGCTCCTGGTGCCACATCAGCAGGTTGGTGTTGCGGGCGGTGCGGTCCACGTTCAGCGTCAGGGCATCGAGCCACACGATGAGCGAGGCCAGCCCGGGCTCCACGGTGGTCACCAGCGCATCGTAGGTGATGGCCCCCGACAGGTAGTGCAGCGCTAGGTTGCGGCCGGTGCTGGCCCGCAGCAGGTCCTGGATTTCCTCGTCGGGCTCGCTGCGGCCGAAGCACTCGTCGAGCTCGCAAAACACCAGCTCGGGCATGCGCAGGCCCAGCACGCGGGCTATTTCACCCACAATCAGCTCCGCAATCAGCGCCTTCACGCCCTGCCCCGCCCCCCGGAATTTCACCACGTACAGGAACCCGTCGTCGGCCTCCATCAGGGCCGGCAGGGAGCCGCCTTCACGGAGTGGGGTCACGTAGCGCGTGAGCACGACGGTGCGCAGTTCGGGGGTAAAGGGGGCCAGCATAGGCGGGAGCAGCGGGATTGGGTTGAGAGCCGAATACGCAAAGAACGGTCATGCCTATCTGGCGTCCGCGCAGTGAAGCATCTCTACGGCGCGAGTAATCAGGTTTACTGCTGCGGTAGAGATGCTTCGGCTGCGCGGACGCCAGATAGGCATGACGTGCTTTTGTATTCGCTGCCCCTCTCCTACTTCCGCTTGCGGAAATACACGTCGTTGCTGATGGATTCGAGCTTCACCACCGGCCCGCTGCCCTTCAGAGTGCCTTGCAGCCAGTAGCCGAAATCGGGGTTGCGGCGCAGCGCCGTGCTGAAGGCAATGTCCTGGTCGGTGTACACTTCGCCGTTCAGGGTTTTCAGCGACAGCACCGCGCCCTTGGTGTCGGGCCAGGTCACGTCGATAAAGCCGCTCAGCGACTTGGCCTCGATGGCATTGCTAAAGCCCACGATGTCGACGTTGCCGCTGTAGGTGAACACGCGCAGGGCCACGTCGGCGGGCAGCGTGACTTCGTAGGCAATGTCATCGCACACCTGCTGGCCGAACCACATATTGCGGCCGTAGCCGTGGTCGTCGTAGCCGGCGCAGTCGCCGGGGCGGGCCTGTTTCAGCATTTCCTTGTCGAAATCGGCCGTCACGCGCAGCTGCTCGGCGGCTGGGGCCACGGTCAGCTGCAGGGCGTCGTTCAAGCGGTTTTGGTTGATGCTCACGGTGGCCTTCAGCGACATCTGACCGGCTGGGCCGGTGCGCACCCGAATGCTGGTGGCTTGGCGCAGGTCGAGAAACACGCGCTGGCCAGCCGCCACCGGGGCCGTTTTTTCGATGATTTTCTGGGCGGCGACCGGCCGGGCCACCACCACTACGAGCAATAAAAACAGAAAGCGGTGCATGGGAGAGGCAAGTAAAAGTGAAGGATGGACCGGAAACCAGGGCGCGGGTTGCCCAACGCCGCTCACGCTTTATTTGGCTTTGCGCACGTAGATGTCGCCGCTCACCGTTTTGAGCGACAGGGCATTGCCCCCGCCGTTGAGGCTGCCATCCACGACCTGGCCGCCGATGTGCTGCATGTCGTTCTGCTTGCCGCCCAGGCTCATGTCGAAATCGGTGTAGACTTCGCCCGAAATCGAGCGCATGTGCATGGTGGCCTTGGTAGTGGTTGGCAGGCTGATATCCACGTCGCCGCTCACGGTGGAGATGGAGCTCGGGCCCTGGCGCAGGGGCGTAAAATGCACCGTCACGTCGCCGCTCACGGTGTTGGCTACCACGGGGCCTGCCACGTTGGTCAGCTTGATATCGCCGCTGGTCATGCTCACTTCCAGGTCGCCGCTCACGTCGCGCACGGCCACGTCGCCGCTGCCATTCCAGCCCACCTGCTTGTACTGCACGGCCGAGGCGCGCGGCACCCGAATCACGTAGCTGGCCGGGCGGCGCGAGGCCCGCGTGATGCGCACCACGTTACCATCCTGGCTCACGGCCAACCCGATACGGGTGTTATCGACGGCCGTGTTATACATCGGGCGCAAGCCATCGGCGCGCTTGGGCGGCTCCTCGTAGCCGTCGCCCTTGATGATGAGCTCGTCGCCATCAATGCCCTCAACCGTCACGTTGTTGCCCTGCATGTCGATGACGATTTTAGGAGATTTGCTGGTGAGGCGGGTTTTAAAATCCTGGGCCTGGCCCGACGCGGCGAGCAGCAAGCCCGCCAGCGTCATTAAAAACAGCTTATTCATGAGTACAGAAAATTGAAGCAAGTGAAGTCCCGCCGTTGCGCCGTGAGCCGGCACCGCCAGCGTCGGCGGGAGCGAAAAAAGAAGGGTTAAATCAGTTTGCCGATACCCGCTTCGGCTTGGGCGCGCACCACGGGCAGCGCGTCGGGGCGCTTAGACAGGCGCTGGAGCTGGGGCACGGCGCGGTGCACCCGCAGCGATACCACCATGTCAATCAGCGCAATCTGCACGTTCGGGTCGGTTTGAATGGGTAGCGAGTTGGCCAGGCCCTCGCGCACGCCGGGGGCCTCGCGCAGGCGGTAGAGCGCTTCGCAGGCCGCCAAACGCACGTTGGGGTTGGGGTCGAAATTGAGGGTATTGAGCAGCACCTGCACCGTGGCATCGTCGGGCTCGGAGGTCCTGGTCGAGTTGGTGACCAGGGCAATGCGGTTGCTGGCCGATACCGTGTGGCCACTATCGCCGCTCAGGGCGGCGGCCAGGGCGGCGGGGGCCGGCTGGCTGGCGGCCGGGGCAGTGGTGGCAACGGTGTTACTGGTTCCACCACCCCAAGGCAGCTGCCGGCCCAGGAACACGCCCGCCGCTACCAGCACGATGCTGGCCGCGATGCGTACCCAGCTGTTAGCCAGCGCCGTGGGCCACATCGAAACTACCTTGGCGGTGGGCTGCCCAGCTACCGGTGCCGCCACGGCAACGGGCGCGGCGGCCAATTCCGTTTTCAGTTGCTGTTTCTGCTGCTCCAGCATTGCCATGAAGCTGGCGCGCAGGGCCATGCCCGGCACTTCGGGCAGGGCCGCATCGAGGTCGGCCGCGAGAGTGCGCAGCTCGCGCAGCTGCTGCTGGCAGCCGGGGCACCCCGGCAAATGCGCCGCCACGCGGTCGGCCTCAGCGGCTGGCAGGCTGCCCTCGGCGTAGGCTGGCAGCAGGGCTTCCAGCTCGGTGCAGGCAGAAAATTCGGTCGTATTCATGAGTTGGTTATTATCGGGTAGCTGCTGATAATTATGGAAATAAAATAGAATTATTTATGCTCGTATTCTTTCAAATTAATTTATTATTTATCTTGAATTCGAATTAATTGAACTGAATTATTAGCTTTTAAATCAGGTGAAATATATTTTGCGCAGGGCCTGCAGGGCGCGGTGGGCTTTCACGCGGGCGGCCTCGGCGGTGCAGCTCAGCAGCTGCCCGATTTCGTCGTAGCTGAAGCCCTGGAAGCGGTGCAGCACCAGAATCTCGCGCTGCGGGGCGGGCAGCAGGGCCAGGGCTTCGTGCAGGTCATCGTGGCTGCTACTGGCGCGCTGCTGGCTGAAGGCGGCGTTGCGCAGGCCACCGGTGCGCTCCACTTCGTCCACGTCGTCGGCGCGCTGCTTTTGCTGGCGGTGCCAATGGTCGGCGTGCACGTTGCGGGCCATCTGGTACACCCAGGCCTTGAAAGGCTGGTTGGGCTGGTAGCTGCTGCGGTACTTGAGAATGCGCTCGAACACGGTTTGGGTGAGGTCTTCGCCGGTTTCGCGGTCGTTGGTGAGGCGGGTGAGGTAGTTGAACAAGGGCCCGTGGTAGCGCTCGAACAGCGGCACCAGCCGGTCGAGGTCGTCGGCCCGCACGGCCGTCATCAGCGCTTCGTCGCTCGTGGGTTCCACGGGAGGTGTTTAGGAGTTGGAATGCAGGGAGTACCCGGCCCGTGCCCGAACGTTACAGCAGGGCCCGAATATTTTTTTGTAAGGTCGGGAAGCTGCTTCATTTCAGCAGAATGAAGTATCCAAGACTAGCGCTTTTTAATATATAAAAGGCTGATATTAACCTTTTTATTCTGGTATTTTTTTAACTTTAGATGGCCCTCTCAACTGGTTGTTGCGTATAACGGCGCAGGCAGTAACTAGCCTCGCGGCCAAGCCCAACGATTCCTCCCCTCACTCCTTATTTCCTTTACTATGAAAACCCTTCAAACTGCCCTCGCACTGGCCGCCGGCCTGCTGCTGGCGGCCAGCACCCAGGCCCAGACTATTCCTTTCGACCCTACGGCCCCCGTGCGTGGCGGCAGCCAGGGCCAAACTACCGTGCCGCCCGTCAACCCCGCGCTCAACCAGAGCACCATTCAGGGCCCGCCCGATGTGCAGCGCACTCCTACCAACCGCGATGCCCAGCCCAGCCGCCAGCTCGACGACCGCAACCTACCGCCCGCCGCCACGCCCGAAAGGTCGCCCAACACCGTGCCCGATGTGCGCGAACAGCCCATCATCCGCGACCAGCGACCGCGCCAGTCGACTGACATTGTACCCAGCCGCTCGCGCAGAAGCAGCCGCAGCGTAGGGCCCAACTAAGCAGCATACCTGAGTAGGTATTGCCAAACCGAATAGCATCAACAAGAAAGCCCCAATCCAGCGCGGATTGGGGCTTTCTTGTTGGAATGAAGCGCTATTTATTTCTGCGCTTTCTCGGCGTGGGCGAGCAGGTCGCTGCCGTGGCGGCGCAGCAGGTCGGCCAGTTCCACGAGGGGCTTTTTGAGTTCGGCGGGGGCATCGGCGCTGGCCTGGCTGGTCTGGTCGCCGAGCATGCTGAGCGAATTGCCAATGGCGCGCGCGCTCAGCACCCCTCCCGTGAGGAGTGATTGCAGGTTGCCGATTTCGCGGGCCAAATCCTGCAAGCCGGGCATGCCGCTTTGCAGAAACTGCTGCTGCCAGGTTTCGGTGTTATCCATGGCTGAGCCCAATGGCAGGCTGGTGAGGCCGTTTTTGAGGGCGCTGATGGTGGCGAGGAGGTGGTCGGAAGGCATAAGGTGGGTTGAGGAATGGTGAATTAGTGGGTTTCAGTGAGTAGTTAGCATAAGGCAATAAGTAGTGAGATTTAAAATTCCTAATTAAGTAAGTAAGCAGAAAATAATATTACGTGGTAATGCTTATAAATTTTGACAATCAGATTGTTGTGCGCATTATAACTACTGATTAACTACTACTTATTAAAGAGATAAATCATAATCTCATTACATAATACTTGTGACTTGCTACTTAGCAGCAAGCATCGGTGGCCCGGGAAAACCCGGCCGCACTGCACCTAGCTGCTCGCATTGGCCACGGCCGGCTTACCGGCGCGCGGGCCTTTTACGGGAGCCCGGGCATCAGGTGGCAGTTTCAGGGGCGGGCTGGGGTTGGGGGCGGCGGGGCTCAGGCCGCGCTCGCGCAACAGCGCCACGGCACGTAGGGCGCTGGCTTCCTTGTTTTTGATTTCCAGCATGATGTCGAAATCCAGCCCGTGCAGGTCGTCCAGAAAGGCGGCAAACCGGTCATCCACGAGGTCGTTGGTGTGCTTACCCTTGCGCTCGCCCAGGGCCTGCGAGCTGTAATCCATCATCGGCACGCCGTCGGCGGTGGGGTGCCAGGTGGCGGCAGCTAGGCGCAGGGCCTCGGCCATGGGCTCGCCGTGGTGGAGGCACTCGTGATGAAAGTTGTCGAACAAAATGGGCACGCCCGTCAATTGGTGCAGCTCCAAACAGTCGCGCAGCGAGAACAGGCGGTCGTCGTTCTCCACCACCAGCCGAGCCCGCACGGCGGCGGGCAGCGTGGCATACACCGCCGCAAACCGGCGGATGGCCAGCTCGCGGTCGCCATACAAGCCGCCCACGTGAATCTGGAGCTTAGCGGTGCTATCCAGTCCCATCAAGTCCAGCATCAAACCCTGATACCCCAACTCCTGAATGCTGCGCTGCACGATTTCAGTGCTGGGCGAGTTCAGCACCACAAACTGGTCGGGATGGAAGCTCACCCGCAGGTTGTTGGCCTTGATGTAATCACCAATCGCCCGAAATTCAGCCGCAAAATGCGTCTGCCACGGAAAAGTGTTCACCGGATGCGAGCCAAACGGCACAACGCTGGAGCCAATGCGGAAAAACAGCAGGCCGTGGGCCACGTTCCATTCCAGCATGCGGCGCAGGCAAACCAGGTTGGCCGCTACGGCTGCCACCACCCGCTCGTCAGAATACGAAGCCAGCCGGAAGGTATTGCCCGAGCTGCAATCCATGGCCTCGTTCACGCAGGGATAGCCGATTTTCATACTCCGGGCTTACGCGGATAAACAGTGAACAGTTATCCACGGACAATGAATAATGAGCAATAAGCAGTGAACAATGGGCTTTCAGCGTTCGTCGCCAATTGCTCCTTATTCACTGCTCATTGCTCATTGCTTCACGGCTCGTAGCCGCGATTGTCCCGAAAGGCTTTGTTGTAATCGGCGCGGGCTTTGCGGGCTTTTTCGGCTCGCTGCTCGGCCTCAATCTGCTCCATCTTGCGGCGCTGTTTGCCCTCGCGCGAGAACTGGTCGTAGAGCAAGCTCACCGGGCTGGCAATGGTGGGAATGGGGGCCTTGGGCGCGGTCGAGTCGACGGCGAACAGCGGCTTGGGCTTGGGCGGGCGCTTTGCGCCGCTCACCACCGGCGGCTTGGGGCGCTTGATGTTGCGCAGCGCCCGGTTGATGATGGCGCGGTCGGGGCGGTCAGCCGTTACCTGCACGTTGCCCAGCTGCACGCTGTCGCGCACCAACAGTATGCGCACCACCAGTTGCGAGAGGCCCGTGCCGCCCAGCGGCATGCGCTGCGGCTTGAAGCCCAGCGCCCGGAACAGAATGGTATCGGTGGGCAGCGCATCAATGCTGAAATCGCCGGTGGTGCCCGACACCACACCGCGGCGCGTGCGCTGCACCTGCACGGTAGCGCCCGGGATGGGTAGGCGCGAGCGTGCTTCGGCCACGCTGCCGCTCACGCGCACGGTGTTGGGAGCCTGGGCCCGGGCCAGGCCAGCCAGCAGGCACAGGCTGGCCAGCAGGGCCAACTTCCCGCTCTTTTCGAGCCAACCAGCCCATTTACAACTCTTTCGCTCAGCAATCATTAATCAATCGTACGCAACGCTCCTACAAAGTAGCATTCAGTAGAGCGAAAAAAAGCCCACACCGTGGCGGTGCGGGCTTAAAAATCGGCAGAAAAAAGTCTCTAACTATTCCTGCTTCATCTTTTCGCCGTCTTTCGGCTTGAGTTTGATGGTGCCATCGTCGCCAGCCATCTTCAGCTTGTTGCCTTCGGCATCCTTCATTTTCACGTCGCCGTCGCTTTTCACTTTTATCTTGCTGCCATCGGCCATTTTGGTCTTGCCGGTTTCCATGTTGCTATTATCCATGGTGTTGTTGGCGGTGTTGTCGGCGGGCGTCATGGTCGAAGCGTTGTCGTCCATGTAGTTGCTATCGTCATAGGTCGAGCGGCTCGACTCGTAGGCCTGGTACTGGGTGGGGTCGGTGAACACAGTCTTGAACTCCTGGTCCTCGGCCATCATGGCTTCGCGGTTGGCGGCGGCCATGCCGGTGGTGTCGGTGCCGTATTTGGTGCGCATTTCGTTCATGCGGTTGTAGCGGTTCACATACACGGTGCGGATTTTAGTTTTCATGGCCTCGTCCGTGATTTTCATGTTGGCCACCATTTTATCGGCAATGCGCTGGGCGCGGGCCTGAATGTCGGCATCCGACATTGGGGCCGTGGTCGTCGTGGTGGTGGTCGTCGTGGTCGCACCATCGACGGGGGCGGTGGTCACCTCAGTGGTTTTTTCCTGCGAGCAGGAAGTGAGGGAGAGCGCAGCCGCGCCAGCGAGAATCAGGAGGGAGTTTTTCATAAGTTTGGGAGGTGATAAGAAGAAAAGCTAACCCCAATGGGGTTTGGCCGCGCTTTACGCTAACCTCCCGAAAGATGTTACCCTGGCGATATAACACCGCCCGTTTTTTTTACGCCCGCCGCAGCTCGAACACCGTGATTTCGGGCAGGAAGCCCACGCGCCCCGGGTAGCCCAGAAAGCCCAGCCCGACGTTTACATACAGTTTCTGGCGGCCCTGCTCGTACAGGCCGGCCCACTGCTTGTACACGTATTTCACGGGGCTCCACTTCAGAAACGGCAGGTTCACGCCGAACTGCATGCCGTGGGTGTGGCCGCTTAAGGTCAGGTCGATGTCGGGGTAATTCAGCACCTGCGCCTCCCAGTGCGAGGGGTCGTGCGAGAGCAGAATTTTGAACGGCGCGTCGCCGCTGGCGGCGTGGGCCTGGGGCAGGTTGCCGTGCTTGGGAAAGTTGGCGTGCGAGCTCCAGTTCTGCACGCCAAGCACCGATATTTTGTCGCCGCCGCGCGCAATGGTGTGGCTGGTGTCGTTGAGCAGCGTCCAACCGATTTTGGCGTGGTTCTGCATCAGGCGCTCCAGGTTGGCGCGCTTGGCGGCGGGGCTCTCCCAGGCCACGTAGTCGCCGTAGTCGTGGTTGCCGAGGCTGGAGAAAATGGGCAGCTCGGATTTGATGCCGCGCAGGGCCGGAATGTGCGGCTCGACCTCGGTGGCGCGGTTATTTACCAGGTCGCCGGTCATCAAAATCAAATCCGCGCCCTGCTTATTTATCATGGCCACGGCGCGCTCCAGCGGCTCGGTCGAGTTGAAGCTGCCAGTGTGCAAATCCGAAATTTGGAGCACTTTGAAGCCCTCAAAAGCCGGTGGCAGGTTGGGAAATTTTAGCGTGACGCGGCGCACAGTGTAGTCGGTGCCGCCCTTAACCATGCCCCACAGCAGCGCCGCGGCCGGAATAGCGCCCAGCGCCAGCGTGAACTTGGCCAGAAACTCGCTGCGCGGGATAGCCACGGCCTCGGTGCCGGCCGGCCGGGCGCTATTGCCCAGCGCCCAGCGCCCCAGGCGCGTGAGGTCCTCCAATAGCAGCGGCAGCAGCATAAACAGCTTGCCGGCCAGCAGCAGCAGCGGCAGGCTCATGAGGTAGCTTTTGAGCACGGTGTTGCCCGTTTGGCGCGTGCTGCCAGCCCAGCCCGCCGCCATCCAGACGCCCGCTGTAACCACCCAATAGCCAATAGCGGCCACCCGCCGACCATTGAGCGACAGGTGCTGCGTAGCCGTGCGCACGGCTTGATACCCATAATATTCGGCCAGCACAATCGCGGCCAGCACCAACCATAAAACCAACGGATTTCGCATATCGAACCAGAATCGCAGAGGGCCGCCGCGCATCGTTGCGCCGGCGGCTGCGAGGCTTAAACGTACCGGGCCGGCTTTTGCTTTACATTTAACGCACTTTTTACGTCTGCCGCCGTCGTCCCGCATGGAAAACCCTGACCTTCTGCCCGAACCTCACACCCTGCAACCCGCCTACCCCGCCCTCCCCGTTTCCGGTATCAAGAGCTGGGCCGAAGACGACCGTCCCCGCGAAAAGCTCATGGCCAAGGGCCGCGCCGCCCTCTCCGATGCCGAGCTGCTGGCCATTCTCATCGGCTCGGGCACCACCAAGCTCACGGCCGTGGACGTGGGCAAGCTGATGCTGCAGGGCGTCGGCAACGACCTCAACGCCCTGGCCCGCGAAGGCGTGAAACAGCTCTGCCGCCACCCCGGCATCGGTGAGGCCCGGGCCATCACGGTGGTGGCGGCGCTGGAGCTGGGCCGCCGCCGCAAGGAAGCCGATGCGGCCCCACGCACCACCATCACCTGCTCGCGCGACATCTATAATTTGATTCGGCCGAATTTGATGGACCTGCCGCACGAAGAATTCTGGGTTATCCTACTGAACCGGGCCAACGTGGTGATGCGCAAAACGGCCATCAGCCGGGGCGGCGTGGCCGGCACCGTAGCCGACCCGAAAATGATTTTTAAGGAAGCCCTCGAACAATTGGCCAGCAGCATTATTCTGGTGCATAACCACCCCAGCGGCAACCGCAACCCCAGCGCGGCCGATATTCAGTTGACCAAGAAATTAAAAGAGGCTGGTAATTTTCTGGATTTACCAATTCTTGACCATCTTATTTTCGCTGAGTCAGGATACTACAGCTTCGCCGACGAGGGAATACTGTGATTGAGCGTCATGCTTCGACAAGCTCAGCATGACGCTACTATTTCTATAATTTGATTTGCCAACCAATAATTCATGATTAAAAAAATAGCCCTTGCCGTTGCGATAATTGGCATCATCTACTACTCGCTCAGCGACTCCAAACCCAGTACCAGCGCTTATTTAGCGCAGCTAAATAAATTTCGCCGCGATAAAAATCAGAATTTTCGCCAGGATGAAAATTCGCCCCTCGAAACCGCGCAAAAAGCGCAATTCGACAGCCTGAAATACTATCCCGGCGACCCGACTTTTATTCCGCACGCCGATGTTTCGCGCAACGAAAAACCCGACACCACGCTCTTGCAAATGAGCGACAACAAGTCCGAAAAATACCTGAACTGGGGCCTCGTCAAATTCAATATCAACAACGCGCCGCAGCAGCTGCATCTCTACCTGAAAGCCAACGGCCGCGACTCCACCCTGTTCATCCCTTTCACCGACCTCACCAACGGCCACGATACCTACGGCGGCGGCCGCTACCTCGACGCCCCCATTCCCAAGCTGAACGAGACGGAAATTCAACTTGATTTTAACCGCGCGTACAATCCCTTCTGCGCTTATAATAGCGCATTTAGCTGCCCGGTGCCGCCCGCCGAAAACCGACTACCGGTTGCCATACCCGTCGGCGAGAAATCGTTTCACGACTGATTGATTGTGGGCAGCTTAGTACCGGTGCAACCCTGGTTTCGGCGGCGGCGGCAGCAACTATGCGCCCCCGGCAAGCGTTTACGGCCTTTTGCAGCCCCTTATATTTAGCCCCCCGAAAGCCGACGAATAGCCGGCTCCGGACCTTAAATCACTGTTCCCCAATCCCACCTGCAGTAATGTCAAAAATTAAAGTAGCCAACCCGGTTGTCGAGCTCGACGGCGATGAGATGACGCGCATCATCTGGAAGTTCATCAAGGACAAGCTGATTCTGCCCTATCTGGAGCTGGACATCAAATATTACGACCTCGGCATCGAGTACCGCGATGAAACCAACGACCAGGTCACCATCGACTCGGCCAACGCCATCCGGCAGTACGGCGTGGGCATTAAGTGCGCCACGATTACGCCAGATGAGGAGCGGGTGCAGGAGTTTGGCCTGAAACAAATGTGGAAGTCGCCCAACGGCACCATCCGCAATATTCTGGACGGCACCGTGTTCCGCGAGCCCATTGTGATGAGCAACGTGCCCCGCCTGGTACCCAACTGGACGGCCCCGATTTGCATCGGCCGCCACGCCTTCGGCGACCAGTACCGCGCCACCGACTTCGTGACCAAGGGCAAGGGCAAGCTCACCGTCACCTTCCAGCCCGAGGATGGCGGCGAAACCCAGTCATTTGAAGTCTACAACTTCAAGGGCGACGGCGTGGCCCTGGCCATGTACAACACCGACGAGAGCATCCGCGGCTTCGCCCATGCCTGCTTCAACCAGGCCCTGAGCAAGGGCTGGCCGCTGTACCTGAGCACCAAAAACACCATCCTGAAGAAGTACGATGGCCGTTTCAAGGACATCTTCCAGGAGATTTACGAGCAGGACTACACCACTAAATTCAAGGAAGCCGGCATCACCTACGAGCACCGCCTGATTGACGACATGGTGGCCTCGGCCCTGAAATGGCACGGCAACTTTGTGTGGGCCTGCAAAAACTACGACGGCGACGTGCAGAGCGACACCGTGGCCCAGGGCTTCGGCTCGCTCGGCCTGATGACCTCCGTACTGATTACGCCCGACGGCAAAACCATGGAGGCCGAAGCCGCCCACGGCACCGTGACGCGCCACTACCGCGACCACCAGAAGGGCAAGCCCACCAGCACCAACCCCATCGCCAGCATTTTTGCCTGGACGCGCGGCCTGGAGTTCCGTGGCAAACTCGACAACAACCAGGAGCTTATCGACTTCTGCCACGCCCTGGAAGCCGTGTGCGTGGAAACCGTGGAAAGCGGCAAAATGACCAAGGATTTGGCCGTCTGCATCCACGGCAACAAGGTGGAGCACGGCCGCGACTACCTCTACACGGAGGAGTTCCTGGAAGCGCTGGACGAGAATTTGAAAAAGAAGCTGGGCAAGTAAGCTCGCATTATTTGACTAAAACGTTTGTCATCCTGAGCAGAGCGAAGGACCTTATCAGCGTTGAACGAATCGTTCCAACGTGAAAACATGCTTCGCAAGCTCAGCATGACACAGACATGCTACAAAAGCCCATCTGGCCCGCCAGATGGGCTTTTTCGTGCGCCATTCTCAAATTCCGCAATCAGTCAATTCCTTCTTTTCACCCCGCCGTACCTTTGCCCAGCTTATCAACCCAATTGATAACTGCTCACTGCTAACTGTTCACTGAAAATGCGCATCTCCCTCGACTGGCTTAAAACCCTCATTCCGACCGATAAACCTGCTGCCGAAATCGGGGCCCTGCTCACCGGCTCGGGCCTGGAAGTGGAGAGCGCCGAGGAGCTGGAAAGCATTCCCGGCGGGCTGCGCGGCGTGGTACTGGGGACCGTGCTCACCTGCGCGCCCCACCCCGACGCCGACAAGCTGAGCCTGACCACCGTGGACGTGGGCGACGACACCCCGCGCCAGATTGTGTGCGGTGCCCCCAACGTGGCCGCTGGCCAGCGCGTGGTGGTGGCCCTCGAAGGCGCGATGCTCTATCCCGCGCAGGGCGAGCCGTTCAAAATCAAGAAAAGCAAGATTCGCGGCGCGGCCTCGGAGGGCATGATTTGCGCAGAGGACGAAATCGGCCTGGGCCAGTCGCACGCCGGCATTATGGTGCTAACCACCGAGCTGCCCAACGGCACGCCCGCCGCCAACTACTTCGGCCTGGGCTCCGATACAGTGTACGAAATCGGCCTCACGCCCAACCGGGCCGATGCCGCCTCGCACTACGGCGTAGCCCGCGAGCTGCGCGCCCTATTGCGTCAGCCCTGCCATTTGCCCGACGTGAGCGGCTTTGCGGCCCCGGAGTCGGCCGCCGCGAATATCAAGGTGACGATTGAGGACACCGAGGCCTGCCCGCGCTACGCCGGCCTGCTGCTGGAGAACGTGCAGGTTGGCCCCTCGCCCGAGTGGCTGCAGCGCCGCCTGCGCAGCATCGGCCTGAGCCCCATCAACAACGTGGTGGACGTAACCAACTTCGTGCTCCACGAACTGGGCCAACCCCTGCACGCCTTCGATGCCGACCAGATTACGGGCGGACATATTCGGGTGAAGCGCGCCCAAGCGGGCGAGAAATTTGTGACCCTGGATGGCGTGGAACGCAGCCTGAAAGCTGAAGACTTAGTAATTGCCGATGCGCACGCCGCACCGATGGCGCTGGCCGGCGTGTTCGGTGGCAAAACCTCGGGCGTGAGTGAAGGCACTACCCGCGTGTTCCTGGAAAGCGCCTACTTCGGCCCCGCCGCCGTGCGCCGCACCTCCCAAACGCACAATCTGAAAACCGATGCCTCCTTCCGCTTCGAGCGCGGCACCGACCCGAATATGGTGCTGGTGGCCCTGCAACGGGCGGCGCTGCTGCTCCAGGAAGTGGCGGGTGCCACTATCGCCGCGCCGGTGGTGGACGAGTACCCTGCGCCCGTGCTGCCGGCCACCGTGCGCCTGCGCCTGCCCCGCGTGGAGCGGCTGGTGGGCCAGTACATCGCGCCCGAGCGCATCCGCCAGATTCTGACCGACCTCGACATTGAAATCAGCGAGGAAAACTCCGACGCCGGCGACCAGGACACTTGGACGCTAACTGTGCCGCCCCACAAAGTAGACGTGACCCGCGAGGCTGACGTGATTGAAGAAATCCTGCGCATTTACGGCTACAACAACGTGGCGCTGCGGCCCAACAACTCGGCCTCCTTCCTGGCGCGCTTCCCAAACCCCGACCCCGAGGTGACGCGTGTGAAAATTGCCTCGCTGCTCAGCGGCCAGGGCTTCTCGGAGATGCTGACTAACTCGCTCACCAACTCGCTATATTTCGAGAAAGAAGGTGAAGCGAACAACGCGCTGGTGCGCATTCTGAACTACAACAGCGTTGAGTTGAACGTGATGCGGCCTACCCTGCTCCACTCGGGTTTGGAAGTTATTCGACACAACCTCAACCGCCGCCAGCGCGACCTCAAGCTGTATGAGTTCGGCAAAGCCTACGCGCAGAACGAGAACGGCAAGTACCAGGAAAAGAACAAGCTGGTGATTTACCTGACGGGCAACGCCACCGGCGAAACCTGGCAGCAGAAGTCGGAAAAGGCGGCGTTCCAGGACCTGGCCGGGGCGGTGCAGCAGGTGCTGGCGGCCTTGGGCTTTGGGGGCGCGGCCGCGCAACCGGTGCAGCACGAGTATTTGGCCGGCGGCCTCGCGCTGCTGGTGCATAATCAGCCGGTAGCGCAGTTGGGTGCCGTGTCGGCTTCGGTGCTGAAGCGGCTGGACGTGACCCAGCCGGTGTGGTACGCCGAACTGGACTGGGATGCCCTTTCGAAGAAATACAAGCCCACGTTGGTGGCCCGCGAGCTCTCAAAATTCCCGGAAGTACGGCGCGACTTGAGCCTCGTGGTGGACTCGACCGTGACCTTCGACCAGCTCCAGCAGATTGCCCAGCGCACTGAAAAGAAGCTCCTGCAATCCATCAATGTGTTCGACGTGTACGCCGGCGAGAACCTGGGGGCGGGCAAGAAGTCGTACTCGGTGAGCTTCACCCTGCAGGACTACGGCCAAACGCTCAGCGAGCAGGCCATCGACCAGGTGATGCAAAAGCTGATTCAGCAGTTCGAGAAGCAGGCCGGCGCGCTGATTCGAAAGTAGCCATTCTGATGTTTTCAACCCGCTGAAAACGCAGCAGGGGGCGCAGAGGCCGCAGAACGTTCTGCGACTTCTGCGCCCCCTGCTGCGTTCTCGGCAGGTTGAAAATGTAATGCTTCCAACCGACAGCCGATAAACCTGACCGTAGCGCAAGTAGTCCAGCGTTTGCCGCCCCGGCCGTAAGTTGCGGCCTGATTTACCTTGCTCATCCTTCACTCCCTCACCTTTTTCTCCAAAAATGAACTTCCGTTTCCTATCCACTCTGGGCCTGGCCCTGATTACAACGGCCAGCCTCGCCCAGCAAAAGAAGCCTGCGGCCAAGGCCCCGGCCGCCAAAATGGCGATGATGACCACGCCCGGCGGCACCAAATTGGTTGAGAAAGTGACCAAGCAGCCCGGCCAGGTCATGATTCCCTACGAGAAGTACGTGCTGCCCAACGGCCTCACGCTCGTGGTGGCCGAAGACCACTCCGACCCGCTGGTGCACATCGACGTGACCTACCACGTAGGCTCGGCCCGCGAGCAGATTGGCAAGTCGGGCTTTGCCCACTTCTTCGAGCACATGATGTTCCAGGGCTCCGACCACGTCGGCGACGGGCAGCACATCAAGCTGGTGACGGCGGCCGGTGGCACCAACAACGGCAGCACCAACCAGGACCGCACCAACTATTACGAGACCCTGCCCAGCAACCAGCTTGAAACCGGCCTGTGGCTGGAAGCCGACCGCATGGGCTTCCTACTCGATGCCGTGAGCCAGAAGAAGTTCGAGATTCAGCGCTCGACGGTGAAGAACGAGCGCGGCCAGAACTACGACAACCGCCCCTACGGCCTGGCCAGCGAGTACATTTCGAAAACCCTCTACCCCTACGGCCACCCCTACTCCTGGCTCACCATCGGCTACCTCGAAGACCTGGACCGCTCGAACGTAGAGGACCTGAAGAACTTCTTCCTGCGCTGGTACGGCCCCAACAACGCTACCCTGACCGTGGGCGGCGACGTGAAAGCCGCCGAAGTGGTGAAGCTGGCCGAGAAATACTTCGGCTCCATCAAGCGCGGCCCGAGCGTGCCGGTGCAAAAGCTGCCCGAGCCCGTGCTGACTGCCGACCGCTACGTGAGCTACCAGGACAATGTGCGCTTCCCGATGCTGCAAATGGTGTTTCCGACGGTGCCCAACGGCCACCCCGACGCCGTGGCCCTCGACGCGCTGGCCGACATCATCGGCAGCGGCAAAACCTCGCTGCTCTACAAAAACCTGGTAAAAACCCAGAAATCGGTGCAGGCCCAGGCCTACCAGCAGAACTCGGAGCTGGGCGGCTTCCTCGATTTCATCGCCCTGCCCTTCCCCGGCAAAACCCTCGACAGCACGGAGGTTATCATCCGCAACACGCTGAAAGAGTTTGAGAAAAAAGGCGTAACCGACGACGATGTGCAGCGCTTCAAGGCCCAGAACGAGGCGCAGGTGATTAACAGCCTGGCCAGTGTGAGCGGCAAGGTGAGCCAGCTCGCCGCCTACCAAACCTACTTCAACAACCCCAATTACCTCACCGTCGAGCTGAAGCAGCTGCGCGCCCTCACCAAGGCCGATGTGCAGCGCGTGTACGACAAGTACGTGAAAGGCAAGCACGCCGTGATTCTGAGTGTGCTGCCCAAAACCGGCGGGGTGGCCGCCGCCAAGCCCGACAACTACACCATCGACAAATCGGGCTACAAAGCCCCCGACTACGGCTACAACGGCCTGAAATACACGAAGGCCACTGATACCTTCGACCGCGGCAAGCAGCCCGTCGCAGGGGCCAGCCCCGTGCTGAAAGTGCCCGCCCTGTACCGGGAAGAGTTCTCCAACGGCCTGAAAGTGATTGCCACGCGCAACACCGAGATTCCGGCCGTGACCATGCTGCTCACCATCCGCGGCGGCCGCCGCCTCGAGCAGGCCGACCTCGGCAAAGCCGGTATCTCGGCCCTCACCGTGGCGATGCTGAACGAAGGCTCGCGCAAATACACCAGCGAGCAGTTCTCGGCCGAGCTCGACAAGCTGGGCAGCACCGTGCAGGTGCTACCGGGCGACGACCGGGTGACCGTGTACGTGCAAAGCCTGACCAAGAACCTGCCGGCCACGCTGGCCCTGCTCGACGAGCGCCTGCTGCATCCGCGCTTCGACCAGGCCGATTTCGACCGGGTCAAAAAGCAAACGCTGGAAGGCATTGCCAACCAGACCACCCAGCCCGTAGTCATTGCCGACAAAACCTATAACCGACTCCTGTATGGCACTTCCAGCATCATGGGCATCTCTTCGAGCGGTACTGCCGCCAGCGTAAGCAGCATCACCCTCGACGATGTGAAGAAGGCGTACCAGGCCGGGGGCTCGCCCAGCGAAAGCTACCTGACCATCGTGGGCGACGTGGACCCCAAGGAAGTAACCTCGAAGCTGGGCTTTCTGAAAGCCTGGCCCCGCCAGAACCTGACGATTCCCGCCGCGCCGGCCACCACCCAGCCCGACAAAACCACCATCTATTTCGTGAACAAACCCGACGCGGCGCAGTCCGAAATTCGGGTGGGCTACCTCACCGACATGAAATACGACGCCACCGGCCCGTACTACCGTGCCGGCCTGGCCAACTTCCTGCTCGGCGGGGCCTTCAACTCCCGCATCAATCTGAACCTGCGCGAGAACAAGGGCTACACCTACGGGGCCCGGTCGGGCTTTGCCGGCACGCGCTACGTCGGCCCCTTCACGGCGCAGGCCGGCGTGCGCGCCGATGCCACGGCGGCTTCGGTGAAGGAGTTCATGAGCGAAATCACCAACTACCAGAACGGTATTTCGGATGAGGAGCTGACCTTCATGCAAACCTCGGTGGGCCAGAGCGATGCTTTGAAGTACGAAACCGGCCAGCAGAAAGCCGGTTTCCTGTCCCGCCTGGTAGAGTATGACCTCGACCCGACTTATGTGAACCAGCAGAGCGAAATCCTGAAAAACCTGAAGAAGGAGGACGTGCAGGCCATCGCCAAGAAGTACCTGCCCGCCGACAAGATGTACATTGTGGTGGTGGGCGACGAGAAGCAATTGCCCTCGCTACAGGCCCTGGGCTACCCCGTGGTACAGCTCGATATGGAAGGCAAGACTGTAGCAGCAGCGGCACCGGCCGCTCCGGCGATGGCAGCGCCCGTAGTTGACGACAAGACCAAAATAAAGATGGAAGACGGCGGCAAAATGAAGACCAAGACCAAGAAAGGCTAGGCCTTTTGAGTGCCTGACGGTTCGTTGAACGTCATGCTGAACGAAGTGAAGCAGCTTTACCGCGTAAGTAATCCAATCGAAAGGATTTACTGCTGCGGCAGAGCTGCTTCACTTCGTTCAGCATGACGTTCTTTTTATCCCGACCATCCCCCCCTCAAACCAAACCTGTCTGAGGCACAAGCCGCGAGCAAGTGCCGGGTAAAGCGTAGCTTTCGGCCCGCCGCTCTATCTTCACGCAAAAATTTACCTGCCCGTGGCCTCCTCCCAACAGCTTGCGCAACTCGACCGCCTGGAGCGGCAGATGACCACCTTAGTGGCTGCCTATCAGCAATTGCGCGAGGACCTGGCCGATGCCAACACCACGGTGCAGCAGCTCCGCGGCGACCTGCGCGAGAAGGACCGACAGTTGAAGGAGCGCCAAAACCAGGAAAATATTGTTAAACTTGTACACACCATAGCTGGGGAACCCACCCACGCCAACGAATTAAAACTGCGCCTCAACGAATACATCCGCGAACTGGACAAGTGTCTTGCCTATTTGAGAGACTAAACCGAACGACCCTCACCCCACTGCCGTAACTTTCGCCCCATGAGCGAATTAGCCATCAAAATCCGAATTGCTGACCGGGACTATCCCATGCGCGTTGACGTGCAGGATGAGGAACGGTTGCGTATGGCCGGTCGCCTGTTGGGCGATAAGCTGCGCGAATTCCGAGAAGGCTACGGCATTCAGGATAAACAGGACTTGCTGGCGATGATTGCCTTGGCCACTATGGCCGACCAATTGAAAGTAAGCAAGGAAAAGGATGGCACCGATGCGGCGCTAACCGAACGGCTGGCTCGTTTCGACGAGCTACTATCCGGCGTGGTGCTCGCGAGCTAAGGCAGCTCGCGCGGCACCCACACACTCGTTGGCCCGGCTGGGCGGCGCGGCAATCGGCCGCTTCCGCCCGAGCCCGGGCAAAATCGTTCTACCCAGTTATGGTTTTTCATCCATCCAAAAACCATAATCTATATGACCCCCTTAATAATGTACTGCCTGATTGCGGCGGTGGTCGCCCTCGTGGCGGGCATCCTGATTGGCAGGCAGCTGGCCGGCAAAGCCCGGCTCGACCACGAGGGCGAGGCCACGGCCCGCGCTCAGCAAATCGTCCGCGATGCGGAGGAGAAAGGCACCCGCCTTCGCGATGAGAAAATCAAGCAGGCCGATGAGCGTCTGGAGCAGTCGAAGAACAAGTTCAAGACGCTGCGCAATGAATTCGACCAGGAAAGCCGCCGCCTCAAAACCGAGTTGGAAGGCGAGCTGACCCAGCGCCGCCAGGGCGTAGTGGAGCAAGAGCAGAGCATCAAAATGCTCACCGAAACGACCCAGCGCCAGCTGGAGCAACTGCAGAAGAAGGAGGTGGATTTGGAGCGCCAGCGCGAGAAAAACCAGACCGATACCCAGCAGCTGCGCGACAAGCTCGACAGCCAGGCCGAAAAGCGCCGCCTCGACCACGAGGAAACGATGGCCGAACTGGAAGAAAAACAGAAAGAGGCCGATGAGCAGCTGCACTCGGTGCAGCGCCAGCTCGAAACCATCGCCAACCTGACCGCCGCCGAAGCCCGCGAGCAGCTGGTGGAATCGCTCAAGAACGAAGCCCAGATTCAGGCCAGCTCCTTCGTGAAGGACACCGTGGCCCAAGCCAAGCTCACCGCCACCAAGGATGCCAAGAAGATTGTGCTCGAAACCATTCAGCGCACCGCTTCGGAGCACGCCATTGAGAACTGCGTGTCGATTTTCAACATTGAAAGCGACGACGTGAAGGGCAAAATCATCGGCCGCGAGGGCCGTAACATCCGGGCGCTGGAAGCCGCCACGGGCGTTGAAATCATCGTGGACGACACGCCGGAGGCCATCATCATCTCGGGCTTCGACCCGGTGCGCCGCGAAATTGCGCGCCTCTCGCTGCACCTGCTGGTGAAGGACGGCCGGATTCACCCGGCCCGCGTGGAGGAGATTGTGGCTAAAACCCGCAAGAACATTGAGGAGGAAATCGTCGAAATCGGCGAGAAAACCATCATCGACCTCGGCATTCACGGCCTGCACCCCGAGCTGATTAAGATGGTGGGCCGCATGCGCTTCCGCTCGTCGTATGGCCAGAACCTGCTGCAGCACAGCCGCGAAGTGGCCAACCTCTGCGCCACCATGGCCGCTGAGATGGGCCTCGACGTGAAGAAAGCCAAGCGTGCCGGCCTGTTGCACGACATCGGCAAGGTGAGCACCGAGGAGCCTGAGTTGCCCCACGCCATCCTGGGTATGGAGATGGCCAAGAAGTGGAAAGAGCATCCCGACGTGGTTAACGCCATCGGTGCCCACCACGACGAGATTGAGATGACGGCCATGATTTCGCCGCTGGTGCAGGCCTGCGATGCCATTTCGGGCTCGCGCCCGGGTGCCCGCCGCGAGATGATGGAGAGCTACATCAAGCGCCTGAAGCAGCTCGAAGAAACGGCCAACGGCTTCAAGGGCGTGAACCAGTGCTTCGCCATTCAGGCCGGCCGCGAGCTGCGCGTGATGGTGGACGCCGAGAACGTGACCGACGAACGGGCGGCGGAACTGAGCTTCGAGATTTCGCAAAAAATCGAGAAGGAGATGCAGTACCCCGGCCAGATTAAAATCACCGTAATCCGGGAGATGCGCGCTGTGGCCTATGCCAAGTAAGTTGTAGCGCACGCTTTAGCTTGCGCCTTGAGATGCTACCGAAGAAGCCCCCGCAGCGAGAGTTGCGGGGGCTTTTTTGCTTATCTTCCTGCTCCTTTTCGTCTAATCCTCCCATCATTCTACCAGAGCGATGAATCAACGGCTACTCCTTTTCTTAAGTACTTGCGCCAGCCTCTTGCTGCCCGGCTGCGTCGTGTACATGCCCATGCAATGCGCGGCCCCGCAGATTACCGACAAAAAACAAGGCGAACTCACCATCAGCACCTATCTCAATGGCCGGGCCGATATAGCGGGCACCTACTCGCCGGTGCCACACCTGCTGGTGCGGGCATCATCCAGCAGCCGGCGCGACGATTCCCGCGATACGACCTACTACCGCGGGCACCAGTACGATTTGGGCGTAGGGACTTACTGGCGGCTAGGCAACCAATGGCTGGTGGGCGGGCTGGGCGGCTTCGGGCAGGCGCAGAGCGCGGCGGCTTATGCGAAGCCCGGCATCATCTTTTCCAGCACCCGCTACGAATTTGACACGCGCTACAACAAGATTTTCGGCGAGGTATATGGCCTCATCCAGACCAGTGAGGCCTTTTCGATTGGGGCCGCTTACCGTGTGACGCAGGTGAACTTCACGCACCTGACCAACTTTGGAGTGCCCGTCGACCTGAGCCGGATTACCCGCAGCGAACCGATGCTGTTCATGCGGGTGCGTCTCGGCAACGGGCCCACCGAGAACCGCCCTGTGCAGTTGCAGGCGGCCTGGGGCCTTTCCGACACCTTCGGCTACAATCCCCGGGATACCAACGCAACCTATGCCCCCGGGGTGTACGACCTGAAACAGGGCCGGAGCTACACCACCCTGGGCATCACCATTTTTCCGCACTGCCTGTTCCGGAAAGCCCCGGCGCTGCCTGACCGCGACGAACTTTGAGGCTCCGGCTTTTTTACGGAAATTTGGCCGGCCAATCCGTGGCCTATTCCTGCATTCCCTCTCTGTGATGACCTTTCGCTACTGCCTGGGCCTGGCTTGCGCCGCCGCGCTGGCTGCCTGCGCCGCACCCAATCCCTACGCCCTCACCAACAAGTCGTATAAAGCGCAGGTGAAGGCCTACGCGGCGGCTCTGCAGGCCACGCCCCCACCCACGCCGGGCGGCGACAGCCTGCTGGGCAAATACTGGGTGGGCACCACCAATTTCAACCTGCGCAAACCCAACTTCGTCGTCATCCACCACACGGCGCAGGACTCGACGGCCCAAACGCTCAAAACCTTTACCCTGCCGCGCACCGAGGTGAGCGCGCACTACGTAATCGGGCGCGACGGCCGGGTGTACCACATGCTGAACGACTACCTGCGGGCCTGGCACGGCGGGGTGGCCCGCTGGGGCAATACTACCGACCTGAATTCCTGCTCCATCGGCATCGAGCTGGATAACAACGGCACCGAGCCGTTTGCCGAGCCCCAGCTGACCAGTCTGCTGCACATTCTGGCCGGCCTGAAAAAGGCCTACGGCATTCCGGCCGCCAACTTCATCGGCCACGCCGACATTGCGCCCAGCCGCAAAAACGACCCCAGCGCCCGCTTCCCCTGGAAGCGTTTGGCCGACAATGGCTTCGGCCTGTGGTACGATGCCGGGCCACTGCCCACCCCTTTCGGGCCCGACAGCGCCGCCGCGCTGGCCGGCCGCCTGCTGACGCTGCCCCGGCCCGAAACCGACGAAACCGCGCTCACCAATGCACTGCCCGTCGATACGAGCCAGGTGGATGCCCAGCTGGCGCGGCTGAACGGTCCGATTACCGTGTTCAACTCCCGCGAGGCGCTGCGCATTATCGGGTATGATACGCGCGATTTGCCGGCGGCCATCCGGGCATTTAAGCTGCATTTCATTCCGCAGAATGTGAGTGGGGCCCTGACGGAAGCCGACCAGCGGATTCTGTATAATCTGTACAAGAAATACCTGTAACCGGCCGGGCCCCGCTAACTTTAGCCTTTGGAGAGCCGGCGGCTGGTGCAGCGCCGGCCGGAGTTTTAAATCAGTGGTATGTTAGAAATATCTCAGCGGGGGCGGGCCATGCCCGTTTCACCGTTCCGCAAGCTGGCCCCGTACGCCGACATGGCCCGCCAGCAGGGTAAAATCGTGTATCCGCTCAACATCGGCCAGCCCGATATCGAGACGCCGCCGGCCGCGCTCGACGCCGTGCGCAACGCCGATATTCGGGTGCTGGGCTACACCCACGGCGCGGGCACCGAAAGCTACCGCTACAAGTTGGCCGCCTACTACCAGCGCGCCGGCCTGCCGGTGGTGATGGAGGACATCATCGTGACGACCGGCGGCAGCGAAGCCATCCTGTTTGCCATGCTCACTTGCCTGAACCCCGGCGATGAAGTCATTATTCAGGAGCCGTTTTACGGCACGTACACGGCCTTCGCCATTGCGGCGGGCGTGCACATTGTGCCCGTAACGGCGCGCATCGAGGACAACTTTGCCCTGCCGCCGCTGGCTGATTTTGAGCGGGCTATTACGCCGCGCACCAAGGCTATTCTCGTTTGCAACCCCAGCAACCCCACCGGCTACGTATACAGCCGCGCCGAGCTGGAAAGCATGCTGGCGCTGTGCAAAGCCCACAAGCTATACCTGATTTCGGACGAGGCCTACCGCGAATTCTGCTACGACGCGCCCTACGTGAGCGCGCTGGAGCTGGCCGGGGCCGAGCCCAACGTGGTGGTCGTGGACACGATTTCGAAGCGCTACAGCGCCTGCGGGGCCCGCATTGGGGCCTTGGTGACGCTGAACAAGGAAGTGTACGCGGCCGCCTTTCGCTTCGCGCAGATGCGGGTGAGCCCGCCCGGCCTGGGCATGCTGCTGGCCGAAGCCGCCGCCGAACTACCCGAGTCGTACTTCGATGCCAGCAAGGCCGAGTACCTGGCCCGGCGCGATTTCACGGTGGCGCGCCTGCAGGCCATGCCGGGCGTGGTGTGCCCGCGCCCCGGGGGCGCGTTCTACGTACTGGCCCACTTGCCCGTGGACGACACCGAGCAGTTCGGCCAGTGGCTGCTGGAGTCGTTTTCCTACCACAACCAGACCCTGATGCTCTCGCCCGCCAACGGCTTCTACCAGACGCCGGGCCTAGGCCGCCAGGAAGTGCGCATTGCCTACGTGCTCAACCGCACCGACCTCAGCGCGGCGTTCGACTGCCTGGAGCACGCCCTGCGCGAATACCCCGGCCGCGTCGAACCGCAGCCCGTGGCGGCGGCCACCGAAGCGGCTATTTCCCTCACTATCTGAACGTCCACTCATCCATGAATCCAACCATTGCTCCCGCCGTCGAAGCGCCTATTAAAGACTACCGCGCCCCGCTGCGCTTCTGGCACTGGGCCAGTGCGCTGCTAATAAGCCTGCAGCTGATAACCATTCTGTTTCAGAAGGTGATTGTCAAATCCAAGTCGGCGGTGACGGAGCTGCAGTCGTCGGGCAAAGCCGTTTCGGTGCCGCAGGCGCGCGAGCTGGCCCACATCATCAGCGAGCGCATCTGGGCTTGGCACATCTACTTTGGGTGGGCGCTGGTGGCGCTGTGGGTGTTCCGGCTGGGCCTGCAGCTCACGGGACCCTCGGAGCTGCACTTTTCGGCGCGGCTGATGGAGATTCTGCGCCGCTACCGCCTGGCCCCGCCCGCCGACAAGGGCAAAGCCGGCAAAATTCTGTTTGCCAAAACTACCTACGCCCTGTTCTACATTTTTATCACCCTTATGGTCGCCACGGGCCTTATTATGATATACGAGGACGTATCCTGGCTAAAAAGCTTCCAGGACCTGGCCAAGGAAGTCCACGAGTTTACGATGTACCTGATTATCGGCTTCATTGTGCTGCACGTGGTAGGCGTGGTGTGGGCCGAAACGAAAGAGGACCACGGGTTGGTTTCGCGCATGGTGGGCGGCGAAGCGCCGAAGGCCAAGGCGTAACCCCCAGCCTCCCTTCCCTGGGGAGAGGGAGTGCCTGACGAAAAACGCTCATCAAAAAGGCCCTTGCTGTACAGCAAGGGCCTTTTTGATGAGCGTTTTTAATTTACCTGCCGGGGCCGGCCCCGAAAGGAGCTCGTGAGGTAGAGCTTAGTTACCGGTGCTGCCGGGCTTCTGCTCCAGCTTCTGCAGGGGGCTGGTGGCTTTGGCAGCCTGCATGGGGTTGGCCGGGGCTTGCGGGCGCTGCTGCTCAAACAGCTCGAAGCGGGAGGCGGCGGGCTGGCGTGGGAAGGAGTTGTTGCTCAAATCGGTATCGGCCGTTTGCTGGAAAGGGTCGATTACGAAGCTGATAACCGGCTTTTTTGTCACGATGACCTTGGTGACCTGGGCGTTGTTCTTGCGCCAGATTTCGGCCGGAATGGTCTGAATTTCCTGCGTGTTGTCGGCGTAGGTCATTTGCAGCACCACGGGCATCACGAGGCCGCCCACGTTGCGCAGGCTCAGCTCGTAGAAGTTGCTCTGCGAGTCGCCCAGGCGCTGCTGCTGCTCGGGCGTGAGGCTGCCGAGCATGGCGGTGTAGCGCTGCTGGTCGGCGGGCGTCACGGCCAGGGGGTCGTAATTGTTGTAAAAATCCTTCAGCTCGGGCTTCTCGTCGACCAGGGTTTTGGCGATGTCCTGGGCATTGCGCTGAGCCGTGATGGACTGCGGCGCGGCAGCCTTCTGCTGCTGCAGGCGGGCGTTTTCGACCTGGGGGTTGCGGGTGCTGGCGTTGTAAGACTTCACCGACTCCAGGGCAATATCGGTGTGCTCGGTGGTGTAGAACCAGCCGCGCCAGAACCAGTCGAGGTCCACGGCCGAAGCGTCTTCCATCGTGCGGAACAGGTCGGCGGGCGTGGGGTGCTTGTAGGCCCAGCGCTGGGCGTAGGTTTTGAAAGCGTAGTCGAACAGCTCGCGGCCCATCACCGTTTCGCGCAGGATGTTGAGGGCCGTGGCGGGCTTGCCATAGGCGTTGTTACCGAATTGCAGTACCGATTCCGAGTTCATCATAATCGGCGATTGCAGGTTGCTGCTCGTGGCCATGTAGGCCGCGATGTTGCGGGGCTCGCCGCGGCGGCTGGGGTAGTTGCGCTCCCACTCCTGCTCGGCCAGGAACTCCACGAAGGAGTTCAGGCCCTCGTCCATCCACGTCCACTGCCGCTCGTCGGAGTTGATAATCATGGGGAAGAAGTTGTGGCCCACCTCGTGGATAATCACCGAAATCATCCCGTATTTCACCTGCGCCGAGTAGGTGCCGTCCTTCTCCGGCCGGCCACCGTTGAAGCACAGCATGGGGTACTCCATGCCGCCCACCGGGCCGTGCACCGAAATAGCCACCGGATACGCGTACGGAATGGTGTACTTCGAATAGGTTTTGATGGTGTGCGCCACCACCTGGGTCGAGTACTGGCCCCACAGCGGGTTGCCTTCCTTGGGGTAGTAGCTCATGCACATCACCGGCTTGCCTTCCTCCTTAATCTGCATGGCATCCCAGATGAACTTGCGCGAGCTGGCCCAGGCGAAGTCACGCACGTTTTTGGCCACGTAGGTCCAGGTTTTGGTGCCGGTGGCGCGGCTGCTTTCGTTCTTCACGGCCTCGTCCTGGCTCACGATGAGCACGGGCTTGGTAGCGGATTTGGCCTGCTCGAAGCGGCGCTGCTGCGCGGCGGTGAGGACCTGAGCGGCATTTTGCAGCGTGCCGGTAGCGCCCACGATGTGGTCGGCCGGCGCGGTGATGCTCACCTTATAGTTGCCGAAGGGCAGCGTGAACTCGCCGTTGCCGAGGAATTGCTTGTGCTGCCAGCCCTGGTTGTCGGAGTACACGGCCATGCGGGGGTAGAACTGGGCCATCTCGTAGAGGTAGTTCTTGTCGTCGGCGAAGTACTCGTAGCCGCTGCGGCCGTTGATTTTCGACTGGTCGGTGATGTTGTAGTGCCACTTTATGCTGAAGGACACCGCCTGGCGCGGCATTAGCGGCGTGGGCAAGTCCACGCGCATCATGGTGTTGTTGGTGACGGTACGCAGGGCGCGGCCATCCTTGCCGGTCACGCTTTCAATCTTGAACCCGCCTTCGAAATCCGACATCATGCCTTCCACGGCCTGAAACGACATCTTATCCTGCAGCTGGCCCACCTGGGTAGCGTTGGCGATGGAGTTTTTCTCGAAGATGTTCTGGTCGAGCTGCACCCAGAGGTAGGGCAGCGCATCGGGCGAAAGGTTGGTGTAGGTGATGGTTTCGCGGCCGGTGAGGGCCTGCTTGGCATCATCGAGGGTGACTTTGATGTCGTAGTCGGCGCGCTGCTGCCAGTAGTCGGGGCCGGGCGCGCCGCTGGCGGTGCGGTAGCTGTTGGGCGTGGGCAGCATCGTTTCGAGCTGCGCAAATTTGTCGGTGCCCGAGTTGGTGGTCTGGGCCACGGCGGCCTGTTGGCCCACCACGGCCAGCACCAGACCGGCGAATAAAAGACGACGCATAGAAAAAGGGTGAGGTGGGAAAATCAGAAATAAGTTAAAGTTGGCGACCAATAAGGTCGCTTAAAGTTACGGCAAGGTTGCGGTAGTGTATCACCTCACCCCCTCCCCTTCTTGGAAAGCTGAACCGGGGGGGTGCGGTGCTATGGCCACAGCAGCTGCACCAGCAGCAGCGCGGCAATGCCCAGGGCCGCGCCACTGGTCGTGAGCAGCCAGTCGCGCCGCAGCACGCCAAAGCCGCGCAGCAGCAGCGCTCCCAGCAGCAGAATAGCGCCTACAACCAACACCTGGCCCAGCTCCACACCCACGTTGAAGGCCAATAGCTCCTGCACCGGCCGGCTGCTGGGTCCCAGCAGCGCCCGCAGGTAATTGGAAAAGCCCAGCCCATGAATCAGCCCGAAGCCCAGGGCCAGCGCATTGGGGGCGGCCGCCAGCACCGGGGTCGGCCGCAGCGTGGGGCGCGCCGAAGCCGAACCAGCCCCACGCAGATTCACCAGCGCGGTAATGATGATGGTGACCGGAATAAGCGCCTCGATAAGCGTGGGCTTGAACGCGACCAGTCCCAGCGTAGCCAGCGCCAGCGTGAGCGAGTGCCCCACCGTGAAGCTGGTAACCAGTGCCAGCACGCGCCGCCAGTCGGCCAGCACGTAGGGCGCGCACAGCGCCAGCAGAAACGTGAGGTGGTCGGCCGCGCGCGGCGTGCAGATGTGCAGGAACCCCAGCTGCAGGTAAGTCTGAAAAACGGACATGGCGGCAAAGCTAGCGGTGCGCGTCCGGACGGCAACTGGTATCTTGTGCGCGTTTCTCAACCCCTTTTTTTTATGCCCAAAATCTACCAGTTGCTGGCACTGTTTTTCCTCCTGGCCGCCGCCCCGGCCCGCGCCCAGCTCCCGGCCACCGCCGCCGGGGCATCCGTGCCCGCGCTCACCCGCCAGGACACCGCCCGCGCCGTGCACGAGCTTTTTAAGAGCCGGCGCGGCGGCGGGTTCAGCTGGCTGGCGTTTGGCGGGGCCGGCACGGCGGCTTCCATTATCCCCGCGCAGCAAACGACCAGTGCCGGCGTCTGGACGCCGGGTGTCGTCATTGGCTCCACGCTGGCGCTGCTGGGCACCAAAAAGCTGCTTCAGTTTGGCTGGGGGCGCGAGCACCGCGTACTCCAGGACCTGGCAGCCACTGGCCACCTGCCGGCCGATGTGAAGCGCCGCCTACGGGGTGACTTCGCGCCGTTGCACGGCACCGCGTCGCAGCCCGACCCTTTCCTGGCGCTGGCCGCCCCGCGCCCCACCCCGGCACCCGCCGGTGCCACCCCAACTCCCGCCGTTACCACCCCGGCCCCGGCCACCGCGCCGGCCCCAGCGGTAACAACACCGCCCACCCTGGCCCCCTCGGCGGTGCAGCTGCTGGCCGATGCCCGCACCGACACCCTCGACGCCGTTACCGGCCTGTTTATGGCACGGCGCTCGGCGGGTACGTGGCCACTGGTGATACTGCTGCCCGTGGCCCGCATTATGGCCGGGGCCACGGCTACCACTCCGGCCAGCAGCCCCTACGCGCCGCAGCAAGCGGCCCCTTCGGATGGCGCGGTGGCCGCGGGCCTTGGCCTGATGGGCGCGGGCCTGGTATTCATGCTGGTACACAATGCGCCCTATTCGCAGGCTCACCTGGCCGCCTTGCAAACCAGTTACAAAGCGGGCCAGCCCCTGCCAGCCACCATCCGGCAGAAGCTGCGCCCACAACACCTCACTGCCGGCCGGCGCTACCGCGAGCGGCTGGAGCGCCGGGCGGCCCGCCAGCGTCACTAAACGCCACCGGCCCTACTGCCCGCCCATAAAAAATACCCTGACCAGATTGGTCAGGGTATTTTTTATGGGGCAGAAGAAGCTGTGCGCTTAGTCTTTCACGATGCGGCGAGCATCGACTCCGCCTTCGGTTTTGGCCCGCATGATGTAGATGCCCGAGGGCAGCTGCGAAAGGTTCAGCACCTGCGTGGTGGTGCCGGTTGCGGCAGGTACCAGGGTGGTGTTGACTACCTGGCCCAGGGCGTTGAGCACCGTGAGCTCCACTGCTTGGTGGTAGCCTTTCAGCTCCACACGCAGGTCACCATCGTGGGTTGGGTTCGGGTACACTGTGAGCGAGCTGCCCGCCAGCGGCTTCAGGCTCGACGTGACTACCAGCGCGAGCGAGGGCAGCGACACGCAGCCGTTGGCGTTGGTGGTCGTCACGGTGTACGAGCCCAGCGAGGCGGGCGTGCCGCTCACCACGTAGGTCTGGCCGGTGGCGTTGGCAATTGCCGTCCCGTTGAAGTAGAACTGGTTACCCGTGGCCGCGCTCGAAGTAAGCGTAGTCGACGTGGGGCCGTAAGCCGCACTGATGGTCGGCGTAGCGGGCCGTGGGTTCACCGTGAAGGTAGTTGTGGCCGTGGCGGCGGCGCAGCCCCCAGCGGCAGCCACCGTGTTGGTTACGGTGTAAGTACCGGCCGTGCTGCTGCCAAGGGTAATCACACCCGTAGTAGCGTTGATGGTCAGGCCCGTGGTCGAGCTGAACGCGCCAGCCGTAGCGCCCGTGCCCAACGTGGGCGTAGCGGTGCCGGTGCTGCCCACGCAGCCCGTGGCGGTCGCGTAGCTGAACGTGGCCGCGAGGGCCGCCGTGATGGTGACCGAAGCCGTGGACGAGGACGGGCAGGAGCCACCCACGCTGTACGTGACGGTATAGGTGCCCGGCGTGCTGCCGGCCAGCGCAATGGCTCCGGTAGTGGCGTCGATAACCAGGCCGGTCGTCGAGGCAAACGTGCCGCCGGCCGTACCCGTCACCGTGGCCATCGGGTTGGTCCCGCTCACGCAGTAGGTGCTGCCACTGTAGCTGAACGTAGCCGTGGTAGCCGGATTAACGGTGATGGCCGTGGCCGCGCTCGTGGCCGAGCAGCCGCTGGCCGACGTCACCACTACGCTGTAGGCACCGCTGGCCGTAGCCGCGTACGTAGCGCCCGTGGCACCGCCGATGGCCGTGCCGTTGAGCAGGAACTGATAGGTATTGCCCGTGCCAGCCGGAGCCGACAGCGTTACGGAGCCGCCCGCGCAGAACGTGGTTGGGCCACTGGCCGTGAGCGTGGCCGTGGGCAGCGCGTTGATGGTAACGGTGGCGGTAGCCGAAGCCGCCGCGCAGCCCCCCGAGGCCACAATGGCATTGGTGACGGTGTAGGTACCGGCGGTGCTGGCCGTGAGGTCGATTACGCCGGTGCTGGCATTAATAACCAGGCCTGTCGTCGAGGTGAAGGCACCGCCGCTGGCTCCGGTGGCGAAAACCGGGGCCGGATTGGTACCGCCCGCGCAGTAAGCGGCATTGGCGTAGGAGAACGTCGCTACCGGCGCACTGGTAACCGTTACCTGGGCCGTGGCCGAAGATGGGCAGGGGCCGCCCACGCTATACGTCACGGTGTAGGTTCCCAGCGTCGAAGCAGTCAGGTTGATAGCTCCGGTCGTTGTATTCAGGCTCAGGCCCGTCGTCGAAGCGAAAGCTCCGCCGGCCGTACCCGTTACCGTGGGCGTGGGGTTGGTCCCGCTTTGGCAGAAGGTCGAGCCCCCGTAGCTGAAGGTAGCCGTGGTAGCCGCATTGATGGTCACCTGCGTGGTAGCCGTTACCTGGCCGCAGCCCCCCGCGGCGGCCACCGTGTTGGTTACGGTGTAGGTTCCGGGCATGGAAGTAGCCAGGCTGATAGTCCCGGTCGTCGCGTCAATCACCAGGCCGGTGGTCGAGCTGAAGGTTCCGGCCGTGCTGGTGGCCGGAACCACGGGTGTAGGGTTGGCAGCGCTGGTGCAGTAGGACGCATTGGCATAGCTGAACGCAGCCACCGGGGCCGCCGTGATGGTGACCGAAGCCGTAGCCGAGGACGGGCAGGAACCGCCCACGCTGTACGTGACGGTGTAGGTGCCCGGCGTGCTGCCAGCCAGCGCAATGGCTCCGGTAGTGGCGTCGATAACCAGGCCGGTCGTCGAGGCAAACGTGCCGCCGGCCGTGCCCGTCACCGTCGGCGTGGGGTTGGTTCCGCTCACGCAATAGGCAGTGCTGCCGTAGCTGAACGTGGCCGTAGTCGCCGGATTCACCGTCACCGTCACCGGGGCCGAATACACCGTGCGGTTGTCGCTGGTCATAATCACGGCCCGGAACGTAGTGGTGGTTGTGAGGTTGGCAAACATGTAAGTGCTGGCAGTGTTCGTGCCAGCCAGCGTCACGAAGCCGCTGCCGGCATCGGCCTGATAGCCGGTAATGGTTCCCACGTTGCCACTCAGCGTAAGCGTACCCGAGTTGGTACCGGCGCACACGGCGGTTACCGAGCTGGCGAGCGTGCCGCCTTCGGTGTTGGCCAGCACGAAAAAGTCGTTGCCGGGCGTCAGGCTTTGGGTCGATACGATGCCGGTGGTGGGCGTGGTAGCCGCCGCGCCGCCAATGGACGCATAGGCGCCGGCCGCCGTTGGGGCCTGCGTGACCACTGCGGTAGCGGCATTGCCCAGCACGTCATCGGCCCCGTAGCTTAACTGCACCGTGGCCGTAGCCGGCAGGTTGGCCGTATTCTGAAGACGCACGTAGCGCGTGGGGTTCAGGTTGGTTACGGGCGAAACACCCGAGCCGCCCGTTGCACCAGCCACCACCGTGGCCGTAAAGGTCTGGTCGGTAGCGGCCGTGATGCCGGCAACCACCACGGGACGCCAGCCGCCCGCATCGCCGACCGCGAAAGTCCGGCTAACAGCAGTTGGGCTGTTAACCGTGATGCCCAGCGGGCCTTTCACGTACGAGGTAGCAATACCCGCGGGGGTAGTCGTTGCACCCAATCCAATCACGACGGTGTTTGCAGCCGAGGTGGTCAACAGCCCGCTTGAGAACAATAAAGAGCTGCCGGAAGCGCCGCGGGAGTTAACCAGCACGTTGCCTCCCGCCAGGATTACGCCGGCAGGGTTGGCGATGCTGATAACATCAACGTTACGCGAAGCGGGAATTTCAAAGCCAGTCGTGCGGGCCGTCAGCTCGGGAGCATAAATCAGCTGCAGGGCCCCAACGCCAATGTTGAAGGATGGCGCAGCCGTGAAGGAACCCGAAGTACCGGTATTGCCACTAACGCCAATTTGAATGGCGAAGAAAGTGGCCGACCCATCGCCAACGGTCAGGTTGCCCGTGCCGTTGAGGTTGCCGGTGAACATGTTGACGCGAAAAGCTACGATGGGCACGTTAAGGGTTACGCCACCGCCGTCGTTGTCAATTGACAGCGACCGGATGGCCGAGAAAGTACCCGCGCCGCTTAGCGTTTGCGGAACGCTGCCGGCAAAATATACGGTGCTGGCCGCCGAGGCCGGGGTCGTCACGGCTGCGGTATTGGCCGTGAAGGTGCCGTCGTTGACCAGCGTCGCGCCAAACTGCAAGTAGGTATTAGGTCCTACCGTGAAGCCGGCCCCGGACTTCACCAGCAGCGTCCCGTAGTTGAATACCGTTCCGGCTAGCGCGACCGTTTTGGCGGTGCCGGTATTATCGACCACCATGCTCGGCGTGTTGCCAGTGATGCGAAAGTTAAAGTTGGTTGCGGTGGCAGCCGTACCAATCTGGAGCGTTCCACCCGTGATGTTCGGGGTGCCGGTAACGTTGTAGTCCAGCCCGGGAGTAGCGGCGCTATTGCGGTTTACCAGGTTGATGGTGCCCCCCGAAATGTTCACGATAACATCAGCAAAAGCAACGCCCGTCGTGACAAACAAGCCGAAGCTGCTATTGGAAGAAGTGCTGCCGATGACCATCGAATTGAGCGTGCCCGCCGTCATCGTGAAGGTGATGGCCAAGCCGCTATTGCTGAAACGGCCGGCCACGTTCATCGTGCCACCCTCCTGCGTGTACACCGCCCCCGAACCGAAGGTGATGGAGTTACCGATGCTCGCCCCGACGCTGTAGGTACCAGCCGAAATGCGCAGCAAGCCGTTCACCGAAGGCGAGGCGTTCTGCGGGGCCACGGTGAAGTTGGAATTGTTGAGCCAGAAACCGCCGGTTGCCGGAATGATGTAGCCCGCAGTTACGAATACTTTATTGCTGATAGCGGCCGTACCCGAAACCTTCAGGGTGCCGGTCATGTCAGCCACGGGCGTAGTTCCCGTAGTAAGCGTAAGCAGGAAACCGTCGCCGGTGGTCGTACTGCCTTTCACCGACAGCGCCGGCAGGTTCATATCCACCACATCGGCCCTGACCGATTTGGCCAGCGAGATGGTTTGCAGGTCGGTCGTTCCCGAGCCCGAAAAAGTAACGCTGCCCGCGCTCGTAAAGCGCAGGTCCGAGCCGATGGTGGCGCTATTGCTCAGGTCGAGTACGCCGTTGTTGGTCACGCTCCCGGCTACCTGCAGCTGGTAGGCCGTGGTGGCCGACGTGAGGAGCGAGCCCGTGGCCGCAATGGTAAGCGAAGCCGCCGAGGCCGCCACATCCAGCGTTACGGTCGCACCGGCCACAATGGTAACGTCATCGCTCGCCGTGGGCACCACGCCGCCCACCCAGGTAGCGGGGGCGCTCCAGTCGCCACCCGCCGCCGTCGAGCTGATAGCGGCCAGCACCTTGTGCGCCACCACCGTGCGAACAGGCTGCACTACCGGAGCCGCAGCCGGCAGGGGCCGCACAACCGACTTTTCCAGGTCGAACACGGGCTGTAGCCGGTGCTGAGCATTAGCCTCGGCGAGTGAAAGCAAGCCAAAAGCGGCCGCGAGCAACGGCCGCCAGGTACGGCCACCGGCCGGTAGTGGGGTTGCCGGCCGCGTACAGCGACCGGTAGTGGGTAAGGAATTTGGCATACGGAAAATTGGAATGGGTGAAAAGATGTGGAAAGCGAATACAATCAGGTCGACTCCCAACGGAAATCGATATTCATCAGTGAATAACTGCCGATGTAAAACCCACTGGCAAAGCCAGTCAAAGGCAGCTAAACGTGCACTTTGCCAGATAATTCTAACTAACAGGCAGCGACGAACAAGCAAATATGAATGAATTTTAATAAGGCATCATACCCGCATTTCTACCTGCACTACCCATTCGCACAAATACAACTCTAGCAAGCTGTTTATCAATTTATTACACACAATAAATATCTTCCCGCAGAATTACGCATTCTGCACGGCCAGCACCCGTGGCGAAAAATCTTCATGCTTGGCCGGCACAGCATAGCCGTGCGGCCGATTGCAACGCCACCTGCTGATGTCGGGGCTATCAATTGCCGGAGCGGGGTAGTGGTTGCACCGCCTTCACAGCACCCCGGACGGTGGGTGCCAGGGCTGCTACCTCCCCTTGGGTAGGCCAAGCAAGTACAGCTTCTTGGCCTTGCCCGAAATGAGGCCGGTTTCCCAGGTGTACTCATCGGAGTGCAACCCTTCGAGCAGGGTTGCCATATCGCCCAAGGTGTACGTGCGGGCATTGGAAACGGCCCCATCCCAGGCAAAGCAAAGCGGGATAATGGGCACGGCATAAGTAAAAAACAACTGTTTTGCCGTGACCGGGCGCGCAAAGGGCGTGATGAAAAACGCCATCAGAAAATTCAGGGGCAGGGTTACCCACCACAGGCCAATTGGAAAGCTGTTGTCGCTGATTTCATACACGCAGATGGGCTGCTGCTGCTCCTTGGCATCCTGCAGAATACGCCGGGCCACCCCCGGACGCATGTGGTGGAAGCTGCAGACCAATGTGCGCACGCCGCGCAACTCCGAGCCTACTTCGGCCGCGTCGACCGAGTGGGTTTCGTACCGCAGCGCAGCATCGGCCTGCCCTTGGATGGCAGCAGCCAAGGTCCGGTTCGGGTACAAATCCGTCAGTATGAGCATCAGGCGGGTTAGGCCGGGCTGCTGTTTCAGCGTTCGGTAAACTTCCAGCATCGGTCCTCCGCTGCCCGAGCACAGGTCTACGATGGCCGCACGCTCGGAATGGGCCAACGCCCGACTGAGCAGTTGCACCAAATCTGCGGGCGAACCCAGGAACTTATGCATTACCACAATAAGCCGCGTCAGGCAGATGCGTATCCAATTCGGAAACCAGGCGAAGTCTTCGAGTTCGAACAAGTGGATTCGTTTCATGCAGAGCAGCCGGAAGCCAAAATACCGGTTTGAAGAAGAGAGAAGGTGCCTAGTTGCTCACGTATCACCGCCAGACACCGGAGTTAGCGGTTGCCTGTGGCGGTGACTCAGTAGTCGTTGGTTTGCCGCGGCAACTTACCAAAGCGACTATTGCCTGTGTGTAATGGTTACTGCATAAACCCGGCAAAGCGCTACGTCAGCTACCGCCAGCGCTAGCTTTCTCGTCTCTTGCGCGGCCGCTACCGGGCGCGGCGGCAGTAGTGTCAGTCCGTAATCCGCGCAAAGCTCAAGCTATTGAGATTGAATTACTGCTGACAATCAACTAAATGTAAACCTGGCTCGTAGAGCGTATGCAAGGGTGTAGGCCATACAAATTCTATTCCTGCAGCAAGGCTGCGAACATTTGCCGGAAAGTGAGCTATCGAACCGGCCTGCGTGAATGCGTAACTTTTTTTGAAAAACACGACCGAATATGAGTGTAATAGTTGTACTCGCCCAAATCATCATCGCCCTTTCCATTGTTGTGGTATGGGTATTTCGCTTTGATAATATCGTTAAGGAGTTTAAACAGTATGGACTGCCAGATTTGGTGCGCAACATGGTGGGCGCAACCAAAATTGCGTTGGCCACGCTGCTGGTGGCCGGCATCTGGTTTCCCCAGCTGGTGCTGGTACCGGCCCTGATAATGGCTTTTCTGATGGTATGCGCTCAATTAGCACACATTAAAGTGCGCAATCCCTGGTACAAATACGTGCCTTCTTTTGTGCTCTTGCTACTATCGTTGTTCGTGGCAGCGGCTTACGCAGGTGTGATTTCGGTATGAGCCTAATGACGACTATTTTCATCTGGATTTCCAGTATTTCCTTTCTATTTTACGGCATTAGTTATTTCAAATCTGCCCATCTGCAGCAGGAATTTGTGCGCTACGGCCTGCAGAAATTCGGGCCGCTAACTGCGATATTGGAAATACTGGGAGCCGTTGGTCTGCTTGTCGGCTTGGTTTCACCGCTCATTCTGCTTCTCGCCTCGGGAGGACTGACACTACTCATGCTGCTGGGCTTCGGCGTGCGAATGAAAATCGGCGATGGATTTTGGTTATCGCTGCCATCCTTCCTGTTCATGCTACTCAACGGCTATATCTGCTACGTGACGTGGCAGCACTACACCGCTTAGCTATTCTGGCATAAGATGATAAAACGTCTTAGCAAACAGCGCGTATTTAGGGAATAAAGGAGCACTAATGGCGGGCCGCTAAACACAATCGATTACCCCGCGCCCCGGCCGCCACCCCAGCGGCGCATGTAGCGGCAGTTTCACTCCTACTTAGCTATTCCTGCTCCACTCCCGGCAACTCTTCTAACATCTTGGCGATAGTTTCACCCAGCGGGTCAATCAGTTTTTGAAGCACTATCCATACAAACTCAAAATCGGTATCGAAGTAATGGTGCGTCAGCTTATCACGCATCCGGGCAATGTTGCGCCACTGTATTTCCGGGTAAGCATCCCGCCAGTCAGTTGGCAGGTTTTTGGTGGCTTCCCCAATGATTTCAATACTTTTCACGATGGCCCGGCTCATGACTTCATCGGCTACCAACGCCACCACATCCGGCAATTTCGCCCGACACCTTTGCAAAAACTGCACTTCGTCGCGGATGTGCATTAGCCGCTCAAGCGGCAATGGGGAGGACATATTCGGTCGTTTTTAAAATATGCGGCCCGATGTACTTCGACAACCCCGGCCGGGTCAGCAGTTCCACTTCACGCCCGAGCAACGCTTCCAAAAAGTCAATCACCGCGAAGAAGCCTTCAAACGTCTTGCGTCCTTCCTGAAAATCTACGAGCAGGTCTACGTCACTCTCCGGCCCGGCCTCGTCGCGCACGAACGAGCCGAACAAGCCCAGCTGCGCCACGCCCAGCGCCCGCAATTGCGCACCCTGCTGTTGCAAGCGCTCAATAACTTCGGCTTTGGTTTGAACGGGTTCCATAAAAGAAGGCTACGCGACTAATTATGCACAAGATACGGCAGCCACCCACTACCTCACCCCCGCGCCCCGGCCGCCTCCCCAAGCAGCCAAAGTAGCGGGAGTGTCTTCAGTTTCTGCTCACGGCAGCCGCAGCTACAACAGCCCAAATTCCGTCTGCGGCCCCAGAAACGACTGAATCTGCGGCAGCCGCGCCAGCAAAAATTCCGCCAGCCTCGCTACGGGCACCTGCGCATTTTGTACGGCTACCACGCGGGGCGGAAACCCTTCGGCCAGCACCAGCCGCAGGAAATCCTCTTCTTTGGTCAGCACATCGTAGCCGTGCTGCCGGGCGTAGCGCCAGATGCTCGTGTCAGGGCTGTTGTCCAGGTTAATATCGCGGACGTGCAGCACCGCCGCGCAGTGCGGGCGTAGATAGGCGGCCGATGTTTTCGTCCAGCAGCAGGCGCATGAGCAGCTACGCGGCGGCCAGCAGCATGATGCTTTCCTTATAGGCCGCGTACAGCAGGCAGGCCCGTACCTGCGCCGCGCCGATGGCCGGGAAGTCCTCGGCAATGTCGGCGGCGCTCATGCCGTTGGCCAGCATTTCCAGCACTTCGGCCACGGTCGTGCGCGTGCCCTTCACCACCGGCTTGCCGAAGCGCACCTGCGGGTTCAGTTCGATGTAAGCAGTGATGGCGGCGGTATCCATGCGGATTGGAATGGGTGGGTGGTCAAAAATACGACGAACGAGAGCAAAAGCTAACCACTAATAGCCATCCGTTAATAGCTAAAACCCACCTCCACGCTCCCCGGCTGCCACCCCAGCGGCAGGAGTAGCAGAAGTTTCTTTGCAGCCACGGGCTACTTCACCCGCTGCCAAGCCTCCAGCGGGCTCAATACCAGCAACTGACTTTCCTTGAATCCTTTCGGGTCGCCCGTCACAATGGCTTCCACCTCCGGCAGAGCCAACGCCGCAAAATGCTGCATTGCATCTTCCACATCGGTAAAGGCCGATTCTAGCGCGGCTTCCACCACGGCAGCATCTACGGCCGTCACCTGTACCAGCCGAGCTATTTTGCGCAGCATTTCCCGCGCCGACTCCGCGCCGAACTGCTTGCGTAAGGTGTAGAAGACGTGGCTGAAGCTCAGGCTTGAAACGTGCAGCGTTACCCTTCCATCATAAGCGGCTTGAAATAGGGCCACGGCCGCCAAGTCATTCGGCTCGCGTCGGCCCAGGTAATCAAATACGACGTTGGTATCCAGAAAGCAATGGCGCATTACGAAGCCCGCTCGTCGCGCTGCGTTTTATAGTCGAAACCGGCCGGCAAATCCAGGATGCCATACAACTCCTGCACGGCCGGGGCTAGCGGCGGCACCGGCTTCGCAGCCAACTGCCGCAGATACTCCTCTACCAGCGCCGCTAGGCTGCGACCCTGCTGCCGGGCGTACTGCTCGGCTTGCTGCGTCACTTCGTCGCTCAACTCAAGGGTAATGGACATAGCGGTAGGAGTTTGGGGTCAGGTAAAGATAACGCCCGCTTACCGGAGCTGGTTCAGGACTCGAATTGGCTTTCTTGAAAGCTAACCGCTAATAGCCAGCCGCTCACCCCGCGCCCCGGCCGCCACCCCAGCGGCGCATGTAGCAATAGTGTCTTCAGTTTCTAATCCTATCTCACGCGCCCCGCCGCCGTGGCTGGCGCGGCAAGGGTAGCGGGTGTTGCAGAAGAAATGTGCGGGCGTGAATCTAGCGCATTGTAACTCGTGCCTTGCATTCGAGCGAGGCAGCGCCTCGCATTTGAACAACTACTCTGAACATTCCAGATAGTCAGCACTGCCTTGCCGCTGGTGCGGCAGTGCAGCTTGTGCTTCCATATCAAGGTTGGCCACTAATTATGCTGCGCTAAATTTGCGCCAGCTTAGATACAACGGCAGTAGCTTTGCCTCTAAAGCGTCCTAACTATTGGCCACTCATATTTCGTTCGGGTCACCTTTTTACCTTCTGCAGCTAACATGAAAAGACAACTACTCATTTTGGGCTTTATTCTAGCAACCGCCTTAAATGCACATGCCCAAAGCCCCACTTCACAAGCATTCTCGCGTGCCGACACAGTTCGTGCAATTCACAACATGTTCAGCAAGCACCGCACCGGAGGAATAATCTGGACAGTGATTGGAAGTGCATTTGCTATTCGCATTGTTACAGTAGCAGCCAGTAGCGGTGCTACCCAAGGATTTTCAGGTACAACTGCCGGTACTGCAACCGGGGTTGCGCTATTCGGTGGCATACCTGCCATCATTAGTATTGGTAAATTAACTCGCTTCAGCAGCGCAAAGGAAGGTAGCACCGTAAGTGCGTACGAAGCAGGCAAAGTACTGCCCGCTTACGTCCAACGCCGCCTAAAAAAGTCGAGATATTTCGCTAATTAAATTCGTGCAGCTGCACGAAAAAAGCCCCGTTGGAAATTTCCAACGGGGCCTTTTCATTCCAAACCAACCAACGAATTACACCGCCGGCATCTCCACGTTCTCGAACTTCACCGCGCCGTCCTCCAACACCGCTTCCACCACGGCGTCCTTGCTCACACGGCCCGAAAGAATATCCTTCGACAGCTCATTCAGAATGACGCGCTGGAGCACGCGCTTCAGCGGGCGGGCACCGAACTGCGGGTCGAAGCCGGCTTCGCCCAGGTAATCCAGGACTTCGGGGGTGGCTTCGAGCTGGATGCCGGCTTCGGCCAGGCGCTGCTGGATTTGCTTGAACTGGATGTCGACAATCTTGCGGATTTCCTTGCGCTTGAGGGGCTGGAACATCACGATTTCGTCGATGCGGTTCAGGAACTCGGGGCGCATGTGCTGCTTGAGGCGCTCCAGCACTTCGTCGCGGGTGCGGTCCACCACTTCCTCGTGGTTGTACTCGTTCAGCTCCTTGAAATTCTTCTGGATGATGTCGGCCCCCGTGTTCGAGGTCATGATGATGATGGTATTCTTGAAGTTCGCCACCCGGCCTTTGTTGTCGGTGAGGCGGCCATCGTCGAGCACTTGCAGCAGGATGTTGAACACGTCGGGGTGGGCCTTTTCGATTTCATCGAGCAGCACTACCGAGTAGGGCTTGCGGCGCACGGCCTCCGTGAGCTGCCCGCCCTCGTCGTAACCCACGTAGCCGGGAGGGGCCCCGATGAGGCGCGACACCGAATGGCGCTCCTGAAACTCGCTCATGTCGATGCGCACCATCGCATTCTCGTCGTTGAACAAATACTCGGCCAGGGCCTTGGCCAGCTCGGTTTTGCCCACGCCGGTGGTGCCCAGGAAAATGAACGAGCCGATGGGCCGCTTGGGGTCCTGCAGGCCGGCGCGGGAGCGGCGCACCGCATCCGAAATGGCCGCGATGGCCTCGGCCTGGCCCGCCACGCGCTTGCCCAACTCGGCTTCGAGCTGGAGCAGCTTCTCGCGGTCCGATTGCAGCATTTTGCTCACCGGGATGCCGGTCCACTTGGCCACCACTTCGGCAATGCTCTCGCTGGTCACGACTTCCTGGAGCATGGTGCCGCCGTCTTTGTTGGCGGCGGCCTCGTCCTGGAGGGCCCTCAGCTTGGTTTCGGCTTCCTGAATCTTGCCGTAGCGCAACTCGGCCACGCGGGCGTAATCGCCCTGGCGCTCGGCCTGCTCGGCTTCCAGCTTGAATTGCTCGATGGCTTCCTTCTGGGTTTGAATGCCGGTGAGCACGGCTTTTTCGCTTTCCCAGCGGGCTTTGAGGGTGTCGCGCTTGTCGTTCAGCTCGGCCAGCTCCTTGCTGAGCACGGCTTCGCGGTCGCGGTTGTCTTCGCGGCGGATGGCTTCGCGCTCAATCTCGAGCTGCATGATGCGGCGCTGGATTTCATCGAGCTCCACGGGCATGGAATTCAGCTCGATGCGGAGTTTGGCGGCGGCTTCGTCCATGAGGTCGATGGCCTTGTCGGGCAAAAACCGGTCGGTGATGTAGCGCGAGCTGAGCTCCACGGCGGCAATCACGGCGTCGTCGGTGATGCGCACGCCGTGGTGCAGCTCGTACTTCTCCTTGATGCCGCGCAGGATGCTGATGGCGTCGTCCTGGGTGGGCTCGTCCACCATCACGGCCTGGAAACGGCGTTCGAGGGCCTTGTCCTTCTCGATGTACTTCTGGTATTCCTTGAGCGTGGTGGCCCCGATGGCGTGCAGCTCGCCGCGCGCCAGGGCGGGCTTGAGCAGGTTGGCGGCGTCCATGGCGCCCTCGCCCCCGCCGCCGGCCCCGATGAGGGTGTGCATCTCGTCGATGAAGAGCACAATCTGCCCATCCGAGTCGGTCACTTCCTTGATGACGGCCTTGAGGCGCTCCTCAAACTCGCCCTTGTACTTGGCCCCGGCCACGAGCAGGCCCATGTCGAGACTCATGATGACTTTGTCGCGCAGGTTTTCGGGCACGTCGCCGGCCACGATGCGCTGGGCCAGGCCCTCCACGATGGCGGTTTTGCCCACGCCGGGCTCGCCGAGCAGCACAGGGTTGTTTTTGGTGCGGCGCGAGAGGATTTGCAGCACGCGCCGGATTTCCTCGTCGCGGCCAATCACGGGGTCCATCTTGCCGCGCCGCACCTGCTCGTTGAGGTTCACGGCGTAGCGGTTTAGGCTCTGGTACTGGTCTTCGGCGCTCTGGCTGGTGACTTTGCGCCCGCCGCGCAGTTCCTGAATGGCGGCCTTCAAGTCCTTGTCGTTGAAGCCCGTGTCTTTGAGCAGCGTGGCCACGGCATCGCGGCCGGAGAGGATGCCCAGCAGCAGGTGCTCGATGGACACGAACTCGTCGCCCATGTCCTTCATGGCGGCGTTGGCGCGCTGCACGGCGGCGGCCGCGTCGTTGGCGAAGTAGGGCGAGCCGCCGCTCACCTTGGGGTAGGCGGCCACAAGGGCATCGAGCCGCGGCGTGAGAATGTTGAGGTTGGCCCCCAGCTTGTTGGCCAGAAACGAGAAGACGCTCTCGTCGCTCTGGAAGATGCCCTTCAGCAAATGGCCGGTTTCGACCGCCTGCTGCTGGTTTCCGCCGGCAATTTCGGTGGCCTTCTGCACGGCCTCCTGCGCCTTGATGGTGAAGTTTTTAAAGTCCATTTTCGTTCGTCTCTAAGTGGATGCTTCGGGTTAGGAAGTTCGTACGAGAGGACTAGCAAATGGGGTGCGAGAGGTGAAAAGCGGACTTTTTGGCGGAAATGAAAATGATTTAAAAGAGCAAGTGAGACATTTTGGCTGAATCGAATTATCTACTGTATTGCACCTTTTGCCAAGTTGTCCAAATATGTAGTTAACACCTTTACACCAATAGTTTCCGCGTGTTCACCTGTTTTTTTAAGGACTTTTATTAAAAATCCTTTTATTTTTTCTGACGAGCTAATTTTATCAGTTTGTGACGCTTCTTCATCTTTTAACTTGTCGATGCTGGATTTTATGAGCGTCAAATCCTCTTTGCTACCATATTTAGACACAACTCTCAAAATCTCTGTGTCATTTTCTGAATAGCCTTCCGCATTCACATCCAGCCCAAAAGGCCCTACTTTACCTCCAATGAAATAAGTCGAGTCCTTAATAAGCCCTTTAGAATTCAGCAAACTTAGCTCCTCACTATACATTGTGTTTTCTAAAGCAATGTTCTCAAAATCTTGCTTCATCAACATCTTAATTCTCTCTTGTTGATGTTTTATATCCAATAATAACCTTTGATATTTTTTCATGATGCCTTGCATGGCATCAAATACTTCCACCGAATTAGCATATTCTTTGGCTACAAGTTTTGCAGCTTCTTCTGGTGCTTCCAGATACACTTCTATAAATTTATCAAAGCGACGAATAGCATTCGAAAAGTCTTCTGCTCCTTCTAGCACTTTAGATTTGAAGTAGTATGTAGTGCCGTTTGAACTACTATCAGAATCCACAAT
This sequence comes from Hymenobacter sp. UYCo722, assembly GCF_040547115.1. Lineage (NCBI taxonomy): Bacteria > Pseudomonadati > Bacteroidota > Cytophagia > Cytophagales > Hymenobacteraceae > Hymenobacter > Hymenobacter sp. UYCo722. The sequence goes on along the minus strand of NZ_JBEPPC010000007.1, from coordinate 804 downwards.
AAAATTTATACCTTCTATATTTCGCATATATTTCTCGAATATTTTGACAAAATCAGAAAATTCATCATGCAGAATCTGTTCATTCGACACATATATACTAAAAAAAACATCCTTTACTATGTCAAAGAGAAATTCCTCAATGACATGAGCAATGCTTTGTTTTTCTTTAAACGTCTTCAAAAGGACTTTTGAAGAGAGAATTGCATCAATTGATTTTGATACATCATCTTTTCTGTTGTGATAATCTTCTATCCTTTTTTGTGCTAAATCAAGGTTTTCTAGCAAAGACCTATAACCAAAATTCGGCTCATCTGGGATTGGGGGTGCTCCCCCCAAAATCATATGCAGCTCTTCGCCTGTAAATTTCTTTTCTCCAAAAGGAGCGTATCCATCCCTTGCAAATAACTCGGCTTCGATGACTAATATTCTTTCTAGAAGCTCTGAATAAGACAGATACCGCTCTTCAGTGTAATCATAGTAATTAAAGTTCTCATGTATATTCTCCTCATATACTATAACTATTGATTTAGTTTGTGAGCAAATCTCTAATAGTCTATTCCAATGGTCGTTGTATTCCGGCTTAGATACTTGCAAAAAAAGTGGAGTAGCTAAGTAAATAATAACGCCATGTAATTCCCCACCTTTAATCAACAAGTCAATTTCTTGAAACTTCCTAATCCATGACTTTGGCTGCAATCCGCGGATATTATGAAGCTGTTTAGGAAGTAGTCGGCGACGTAATTTTACGCAGTAGCAGCACGGTAAAAGCGAGCCAGTGCAGGGCCAACCAGTTTTGCAGGCTGG